>NZ_FNEB01000013.1 GCF_900100005.1 Lutimaribacter saemankumensis
TTGGGCAACTCACCAATCGAAGGTCAACTAATGGAACTTGAACGCATACTACATGTCGATGACGATGAAGACATCCGCACCATCGTGCAGATCGCACTGGAAACCGTCGGTCAATTCAGGATCCTTCAATCCAGCGATGGCCAATCGGCGATCTCTTCAGCAGAGGAATTCGCGCCGCATCTTCTGCTCTTGGATGTCATGATGCCAGAGATGAGTGGCCAGGAACTCCGTAGTGAAATTCAAGAAATTCCAGGCATGGCGGACGTACCGACGGTGTTTGTTACAGCGAAGGCTGAAGACCATTTTGCAGAAGAGCTGCGTGCGCAAGGCGCAATCGCGGTAATCACAAAGCCATTCGATCCGATGACACTTGCCGACGAACTACGTGCGATTTGGACGAGTTGGCTATCAGATGCTGCATGACATTTCAGATAGGAACGCCTGCAAGTCCGAATGAATACCGTTCACGACGGATCAAATGAGACGCGAGGGCCTTTTTGGTACCGACAATTACCAGAGAATTGTTCATAAAAAGGCTCGATAATTAACTCCAGCTCGAATTCTGGAACACCGGAGGATCTACTTCGGCTCCTGGCAACATCCCTGTTAGCCTTAGAGGACAGCTAATGGCTTTGATGGAAAGGGATCTCGCACCAACCACGTTACTGCTTTAGTGTTTGCGTCTGGCGTTCCCGCATATGCGCGAAGCCTCGCTTATTGATTGCGGCGTCTAATGCCTTGCTCCTTCGAAAGAGGCAGGAAACGCAGCACTTCCTGAAATTTTGGGAAGAATTTTATTCCTTCCATTTACTTTGGTGTGAATTTTATTTATCACAAAGTCAGAGCGACAGAGACTGGATCACATGAAGCCCAAAGAATTCATCGCTGGCTTGGCCGACGCCATGCAAGTCGAGAGCACAGAACTCGCCACGGTCGATCGGGCCCTGGCAAAGCAAGGTCTTCGACAGCTTGCCCGGGGCCGCTTTCATCCCGACATCACGCTCAAAGAAGGGGTCCAACTCGTATGTGCATGGGCGAGAGCAACTAATCTGACACAAGCGGCGGACGAGGTCCGCCGCTTGGAGCTTTGCGTTATGCCAACCGACGGCCTGGCGGACAGTACATTGAACGAGGTTGTCGATCCGTTCGGCGCAACGCTCAAAGACCTATCAGACAGCAACATTCTTGACGCCGTGACGAGGCTCGCTCGACAGCTCGGCGAGAAGAACTACCCCGATCAAAAAGTCTCGGTCACTATCGAGAAAAATGGTCCTGCGGAAATCTTCTACGGCGGACTCTTTGATACGAAACGGCTGGTTTTTGAGGACCTTCCGGAGAAATTTGAGTTCAAGTCCCCCGCGACTGTGACTGTAAGCGTCACGATTCATGGCCCTGTCCTGAAGTGGATCTATGACGCGACCGAAGGGCATGATGCCAAGGCCTGATCGACAGAAAACGGCCATGCGGCGATTGGAACCGGAAACCCTGCCTCTATGCCTACAGGAGACACATTCATCATGAGCAAAGATCTCACAATGAGCGAAGAAAGTTCATTTGGATCAGTTTCCTGGGTGGCGCAGCGTCTTGGGCTATCCAAAGATCAGTTCCTTCGCAAACGTGACACGCTTGAAGGTGAGGGTTTCCCTAAAAAGGATCCGCTTACAAAAAACTACCACAAGGCCGACGTGGATGCTTGGATAGATCATCGCCGCCGCATCCCTGATGCAAAAACGGTGGCGGTATCCAATCTGACATCCAGAACGGAGGTAAATCTCGATGCCGTTTAAGGACGCCTTGTGGGACGGCTCAGACCCACTCTATGCACCATGCCTTTCGTGGTCCGGGCGGGATCCCCTTGCACGACAAGCGCGATGGAAATGCCCGAAGAAGTACCTGTCAGCCGGATACCAAGTTAAATCCGTCAAGGTCGGAGAATCAGGCCATCCGGATGACGAGCACCAACTCGACCGCGCTCTCCGCTGCCGGCAGCTCACGCAGGAACTTGTCCGCTGGTGGGACAGCCTGGATCAAGCAAGAATACAAATTGGCACCTGGCACTACCTAATCGCTCGGTACAAGTCGGATGAGTTCTCGCCAATCCACGAAGTGAAGGGAAACACGAAACACGGTTACCTCCAGCAGCTTGCCAAACTCGAAACCGCGATCGGACATATGCGGATCGAGGATCTAAGCTATGAGCAGATCAAGCGGACGCAGAAGGCGATGGAGGACAAGGGACGGTCCGCATCGTACGTCCACCGTTTCTTCAATACGCTTCGGCGCGTCGCACGCTATGGCAAGGCCCTGCAGATCAGGGAGGCTGCTGCCGTCGCAGAGACGCTCGGAGAGATGCGGTTCCAGGTCGGGGCGGCCCGGCAAGTGGCACCGACGCGGGAGCAGGTCTACCAGATCGTTGCCGCCGCGGATGCCACGGGCCTGCCAGACTTTGCGGTTGGCATCCTGATCCAGTTCGAGTTCACCTTGCGCGCCGTCGACGTCCGCGGTCAGTGGCTGCCAACGGATGAGCAGGAAGGTGGCATCATCCGCAATGGCAAACGCTGGCAAGATGGCCTGACATGGGACATGTTCGATGCAGATCTGACCAGCTTCTCCAAGGTCATATCGAATACCGCGAAGAGCCTGTCCGAGCCATATCTCTTCGACCTCACGCCTCTTCCCGAGATCCAAACCCGGCTGCGGTTGCTGCGGCCTGAGAACCCGGTTGGGCCCGTCATCCGGTCTATGCGGTCTGGTGGACTTCCTTATACACCGAGCGGCTGGTCCCAAGCCTGGGCGCGCATGCGCAAGGATGCCGGACTTCCGGAGAATATCTGGATGATGGATGTACGGGCCGGTGCAGTCACGGAAGCAAAGAGCTTGGGCGTGGATCCCTATGCCTTGCGAGATGCCGCACAACATGCCAGCGTCTCGACCACCAACCGCTATTCGCGCAACAGAAGCGAAGGCGCGAACCAGATCGTTCAACTGCGTCGCCAGAAGTAGTTGGATCAGATCGGGAACAACACTGATCCAACATGATCCAACATGGCGATCGCTAAATCGTTAAGTCTTTGAAATTATGGCGATCCCACGAGGACTCGAACCCCGAACCTGCTGATTAGAAGTCAGCTGCTCTATCCAGTTGAGCTATGGGACCGCTGGTGCCTGTTTGCGCAGGATACCGCTCGGGCGCAAGCGTTAGTGGGTCCATGCTCCACGGCGGTTGGTCGCGAAATTCTCGCCATAGCCACCCGGACGGACATTGGGTTTGCGCGGCTTCGGTTCGACAACGATCGCGTCGACCCCGTGCGCTTCGGCATATTCAAGCGCGGCTTCCTTGGAGGAAAAGCGCAGCTTGACCTGAGATTGCGTATCCGACGACGACGTCCAGCCCATCAGTGGATCCACCTCGCGCTGCGAGGCAGGCGCATATTCCAGAACCCAGTGCCGGGACTTGGCCGTGCCGGATTGCATCGCATTGCGGGCGGGTTTGTAGATACGGGCGCGCATCGGAATCCTCTTGCCAGTTTGCGCAGCCGTTATCGGCCAAAACCCTCAACGGGGCAAGGGCCAACACAAGGTGTGAAAACCTTTGGGGTGCAAACAGCTGCATGGTCATGCCCCGGCCACGGGGAGCGAGGGGTGGGTGTTGCAGCCGGGGGCGCAACCTAGCACACTGCTTGCAAGCCGAAGACTAGCAACGCAAACGGAAATCACGCAAGAAATAGATGTTTTTGAAACTCGCGTTTCCAGTCTGTCCTGACAGGCCAAAGGTTGTAAGCACATGCCGGAACGTCAAATAATGCCGGTCGCCTGTTTTTCCCGCGGCCCTTGGGCCGGATGTGTCCTGCGGGCTTGAACTGGAACAAAAACAGATCAAATCTGTAGCAGCCCAGCCGGAGATTCTCATGCCTTACGCACATTCCGACGCGTCGGAACCGATCCTCCATTCCCCAGCCCCGGACGTGAAGACCCGCGAAAAGCTCGAAGGCGGAAAACGGTTTGTCGTGCATACCGAGTTCAAGCCCTCCGGCGATCAGCCCACCGCCATCGCCGAGCTTTCGGGCGGCATCGACGCCGGCGAGCGGGACCAGGTTCTTCTGGGCGCGACAGGCACGGGCAAGACCTTCACCATGGCCAAGGTGATCGAGGAAACCCAGCGCCCCGCCATCATCCTGGCCCCGAACAAGACACTTGCCGCCCAGCTCTATGGCGAATTCAAGGGGTTCTTTCCCGATAACGCGGTCGAATACTTCGTCAGCTACTACGACTACTACCAGCCCGAGGCATATGTGCCGCGCAGCGACACCTATATCGAGAAGGAATCCCAGATCAACGAACAGATCGACCGGATGCGCCACTCGGCCACCCGCGCGCTGCTGGAGCGCGACGACGTGATCATCGTGGCCTCGGTCAGCTGCATTTACGGCATCGGCTCGGTCGAAACCTATGGTGCGATGACGCAGGATCTGCAGGTCGGAAAGGAATACGACCAGCGCTCGGTCATGGCCGATCTGGTCGCGCAGCAATACCGGCGCAACGACCAGGCCTTCCAGCGGGGATCGTTCCGTGTGCGGGGCGACAGCCTGGAAATCTGGCCCGCCCACCTCGAAGACCGGGCCTGGAAGCTGTCATTCTTCGGCGAAGAACTGGAATCCATTACCGAATTCGATCCCCTGACCGGCGAAAAGGCCGCGTCGATGGAACGTGTGCGCGTCTATGCGAATTCGCATTACGTGACGCCAAAACCGACGATGCAGCAGGCGATCATCAACATCAAAAAGGAACTGCGCCAACGGCTCGACCAGTTGGTGGGCGAGGGCAAGCTGCTCGAAGCACAGCGGCTCGAACAGCGCACGAATTTCGATCTCGAGATGCTCGAAGCGACGGGCGTGTGCAACGGGATCGAAAACTATTCCCGCTACCTGACGGGCCGCGCTCCGGGCGAACCGCCCCCCACCCTGTTTGAATTCATCCCCGATCACGCCATCGTTTTCGCGGACGAAAGCCATGTCTCGGTGCCGCAGATCGGCGGCATGTATCGTGGTGACTACCGCCGCAAGTTCACCCTGGCCGAACACGGGTTCCGCCTGCCGTCCTGCATGGACAACCGCCCGCTGAAATTCGAGGAATGGGACGCCATGCGCCCGCAATCCGTGTTCGTCAGCGCAACCCCCGGCGCTTGGGAGTTGGAGCAGACCGGCGGTGTGTTCACCGAACAGGTGATCCGCCCGACCGGGCTGCTTGATCCACAGGTCGAAATCCGCCCGGTCGAAATGCAGGTCGACGATCTGCTGGACGAGGTGCGCAAGGTTTCGGCCGCCGGTTACCGTACGCTCTGCACCACCCTGACCAAACGCATGGCCGAGGATTTGACCGAATACCTGCATGAACAGGGTGTGCGCGTGCGCTACATGCATTCCGACATCGACACGATCGAGCGGATCGAAATCCTGCGCGATCTGCGCCTTGGGGCGTTCGACGTGCTGATCGGCATCAACCTTCTGCGCGAAGGTCTCGACATCCCCGAATGCGGTCTGGTCGCCATCCTGGATGCCGACAAGGAAGGGTTCCTGCGTTCCGAAACCTCGCTGATCCAGACGATCGGCCGCGCCGCGCGAAACGCCGATGGCCGGGTGATCATGTATGCCGACCGCATCACGGGCTCGATGGAGCGGGCGATCGCAGAAACCGACCGCCGCCGCACCAAGCAGATCGCCTATAACGAGGAACACGGGATCACGCCGGAAACCGTGCGCAAGAATGTCGACGACATTCTGGCTGGGCTCTACAAGGGCGACGTGGACATGAACCGCGTCACCGCCAAGATCGACGACAAGCTGCAGGGCTCGAACATGCAGGCGGTTCTGGACGGCCTGCGCGACGACATGCGCAAGGCCGCCGAAAACCTCGAATTCGAAGAGGCCGCCCGCCTGCGCGACGAAATCAAGCGGCTGGAAGCTGTCGATCTTGCGATCCACGACGACCCGCTGGCCCGCCAGCAGGCGGTCGAAAAAGCCAGCGAAGACGCTGTAAAGTCGCGCGGTCGGTCAACGGCAGGCCGGGCCGGCCAGCGGGGCGGCAACAAGCGGCGCAAGGGCCGATGAAACCCCACCCGAAGGCTGCCCTCTTGTCGTAAGCCTATCATCTGCAAAGAAAAAAACGCGGCCTCCTTTCGGAAGCCGCGCAAAATTTCTTCTCAGGCCGGGCCTGGGCCCGGCAAGGGCTTACGCCAGCTGAAGGTTCGTCGCGCTTTCGCGGCCGTCACGGCCCGCTTCGACGTCGAACGTCACCTTCTGGTCATCCGCCAGGCCGGTCAGGCCCGAACGCTCAACGGCCGAGATGTGAACGAACACGTCTTTGCCGCCCGATTCAGGCTGAATGAAGCCGAAGCCTTTGGTGGAGTTGAACCATTTTACAGTGCCATTGGCCATCTGTGTTTTCCTTTGATGTATGCCACTCGCAATATGCAGCGGCCCGGCGAAGAGGCGTCTGGATCGAAAGACTGCGCGCCGGTGAAGGAAAACAGAAGTCGAATAGAAGGTCTAAGCAACTGCTCAGTGACAGGTCGGCCCACCAATAGCAAGCAAAACCGTGACTCAAGGCAAACCGACAACAGCGGCTTCCCGCCTGTCGCCCCGCATCACTCACCCACCGCCCGGCATCCAAACCCGGCAATGACGCGCTTTCCAACTTCGCCCGAACCGCATATCCATTTTGCCATGCGCAGCTTGATGCCCATCCTCCTTGCCCTTTGCGTGCTCGCCGCCCCGGCCCGGGCTGAAACGAAATGTGCGGCGCCCCCCTTCGATACCTTGCCTGCGCTGACTCAGTCCCTTTCCGATCTGTCCCTTGTCTTCAACGCTTTTGCGGCCCTTCGCGACACGCTGAACACCGAGGTCAGTCAGGTGTGTATCGTCGATCCGATGATCGGCGCGCGCGGGTATTTCGAACCGGATACCGGCCGCCTGATGCTGGCCGCCGACCTGCCGCCTGGCCTTGGTCAGGCCGTTCTGGTGCATGAACTGCGCCACGTGCAGCAATTCTCGCTTGGCACCTGCCCCACCCCGGCGCTGACCATGCAGGACTATGCACAGGCCGTCTTCGCGATGGAGGCCGACGCATCGGTCACCAGTCTCGTCGTCGCCGACTACCTGCGCGAACGGGGTAAGCCGGCGATGTGGCAGGCTCTGGCGGAATGGCCGATGCAGGCGGATATCGCCGCCGCCTATGACGCCGCCCGCGCGCAAGGCGTCGAGGCTGCCGCCGCAGCGGCCTTTGCCGCCTGGTACGACAACGAAGACCGCCGCCGCAGCTATTATGCGTCGACCTGTCTCGACTATCTCGACCGCGAAGAACGCAGCCACCGCCTGCCCGCCCAAGGCGCGCTGTCCGAAGGGTTCTACAGCCAGCTATGCGTACTGCCCGACGGGCGCGCATATTCCTGCATGGCGCCGGACGACTGACGCCGGATCACTGGCCCAGGCCCAACCGCTCCAGATACGCGACGCTGTCGGGCACACGGGTGAAATCGTTGATTTCGACGATGAGATGCGGGTTGCCGTGCAAATCGCCCAGCGCCTTGAAGATCGCGTGAAAATTGATGCTGCCCTCGCCCAGCACCCAGTGGCGGTCGGCATAGCCATCGGCATCCTGCAGATGCACATGCCCCAGCAGATCGCCCGCGTCCTGAACGAAACGGTCGACCGACGGGGCTCCGGCGCTGACATGCGCCCATTCCGCATGCCCGGTATCGACCGACAGGCGCAAGGCGGGACTGTCCGCCGCCTCGACGACGGCACGGCGCAGCGCGGGGTCGGTATCTCGGATGTTTTCCAGCACCATCTCCACGCCCATATCGGCGGCGCGGGCAAGGGCGGGCTCCAGTGTATCGAGCACCGCACGGATCGATTTCTCGCGGTCATGCGGTCCGTTATCGAGGTTATGCGCATCCCATGGATCATAGGGCGAATGGATCACCATCTGCCGCGCCTCGAGGCGGCCGCAGACATCCAGCGCCGCATCCAGCCGCGCCTGCACGACCGCGCGAATTTCGCGGTCTTTCACGTTCAGCTCGAACCCGGAAAACGGACCGTGGATGCCAAGACGTCCCTTCCAGCCCTTCAGTTTGGCCTTGGCCATGTCGATGAACGGGCCGGGGTTTTTCAGGATGTCGGCCATGCAGAACTCGGGCAGCTCGATGTCCCGGTCCTTTTCGAAAATCCAGTCGCGGTGCCGGTCGAGATCCAGCACCGTCAACTGCGCCCCGATCACGGGCAGGTCGCTCATTCGCCTGTCACCGTCAGGCCCAGCATGCGCCAGCCCTGCATGCCCGGACGATAGTAATAGATCTTTTCGGCGGGGAAACCGGCTTCGATCATGCGCCGCGCCGCCGTCGGGGACTGACCGCACCACGGCCCGTTGCAGTAAAGCGCGACGCTCTTGATGTTGTCGCCTTCGCAGATGAACCCTTCGAAGTCGGGCTCACAGCCCAATTCACCCAGCCTGTCGGCGGCCTCGGTGTAGGGCACGTTGACCGCACCGGGAATGGCGCCGGTTTCGAAATCGCGGCGTACACGCCCGTCGACCACCACGACATCGGGATCGTTCAGGAACCCGATCAGTTCCAGCTCGCCGATCGGCGTGACGCCAGGCGCGGGAATGATCGGCTGCACGCAGAAATTCGGGCAGGGTCGCGACGTGCGCGCCCATTCGCCGGTGACCTCGTGGTTCTGGTCCTGAATACGCTCGATCACCACCGGCCCGGCCCCCGTTTCCACGGTCACACGCGGCAAGTCCTTGGTGATCGCGACCTCGTCGGCATGTGCGATACCAGCCATCAGCCCCAAAGCAACAAGTGCAAAACGCATTTGACGTCCTCCTTCGGTCAGCGCGGTTTGGCCTCAGCCTAGCCCCCTGACAGGACTCGCGTCAAAGCGAAGATCGACAACGAAAAACGCGGCCCCGTTTCCGGGACCGCGCGAAATTCATCCATTCGCCCGAAGGATCAGGCCAGGGCGATGTTCGTTGCGCTTTCGCGGCCGTCACGGCCGGCTTCCAGGTCGTAGGTGACCTTCTGGTTGTCGGCCAGGCCGGTCAGGCCCGAACGCTCGACAGCCGAGATGTGCACGAAAACGTCCTTGCCGCCCGTTTCAGGTGCGATAAAGCCGTAGCCCTTGGTGGTGTTGAACCATTTCACAGTGCCGTTGGCCATGTGAGTTTCCTTTCTGTTTAACTACCGCTCGCGTCATGCAGCGGCTCGGCGAAGTCACGTCTGGATCGAAGACTGTGTGCCGGGTCGCGGTAACAGAAAGATCGTAGAGATGGTCTTGCACCGCCCATATCGCATTTCGGCTTGCAAAAATCAAGTGCCGCGCAGTTTGACCATCCACCTCAATTCAGCAGGAACGCCCATACAAAATACGGCGGCAGCGCCATCGCGAAGAGGTAAACAAAGGTCTTTGCACGTTCACCCCAGGCGCTCAGCCTGTCGACTTCTTCCATGGTCAGCGCCACCGCAACCAACCCTCCGGCAAAGCCGCTTTCGATCCGTTCCTTTTCACGAATACGGCGGAGCGCGGTCTGATAGACGCGCTCCTGACGTTCCTGTTCGGTCATTGTCAAACTCCCCTCTCCTAGGTTCCGCATTTGATTTGGGGCTCGGGGGGCGCAAGTCCAGATTGCCGAAAGACTTTAACGCAACCGTGATGCCGCTAGGTTCTGCGGGGAACGCATCGCCACAGGATGATACGCATGTTCAGACTGGCCGCCCTCATGGCATTCATCGCAAGCCCCGCACCGGCATGGGAGTTCTCGGCCTTGCCCTTGTGCACGCTCGAGCACGCCACAGGCCAGGTGTCGGTCCGCATCACCTATGACGCGGCCCTACCGGAATACACGATCGCCCTGACGCTTCGCGACGGCGCATGGCCGGCCTCCGACGGGTTTTCCATCGCATTCGGCGGTGGCCGGGCGCTGACCATCGGAACCGACCGGCACAGGCTGTCGGGCGACGGGCGCACCCTGACCGTCACCGATACCGGCTTCGGCAACGTCCTGAACGGGTTGGAGTTCAACAGCATCGCCACCGCGATTGCAGGGTCGCGGCGGGTCGACATTCCGCTGCAAGACGCAGGGGAACCGGTGCAGGCATTCCGTGCCTGCCCGGCCCCCGGCCTGTCCTAGAAGTCGAACAGCTCCGACAGGAAGCTCTCGCGCTTTTTCTTGCGCGGCTTGTCATCGTACCCGCCGCCACGCGGCGCAGGGGCCTCGGCCATGCTGCGGTCGATGATCTTGTCCAGCTCTCCACGATCCAGCCAGACACCACGACACTGCGGGCAAAAGTCGATCTCGACCCCTTGCCGTTCGGCGATTTGCAGCGTCGTTCCATCAATCGGGCATTGCATGGCGGTCTCCTTTTCTCCTTGCGTGCGTGTCACATGGGAACGGGGCCGCGCCACGGCAATGCCAGGCAGAAAAAGGGCCCGTACAGATCGCTCTGTACGGGCCCAAATCGCGGAAATCCGCCGCCTCAGCGCGCGAATTTCTTGTATTTCAGCCGCTTGGGCTCCAGCGCGTCGGGACCGAGGCGGCGTTTCTTATCTTCCTCGTAATCCTCGAAATTACCCTCGAACCACTCGACATGCGCTTCACCCTCGAAGGCCAGGATGTGCGTACAGATCCGGTCGAGGAAGAAACGATCGTGCGAGATCACGACCGCACAGCCCGCGAAATCCACAAGCGCGTCTTCCAGCGCCCGCAGCGTTTCCACGTCCAGGTCGTTCGTCGGTTCGTCGAGCAGCAGCACGTTGCCCCCCGATTTCAGCAGACGCGCCATGTGCACGCGGTTGCGCTCACCCCCCGACAGAACGCCGACCTTCTTCTGCTGGTCGCCGCCACGGAAATTGAACGCCGAACAATAGGCCCGGCTGTTCACCTCGGCATCGCCAAGCTGGATGATGTCGTTCCCGCCGGAAATCACCTCCCACACGGTCTTGTCCGCGGGCAGCGCGTCGCGTGTCTGGTCGACATAGGACAGCTCGACCGTATCGCCATATTCCACCGTGCCTTCGTCGGGCTGCTCCTGCCCGGTGAGCATGCGGAACAGCGTGGTCTTACCCGCGCCGTTCGGGCCGATCACGCCGACGATGCCGCCCGGCGGCAGACTGAAGGACAGATCCTCGATCAGCAGCTTGTCGCCCATCGCCTTTTTCAGGCCGTTCACCTCGATCACCTTGCCACCCAGCCGCTTGCCCGCGGGGATGACGATCTGCGCGCGGGTGATCTTTTCGCGTTCGGACTGGTTTGCCAGGTCGTTATAGGCGTTGATACGCGCCTTGGATTTCGCCTGCCGCGCCTTGGGGCTGGCGCGCATCCATTCCAGTTCGCGCTCCAGCGTCTTCTGGCGGCTCTTGTCCTCGCGCGCTTCCTGCTCCAGCCGCTTGGCCTTCTGCTCCAGCCAGCTGGAATAATTGCCCTCGTAGGGAATGCCGCGCCCGCGGTCCAGCTCGAGAATCCAGCCGGTGATGTCGTCCAGGAAATACCGGTCGTGGGTGACGATCAGGATCGTGCCCTTGTACTCGATCAGGTGCTGCTGCAGCCAGGCGATGGTTTCCGCGTCCAGGTGGTTGGTCGGTTCGTCCAACAGCAGCATGTCGGGCGCTTCCAGCAGCAGCTTGCACAGCGCGACACGACGCTTTTCACCACCCGACAGCTTGGTGACATCCGCATCGTCCGGCGGACAGCGAAGGGCCTCCATCGCGACGTCGATCTGGCTGTCGAGATCCCACAGGTTGTTGCTGTCGATCTCGTCCTGCAACTCGGCCATCTCGTCGGCGGTTTCGTCGGAATAATTCATCGCCAGCTCGTTGAACCGGTCCAGCTTGGCCTTCTTTTCGGCCACACCCAGCATCACGTTGCCGCGCACGTCCAGGTTCGGGTCCAGTTCGGGCTCCTGCGGCAGGTATCCCACCTTCGCGCCCTGCGCCGCCCAGGCCTCGCCCTGAAAATCCTTGTCGATGCCCGCCATGATACGCAGCAGGGTCGATTTACCGGCGCCGTTGACACCAACGACACCGATTTTCACACCGGGCAGAAAGTTGAGATGGATGTTCTCGAAACATTTCTTGCCGCCGGGATAGGTCTTGGAGACCCCCTGCATGTGATAGACATACTGATAGGACGCCATGTGTTCCGCTCCTGATGGATATTCGAATTTGGCCCCTGATACATGGCGCACGCAGCCGGGGCAATGCACCGTGGCCCCGCGTCCTCTTGCCGGAAATATCCCCACCGGCGGCCCGTGCCGAAGGCGGGATATACAGCGCGTGGCTAGAGCCCCATCTGCCGCACCGCCAGGTCGCGCATGATCTCTTCCGACCCGCCGCCGATGGCCTGCACCTTGACCTCGCGATACATCCGTTCGACCGGATTGCCCCGCAGGTATCCCGCGCCGCCCAGGATCTGCATCGCCTGGCTTGCACAGAACTCCAGCGCGGTCGAGGCGGAAAACTTGGCCTTGCTGATCTCGGCAACCGGCATCGCGCCTTCGTTGGCCTGCCAGCATATCTGGTTCAGATAGGCCTCGATCATGTCGATCCTTGCCGACATGTCCGCCAGCTTGTGCCGGATCACCTGGTGCCGGATCAGCGGCTTTCCAAAGGTTTCCCGCGTCTGCGCCCAGGCGACCGAATGATCGAAACAGACCTTCATCATGCCCAGCATGATCGCGACCATCGTGATGCGCTCGTAGTTGAAATTGCCCATGATCGACAGAAAGCCGCGGTTTTCCTCGCCCATCAGGTAGCGCGCGGGCACCCGCACCTCGTCCAGATAAAGCGCCGCGGTATCCGACGCCCACCACCCCATCTTCGGGCCCATGTCCGCACGCGAAAATCCGGGCGTGTCCGCCGGCACGAAAAACAGCGAGATACCCTCCAGCCCCTCGCCACCCGTCCTGGCCCCGACCACGAAATAATCCGATTTCATCCCGCCGGTGATGAAAGCCTTTTGCCCGTTCAGAACATAATCGCCACCCTCCCGCCGCGCCGACGTTTTCAGCCGTGCCACGTCGGACCCACCCGAAGGTTCGGTGATCGCAAGGCTCGACCCCACCCGCCCGGCCACGATGTCGGCCAGAACCGCATCGCGGATCTCGTCGCTTGCCAGCTTCTGCAACGGCCCGATCGAAATGATCCGCCCGCCCACGGCAGCCCCCACACCGGTCGCGCCGCATTTCGCCAGTTCCTCGGCAAAGGCCGCGCGCATGAACACGTCGTCGAACCCCAGGCCGCCGTATCTTTCATCCACGCCAAAGCCGAAGATGCCCAGCGCGCCCAACCCTTCATGCACCGACCATGGCACGTCGCCCGCCTCGTCCCAGGCATCGACATGCGGGGTTATCTCGGTGGCGACGTAACGCGCGACACTATCGCGAAACGCGCGGCGCTCGGGTGTATCGAACGGGTTCTGCATCGGTCACTTCCCTGTCCCTGTCGGGTCCGAGCGTAACGCCCCGGCGACGCATGTGGGAAATGACGCAGCGTAGCATGCCCAAGGTGCGCCCGGCCGCCGCTTTGCGATCTGCGCCCTTGCAACAACATGCGTTGCGCGAGTTTACTGTGAGGGCTTGAAAAGTGCCACTGTATGCCACTACATCAAATTCAAAGTTTGGAATATTAATGAGGCCCGTCATGCGCCCTATCCCGGTTATCCTTCTGCTTGGCCTGCTGGCCAGCCCGCTTTGGGCCGAAACACTGACACTCAGCCCCACCACGCTGACCGAATGGAAGGCGATCTACGGCCAGGTCGACACCCGCGACCGCGTGCCCGGACGGGCGCGCATCGGCGGCATTGTCGACAGCCTGATGGTGACCGAGGGCGACCAGGTCGAGGCGGGGCAGCCCCTTGCCGTCATCACCGACGACAAGCTGCAATTCCAGATCGACGCGCTCAATTCGCGGCTCGACGCGCTGAACTCGCAACTTGCAACCGCCCGCGCCGACCTGGAACGCGGCCGGCAATTGCTGGATCGCGGCGTCATCACCACCCAGCGATTTGACGCGCTGCAAACCCAGGTGGACGTGCTCGAAGGCGAAATCGCCGGCACCGAATCCGAAAAACTGGTCGTCGAACGGCAAATCGAAGAAGGCCGCGTACTGGCCCCCGAGGCCGGCATCATCCTGAACGTGCCGGTGTCGCGCGGATCGGTCATCACCCCGGGCGAGGCCGTGGCCGAAATCGGCGGTGGCGGCGTTTTCATGCGCCTTGCCATCCCTGAACGGTTCTCCGCCGCGCTGGCCGAGGGCGATACGATCCAGATCGAAGGCGCGGATGGCCTGCAGGAAGGCCGCCTGGCCAAGCTCTATCCGCTGATCACCGGCGGGCGGCTGCAGGCCGATATCGAGGTCGAAGGCTTGGACGCCCGTTTTATCGGCCGCCGCGTCCCCGTGCGCCTGCCCGTGGGCGAGCGCGAGGCGCTTCTGGTGCCGGAATCGGCGGTCAGCCAGACCGGCGGGCTGGATTTCGTGACGATCGAGGATCATGGACAGCCCCTGCGCCACGTCGTGGTCCTTGGGCAGGAAATCATCCACGATGGCGCCGTCTGGCGCGAAGTTCTGAGCGGGCTTGAACCCGGCGATATCGTGGTGACCGGAAATGAGTGACGACAGCTCGAACCACAAGGGCCCGCTGGGGATCGCGGGGGCTCTGACCCGCGGCTTCATCACATCGCCGCTGACGCCCGTGATGCTCATCGCCGCGCTGGCCATGGGCCTGATCGCGCTGATCAGCCTCCCGCGCGAGGAAGAACCGCAGATTTCCGTGCCGCTTGTCGACATCCACGTGCAGGCCGATGGCCTGCGCGCCGAAGATGCCGTCAAGCTGGTGACCGAACCGCTGGAAACCATCGTCAAGGGCATAGACAACGTCGAACATGTCTATTCCGACACCCGCGACGACCGGGTGATGGTGACCGCCCGGTTCGAAGTGGGCGTGTCCGCCGACACCGCCATCCTGCGCGTGCGTGATGAAATCCTGTCGAACCTCGATCGCATCCCCGTGGGGATACCCCAGCCACTGGTCGTGGGGCGCGGTATCAACGACGTTGCCATCGTCGCGCTCACCTTCAGCCCCGCGCATGGGCAGGAGGCGGTCACAGCCGCCGACCTGACCCGCATTGTCCGCGAGGTCGAGGTCAAGCTGGCCACCATCGACGACGTCGGCCTGACCTACGTCATCGGCGCCACGGACGAGGCGCTGCGCGTCGCGCCCGACCCGGAAAAGCTGGCGCTTTACGGCATCACGCTGCAACAGCTGGCGGGCAAGGTGCAGGGCGCCAACAGCGCCACGCCCGCGGGCCTTCTGCGCGATGGCGGCGAACAGATCGGGCTGGTCATCGGGCAGACACTGTCCACGCCCGAGGAAATCGGCAATCTCGAACTGACCGCACGCGACGGGCGCACCGTCTATGTCCGCGACGTGGCCGATGTGTCCTTTGTCACCGAGACCGACGAACACCATGTCGCCACACTGCATCGGGGCGACGATGGCGCAATCACCCGCGCGCCTGCGGTCACCCTTGCGGTGGCCAAGCGGGCCGGATCGAACGCCGTGATCGTGGCCGAGGAAATCCTCCACCGGGTCGAGGCGATGCAGGGCAAGCTGATCCCCGACACCGTGCAGATCGAAGTAACCCGCGACTACGGCGAAACCGCCGACGAAAAGGCCAACGAACTGCTGTTCCACCTCGGCCTTGCCACGGTGTCCATCGTCGCGCTGGTGTTCCTGGCGATCGGCTGGCGCGAGGCGCTGGTCGTGGCCATCGTCATTCCCGTCACGATCCTTCTGACGCTCTTTGCGGCCTGGATCATGGGCTACACGCTGAACCGTGTGTCGCTGTTCGCGCTGATCTTTTCCATCGGCATCCTGGTGGACGACGCCATCGTCGTGATCGAGAACATCGCCCGCCACTGGGCGATGAAGGACGGGCGCGACAGGATGCGCGCGGCCATCGACGCGGTGGCCGAGGTGGGCAACCCCACCATCGTCGCAACCCTGACCGTCGTCGTCGCGCTTTTGCCGATGCTGTTCGTCAGCGGGCTGATGGGCCCCTACATGAGCCCGATCCCCGCCAACGCGAGCGCGGCGATGATCTTTTCGTTCTTCGTCGCCGTGATTGTCACACCCTGGCTGATGCTCAAGATCGCGGGCCGCGCACCGCTGCATCACGGCGAAGGCGAAGGCGGCTTCCCCGGCGGACGGCTGGGCCGCGCTTATGCCGCCATCGCGCGGCCGCTGCTGGCCGGAAAGGGGCGCAGCTGGCTGTTCCTGCTGGTGGTCGTGGTCCTGTCCTTCGGTTCGCTCGGTGCGCTTTACACCAAGGATGTGACCGTCAAGCTGCTGCCCTTCGACAACAAGTCCGAGTTGTCCATCGTGGTCGACCTGCCCGAGGGCGCCAGCGTCGAGGCAACGGATGCGGTGGCGCAGGCCGCCGCCCGCATCGCCATGACCCTGCCCGAGGTGCATTCCGCCCAGACCCATGCGGGCACAGCCTCGGCCTTCAACTTCAACGGGCTGGTGCGGCACTATTACCTGCGCCAGAACCCCGAGATGGGCGATGTGCAACTCAACCTCGAGGCCAAGCACCACCGCGACCGCACAAGCCACGAGATCGCGCTGGAACTGCGCGAGAAACTGGCGGAAATGGACGTCCCCGCGGGGACTGTCCTGAAGGTCGTCGAACGGCCGCCCGGCCCGCCCGTGATCGCGACCCTGCTGGCCGAGGTCTATGGCCCAGACGCCGAGACGCGCCGCGCGGTTTCGGCCCAAATCCGCGCGGTTTTCGAAGAGATCCCCTTTGTCGTCGATGTCGATGACAGCTATGGCGAACAGCCGCGCCGCCTGCGCGCGGTGATGGAGCCGTCCGATCTCGATTTCTACCGCGTGGCCGAGGCCGATGTGGCCCAGACCCTGCGCCTGCTCAACGGCGAGATGGTGGTGGGTTATTCGCATCGCGGCGGCGGGCGGCAGCCCATTCCCATCGTCGTCGCGCGTGACCGCGCCGAACGCGTGATGGACGCCACGACGCTGTCGACCCCCGTTCCGGCCAACGCCCTGCCCGGTGGGCGCGGCGTGGTGGAACTGGGCGACGTGGTGCGCGTCACCGAAGAGCGGGCCAGCTTTCCGATCTTCCGCCACAACGGCCTTGATACGATCATGGTCGCCGCCGAACTGGCCGGGGATTTCGAAGCGCCGCTTTACGGCATGATCGAAGTCGCCAACCGGATCGAAGCGATGGACTGGCCCGAGGGGCACAAGCCCGAAATCCGCCTGAACGGTCAGCCGACCGAAACCGACACGCCCGTCCTGCTGTGGGACGGCGAATGGGAGGTGACCTGGGTCACATTCCGTGACATGGGCACCGCGTTCGGCGTGGCGCTGCTGGGGATCTACATCCTTGTCGTCGCGCAATTCGGCAGCTTCCGCCTGCCGCTGGTGATCCTGACACCCGTGCCGCTGACCTTTCTCGGCATCATGGCCGGGCACTGGCTGTTCGGCGCGCCGTTTTCGGCCACGTCGATGATCGGGTTCATCGCGCTGGCGGGGATCATCGTGCGCAACTCGATCCTGCTGGTCGATTTCATCCGGCACGCCGACCCCGAGGGCAAGGTGACGGTCGAAACCCTGATCGAAGCGGGCGCAACCCGGTTCAAGCCGATCCTGCTGACGGCAATCGCGGCGATGATCGGCGCGGCCGTGATCCTGGTCGACCCGATCTTCCAGGGGTTGGCGATCTCGCTGCTGTTTGGGCTGCTGAGCTCGACCGCGCTGACGGTCCTGGTGATCCCGGCGATCTATCGCATCGCCAAGACCTGACGCATCAGAACAGGGCGGGGCCGAAGATCAACACGGCCCCGCCAACGCTCAGCCCCAGTCGCAATAGGGCGGGCGCGCGGCCGATCAGGCCAAAGGATATTGCAGCCAACCCCGCGCCGATCATCGCGAAAGCGAGGATCGCCGCGCCCGGGTTTTCGGCCAAAGCAATGATCTGCGGCTGCGCGATCATGCCCAACGGGATCAGGTAAAGCCCCACGCCCAGCGCCATCGAGGTTACGGCCACGCGCAACCAGTTTTCCCCGATCATCCCTGACGCGATGAAGACGGCCCCGCAGACGGGCGGCGTGATCGTCGACAGCAGCGCGAACCAGAACACGAAAAGATGCGCCTGCAGTGGCTCTAGCCCCAGTTCGATCAGCGCGGGCCCGGCGACGGACACGCAGATCACGTAGGCCGCGGTGGTCGGCACCTCCATCCCCAGAACAAGGCAGGCCAGCGCCGTCAGCAGCAGCGAGGCCCACAACAGCCCGCCCGACCCTTCCAAAATGACCGAGGTGATCTTGACCCCCAGCCCGGTCACCCCCAGCACCCCGATGATGATCGACGCGCACAGGATGATCGACGCGATCATCGCCACCTGTTTCGAGGCGGTCAGCAGCGCCTCGGCCACGCGCGCGCCGGTGCGGACCGCGTCGAAGCGCAGGTCGCCCCCGTTCAGCAACAGGACCGCGCCTGCGATGATGGCAAGGCACGCGGCGTATTGCGGGGTATAGCCAAAGGCGAACATGCCCAGCAGAAGAACCGTGAACGGGATCAGGAAAAACAGCGCCGTTATCACCACATCGCGGGTTGCGGGCCGGTCCTTTTCGTCCAGCCCGCGCAGGTCGAACCGCGTGGCATAGGCGTTGATCCCCACCCAGACCGCCCAGAAATAGAGGATCGCGGGCAGGAACGCGGCGGCGATGATCTGCGTGTAGGGCGTGCCGGTGAGCTCCACCATGACAAAGGCCCCTGCCCCCATCAGCGGCGGCATGATCTGCCCGCCCGAACTGGCCACCGCTTCGACGCCCGCGGCCAGGCGTTTGGGATAGCCAAGCTTTGCCATAGCGGGCAGCGTGATCGCGCCGGTCGAGGCCACGTTGGCGCTGGCCGACCCCGAGATCGAGCCGAACAGCGCCGAGGACAGGACGGAAACCTTGGCCGCCCCGCCCTTTAGCCGCCCGGCCGCGGCGGCCGCCACATTCATGAAACCCTGCCCGGCCTCGCCCGCGTTCAGCACCGCCCCGAAAATGACGAAGATCGAAACGACGCCCACCGACACCGCCGTCAGGCTGCCCCATATCCCCCCTTCGGCGATCACCATGGTGCCCAGGAACGACCGCAGCGGCGTGCCGGAATGGCCGAACTCACCGGGGATCAGGTGGCCGAAAAACGCGTAAAGCAGCGCGGCCAGCGCGACCATCGGCAAGGGCCATCCGATCACCCGGCGCGCGGCTTCGATCACCACGGCAAGCAGGACAAAGGACAGCCAGACCTGGAATTCGCTTTCCAGGAACCCGTACTGATCGCCCAGCGCGTCGGCGTTCCAGGCGATCCAGACGCTGCCAGCCACGCCGAGCGCGCACAGAACCCCGCCCGTGACGAACCGCCAGCCCGTTGCGCCGTAAAGGAATATCCACGGCAAGATCAGCGCCATGTGCAGCGGGCGGCTGACAAGGTTCGGCACCAGCCCCGAAAAGATCAGACCGATGTGATAGGCCACCAGCAGCGCCGCCAGCGCCAGCCACAGCACCTGCGCCCACCCGTGTTGCGCCTGATCGTCCGTCGTGCCCATGATCCCTGCCCCCTGCAAATCAAAGGCCGGGCCAATCGCGGCCCGGCCCCGTGTTTCCGCCCTGCCGGGCTGTTACATCTGGCCCTCGGTCAGCGCGATGCCGGCCTCTTTGTAATAGCGGATCGCACCGGGGTGGATTTTGCCGGTGATGGTCGACATCAGGCCTTCGTCCACGCCGGCCCACCAGGCGGCGCTTTCGGCCATCTTCGCCTTGTTTTCCCAGAAGGTCTTGGTCAGTTGATAGGCGGTTTCGTCATCCATCTTGGTCGTGGCATACGCGACGACCGGCAACGAGGTGGTGACGATGTCGGCATCCTGGCCGGCATAGGTGCCCGCCGGGATCACCAGCCGCGTGCGCTTGGTCTGGGCGACCTGATCGTCATCGAGCGACAGAACCGTGACCCCGGTCGAGGCCGCGGCCTCGACCACGTTCGGCGCGGGCCAGCTGCCTGCCGTCACGAACCCGTCGATCTGCCCGTTCTTCAGCGCGGCAACGGCATTCGACAGTTCTGCATCGGCGATGTTCACCTTGCCTTCGAGTCCGAAGAGGCCAAGGTATTTCTCACCCTCGCGCGCGCCAAAGCTGCCCTTGCCCAGAAGGATCGTCTTGCCTTCCATGTCGGCAAAGCTTTTGACGCCCGACGCCTCGGACATGACGAAATGCATCGTCAGCGACGGGATCGGGAACAGCGCGCGGATTTCGTCGAATGCCGGGTCGCCCTTGCCTTCGAACATTGCCTTGCCGCCTTGCGCCAGCCCCACAAGGCTGGGCGGCGTCGTGAACACGTAATCCCCGCCACGCGCGCGCACTTCCATCACGTTCTGGACCGAGCCTTGCCCTTCTTCGACGGTCACGATGATGTCGCCGCCCGAACCGGCCTTCATCGCCTCGGAAATCTGCACACCCATCTGGTAATAGGACGTTCCGGCCTTGGCCGACTTATAGGTGACGCGTGTTTCCGCCCAAGCGGGCGCGGCGATCATGGCACCGGCCGCCGCGGCACCGGCAATCCATTTCAATGCATCGAACATGTCAAATCCTCCCTGAGTTCGCCGGAAAGGAAACTACAGCGCCGCGCCATGGTCAATTCCCTGAACGGCAGGAATAGATCCGTTTGCACACGAATGGCTTGTCAGCAGAATTTTTTTCCGCAAATCTTTCCGGACAAAAATGGGAGGAGACAATGAACAAGTTCGTAACCGGGCTGGCCTCGGCCGCCTTTCTTGCTGCATCGACCCTGGCGCTGCATGCCGCCGACACGACGATGCGCATTTCGTTGCAACTGCCGCTGAAAAGCCACCTCGGCCAGAACCTTTTGATGTTCAAGGAAGAGGTCGAGGCGAAATCGGGTGGCAATATCGCGGTCGAAATCTATGACAGCGCGCAGCTTTACAAGGACAAGGAAGTGCCGCAGGCAGTTGGCTCGGGCGCGATCGAGGCCGGTGTCGCCTCGCTGACCCGGTATGTGGGCGATATCCCGATGGTCGACGTGTTCTACCAGCCGTTCTTGTTCGATACCGAAGACAAGGTGCGCAAGGCCGTGGCCCCCGACAGCCCGATCCGCAGTCCCATCGACGAGGCGATCAAGGATACCGGATCGACCGTGCTGTGGTGGCAGGCCTATGGCGGCGCGGTGATGCTGTCGAACGGCGGGCCGATCAAGACGCCTGCCGACATGGAGGGCAAGAAGGTCCGCGTTTTCGGCAAGACGCTGGGTGATTTCACCGAGGCCGCGGGCGGTGCGCCCACGATCATCTCGGGCTCCGAGCAGTACCTGGCCTATCAACGCGGCACTGTCGATATCGGCATGACCGGCGTTTCGGGCGTGCAGTCGCGCAGCCTGTGGGAAGTCATGGACACCATCACGGTGACCAACCACGCCGATATCGAGTTCATTGTCGTGGTCAACACCGACTGGTGGAACGGCCTGCCCGCCGACCAGCAAGAGATCATCGCAACGGCCGCCCGGAACGCGGAAAACGCCGTGCGCGACGAGATGTCGGCGATCGAGGCCCGCGCCTTTGCCGCGGCAAAGGAAAACGGCATGGCCGTCTACACCCCCACCGCCGAGGAAATCGCCGCGTGGAAGGAAGTGTCGCAGCCCGTCTACGATGCCTTCCTTGAAAAGACAGGCGATGCCGGCAAGGCGATGCTGGACGCTGCGTCGCAGTTCTGATCGCAATATGACACCTGCACACCGCCCCGCTGCTCATGCGGGGCGGTGTCTTTCGCAACGGGGGTGGGAATGCGTCTGATTTCATGGATCGAAACCGCGACAGCGTGGATCGCGGCGGTCTTGCTGGCCGGCACCGGGGTGATGCTGACCTACGAGGTCGTAGCGCGCTATTTCTTTAACGCGCCGACGATCTGGGCGGCCGAACTGAGCCAGCTGTTCCTGATCTGGGCCTGCCCGATTGCAATGGGTTGGGCGCTCAGCCAGCGCCGGCACATCCGCGTGACGGCCGTCACCGCCCAACTGCCCCCGCGCGGACGGCAGATTGCCGAAATCCTGGCGCTGCTGGTCGTCCTGGTTTTCTCGGTCGTCGTCGTGATCTACGGCTGGGACATCTTCTTTGACAGTTTCGAACGCGGGCGCACGACAGGGACCATGCTGGACATGCCCGCCTGGCTTCCCGAGGCGGCAATCCCTGCCGGTTTTGCGATCTTGGCCATCTCGTCCCTCGCCTGCCTGTGGCGTGCGGCGCAGGGCGACCTTCCCGGTGAGGAAAGGATCAGCGAATGACCGTCCTGACGATCCTCGTCGCGCTGTTCGCGCTGTTGCTGATCGGCGTTCCGGTGGCCTTTGCCCTTGGGATGCTGGGCCTCGGAATGCTTTATTTCGGTGGTTTCTCGCCCCTCATGGCGCCGCAGGCGATGCTGTCGACACTGGACGGCTTCATCCTACTGGCGGTGCCCCTGTTCCTGCTGATGTCGAACATCCTGTTGAAAGGCGGCGTCGGGCGCGACCTATTTTCCGCCGTTCAGGCCTGGGTCGGGCACTGGCCCGGCGGTATGGCGGTGGCGACGATCCTGTCCTGCGGCATCTTCGCCGCCATTTCCGGCAGTTCGGTCGCCACAGCGGCCACGATCGGCACGGTCGCCGCCCCGGAAATGATCAACCGCGGCTACAACAAGCGGTTCGTCTATGGCCTGCTGGCCGCAGGCGGCACGCTGGGCATCCTTATCCCGCCGTCGATCCCGCTGATCATCTACGGCTTCGTCACCGAGGAATCGGTGATTTCACTGTTCATGGCGGGGATCGGTCCGGGCTTGGGGCTGATCGCGCTGTTCATCGTCTATTCCATCGTATCCGCACGGTTTCTGCAGGACTACACCCCCGTCCCTGCCGTCAGCTGGGAGGAACGCATCCGCGCCAGCATGCGCGCTGCGCCGTCTTTCCTGCTGGCTCTGGTGATCCTTGGCGGCATCTATACCGGCGCCTTCACCCCGACCGAGGCCGCGGCCATAGGCTTTGCTCTGGCGCTGTTCATCACGGCGGTGATCCTGCGCAGCCTGACATGGAAGGCCCTGTGGGAAGCGATGGTGGATTCCATGGCGACCACGGTTGCGATCCTTTTGATCATCGGCGGGGCCAAGATATTCGGCAAGGCGATCACGCTCTACCGCATTCCGCAGGACATCTCGATGATGTTGTCGGATGTGGTCAGCTCCCCGCTGGGCCTGGTGCTGATCGTGTCGGTGGTTCTGCTGTTGATGGGTCTCGTGTTCGAGGCGCTGTCGATGGTTCTGATCATGACGCCGGTGCTGCTGCCTGCCGCGATGGGCATGGGGTTCGACCCGATCTGGTTCGGCATCTACATGGTCATCATGGTGGAATGCGCGCTGATAACCCCGCCCGTGGGACTGAACCTTTACGTCATACAATCTGTGACGAAATCCACGCTGGGCGACGTGTCGCGCGGCACGCTGCCGTTTCTTGCGCTGATGCTGGTGATGGTGGCGCTGCTCTATATCTGGCCCGATCTCGCGCTCTATATTCCCTTCAAACTCTGAGACTGATGACATGACCCAATCCCGCCCCGATGCCCTGCGCGCCCTTCTGGCGCAACCCGGCCTGATCACCATGCCTTGCTGCTTCGATCCGCTGTCAGCGAAGCTGATCGAACAGGCGGGCTTTCCGCTGACCTTCATGTCGGGCTTTGCCACCGCGGCCGCGCGGCTGGGTATGCCGGATACCGGCCTGATGTCCTATGCCGAGGTGCTGGACCAGGGCCGCAATATCTGCAACGCCGTGTCGATCCCGGTAATCGGGGACGGCGACACCGGCTATGGCAACGCGCTGAACGTCAAGCGCACGGTGCGCGGCTTTGCCCAGGCCGGGTTCGCCAGCGTGATGATCGAAGACCAGGTATCGCCGAAACGCTGCGGGCACACCGCGGGCAAATCCGTGGTCAGCCGTGACGAAGCCTATGAGCGCATCCGCGCCGCCGCCGACGCCCGCGCCGAAGGCCACGAGATATTGATCCTGGCCCGCACCGACGCGCGCCATGAACACGGGCTGGACGAGGCGATTGCCCGCGCGCAGGAATTCCGCCGCCTCGGCGCCGACATCCTGTTCGTCGAGGCCCCCCGCGATGTCGAGGAAATGGCCCGCATCTGCACCGAGATCGACGGGCCTTGCATGGCCAATATCGTCGAAGGCGGCCTGACGCCCGCCCTGCCGCCGGCAGAGCTGGAAAAGCTGGGTTTCAAGATAGCGGCCTACCCGCTGACGGTTATGGCCGCCGCGATGAAGGCGATGGCTGACGCGCTCGAAGCCTTCAAGACCGGCACGCCCGCCGCCGATACGTTGATGAGTTTCGACGAATTGAAGACGCGGATCGGGTTCGACGACTATTTCGCCGAGGAAAAGCGCTACGCCGCGTCCCGATAAAAAAGCCCCGGCGCTTTGGCCGGGGCGAAAGTCACATGACTGCAGTCGCGGTCACGCCACGCGCGGCAACTCGCGCGCCTGGTCTTCGATAAAGGCGCTGTGCAACGCCTTGATCGCCGGCTTCAGGTCTTCGCGGTCGAGGATATACTGAACATCCACGTTGCGCGGCCCCTGTGTCGCGCCGATCGATTCCAGGCCTGCATCGGCGATGGCCTGCAAACCGCGCGTCAGCACCGACAAACCGCGCAGATCGCGCCCGATGGCCGAGGCCAGCGACAGCGTCCGCGACCTGATTTCGGCAGACGGGTACTTGGCCGCCAGATCCTTTTCCACGCGGCGCATCGTCTTCAGCGAACTGTCGACGTAATGCGTGATCGTGTTCGCGTTCGACACTTTCGACACGATACGCACATCATGGCGCGTCAGCGTATCGAGGATCGCCGCGTCATAGCCTTTGACGCCCACCATGTCCTGTTCGAACACTTCGAGCGCGATGATGTCGAGGCCGGTCACGATCTCGACTGCCGCCTCATCTGCGGGTTGATCGTCGATCAGGGTGCCCGGATCATGCGGCTCGAACGCGTTGGTCACACGCAGCGGCACGTCGGCCTGGCGCAAGGTCTTGGCCGCCTTGGGGTGGATCGCCTCCATACCCATGTTAGACAGTTGGTCCGCCACGTCGTAATTCGTCCGGCCCAGCTTGCGCACTGCGTCTTGTCCCACAAGATTGGGGTCGGCCGACGATAGGTGAAATTCCTTGTGGATGATCGCCTCGCGCGCGCCGGTGAGGGCAGCCATCATCGAGAACGTCACCTCGGAATAGCCCCGGTCGAATTCACGCATCAACCCTTCGGCGCATTGGGCATACCCCGTCACGATCGGCATCTCGGTCATCGGATCGACGCCTTTCATCGCGGTCTCGATCCGCTCTTCCAGGGTCACGTCGCCCTCGTCGCGCCATCCGGACAGATCGACCAACCGCGCATCCACCCCTGCCCGCTGCAGCAGCAAGGTGGTGACGAAGGCGGAATGGGCCTCGCCCAGACCCGACAGCAATTCGCGGATCTGCAGCATGTGTTCGGCCAGCCGGAAATGCCCGTAGGAACACAGCCGCTGCAGGTCGATCAGGCAGTTGCGCGCCCCTTCGATCCGGTCGCGCACGAATTCGTCCGCGCGCTCGGTATCCGCCGCGCTGTCCAGAACCGCGCGGTGCGCTTCGACCATCGCATCGGCCACGCGGTCCAGCGCCTCGTGCCAGCCATGATCGGTGTCGGCATTCGCGAATTGCGCATAGACACCCGGCTTGCCGCTTTTCTTGTGTTCCAGCAGCAGGTTGGTGATGCCGCCAAAGGCTGACACGACGAAGATGCGGCCATACAGGTCGGCACCTTCGCGATCACCGATGAACAGCGTATCGCGCAGTTCGTTGACGCGGGACATGGACGTCCCGCCGATTTTCTCAACCGTATGGGTCATGGTTCAATCCACCAGTTCCTCGGGCGCTGCGTACGAGCCGTCTTCGCGATGAACCTCGTTGCCCGTCACGGGCGGGTTGAAGCAGCAGGCCATCCAAAGTTCTTCTTCGGCGCGCAGCGTGTGCTTGTCGTGCTGGTCAAGCGCATACATCGTGCCAGGCTTGATCTGGTGCGTTTCACCAGTCGCCAGATCGGTGATCGAGCCCTTGCCTTGCATGCAATAGACGCTTTCGAAGTGGTTCTTGTAGTGGAACGTGTGTTCCGAACCGGCTTCGAGCACGGTGATGTGAAACGAAAATCCCATCTTGTCGTCGGCCAGCAGCATCCGCACGGATGTCCACTGTGCGTCCGATACGACGCGGTCTTTTTCGTTCGTGGTGATGTCGTCGAAATCCCGGACAATCATTCTGCTTACTCCGCTGCCAATTTCATGCTGGTCGTTGCTTCGCGCGTCGCCTCGAAAAGGATATCGAACCCTTCGCGGAAAAGCGCGGGCGACGTGGTGAGCGGGGCCAGAACCTTGACCACCTCGTCATGGGCGCCCGATGTTTCGATCACCAGGCCCTTTTCGAAGGCACGGGCGCAGATATCGCCCGCAAGGTCACCGGAACCGACATCGACACCCTGCATCAGGCCGCGGCCTTTCAGCGTCGCACCGGGGATCAGTTCGGCCATCTGCTGCAATGCTGTGGTCAGCATGACCGACTTTTCAGCCAGTTCTTTCTGGAACGCGTCGTCGGCCCAGAACTTTTCCAGCGCGACACGCGCCGTGATGAAGGCATGCGTGTTGCCACGGAAGGTGCCGTTATGTTCGGCAGGCTTCCAGATGTCGTGTTCGGGTTTGATCAGCAGGGCCGCAAAGGGCAGACCCATCCCACCGAAGGATTTGGCCAGAGGCACAAGATCGGGTTCGATCCCCATCTCTTCGAAGCTGAAGAAAGTGCCGGTACGGCCGCAACCCGCCTGGATGTCATCGACGATGAACAGCGCGCCATGCTTTTTGGCGATGCGGGCGATGCCCTGCATGAATTCGGTGCTGGCCGCGTTCAGCCCGCCTTCGCCCTGAACGGGCTCGATCAGGAAGGCAGCCGGGGCATCGACGCCGCTCGACGGATTGTCGAGCATCTGTTCGATCAGCGCGAGGCTATCGACATCATCACCGAATGCGCCTTCGTAGGGCATGTGGGTCACGCCATCCAGCGCGCTCATGCCGGAACCGCCACGCTTGCCGGCGTTACCGGTTGCCGCGAGCGCCCCCATGGTCATGCCATGAAAGCCGTTGGTGAAGGCGATGATGTTCTTGCGGCCGGTTATCTTGCGGGCCAGCTTCATCGCCGATTCAACGGCGTTGGTGCCGGTCGGGCCAGTCATCATCACCTTGTAATCAAAATTGCGCGGCTTGAGGATGATGCGCTCGAACGCCTCCAGGAATGCGGCCTTGGGTTCGGTGTGCATGTCCAGAGCATGGGCAATACCGTCATTCTGGATATGCTCGATCAGCGCCGCCTTCATATCCGGGTCGTTGTGGCCATAATTCAGCGAAGAACAGCCCGCCAGGAAGTCGATGTAGCGATTACCATCGGCATCGAACATCTCGGAGCCCTGCGAGCGGGTGAACATCGCGGGCATGCCGCGGCAGTAAGAACGTGCTTCGCTTTCGCGGCGTTCGAAAATAGCTGTGTTGTCGGCTGACTTGTCAGTCGGCATGGGAATATCCTCGTGTTTGGGATTGTAGGGTCGCGATCAGGCGGCTTTCGCCAGCTCTTCGGGAAACTCGATCGTGACCATGTGCTCGGTGGCGTGCTTGCCATCGAAATGTTCGTCGCGGATGTAATGCGGCTCGTCGCTCAGATCGCCACCGATCATCCGGGCAAAGCTGCGGAACAGGCCCCAGCTTGCGTCATTGTCGCGCGTGATCGTGGTCTTGAGGCAGGCCGCCCCGTCGCATTCTTCGCGTTCGATCAGGTGATGCAGCATCTTCTTGCCAAGCCCCAGGCCGCGGGCCTTGGGGCTGACAGCCACCTGCCACACGAAAAACGCGTCCTGGTTGGGGATCATGTGGCCGGAAATCCAGCCCACGATTTCGCCATCCATCTCGGCAACGACGCAGGTGTCGCGAAAGTGCTCCGCCTGCACGATGTTGCAGTACATCGAATTTTCATCGAGCGGCTTGCAGCTGCGCACCAGCTCCCAGATTTCGGCCCCGTCCGTCGCTTCGGGTTTGCGCAGCCGGGGCATACGCGTTCGGGGCGGTGTCACATCTTTCGGCATCGGATCGAGTTCCCTCGCTTGTTTTGTTCGATTGTTAAAATAACCAGCAAGCAAACTATTTCAAGTCACAAAGTAAAATTCTCAAAGAAAGGCCGAATATTGCCATTTTTCCCGGAAATTTGCTTTATTTTTGTGAATTGTGTAAATTTGATGACCTTAGAAATCCGATGCACCAAGAAAGGAATGCTTAGGCGATTGAAGGATATGACAAAACTTGAGATGATACCTCTCAATGCGGAGGACTTGATGGACAGAACCGACGACAGCCTGATCGCCCTGCGGCGTATCCTGCGCGCGACCGAACTGTACGCGCGCGAGCTTGCTCATTCCGCGGGGCTTACGCCAGCGCAGCTGCGCGTTCTGCAAATCGTCGATGAAAAAAGCAGTGCAACTCCGAAAGACCTGGCCAAGCAGATGGGCGTCAGCCAGGCCACCATAACCGCGCTGGTCGACAAACTGGTCAGCCGCAACCAGGTATGCCGCGTGCCATCACAAACGGATCGGCGTCAAACCAACGTGACGATCACACCGGAAGGTCACGAAACCCTGGTAAACGCGCCGGATGCCCTGCAGCAGAAATTCGTCCGCTCCTTCGAGGCGCTCGAGGACTGGGAGCAAGCCATGCTCGTCGCAGCGCTGGAACGCATCGCAACGATGCTTGACGCCGAAGAGATTGACGCCGCTCCGGTGCTGACTACCGGTGAATTGCAGATGGGCGGCAGACGCATCTGAAATCCAGAAATGATCAGAACGCGTCAGTCCAGCAACTGCATTTCGTAAAGATCCTTGAACTTTTCGCCCTTGGCCAAAAGCTCGTCGCGTGTGCCGCGTTCGACGACGCGCCCGTCTTCGAGATAGCAGATCTGATCCGCGTGGATGACCGTGGACAGCCTGTGCGCCACCACAATGGTGGTCCGGCCTTCGGTTACACGCTCCAGCGCACTCTTGACCAAAGCTTCGGAATTCGCGTCGAGCGCGCTTGTGGCCTCGTCCAGAACCAGGATCGGCGCCTCTTTCAGAACCGCCCGCGCAATCGCCAGGCGCTGCCGCTGTCCACCGGACAGGAAAGCACCGTTTTCACCGATCTTCGTTTCATAGCCGTTCGGCAAGTCGCGGATGAATTCGTCGGCATGCGCAACGCGGGCGGCCTCGACCACTTCTTCGTCGGTCGCATCCGGCCGCGCGATACGGATGTTTTCGGCCACCGTGTTCGAAAACAGGAACGTGTCCTGACCGACATAGGAAATCTTTTCCCGCAGGCTTGCAAAACTTGCCGTCTTGATGTCGACGCCGTCGATCTGAATGGTGCCTTCCTGCGGGTCGTACAGCCGCAGGATCAGGTTCAGGATGGTCGACTTGCCGCCCCCAGACGGACCGACAAGCGCCGTGGTTTTCCCCGCGGGGAAATCGAGGGTCATGTCACGGATGATGGATTTTCCGTCCGTGTACGAAAATCCGACCTTGTCGAACTTTACATGCCCCGGACCATCGGGCAGCTCCACCGGGTTTTCCGCCTCGAGAAGAGTGATCGGCTTGTCGAGCAGCTCGAACATCATGCGCACGCCAGCCATGCCGTGTTCGATCGTGACACGCATACGCATCAGGCGCTTGGCGGGCTCATAGGCCATAAGAAACGCCGTCACGAAAGACATCAGCTGACCGGGTGAAGCAGGCTGCCCGCCGAAAAGGCTGACCGAACTGAGAACCACGACCGATGCGATCGCAAGCCCAGTGATCGTATCCATCAGGGGGGCGGTGGCGTTTTCCAGCCGGACGATCTTGTTGTTGCGCTTTTCGACATTGCGCACCGCCTGATCCATACGGTCGCTCATCACGCCTTCCAGCGAAAAAGTCTTGATCACGCGGACGCCGGTTGCAGTTTCCTGAACCACCTTGATGATCTCGGCGATGCTCTTGAGTTCCTGCTTCATCACCTCACGCACACGCGCAAGGATCTTTTGCACCCCGAACATGGCAACCGGACCAACGACAAGGCTGACCAGCGACAAAACGGGTTGCTGATAAACCATCACGGCGATCAGGCCGATCAGCGTCAGGCTGTCACGCACGACGCTTGTGACGATGACATCGATAACCGACCTTGCCCGTTGCGCGCTGTTCGTCACGCGCATCAGGATGTCGGAAGACTCGGTCGTGGAAAAGAACCCGACCCCCTGCTTGAGCAGGCGATTGTACAGGGTGGTCTGTTTCTCGGCGACGATCCTGTTGCCCGCACGCGCCATCAGCACCGCCTGCGCGAAAGACGCCAGCCCCTTGAACATGAAGGTCAGCGCAACAGCCGCCGCCACCCAATAGACACGCGCCCGGTTGTCCGCGTCGTTCATTGAGTCGACGATTTCCCCCATCAGCCAGGCGGTGCTGGCGGTCGTGAGGGCCACGACGATCATCGCCATGACGGCCAGCAAGTATCTGTTCTTGTGCTCGGGGATACTGTCGCGCAACAAACGCCACAAAAGGCTGTTATCCCGCGCGCTCTTCGTAAAAGCCGGCAGCCAGTTTTTCAGTAGCGACGCCATTCAACTCGCCTAACCGTTTCTTGGTCCCGCGTATCTAGCAAGGTTGTGGGGGACAGTCGATGCAAATCAGACACCTGAACCAGCCATCTCGGGATAGGGCCCCTGCGGCCTGGCGCCTGACGATTGATACCTGCAACCGCGACTTCCACTTCGCATGCCGGTTCGGGCAAGATGGGCCTCCGATGCAGCGGTTTCAAGGGAACACGCTCGATCAGGCGGGTTGCGTGCGCGCCATCATGCCGGCCAGCGCGATGCCGGAAATCGCATGCCAAATCCCCCAGAATGCTGCGACGACGGCCATACCGCCCAAGCCGCTGAAGAACCCGAAGATCAGGATCAGCCCCAGCCCCGAATTCTGAATACCGGTTTCGATCATCACCGCGCGGCGGTCGAAATCGGACAATCCCATGACGGACGCCGTGGCAAAGCCCGCACCAAGCGCAAGCGCGTTATGCAGAAAGACGAGAACGGCAACCGCCCCCGCGAATTGCAGGAACAGCGTCCAGTTCGCCGCAAGCGCCAGCACGACGAATGCCACGAATATACCCATCGACACGTATTGCAGCGGTGTACGCAACCGCGCGGTCAAGTCCGGTCGGCGCATGTTCAGCAGAACGCCAAGGCAAAGCGGCAACACCAGCATCACGCCGACCGTGATGGCCACCGATACCGGATCGATCGATGTTCGTTGAAGGATTGCGCGGGTCGGCGGGTAGAGACTGCCCCAAAAGGCGATGTTCAAGGGGGTCAGAACGATCGCCCCGACCGTGGCAAACGCCGTCATCGACACTGACAAGGCCGCGTTGCCACGCGCACGGTGGGTGATGAAGTTGGAAATGTTGCCACCGGGGCACGCCGCCACGAGGATAAGCCCGAGCGCGATGGACGGTTGCGGCGCCGTGATCAGAACAAGGCAGAACGTAAGCGCCGGCAACACGACAAACTGCGAGAACAGTCCGGTCAGCAATGGCTTGGGCGCATGGGCGATCTTCTTGAAATCGTCGGGCTTCAGGTCGATGGCGATCGAAAACATGACGACCGCAAGTACGGCATTGAGTATCTGCAAGCTTGTGGGGGAAAAGTTCAGCATCACCTCGTCGATGCCAGCCGCCGCCGGAGTGTTCATATCGCCGCTCCCTCCCATAATCGTCGAACTGTTGCGTCTCGACGTTGCGATAGCCTGTTTTACAAGCAAAATACTCCCGAGGGGAACTTTTGATGCAGTGCGGCCCAATTCCGCACGCAGGGGCAATGCCGGTGACGAAAAGAAAAAACGACAATCCCATGGACGAGTTGCTGCGTGCACGACTGCGCATACCGGAAGGCGCGGATTTTCGGCTGAACGCTTTGCGGCGGGTCATGGGAATGGTCGATTTCTTCAGCCGCAGCTTTGGTGGGCATGCGTTCTTCGCATTGAAAGAGGCCGAGCGCGTATTGATCGAACTCGACGGGCGTACCGGCCCCGAACTGGTGCGGGCGCTGCTGGCGATGAACGGCGGCACGCAGATCATACCGCATGGGCTTGAAAACGTACCGGCGCAGGGGCCCGTGGTCATCGGTGCGACGCATCCGATCGGAACTTTCGATTTCATCGCTCATGCGGGGGCTCTGCTGGACCGGCGGCCGGACCTGAAAGTTGTCGCCAACCGCGAGGCTGAAAGGTTTCTGGGGCGGGACTGCATCATTGCCGTCGATCTCGATCGAAAGGACAACGTGCTGACCGCCCGCCAGACGCGGGCGGGCATGCAGGCCCATCTTCACGATGGCGGCGCGCTGCTCGTTTTCGGATCGGGTCGCGTGCCGGGCATGACCGACGGGTATCTGATCGAGCCCCCTTGGCGCAGCGGCATCACCCGGATGTCTGCCGCCTGCAGTGCACCCATCGTGCCCGCATCAGCAAATCTAAGAAACTCGCACCAGTATTACCGAACCAGACGGCTGGCCCGCGCCATGTCCGGCGGCAACGACGATTTCGGACGCATGGTGGCGTCCTTGCGCTACGTATCCGAACTTTTGGCCAAATTGGGGGGGCGCTATGACGTGCATTATGGCCCGCCGCAGCCGGCCGGCACACCGCCTGAAAGGTTGAAAGCGCTGGCCGAAGGGCTGGTTCCCGGCCTATACCGGGCCCCCGCCTTGTAGCTGTGCCGACGGTTGGATCAGGCGAACAGCCTGCCTTTCGCCTGCACCAGCGCGTAGAGGATCGTCATCAGATACACCGCGTCCAGCGCGATAAGCAGGAACCATGGGCGGAAAAAGCTCAACCCGATCAGGATGATCGTCGAAAGGAAAATGACGACGATCAGGCGCGGCGGCACCCTGAGGGCCTTGGGAGAGATCGTTTTCAGGGTCGAGATCATCAGAACGCTGACGCAGCACAGCCAGATCGATACGATCACATGTGCGTCGTGCGGCTCGATCACGTTCGCCAGCGCCAGGAACGCCGGCAGCAAGGCAAGCAGGGCCCCACCGGGGGCCGGGACGCCCACAAGGTGACGGGTCGGAACCTCCCCCGGATCCGCCTGGCCCGACATCACGTTGAACCGCGCCAACCTGAGACTTGTCGCGACCGCGAACAGAAGCGCGGCAACCCAACCGAACCCGCCCGCTTCGGACAGGTGCAGCAGGTAGACGACGATTACCGGCGCCACACCGAAACACAGGAAATCCGACAGGGAATCAAGCTGCGCCCCCAACAGCGATGACGCCCCGAGCCGACGGGCCAGCAAACCGTCGAGACCGTCCGCAATCACAGCCATCAGGATCAGGAACACCGCCGTCGCAAAACTGCCCTCGATGGCGAAACGGATAGCCGTCAGGCCAAAACTCAATCCGACCAGCGTGACCATGTTGGGCACCAGCATCAGGACCGAAACCGGTCTCTGCTGGCCGTTGGATGTGTCTTCGCCCGTGTTATCGTCCATCGGTCACGACTCGTGCAATGAACCGGAGAGATCGGCGATGACAGTCTCGCCGGCCAGCATGGTCTGCCCGATGCGCACCATCGGCGTGGCGCCGTCTGGAAGGTAGATATCCAGTCGCGATCCGAAACGGATCAACCCGAAACGGTCGCCACGCTTCAGCGTGTCGCCTTCTTTCGACCAGCACAGAATGCGGCGGGCAACCAGCCCCGCGATCTGAACGACACCGTAACGCCGGCCATCGGCCATGGCGACGGTGATACCGTTCCGTTCATTATCGACCGACGCCTTGTCGAGCGACGCATTCAGGAATTTCCCGGGGCGATAGGCGACCTTTTCGATCCGCCCCTCGGCAGGAAGCCGGTTCACATGGCAATTGAAAACCGACATGAAGACCGAAACGCGCAGCATCTCGGTTTCGCCCAGGCCCAACTCGGCTGGCGGCACGGCCGGTTCAAGCATCGACACCACACCGTCCGCCGGCGACACCATGATATCGGGCCGCATGGGCACGACCCGTTCTGGGTCGCGGAAAAAGTAATAGACCCAGATCGTCAGGCCGACACCGATCCAGCCAAGCGGCTCCCACAGGAAAAACAAAAGCACGGCAATGCCCGCCGCAATCGCGACAAAGCGCCGGCCCTCCGGGTGCATCGGTTTGACAAAGGTCGAAAGCATTGAAACGGACATGGGCTTCCCGTCATGTTGATCTGCGCGTTCCTACCCCAGTAGGCAGGGGATGCAAACAGAACATGCGCATCTCGTCTGTGTGGCACTCTGTTGCACGATCACCAGTCAACTTGGCGCACAAGCATCGCTGCAGCAGTCAGACCCGCTTGCGGCGATGCCGGTTGAGTTCTGACGCGGCCGTGCGAAGGAAGCGCCCGGGCTTTGCCAGAGCTTTGCGAAAGGCAGTACCCGCGTCACCGCCCCCACAGAAAAGCAGGCGCGTTTCAACGTCGAAAAGCTCGTCCTGAATGTCCTGCATCACGGGATGGTCGTGAGAAAGCCCATAGGTCGTTGCATCCGCCCACCGCGCCAACAGCACATTTCGCCAGACCATCAGGATTTTCATGCGACGGGCACGATAATCCAACGCACCCAAGGATCGGGCCTGGAACGACGCACCCGTCCCCACCCGGTATTGCGTCAGAGGCTCCACACAGCAGGAGAAAACAAAGCTCAATGGGTTAGCGCACATCGGCTCCGGAAACAATCATCCCGATGGAAGCCAAGCCCCATGATCCAATAAGAATCAAACTGGATAAGACACGTCGGGCTGCTACACCATGGACGGGAGAAATCTTCGCGCCCAATTCAAGGTGAGTTCATCTTAGAAACTCTATCGATGTTCAGTCCCGGCATCTGGTAGTTCAGATTGATGGTAAATCTGCCCGGCTCTGGAGTCCAGGTGACCTGCCCCCCTTCGGTCCCTCGTTCATAACGAGAGTCTGCGGGTTTGATCTTGATAATCATGGGTTTCGGTTTGGGCAAGCGCGCCGGGCGCGGAGCCCTCAAATTGCTCAAGCGCTCGGCGCGCTTGCAGTGGCGTCTGGTTTCCGAGCGACGAATGCGGCCTGACGGCATTGTAGTCATATCGCCATAGCGCCAGCTTTCGCCGGGCATCGTTCAGGGTGTCAAAGATCTCCTCGTTCAATAGCTCGTCGCGCAGGCTGCCGTTGAACGACTCGATGAAGGCGTTCTGCTGTGGCTTCCCTGGGTCGATGTAATGCCACGGCACATCGTTCTGGTCGGCCCATTTCAGGATGGCCCGGCTTGTGAACTTCGTGCCGTTATCACTGACGATGCAACCTGGTTTTCCGTAGACCCTCACCAGCGCATCCAGCTCGCGGGCGACAAGGGCTCCCGAGATACTGGTGTCGGCCATGAGGCACAGGTTTTCGCGGCAGCAATCGTCGATCACTGCCAGGATGCGGAACTTGCGTGAAGCACCAAAGCTGTCCGACAGAAAGTCCAGCGACCACCGCGCATTTGGGCGCGCCGCCTCCGGCATCGGTGTGCGTGTGCCGCGGGCCCGTTTGCGGCCACGTCGTCGCTTCACCGAGAGACCTTCCTCCCGGTGAAGCCGATACAGCTTCTTGTGGTTCATGATCATGCCCTTGCGTTCGAGCAGGACGCCGATCCGACGATAGCCGAACCGACGTCGCTTGCCGGCAATCTCCTGCATCTCTTTGCGGATCTCGGGCAATCCGGCGGGCGTTCGCGCCGGACCGTCTTTGGATCGACACCGACAAGCCGGCAGGCCCGGCGCTGCGAGATGTCGTGATCCCGCATCGCTCTGAGCGCTGCCTCTCGCCGCTTGGTCAGCGTCGTCAGTTCTTTCCCAGAAGATCTTTCAGGACCACGTTGTCGAGCATCGTATCGGCCAGCAGGCGCTTGAGCTTGGTGTTCTCGTCTTCCAGCGCCTTCAGTCGGACGGCTTCCGACACCTCCATGCCGCCGTATTTGGCTTTCAGCTTGTAAAACGTGGAAGGGCTCAGCCCGTGACGACGGCACACTTCGGCCGTCGGCATGCCCGCCTCTTGCTCCTTGATCATCCCGATAATCTGCACCTCGGTAAAACGGCTCTTTCGCATTCGTCTGCTCCTTCAAGCTTGGGCAGACTCTACATCATGATGAGGGATTTCGCGGGGGGCAGGTCAGCAGGTCAAAGGGCATAGAGGCTTTCGCCTAGCGGCAAGAGCGTGTGACGCCGAAAAGCAACGACCATTGCTTGCTAAGCCTCGTTGAGAACGGAGGGCCGAGGCTCCTTGGGCCCAGTCGTGAGAGCCTCGACCGTCTCGCGGTTGCACCAATTCACGACGGTCTTCGGATTGAGCCCGAGTTCCCGACTCAGCGCAGCGGTCGAAGCTTGCAATCGCTGTGTTGCTGCCGGGTTGGCGCCCGTAGTCGTGGCGTAGCCGTGACGAACTTGTCCAATAGTGTCTACTTCTACTCCGCCGAATGAAGCGCCACATCAAACCGTGGGATCAAACACTTAGCATCCTTGCACTGTCATGCCCTCATTTTCGATGACAATGCCGCACAGGCGTTCGACAACATGCGCAAAATCATTATGAGATTTCGTGCTCATGGAATCTCCTTTGAAGAGTTCCGGCTTGTTGTGGAGTTTCTTGAAATGCTCGAAAGGGAAAGCGCGGGCCAAGAACATGGTTCCACCGATATACCTATTTCCTGACTGAACACCAATATAGGATCGCCACTCCTTCAGTTTATAGTTATTCTCCTCGTTATTGTCGTGAGTGTTAAATATGAAGTCTTCGCAACCAAGTGCGCCGATCGTCTTGTCCTTTTGCAAGCGCTCAATATTGGCGCTCGCAATTTTCGGTGAGCCGGCCAAAGCGCCCACAAGTTCATCGCGCCAAGTGTAGCCCGGGACATCAATCCCGTAGACATCTCCCTGTTCTGTAGTCCGAGGGGCCTTGGTGTGAAGCTTCAGAATATAATCATATTGTGAGAGATTCACCCTGCGTAACACTTCGATGAACGGAAAAATATCGTATCCGAGGTTCGGTAGTTCGATAAACTTGCACCCCGGCTCTGCCGCAAGAACGGCGGCCTTGTCGATTTTCGAGCCTTTGTGGGTCGTAAAATACACATCTCTTGGGAAATCATGAAAACTGGAAATAGCTTCCATCATGAAGGGAAGCTGATCCTCATAATATAAATGCACATGAACAAGTATGCGGATCATCTCCGGGATTACTGTTAGCCCTGAAATTGCACCGACGACTTGCGGAGACTGGCGCTGATCATCCGAAAGCGACGAAAGTAGTGCATCTTTGCTTTTGGTCTGGACCGCATATTTCCAGAAATATTCGCCGAGCCGCCAATCTGTCTTGTTAGTCGGTTTGTCACCACTGGCGAAGTGAATAATCGATGGTTTGTTGAACGCCCTTGCATAATCGAAGAACAAGTCCTCAGGCACAGTAGAGCGAAGATGAGAATAGTTTTGAAGATACCAAACTGTATTCCACTCTGTCGACAAATAGTAGACATCTCCATAAAAAACACTATTGAAGATACATTGATCGAAAAATACTGGCTGATTAATCTCCTTAATTTTGTCTACGCACTTACGAAACAATTTTTGGGTGTTTCGGTGAGATAGGTCCACAAGCAGAATACCCGCCTGAAAATACCGGTCGACATTCCAGATGCCTAGGTCTTTTTGAAGATACGCGTAGAAGTCTCGGCTCTTTATTTTTTTGCCTGCATTAGCGGCGTGGATATTGGCAACGTTAGGGGACGCGCCTATTGCTCTACCACACAGATCGATATCATATAGGTCAGCTATGTCCCGATTTAAAATGATATCAGTATCGATATAAGCCACCTTTTCGTAACCTCTAAGAATATCATTGAGGAAAATCTTATTGTACGTCTCGACTGGTACATAGCCTTCGATATGCAAATCCATGTTGGTAAGTGCTGCCAAGACAGGTGTCATGTCGTAAAATCGAATAGATATATTTTCATTTGAACTGTAGTTGTCCTGAATGCGCTGTTTCGAGGTATCAGTCACATCGCGAGTTAGGATGATAATATCGTAATTCCGTTCTTTCGAGCTGTTTGCAACAACGGATGCCAGAAGGACGTCAAGGAAATTTACGAATGCTTCGTTGCAAGACAAGACAATCGCCACCGCACCGTCATCGAATATGGGTTCAATTCGTTTTTCAATTACCTTCCGCAACTGTATCTCTTCTGGAGTGTTATGACGCACCACAGCAAAGTCCTTGTAGAGGCTACGACAATTCGGGAATGTAATGCTTGGAAACGAGAAGCCGTGCTTCCAGAGAAGAAAGCAGAAATGGGCCTGGTCTCTGGGAGCCACCGTTTCGATCAACGTCCACCACTCTTGCATAAGCAACTTTATCCGGGCATCGTGATGCTTACGGAAGATTACATTGTTTTCGGTCAACCCCCAATTCGTTGGAAAACCGTCGGAACGGGCCTTTTGAATAATGTTGTCCACGAGGCGAGCCTGTTTCTCATCGATCCGACCGGTTCTGACGATCTCGTCCAATTCTTCGGAGATACAGGATCTCGAAAAATGCTGAGGCAAAAGCATTTCTGCGCCTCTCTTCTCGATGGCTTCAAAGATGTAGGGAGTGAGCACGTTGATATTGCCATCTACATAGAGACTCTCCTCGTAGTCGGCAAAAAGCTCGCTCGGATGCATCTTGTGCCAGCGGTTAGTCAGCGTTGCATTTTCGAGTGTTTTTTCGAGCTGGCGAATCTTCCAGACACCGACTTCCTTAGATTCAAGGAGATCTTGTCTATCTGTAAAGCAAACGTAGTCTGAGGATCGATCGATATACTTGGGCTGAATTAAGTCGTCGTAATGGCCCACTATACAAGTATAAATAACGCGCTTCGCTTCCCGACTTTCCCTATACAACCAATAATCGCTGATGTCCTGCGGCTTTGGATTCCAAACGTTTTCTTCAAATTGGTATCCATTGTGTCGTACCGTATCCATAAAATGGGTTACTGGATTTTTTTCCAAATCCGCAGGACGCTTTATCGGAAAATAGTCCGACGGCTCGTACCCATTTTTCCAGCCTTCAATGATATAATGATTTAAGGGGGAGAGGATTCTTTTATCGCGCTTTGCTGCGGTTTCGATTTCGCTCCAGTGGCGATCCCTATACCAGCGTTCATCCCAAAACCCAGACTCCATAATCGGCAATAGCTGATCCGACAACGTCGGGGTTAGCTCTAAGCGAGAGGGATCCCGTTTGGCCGCACTCCTAGCAAAACGCGCCGCAGCCCTCTTTGAGACGATCGGCCGCGACTTGCTCAGACCATGCAAAATTTTGTACTGCAAAGTGGTGAATAGGTTTTTTAGCAGCTCCCGAGGCGTGGCTATCTCTTCAATTTGCACGCGCACGGCTATCGCCTTTTCCACGGCTGCGGCAAGCTCACTCTTTTTTTCTTCGAGTTCGTCGGCAGTCGCCTTTAAGGCGGCGCTAAGGCGTCGGGCCTCACCGGGATAAGCTTCAAGGCGCATACTGAGCGGGCCCGTAGGGTTCCGGCTTTCGTTGCGCTTAAGTGGTTCGCTAAGGTCGAGATTTTTGATGCTCTCATCAACCAGCGCTGATGTCCCGGAGACGACGCGGTGACCAAGCGCATTGTCTCCGGGATGCCCCTTGCGAACCAGAACAAGTGAATTGGAAAATATAACCTCAGTAATACAATCAAGCGAATTTGAGTCGAAATCAACGGCCCAATGCTTACTAAAATAACTTAAAAGGGTATTCTCTGGCACATCGGCACCCCAGTGCTCTCGATTTACGTAATCCGTCAAACGCTTAAAGAAATTGAGCGACGAGTACGGCGCCTCAGTGCCACCTTGGTAGTCTTCGAAGTAGCTCGCGTGGAGATCCTCAGCGATATAGACACCTCCAGGTTTCAGCATAGGAAAATAAAGTGAGAATGCTTTCACGATATCTTCCGATTTATGTGACCCGTCATCGATTATTATGTCGAAATATTCTGAAGCCTTAGAGATTTTTGCTTTAACGATCTTGGTCCCAGCATCACCTACAAACACCCGCACACGCGGATCGTCGTATGTAAGCGACCCACATTTTGGATTAATATCACATCCAACTATGATCTCAGCTTTGGGAAAAAATTGCGACCAAACTTCAAGTGAGCCACCATTCTGTATTCCGATTTCCAGCAATCTAACCGGGCTGGCCTGAAAGGGAGATAAATGCTTCTGGTAAAACGGAAGATAGGACGCCCATTTGTCGGATACCTTCTCGTGGCCGCTCTCGACTATTTCCATCAGCCCTTTTTCCATATTTGGACGATCTCCATCTGTGCACATCATAGTTAAAAGTAGCAGGGCTTCTTGATGGATGTTTTTTCCACAAGTAGCAACAGGAGAACCAAGCCAAAATAGTAGTTCGACAGCTGGTAATCCTCCCCGTTTTGACGGGGCGCGACTGTAGAACTTACGCGGCCATTTTCAGCTTCATGGCGGGTGTGACGCCGCCGATGCCCATGTTGGGGCGTTCGTTGTTGTAGGTCCATAGCCATTCAGTTGCGATCTGGTTCACCTCCTCGATGGTTTCAAAGATGTAGAGGTCCAGCCATTCATGACGGACCGTCCGGTTGTAGCGCTCGACGTAGGCGTTCTGCTGCGGTTTTCCGGGCTGGATGTAGGTCAGGGCGATGCCCTGCTTCTCTGCCCAGATCGTCAGCGTTGAACTGACATATTCGGGGCCGTTGTCCACCCTGATCGCCAAAGGCTTGCCGCGCCATTCGATGATCTGGTTCAGGGACCGGACGACCCGCTCGGCGGGCAGCGAGAAATCGACCTCGATGCCCAGGCCCTCACGGTTGAAGTCGTCCAGCACGTTCAGAAGCCGGAACTGTCGCCCGTCGGCAAGGCGATCGGCCATGAAGTCCATGGACCAGACCAGGTTGGGCGCCTCCGGCACCGCCAGTTCCTCGGGCTTCTCCCGCTTCAGCCGTCGCCGGGGTTTGATCCGCAGGTTCAGTTCCAGCTCGCAGTAGATGCGGTGGACCCGCTTGTGGTTCCAGACATGCCCCTTCACGTTGCGCAGGTGCAGGAAACACAGTCCGAAACCCCAGGTCTTGTGGACATTGGTCAGCCCGATCAGCAGCTCGGCGATCAACTCGTTCTCCTCGTCACGCTTCGGGCTGTAGCGGAAACAGGTCTCGCTGACGCCGAACGCCCGGCAGGCCAGCGCAATGCTGACCCCCTTCGTCGCCACCGCCTTCTCGGCCAGCTCGCGGCGCTGAGCTGGCCGCGTCACTTTTTTCCCAGTGCCTCTCGAAGCAGATCGGCCTGCATGCTGAGATCGGCGAACATACGCTTCAGCCGCCGGTTCTCGTCCTCCAGCGCCTTCATCTGGCTCATCATGGACGCATCCATGCCGCCATACTTGGCCCGCCACTTGTAGAACGTCGCGCTACTGATCCCGTGCTCGCGGCACAGCTCGGGAACGGGCATACCGCCCTCCGCCTGGCGCAGCACGCCCATGATCTGGGCTTCGGTGAAACGGCTCTTCTTCATCGGAATCTCCTCGTTCATCCTGCCGAGAAAATTCTACTTCCGCATCCCATTAACCATGGGGAGGATTACCAGCTCAGTTTCCCGGTTTAGGCCGAAGTATCAGAGCAACCTTGTCTAGGCTCAGGCCTCATAACCAGAAAATAACGGTTGCGGCTAGAGCGATGGCCGAGAAGAAGACTTCTGGGCAGTGATCGTATCATGTGGCAACCCGTTGCCGGTCTTTCAGGCACCCGAACATGATCTCAATGCGGTGGCGGCGCTTGTAGCAGCGCTTGTCATATTTGACAGGCTTGCCGCGCGACTTCCTGCCTGGGATGCAGGATTGTATCACTTTGTCTTTCAAGGCCTCGCGGAGGCGAGCATTGTGCCAAGCAGCAACCGTCATGATGAACCGCGGCCGATCGACATGGCTGAGAACATGGGGAGCCCAGCTCGCGCAGCGGCGCGGTCGTAAAATCGCGATGGTCGCCATCGCACGCCGCATCGCTGTCATACTTCACCGGATTTGGATCGATAACACGACCTTCCAGCCAGATGCCGCGCCGAACCTTGCCTGACCGGATGACACATCACCCCTTGCCTGATTGATCGTAGGCTTCCGACGTCCCGCAGGGACGTGGTTCCGAGGATGCCGTGGCTTGGACTGTCGCTGACACAAGTCAAGCACGCCTATGAGATGGGCTCATCGGAATTACATCGAACCAGCATCATGTTGGCAGCCGCCGCGCTGACCACGAACCGAAGCATGTACCCGAAGGACCTCAGCCAATAGCCGCGACAAAAGCCAGGGCGGGCACCAAAAATTATCAAAGGAACCGCTATGGCGGATCTATTGTTTTGCGCAAAACGGCTTGACCGGGACGCCCCCGTTACCGAAGTTCAGACCCTAGTCGCTATGGATACTATGCGTTTCATTTTTTAGCTCTTCTGTTCGCTTTTTGACACACGGCAATTTTGACCCCCTAAAAGTGTCGCCAACTGAGATCATGAGATATCGCATTTTCGCACGAAGAGAAAAGCGGGTAATAGTATATACGTTTCGTAGTTTACTTTTTCGAAGAAAACCGCTTGGAGATAATGGACTTTAGTTTATGCCTGATTGTCGTTTTTTGCTGAAAATGACTGCCCGGAATAGCATGGTTTATCAAATATTCTGAGATTATTTCCAACTGCTCTTTACTAAAACAATAAACGTCCATTGCGTCTTCTATTAAATCGTCACGATACGCGTGCTCTATGCCAGTGAAATTCGACACGAAATCAATATCCTGCCTCATCGAATGGAGAAAATCAATTTGCAGTTCCAATGGAAAAGTAACACCGGACGAAGGAACATTTGGTAACAGAGAGGCTAACTCCTTTCCAACGTGGCCGTCAAAATGCGCACCGGAAGAATTCAACAACTTAATTATGCAAGCCTCACCGCCAGTTAAAGATCTATTCACCTTAACGTTTGAAGGTATAACAAAGCGTGACTCATTTACTCCAAGCCAACTCGAAAGAGCACTAATTTGATTTTCCTTTATTCGCGAATAGTTCAAGATCGTAAGGCTTACTAAATCATGATTGATACAAATCTCAATGAAGCGGCGAACGCGCGATGGATAACGGGCAGTTGTAGTAGATAAAAAATCGGACAGGTCTAACTGACCTCTATTCGACTTAATCAATTGGAGCCAAGCTGACACTGCGAATGAAATTGGGTCTCTAATAAAAAGTAAAACATCAATCTGTTCAAAACCATGCCTCCTTAGAGTGCTAAACAACTCTCTAGCACTACCCTCTTCCTTTAGTATATCCGGAAAATGCAAAAACAAAAATTCACTTGACAAAAGAATAGAGCTCTCACGCTCTTCAATACTTGAAAGAAACTCATCTACGCTGGAGAGACTCTCAAAAATATGGCGTGCGTTTCCTGAGGTCACTTCTCCAAAGTTCGCAGACTCACGGGAAACGTCTGTTGGATATAGGATGTGGTCTTCCAGAAGGTTATCCTGGCTTAATACAAGTACATTTTGAAGGAAACTTGTGCCGGTTTTCCCATGCCCAACGTGTAAAAAGAGTCTTTTTGTTCGAGGCTGCACTAGTTGACCTTCTCTCTTAGCGCTCAAGCAAATGCAAATGTGGCTCTTTGTCCCCATTTCGCATGTCTACCTGACCTATCAAGTTTGATTGTTATTGCAAGATGGGTCTGGCTTCCATCGGGATGGTGGGTTCCAGAGCCGATGTGCGGTAGCCCAGTGAAATGTGTGGTCTCCTAGTGCTGCAGGGCGTCTTGCATTCTTAGATGTTGATCTGTGTTTCGCGCTGGATGTAGAAAGCATCGCCATTGGCTACCCCGTCCCGGAAGCATTAGTTGAGGCTCTCGCAATATCCACTCATTCAAGGGCGTCCTGGTCCGATATATGCATTCTTGTGCGGTGTCTCAGCTCCGTGACGCGAGCCTGCCAACGATGCGGTTGGCAAAGGAATAGATCACGAAGGCCACATATCGAAGCCCTGCCTTAATAATCAAATCTGACTTTTGGGCGGTTAGGTGGAGCTTAGCAAATTCCGTTGTCAATCCGCCACCCATCGTCTTCACTTCGCATCCCAACGTCGTATCTCGTCGCGCACCACGTCGGCAAAATTCTCATCCAGACCGCATGAAATCAGTTCCCTGCGCTGCAACTGATAAATTTCCTGCCGATCCTTCTTGAGGAGAGGAGAATGGAGTTGGCGGATCAGAACCTCGGGATGCATCACCAGGAAGTACTTCTCGAATATGCCGCGCTCCACGTCTTCCATGACACCGGCCCGCCATGCATCGTCAAGGGTGTCGGTTTTCAGGTGGCGCTCCAGGCGGGGCGCGCTACCGGTATCGACGCGTATCTGGTATTCGATGATGCGCTTGAGCGTTGCGTTGTCCAGTGCTTTCAACGCCTCTGCCCCGTCGGCATATGTGTGGCGGAACTTCACCGAATATCCACGGCTTCGAAACTCTTCGGTCATCGGTATCTCGCAGCGCCGCACCACAAGATTCTTGTTGTTCGTCAGGAAGAGACCCCTCCAGTGCGCCTCGAAATCAGCGCTCCCAACAAGCTTTCCGCCAAATGCGAAAAAGTAGGACTGGATATGGCGCCTGTGATCCCCCCGAACCCGGTTGTTCAGCGTGAACCCGAAAAGATCGGCATCCGTTTGCCGCGCTTCGTCAATCAGATCGCTATCGTCTTCCAGTGGGAACCAGATGCTGTCATTCATCACATAAAGATGCGTGAGTTCATGGCCCGCATCGAGCAGATACAGAATACCATCCCGGTATCCGCCAAAATCGTATCCGAAATTGGGACGCTCAATGATCCTCCAGGCGTAATGGCTTAACCGGGATTTGTCGCTCTCGCTGAGCGGCGCGTTGGAAACGACCAGCGGAGCAATCCCGCGCGCCTTGAAGTGATCCAGCGTGTGAAAAGTCGAGTCCAGCAACCCGCTGGGCTGAAAGATCAAGAGTATTGCAACATCGGTCGAATACGGCAGCCGACCCTCGGTGACCGTGATGTATTGTTCCTTCTTCCTGTCGTAGTGGCGCTTGGCGATGGGCGAGATCGCGAACCACGGAATACTCGCAATCTGCATGACTATACGCTTCAGTTCGCGTTTGATTTTCCATGCTGGAATCATTGAGGCGTCCGGGGTTCGTTTTTCAATTTGCGGGCGTGTGGGCTGCAATGACCGATAGCATTGAGATGGTCAAGCTTCGCCGGGGAATCGGCCTCGCCAATTCGCAGCCTATTGCGCAAACGAACTTCGCCGGGCCGTTGCCGGCACAGACGTTGGACGCGCTGGCCCTCACGACAGGAGGGCGCAACCATGGCAACCGGTCAGAACGACTGCCGGATGATCACCCCGTCCTTTCGGAGAATGATGTAATCCGGTTCCACCGTCGAAAGTGTCGCCACGAAAACCACGCGCCAAATGGTGCCGCAGTCATACACCCGGTACCGATGCGTACGCAGATACTCGCGTAGAGATACATGGCGGCCACCACGCTTCGGGCCGCGGAACCCGGGCTCGAGCCGCGTCATGACCGTTGCGCGCAGCCCCGGATCCCGGATTTCAACGCAAGTATCTGGAACGCCTACAACGATCGAGGGCCCGGGACGGGGGCCCGCCACGATGACACCATCGCAAGCGGCCAGACCGCCCAGGGCAAGGGCAGCGATGGCCAGCCTTGTGTTGCGAAACAAAGAGGTGCTGCTGTTCGATTGCTTTGGCTTGCGCATGGGGAACCTCTCCTTGAGGATTGAGCGCCGCGCGACGGTCATGCCGGCGCGGATTGCGAGGAAACGACAACACACAATCGGAACCCCGGCGAAACCTGAATGAGCCTCCCCAACTGAACTGGTCCACCACTATGTTTAGGAAACGGAGGACCGAGAATGGCAAACAGGCGACCCAAACCCGAAGAGATTGTCTCGAAGTTACGACAGGTTGAGGTGCTGATGGGACAGGGCATGTCCCGTCTCGACGCAATCCGACAGATCGGCGTTGTTGAACAGACGTACTATCGCTGGCGCAAGCAGTATGGCGGAATGGGCGTAGATCAATTGAAAGAGCTGAAGCGGCT
>NZ_FNEB01000011.1 GCF_900100005.1 Lutimaribacter saemankumensis
CTGATGACGTCAATTTGCGCATGCGCTGGAGAAATTGAACTGGCGATTACTTGATATGAGATGTGCGAAATTAAACAGGTTTCTGCATATCAGCGAAAATCCGGTCGACATGCGCACAGACTGGCACCTCTCAATTCGCTGGATTGCTTTCTCGCCGAATATGACCTGCTTTGGCTCCCTCCAGCGAACACTGGGGGGAGCAAGGCGCGACCACGAGCGATTTGATCACCGTTCAGGTATAACCTATAGAATAGCGCCGCACTTTAGATTGACGCGCTAAGAAAACCGATGGAGCAGCATTAGCTGAGTATGCAGAAGCCTCTTGCCCGGCTCGAGCCGAGTCAATCTGACAAAGCCCTCGCTTCCTTTTTCGATCAGAGAGTTAGACTACTGGATGCGACCGATGCGCCTCGGACTCAGACATTCGGTCCGAGTAACCTGACGCAATTCGAGGTCTGGACCGATAAATTGACCTAACCTTCGGTTCTTTCGCGGCGCGGCCTCGTAAATCGGGCCGCCAGTCCCCATATACAATACACCGACGCCAAGCATCCCGGTCCGATATGGACGAGGAGTTGGCGCCGGCCAATCAAAGGATTGATGACATGTCTTTCAAGGACCTGACTGCCAGGGCTGCGGTCGCTATGAACCCGAAGGCTCAGGAGGCCGCAAAGCCCCCTGCCAAAGAGAGCAAGGTCATGGCCGACGGCAAAGAAGTGCCAACGAAACCCAAGACATCTTGAGACTTACGCAGGCCACGCGCCCCATACCTAAATGGGGCGCGGAGCACCCGCAGAATCCAGGCAGAGGATCACATCGATGGAAGATCTGACGAGCAAGACCATCGCGGTCTTTTCCCAACCGTTCAACGTTCCAGGCTTTGACGAGTCGCTTCCGGCGGGAGAGTATGAGATTGAGACGGAACTGGTTGCACCTCCGGACCACGAGAATCCTGAAGCTTGGAAAGCCTCCGCTCTGTTGAGGCTTCATCCCCGGATATCGCATCCAGGACTGGCAAGAACCCTGACTGTTTCCCTTGCCGACCTCGACCACGCACGCGCCAAGGACAAGTTGACCGGAAAGGCGCTGACTGATTTCTTCCTCGAGGAGATGCTGGCCGACCCGATGATCCGTCTTGTCATGCAGGCGGACGGTGTGGCCGAGGCGGATCTGCGCGATCTCTACTCGCCCGGCTCCGACCGGAGGCAGGCGGAACAATACGTTCAGTCAGAGAAAGACCGGACTATTCGAGGGATGGATGACGGTGAAAGTGGCCCGCGCTACGGAAGTGCGCGACCAGGTATCGGAGAATGACATCGGCGCTGGGAAACGCTTTCCCAGCCCAATCGAGCGCGTTGCTCGATGGGATTGACTGGACCCGGTCATGACCAATGGTCCGATTAATCTGGACACCCACAGGTCCTCCGGAAAACAACGCGAGACCGAGATGCGACGGCTCCATGCCAACAGCCAGTTGCCTCTTAAACTGCCATCGCAACCGCACCTCGAAAGCCTTGAAGATCAAATGCTGGCGGAGCCGGCGCGGACGTGGGCCGAAGTCATGAAAAAGTGGCGCTTCCTGCTCGACCGGTACGCGGCGACGCCCGAGGCTGAAGACCAACGCATTCAGAAACTCATAAAGCGCGCTCTTAGCGACATGGAACGACTGAGAAAACGTGAGGAGCGGAAATGAAGGTTAAGTCTGAAGAAATCGAATTTGGGACAATCAAGGCAACGACCGACATTCCCGCCGAGCGCGCCTGCCTGAGATGCAGGTCAATCTTCTGGAGCGATGGGTTCGGCGAACGGATATGTTCCCGTTGCAAGGGATCGGCCGACTGGCGCGCGGCAATTTACGAGGGCAGCGGACAGGGTCGGCGTCGCTCCAACGGACGTTTATCATAGGTCTCACCGATGCCATCTGTCACGATCACGCACGCGACCAGCTATCACTATCGAAGCGAGGTTGCTCTCGGGCCGCATCGGCTGATGCTTCGTCCGCGGGAGACTCGGGATCTCAGCCTGACGTCTTTCGAGCTGAAGACCAGTCCTGAGGCCCGCATCGACTGGTCACATGATGTCGCTGGTAATGCCGTCGCGAAGGCCCTGTTCGACGCCAACACGACAAAGCTGTCGATCCGATCGTGCGCGCGTGTCGAACTGCGCGCCCCGGTTTGGCCGATCTTTCCGATCGCTGCCGAAGCGATATCATACCCGTTCGTGTATTCCGCGGAGGATGGGACCGATCTCGGCGCCCTGGCGATGCCGCAATATGCGGATGCCACGGGGCGGCTGTCGAATTGGGTCGAACGGTTCATCATGTCACGGCCAACGGATACGCTTTCGCTGCTGAAAGACATCAGCAATGGTGTCACGGCCGGGATTTCCTATCAGAGCCGCGAGACCGAAGGCACGCAGGGGCCGCTGGAAACCCTCTACAGGGGTTGGGGGTCCTGCAGGGACTTCGCCGTGCTGTTGGCCGAGGCCGTCCGAACACTTGGCTTCGGTGCCAGGCTTGTGTCCGGATATCTGTTCAATCCCTCCGGAGACCAGATGGGATCGGTGGACGCCGGTTCCACGCATGCATGGGTCGAGGTGTTCGTTCCCGGCGCAGGATGGATCCCCTTCGACCCCACTAACAGGTCGGTCGGATCCACCAATCTCATTCCTGTCGCCGTCGCAAGACGGATCCATCAGGTTGCACCGGTTAGCGGCAGTTTCCACGGGAGACCCAGCAATCTCTTGTCGATGGAAGTTACGGTGGATCTTGAAGGTGCCGGGCTGCGCACTTCTGAATGACGCCTAGAAAGAGCGGATTGTCCGTCGGATCTGGCAACAGCCTTCAGGACCGATGGCATTTAGGAGGGGACACGTTGTTCCGCTGGACCAACTGCGTGAAGGCTGGAGGATATTGTCAGATTAATTCAGGCTCTTCTCTGCCAGGACAGTAGGGCTGCCCCTTATGCAGCGCAGAGACCACGCCACTCGGCCAGAGCAACGGTTCGGTTCTGCTACGCAACCGCCCTGCCCGGCTCAAGCCACGTTCCTCTGACATGACCACGTAAGGGAAGAACGGCGCGCAGGCCCTGATCTGCATCAAGACGGCAGCGACCAAATACTGTAGCATGCTGCGAAGATACGCAATCGTGGATTCCGGAACGAAATCTCTGATTTGGCCGCGCAAGGCCGATTTCGGTGTAGCTTCGCCAGATCAGCGTGTTCCAAACCCAACACTAAGGATACCTTTCAGTGAGCTACACGATTAATCACATGTTCAACGACGCCAAGTTCGAGGACATCGATGCCCGCACTCGCAAAGCCCTTGCGGACCATGGTTTCGGTGTCCTGACCGAGATCGACGTCAAGGCGACGATGAAGAAGAAGCTGGATGTCGAGATGCGGGCCTATCGGATCCTCGGCGCCTGCAATCCGAAGATGGCGCATCAGGCCATCGGGATCGAACCTCGGGTGGGCGCAATGCTGCCCTGCAATGTTATCCTGCGCGAGATCGAGGATGGCGTCGAGGTCAGCGCCGTCGATCCGGTCGCGTCGATGCAGGCGATCGAGAACAACGAACTTACGGCTGTTGCGCGTCAGGTCCGAGACCTTCTCGCGAAGGCCGTTGCCTCGATCTGAGGTGAGGTTGCGCGCAATCATCCTCATGGTGATGGCGATCCTCGGGATCGCCGTTCTCGGTGCTTGGCTGTTCGCGCCTTCTGCTTTCGACCAGGCACGCGGCATGATGGACGGCGAACGCCTGGAGATGCTGGTGGCACGCGCTGGCCTCTGGGGGCCGGTCGTGATCATCACGCTCATTACCCTCGCGGTCGTGGCGAGCCCGATCCCGAGCGCGCCCATTGCGCTGGCGGCCGGTGCGGCCTACGGACATCTCTGGGGGACCGTGCAGGTCGTGATCGGCGCGGAGCTCGGGGCACTGATCGCATTCGGTCTTGCGAGAGTTCTGGGGCATGATGTTCTGCGACGGATTTTTGGTGACCGCGTCGATGCCGGGCTACTTGGGTCGCAGGCCGCGTTGACGGCGACGGTTTTCGCCAGCCGCCTGATGCCGTTCGTGTCTTTCGACATGATCAGCTACGCTGCGGGGCTTAGCCGCCTGCACGCCTGGCGCTTCGCCCTCGCCACGCTGGCCGGCATCATTCCGGCAAGCTTCCTGCTCACACATTTCGGAGGCGAGGCGGTCAGCGGGGACCTCGGGCGGGCGACACGGGCGGTGCTTGGCGTTGGCCTGGTCACCGGATTGCCGCTGCTTTGGGTGGCGATGCGGAGAAGGCCTGAAGAAGGCGCTCGCGATCACCATTGAAAAGCGCTTGAGCTTCCAACGGCTGGAGGCCGCAAACTGCAAAGAGACAACGAAAGGCTGGCACCTCATGGAGCAGGATCATAATCACGCGGCGCCCGACATTCCGGCGGGAGCAGAGACGGTCAAGGATCCGGTCTGCGGGATGACGGTCGCAGTCAAGCCCGACGGGCGGCACGCAGCGTTCCAAAGCGAGACGTTTCATTTCTGCTCGGAGAAGTGCCAGACGAAATTCAAGGCGGATCCGTGGTTCTATGCCTCGGGTCGCGCCGCTGGGCAGAAGAAGGCCGCACCGGCTAACGTCCAGTACTCCTGCCCGATGCATCCCGAGATCGTCCGCGACGCACCGGGATCCTGCCCAATCTGCGGCATGGCGCTGGAACCGATGGTGCCGCCGGACGAGCCCAGCGAGGAGCTGACCGACTTCACGCGGCGGATGTGGATTTCCGCCTCGGCGGCGGTGCCGCTCATTATCCTGACGATGGGTGAACTGGTCGCCCTGCCGGTGCGCGACTGGATCGGACACCAGATCGCAAGCTATCTCGAGTTCCTGCTGGCCACGCCCATCGTGCTCTGGGCGGCGCGGCCATTCTTCAAGCGCGGCTGGGAGTCGGTGATGAACCGGTCGCCCAACATGTGGACGCTGATCAGTCTCGGCGTGGCTGCTGCCTATCTCTATTCGATCGTCGCCACCTTCCTGCCGGGTGTGTTTCCGGAACAGTACCGGATGGGTCACGGCGTCGGCACCTATTTCGAGGCGGCGGTGGTGATCGTGGCGCTGGTGTTTGTCGGCCAGGTGCTGGAACTGCGGGCGCGAGAACGCACCGGCGACGCAATCCGCGCGCTGCTGGACCTCGCGCCCAAGACCGCGCGGCGGATCCTGCCGGACGGGTCGGAATACGACGCGCCGCTGGACAACATCATGGCGGGAGATCGGCTGCGTGTGCGGCCGGGCGATGCGGTTCCGGTCGACGGGACGGTCATCGAGGGCCACTCGTCGCTGGACGAGAGCATGCTGACCGGCGAGTCGATGCCTGTCGAAAAGGGCCCGGGCGATGCGGTGACCGGTGCCACGATCAACAAGAACGGCAGCCTTGTGATCGAGGCGGGCAAGGTCGGTTCCGACACCGTCCTTGCGCAAATCGTCGCGATGGTCTCGAACGCGCGACGGTCCCGCGCTCCCATTCAGGGTTTGGCGGACCGGGTGTCGGCAGTTTTTGTGCCAACCGTTGTCGCCATCGCGATTGTCGCCTTCGTTGTCTGGCTGATCTTCGGCCCAGAACCCGCGCTGGTCTTCGCCATCGCATCTGCCGTGTCAGTGTTGATCATCGCTTGCCCCTGCGCGCTTGGCCTTGCAACGCCGATCTCCATCACAACGGCAGCGGGGCGCGGCGCGCAGGCGGGCGTGCTGATCAAGGACGCCGAGGCGCTGGAGCGTATGGCGGGTGTCGATACGCTCATCGTTGACAAGACCGGCACGCTGACCATGGGCAAGCCGAAGCTGACGGACGTTGTGGCGCTTGGCGACATCACCGAGACCGACCTGCTGTCGCTGGCCGCAGCGCTGGAGCGCGGTTCGGAACATCCGCTGGCAGAGGCGATCGTCGAGGGAGCCGAGGCGCAGAGGGCCCCGCGTCAGGAGGCCACGGACTTCGAAGCCGTCACCGGAAAGGGCGTGCGCGGCAAGGTTGACGGCCGTGCGGTAGCCCTCGGCAATGCGGCGTTAATGCAGGCGATGGGGCTCGACTCCGCGCGGGCCGAGGCAAAAGCCGACGCCCTGCGCACTGAGGGCAAGACGGCCATGTTCATCGCGGTTGATGGGGCGCTGGCGGGCATCGTGGCGGTGGCCGACCCGATCAAGGACTCGACTGCGCAGGCGATCACGGAACTCCACGCCCAAGGGCTCCGCGTCATGATGGCGACGGGCGACAACGAACGCACGGCGCAGGCGGTTGCGGGTAAGCTGGGCATCGACGAGGTGCGCGCGGGCATCCTGCCCGAGACCAAGAAGGACCTGATCGACCAGCTGCGCCGTGAGGGCCACAAGATCGCCATGGCAGGTGATGGCGTGAACGATGCGCCTGCGCTGGCCGCCGCCGATGTCGGCATCGCCATGGGCACCGGGGCGGACGTGGCGATGGAAAGCGCCGGCATCACCCTGCTGGGCGGTGACCTCATGGGCATCGTCCGGGCCCGCAAGCTGGCCCGCGCCACCTTGCGCAACATCAAGCAGAACCTGTTTTTTGCCTTCGCCTACAATTCCCTTGGCGTGCCGATCGCGGCGGGGCTGCTCTACCCCATCACCGGGCTTCTGCTCTCGCCGATGATCGCGGCGGCCGCGATGAGCTTGTCCTCGGTCTCGGTGATTTCCAACGCGCTGCGGCTGCGGCGGGTCGATCTGTGAGGAACCGAGAATGGGTAGCCAACCGAACCGCTGGGAAGACGTCTACCAGAGCAAGGGCGAGGCCGAGACTAGCTGGTTTGAGGATCGTCCGCAGGTCTCGCTCGACCTGATCGCGGCGTCAGGGGCGACCCAAGATGCCGCCATCGTCGATGTTGGCGCCGGGGCGTCGCGGCTGGTGGATTGCCTGCTGGAACTAAGCTTTCACCGGATCACCGTGCTAGACCTGTCGGAGACGGCGCTGGCAAAGGCCCGCGCTCGACTGCCCTACGATGCGCCCGTCGAATGGGTTGTGGCGAACGTCCTGGAATGGCAACCATCCGGGCACTTCGATGTCTGGCATGACCGAGCTGCGTTCCACTTCCTGACCGCTGCCGCCGATCAGGAAGCATATCTGCGGGTCATGGATCGGGCTCTTATCCCCGGCGGTCATGCAATCATTGGCACCTTTGCGCCGGATGGCCCAGAAAAATGCAGCGGACTTTCGGTTGCCCGCTATGACGCGGCTCTTCTCGCCGAACGGCTGGGTCCGGACTACCAGTTGATCCGGTCGCTCATCCACGATCACCACACGCCTTGCGGCAGTGTGCAGCGGTTCCATTTCGGCCTGTTCAAGAAGAACTGAGAGGTGCTGTCAGAATAATGCGAACTCGTCTCTGCCAGGACAGCAACGCTGTCCTTTATGCCGCGCAGAGACCGCGCCACTCGGCCAGAGCAGCGGTTCGGTTTTGCTTGAAATGGTCCCGTTTGGAGAGACTGCGATCCTGGTTGAAGTGATTGAAGACGGAGGAATAGACGGCGACGAACTTCTGCAGACTTCGCATTCGCCGAAAGCGCTGCATGGCTCGTTCTCGTCGTCGGAATGGAAGGTGTGAGCTCTCAGCCCTGTTGTTCTGCCAACGACCGCAGGCTTGCCGATCCACACATCCTATCTCGCGAAGCACAGCTTTTTATGAAGCAAACCGATCCGTGACCAGCACTTCTGGCTGACCATATCGCCGGATCAATTTCCTGAGCATTTTCAATGCAGCCCGCTTTTTTCTTCGCTTCGTAACGACGCTCTCAAGCACTTCGCCTTCGTGATCGACGGCCCGCCAGAGGTAGTGCCGCTCGCCGTTGATCTTCACGAAAGCCTCGTCCACATGCCACTACCATCGGGAAAAGGCGCGTAACTGCTGAACACGTCACCGGCGGATCTCAGACGCAAACACCGGCCCGAACCTGTTCCACCAGAAACGAATGGTCTCATGGCTCACATCGATGCCGCGTTCGCGCAGCAGATCCTCGACGTTGCGGAGTGACACCGGGAAACGCATATAGAGCATCACCGCCAGGCGGATGATCTCGGGACTGGTCTTAGAGTACTTGAAAGGCGAGCGTTTGGTCATCTTAAGAAGCTACGAAAGCCCCCTGCTCGGCTCAAGGCAAGTTCCTCTGACATGACCGTTACGCGTTTCACCGGCGGGTGAATTGACCCAAATCAAGGTGCCCAATCCGCTTTGAAACGAGGCTTTATACAGCTTCAGTGTGGTCCATCTGGCTCATGTGGCACTTCAAGTTGCCTGGGGCAGCGTCCATCGGAATACCCTGCACGGCACAGAAAGGTTAGAGATTTGACCGACGATCCTTACATCGTTTTGGGGGTCGACAAGACCGCGACACAGGACGAAATCAAGAAGGCATATCGGAAGCTGGCAAAAGCCTTGCACCCGGATTTACACCCCGATGACGCAGGCAAAAAGGCACAGTTCCAAGCAGTTTCTGCAGCTTACGATCTTTTGGGTAACGCGGAAAAGCGCCGGCGCTTTGATGCAGGTGAAATAGACGCCAGCGGACAAGAACGGCCCGAGCGCGAATACTACCATCAATATGCCGGCCAGCAAAACGGACGCCGCTATGACCCGGGCATGGGACCGGAAGACTATGCCGATGCGTCTGACTTTTTTGCCGACCTGTTCGGAGGGCGGCAACGCAACACCGGGGGCGCGCGGCAAGAATTTCATGCGCGCGGTCAGGACCTTCGCTATCACTTGGACGTGGATCTCATCGATGCCGTGCGCGGCGCCAAGCACACCGTAACCATGCCCGATGGCAAAACCATCGCCATTTCTATCCCGGCCGGCGTCAAGGACGGCCAGACCTTGCGGCTGCGAGGCAAGGGCGCGCCCGGGTTTGGACAGGGACAGCCTGGCGATGCCCTAGTCACGATTGGCATACGACCGCATCCTGTATTCACACGCACCGGGGACGATATCGAGATCGAGGTACCAATCACACTGGATGAAGCCGTTTTGGGGGCGAAAATCGACGTCCCGACCATTTCGGGCACCGTCTCAATGTCGATCCCCAAAGGCGCCTCGTCCGGGCGGAAACTAAGGCTCAAGGGCAAGGGGGTTTCGTGCAAGACCGGCAAGGCCGGCGATCAAATCGTGCACCTGAAGATCGTCTTGCCTGACGTGCTCGATAACAACCTCGAAGACCTTGCCCGGAAATGGCGCGATCATTCGGATTTCGATCCACGTGCAGACCTGCGGAGGAAATCATGAGAATGGATGAGCGTCGCGTCGTCGCCGAGGTCCACCGACTGACCCTGAGAGAGCTGCGGCTATGGGTTGACGAAGGTTGGGTGCGCCCTGCGAAAAAAGCTGACGGGCCCGTGTTCGACGAAATCGATCTGGCCCGTATTCGCTTGTTATGCGACCTGAAAAAGGAAATGGGCCTTTCTTCAGATGCGATGCCCGTTGTCTTGGGACTAATCGATCGCCTGAACGAAACCCGGCGGCATTTGCGGCACCTAATGAATGCGCTCGAGGCGCAACCCGCGGAGGTGCGCCAAGACATCATGGCAACGTTTCGCTCTTTGAAGCATATCGAGGGGACGCTCGAGGACGATCAGTAGTCTTTGTGCTATAATCGGGCCTCGAATGCGGGTTGTCCGAGGAGGAGAGCAATGCACAATCAACTAAACGCGCACCGTCGGATGCTGTTTCAAGCGTACCGCAGGTTTCTTGCAGCAGATCGGGCGTGGCAAACTGCACAGTCTGCCGCTCTGACATGGTTGCCGGCGGGTGTTACGGAAAAAACAGCACTGATCGGCAATCCCGGCTCGCGCATGCGGCAGCTTTATCAAAAGCGAAACCGTGCGCTCGCCCGGCTTGAACTGACCAGGGCAGAGTTCAAAAAGGCTCAGCTGCGGTTGAGTAGGCGGTCAGTCATGGTTGTGCGACTGATAGCGGCCGGATAGGCGGAGGGTCTTTTTTCTTATCCTCCTGTGCGCCATGTTACAGCAAAGCTAGTCGCGTGTTCGGTATCGCGAGGACTGCACCGCAAGCACTGTCAGCAAGGGCACTGCGACCGAAATAATGCCTACGACGATCAGCAAGTATCCTAGTTCGGAGTAATCGGCCAACGAAGTCCGTACTCCCGTAGCCGGGTCAACGGCCTCACGTGTAACAAGGAAAATCTTGTTGAGGTACTTCGTACCCAAGCTGCTGGCCGAAAGCGCCATGTTCGTGAAAGATGCCATGACGGCAAAGAACGTTGCCTTGAGATCGGGTGGCGCGTTGCGCGCGATCCAGGCCAGCATCGGCACCATCGCGATCTGCGCCAGCGGCGACTCGATCGCGGTATCCAGAATGGCGATGAACCGCGCGTCGACGACCCCACCGGTATGCGCCGCGGTCCATTCCTGGATCCCATAATAAAGACCGATATTCGGCAATGCCAGGATACCGGATGCGATCGTCAGCAGGACGATGATATAGGCGATCGACCGGTTCGCCATCATGGGGCGCAATACGATCAACCCCAGCAAGGCCAGCAGCGAGGTGATCAGCGAAAGGATCGATAGGAACCGCTCGTCGAACTCGAGCACGTCGATTTCGAACCATGTCTGCCCCGGGCCGGGCAGCGGCACAGCCCGGAACACGAAAATGATCGCTGCCGTTCCGATCAGGGCGCGCGCGGCATCGGGGCGAAGTTCCTGAAGAAGCTGACGCATCAGGAATAGGATCACGGTCATCGAAGCCACGAAAACGATCTCTTGCGCATAGACGAGATCCGACGTGCCCAACCCGATACTCAGGACGACGAAGGCCAGGCCACCCCCCAGGATTTGCCAGTTGACGTGCGTTACCGCGTCCGGGCGCCTTTGGGCCAACCCCTGTTCGGCGCGGCGATGCTGCACGATCATGTGCAGCACCACGCCACTGACCGAAATCACGGGGATGGCCAATGCGATCAGATAGACACGGCCATACAGATCAAGTCGCGCGTCTTGCGGCAGATCTTCTGCCCCAGAAAACATCCAGATATTCACGGCGGCTACTGCGACAAGGCCCGATATGATAGCAACGCGGCCCAGCGTCTGCATCGTCGTATGCATGGCGCGCGCCTGCCCCTCGTCGAAAGGTTGGCCCGCTTCGTTATGGGCGGGCACGGCTTCGACCGTCATGGCATCGGCGACGACGTCCTGGATTGCATAGCCCGCCGGCGCAAGCAGAACGGCGATGACATACCAGTCGCTGAGCGGCAGCAACGCACGCATTTCATCCGGCCGCGAAACAAGGCCGTACATGGTCAGCAGCGACAGCGTTATCAAACCCGCGCCGAAAAGGATAAGCAGCGCTTTCCACCGCCAGAATATGTCAACCAAATGCCCCATCGGCATCTTCAACACCCATGGCAGCCCGGCCCAGAATGCCAGTCCGGCTACGAATTCCGCCGAAAGCGAAAGGTACTCCTTGAGAAAGAACGCCCCCACGACCGAGGTCAGACTGGATACGCCAGCCGCGAAATAAACCATCAGAGGCGGCAGGTAAGACCAGCGCATCTGCTGCGCCAGGTCTACAAAGACGCGGTAAAAAGCACCTTTGTGTTCTGAACTTCTGTCATCTTCTTGTGATGGCATTAGGTTTTACCCATGCGAGGCTTGTTTGTGTGCGGGAACGAGCTTCTCAAGAGTTCTGATCCCATACCCGCAGTTTTCAGACGACATAGGTCCGCAAGGATAATTGAAAAAAGGATCGAGTGATCAAGCATCGGTGACGCCATTCGAAAGTAAAAAAATCCTTCAACAACCAAGCGTAGCCATTTGGGGCGACGAGTTATAGCCATCTATCCATGGCGGCCCGCACCACGGTCAAAGCACAGTGCGCGAAAGCCGCTTGAACCGCAGGCCTGAATATTCCCTGCCGTGATGGATGCACGTTTCCATTTCGAAGCGACAGCGGATACCATCAGGCGTAACAACGATAGGGTCATCTTCATCCGCACAGGGTTCGATCCTGTGGCGAACAAATTTCTCCCCATACTGTCTGGGCGGAAGCCGGCCGTCTATAAATGCCTGAATTCCAGTGGCGCCCCTTATGTCTCCGAACTCGGAGGCCGTCGACCAGAGACCGTCGGGGTGAAACAGGCGAGCGGCTGCCGTACCATCGCGACGATCCACGCAATCAAGAAATCGCATCAGAAGAGACCTTGGCGAATTCCGCGCGGCATGCGTTGTGTGGAGTAAGTTATGCGCCGCGGGCGAATTCGGCGCGCCCAACTCGGAAGCATACAAGGCTTGCACATCCTTGTTCTGGTAGGACCGGCGGCGCGGCGATTGTACATCAATCTCGTAGATCGCCCTCGCCCGTTTTTTCAGGATGTCCGGGTCATCAGACTTTGGTTCACCGCCTCCGCCAAGGCAGCCGCCGACACATGCCATGACCTCAATGGCGATATACTCGTCTCTCCAGCTTTCGTCCTCGAACATCCGCTGGGCAGCCGCAATGCCGTTGCACACGGCGACGGTGCCTATATTGGGAATTGTCGCGGTTTTTACGCCAGCACGGACGCCGCGCAACTCGTTCCATTCCAACGGCGCCGCATCGTCCTGGCCCTTGAGGTGCAAGACTGTCCGCAACATGGCTTCCATCACACCACCGGAAGCACCGAATATCTGCGCCGCGCCGGTACTCTCGCCCAATGGGCTGTCGAATTGGCCATCTTCGGCAAGAGCACCAAAGGCAATCCCACGGGATCGGATCATTCTGGCCAATTCCCGCGTGGTGAGCGCAATGTCCACGTCGCCTGACATGCCTGGCCTCAGGGCTTCATCTTTCTTGGCAGTGCACGGCATGATGCTGACCACGTAGGGTTCCGTCTTGCCAGAGGCAAACTCAGGTCCGAGGGATCGCGCAAAAGCGCCCCGCTTTGCGATTACGCCGTGCATTTGCTGGGGCGACTTGGTCGTGCTCAGATGCGACAGTAGGTCGGGCCTGTTCAACTCCAGCCAATTCACCCAACCCGGGCAGCAGGAAGTGAACAACGGCAGTCTTTCCCCGGCTTCAATCCGAGCCAGTAGTTCGGCACTCTCTTCCATGATCGTTAGATCGGCGGCAAAATTTGTATCGAACACAAAGTCAAAACCAAGCTGTCTCAGCGCATTGATCAACCGCCCCGTGCTTACGGTCCCCGGCTTCAAGCCGAACTCTTCGCTGATGGCTATACGGGTCGCCGGCGCGACTTGGACAACAGACACATTTCGGTGCGAGTCCAACTTGTGCAGCACTTCGTGCCAGTGCGGCGTTTCGATCAACGCTCCCACCGGACAGACAAGCGAGCATTGGCCGCAGGAAATGCATTTAGTTTCTGCAAGCGGCTGATCGAACACTGTGACAGGACGACGGTCGAACCCACGATCACCAAAACCAATTACGTATTGCTGTTGCACGGTCTCTCCGCAGACATCCGCACACAGTCCGCACTCGATGCATTTTGATAGGTCGCGCCAGATACTGGGAGAGGTATGGTCGCTGGGGTACCGATCAGATGAGGCGGCCTCACCTGCGGGAACCTTTGGCCAGCGCTCCTCCCATTGGTTTTCGTGAACAAGGCGCTGCAGCTGGCAAGCCCCATTCACCTCACAACGCATGCAGTCATTCGGATGGCGCGCGAGCAACCATTCAGCGTCAGCTTGCCGAAAAGAACGCAGAGCTTCGGTGTCTGTGTTCACCACATCACCGTCTTTTGCCGGTGTTCTGCAGGCTGGCTGGGGGGTGTCGTGTCCCTCAACCTCGACAAGGCACATACGGCAAACGGCATGAGCTGGAAGACCCGGATGATAACAAAGCGTGGGCACATGAACGCCCACCGCTTTGGCCGCGTCCAAGATACTCGTACCTTCATCAACTTGGACACGCCGTCCGTTGATTGAAATCTGGATCATGAGGATAACCTCCGTGTTCCTATGCCGAAGTTGCGAGATTTGGACGGGGTAAGCGAATTTTCTTGGGCGTTTCGATTCACAAGTTCCAATATGATATCCTCCGCTAAGAAGGGCTCCGCTCCAAGAAAGGCAATGCAACAGCCGTCCTCAGAAAGGCTGTCTCTCCGGAATGATGAGACCCGCACAAAGCTTTCTTAGCCTTGATACGCATCAAGGTAATTCTGACGTCCGGCTGGTAACCGAACAAAGTAAGAGGGCTGTGGCCTGTTTCCGCGGAACCGAACGAAAACCATGCGGCGGCGGCAGCTTCTAGGAAATTGAACCAGAAAGGATATTGTCAGATTAATTCAGGCTCTTCTCTGCCAGGACAGTAGGGCTGCCCCTTATGCAGCGCAGGGACCACGCCACTCGGCCAGAGCAACGGTTCAGTTCTGCTTGAAGTGATCTCGGCTTGAGAGGCTGCAATCCTGGTTGAAGTGGTTGAAGACGGAAGAGTGGACGGCGACGAATTTCCGCAAACTTCGCATTCGCCGAAACCGCTGCATCGCCCTTTCTCGTCGTCGAAATGGCAGATGCGAGTTCTCAACCCTGTTGTTCAACCAACGCCCACAGGCTTGACGGTCTTCGCAGCCCATGTCTCGAAGCGCGGCCTTGTATGAAGCCAGCCCCCTGCCCGCCTCAAGACAAGTTAATCTGACAATGCCAGGCCCGATGTGCAGGGCGCGCGCCCTCAGGCACGAATGCTGCGCCACAGGAGAGCCAGAAAACCGGCCTTCGCGAGCGCCAGTGCCGAGAGGATCCACAGCGTTGCCTGAGGCCCGGATCCGGCGATGACCCATACTCCAAGGACGGGCGCGGCGGCCTGCGCGATGAGCGACGGGCGAGCGAGACTTCCCATGAGAGCGGGATAGCGTTCGGCGCCGAACACAGCGAGCGGGAGCGCGCCCCTCGCGATCGAGAACAGGCCGTTGCCACCTCCGTAGAGCACCAGCGCCACTCCCGCGACACCATAGTCTGCCGCCAGGAGCAGAATTCCGGCCGCGATGGCGAAGGTCGAGATGGCGAGTGTCCAGATCGGGTGGTGTCGTCCACGGCCCGCCATTTCCAGAACACGAGCCCCGACCTGAGCCGGACCGATGAGCGTGCCCAGAGCGACAGCGGCAGACAGGGTCAGGCCCTGCGCCTGCAGAAAGGTGAAGAGCCATGTCGAGACATTGACGACGATGAGCCCGTTCAGGACGAGCATTGCCGCCATCAGTCCAAAGACGATCGCCTCCCGCCCCGCGAGCCGCGGCACGTCCGGCTCATCGAACGACCGCCTTTCGACACGACCCGGAGGGGCAGGAACGGCCCACAGAACCAGCGGCATGGTCCCGAAGAGGTGGATGACGGCATAGGCCGCGGCGACACCCCGCCAGCCCCAGGCATCGAGCATGAGCGTGGAAAGCGGCCAGCAGACCGTGCTCGCGAAGCCGCCCCAGAGCGTGAGCGCGGTGATCGCGCCGCGCGCCTCCCGGCCGTAAAGGCGCCCCAGAGAAGCGAAGGCCGGATCGTAAAGGCCCGCCGCCATTCCAAGACCCAGCAGCAGCCACCCTGTCCAGAAAACCCAAAGATGTGTCGCGCCCGCGATGACCAGCAGGCCGGCCGCGATCAGCGCGCACCCAGCGGCGAGAACAGGCCGCCCGCCATGACCCGCAATCGCCCTCCCGACGAGCGGCGAAACGAGGCCGGCGACCAGCAATCCCACTGACAGCGCGCCGGTGATCGAGCCTAGGCTCCACCCCGTATCCCTCGCAATGGGCGCGGCGAGGACCGTCATGAGGTAGTATGTGCTGCCCCATGTGAAGATCATCACCACGCCGAGGGCGGAGATGACCGGCCACCGTCGCGCCTGTCCGGTCATCGCCGGATCTGTCATGGCATCACAGCATCTGCCAGAACTGGAACAGAAGCCCCGACGCGAAGGCGCCGGTCAACGAAAGTGCAAGATAGAGCAGGAAGACGGGCGGACGGGCCAGCGCCCAGACCGCCATCGCGGCGGGGATCGAGGTCACGCCACCGGCCACGAGGAAGGCCATTCCGGCCCCGGGCGCCATGCCCTGTTCGATCAGACCGCCGACCAGCGGAAGGGCAGCGTAGCCGTTCAGATAGGCGGGCACCCCGACCAGCGTCGCGGTAACGATGGGCAACAGGCCCTCACCGCCCAGCGTCGCGGTCACGGTCTCCGCCGGGATCCAGGCGAGCATCAGGCTTTCGAGGATGAAGGCCAGCGTCAGCCACTTGGCGAGGAACAGAGTCGTGCTCAGCGCCGTCTTGCCGAATTTCGCCCGGCGGTCGGCCTCCGCCCAGAACCGCCAGACGACCGCCTTCGGCGCACGGATCTTTGAGCCACCGCAGCCGCCGTTTCCGATCCCTTCCCGCAGCGGATCGGCGAACGCCCCGCCTTTCATCATGAGATGCACCACGGTGCCGCCGAACAGCCCGAGCCCGATCGCAGCGAAGGTCTTGGCCACCGCGAATTCGAGGTCGAGCACACCCGCCGTCAGAACGAACATGGACGGATCCATGATCGGCGACGCCAGCCAGAAGGCCATCACCGCCGAGAGCGGCACCCCCATCGCCAGCAGCGCCGCGATCAGCGGGATCACCCCGCAAGAGCAGAACGGGGAGATGCCCCCCGCAAGCGCACCAAGCCCGATCATCAGGAGCGGCGCGCCGGTGAACGCCTTGGCTATCAGGTTGTCGGCGCCGGTCGCGTTCGCCCAGGCGGCAATGGCGATCGACAGGATCAGGAATGGCGCAGTGCCCAAGAGCGCATTGCCGGCGAAGAGCGCGCTGTCTACGGCCTGCGGCGTGTCGAACACCGCCAGCGCTGCAAGGATAGCGGCGGAGGCGAGCCAGACCCGCTGGTCTTGCCACAGGTTGCGCAACGTGGACCGGAGGCCGGGCGCCGCAAGGGTCGTGTCAGTCATCACCAAATCTCCGGAATTGCAGTTGTTTCTGGCCAATAAAAAGGCACGCGCGTCTCATGCGGCATCCTCCGCGCGGAGAACGGAAACACCGGCGCAGCATTCGGAGGTCAGGAAGCCGACCAGTGCGCGCATCGCGGGAAAGTCGACGCGGTTGAACACCTCGCGCCCCTGCTTGTCCTGTAGCACGAGCCCAGCATCGACGAGCGTCGAAAGATGATGCGCCAGCGTTGACGGCGCGAGCCCCAGATGCTCGCCGATGTCGCTAACCCGCAACCCGTCGTCACCGGCCTTTACCAACAGGCGAAAGATCGACAGGCGGGCATCGTGGCCGAGAGCGGCAAGGGCACGGGCGTTGGGGCTGGTCGTGGTCATGGATCAAATATAACCATGATTCTGGTTTTGTCGATTCTTTTCGTGTCAGGCGAACTTCGCCCGAGGGTGCTGCCAAACTAATTCGAACTCGTATCTGCAAGGACAGCGGCACTTTCCTGTATGCCGCGCAGAGAGCGCGCCACTCGACCAAAGCAGCGGTTCGGTTCTGTTTGGAGTGGTCCCGTTTGGAGAGTCTGCGATCCTGGTTGAAGTGATTGAAAATGGAGGAATGTACGGCGACGAATTTCTGCAAACTTCGCATCAGCCGGAAGCGCTGCATCGCCCTTTCTCTTCGTCGGAATGGAAGGTGTGAATTCTCAACGCGGTTGTTCAGCCAACGACCACAAGCTTGCCGATCCACACATCCTATCTCGCGAAGCGCAGCTTTTTATGAAGCAAACCGATCCGTGACCAGCACTTCTGGCTGACCATATCGCCGGATCAATTTCCTGAGCATTTTCAATGCGGCGCGTTTGTTTCGCCGCTTCGTGACAACGCTCTCAAGCACCTCGCCTTCGTGATCCACGGCCCGCCAAAGGTAGTGCTGCTCACCATTGATCTTCACGAAAACCTCGTCGACATGCCATTGCCATGGCGAAAAAGCGCGTAGTTGCTGAACACGCCGCCGCCGGATTTCAGATGCAAACATCGGGCCAAACCGGTTCCACCAGAACCGGATGGTTTCATGACTGACGTCGATGCCGCGTTCGTGCAGCAGGTCTTCGACGTTGCGGAGTGACAACGGGAAACGGACATAGAGCATCACCGCCAGGCGGATGATCTCAGGGCTGGTTTTGAAGTACTTGAAAGGCGAGCGTTTGGTCATCTCGAGAGGCTACGCAAGCCCCCTGCCCGGCTCAACCAAGCTTCCTCTGACAAGACCCTCAAAACAATACGACAATAATTTATTGTATACAAAAATGTTGACGTGAATACGTTTGTTTGCTTCGCTGAGTAGGAAAGAGGAGCATTGCGTGGCGAAAGAGATCAGCAAACAACTAACAGAAATGATTGTTCGTGGGACTTACCGGCCCGGTGACCGATTGGACGAACAATCCCTCGCCGACCAATTCTCGGTGTCTCGAACCCCTGTACGAGAAGCAATCGTGAAATTGGCGAGCGCCGGTTTGGTGCAATTGCGACCGCGCCGCTCTGCCCTTGTGCGGCGCATGAGCGAAGCGGAGCTGAGCGAAGCCTTCGAGGCAATGGGCGAGATCGAGGGCCTATGTGCGTCATACGCCGCACAGCGTCTGAGTGAAGCGCAACGACTGCGACTGAAGGCGCTCATGCAGATCTCGGAGCAGGCTTGCCGTGATGGTGACGCGACTCAGGCGCAGGACATGGACAATGAGTTCCACGAACTAATTCACAGCGGAGTGCGCAATTGGATGATCACATCCGTTGCCCGGGAAACTCGTTTGAAAGTCAGTCCTTACAGCGCCATCGGCTTTATCTTCGACAGCGAGGTGATCGATCTTAGCGTGCCGCATAAGCAGCATTGTGCAATCGCTGATGCTATTCTCGCAGGTGACGCCGCAGCAGCGCGTAGCCTGATGGTCGAACATGTCGGTCACAATTACCTTACCCTGCAAGAGCTCCTGTCCCAGGCGCAGCGACACAGCGGAACGTCATTATTTGAAAATGAGGAAGACTGATATGCATGACTATCAGGGGCCTGGCCGTGCAACGGCGTACGCAGAAAACGGCATGTGCGCCACATCACACCCTTTTGCGGCGATGGCTGCGATCGATACCCTGCGCAAAGGCGGGAATGCAGTAGATGCAGCCGTGGCCGGGGCGGTTGTGCTGGGTTTTTGCGAACCGGCCATGACCGGGCTCGGCGGCGATGTCTTTGCTTTGATCCATGACCCAGAAGCCCATGCCTGTTCGGCGCTCAACGGGTCGGGTCGAGCGCCCGCCGCCCTGGATGCCGCTTATTTGCGAGACCAGGGTTTTGAGACGATCCCGTTGGACTCTACGCACGGTGTCACTGTTCCCGGCGCAGTCGATGCCTTTGAAAAACTCGTCACTCAGAGTGGCAAGTTGAGTCTGGCCGAAGTATTGGCCCCGGCCATCCATTGTGCCGAAACCGGCGTACCGGTATATCACCGCACCGCCTTGGACTGGGCCGCGTTCGGCGAACGTCTGCGTGGCCCAGCCCGGAAGCACTATCTGGATGGGGGCGCGCCCTTTCGAGCGGGTACGCGGTTTGCCTCTCCCGCGCAGGCCCAGGCCCTGCGCTTGATCGCGCAAAACGGAGCGGATGCGTTCTACCGCGGCGAAATCATGGAAGACATCGTGGCCACATTGAAGGCGCATGGTGGACTGCACAGCGCCGAAGACTTTGCCGCAACGGCCGCGACCCCGGTTGATCCGGTGCGGCACAATTATCGCGGGCATGATTTGGTGGAGCTGCCACCAAATGCCCAAGGCGTGACCGCGCTTCTTATCACCGCGATTCTGGAGCGCTTCGATATCAGTCGATTTGCGCCGGATAGCGCTGAGCGAATCCATCTTGAAGCCGAGGCAACCCGGCTGGCGTACCGTGTTCGGAACCTCTGGCTGGGCGATCCAGAGACGGTCGGTACCAACACTGAGAAGCTTCTATCAGAGGTACTTGCCGATCGCCTAGCCGAACAGATCGACCCGACGAAAGCCGGAAACTCGAACCCTACGCCTGCCGAGGCACTGCACCGCGATACCGTCTATATCACTGTTGTCGACGGCAATCATTTGGCAGTTTCTTTGATCTATTCGATCTTCTGGCCTTTCGGATCAGGTCTGGCATCGGAAAAATTCGGCATTGGCCTTCACAACCGCGGCTGCGGGTTTTCCTTGCAGGACGGCCATCCCAACATGCTGTTAGGTGGGCGCAGACCGCTCCATACGCTCATTCCGGGCCTGCTGGAAAAGCAGGGCGACTATGTGATGCCCTTTGGAGTCATGGGCGGGCCGTACCAAGCGGCCGGGCATGCGCATTTCGTGTCCAACATCGCCGATTACGACATGGACCCGCAAACCGCCATTGACGGCGTGCGAAGCTTTCATGACGTCGCGACCGGCAAGCTCGAAGTTGAGGCGCGGGTGGCTGAATCCACAGCGACAAAGTTGTCCGAGATGGGACACGACGTCGTGCGCGCGCCCGTTGGGATCGGTGGAGCGCAGGCGATCAGGATTGATCAGTCTACGGGCATGCTGGCCGGCGGCTCAGACCCGCGCAAAGACGGTCTGGTTCTGGGATATTGAACGCAAAACGCGCAGTGCGCGGACTTGGCTCCTCAAGACAAGTTCCTATGACAAAACCAGGCGGATGATCTCAGGGCTGGTTTTGAAGTACTTGAAAGGCGAGCGTTTGGTCATCTCGAGAGGCTACGAAACACCCCTGCCCTCCTCAAGCCAAGTTCCTCTGACAAAGCCCCTACGACCTTCTGGTTATGAGCCTGAGGGGGTGGCGAGCAACGAATAGTTGCCCTGTCACCGCCGCCCAACCCGCGCCAACTGCCTCTCGCGGCGCTCTCGGTTGATCGCGTGATCCCTTCCAAGGGCACGATAAAAGCCGGGTCCCTTTGACCAGTTCAGGAACTGGCTGAAGCTGTCGACCTGGTCGTCGTGGCTCCCGCGCGGGAAGGACTGCAGCTCGCGTTTGAAGGTGGACAGCCACGGCGCCTCAGCGGGCAGCAAGACCTTGCCCTCTTCCACCGGTGCGCAAGCCGCGTTGAACCGTATCTCCTTGTCCTTTTCAGGTGTTATGGCTTTGAACCGCCGGTCATCCCGGAAGAGCTCATGCAAAAGAGGCCGGCCTGTCGCCGCATCCTCGATGAGAACACGCTCCGGGTCCCAACAGGCTGCCAAGGCCAGCACCTTCGCCTTCAGGTCAGGATAATCCAGTTGCCCCCGCCACATATCGAGCAGGTACCAGGCATTCTCCCGGAAGCCCCATGTCGTGCAGACCGAGAAGTCAGAACGCGGATCCGCGGAGGTCCCCGTGTCCCAGCTTTGGACCACCAGTTGATACCAGCGGCGTTCCTCGATGTCCGCATAAGTTCCAAACCACTCCCAGCGCAGCGGTGACCCGTCCGGGGCAATCGGGTTCTGCTGGTACTGGCAATTGAAGACCGCCGCCCCCATTTCCCGGCGAAGGCCATCGAGTGTCGCACGGTCAAGCCGCTGCGGGAAGAGCAGATCGCCCGGGGCGCGCCGGTGCACCCTGCCCCGCCCGACCGGAACGACCTCTGCCTCTTCCGCTATGGCCGGCAGGTTGAGATGGCGGTAGGTCCCCTTGCCGAGCAGGTATCCCGGCGGGTCGGCTTCGTGGAGACGTTGCGCGACCATCACCACCCGGCCCTCGGCTTGATTGTCAAAACGCGACAGCAAGGTGCCATCGATGAACTCCTGCGCCCGCACCAGTTCCGCCTCAGAATTGGCGTCGCCGGCTTTCAGCAGGTCATCGATGATGATGTAATCCGCGCCGTGCCCGGTCACGGCACTGCCAATGGAGACAGCCTTTCGGCTGCCGCCTTGAGTGGTCCGGATTTCGTCGGCGGTGTTGCCCCTTGTTGCAAGCCGCGTCTGCGGAAACATCTCCTGGTACCAGCGCGACGTCATCACGCGCCGGCAGTCTTCCGAATGCTTTCGAGCGAGATCGAGACCGTAGCTGGCTACGATGATCTTGGCGCCGGGCCGATGCCCAAGAAGAAAGGCGACATAGGCGACCGCCACAGTCACGGATTTGAGGCAGCGGGGCGGGATGTTGATGACAAGGCGCTTGTTCTCGCCCGTGTGGACATTGTCCAGCTCGTGACACATCGCGCGCACGTGCCAGGCCGGCACGAACCTGTCCTCCGGCCTGCCGTTCAGCGTATCGAAGGTTTTCCAGACGAAGGCGAAGAAGTTTTCCCGGCAGAGCGCAAGTGCTGCCTGACGGACCATACGGGGATCAAGCATCTTCATGGTTTTCCTCCCCAACTGTGTCGCCGCCCGCCTCGTCCTCCGTATCCCCGCCTTCCGTCGCCGTGAAGTAGTCGCGCAGGATGTCGAAGTCGACGGCCTCAGGACCGGGCACCTGCTCTTCGGCCTCGACCTCTGACACAAGCCGCCCGTAGAGATCCGGGTCAAGTTTCAAAAGCGTGAACAAGGCTTTCGGGTCGCCTTGCAATGCGCTGGCGACAATGCGTTTGGCCATAGCCGCGGCCTTGGAGATCGTGACCTGGCGCCCGCCCTCGCGCACCGTGATTTTCGAGTCCAGCTCGCGCTTCACGCTTGCAAGAACACCGCGTGCGTTTCTCGGGCGCCCCTTGGGATTGCCGGACTGGCCCTTCTTGAACTGGCTGTGCTTCGGCGGCTTGCCGTAGCCCACCTCGTAGTCTTTTTTCTTCTTGTCAGACATGGCCAGCCTCCTCTTCCAGCGGCTGGTTCGACGTGGCGGCACGCGTAGTGAAGCTCTCGCCGGATGCAGCATGCACGGCCTCCTGCCCGGTTTTCTCCTGCCAGCGACGGATCGCGACATCGACATAAAGCGGGTCAAGTTCAACCAGCCGCGCCCGACGACCGGTCTGTTCCGCCGCGAGCAGCGTGGCACCGGAGCCACCGAAAACATCGAGCACCACGTCACCGCGCCGGGTCACGTCCATGATCGCATCGGCCACCAGTGCCGTCGGCTTGACCGTGGGATGGTCCACGAGATCGGCCGCGCGTCCCTTGCCGAAGCTGTTCACGCCGGCATAGTCCCAGACATTGGTGCGGTTGCGCCCATGCTTGCCCAGTTCCACGTTGTTGACGTGGCCCGCACCCGGTTTCTTGAAGATGCAGACCAGTTCATGCTTGGAGCGATAGAGGCTGCCCATGCCGCCATTGGTCTTGTTCCAGACGCAGAGATTGATCAGGTCGAAGCCGCAGGACTTCCCGACCGTGATGAGATCCTCCACGTGCCGCCAATCCATGCAGATATCGGCAATCCCGCCCATGGGCAGGGTATCGAACAATTGGGCCAGCACGTTGGCAAGGAAAGACCGGAACTCGGACGGCGTCATCTCGCCGGACGCCATCGCAAACTCGCGATGCGCACCCCCGTTGCCCGCGCGCACATGCCCCTGCACGGGCACATTGTAGGGCGGGTCGGTGAACACCATCTGCGGCGTCTCGCCATCAAGGATCCGGGCATGGTTGTCAGGTTCGAGCGCATCGCCGCAGAGGATCCGGTGGTCCCCGAGGATCCAGAGATCCCCGGGCCGGGTGACGGCCGGAATGGCCAGATCGGGATCGGTGACTGTTTCCGACGGTGCATCTTCCGGACCGGCAGCGCCCTCGATGATGATGTCGATCTCGGGCAACTCGAAGCCGGTGATGTCGAGATCAAAGCCGAGATTCCCGGAAAGGCCGAGGTCCATCAACTCGGCAAATTCGATCTGCAAGGCCGCCTCGTTCCAGTCCGACAGTTCCGCAAGCTTGTTGTCGGCAATGCGCAGGGCGCGCACTTCAGCCGGCGATAGGTGATCTGCCACGACAATCGGCACGTTCTGCATCCCCAGGGCCTTCGCCGCCTCGAGACGGCCATGCCCGGCGATGATACCCATCTGCGCATCGACAAGGATCGGGGTGACAAAGCCGAACTGAGCAACCGAAGCCTTGAGTTTGCCAATGTTCCTGGCCGTGTGGACGCGGTTGTTCTGCGCGTAGGGTTTGAGGTCGGTGACCGGCACCTGCATGACCTTGTCGGCCATCCAGACGGACGGGGACGATACAGGCGCATCGTGTTGGGGTTTGGTTTTGCGTTGAGACATGCGTCTCTCCATTTTTTGATCCGCTCGTGGCGGAAGGTTCAAAATGGATCGCATTGGGAGATTCGGAGAGGGCATTCACAGCAACTCCCCGGACTGAACGATCCGGTGAATTGCCCCTTCGAATGCTCTCGGCGGGCCGCAGCTTATGCGGCACGGAGTGCTGCCTGGGGGATGCAATATCCCCCCTCGGGAACCTGTCCCTAGCAGGGCACCACCTGTTTACCCAAAAGAAAAACTCCAGTCAAGTAATTGTTTATGAACAAGAATCATGGGCGTGGTACCGGCGGCTCGCTCCCTGCCGCACCGGATTGCACCGATCTCCTCTTGCCCACAAAAACAAGCGGGGCACGCCTGACGCACGAGGCGCGGCCCTTTCTCAAGGGAAATGGGGGATATCAAAGTAGGTTCGCCGTGGGGCCCGTGTAAAACCCTTCGCCTTGCCGCCAGACGGGACTGGACTACCGGCCCGAACCACGCATCACTGTCGCCACGCCCGCAGGAGATCGGGCGTTCCTCGGTACAGGGGTCGGCATCCTGCCGGTCCAAACACTCCGAGGAGACACACAATGTCCAAACACAAACAGACAAAGATCGGAACGGTGCAGGCAATGCTCAAGCGCCCGTCCGGGGCCAGCCTCGACGCGATCTGCGCCGCCACGGGCTGGCAACCGCATTCGGCTCGGGCTGCCCTGAGCGGGTTGCGCAAGGCGGGTTTCACCATAGATCGCGAAGCCGCCAGGAAAGAAGGGGGCGACCCGGTTTACCGCATCACCACTGGACCTGAGGATGCAGCATGATCCGGGTCAGCGATCTCGAGGACATGGACCGGGCCGCGTTGATCGCGGCCTGGACGGATATCGTCGGAATGCCGGTGCCCAAAGGCCTGAGCAAGCCGTTCCTGCGGCGGTTTCTCGCCACGGAGATCCAGACGCGCATGTCAGGAGGGCTGTCTCCCCGCATGCGCAAAGCATTGAAGCAGGACGAGACCCCTGCACAACGCCCAAGGCGCCCTGGTCTCGAGCCAGGCAGCCGCCTTCTGCGTGAATGGAATGGTGTCACCCATCTGGTCGAGGTGACCGATACCGGCTTCGAATGGAACGGACAGCACTGGCGTTCACTGTCGGTGATCGCGCGTGAGATCACCGGGGCGCACTGGTCCGGCCCACGCTTCTTCGGGCTGGGCAGGAAAACCTCACAATGAGCCAGCGTCCGAAGATCCGCTGTGCAATCTACACGCGCAAGTCTTCCGACGAAGGGCTCGACCAGGATTTCAACTCGCTCGACGCGCAATACGAGGCCTGTGCCGCCTATATCGCCAGCCAGCGTCATGAAGGCTGGAAGCTTGTGCCTGGGCGCTATGATGATGGCGGGCTGTCCGGGGGCACGCTCGAGCGCCCTGCCCTGCGCCGGCATATGGACGAGGTCGACGCCGGGCGCATCGACATGATCGTGGTCTACAAGATCGACCGGCTCACACGGTCGCTGGCGGACTTTGCCAAGCTGGTGGAGCGGCTGGAACAGGTGGGGTGCTCTTTCGTCTCGGTGACGCAGGCCTTCAACACCTCTTCTTCGATGGGACGCCTCACCCTCAACGTGCTGCTCTCCTTTGCCCAGTTCGAACGCGAGGTCACCGCCGAACGTATTCGGGACAAGATTGCCGCCTCGAAGAAGAAGGGCCTCTGGATGGGGGGCGTCCCTCCGCTCGGATATGATCCGCATCCCGACCGGACCCGGCGGGAGCTGGTTGTGAACGCCGCCGAAGCCGCGGTCGTCCGGCAACGGTGCTGTCAGACTAATGCGAACTCGTCTCCGCTAGGACAGTGACACTGTCCCTTATGCCGCGCAGAGACTACGCCACTCGGCCAGAGCAACGGTTCGGTTCTGCTTGAAGTGATCTCGTTTGGAGAGGCTGCGATCCTGGTTGAAATGGTTGACGACAGAAGAGTGGACGGAAACGAATTTCTGCAGACTTCGCATTCTCCGGAAGCGCTGCATGGCTCGTTCTCGTCGTCGGAATGGCAGATGCGAGTTCTCGACTCTGTTGTTCAACCAACGCCCACAGGCTTGCCGGTCTTCGCACCCCATGTCGCGAAGCGCGGCTTTGCAGGAAACGAACCGATCGGTGACCAGCACATCTGGCTGGCCATATCGCCGCATCAGTTTCCTGAGCATTTTCAATGCGGCGCGCTTGTTTCTTCGCTTGGTGACGACGCTCTCAAGCACCTCGCCTTCGTGATCGACGGCCCGCCAAAGATAATGCCGCTCTCCATTGATCTTCACAAAGACCTCGTCCACGTGCCACTGCCATCGCGAAAACGCACGCAGCTGCTGAATACGCCGCCGGCGGATCTCAGATGCAAACATCGGGCCAAACCGGTTCCACCAGAACCGGATGGTCTCGTGGCTGACGTCGATGCCTCGCTCGTGCAGCAGGTCCTCGACATTGCGGAGTGACAACGGAAACCGCACATAAAGCATCACTGCCAGGCGGATGATCTCAGAGCTGGTCTTGAAGTACTTGAAGGGGGAACGCTTGGTCATCTCGAGAGGCTACGAAAGACCCCTGCCCGCCTCAAGCCAAGTTCCTCTGACAAAGCCCTCCAGAATATGCGGCGTCATCAGGCCCGCCTCCCGCGCCAGTGCCTTCAGTTCCATCGACAGCTCTTCGGAGGGGCCATGCGCGCCAAGGCGCGGATCACGCTCGAACGGCACTACGGTTTCCCGCACGAAGGTCTCTACTCGGTCAGCAAGGTCCAATGCGCGGTCCGAGATACCGCTGCGTTCCATCGTAAAACTCATTTCGGGGCCATCCGTATTGCGCCGTCGAGGCGGATCGTTTCGCCGTTCAGCATGGGGCTTTCAACAATCGATCCAACAAGTTGCGCGAATTCCGCCGGATCGCCCAACCGGCTGGGGAACGGCACTTGCGCGCCCAGTGAGGCGCGGATCTCCTCCGACAGCGTCTCCAAGAGCGGGGTCAGGAACAGGCCCGGCGCAATCGTCATCACCCGGATGCCATAGCGCGCCAGTTCCCGCGCAATGGGCAGGGTCATGCCAACCACCCCGCCCTTGGACGCAGAATAGGCCGCCTGCCCGATCTGGCCGTCAAAGGCCGCGACCGACGCAGTATTGATGATCACGCCGCGTTCCTCTCCCACCGGGTCGGCTTTGTGCAGGGCGGCGGCGAATTGCGACAGCACGTTGAACGAACCGCTCAAATTCACGTTCAGCACCGTGTTGAAGACCTCAAGCGAGGCGGGCAACCCGTCGCGGTCGACGACCTTGCCCGGCGGCCCGATGCCGGCGCAATTGACCAGAATGCGCGCTTTGCCATGCAAGCCTTCGGCGGCGGCAATCGCCTCCTGCACCTCGGTGGCATCGGTGACATCCACCTTGAAAAACGCGCCGCCGATTGCCTTGGCATGCGCCTCGCCTTTATCAACATTCATGTCGAAAATGGCGACCTTGGCCCCGGATGCGGCCAGCTTTTCCGCCGTGGCCCCACCCAAGCCCGATGCGCCGCCTGTGACAATGGCGGCCTGTCCGTCGATCTTCATTGCGTACCCTCCCCGTCTTGCATATCTACATCACCCTGCTGGCCTGCGCGCAACTGGTCTTCGATATCAGTGATCACACCCTGCAGTCGCCGGATCACGCGCGCGCCGTCCAGAACACCCGCTGACGGACGGTCCATGATGCCCGCCGTAAACACCGTCAGGAACTGGGCCACCTCGGCCTTTGTATCGGGTTGCGAGTCGCGCAGTCGCGCGCTCCGCGCAAAATGCTCCAACCCGCCATAGAAGGCGTCGCGCATCACCGCCACCGAGACATCGGCGCGGATTTCACCACGCGATATGCCATCGCGAATGACCCCGTCAAACACCGCGACATAGCGCCGGTTCAGCGCATAGGCTTCGGTTTCGCGATATTCGCGCGACGGCAGATACGGCCCCATCGCCTCGGCGATCAGAGGCCATTCATCCAGCACCCGGCTGAAATGCAGCTGCGCCAGCGCGGTCAGTCGCACCTTGGTCTCATGCGCAGCCCGCACAGCAGCTTCCGCGTCCTGTGTCAATTCTGCGTAAAACTCACTGACCGCCGCCATAAGCAACGCCTGCTTGTTCTTGAAATAAAGATACACCGTGCCTTCGGCGAGGTTGGCTGCCTGCGCGATCGCAGTGATCTTGGCATCCTCTGGCCCCTTGTCGCGAAACACCGCCCGTGTGGCGGCAAGGATCGCGCGTTCCTTCTCTTCGACTTTCTCGCGTCGGGTCTTGGATGCGGCCTCGGGCATGGGGGCTCCAAAAAATGAACTTGATTCATCTATACTGAATATGCTTTCATTTCAGTCCTGACGCAATACCGATTACCGAGGGGAGACGGTTCAGGGGATGCGCGAGGGAGTGATCAGGATCGGCGGCGCGAGCGGCTATTGGGGCGATGACCCCACGGCGGCGGCGCAACTGCTGGATGCCGGCGGGCTGGATTATCTGGTCTTCGACTATCTGGCCGAGGTTACGCTCTCGATCATGGCGCGCGCCCGGGCCAAGGATCCCGATCAGGGCTATGCCCGCGATTTTGTCGATGTGGTGATGCGGCAGATCCTGCCCGAGATCGCGCGCCAGAAGGTGCGGGTGATCTCGAACGCGGGCGGCGTGAACCCGCAGGCCTGTGCTGCGGCGGTCCGCGCGATGGTGGCCGAAATGGGGCTGGACCTGACCGTGGCCGTGGTGCTGGGCGATGACCTGACAGCGCGCGCGCCCAACCTGTCCCCGCAAGAGATGTTCACTGGCGCGCCCTTCCCCGATGCGGATGCGATCTTTTCCATCAACGCCTATCTCGGGGCGTTCCCCATCGCCCAAGCGCTGGAGGCAGGCGCGGATATCGTCATCACCGGGCGCTGTGTGGACAGCGCCGTGACACTGGGGGCCTGCATCCATGCCTTCGGCTGGGGCACGGATGATCATGACCACCTGGCCGCGGGCACCCTCGCTGGCCATATCCTCGAATGCGGCACGCAAGCGACGGGGGGCAACTTTACCGACTGGCATCTGGTGGCGGGCAGCCTGGATCGCATCGGCTATCCGATTTGCGACATCTCTGCAGATGGCACGATCGAAATCACCAAGCCCGACGATACCGGTGGGCTCGTGTCGGTCGGCACGGTGGCCGAGCAGATGCTCTATGAGATCGGCGACCCACAGGCCTATGTCGTGCCGGACGTGATCTGCGATGTCTCTGCCGTCACACTAACGCAAGTGGCCAAAAACCTGGTGCGCCTGACCGGTGCACGGGGCACCCCACCAACCACCGACTACAAGGTCTCGGCCACCTATCTGGATGGCTGGCGCGTGGGCAGCACCACGACGTTTTATGGCAGCGACGCCGCCGCCAAGGCTCAGGCCTTTTGCGACGCGGTGTTTTCGCGGGCGCGCATGGCGCTGCGGCGGATGAACCTGGCGGATTTCACCGAAACCAGTGTCGAGATCCTTGGCGCGGGCAGTCAGACCGGCAATGCGGCCATAGCGGAGGAGGCAACCGAGGTCGTCGTCAAATACGCCGCCCGCCATCCCGACAAACGCGGATTGGACGTGCTGTTGCGCGCGGCCTCGGGGATGGGTCTGTCCGCGCCTCCGGGGCTTTCGGGTTTTTTTGGCACGCGGGCGCGCCCCTCTCCTCTGGTGCGGCTCTTTTCCTTCCTGTTGCCCAAGGCGGATGTACCGGTTGAGATTGACCTCGGTGACAATCGCCTGCCCTGCACCGTGGCAGAGGGTCAGGCCTTTGGCCCCGATACGCTCCCCCGCCCGACGCCGCCAAACTGCCCGCCCGCACCTGTCGATCCGGTCACCGTGCCGCTGGAGAGGCTGGCTTGGGGGCGCAGCGGCGACAAGGGTGACAGCGCCAATATCGGCATCATCGCGCGGACACCCGACGCCCTGCCCCACATCTGGCACAGCCTGGACGAAACAACACTCCAAGACCGCTTTGCCCATGTTCTGGAAGGCGAAGTCACGCGCTATCTCCTGCCCGGCTGCAACGCCATGAACGTGGTTCTGACCCGCGCCTTGGGTGGCGGCGGCGTGGCAAGCCTGCGCAACGACGCCTTGGGCAAAGGCTTTGCCCAGATCCTTTTGCAAACGCCGGTGACGGTGCCCAGATCGCTTTTGGAGGCCCTGTCGTGACCCCCTTTACCACCGCCATTGACCCCAAGTCCGACGCCTTCCAGCGCAACCGCGCCGACATGCTGGCGCTGATGGACAAGGTGCACGACCTGAAAGACCGCGCAGCCGCCCTGTCCGAAAGGCGCCGCCCGCGCTTTGACGAACGTGGGCAACTGACCCCGCGTGAACGGCTGCACCGCCTGCTGGATCCCGGCATGCCCTATCTGGAGCTTTACGCGCTGGCCAATTACCTTGTGGACACCGCTGATCGGGACGCATCCATCCCCGGCGCAAGCGCACTGTCGGGCATCGGGTTCATCAATGGCACGCGCTGCGTGATCTTCGTGGATGACAGCGGTATTGCGGCGGGCTCTGCCGTGGCCAAGACCTCGGACAAATTTCAGGCCTGCCTGGATATCGCGATGCGGTACAAACTGCCCTTCGTGCATCTGGTGGAAAGCGCGGGCGCGGATCTGTTGCAATATGCCGTTGAAAGCTGGGCCTTTGCGGGCCGTATGTTCTGCAAACTGGCACAGCTCAGCGCGGCGGGCATTCCGACAATCGCCGTCCTGCACGGCCCCGCAACAGCCGGAGGAGCCTACATGCCGGGGCTCAGCGACTATGTGATCTCCGTCAAAGGGCGCGGGCGGGCCTCCCTGGCTGCCGCCGCCCTTGTCCGCGCCGCAACCGGTGAGGAAACCAACGAAGAGGACCTCGCCGGCACCGAAATGCACGCCACCGTCTCGGGCCTTGTGGAATACAGCGCCGAGGACGATGCCCACGCCCTTCTGATCGCGCGCAATCTGGTCAAGCGGCTGGATTGGAACAAAAACGCCGCGCCCGGCCAGATGCGCGCCTATGATCCCCCCGCGCTCGACCCGGATGAGATCGCGGGGCTGGTGCCGGTGGATTACCGCAAAAGCTATGACGTGCGTGAGGTGATCGCGCGGATCGTGGACGGGTCCGTCTTTGAAGAGTTCAAACCGCGCTATGGTGCCTCCACCGTTTGCGTGCAGGCAGCGCTTTTTGGCCGGGCCTGCGGGATCGTGGGCAATAACGGCCCGATTGACCCCAACGGCGCCACCAAAGCGGCGCAGTTCTTCCAGCTTTGCGATCAGGCCGATATGCCTGTGGTCTTTTTGTCGAACACCACCGGTTACATGGTGGGCCGCGATTACGAGCGCGCAGGCATGATCAAGCATGGCGCCAAGATGATCCAGGCGGTTTCCAACCTGCGGGTGCCGCGGATCACGCTCTATATCGGGGCCAGCTTTGGCGCGGGCAATTACGGGATGTCGGGGATTGGGTTCGCGCCGGATTTCCTGTTTTCCTGGCCCAACGCCACCACCGGCGTGATGGGCGGTCAGCAGGCCGCCCTGACCATGGATCAGGTGGCGCGTGGCAGTGCCGCCCGGCGCGGCGTTGAGGTGGATGAAGACCAGCTCGCCCAGCAGAAAGAGCGCCTGATCGCCCATTTCGACGGCCAATCGGATGCGCTTTATACCTCGGGGCGGATGCTGGATCAGGGCATCATCGACCCGCGCGACACCCGTAAGGTTCTGGGCTTTGCGCTGGAAACCTGCGCCGAGGCGCGGCGACAGACCGTGCGCCCCAACGCCTTTGGCGTGGCGCGGATGTAAGGGGGACAGGCATGAAAAACACCCCTCAAACCATTGAATTGATCCGGGATGGTCACTGGATGACCATCCACCTGAACCGCCCCGAGCGGCGCAACGCCATGACCCGGCAGATGACGTCTGAGTTGACCGAGGCGCTGCTGGCTCTGCGCGAAGATCGCAGCGTGCGCGGCATAACCCTGCGCGGCACTGGCGGATGGTTCTGCGCCGGGGGTGATCTGGCGGAATTCAAGGCCGATTTCCAAAGCGGCCCGCCCGATCGCGCCGATATCGAGTCCGCGAGCCGCGCGGCAGGCACGCTTTTTCACCTGCTGGACCGGATGCCCCAGGTCACTGTCGCGCTGGTCGAGGGCGGCGCCATGGCCGGTGGGCTGGGCCTGATGTGTGCCTGCGATATCTCGGTCGCGACCGAGGACGCCGCCTTTGCCCTGACCGAAACCACGCTGGGCATTCCACCGGCCCAAATCGCACCTTACGTGCGCGCACGGGTCGGCCTGGCCAAGGCGCGCCAACTGATGCTGACCGCCCCGCGCTTTACCGGTTTGGACGCCGGTAAACTGGGCCTCGTCAGCACCGTGGTTGCCGATGCCCAGGCGCTGGACGCCGAAGAAGCCAAGCTGCGCGAGGCTCTGCGCCGCTGTGCCCCCGGCGCCGTGGCCGTGACCAAGGACATCCTGCTGGGTCAGGCGGAAGATGACAGCATCGCCACCGCCGCCCGCGCCTTTGCCGGGTGCATCCTGTCCGACGAAGGCCGCGAAGGCATCGCCTCGTTCTTTGAAAAACGCCCGCCCTCCTGGGCCCGCGCGCCGGAGGATCAGGCATGAGCCGTTTCTCCTCTGTCCTTGTAGCCAACCGGGGCGAGATCGCCCTGCGCGTCATCCGCACCGCCCGCGCGATGGGCTATCGCACGCTGGCTGTCTATTCCGAGGCCGACGCGGGCGCGCCGCATATACGTGCAGCCGATGACGCGGCCTGCATCGGCCCGGCCCCCGCCACGCAAAGCTATTTGTCGATCGAGGCCATTCTCAAAGCCGCGAAAGAGCTTGGGGCCGAGGCGATCCACCCCGGCTATGGCTTCCTGTCGGAAAGCGCCGAGTTTGCTCGCGCCTGCGATGACGCCGGTCTGGTCTTCATCGGCCCGCCCGCCGAGGCCATCGCGCTGATGGGCAACAAGGCCGAGGCCAAACGGCGCATGCTGGACGCAGGTGTGCCGTGCGTGCCGGGATACGAGGGGGAGGACCAGTCCGAAGCCGCCCTTCAGGCCGCAGCCGAAAAGATCGGCGCGCCGCTCATGGTCAAAGCGGCAGCAGGCGGTGGCGGGCGCGGCATGCGGCTGGTCGAGGATTTGAAAACGCTGCCCAAGGCGCTCAGCGCCGCCGCGTCGGAGGCGGAAAACGCCTTCGGCTCGGGCGAGCTGATCCTGGAAAAAGCAATCCTGCGGCCCCGCCATGTGGAGGTGCAGGTCTTTGCCGATGACCATGGCACCACCGTGCATATGGGCGAACGCGATTGCTCGGTGCAACGCCGGCACCAGAAGGTGGTCGAAGAGGCCCCCTGCCCCGTCATGACGCCCGCGCTGCGCGCCGACATGGGTGCTGCTGCGGTGGAGGCCGCGCGCGCCATCGGGTATCGTGGCGCAGGCACGGTGGAGTTCCTGCTGGGCGATGACGGCCAGTTCTATTTCCTTGAGATGAACACCCGCCTGCAGGTGGAACATCCCGTCACCGAACTAATCACCGGCCTCGACCTGGTCGAGTTGCAGTTGCGCGTGGCCGAAGGCCGCCCGCTGGGGCTGACGCAGGACGACATCCGCCTTGACGGCCACGCCATCGAAGTCCGGCTTTATGCCGAGGATCCGGCAAAGAACTTCCTGCCTCGCACCGGGCAGATCCGCCTATGTGAACCGGCGCAATCCGAGGGGCTGCGCTTCGATATGGGTGTTGAGACCGGGCAGGAGATCTCACCCTTCTACGACCCGATGATTGGCAAGATGATCGCCTGGGGTCCGGATCGCGAGGCCGCGCGGCGCCGGCTGGTGGGCGGGTTGAAAGACAGCCTGCTGATCGGTCTGACCACCAACCAGCGCTTCCTGATCGACGTGCTGGAGGACGCCACCTTTGTCGACGGTCAGGCCACTACCGCCTTTATCGACGAACATTTCCCGAAAGCCCGCCGCGCCGCGCCGGAGGCGACGCTGCAAGACGCCGCTTGCGCCGCCGCGCTGCTTTATCGGCTGGAACGCGACACGCATCACGCGGCCAGTCTGGGCGTCCCCGCCGAGCTTCTCAACTGGGCCAGCGGCGGGCCGATGCCCACCCGGTTCGTGATGGGCGCGGGCGACACGCGCTTTGATGTGACAGTGACACCAGATGAAGACGGGCTTTTACGGATCGAGGCAGGCGAAACGCGGCATGTGATCGAGGTGCTGACCCTCACCGACACCCGCTGCACATTGCGGCTGGATGGAAAATCCCGATCCATGGGATACATTTGGCAGGACGGGGGCGCGATCACCTTGTCGCGCGACGGGAGAGTCCATGACTTTCAAAACCAGATCGCGCTGGCGGCTTCCGCGGAAGACGCCGCCGGCAGCGGGACCATCGCAGCCCCGATGCCCGGTCTGGTGCTGGAGGTTTCCGTCGCCGTCGGCGCCAAGGTGGCCAAGGGCGATGTGCTGGCGGTGATCGAAGCGATGAAGATGCAACATGAGATCCGCGCCGACATGGATGGTGTTGTGGCTGCGGTCGACGCGGCAGACGGTTTGCAGGTCAGCGCCGGAGACAGGCTGCTGCAGATCGACGGGGATGGATAAGATGAGCGAGACCTCAGCCGATAAACTGGCCGCCCTGCAGGCCGCGCGCGACGCGATCAGCGATGCAGGCCGGCCCGAGGCCGTTGCCAAGCGTCGGGCCGTTGGAATGGCCACCGCGCGCGAGCGGATCGACAAGCTGTTTGATCCGGGCAGTTTTCAGGAAATCGGCGGGTTGGTGGAGCCGGATCGCGGACATGAGATGAGCCGCGATCTGGTTGCTCCGGCAGATGGCGCAGTCACCGGAACGGGCCGGATCGGCGGGCGGCCGGTCAACGCGCTGGCGCAGGATTTCACCGTGCTGGGTGGGTCCATCGGCACGGTGGCGGATGCCAAATGCGGGCGGCTCGTCAAATTCAGCCGCGAGCGTGGCCAGCCGATGGTGATGCTGCTCGAAGGCGGCGGGCACCGCATTCAGGACGGCATGAACGCCGCGCATTTCGCCGCTGCCTCGCCGGTCTTTCGCGAATTGGCCTCGCTCTCGGGATGGGTGCCGATGGTGACCGCGATCATGGGTCAGGGCTTTGCCGGACCGACCGCCTATGCCTCGCTTTGCGACTTCGTGGTGATGCTGCGCGGCAAATCAACCATGGGGATCGCGGGCCCCGCGCTCGTCAAGGCGGGCACCACGACCGAGATCACGAAGGAAGAACTGGGCGGCGCGGATCGCCAGGCCGACGCGCAGGGCATCGCCGATCTGGCGGTGGAGACAGAGGAAGAGTGCCTGAACGCCATCGCGCGCTTCCTCTCCTACCTGCCGCAAAACGCGGGCGAAACGCCCCCGGTCATCCCCTGCGACGACCCCGCCGACCGGCGCGACGATGCGCTGCTGGATCTGGTGCCTGCAGACAGCCGCAAGGTCTACAACATGAAAAAGGTGATCCAGACGATCGCCGACGCAGGCAGCGTTTTCGAGCTGAAACCCGGATACGCCCGCAACATGATCACCGCCTTTGCGCGCCTCGGCGGGCGGCCCGTGGGCATCTTCGCCAACCAGCCGATGCGCAAGGGCGGCATTCTGGATGCGGCCGCCTGCGAGAAGGCCGCGCATTTCATCGCGATGTGCGATGCGTTCGGCCTGCCGCTGGTGTCGCTGATCGACATTCCGGGCATCTCGATCGGCCCCGCGGCCGAGGATACCGGGCTGGGCCGCCGCAGCGGGCGGCTGTTTTTTGAGATGGGGATTGCCACCGTACCCTTGGCCTCGGTCGTGCTGCGCAAGGGCTATGGCGGGGGGTATTACGCCATGGGCGGCGGACGCGCTTTTGACGCCACAATCGCCCTGGGATGGCCCACGGCGGAAATCTGCGCCATGTCCATCGAAGGGGCTGTCGACGTGGCCTATCGCAAGGATTACGAGGCCGCGCCCGACCCGCAAGCCCGCCGGGCCGAGCTGATCGAGATGATCCGGGGCCAGACCAGCGCGCTCGATGCCGCCAGCGGCTTCGGCCTAGACGACATCATCGACCCGCGCGACACACGCCGCATCCTGATCGAGACCTTCGCCAACAGCCCCGCCCGTCGCGCCGACCCTGCACCGGCGCGCCGCCGCCCGATATCGCCCATTTAAGACCGGAGAGAAGATGAGCCTGATCAATGTTGAATCCGAACTGGCCGGAACCGTCTGGTCCATCCCCGTCTCTCCCGGTGAGACGGTCGAGGAAGACGACCCGCTGGTGATGGTTGAATCGATGAAAATGGAGATCCCGATTTCCGCCCCGCGCGACGGCGTGGTGAAGGAAATCAAGGTCGCCGAGGGCGATCTGATCAGCGCTGGTCAGGTCGTCGTGATACTGGAAAGCTGAAATGCCAAACCCGCAGGAAAAGGGGGACTGACCATGCCCGAAGCCTATATCGTCGCCGCAACCCGCACCGCCGGAGGCCGCAAGGGCGGTCAGCTCTCGGGCTGGCATCCGGTCGATCTGGCCGCGCAAGTGCTGGATGATCTTGTCCGCCGCACCGGCGCTGACCCTGCCCGCATCGATGATGTGATCATGGGCTGCGTGTCGCAGATTGGTGAGCAATCCACCAACGTGGCGCGCGGGGCTGTATTGGCCTCGTCCCTGCCCGAAACGGTGCCCGCAACTTCGGTCGACCGGCAATGCGGATCCTCGCAACAGGCGCTGCAATTCGCGGCCCAAGCGGTGATGTCGGGCACGATGGACTGCGTGATCGCGTCTGGTGTGGAAAGCATGAGCCGCGTGCCCATCGGCACGCCGATGGATCTGCCGGAAAAGGCGGGGCTTGGGTTTTACAAAAGCCCGTTGATGGAAAAACGGTACCCGGATGTCTTCTTCAGCCAGTTCACCGGGGCCGAGATGGTCTGCAAGAACTGGGATCTGTCACGCGAAGAAATGGATCGCTTCTCGCTGGAAAGCCACCAGAAGGCCGCCGCCGCCACCAAGGCCGGCAAGTTCACGGATGAGATCGTGGCGGTGGAACAGCGCCTCCACGACGGATCGGTGCCCGGCCCGATGGCCGAGGCGGATGAAGGCATCCGCTATGACGCCAGTTACGAGGCGATCTCTCAGGTCCGGCTGCTGCAGGAAGGCGGACGTCTGACCGCCGCGTCGGCCAGCCAGATCTGCGACGGGGCCGCGGGGTTGATGGTGGTCAGTGAAAAGGGGCTGAAAGACCTGGGCGTCGAGCCGCTGGCGCGCATCCACCACATCTCGGTCCACGGCGGCGACCCGGTGGTGATGCTCGACACACCCATTGCCGCCACCAAGCGGGCGCTGGACCGGGCCGGTATGAAGATTAACGACATCGACCTTTACGAGGTGAACGAGGCCTTTGCCTCGATCCCGATGGCCTGGATGAAAGGCGTCGATGCCGATCCTGAGCGGCTGAACGTGCATGGCGGCGCCATTGCCTTGGGCCACCCGCTGGGCGGATCGGGGGCCAAGCTGATGGTGACGCTGGTGCACGCCCTGAAAGACCGCGGCAAACGCTATGGCCTGCAAACCATGTGCGAAGGCGGCGGGCAGGCGAACGTGACAATCGTCGAAAGGCTCTGACACCACCGGCCGCGCAATTTGGGAGGAGAGCGCGTTGGACCACCTGAAATCGGAATTCCTGTTCGAGATGTCGGCCGAGATCGAGCCGCTCCAACCCGTGGGCGCCACACCGGCCGGCAAACGCTATATAGCCTATGTGCGCGGCGGCACGTTCGAAGGCCCGCGCCTGAAGGGTCGAGTGTTACCGGGCGGCGGCGACTGGGTGTTGGTGCGGTCCGACCGCGTGTTCCAACTGGATGTGCGCATCACGCTGGAAACCGATGATGGCGCGCTGATCTACACCACATATCGCGGCGCGCGGCACGGCTCGGCCGATGTGATGCGCCGGATTGCTGCCGGCGAACCCGTGCGCGCAGACGAATATTACTTCCGCACCACGCCCTATTTCGAAACCGGGGCGGACACCTATGCCTGGCTCAATGGCATCGTTTCCGTCGGCATCGGCCAGGACCGGCCCGGCGGCGTCACCTACCGCGTGCATCAGATCCTCTAGGCCCCCACCAGAAAGGAGATCACACCATGGTTTACGACCCGCGCATACCCGCCAAGGAAGAGTGTGTTCTGGCCTATCAATTGGAACATTGGGCGGCCCGCAAACCCGATGATCTCTTCGTCAGTTTCGAAGGTGGCCCACGGTGGAGCTGGGCCGAGATGCTAGAGCAGACGCGCCGCGCCGCCGCAGCCTTTCAGGCGATGGGCGTGAAAAAGGGCGATCACGTGCTCTCGTGGCAGCCCAACTCATGGGAGGCGCTGCTGACATGGTTCGGGCTGAATTACCTCGGCGCGGTCTATGTGCCGGTGAACGTGGCCTATAAAGGCGCGCTCTTGGAACATGTGGTCAAGCTGTCGGACGCGAAACTGATGGTGTGCCATGCCGATCTGCTGGACCGTCTGGCCCAGATCGATTGCGGGGTTCTCTCGGATGTGATCGTCACCGGTGGAGAGGCGACGCTGGACGGGTTCACCTGCCACCCCGCCAGCGCCCTGCAAGCCGATACCGGCCTGACCGGCATCCCCGAAGAGATCGCGCCGTGGGACACGCAATACATCATCTTCACCTCCGGCACGACCGGCCCTTCCAAAGCCGTGCTGTCCTCCTACGTGCAGGGTCATGCGATGGGTCCGGTGGCGCATGACTACACCGAGGAAAGCGATCATACGCTGGTCAACCTGCCGCTTTTTCATGTGGGCGGAACGGTCTTTTTCAACATCGCGCTTGGCACCGGCAGCTCCTGCCATCTGGATACGCATTTCAAAACAGATGTCTTCTGGGACACGGTGCGGCGCGAAAAGATTACCAACACCCTGCTTCTGGGTGCGATCATCACCTTTCTCAACGGGCTGCCCGAACGCGATGACGATCAAGATCATACGCTGAAAAAATCCATCTGCGTGCCGTGGAACGACGATGCGCGCAAGCTGGGCAAACGGCACGGCATCACGGTGCGCACCACCTTCAACATGACCGAGATTTCCTCGCCCATGGTGTCAGACCCCTACCCGCCTGAAAACGGGACCTGCGGCGTGCTGCGCCCCGGGGTCGAGGCGCGCGTGGTGGATGAAAACGACTGCGAGCTGCCCCCCGGCGTAGCTGGCGAACTGATCGTGCGCACCGATACCGTCTGGGGGCTGAACCACGGCTATTACAAAAACCCCGAAGCCACGGCCAAAGCCTGGCGCAATGGCTGGTTCCACACGGGCGATGCGTTCAAATATGACGAGGCCGGGTATTTCTATTTCGTCGACCGCATCAAGGACGCGATCCGGCGGCGCGGCGAAAACATCTCCTCCTTCGAGGTGGAGGCCGAGGTCAACGCCCACCCCGATGTCGCCGAAAGCGCCGCCGTCCCGGTGCCCAGCGCCTTCAACGAAGACGAGGTTCTGGTCGTTGTCGTCCCCGCCAAGGGCCGCACGATCGACCCCGAAGCACTGTTCGACCATCTGCGCGACCGCATGGCCCATTTCATGCTGCCGCACTACATCCGCGTGATCGACGATCTGCCAAAAACACCCACCCAAAAGGTGCAAAAACACATCCTGCGCGATGCAGGGGTGACGAAGGATACCTGGAACAGGGAAGCCGCCGGCATCACCGTCAAACGCGAGAAGATCGGCAGCTAGCGCGACCGCACCAGGTCGTGATCACAGGGGAGGATGACACAAGAAAGAACACCCAGGCGCATTTCACCAAGCAATCGTTTGGTTGACTAAATGCCGTATCTCACTGACACTCACCTGCAAGGCCAGACCGACGCTGCACATAAATCCGGTCTTGCAAAAACCAAACCGTGCAGCTCTTTAGCGGAGCTTGCTCCGGCAAATGCTTAGGGAGGAAAAGCATGACACTCAATCGCCGTAAGTTCTTGAAAACCGGGGCCATTGCTGCGCCTGCCGCACTGGCTGCGCCGGCATATGCGCAAGGCAAACGCACCCTGCAGATGGTCATGTCCTGGCCACACAACTTCCCCGGCCTGGCTTCGATGGCCTATAATTTCCGGGATTTCCTCGATCAGATGACCGACGGGGAACTCACCGTCGATGTCGCCGCAGCCGGTGAGCTGGTAGCCAGCTTCGAGGTCTATGACGCCGTGGGCTCAGGTGCGGCAGACTGTCTGCACTCCACCCCCGTTTACCTGACCGGCCAATGGCAACCGGCGGCCTTCTTCTCGCAGATCCCGTTTGGCCTCACTGCGGTCGAACATATGGGCTGGATGTATCACGGTGGCGGTCAGGAGTTGCAGCAAAAAGCCTTCCGCGAAATGGTCGGCGTGATCCCCTTCACCTGCGGCCAGACCGGCATCCAGATGGCCGGTTGGTTCAACAAGGAGATCAACAACCTCGAAGACCTGCGCGGCATCACCATGCGGATCCCGGGCCTTGGTGGCGAGGTCATGCGCCGCGTGGGCGCCAACGCGGTGCTAATCCCCGCGCAAGAGGTGTTCCCGGCTCTGCAATCGGGTGCGCTTGATGCGACCGAGCTGCAGGGCCCGTGGCTGGACACTGTGTCGGGCTTCTACCAGCACGCCAAGTTCTACTATGCGCCGGGCTTCCAGGAGCCCAACTCCGCCGGTGAAATCGCCATCAACGCGGACGTGTGGGATGAACTGGGTCCGAAAAACCAGGCCATCGTGCAGCGCGTGATCGAATCCATCAACTCGATCAACGTGGGCGCGTGGGCTTACAACAACGCCCAGTTCTTCCAAACACTGAAGAACGAGCATAACGTCGATGTACGCAGCTATCCGCAGGATGTGATCGACGCGCTGGTCGAAAAATCCGCCGAAACCGTCGCCGAGCTGGGTGAGGTCGATGAGATGTCGGGCGAAATCTATGCCAGCTATTCGGATTACCTGAACAAGGCTGTCGAGTATTCGATGGCGGCAGAGGTGCCCTTCTATCGCGCCCGCGCCCAACAGGCCGAGGCGATGAAAGGCTGATCTCGCACCTATCGCGCATCCGCTACCTGCGGGTGCGCGCCTATCTTCAAGGCATGTGAACCCTCTCAATGCTCCTTATCGCCGACATGATTGACCGGATCACCGTTCTGGTGGGCAAAGTGCTGGCCTGCCTGATGATCCCGCTTGTGCTGCTGGTCTTTGCCAACGCGGTCCTGCGCTATGTCTTCGGCCTGGGCCATGTTTGGCTGTTCGAGGCGATCGGCTATTGCTTTGCCATCCTTGCCGTGGGTTTGGCCGGGTGGGCCATGAAGGAAAACGAACATGTGCGCGTGGACATCTTCTATTCGATGATGAGCCTTCGCAAAAAGGCGATCATCGACATCCTCGGCACGGTTTTTTTCATCGGCCCCTTCCTGTGGCTCATGTGGGATCGGTCGCTGCCTTACGTGCAACGGTCCTGGAAAACCCGCGAAGGGTCGATGGAAATCTCAGGCATTCCCTATGTCTGGCTTCTCAAGACCTGCCTTTTGACGTTCTGCGTCCTGCTGGGGCTGGCGGCCATAGCGTTCCTTCTGCGCGCCATCAATGACGTGATCACCGGCGGAGAGGACACACCGTGATCGACTGGCTGATGACCCATCCGGATATCTGGATGTTTATCGTGACGATTGCCCTGATGCTTCTGGGCTTTCCGGTCGCCTTCACTCTGGCCGGGGTGGCACTGAGTTTTGCCTTTCTGGCGGGCGAGCTGGGTCTTTTCCGCGTCGCCACGCTGAATTTCCTGCCGCAACGAGTCTGGGCTGTTCTGAACAACAGCGTGATCGTTGCGGCCCCGCTCTTCATTTTCATGGGGCTTTTGCTGGAACGCTCCAAAGTGGCCGAACAGATGCTTACCGCCATGGCACGCCTTTTCGGCGAAAAACCCGGCGGTCTTTTGATCGCCACCACGCTGGTGGGCGCATTGATGGCCGCATCCACCGGCATCGTGGGGGCGACGGTCGTGACCATGGGCGTGCTGGCGCTGCCCGTGATGCTGCGCAACGGCTATGACCCGGCCAGTGCCTCGGGCGCGATCTGTGCGGCGGGTACGCTGGGCCAGATCATCCCGCCCTCGATCGTGCTGGTGTTCTTGGGCGATTTCCTGACATTCGCGAACCAGCAGGCCAACTTGACGATGGGCAACCCGTCAGGCCGCAGCGTCGGTGTTGCGGACCTTTTTGCCGGGTGCCTGATCCCCGGTCTCATTCTTGTGGGCCTTTACCTTGTGTGGCAACTGACGCTCACCTGGCGCAATCCGCACATGGCCCCCGCCCTGCCCCCCGAAGCCATCCGCCTTGACGCGCAAGGTGTCGAGATGGAGGCCGAGACCACCGCCCAACTGATCATCCGCGCGCTCGCCGCACCCCTTCTTCTGATCGTCGCAGTGCTGGGCTCCATCCTCGCCGGTGTCGCCACACCAACCGAAGCCTCAGGCGTGGGCGCGGTCGGCGCGCTCTTCCTCGCGGCCTGGCGCGAAAGCGCGCGCGCACGGCCCCTGATCATGGCCTCGGTGGCAAGTGCTGCGATCATCGTGATCCTGTTGATGATCTTCGACATGCGCCTGGGCCGCGAGATCACGTCTGCAGGCGAACAACTGGCGATCTGGGCCAGTTTCGCCTTCAGCGGGATCATCTGTCTGGGTGTGATCGCCAGCCTCTGGGTGACCTTCCGCAGCGGGTCGCTGATGGATGTCACGTTCCGCACGGCCCGCATCACAGCGATGATCTTTACCGTGCTCATCGGCGCCACGCTTTTCACCCTCGTCTTCCGGGGATTGGGCGGAGAGGACACCATTCACGAATTCATGTCCGGCATCCCCGCAGGCCTGACCGGCGCGATGATCTTTACCATGGTGCTGATGTTCATCCTGGGCTTCTTTCTGGATTTCCTGGAAATCATCTTCATCCTCGTGCCCGTGCTCTGCCCGGTCCTGATCGTCATGGGGGCCGATCCCGTCTGGCTGGGCGTGATGATCGCGCTGAACCTGCAAACCTCGTTCCTGACACCGCCTTTTGGCTTTGCGCTTTTCTATCTGCGCGGCGTCGCCCCGCCCAGCGTGGCCACGATGGAGATCTGGCGCGGTGCCACACCTTACATCGGGTTGCAGATCTTCACCCTGCTGATCCTGGCGCTGTACCCGCCCACGGCAACCTGGCTACCGTCGCTGATCCTGCAATGAGCTTGGGCCAGGTGCTTGAATATTGGGCTAAGGACGACTAGAACTACTGTATTAATCAAACGAACGTTTGGTAGATGCGATTACTCTGGGAGGACATCACATGACCGCCGCGCATACCGCAGAAGATATCATCTATGATCCTTCGGACCCTGCCGTCATGGCCGATCCGTTCCCGGTCTATGCCCGCTTGCGCGAACACGACCCGGTGCATTGGAGCCCCTCTCTGAAATCCTGGATCATCACGCGTTATACCGATGTGCGCGACCTGCTCTTGTCTGACGATCTGTCGGTCAAGCGGCTGACGCAGTTTTATAACGCCCTGCCGCCAGCCGATGCCGAACTGCTCAAGGACATCATCCACTATCTCAACCTCTGGCTTGCTTTCCGCGATCCGCCCGATCACACGCGGGTGCGCCGGATCATGCGCCACGCCTTCACGGCCAAGGCCATCGAAGACATGCGCCCGCAGATTATCGAGATCACGGATATGCTGCTGGATCGGCTGGAGACCAAAGGCAAGAACGACGTGGACCTCATCCGCGAATACGCGCTGCAACTGCCCGCCTTTGTGATCATGGACCTGCTGGATGTGCCGCGCGACATGCTGGACGACTTCAAGGAATGGTCCGACGACATGGCCGTCTTCATCGGCGGCGCGCGCAATTCGGGCGACAAATACGAACGCGCCGCGCGTGGTTGCCAGAAAATGTCATCCTATTTCGCCCAGCTGATCAAGGAACGCACGGAAAACCCCAAGCCCGGTTTCCTGATGGACCTGATCAACGCCCGCGACGAAGGCGACAAACTCAGCGAGGACGAGCTGATCGCCACCTGCATCCTTGTCCTTTTCGCCGGGCACGAGACGACGACCAACCTGATCGGCAACGCCACGCTTCTGCTGCTGCGCCACCCTGATCAGCTGGCCAAGCTCAAAGCCGACCCTGCCCTGATCGACAGCACGATCGAAGAAGTGCTGCGCTTTGACGGCCCCACGAATGCGCTTGTCCGCGTGGCCGCGCAGGATCACGACCTGCACGGGCGGCAGATCCGCGAGGGCGAGCGCGTCTTTGTGATGGTCAATTCCGCCAACCGCGATCCGCGCATGTTTGACGATGCCGACCGCTTCGACATCACCCGCCAGCAGAACCGCCACCTGACCTTCGGACAAGGCATACACCTCTGTCTTGGCGCGAAACTCGCGCGGGAGGAAGGGCGCATCGCCGTCGAACGGCTCTTTGCCCGCTTCCCGGACCTCGCCCTTGATCCGTCTGCGCCACCCGAATGGCTCGACGCGATGGTCCCGCGCGGCACACGACGCCTGCCTGTCCTGTTGCGCGGCTGAACCGCGATGGCCCGCGCGCTTCCCCCACAGATCGACGGCACGCCCGCCCGCGAGGCGGCCGAGGCGCTCGCCGCCCGGTGCGACACCGCCTATGAGGCCTTTGCCAAAGCCGCTCAGATGCATCCCGATCTGCCTTTCCTGTGCGTGCCGCCGCGCGAGGGGCGCGCCTATCACCCGGACGGGTTTGAGGTGACGTACGGCGACGCGCTGGCAAAGGTTCAGAGCCGCATCGACCGGCTACGCGCGGCAGGCTACGGCGCGGGCCATCGCGTGGCCCTGATGCTTGATAACCGGCCCGAACATATCTTCACCCAGCTCGCGCTTTATGCGCTGCAGGCCACGCAGGTGCCGGTCAATCCCGACTATCTGGACCACGAACTCACATACCTGCTGGAGCATTCCGAGGCCGACCTGGCCTTTGGTCTGCCCCACAATATCGACCAGCTTCAACGCGTTGCGGGCAAGCTGGGCGTCGCGGCGGTTTTAGAGACCGATCCGCTCCCTCAAGCATCGAGCGCGCCTCACCCCCGCGGCACCGGACGTCAGGCCGAGGCCGCGCTGATCTACACCTCTGGCACCACGGGGCGGCCCAAGGGCTGCGTGATCGATCACGAATACCATTTCGCCGTGGGCCTCGCCTATGCCCGCCTGGGCGGACGGCTGGCGCTGCAGTTGCGCGCCGACCGCATCTTTGTACCCCTGCCGGTTTTCCACGTGAACGCTGGCATCAACACACTGACCGCGCTGATCCTGACCGGCAACTGCCTGATCCTGCCCGACCGGTTCCACCCGGCCAGCTGGTGGCAGGACATCGTCACCACCCGCGCGACCGCGATGCACTACCTCGGGATCATCCCGCCCATCCTTTTGAAACGCGACTCTGAGCCGGCCGAGGAGCAACACACCTTGCGCTTCGGCCTCGGCGCAGGGCTTGAACCGCGCATTCATCAGGAGTTCGAAGACCGCTTCGGCGTGCCCATGGTCGAGGTCTGGGGCATGACCGAAACCGGCCGCTTCCTCGGAGATTGCATCGAACCACGCCGCATCCACACTCGCGCCTTTGGCACAGCGACCCCTGATCTGGATGCCCGCGTCGTTGACGAGGCTGGCGCGCCCGTCCCCCCCGGCACCGAAGGCGAATTGGTCGTGCGCGCCCACGGCCCCGACCCGCGCCAGGGCTTCTTCCGCGAATACCTGAAAAACCCCGACGCCACCGCCGAGGCGTGGCGCTCAGGCTGGTTTCACACCGGCGATGTGGTGGTCCAAGAACCTGACGGCATGCTGCATTTCGTGGAACGGCGCAAAAACATCATCAGGCGCTCGGGCGAAAACATCTCGGCCGCCGAAGTGGGAAACGCCCTGATCGGCCACCCGGCGGTCGAGGCCGTCGCCGTCATCGGCGTGACAGACGAGATGCGCGACGAGGAGGTGATGGCCTGCATCCTGCCCAAACCCGGCACCCCCCGCGACGCCGACACCGCACGGGCCATCTTTGACAGCGCGCGTGAACTGGTGGCCTATTACAAGCTGCCCGGCTGGGCGGCTTTCGTCGATGATCTGCCGCGCACCGGCACGCAGAAGGTGCGCAAGGGCCTGATCTTTCCCGATGTGGACGACCCGCGCAGCGCCCCGGGCGTGGTGGACCTGCGCGATCTCAAGAAACGGAGCAAGGCATGAAACGCGCGATCTTCCGACAACATGGCGACCCGGCCAAGGTGATCGAGATCATCGAAGAGGACGACCCCACCCCCGGCCCCTTCGAGGTGCGTGTGCGCAATCAGGTGATGACGATCAACCCCGCCGATCTGCTCTCGATCGAAGGGCGCTATGGTGCCGAACCGATCACCCTGCCCGCCACTCCCGGAGTAGGGGCCTATGGTATCGTGGATGCGGTGGGCGAAGGGGTCACACGGCTTTCCATCGGCGATGCCGTGCTGCCCGTGGGCGGTGGGTTTTGGGCCGATACCCTGATCCTGCACGAACGCATGGCACCAAAGGCCCCGGCGGGCGCGGATCCCGAACAGGCCGCCCTGATGCGCGCCAATCCGGGCACGGCCCACCTGGTGCTGACCGATATCGTCGATCTGCAACCGGGCGACTGGGTCGTGCAGAACGCCGCCAATTCCAACGTGGGCCGTATGGTCATCCGCTTTGCCCGTGAACGTGGGCTGCACACAGTCAACATCGTCCGCCGCGCGGATGTGGCCGAGGCGCTGACGGCCGATGGCGCGGACGCCGTCATCGTGGACGAAGGCCAAGACCTCGCCGCCGCCATCGCCGCAGCCGCAGATGCCGCGCCAAAACTTGCCCTGGATGCCGTGGGCGGCACCGCCACCCGCGCCCTTGGCGGAGCACTGGCCGATCGCGGCACGGTGGTGGCCTATGGCCTCCTTTCGGGCCAACCGAACGAGATGGACGCGCGCGATGTCGTCTTCCGCGATGTGCGGCTGCAGGGCTTCTGGCTTTTCGATTGGTACCGCACCGCGACCCCCGACAAGATGCGCGAACTGCATGCGTTCCTTGAGGCCAAACTGGCCGAAGGTGTGCTGCAAACGGATGTGGACGCGCGCTATCCGCTCGATCAGATCAAAGAGGCCGTCGCCCATGCCGCGCGCGGTGGCCGCAACGGAAAAATCCTTCTGAAAGGAGACCACAATGCGTGATGTTTATGTGCTTGCCACCTCCTGTACCGCCTTCGGCAAACGCCCCGGGGACAGCTTCAAGGACCTGACCCGCGAGGCTTATCTGGACGTGATCACCGATGCTGGTTGGGACAACGGTGATGCCATCGAACAGGCCTGGTTCGGCAATTGCGGCATGGGCACCTTTGGTCAACGCAACATCCGCGGGCAGGTCTGCTTCACCCCACTGGTGCGCGAGGGGCTTTTCCCCGAACGGGTGCCTATGATCAACGTGGAAGGCGGCTGCGCGACGGCGTCAATGGCCTTCCATGGCGCGTGGAAAGACGTGGCTTCGGGCGATATGGACGTGTCTTTGGCCATCGGCGTCGAAAAAACCTTCGTGCAAGGCGACGCCGCCCGCACGCTGGAAATCTTCGAAGGCGGCATCGACCAGATGGACCCGCAGGAATGGCACGACTATTACGCCAAGCGCGGGGAAGAGGCAGGCAAACCCTTCGACCCCAACGCCGCCGGCGGCACAGTCTTCATGGACACCTACGCGATGCAGGCCGCCTGGCACATGAAGACCTACGGCACCACGCAAGAACAGATCGCCATCGCCGCATCGAAAAACCACTGGCACGGGTCGATGAACCCCAAGGCACAGTATCGCTTCGAGGTTCCGGTGGAAGAGGCGCTGGCCGATCGCGAGGTCTCCTGGCCCATCACGCGCTCCATGGCCGCGCCCATCGGCGACGGGGCGGCTGCTGCGATCCTCGTGTCGGAAGAGGTCCTCGCGCGCCAACCCAAGGACATCCGCGACCGCGCGGTCAAGGTCCGCGCCTCGGTCCTGACAGGCGGCAAGTATCGCGATCCGTCAGAACCGGGCCTCAGCCGCGTGGCCGCGCAGAAGGCCTATGCCAAGTCCGGGCTGACGCCCGCGGATGTCGACCTGATCGAACTGCACGATGCCACGTCGTTCTGCGAGATCTTCCAGCTGGAGATGTTGGGCTTTGCCGAGGATGGCAAAGGCGGCAAGCTGGTCGAACATGGTGCGACCAAGCTGGGCGGCCGCCTGCCGGTCAACCTGTCGGGCGGATTGGTGTCCAAGGGGCACCCGGTGGGTGCCACGGGCCTGTCGATGATCCATGAACTGGCGCTGCAACTGCGCGGCGAAGCGGGTGACCGGCAAACGGGTCGCGCGCGCATCGCGCTGGCGGAAAATGGCGGCGGTGTGATCGGCTTTGACGAGGCCGCCTGCTCCGTGATCCTTCTGGAAGCGCCCTCCGCGTGAGCCGGCTCAGGGCTCGTCGGTGATCCGCCGCGCGCCCTCTGCCCCTTCGGTCAGCAACCGGTTCGCGTCCGGCTGCACCATCAGATCGCAGAAAAGCGTGCGTTCATCCGCGAAAGCCTCGGGCCCCGCCGACATCGCCTGACGCACAAGCCGCTTGATATGGCTGGCCGCCCGTGCAGGCTTGCCCGCCATGCGCTGCGCCAGCGCCAAGGCCTCCGCCCGCGCATCTGCCACTGAGGCCGAGGCAAGGCCCGCCGCCACCATCTCATCCGGGCTCAACGTATCGCCGGTCAGCGTCATGTGCAGGGCGCGCGACTGGCCGACAATCTGTGGCAAGCGCTGCGTGCCCCCCGCCCCCGGCAGGATGCCCAGATTAATCTCCGGCAAACCATATTCGTGATCGCCCGCCTGCACGATGCGCAGATCACAGGCAAGCGCCAGCTCGAACCCGCCCCCCATCGCGGTGCCGGTCATTGCCGCGATGAAAATCGTATCACTGCCCTCCATCAGCCGCATGGCGATATGGATGGGTGCTTCGGGCACCGGGCGGTCGGTGGTAAACACCATCTCGCGCGCGGCCATCTGCGCAGCCTGCGGGGCCAGCACCTTCAGATCGTAATGCCGGATGAACACCCCCGGTTCAGCCCCCGACAGAACACAAACCCGGATCGACGGATCGCCTGCAATCTGCTCTATCGCCTTCAGCAGATCGGCTTCCATCGCGCGATCCATGAACCCCTGATCGGGATTATGAAACACGATCTCTGCAATCGCGCCATTGACCGTCAAAACCGCCTGACCACCGGACATGTCACACCTCCCCAAATGCAGACCAAGCCTAGAATTTTCATCCTCGAAATTCAAACAAACAATCGGTAGAATAACGGCCACGGCGTACATATATGCGCCTGATCACAGCCGCCCGTCTCGCCCGCGGGCCAGCAAAAAGGGAGGCCGGGTCTTTGGCACCGCAACAGGCACGTGCGCGCGCGCAAGACGAAACGCAAACTCAACAGCGACCGCGTCGCAGAAACAAACGCGAAGACGTCCTTCGCAAAGCATCTGCACTGATCGCGCGCCACGGGTTTGACGGCACCTCCATGCGCGATATCGCAGCCGCTGTCGATATGCTGCCAGGCTCGCTCTATTACCATTTCCCGTCAAAAGAAGACATGCTGCTGGCCATTCACGAACGGGTGGTGACGGACATGATCGCCGATACCGAGGCCGCCATCGCCAAGGGCACAACGCCGTGGGACCGGCTGGAACGTGCCGCCGTCGCTCACCTCAAGGCGCTTCTGGGCAGCGGCAATCTGGTCACGATCATCTCGCCCAATTTCGCCGAGGACCGTGAAGAGCTGAACCAGAAGCTCAAAGCGCATCGCCGCGAATACGAGGAGATCTTCAAACGCCTGTTTGAGGATATCGACCTGCCGGATGATGCGGATCGCAGGCTTTTGCGCCTGCAACTGCTGGGTGCGCTGAACTGGGTGCCTGTGTGGTACTCCAAGAAACGCGGAACATCGCCGGAAAAGATCGCGACATCCTTTGTCAGGGCCATCCGCCCCGATGCGGCGTGACGCCCCGGCGGGACGTCACGCGCAACTGTCTTAATCGGCGAAGGTAAAGATGCCGTCCAGCAGGCGGCCACCGCCCAGGATCTGATCCACTTTCACCTGTGCCAAGGCGCTGCCTTCTGCGCCCTGAATATCGACGGACACGGCCTCACCCCCGCAGAAGGACCCGGTGAAGGGGATCTTCAGCCCGGCCTCACCTGTTGTGCCCACGTAATTCAGCGTGCCTGCCGCGGGGCCGCATTCACTGCCCGGTTTGATGACAATCGTGATCGACCCGGTGCCATCGCCGCCTGTTCCGGTCCATGTGTCGCCCGACCCGCTTTGGTTGGCATCCCCGGTGCCAACGCCCGCGTTGAAATGGGTGTTCATCGCCGCCGCGACCTTGGGATCCGGGCCATACCAGCCGCCGATGATGTACCGCGCCGGCGCGCCGATGGCGGAATCGAACCCCTTCACGTTGATATAGGCATAGGCCGCGCTGTAAGGCGTCAGACCAAAGCCGCCTTCGGCATCATAAACGTTCAAACCGCCCGACAGATCGTCAGCAGGTTCCACGCCATCGGGCAGCAAACCGTCCAGGCTGGCCGCATCCCAGGTCACGGCGATGGTGACGGTGTTGGCCCCGGTCATCAGATAAGGCGGCGGCGGGGCCGTCTCTGCCCCAGCGGCTGAGGCCAAAAGCCCGGACACAACAAACGAGGCCGCGGCCAGCGGTTTAACAAATGTCTTCATAATTTCCTCCCATACGCTGCGGCGCCCCACCCCCCTCAGGTCGCAGCATCTTTCCAATACGGGGCGCGAAGGTCTTTCTTGATCACCTTGCCCAGCGCGTTGCGCGGGAAGTCCTCGCGCAGTTCGACGGCAACAAGGCGCTGCGTTTTCGCCAGACGTTCATTGGACCAGGCCTTGATCGCCTCCGGATCAGGTGACGCACCAGAGGCCGGGATCACCAGCGCCAGACAGCTTTCGCCCCATTTTGGATGCGGCACGCCGATGACCGTGACATCCATCACATCGGGATGCTGTCCAACAATCGCTTCGACATCCGTGGGAAACACGTTGAACCCGCCCGAGATGATCATGTCCTTTTTCCGGTCCACGATCTTCAGGAACCCGTCCTCATCCATCACGCCGACATCGCCGGACCGGATGAAGGTGCGCCCGCGCTCATCCCGCCAGATCAGCTCGGCCGTTTGCGCGTCGCGCTTGTTGTATTCTGACATGATGCCCGCGCCGTACCCTGCGATCTCCCCCGGTTCGCCCGGCGGCAATTCATTGCCCTCGTCATCCAGAATGCGCACCTCGAACCCCAGAACCGGGGTGCCGACGGTGTCGAATTTCTCCGCATGCTGATGCGGCTTCAGCATGGAGGCGAAGCCTTCGGAAAAGCCATAAAGCTCGAACAAACCCGGTGAAATCCGCTCGATAATCTGGCGTTTGGTATCGCGGCGCAGGGGCGATCCGGCCGACAGAACCGTGCGCAGGGAACTTAAATCCGTGCTATCCAACTCGGGCCGCTGCAGCACCATCAGGTATTGCGCGGGGACCATGAAAGTATGGGTGATCTTTTCCCGCTCGACCGTCTTCAGGAACGCGGCCGCATCAAACGCGGGCATCACATGCAGCGTTCCCCCGGCAAAGAGGATCGGCAGCATCATCAACCACGTGCCATTGGAATAAAGCGGCGTGGTCGTCAGCGCGCGGCTGTCTGACGAAAAACTCATCTCCACCGCGTTGGAAAACGCCCAATGCAGGCGCGCGCGGTGGGTCTGCACGATCCCTTTGGGCAGCCCCGTGGTGCCCGAGGAATAGATGATGTTGAACGCATCCGTCAGCGCGTGGCGGATATCAGGCATCGTATCGGGCGATGTCGCATAGATATCGGCGACATTGCCCCAGCCGTCAGTCTGGAACCCATGGGCGATCCAGGTCCGGATCCCCGTCAGCTTGGCGGCCAGCGGCACCACACGCTCTTCAAACTCGGCCGATACAAAAGCGGCAACCGCATCGCAATCGCTCAGCAGGCTTTCCAGCTGCTCCGCGGTCAAAAGCCCCGACAGCGGCACAACACAGCCCCCTGCCCGCACCACGCCGAACAGACATTCCAGCATGTCCACCGAATTGCCCATCATCACCGCAACGCGGTCGCCTTTCTGCACGCCTGCCGCGATCAGGTGATTGGCCACGCGGTTGATATTGCCGACAAAATCGCCCCAGCTGCGCGTCTGATCGCCACAAATCACGGCATCCTTGCCGGGATAATGGCGCGCATGCGTGGCGAAAAGATCGGGCAAATAGACCTGCGGGTCGTCCAGTCGATCAGTCATGGATTGCGTCTTCCCCATCCTGTCAGTGCACTGCGCATCGGTGCGTCGGTGCGTCAGCGTCGTTTTGGGCACGTCCGACACCCCGCGCCCGGATGCGCGCGACCGGCGGTGACAAGCCTCTCTCTCCCACCTAAAAACTTAGCGCATTTTTGCGCAGTTGCCAAACAGTTGATTGTTAGAATATTGAAGGCAGATCGGAGGACAAACCATGTGGCCAGAGGATCGAACCGGACCCGCTCTGCGCGCAGATCTGAAAGCGCGGCTGCGCCTGCCGCTCTTTGTGGCGCCGATGTTTCTGATCTCGGGGCCTGAGCTGATCATCGCCTCCGCCCGCGCCGGAGCGCTATCGGCTTTTCCTTCCGTGAACGCGCGCGCTCCGCAGGATCTGGACCGGTGGTTTGCGCAGATTGCAGAAGAGACCGACGGCGCCGCCCCCTGGGGCGTCAACCTGATCGTGCATCATTCGAACGCACGCCTGGAACACGACCTGGCCGCCACCGTGCGCGCGCAGGCCCCTTTGGTGGTGGCCTCGGTCGGTGCGCCCGATGCGGTCACGGGGCCGGTGCATGACTATGGCGGGCTGGTCTTTTCCGATGTTGCCAGCTTGCGCCACGCGCGCAAGGCCGTGGCCGCGGGTGCGGACGGGCTGGTGCTGCTGACTGCGGGCGCGGGTGGGAACACGGGTTGGCTCAACCCGTTTGCCTTTGTCGCCGCGGTGCGCGAGTTCTTCGACGGCCCCATCGCCGTTGCGGGCGCCATCGGCACAGGCCGCGCGCTGCACGCGGTCGAGGTTCTGGACGCCGATCTGGGCTATGCCGGAACGCCCTTTATCGCCACGGAAGAAAGCCTCGCCCAGCCGAGGCACAAGGACATGGTCACCACGACGGACGCAGACGGCATCATGCTCTCTGATCTGGTCACCGGCATCCCGGCCAATTTCGCGCGCGACAGCCTGATCGCCGAAGGGATTCTCGACGAGAAAGGCCAGGCGCTTCATCACGGCGCGCTGGACATGGCCTCGTGGAAAACGGTCTGGAGCATGGGCCACGGTGTGGGCCAAGTGAAGGGTATCCGGCCCGCCGCCGATCTGATTGACGATCTGGCCCGGCAATACCAGACGGCCCGTCAGATCGCGCGTTCGTAGCCTTCCCAAAACGGCGCGCGGATCTCACGCTTGAGAACCTTGCCGGTCGCGTTGCGGGGCAATTCATCGCGAAACTCCACCGATTTGGGCGCGCGCATGCTGCCCAGCCGGTCTTTGCACAGCGCAATCAGCTCCGCCTCTGACACCGCTCCCCCTGCGCGCAGCTCGACCACGGCCTTCACCGCCTCCCCCCAATCAGGGTCCGGCACACCGATGACGGCGGCCTCCTGCACATCCGGGTGCGACAGCAACTCCCGCTCCACCTCCGCCGGATAGATGTTGAACCCGCCCGACACGATCATGTCCTTCTTGCGATCGACCAGCGTGACATACCCCTCGGCATCCGCCACGCCGATATCGCCGGTCAGGTACCAGCCGTTCTTGAACGCCTCTGCCGTGGCTTGCGGATTGTTCTCATAGCCTTGCGTGACGCCCCAACTGCGCACCGCCACCTCGCCCCGCGTGCCGGGCGGCTGCGGTTGGCCGTCGTCATCCACAATCGCCACCTGCCGCAGGATCGACGGCTTGCCGATGGACATCAGCCGATCCTCCCACACGCCGCCTGCATCGGGGCGATGATCCTCGGGCGAAAGGAAACAGATCGGGCCAATCCCCTCGGCCTGGCCGAAGAAATTGGTCATCACCGGGCCGAAGACATCCATCGCCTCGCGCAGCTTTTGCGGCGCCATCGGGGCCGCGCCATAGGCAAAGCGATGCAGGCTGGAATAGTCATGCCGCCCCAAATCGGGCGAGGACAACATGCGGTAGATGATCGTGGGCGGTAGAAACAGGATCTGCGCGCGCTCCGCCTCAATCGCGGCCAGGATCGCCTCCGGCTCAACACTGTCCAGCAGAATATGCGTGCCGCCCGTCACCGTCAGCGCAAAGATAAACGACCCCGCGAAATGGGTCATCGGGGCCACGACCAGATGATTGACAGCCCCATGCACCTGCAAGGCGTGCAGCATATCCATGCAGGCGACCATGTTGCTCAGATGCGTGTGCCGCACCCCCTTGGATTTCCCGGTGGTGCCAGAGGTGGCGTAAAGCGTCCACAGATCGTCAGGCGCCTGCGCGATATGCGGCGCCTGTGTGCCTTCGGGGGCCATCCAGTCCGCCATCCCGTCATCGATGCAGATGGTCAGCGTCACCTTGGGGCAAGCGGCGCGCACCTTGTCCAATTCCCGCGCGAAACTTGAGTGATAGAACACCACCTCCGCCCCCGCATCTGCCAGGATCTGCGCATTCTGCGCGACCGCATTGCGCGCGTTCACGGGAACCATCACGCAGCCCGCGCGCCAGAAGCCGAACATCGCCTCCAGCCCGCGCCAGTCATTTGGCATGTAGACACCCACGCGCGTGCCGGGGCCAAACCCGTCGCGGATCAACGCGGCCGCGATGCAATGGGTGGCCGCCTGACTTTGCGCGTAACTGCGGCTGACATCGCCTTGTTTGACGAACGCCGCATTGGGCGTCAGGGCGGCGGATCGGTCGAAAAAGTCAATCAGACGCATGGCTTACCCCATCGTGGCAGGCAGGAAGGTCGCAATCGCGGGGAAGGCCAGCAAAAGCGCCAGCACCACCATTTCGATGGCCAGAAACGGCAGCACCCCTTTGAAGAGCTGCCCCGTCTTCACCCGCCCATCAGCCGAGGCCAGCACCGCATAAAGGTTCAATCCCACGGGCGGAGAGATCGCCGCAATCTCGATCAGCTTGACGATGATCACCGCAAACCAGATCGGATCAATGCCCAGCGTCTGGCTGATGGGATAGAGAAACGGCACCGCGATCACCAGAAGCGAGACGGAATCGAGGAACATCCCCAGCAGCAGGAACAACACCACCGTCATCGCCAGAAACCCGGCCACGCCAAGCTCGGTCGCGGTGACAAAGGCGCGGATATCGCCAATGAACCCGCTGATCAGCAAAAAGCGCGAGAAGACCAGACCGCCAATGACAATCAGGAAAATCATCGCCGTGATCCGCGCGGATTCGAGCAGTGCCTCCCAGATCTGGTTTGCTCCGATCCGGCGCATCGACAGCGCGATGAACAGTGCACCCGCAGCACCTACTGCGCCCGCCGCCGAAGGTGGGAAGAGCCCCGAATAAATACCCCCCATCACAAGGATCATCAGGAGCAGAACGCTCCACACCTTGGACAGCGCGCGAAACCGCATGGGCCAGGTGATCTGTTCTTGCACATCAGGCGCCCATTCGGGCCGCACGATCAGGAACAGGCGGATTCCGAACATATAGGCCCCTGCCGTCAACACCCCCGGAAGGATGCCCGCAATCAGCAACGCGCCCACCGGCTCCCCGGTCAAAAGCGCGTAAAGCACCATCGCGATGGAGGGCGGGATCAGCCCCGCCAGCGTGCCCGCCGCCGCAATGCAACCGGCGGAGACACCGGGGTCATAGCGAAACTTCAACATCTCGGGCAGGGCCATACGGGTGAAAACACCAGACGCCACCACGGTCGAGCCCGAGGCCGCCGCAAAGCCCGCCTGCGCCATGATCGTGGCCATGAACAGGCTGCCGCGCACCCGGCTCAGCACGGCTTGCGCCGCGAAGTAAAGATCCCCAATGATCCCCGCGCGCCCGGCAATCGCACCCATCAGCACGAACATCGGCACCACGACAAAGGTGTAATCGCTGGCCAAAGTATAGGGCGTGGTCTTGAAGGTTGTCAGAACGAAGGACGCGCCAACGCTCAGGTAAAGGCCAATCGCGGCCACACTGGCCAAGGCAAAGCCCACCGGCACGCCGACGGCCAAAAGCAGCAACAGACAGGCAAAGGCGACACCGCCTTGTTCCAGACCGCTCATTTGGTGGATGCGTCCTCTTTCGGTCCCTTCAGACATTGCAGCACAAAGACCATAATGGTCAGCGCAGCCCCCAGGGCGCAGGCCACTTTTGCAGGCCAGATCGGATAGCCCAGCGTCGCCGCAGACACTTCCCAGATCTCAACGCTGTCGATGGCCAGCTGCGCCGTGCCATAGGCGATCAGTCCAAAGACCAATAGCCCCGCTGCCTGGCTGAGCCACCAGCCCAGCAAGCGCAGGCTGCGCGGCAGGAACGGCAGAAACAGATCAACGCCGATATGATCGCGCCTGCGCTGCACCAAAGGCCAGGCGAGGAAAATGGCAGCCGCAGCCAAGGTTCCGGACATATCGACCTTGAAGGGTAGGAAGGTGCCAAAGATCTCACCCGAGATGATGTCGGCCGCGCCCACAATCATCACGACGAACAGAACCGCGGCGCAAATCGAAATTGCCACACGTTCGGCCAGTGTCGCCCCTGCCCCCAAGGCATTGGGGGAGGCATCGGCGTGATGCCCCCCCGCAGCGTTTTTTTCGGCGTCAGCCATTACTCGAAGCTTTTGGCCGCTTCGCGCTGCATCGGCACGATCAGTGCGATCGCGTCGCCCATGCCGTCGGCTGTCATCCGCTCTTCCCAGATCGCGATCATGTCGGGCGATTTGGCGACAAAGGCGTCCATATCGGCCAGTTCGATGCGCTGACCGCCAGCCTCTTCAAAGGTGGCATAGGCCTCGGCCTCGGCCCCTTCCAGCCATTCGAGGTCTTTCATCATCGCCTCCTGCGCCACTTCGGTCATCAGGCTGCGCACGCTTTCCGGCCAGCTGTTCCAGCGATCTTGCGGAGCATAAAGCTGGAACGTGGTGAACGTGCCTGTGTTGATGTCCGAGATATAGGGCGCCACCGATTGCAGTGAAAAGAACGGCACCCATTCGATGGGGCCAAAGTTGCAATCCAGCGTCCCGCGCTGCAGACCTTCGCGGATTTCCGGCGCCTGCACACGTGTGGGCACCATGCCATAGGCTTCCATCCAGATCGGAACATAGGCCCCGCCAACCGCACGCACGCGCAGACCTTCCAGATCCGACATCTGGTTGATCGGCTTGTTGCAGGTCAGACGATAGGGCGATGTGACGGTCCACTTGATCGGCTGCAGGTTCAGCTCGGCCAGCTCGGCCTGGGTGGGTTCAGCGCCATAGACCTCACCGGCCAGCTTTTGTGCTGTAGGCGCATCAGCCGACACCCGGTTCAGAAGACCTGCCGCAATAGACGTCATCGGCATTTCGGAGGCGTGCACGGCTTGTGCGAACACACCCAGATCGACCGCACCAGAGGACACAAGGTTTTTGATCTCCAACAGACCACCCAATTGGCCAGACCAGAAAATTTCGATCTTTACCTTGCCGTCGGACCGGCGCGTGACCTCTTCGGCCCACCACTTGTCCCATTGAACGGCTGGCCAGCTTTCCGGCAGCGGATGCGCCATGCGCAAGGTCACATCAGGGTATTCTTCGGCGGTTGCCTGAAATGCCAGCAAGGACAGAACGGCAGCGCCAGCAAAACGCGCAGCAGACTTGAACATGTTTTCCTCCCTAAAAAACGCTCAGCGGGATGGCACACTCGACAGTCTGCGCCGCAGCAGCTACACCCCTTAACCTAACAATCGTTTGGTTTTTTGTTTTGTCAACACCAGGAGGCTCAAGTTGCTGGGCAATTCGCCTGCCATTCAACCTGGGATTGCTTTGCCGCGGTCCCGAACCCGCTCAGGGTGCTGTCAGACGAATTCGAACTTGTCTCTGCAAGGACAGTGACGCTGTCCCTTATGCCGTGCAGAGAGCGCGCCACTCGACCAAAGCAGCGGTTCGGTTTTGCTTGAAATGGTCCCGTTTGGAGAGGCTACGATCCTGGTTGAAGTGATTGAAGACGGAGGAATGGACGGCGACGAACTTCTGCAGACTTCGCATTCGCCGAAAGCGCTGCATGGCTCGTTCTCGTCGTCGGAATGGCAGGTGCGAATTCTCAATGCGGTTGTTGAGCCAGCGACCACATTCCTGCAAATCACCGCACCCCAAGTCGCGAAGGGCAGCCTTGTATGAAGCGAACCGATCGGTGACCAAGACTTCCGGCTGACCATATCGCCGCATCAATTTCCTGAGCATTTTCAATGCAGCGCGCTTGTTTCTTCGCTTCGTAACGACGCTCTCGAGCACCTCGCCTTCGTGATCCACAGCGCGCCACAGATAGTGCCGCTCGCCGTTGATCTTCACGAAGACCTCGTCCACGTGCCACTGCCATCTGGAAAAGGCACGCAGTTGCTGAATACGTCGTCGGCGGATCTCGGAGGCAAACATCGGCCCAAACCTGTTCCACCAGAACCGGATCGTTTCATGGCTGACGTCGATGCCGCGCTCGTGCAGCAAGTCTTCGACATTTCTGAGTGACAGCGGAAACCGGACATAGAGCATCACTGCCAGGCGGATGACCTCGGGGCTGGTTTTGAAGTACTTGAAAGGCGAGCGTTTGGTCATCTCGAGAGGCTACGAAAGCCCCCTGCCCGCCTCAAGCCAAGTTTCTCTGACAAGACCTCAAAAAATACATAGGGCGCGACGATAGCACGGTTAACGCAACCCGCACCAAGAAAGGCCATCCGGGCCAGCCGAAGTCATGCAGTCTCCGATACCCCGCGGCAGAAAAGGGCAGAAATAGGAGCAATGCTGCCAACTGTTGGATCAACAGGTCATATAGGCCAAGTCCCAGAATTGGAAGAAACCCGATCAAGGCCAACGCCGAAACGATGGCAAGGGCGAACCACCAGAACTCCGAACGTGACGCTCGACCATCGAAAGTCTTGAATTTGACAAGGCAGTTCCGGACGGCCTCACTGAAAGTCATTCGCTAACTCGCCTTCAAATCAATGATTGGAGAAACCGATGTCCCACGACATATTTTTTAGACGGCTCATTGAAATCAGTGTGAAATTTACCGGTTAGCTCCGAAGCCGTAATTGATTCAAAACAAAAGGCCCCTTCGTCCGCAGAGCGGCCACTCAACCAGATCGCAGCGAATGACCGATCAGAGCCCTTAGCAGCCGTTCGGAGATGGCATACACCATGAGTTTGATCGGACTCTGGATACATGAAGAAAGCGTTTGTGATGTCTCGCGTTGCGCCGTGATTGCTGTTCGGGAAGGTCACCAATCCTTTGGATGGGGTTTGATCGACCAAGACTCATTTCTAAAGGGCACGTTTATGCCTTGCTCTGAGCCTCAGGCTGGGCGTCTGCCTTAGGACAGCAGGATTTGCACTTTCCCATCTGGCTGAGCTAGTGCCTGCGGCAACCGCTCGATCGCGTGCTCAATCGGCAGTTCTGTCGACACATGTGTCGTCCACTGCCCATCGCGAAACCGGTTCTGCACCTCGCCAAAGACGAGTAGCTTGCGGAAGAAGGACGTATTGCTTGCCCACGATGTGGTCCAAAACCCCTCGACCGATTTATTTCGGAAGATCATCTCACTTGGGTCGAGAATTTCAGCCGGCGATGTATCGAGCTTCCCGTAGATGATCCATCGCGCATCGTCGCCCATCGCCTTATGTACCTGCGCACTGGCACTCCCGGCTACGGCGTCGAGAAAGATCACTGGCTTTTCCTTAGATAGAACTCTTTCCAAGTCTTCTGCATAAGTGGGAGATGTTTCATTCAAAACATACTCTGCGCCGAGCTCCTTCAATAATTTGATCGGGTCCTCACGCCTTACCAAAGCGATCATCTTCTTGCCTTGATCACGCGCCAGTCCCGCTACGAATTTGCCTAGCTGGCTTGCTGCAGCAGAAAAAACGAAAGCGTCGCCTGCACCCACCAGCTCCAACATTGCTGCAGCCGTCACCGGGTTAACTATCAATCCTGCCGCATCACGATCGGACACCCCCTTCTTCAGTGGCAATGCCACTGCTGCCTGGGTCACAGCATACTCGGCCCATGCTCCAGACCCGTCCGGTGTCACGTAGAATGCCACGTCGCGTCCCTTTAGTAGGCGCCCCATCAACCCCGGCCCTGCTTCAACCACCGTACCGACACCTTCAAACCCCGCAGGTTGGCCCTGCATTCGTGCCTGGCCATAGTAGCCTTGGACGAACGCGATGTCTGATGGGTTGATTGCTGCCCTGCGCACTTTAATCAGAATTTGGCCTGGCCCCGGAACTGGACGCGGTATGCCCCCTAACTCCAAGAAATCGGCCGGTCGGTCCAATCGATTGCCAACATACCCTTCTTTGGTGGCAATCCCCCTGTGCCGGAGCAGCAACCCAAGCATCTCAGTCGGCATATTCTAATTCCCCTCGTCTTAGGCCCCAGTTGGAAGCCAAGTATGCAATGTCGAAGCGAATATCTTTGATCCGGAGCATTCTCGAGATCGAAACCTTCTGATGATCAAAGTGGTATATTTCAAAAGCGATCAAGTAGCCAATGTTCAGTGAGTAACGTGCATTCGGACAGTTGGAAGGCAATCGCTTCCGAGATCTTTATTTGGATACGCTCGCACAATTTCGAGAAAAATAAAATCGACCGGGGAACAGATGAAAGAAATCGTTTACGCTGATCTCCGATTATGAGCGCGTTCGGACAGGTGTGTACGGGCTCCGGTTATGCCGAGACGGCTTGAATCTTCCCGTTTGAAAACGGTAGGCAATCCGATGGAATGCCTACCGGATATCATCATTAAGAGGTATTTTTCTCAGATCGACGTAGCCCATGAAAGTCTTGTGCTCGCCCTCGAACACTTCAATCAAAACCCTTAAGGGAAAAACAGACCAGTCGGCATGTATCTTGACCCGGCTGATCTGGGATGAAGTGGTTTGATAGCCGTTCGGAAAGCAAAGCGTTTTCTTAGTCATTGGAGCCTTCCTGCTCTGAGTAGGTCGCGAGCTAATTGTGTCTTGAGCGTTGCCGCGCCACGTCACAGTTTTTCGCCCGTCAGTCGGGATGCACATTTTGCAATTTGCAGTTCGTGGTAAGGCCAATCACAGTCCAGTTGACGTCCAACGAAACCTCTCGCGCGTTCATCCACTTTTCCTGAAGCTTATAGGCCTGATACTCCCATCTTGCGCGACAGCCGCGGTTGGCTGTCGCTTGGCGGTGATGAACCAGTTCATGAAGCAAGACGGAGACGTCTTCGGTGTTTGTCGCGGTCCATGGACGGAAAAGCGTAATTGTACGGTCGCTTTTGTTATAAAGTCCCCGGGTGCGCTCTCCGACGGCCACTCGCGACGTGGTTCTTTCATCTTCCAATTCAGGCGGATCTTTAAGGAATATTGCGGGTGCCTCAGAGGCTCGGGGCAAGTCGGAATGCTGGTCCAGCCAGACCTCGAGTTGTTCGACAAGTTCAGGCCGTGGTTGGGCGGCGACTGGCCCGGATGAGAGAAATGATGTAATTAAGACAAGTGCGGTGGTCACGAAGGCCACAGATTGCGAGGTATGCATGGCGCTCTCCTCGTTTGCTTTGATCCTTGGCGATCAGGCTAGCGGCACGGGGTGGCGCGAAACAAAAGATCAATTTTCACGAGGAGATGAAAAAATTTCATCCACTCGAAAAAGAAACCTTCCGCCTTTCACGGCGGTAAAAGCATTCGAAGCCGCCGCGCGGCATGCGAGTTTCAAGCTGGCAGCCAAAGAACTGTGCCTGTCACCGTCGGCTGTCTCGCACCAGATCCGGGCGGGTGCTGTCAGACTAATTCGAACTCGTCTCTGCCAGGACAGTGACACTGTCCCTTATGCCGCGCAGAGACTACGCCACTCGGCAAGAGCAGCGGTTCTGTTCTGCTTGAAGTGGTCCCGTTTGGAGAGGCTACGATCCTGGTTGAAGTGATTGAAGACGGAGGAATGGACGGCGACGAACTTCTGCAGACTTCGCATTCGCCGAAAGCGCTGCATCGCGCGTTCTCGTCGTCGGAATGGAAGGTGTGAGTTCTCAACTCTGTTGTTCAGCCAGCGACCACAGGCTTGCCGGTCTTCACACCCCATGTCACGCAGCGCGGCTTTGTAGGAAGCAAGCCG
>NZ_FNEB01000043.1 GCF_900100005.1 Lutimaribacter saemankumensis
CGGCTTGCTTCCTACAAAGCCGCGCTGCGTGACATGGGGTGTGAAGACCGGCAAGCCTGTGGTCGCTGGCTGAACAACAGAGTTGAGAACTCACACCTTCCATTCCGACGAAGAGAAAGAGCGATGCAGCGCTTTCGGCGAATGCGAAGTCTGCAGAAGTTCGTCGCCGTCCATTCCTCCGTCTTCAATCACTTCAACCAGGATCGTAGCCTCTCCAAACGGGACCACTTCAAGCAGAACAGAACCGCTGCTCTTGCCGAGTGGCGTAGTCTCTGCGCGGCATAAGGGACAGTGTCACTGTCCTGGCAGAGACGAGTTCGAATCAGTCTGACAGCACCACAGGGAGCGCTTCATCCCGAACAGGGAGTGATGATCAGCCTTCGAAGCCGAGGAGCCTTTCCTGCTCGCCCCAGTCCAGGGGCAGGTTCGTCTTCAAAAGACGTCGGACCGTGAGACCGTTCGGCTGGGAACCGTCAATGATCGCCGCCTGAATTTTGGGCGAAAGACCCGACAAGGCGATGATCCTGGCCAGATAGCGCTCTGTCCGATTCATGTCTGAGGCGAGGCGCTTCAGTGCGGTTCCGGATTTGATGGCATCCGCCCAGCAATGCGCATTGCGCAGCGCACGGAGCAATGCGACGTCCGGCACCGGCTTCTGTGTGCCCGCCACGATCTTCATCTCGACACCGCGCCGCCGATGCGTGAACGGATTATTGAACCGGAGAACCTCCGGGTTCAGGGTATCGACTGCAAGACCGAGACCCGCCGCGAGGGCCCGAGAGGAAAGCTGGACGTCGATACGACCATTGCCCAGTGTTGCAGTTTCGATCAGCGCAGCCGCCTCCCGGATGCCTGCGTCGCGAACGTACCGCGCAAGTTCGATGGTTCGATCCACGATGGCGCCCGACAGGCTGACATCACATTCCTTGAGAAGCGCGTGGCGCTTGGCACAATTGTCAAGGTGATCGGCAACGAGCGTGACGGTATTGTCAGAGGAACTTGTCTTGAGGCGGGCAGGGGGCTTTCGTAGCCTTTGAAGATGACCAAGCGTTCGCCTTTCAAGTATTTCAAAACCAGCCCCGAGATCATCCGCCTGGCGGTGATGCTCTATGTCCGGTTTCCGCTGTCACTCAGAAATGTCGAAGACCTGCTCCACGAACGCGGCATCGACGTCAGCCATGAAACCATCCGGTTCTGGTGGAACAGGTTCGGGCCGATGTTTGCGTCGGAGATCCGCCGGCGGCGTGTTCAGCAGCTGCGAGCCTTTTC
>NZ_FNEB01000007.1 GCF_900100005.1 Lutimaribacter saemankumensis
AGCCGCTTCAGCTCCTTCAATTGATCTACGCCCATTCCGCCATACTGCTTGCGCCAGCGATAGTACGTCTGTTCAACAACGCCGATCTGTCGGATCGCGTCGAGACGGGACATGCCCTGTCCCATCAGCACCTCAACCTGTCGTAACTTCGAGACAATCTCTTCGGGCTTGGGTCGCCTGTTTGCCATTCTCGGTCCTCCGTTTCCTAAACATAGTGGTGGACCAGTTCAGTTGGGGAGGCTCACATTACTAGAGCAAGAAAGAAGCTCTTGGTCGTTATTATTAATAATGAAGAGATACTTGAAAGGTGCCTCTCTATACTAAGGTGAAAGGCAAGTGCGCTTCACATAATGGACCTTTGGGGTGCTCAGATCGATCAGTGCTCGCCCGCGCCACCCGAGAAAAACACAACCGAAACCCGGCGCCCGATCTCCGGCTCGTGATCCCTGGACACGAGCTCTGCTTCTTCGATTACCTTGGACATTTTTTCATGGACTGCGTCCGCGCCAGGAAGACTGCTTTCGAGCTTCTCTAGGATTGCCTGGATCGCGATGTACCCTTTCGGCAGGTCCTCGTAGGCGAAGCTATCCCGCACCTCTTGCTTGGCTTGCTCCCAGTAGGGGTCGAGCAACCTGCTCCAAGACTCGCAGATCATTTCGATGGCAGGCAAAGACAGGTGCCCGAAGATCTCCCGATCATCGGTGTTCTCGTCCGCTCGTCGGGTCATGAACTCAGCGCACGCCTTCATCAGGCTTTCGACGCGTGCGGGGCGTAAGTCCCATTCTGTAAGCCGTCCAAGCTGGCCAGAGACGGTTTCAAGCGCGCTAGCCAGCTCTACCTCAGTCATCCTCGTCTGTTCCAAGCCGAGGCTCTTGGTCCTCTCGAATGCCGACTCAAGGGTCTTGGCACACGCCAATTGACCCCGCTCCAACAGCAGGCCGGACTGAGAGGGCCGCAGCAGCAGCAAACGCGGAGGGAAGAAGCTGGTCGGCTTGTCGACGCCCTTCAGATGTAGGGCGGTGAAGCTCTCTCTGGCAGACAGAAGCGCCAATTCAGCGCCCCAAGTCCCTTCGATTCTGGCCTTTCTGATGAGACCATAGCGCTCCGGGGAAATCTTCTCCTTGGTCCGAGCGAGAACGTCGTGGAAGTTGTTGGCTCGCATCCGCCTGGTTGACCCGAGGTAGCGCGTGACGCTCTCCAGGATCACCTCGGTGTCCTCGGAGCCAACCTCTTGCACGGCGTCAATCAGCTCTTCCCCTGCGAGCGTCCGATAGTTCTCGATGCGGTTGGTGACCTTCTCGTCTGATGCAAACTGACCAACGGGAACATCGACGAGGTGGTAGTTCACAATCCCGAATTGACTATCTATCCGGTCGATGCGTCCCAACCCTTGGATGAGTTCCTTAAGGTTGGAAGTGATCCCGAGGAGAACAAGCGTGTCGGCTGACTGAAGATTGATACCCTCCGCCATCTTGTAGGTGAGGAAGACCGAGGCAGGTCCGTCTGGTGCGTTCTTGCCTCCAGGGCGGAAGTAGGACTCTACCGACTTGCCATGCGTGATCCGCTTGAAGCCATCCGGACCGCTACCAAAGATGGCCTTCACGGCCCTTTCATCGCCCTTGGTCTGACTGCCAACAACGAAGTTCGTGTGGTGACCGCGGCGGGAAAGCGCCTCAGCGAAGATTTCGAGCGTGTCCGTGCGCTCTGCGAGAAAGACAACTCGATCCTTCTGCTGCTGGATGCGCAGGCAAGCTTCATATCGCTTCTCGTCCAGGTCTCGCAGCGGCTGCGAGTCGAGCTTCCTAGCTAGGGCATCGCACTTTTCAGGGGCCGCCAACGCATCGATGCCAAGCATAGCGAACATGTCAACCTGGCCAGGGTGTGGAGCCGTCCGCTTGTTCCTAGACCCTTGTTCAAATTCGCGCAGCCACTTTCCGATGACCCCATGGGACATCTCCCAGGCTGCCTGCGCTGCACTCACCCGGAGGATGTTCAGCAGGTTGCGGATATGGAGTTGATCTTGGGTACTCTGCTGCGTTTTGACGTGACCGAAGCGGCTCTTCTCGACGGCCGTCACCCTACCGCCGGGTGCGAGTTCATTGCAGAGCGAAACGATTTCATCGAGACGCGCCTTCTGTGGCTTCGTGAGCTGCAGCTTATTGGGCCGTCCGTGATTGGCCAGCTTCGGGTAGCTGTGTTTGGAGCGATCCTCGTCTTCGCCGATGCATCGACGCTGACGGCGTGCCAAGAAAGGCGAAATCAGCTCGGAAAGTTCTGTGCGTGCCTGCCTTGAAAGAGCGGTCTCTGGCTCCGATAGAACAGCATGGGGCGCCTTCTGGTCGAAGATGTCGGGTGAGCTTTGCATCTCACGTTCAAACAACTCGCCCATGGCCTGGATGTAGTCCGGCGTCATGAAGATGGACGCGCGCTTCTCCTGCATATGTGCTAGCCAATCGACGTCGCGATTGCCCAGAAGGGTTGCGGACAAGCAGACGTTCCAGCTGGGTGGCGCGAGCTCGACCGCCGCGGCCATCTGGGACGCCTGTTCGAAGCCAGGCGTCACCGTATGACTTTCGTCGATAATGATCACGCCGAACTGATCGAGCCGCAGACCCGACTTGCTATCGTCGCCGGCCCCTCGCAGGCGCTTCTTTGAAAGACTTGTGTTGGCTATGGCCTCCATGGAGTTCGTCGAATGCTTCACCCAGCTAGGTATGACCTTCGGCGGCGCTATCACCGCCGCGTTCTTTCTGGTGACGCCATGTATGGGGGAGCGCGGAATGACCCGCGAAAAGGTTTCTGAAAGAGCTTCCCCCAAGTGGCATCCGATCTCGGTTTTGCCCGAGCCTGTAGGCGCCTCCACGAAGGCGATGCCGTGATCGTATGTGATCGAGCAGGCCTCGTAGGTCAGCTCCTGCTGGTATTCGTAGAGCGTGTGGCCGGTGATCTCTCGGCGGTCCCCAGTGAGCCAAGGTTCGAAGCCCTTCTGCTCCGAGATCATCCGCGCCATGGCGTCTTCTGCCGTGGCGGGCTTTATCAGCCTATCGAGGATCTCAAGCGCTTCTTCGGTCCAGTCGGCAGAAACCTCCCAAATCTGTTCCGCCGCTTTGGCGCGCTCTAGCTGCAGCTCGTGCGAACCAGTATCGAGACCATCCGCGTACTCGATGTTACTGTAGAGGCCGGAACGCGAAAAGTTCGCTGACCCTGCTACCGCGCCAACCCGCGAACTCACGATTTTGGAATGCATCCGACGATCCCCGCTGATTCCCAAGCGGGTTTGGGCCAGTACAGGGTCAAAAACACGAAGCTCTATTTTGCGTGTCTGGATTGCCCGCTTTGCCAGCACCGCCAGCAGATCGTCGTCATCCTCGATCTGCAGGCCGGACTTCTCCAGCCAATAGAGCTTCATCTCTTCGGTCACTGGCCTCTGCTTTGCCAACCGTCGAGAGTTCGCCGTATCAATACCGAACGATATCCGAATGCGGATGTCAGGGTCTGCGTCAGGGCCTTTGAGCTCCTTGACCTCTCTCATCAAGACGGCGAGCGACGACAGGAAGTCCTGATAGCCGGTCACGATGAGACAGTCGCCAGACGTGATGTGCGGTCGATAGAGGTCGATGACAGGACGGTCGATATTGGTCCCGACCTTCGGCCCAGCCGCGAGGTCAGTCTCGGCCAATCCCGTGGCCTTCGGTTCGTCAATTGTCTGTGGCTTCGAGCGGAGCCAATTCGGGAGCGAAAACAATAGCTAATCCAGCTGTGGCGAGTTTCTCGGAGTATGACTGATGCTTTTATCCCAGGGCAATGAGGCTTTTTGCTGGCGTAGCGTCAGTCCACTATTTTTGTCTCCCCTTGGGCCCAAATGGCTCGCGGGAGAGGGTGGACTGGGAGCGGCCTACAGCTGCAAACGCGAACGGCCCGTGCTTGGGGTGGGGTGGGCCGGGTTTACCCGGTTTGCAGGGTTCGGTGCAGCCAGGCGCGCCGTGCAGCCAGCGGTTAGCATAATGGACCCTATCGGAGTGGAGCAATTGTGTGATCTGCCGACGTTATCCGCAGCAGGAGCCACCCTCCTGGATCGGTGGGCAAGCCACAGTGCCGTACGAGCAAAAAACGCAGCAATCACCCGGTAATGGCTTCAGTACCTCGCCGCATGAAGTGCACTCATAGAACCACTGGCATGCGTCAGTTGGCATAAGCTCTTCCGCTGAGTGCCCGCATTTGGGGCAAGTGATGGTACTGTTCAGTTGGATTTTCACATCGACCATTTTGCTCACACCTGTACGTCCAAGACGACATATCTTGGGTTGCATCGAGAAACATAGCACAAGTGTCTTGATACCCGTTGAGACTTTCCAATTGGCCAAACTCGTAGGCTAATGCCAACCAGTGGCTTCACGGTCCTCCTGTTCGACTTTCCGAGATGTCCCGACGTGCATCACGTACAATGACCCAAGAAGACTGGAGAAACAGTCCTGCAATCGCAAAGGCGACTATCAGATCGGGCCAGGAGGTGCCGGTCAAACCAACCAGGACTGCCGCAACCACAACAGCTGCGTTGCCGATAGCGTCATTGCGCGAAAACAACCATACGGCCCGGACATTCGCATCCCCAGCACGATGTGGGACAAGAACCAGCGCGGCTCCGACGTTCACTGCGAGGGCAACCAGAGCCAGCGCGCCCATGAGCTCAGCTTCGACGGACTGATGTGCGAACACGCGCCAAATGGTGTTTGCGAGGACGCCGAATCCGAGAACACCGAGAAACAGACCTTGTATGAGCGCGGATCGTGCTCGCCAAAGTAGACTCCAACCAATTGCCAGCAAACCAAGGAGTGTGATCAGGCCATCGCCGACAAAATCCAGGGCATCTGCTTTCAATGCCTGTGAACCAGCCAGGAAGCCCCCGATCATTTCGATGACTCCGTAGCCAACGTTCAGGATAATGACGATCCAGAGCGCCCTGCGGTACCCTACGGTCAAATGAGGCTTGGCCTCATCCGATCTCTCCGATGACTCCGACGAAAGCCGATCGAGGTGGTAGCCGGCATTGGAGACGGCAAGTTCGACATCGGCAAGGTGCGCATCACCTGGCGTGACGTCCAGTGTCAGGATTTGCGATGCTGTCGAAATCCTTGGGCTAGTGACGCCAGCCGAGCGCACGGCCTTTTCGACCTTCGCTGCACAGGACGCGCAATCCATGCCTGTTACGCGATATCTTACGGTTTCACCCAGGGGATATCTCCTCTCTGCCAAGCTCAAAATAGACCCTCCTGATGTGGCGGCAATTACCACGAAATGAACCACATAGCTGATCCAAGACGGGTCACTAGGGCGCGCGGTCGGGTGCATGCGCCGTACCCCTAGACTACAGGCGGGCTTCGATCCCCGTTGGTGGGGTGGGGTGACCGCTCCCGGAGTCGGGTGGGGGAAGTGGCCGCGATCCGAAGGTTCGAGCTCACATAATGGAGCCCATCGGCTCCTGGTAGTTAGTACTCTAGGCCTCCGAGGCTCTGAATTTTCGCACTGATAGAGGCAACCTTCACTTGATATGCTTGTGTGACGCGTGCAATGCGACAGCTTTAACGGGCGATCGGGGCGCCCAGCGCGGCCGACATCCGTGCTATGGCTGAAGGCTGCGGCGCGTTCCTGCTGAGGTAGTCGGCGCCTGAATAACCCCACCAGTCCCAGCAACCGTTGGGATTACCCGCAAACCAGCTATTCCAAGGCGAGGGCACAGCAGTGGCCTGAGGGTAGAGTACGACGATGTTGTTCGTCTCAGCCCAGCCGTTAAAGCCGGTGAGGCGCACATAGTCATCGCCGATCGCCTCGCGGCCCTGGTTGCATCCGTGCAGGGAGATGTGCAGACCGCATGTTTCTCGAGCGCGGCAGGCGGAGGGCACGTAGACGAAGGCAACCTCGTCCATCCCCGCCGCACCTTCCAAATAAACTGATTGATCAAACGTAAGGAGGTTCCCGGAAACGGGCGAGACGGGCGGCACAAGTTCGCCGTAGAGCCAGTTGAGAATATCGCCGGCCTGGTCGAAATCGCAGTCGACCAGGTACTCTGGCGATGTGTCCGCGCAGCCCACCGACGCATTTTCTGTGACGAAACCGTGCCCAGCCTCAACAGAGGAGACGTAGTTGATAGCCACTTCGGACACGTCCAGCGCGAGAAAGGTCGCCTCGAGAGCATCCATGCTAGACCGCGCGACTGTCTCGTCCTGCGTTCCGTGGAACATATAGATGCGGTCGGACGCCACTCCCTCTATCCCGTCGATTTCCTCGGCCGAAGCCAAGTCCCGAATGGATTTTATTGAACTATCGGGATCTGGCCCCAAGAAAGCAGGGTCCATGCAGACGTAAAGCGCTTGCCAAACCGAGTTGTCGGCACAGTTGAACGGTCCGCCAGCAACTATCCCGGCACCTTGGATAGATTGTGAAAAGGCGACTTGTAGTTGCACCGCCATGAAGCCGCCGCTGGAAACACCCGAAACCGTTGTCTGGCTGGGATCAAGGTTAAGCGAGGGAAGCGGGTCGGCAGCGGCGCAGTTTGCGCAAGCCGCAATGGCGAAGGATATGCTCGACAGATATCTCAATTCTCATCCAGCCTTTCTCTATAAATGGGGCGACGGGCCGTATCTTGGGATACCGTGTTCTTAAGTTGCCCCTTGACGCTAGGTGGAAGACGGCGAAGCGCTTTCGGGCAGGGCCTGCTCGATGCTGACACTTCTCATGTCGAACTTCAAATGGCGCAACGGAGTGAGCCAGCGTTTTGATGGCCCGGTTCGGATATTCCCGAGCCTAAAGCGGTGGGGCCACGTTCGCGAAGTGGTCGCTCGGGCGTGCCTGAGCCCAAAAGACCTGAGCATCCTCCTCAGATGATCGCTCTGAGCCCCTTTTTTTCTGACCACTGGCGAGCGCCTTATAAACAGCCACTTCTGAAAAACGCATGCGTTGTGGCTCTGAACGCAGGCAGCGTTTGTCAAATTGCGCTACGGCGGTAGAAACCGTCGCTCGCTCTATCGAGCGACGTTCCTTTTTTCGATTGATTTTCGAGACTTGGCCAACGCCTGACGCCATGCAATTTTTCCGACCGCTACCGCATTCATCGGATTGCGTGACAAGCGAGCCATCTCGGCGCGGGCGGCCGCGGCGACCGCAGCAGGTGCTGTGTTCATGTGCCCCGCATTCTGCGGCGGCCGAGGGTCATATTCGAGCATCAACTGAATGCGCTCAGCTGTTTCGCGGCCTGCGATCACTTCAGCCAGGGCGTAGGCCAAGTCTATACCCGCTGACACGCCAGCTGCGGTCCAGATCTTGCCCGCCCGGACTATCCGTTCGTTCGGGCATGGCGTGGCGCCAAAGCGTTTCACAATATCCATCGCCGCCCAATGCGTTGTGGCGCGCTGTCCTTTGAGCAGGCCCGACGCAGCCAGGATCACGGCGCCTGAGCAGACCGACGTTGTGTAGCTTGTATGTCGGTGAACTTTGCGCAGCCAATTCGAAAGAGCGCCGTCAGCCGCTGCCACGCCGGTCTGGGCCTCCGAGCCGGGCACAATCACCACGTCGGGGTCGGGCGTTTCAGCAAAGCTGTGCGTCGCCCCGACGACAAGAATGCCACGGTCCGTTGATACGGGACCCGGAGCATGAGCGACAAAGCGAAGCTCGGCGCCGGGGAGCATCTTCAAAACTTCATAGGGCCCGACCGCGTCAAGCGCGGTAATACCTGGGTATAGGACGATGGCAATTTTCATGCGACGTGCCCCTCGGTGTGATCTCGCGTGATGTCGATGTCCTCGGCACCCGCCTCATCGAGGCAACGGTCTTCGACCTGCAGGGTAACAAGAAGAAAACCGAACTCGTCACGCAACAGGTCGTGTGCCGCCTGCAGGACCTCTCCCGGCTCATGGCCGGTTTCCATCCGTATGTGACCGGAGAATACATGCCTGCCGCTGGTCAGCGCCCAGGCATGAACATGGTGCACGTCGCTGATGCCCTCGAGTTTCTCGAGCGCAGAGGTCACCTCTCGAAGGTTCACATCCTCCGGTGTTCCCTCCATCAGCATGTGAATGGACTCCCTCAAAATTCCCCAGCTTGCCCAAACGAGAACAAACCCGAACGCCATACCAAGCAGCGGGTCGATCAGCAGAAACCCGGTGAACCGGATCACCAGAGCCGTGATGATGATGAGCAGACTGCCGACGAACGTCTGAATGATATGCCAGACGGCACCGCGTGTGTTCAGATCGCTTTTCCCATCTTTCCAAATCAATCCAAGCGAGATGAACTCGGTCACCAGGCCGCCTGCCGCGGCCCAGAGCATTGGACCCGTAGGTAGGTCGATCGGAGCGGATAGTCGCATGGCGGCCATCCCGATCACAAATAATGCCATCGCTAGAAGGAACGCACCATTGATGGCCGCTCCAACGACCTCAGCGCGGTACCAGCCGAAGCTGCGGTCCATGTCGGCGGGACGACGGGCGATCCGGGCCGCCAGAATGGCAACAAGGACGCCGCCAACCGCAGAGAACGTGTGAAACGCGTCGGAGATCACGGCGATGGAGCCGGTCCATAAGCCGATTCCGAGCTCAACGACGAAGTAGATACCGGTCAACCAAGCAGAGATTGTGAGCGCCCGACCTCCGCTGGGCAAATGTCCCGAATGTCCATGTTCCATGTCAGAGTCTTTCTTTTGGATTTTCCAATATTGCCGCAGTCAGTAGGTACGGCATGCTTGGGTTATCTGGGTAACGCCTTTGCTTGACCGACAGCGCCTCGCCGGGGCCTTGGGGGCCGCGATGCGTCCTGACTATCACTCTTCTCCAGATCGGCGATGATTGGGCAATCCGGTCGGTGATCGCCGCTGCAGGAGTCGATCAGCGTCTCAAGCGTTTTCGACATGGCTTCGAGTTCTTCGATTTTGCGGCGCAGGTTGCCCAGGTGGCCCTGTGCGAGTTGCCTGACATCCGCACTGCGACGTGCGTCATCTGTCCAGAGTTCTAGCAACTCGCCGATCACCTCGACCGAAAAACCCAGATCACGGGCGCGGCGCACGAAGCTCAGGAGGTGAACATCCCTCTCGCTGTAATCGCGGTAGCCGGACTCGGTGCGATGGGCAGGTGGGATCAGGCCAGTCTGTTCGTAATACCGGATCATCTTCGCCGAGACGCCAGAGAGTTTAGCCGCTTCACCGATGTTCATGTCCGTGCCTCCTCGTGCAGTTTAAGAACGTCCGCGATCCTCAGTTTCTGGTCGGCGAAGGTTCCATAGGTGAACCAGTCTCCGATCACGGTGATCGGCGCGACGCGCACGCCGTACCGCGCTTTCGCCTCTTCCATGATCTCGGGATCGCTTAGATCGCGTTCCTCGAACGCGACGCCCGCCTGTTGAAGCCACGACTTGAGTTGGCGGCAGTCGGGACAGGTCGGGGTGGTGTAGATGATGACGTCGCCGGTGTTCCTGGTTTGCGGATTCATTGATCAATTCCTTCTGTCTGTTTTGGCGAGGGCCCAGGCCCTGAACGGCCCGGGCACGCGTGGTCATTCCGCCGGGATTGCCGCCGGTGTGCGAACCGGGTGGCTTGCCGGGATATCCGTTGGTGACGGCGCTGCGAACCGCTTAAGCCGCAGCGCGTTGCCAAGAACGAAGACGCTGGAAAGCGCCATGGCCCCGGCGGCGAAGACCGGCGACAACAGGATGCCGAAAGCCGGATAGAGGACGCCTGCCGCCACCGGGATCAGCGCCGTGTTGTAGGCGAAGGCCCAGAACAAGTTCTGCCGAATGTTCCCGATGGTCGCCTGGCTGAGCGCGATCGCGTTGGGGATGCCCTTGAGGCTGCCCGACATCAGCACCACGTCTGCCGCCTCGATGGCCACATCCGTGCCGGTGCCGATGGCAAGGCCCACATCGGCCTCCGCCAGCGCCGGCGCGTCGTTGATGCCGTCGCCCACGTAGGCCAGCCGTCCCAGGGCCTTCAGGCGCTTCACGGCGTCGACCTTGCCGTCGGGCAGGACCTCGGCCACGACCTCGTCGATGCCGAGCCGCCGGGCGATGGCCTGTGCCGTGCGGGCGTTGTCGCCGGTGATCATCGCGACCTTCAGGCCGAGGGCATGCAGGGCGGCGATGGCCTTGGGCGTCGATGCCTTGATCGGGTCGGCTACGGCGATGATGGCCGCAAGTTTGCCGTCGATGGCGGCGTAAAGCGGTGACTTGCCCTCGTCGCCCAGGCGCTCCGCCGTCTCGGCGAAGGCCGCGGTGTCGAGGCCCAGTTTCTGCATGAAGCGGTCGGCCCCGATCTGGACGCGCTGACCGCCGACGGTGGCTTCCACGCCGTAGCCCGTCGCCGAGGCGAAGCCCTCGATGGACGGACGTTCGAGCCCCTCGGCCTCTGCCGCCTCGACGATCGCCCGGGCAATCGGGTGCTCGGAGCGTGCCTCGACGGCAGCCACGCGGGCCAGAACCTCGGCGCGATCGAAGCCTTCGGCAAGGTCGAGATCGGTCAGGGCAGGCTTGCCCTCGGTCAGCGTCCCGGTCTTGTCGAGCGCGACCACGCGGGTCTCCTTCAGAAGCTGCAGCGCCTCGCCCTTACGGAACAGCACGCCCATCTCGGCCCCCCGGCCCGTACCCACCATGATCGAGGTCGGTGTCGCGAGGCCCATGGCACAGGGGCATGCGATGATCAGAACCGCGACCGCATTGACGAGGCCGAAGGTGAGCGCCGGATCGGGCCCCCAGATCAGCCAGACGCCGAAGGTCAGCGCCGCCAGCGTCATCACCGCCGGGACGAACCACATGGTCACGCGGTCGACCAGCGCCTGGATCGGTAGCTTGGAGCCCTGCGCCGCCTCCACCATGCGGATGATCTGCGACAGCATCGTGTCGCCGCCCACCGCCGTCGCGCGGAAGGTCAGCGCGCCGTTCTGGTTAATGGTGCCACCGACAACCTCCGCGCCGGCACTCTTTGCAACCGGGACCGGCTCACCGGTGATCATCGACTCGTCGACATAGCTCTCGCCGTCGACGACCTCGCCATCGACCGGCAGGCGGTCACCGGGGCGCACCTCGACGATGTCACCAGGAGCGACCTCGGCCGCCGGGATTTCCACAACTGATCCATCGCGGCGCACGCGCGCGGTCTTGGCCTGAAGTCCGACCAGCCGCTTGATGGCCTCAGAGGTGCGACCCCTGGCGCGCGCCTCCAGATACCGGCCCAGCAGGATGAGCGTGACGATTACCGCTGCGGCCTCGTAGTAGACGTTGACTGTGCCCTCGGGCAGCACGCCCGGCGCGAAGGTTGCCACGACGGAATAGAGATAGGCCGCGAGCGTGCCGACTGCGACGAGGCTGTTCATGTCGGGTGCGCCGCGCATGAGCGCTGGAATGCCCTTGGCGTAGAAACGCATCCCCGGCACGGCGAGCACGAACGTAGTCAGCGCGAACTGCAGAAGCCAGCTCGTTCCGTGCCCGATCGTCGAGCCGATCAGCGCATGCATCCCGGGGATGACATGGCTGCCCATCTCCAGCACGAAGACCGGCAAGGCGAAGGCAGCCGCCAGCCCGAGATCGCGCTTCAGAAGCGCCTGCTCGGCATCCTTGCGGGCAGCTTTGGCCTCGTCCTCGCCGGAATCTTGGGCGACTTCACGCGCGGTGTAGCCGGTCTCGGCCACGGCGGCGATCAGTGCGGCGACATCGGCGGTGCCCTTCACCGTCGCCTGCTCTTTCGCTAGGTTCACGTTGGCAGAAGTGACACCAGGAACGGCCTGAAGCGCGCGCTCTACCCGGCCAACGCAAGATGCGCAGGTCATGCCATCGATGGAAAGTTCGGTTATCTTACCAGGAACGGCGTAGCCCGTAGCTTCGACTGCGTGGATCAGGTCAGTCCGGACAGAAGGGTCTGAGACCTGGACCTCGGCACGCTCTGTTGCGAGGTTGACGCTCGCGGACAATGCGCCCGGCACCGCTAGCAAGGCCTTCTCGACCCGGCCCACGCAAGAGGCACAGGTCATGCCTTCGATCGGAATTTGTATCGTCTCGGCCGTGAGCCGAGTGGTGTCTGTGTGAGCATTCATAGCTTATTCCTCTCGTCTTCGAATCAGTGCTCACGGGCCGAGATAAGGGTTCCAACGATTGGAAGGTCAAGCGTGAGAGGGAATTTTCTGCACTAATTGGCGTTTGCGTCTCCTACAGCTTGGTGAATTGAGCTTTACAAAGGCGGACATCTTACAAATGAAAGACACATCCGATTGCTTTACGGCTTCTCGAGCGCTGGGTTGGCGGCATCAAGGAAATAGATTTATCTAAATCTTATCAGAAGGTAGCGTGCAAAAAGCCGTGAGGTTAGCCAAGGGATCGGGGATGTCCCAATAGCGTGATGAACGACAGCTCTGCGGATACTGAAGGCTTTTCATGCCGTCGCCAGAAGCGCTGCCTCAGCAAGTCCTGTGATCTGGCTTTCATAATCTAATTGCGACCAGCCACAGTCGCGAACCAAGTGTTCCCAGTTTTCAACCGACAAAAGCGTCCAAAGCAGATCGGTTGCGGCTTCCTCATTCAGATCCTCTCTTAGCACCTTGTCCGCTGCCAAAGCCTGAACTGCGGCGGCGCACCCATGCCGGACCGCTTGCATCCGGTCATCCCATGCTGCTGCGGCCTCCGCATCACTGTCTCGCATGGCGCGAAGTGCGACGGACATGCCGTGGATTTCGGGAATGTAGCCGCCCCATGCGCTGATGAAGGCCACAAGCCGTTCCCTGCCAGAAGTTGCAGCCCTGCTGTTGGCCAGTCGCGCATCCACGTCCTTGACGGAATCAATATGACGAGTCGCGGCCACAAGTAGCTCTGCCCGCGTCGGAAAATGCAGGTATAGCGCCTGGCGAGTGATGCCCGCCGCTTTGGCGATATCGGACATGCGAACCTTTTTATCACCGGATTCCAATAGGTTCCACGTGCAATCGAGGATACGGGCGCGGGTATCGGATGAATTTCTTGACATCGTGTCAATTTACCCTTTATTGACACCATGTCAACTTTACACCGTGTCAAGTAAATGGCCGGTATCAACCTCGAAAGGAGAATCCAAATGAAAGTCATCGTATTTGGCGCCACAGGGACCGTTGGACGTCTCGCTGTCAAAAGCCTGCTGAAGGCTGGCCACACTGTCACGGCCTTTGCCCGTTCGCCCCAGAGACTGAACCTGAACGACCCCAAGCTGCGCCTCGTCGCTGGCGACGCGATGAAGCTCTCTGACGTGACAGACGCGGTCGCAGGGCATGAGGCGGTCGTCGTGACCCTTGGCGCAGGGATGTCGCGCAAGAGCAAAATTCGTTCGCAAGGTACGATGAACGTCATCAAGGCTATGCAGACCCATGGGGTCCGTCGTCTGATTGCGCAATCGACTTTGGGTGCTCGCGATAGCTGGCCCACGCTGAACTTCTGGTGGAAGCGCGTGATGTTCGGCGCCCTGCTGGCCCCTGTTTTCCGCGATCACGAGTTGCAGGAGCAATTGGTCGAGGCGAGTGGCCTGGACTGGACCATTGTCCGCCCTGGTGCCTTCACCGACAAGGCCACCGTACGCCCGGCGATTGAGGATGTACCGAATACGGCACGTGGCCTTGATCTGAAGATCGCCCGCAGTGAGTTGGCCCGTTTCCTGACAAGCCAGCTGTCCGATCGTCAGTACATCGGCCGCGCCGTTGGTCTGTCGAGCTGAGGAGCAAGAACCATGGAATGGATATTGATGATCGCTGGACTTGCCGTGGCGCTGGTTGCCGGGGTGTTCCTTGGCTTTTCCGACTTCATCATGCGGGGGCTGGCACAGGCCCCTGCAAACCAAGGGGCGGCAGGCATGGTGGGGCTGAACCGAACGGTCTATCGGTCGGTCTTTATGGTGCTGCTTATTGGGTTAGCGCCAGTGTCAGGATTTCTCGGTCTCTTGGCGCTCTGGCAGTTTGAAGGCGCGGCACGCGCGCTGACTTTGGCAGGAGTTGTTGCCTATCTGATCGGTGTATTTGCAGTGACCGGCATGGGCAATGTCCCGATGAATACGCGCCTCGAAGCAATGGACGGTCAGACACGCGAAACCGCAAGTTACTGGCCGCGCTATGCACAGAGATGGACTCGGCTGAACCACGCAAGAACCGTCTCTTCGGCGCTAGCGGCACTTTGCTGGCTGACAGCCGCACAGATTGTCTGAGACAGGCGGATAGGAGGCGGTCCTATTCGATGGGTCTTCTCGCAAAGCGGTCACTCGGCTGTGGCTCAAAAAAGATCAAATTGGCTCGCCATCGGCCCTGGACCGAGGGGGCTTGCCCTGTCGGCGGTTCGAAACCCGTTGATGGGGTGGGGTACCCAGGGTTTGCTGTGTTTACGGGGTTTGATTTGGCAACGGCGTAATGCCGTCGAGCGCAAAGCGCCGTTAGTAGGGGATTAGTAGGGAATGTACGTCAAACGTTCTCTGGCCTGGTCCGACACCGTCCAAGAAGCCTCTTGAAAATAGACAAGCAATCATAGGGGGTTATCCGGTACTAGGCTGTGCTATCGGGCTGCGTCCAAAACATGGACGGCAAAATTCGTAATGATGGGGTCGGGGGTTCGAGTCCCTTCAGCGGCACCACTATCCAAAAAGTCTGGTCTGGTCTTTCCGTTTCACTTTGATGCGGGTCAAGGCGGATGGTGATGTTTGTGGCATGATATGCTGCAATGACGCGCGACATCGACACTTCTGCCACTTCGAACGGGTCCGCCGAAACGGTGTTTCGGACGCGCGGCCTGACCAAGGTATATGGTGGGAACGGGACGGCCGAGGTTCGTGCGCTTGACGGGGTTGATCTGGACCTGCCGGAAGGCGAGCTTGTCGTTCTTCTGGGTCCATCGGGCAGCGGGAAATCCACCCTTCTCAACATCATCGGCGGGCTGGATCATGCGACTTCGGGGCAGGCGTGGTTTCGCGACCGCGAACTGACCAAGATGACCGACCGCCAACTGACGCGCTACCGCCGTGATCACGTTGGATTCGTTTTCCAGTTCTACAACCTGGTGGCCAGCCTGACCGCGCGCGAGAACGTGGCGCTTGTCACGGATGTCGCCGCCGACCCGATGGACCCGGACGAGGCGCTGGACCTTGTCGGGCTGTCCGGCCGGATGGATCATTTCCCCGCGCAGTTGTCGGGTGGCGAACAGCAGCGTGTCGCGATTGCCCGTGCCATCGCCAAGCGGCCCGGCGTCCTTTTGTGCGACGAACCGACCGGTGCGCTCGACAGCAAGACGGGCACCGCCGTTCTGGCCGCCCTCGAACAGGTCAATGCGCGGTTCGGAACTACGACGCTTGTCATCACGCATAATGCAGGCATTCGAAAGATGGCGCACCGCGTGATCCGTTTCCACGATGGCCGGGTCGCCGAGATTGAACAGAACGCCCACCGGGTTTCCGCATCGGAGATCGAATGGTGATGTTGCACGCGCTGGACAGAAAACTTCTGAGGGATCTGTGGCGACTCAAGGCGCAGTCACTGGCGATTGCGCTGGTTCTGGCCTGCGGCGTGGCGATCTTTCTGACCGGGCTTGGCATGGTGCGTGCGCTTGAGGCGACCCTGGAGGATTACTATAGCCGCCAGAACTTTGCCCATGTGTTCGCGAGTGTGCGAAGGGCGCCTCTTTCCGTGGTGCAGGATGTTGCCGAGATCGACGGTGTTCAGACGGTTGAGGCGCGTGTTGCGGGTTGGGTTGTCCTGGATCTGCCCGGCCGCGCGGCGCCGGCCTCGGGTCGGGTGCTTTCCCTGCCGGAAAACGGGCCGCTTCTGAACGTGCCATTGCTGGTCGATGGACGTCTTCCCGATCCTGACGCGGCTACCGAGGTTGCGGTCACAGACCGGTTTGCCCGTGCCAACGGCTTTTCGCTGGGCGATCGTTTTTCCGCAATCGCGGATGGGACGCGGCTTGATCTGCAAATCACCGGCACCCTGCGCAGCCCGGAATTCATCTATACGTTGCCGCCGGGTGGCTTGATGCCAGACGATGCGGGGTTCGGCATCATCTGGATGCCCGAGCGTGCGGCGGCGGCCACGTTCGGGCTGACTGGCGCGTTCAACGACCTGTCCGTAAAGCTGCGTCGTGATGCGCGCCTCGCCGAGGTGATCGACCGCGTCGATGCGATCCTTGCGCCCTGGGGTGGAACGGGTGCGCATGACCGTGAGACGCAGGTCAGCCACTCCTTTATACAGGCCGAATTGAATCAGCTGCGTAGCATGTCGGCGGTTTTGCCGCCGATCTTTTTCGGTATCGCGGCCTTTCTGGTCAACATGGTGCTTGGACGGATCGTTGCGCTTGAACGTGCCGAGATCGGGCTGCTCAAGGCGCTTGGATACCGGGATAGCGAAATCGCCCTGCATTATCTGATGCTGGCGGTCTTGGTGGCCGCGATCGGCATCGGGATCGGTTGGGGCGCGGGTGCCTGGCTGTCCACCGGGATGTCGCGCCTTTATGCGCGATTCTTCGATTTTCCGTGGCTGGTGCAGCCGCATGACCTCGATGTTTATGCCTTGGCGGGTCTGATCGGCCTGATCTCTGCCGGCGTTGGGGCATTGCGCGCAGCATGGGTTGCGGCACGTCTGGCGCCGGCTGTCGCCATGGCGCCGCCGGCACCGCCAAGCTTTCGACGCGGGCACATGGACAGGTTGGCCAGGTGGCTCCGCCTTCCACAAACCGCGATGATGGTTTTGCGCGGCATTTTGCGGTGGCCGGTTCGTGCGGCGTTCACGGCATTGGGCCTTTCGCTGGGCGTGTCGATACTGGTGGCGTCGAACTTCATGCTGGATTCGCTGGATGCGGTCATCGACACCGCGTTCTTCAAATCGAACCGCCAGCACGCCACTCTTGTCCTGGCGCAAGAGGCTGGGTTGGATGCCGTGACCGATGCGCGCCATTTGCCGGGCGTTCTGGCCGTAGAGCCGCAATTCGATCTGCCCGTAACACTGCATCACGGTTCCCGGTCCAAGAAACTGGCGATTACCGCGCGGATGCCCGGTGGCGATCTGGCGCGCACGCTGGATGTAGGCAACCGCCATGTCCCCCTGCCGGAAAAGGGGATCATGCTGTCGGAGCAGCTGGCCGCGCACCTGGGTGTCGCACCTGGCGACACCGTGCTGGTCGAGCTGTCAGGAACGCGCAGCGGTGAGTTCCACCTGCCAGTGGCCGCCGTGACCCGCCAGTATATCGGGATCGGCGCCTATATGCAGATGGACGCCTTGGCCGAACGCCTGCGCGAGGGGCCGCGCGTGACCGCGCTGAACCTGTGGATCGACAGGGCGCACTTGTCCGAACTGCAGGCCGCGTTAAAGGAAATGCCAATGCTGGCGACCGCCGTGATGCTGACCGATGTCCGTGAAAGTTTCCAGGACACCATCAGCGAAAACGTGCGGATCAATACCGTGCTGTTCATCACGATATCCGTGCTGATCACTGTCGGAGTTGCCTATAACGGCGCGCGCATACAGCTGTCGGAACGTGCCCGGGAGCTGGCCAGCCTGCGCATCCTTGGCTTTACCAGAGCCGAAGTGTCGTCGATCCTTTTGGGTGAAACGGCCATTCTGGCGCTGTTGGCGCAGCCCCTTGGCTGGGCCATTGGCGCGTGGATATCCTGGGCGATGATGGCAGGGTTCGACAGTGATCTGTACAGGATTCCGCTGGTGCTGACGCCGGCGAACTTCGCCAATGCCAGCCTGATCACCCTTGCCGCGGTAACGGCGGCAGCCTTGCTTGTCCGGCGCAGACTCGACCGTGCCGACCTTGTCGCCGTTTTGAAAACACGGGAGTAAACGATGCATCGACGCACACGCCTGATTGGTATCCTCGTGGCTGCGATTGCCATTGTCGGGGCGCTTTTATGGGCGGCATTGCGCCCGGTGCCTGTTTCGGTCGATCTTGCATCGGTGACGCGCGGTCCCATGCAGGTGACGGTCGAAGTGGACGGCACGACGCGCATTCGCGAAGTTTATGACGTGGCAGCGCCCATTGCCGGAACGGCCGAGCGCGCGCCCGTCCGCATCGGGGATAGGGTCGTCGCAGGCGAAACCGTTGTCGCCACGGTCGAGCCCGTATCCCCCAGCCTGCTGGATGCGCGCAGCCGGCAACAGGCCCAGGCAGCCGTGCAGGAAGCGCAAGCCGCCCTTGCGGTCGCTGACAGCCAGTTGGTGCAGGCAGAGGAAGAGTTGGTTTATGCCCAGAGCCAGTATGACCGTGTTCAGGAACTGGTCGAACGCGGTGTGGCCTCCCTTGTCCGGCTTGAAGACGCTTCGCAACTGTTGAACGTGCGGCGCGCCGCCCGCGATGCCGCCCGCTCGGCGCGGGCCATGGCCCAAAGCACGCTGGAACGGTCGCAGGCTGCCTTGATCGGGCCCGATCTGGGAAATGAGATCGCCGGCGACTGCTGTATTCAGATCACGGCCCCGGCCGATGGGGTCGTGCTGTCGGTGGCGCAGATCAGCGAGCGCCCGGTGATGTCTGGTGAAACCCTGTTGTCTATCGGCGATCCGACCGACCTTGAAATCGTGGCGGACCCGCTGTCGCGCGATGCCGTGCGCATTCCGGCGGATGCACGTGCCATCGTTGACCGCTGGGGCGGGGCCACCCATCTGGAGGCGCGGCTGCGCCAGATCGAGCCGTCGGCCAAGACCGAGATTTCCGCTTTGGGCATCGAGGAACAGCGGGTCGAGGCGATTTTCGATATAGTGGATGCCGCGGATCGACGCCCCGGGCTTGGGAATGGCTATTCCGTGCGCCTTGCCATCGTTGTCTGGGAAACCGACGACACGTTGCAGGTTCCGCTGGGCGCATTGTTCCGCATCGGTGACGATTGGGCCTGTTTCATCGAGGATGGCGGCGTTGCGCGCGAAGTCATCGTTCAGATCGGCCAACGGAACGACCGCGTGGCACAGGTACTGAATGGGCTGACCGAAGGCGACCAGGTGATCGTTCACCCGGGCGATGCGGTTGCAGATGGTGTGCCGATAGCCGCTGCGCAGCCGGAATAGAGACTCCTTTTCTAACGCCGCACGGTGCCTAGGCGAAGGATCGGATGGTTTTCAACGCGCCGTCCAGTGCCTTTCCATCCTCGTCCTGGAGCGCGGCTTCGCGCAGGCGGGCTACCCAGTCCGGCCCATCATCCCGCGAAGCGACCAGCGCCGCGCCTTCCAGCACGCGGTCGAATTTCGACAGGCCGCGCGCATGGGTGTCGGAATAGCCCTTGATCAGACGGCGGCAGCGAATGATCTCGACCGCCATGCCATACCGTTCGGGCAGGTGTGACAGCGCCGTTTCAAGCCACGACTCCAAATGCGCCATTTCGATCGTGTGGCGATGGGTCTTCAGCCGCCAGCCCTTAAGCCCGCCAAGGACATACAGCATCGCAAAGGCCCGCAGGCTGTCGGTGCGCATGCGCCGCCCCTTGTTGAACCAGCGATCCAGGCGCGCCATCCATTTCGCATCCGCCTCGATCCGCGCGCCCATGCGCGCGGGCAACATGCCTGCGATTTCTTCGGCACGCGGGTGCATGAACTCGGTCAGTTGCAAAACCTGGTCATCGCCTGCGCCCATCTCGGCACGGATGCGATCGAACCGCCTTGCCCGGGTTTTCAGGTCGGCCACGCGGATAATGTCGTCATAGGCCATCGCGTTCGCCACGTATTTCGCGGCTTCGCGGGTCAGGTCATGGCCCTTTTCTGCGCTGTCCTTGGCAAGAATAGACTCGATTTTCGCCAGGTAGGCCGCGCCATACTCAACATCCTGAAAGTTCACGACCTTGCGCAGGCCAGGCATCGCCATTTCCGCAACGGGTGCGGGCAGCGCGTTGACGCGCGCAACAAGGTTTTCCCATTTCTTCAGCGCGGATTTCGGCCCTTTGACGCCAACTGACTTGGTGCCTGAGGGCTGGGGCGCTGGTGCGCTGTCGCCTTCGGGATTCTGCGCAGCCTCGTATCCGGCGGCAAAGGCCCGCAGGCTGGCTTCGACGCCCTTTCCGCTTGCGCGGATCGCGTCTTCGAAAGCGGCGCGCTCGAAGGGCAGGGTGCCCGACCCGGCCAATGCGCCAAACAGCGAGGCCGAAATGACCGATCCCTTCTGGACAGCCGCCTGTTCCATGTCTGCCATGATCACGCGGGCGGCAGCGATTTCGGCGGCAGCGCGCACCTCTTCGGCATTGGCGATGCCATCGCCGGGCACCATCTTTTCCGACACGGCCAGTGCCCGATGGGTCGATGCGATCAGCGTCGTGCGATCCGGCGTCACGAATCCGCGCATGATGGCGCGGCCCGCCTCCATCATCTCGGCGGCGATCAGGATATCGACGTCGCCCGAAGCGGGCGCGAGCGAAAACACCGGTTCCGGCTGCCCGGCCTCTTTCGGGGCCATTTCGATGTAATAGATCGTCGCCCCTGTGCGCTGTGCCACGCCGGCAACGCTGGTGGCCTGGCATGCATAGCCCTGCGAGCGTGCCAGGGATTCGATCCAGCTTGTCAGAACCCCGCCGCCCTGGCCGCCCACGGCCATGATCGCCAGTTTGATGATGCCCGCCAGCCGTTCATCAGGCGTGCGCTGGGCCATTGCCCCGGAAATACCCGTTTCCGCGTTCATCACGCCACCTCCGTCACATCGAGGCGTTTGGCATCGCGCCTTGCCTGCAACCAACCGATCACCGCCTTGCGCTTGTCCGCCCACCATTTTTCAAAGCCGGTAGGATTGTGCACGACATCTGCACGGTAAAAGCTGGGACAAAGTACGGCGGCATCTGCCACCTCACCGCAGTTTCCGCACCCTACGCATGTCTGGTCGATCGACGCGACCGGATCGTCGCGCAGCGGATCGTCCAGGGTCTTGAGGGAAAGCGAAGGGCAACCCGATAGCCGGATGCAGGCGTGATCGCCTGTGCATACGTCCTCGTCCACGCCGAACCTCGGGGCTTCGACGCGGCGGCCTTCGGAGATTGCCTTTTTCTTCAATGGTTTTTCCCGCCGCTGGCGGTTCAGCATACATTCCGAGCTGGCAACGATCACCTTTGGACCCTTGTAATCCGTGGTCAGGGCCTCGTGGATGACTTCGCGCATCTTGGGCACGTCGTAAGTTCGGTCTATCTGGCGGACCCATTCGACGCCCACGCCTTTCAGGGCCTTGGAAATCGGATTGTTCGTGGCTTTCGTGTCGTTCTTGGCGCGCGACGACATGATGTCCTGCCCGCCCGTGGCTGCCGAATAGTAGTTGTCGACGATGATCGCCACACTGTCGGATTTGTTGAACACCATGTTCCCGATCGAGGAACTGAGCCCGTTATGCCAGAACCCGCCATCGCCCAGGATCGAAATCGCGCGCTTTTCACCGCCGCCGTCGAAGGCCGCGTTTGACGCTGGGCCCAGCCCGTACCCCATCGTCTGTCCGCCAATTTCGAACGGCGGAAGCGAAGCGAACAGGTGACACCCGATATCGCCCGAAATCTGGTGTTGGCCAAGCTCTTGCTGAACCAGTTTCATCGCAGCGAAAATGGGCCGTTCCGGGCACCCGGTGCAGAACCCGGGCGGCCGGATCGGCACCGTGCTGGACAGGTCGGGAATTTCCGGTTTCGGTTCGTTCGGGGCCAGAACCGCACCCGGCAGCATGTCGGCGGCGTGTTCCTTGAGGAACGCGGTGACACCGTCCAGCATGACCTGCCCGGTATATTCACCTGCCAACGGCAGCATGTCCTTGCCATGCAGTTTCACCGACGATCCCGCACGATACAGCATCGAACCGAGTTGCTGTTCGATAAACTCGGGTTGGCCTTCTTCGATCACGAGAACGGCCTCTTTGCCCTCGGCAAAGGACATGAATTCGTCGCGTACCAGCGGATAGGTCACGTTCAGGCAATAGATCGGGATGTCGGTCTGGCCGTAGATATCGGCAAGGCCCAGGCGCTGCAGGGCCCGGACGACACCGTTATACATGCCACCCTGGCAAACGATGCCAATGCGGCTCTGTTCCGGCCCGAAACGCTCGTTCAGGCCGTGTTCCATGATGTATTTCTCGGCCGCGGGCCAGCGTTTCTTAACCTTGTCCTGTTCGTGCATGTAAGACATCGGCGGCAGAACCACGCGCGAAAAGTCCTTTTGCGGATTGGACAATGCCTGGCGCACGGAAAGTGTGGGCCGCTTGTTGTCACGCGTGGGAAAGCTGCCCGTCACATGGCACGACCGGATGCGGACCATCAGCATCACGGGCGTGTTGCTTGCTTCGCTCAGCTCGAAACCGTCACCCACGGCCTTGACGATGGATGGCAGGTTGGGGCGCGGATCGAGCAGCCAGAACTGCGATTTCATCGCAAACGCATGGCTGCGTTCCTGCATGATGGAACTGCCTTCGCCGTAATCCTCGCCCACGATCACCAGCGCGCCACCGTTCACGCCGGACGAGGCCAGGTTCGCCAGCGCGTCGGACGCAACGTTGACGCCCACGGACCCCTTGAAGGTCACGGCGCCCCGGATGGGATAATGCACACTGGCCGCAAGCATCGCCGCTGCTGCAGCCTCGGATGCGTTGGCCTCGAACCGAACATCCAACTCGGCCATAAGATCTTCGGCGTCGGCCAGAACGTCCATCAGATGCGAGATTGGCGCACCCTGGTAGCCGCCCACATATCCGACGCCGTTTTCAAGCAACGCCTTCGTCAGGGCAAGGATACCCTCTCCGGTAAACACATCGCCGTCACCCTTGCGCAGGTGTTCGACCTCGGCCTTGAAAGAGCGTTCAGCCATCGTTCTCCCTCAGAAATCGTGAACCCGCACGTTGCGCAGGATCTTTTGCAGCGTGCCGACAAAGGCGCGCTGCTCTTCATTCGAAATGCCATTGAACATCTGGGCATAACTTGCGGCCATATGCGGCCACAGCTTTTCATACGCGGCGCGGCCGCCATCCGTCAGGTAAACCCGGGTGGCGCGGCTGTCCGTGCTGTCGGTTTCGCGGCGGATCAGCTCCTCGCGCGCAAGGCTGTCGAGTGCGCGCGACAGGGTGGACTGTTCTACAACGGCGTAAACCGCCAACTCGCGGATCAGGATACCGTCAATCACCGAAAGAACGGCAAGCGCACGCATCTGCGGGGTCGTCAGGCCAAGGGCTGCCATCTCGTCGCGCAAAGAAGCGTTGTAACGGCCCATGATGCGGTTCATCAGGTAGGGCGCAAAGTTGTCCAGCCCCATTTCCCCAAGCCGCAGCGGAGCCTCGGCAGTGATTTCGCGGTGTTCAGTCATGCGCCCAACCTCTTGGCCAAATTGTACCCCGATCCGCCACCCAGACCCGGCCCCGGATGGGTCGAGGCACCGATATGGTGCAGGTTACGGAATCGGGTGCCGTTATTGACCGATTGCGGGAAGGGACGCCAGACAAAGAACTGGTCGATGCTGCAGGCCCCGCCATAGGGATCGCCGCCGACAAGGTTCATGTTCAGTGCGGCAAGGTCGGCGGGCGAATAGGCCCGGCGGGCCAGTTTGATCTTGTCGAAGTTGCGGATGTGCTGCCGCAGGATAGATTCCAGCCGGTCGGCAAACGCTTCGCGTGTTGCCTCGGTCCAGTCTGGGCCGGTGTCGATTTCGCCGGCGGCGTCGCCCTTGATCACGCGGGGGGCGTCGGGGATCTGCAGCCACAGAATGCCCTTGCCATCGGGGCAGCGGCTGGGGTCCAGCCTGTGCGGCTGACCCACGCAGATCGTGGGCGTTTCGGGCAGCAGACCGCGCTCGGCCTCGTTGCTGGATTTCGAAACGCTGTCGATACCGTCGGCAAGGTGGATCAGAGCCACATTTTCCAACCCGTCGGCATTCCATTCAGGCTGGCCGTCCAATGCGTAGTGCAGTTGGAAATTGCCGCGTCCGTGGCGGAAACTGCGGGTTGCCTGTTGTTCTTCCTGCGTCGGATTTTCCAGCAGCCGGCCATAAAGTTGGCCGGGCGTGACACTGGCGATGACGCTGGTCGCGTCGATCCGCTCACCCGCAGCCGTTTCGACCCCATAGGCCCGGTCGCCGTCCGTCAGGATGCGCGCAACGTCCACGCCTGTGCGCACCTCGCCTCCGAATGCCTCGATCAGGCTGCGAAAGGCATCGGCCGCGCGGGCCGACCCGCCCTTTACCACGGGCGCGCCCGCCGCTTCCAAAGCAAAGGCGATGACCCGCCCCATTTGCCCCGAATAGGTGCTTTCGGGCGTCAATCCGGTATGCAGCACCCAAGGCGCGTATAGCGCTTGGACCTGCTGGCTGTCATACCCCTCTTCCAGCCAGCTGCGCGCCGGTTGCAGGGCCTGCCCCAGCCATGCCTTGAGGCCATTCAATCCCCGCTTGCGCGCCTGGCGCAGCATCAGCCGCACGATTGGCCATGACCAGAGCGACTGACCAAGCAGAGCGAAAAGAAACTCGGCGTCCTGTTCGATAGAGCCTACATCGGCGGCATGTCTGTCGCCATCGCCTGCCGCGAAGGCATTGAACGCCGTGACGTTGGTTGCCCGATCCATCTTCAGCGCCGCGCTGGATCCGTCAGGCCGCAGAACCGCCGTCGGTGTATCTGTATGGCAGAACTCCAGCCCGTGCCGCGCAAGATCTTCGGCCAGCTCTGCATAGGCGGGCGAAGTCAGGAACAGAACAAAGGTGGCCGCCATCACGTCATGATGGAAACCGGGCTGTGTGATCTCATCCGTCATCATGCAACCACCGATGCGGTCTTCGCGTTCAAGCACGATAACCCGCCGCCCTTTCCTTGCGAGAAGGGCGGCGGCGACCAGCGCATTGATGCCGGACCCGATGACGATATGCGGCAGCCCGGCCATCAGGCGTCAGCCCTTCGGCACGAGTGCGAGGGCGCGGATCGGGCTCCCGGTGCCGCGCTTGATCTTGAGCGGTGCGGCAATCAGAACAGCCCCTTTGGCGGGCAGCTTGTCCAGATTGGCCAGCGACGCGAGACCAAAGCAATTGTCACGGTGCAGGAAGTTGTGCGCCGGGAAGGGCGGTTCCATCCCGCCTGCACACCCGGCATCGGTGCCGATGCACTGGCTGCCCCAGCCCACGATCTTTTTCGACAGCAGGTATTCCACACATTCCGGCGTCGGTCCGGGGCTGTGCGGGCCGTTTTCGTCGGCGTTCAGGAACAGCGCCTCGTCATGGGCGCGCTTGTCCCAGTCGGTGCGCATGACAACCCATTCGCCAGCACCGATTTCACCATGCTCGGCCTCCCACGCCTTGACGTGTTCGGGCGTCAGCAGGAAATCCGCGTCCGCAGCGCTTTCCTTGGAACAGTCGATCACGTTAACCGGGGCCACGACACGCTGGATATCGAGAGAGTCGGTATAGCCGTCCTCGTAATCCTTGCCCGTGATCCAGTGGTGCGGCGCATCGAAATGCGTTCCCGAATGCTCACCCAGAACCATCCAGTTCCAGGCAAAGAAGGGGCCGTCCGAATCGTATTCGCTGATCTTGTGAATCTCGATCTTCGGCGTGTTCTTGGCGAAATCCTCGGGCAGTTGAAGGATCGGTGTGTCGGGGCCTAGGGTGCCCGTACAATCGACCACTTCGATATTCCCGGACAACAGCATCGATCCCAGATCGTTAAGCACATTCGCGGCTGTCATTTGGTGTCTCCCTGTATGCTGGCGGGTCTGCGGCCCGCGCTTGCGAATGAGATTCATGCTAGACAGAATTAAATGCGTTTGCAAATATCTAATCAACAGGGAGTGGCACATGAGCGCAAATGCAGATGCAATCGTGATCGGGGCAGGGCACAACAGCCTGGCCTGTGCGGCGCATTTGTCCGCCAAGGGATGGCGTGTGCATGTGATCGAACAGAGCGATGTGCCCGGCGGCGCCGTGAAATCAGGGGAATATACGGAAAAAGGGTTCGTCCATGATTGGGCCGCGATGAACCTTTCCCTGTTCGCCGGCTCTGCCTTTCATCGGAAATACGCAGAAAAACTGGCCGCGAACGGTTTGGCCTTTGCCCCGGCATCCAACTGTTTCGCCAGCGTTTTCCCGGACAGCACCTGGCTGGGTGTTTCGAATGATTCGGCGATCACCACAGCGCGCATTCGTGCCGAAAACCCCCGTGACGGAGCAGCCTGGGAGGCTCTGACAGCCGAATTTCCCGACTTTGCCGAATCTTTGATCGGAATTCTTGGCAGCCCGATGAAAACCCGTGCATTTGCATCTTTGGCATGGAAAACGTGGCGCAAGCGCGGGGGTGCCGGGACGCTCGATCTGGGGCGCTTCCTGCTGTCCTCTCCGCGCGCGTGGCTGACCGATACATTCGAATCGCCAAAGGTACAGGCGTTGCTTGCCGCATGGGGCATGCATCTGGATTTTGCCCCCGACATTTCGGGCGGTGCCATGTTTCCCTATCTCGAAGGCATGGCGAACCAGGCATTCGGCATGGTTCTTGCAAAGGGCGGCGCCAGCACGGTGACCACCGCGATGATCGGCATGATCGAGGCACAGGGCGGCACCGTCACCTGTGGCAAGCGTGTTGATCGCATCGTGCATCAGGGCGGCAAGGCCACCGGAGTTGAACTGTCGGACGGCAGCACGATAACCGCGACAAAGGCCGTTATCGCGAATGTCGCACCAAAGAACCTGGCCAAACTGACAGGTGAGACCGGTGAGGCGCGGTTCGATCGCGGCATGCAATCCTACGACCACGCCCCCGGCACACTGATGATTCACCTGGCGATGGACGCCTTGCCCGACTGGGCAGCAGGAGAAGAGCTGAAACGCTTTGCCTATGTGCATATCGCGCCCGATCTGAACCAGATGGCGCGCACGTATCAGCAGGCAAAGGCCGGGTTGTTGCCAGATCAGCCCATCATCGTGTGCGGCCAGCCGACCGTGGTCGATCCGACGCGCGCACCCGATGGCAAACATGTTCTCTGGCTGCAGGTGCGCATGGCGCCCGGCCGCATTGCCGGCGACGCCAAGGGCGAAATCGCTGCGACGGACTGGGCCGACGCCGCTGAACCCTTTGCCGAACGGGCGCTGGACCTGCTGGAAAGCTACGCCCCCGGAACGCGCGACAAGATCATCGCGCGGCGCATCGTGACGCCCGCCGACCTCGAAGCAGACAACCCGAACCTTGTCGGTGGTGACCAGGTTTGCGGCAGCCATCACCTTACACAGCATTTCATGTATCGCCCCGTCCGCGGCTACGCGGATGGCACGACCCCGATCCAGAACCTTTACCTGACCGGCGCGGCCGTTTGGCCCGGCGCGGGAACGGGGGCAGGGTCGGGATACCTCCTTGGCCGAAAACTGGCCGGGGAGTGAACAACCAAAAAACCAACAGGGAAACGCAAGATGAAACTCTCAAGACGTACGCTTCTCAAGGCATCGGCCGCTTCGGCCGCCTTTGCCACGGTGGGTATGCCCGCCTTTGCGCAGCAGATCGACGAACTGGTGATCGCCTATAACGTCAACCTGCCCAGCTGGGATCCGACCGTTGGCCCCAGCGCCGTGAACCCGACGATTCAGGGCATTTACCAGTCCGTTTTCGACATGTTCATCAATCAGAACCCGGACCTGTCCTTTGACGGATCGGGCCTGATCACGGATTGGGGCTGGACCGACGACAACAGCCAGATCTGGATGGACGTCCGCGAAGGCGTGACCTGGCACAACGGCGATCCCTTCACGCCCGAAGATGTCGTGTGGTCGCTCGAACGCGCGGGCAATCCCGAAACCGGCAACCCGATCCAGTTCGTATGGGGCAAGATCGGCAATTTCCAGATCGACGGCAACCGTGTGACCGCGGACGTAAAAGAGTTCGAGCCGACGATCTTCAAATGGATGAGCTTTCTCACCGGCTACGTTCTGCCCAAGAAGTACTACGAAGAGGTCGGCGCAGATGGGTTCGAGGCCGCTCCGATCGGCACGGGCCCCTACATGGTGGACCGTTTCGAACGCAACGCCTTTGTCCGTTTGAAAGCGAACGAAAACTACTGGAAGGGCGCGCCCGAGTTCAAAACCGTGACGATCAAGTTCGTGACCGACGCGGCAAGCCGTGTGGCCGAAATCGAATCCGGCAACAGCCATGTCACGCTGGAAATGCCGTATGAAGAGTTCGACCGCCTGAAGGGCAAGGACGGACTTGGAGGCGTCGCGCATCCGATTTCCGATATCGGCATGATCTTCATCAACGATATCGACGTGATGACCGATCCAAACGTGCGCAAGGCCATGGCACATGCCATCGACAAGCAGACGATCATCGACCGCCTGCTGTCAGGCTACGGTGTCCCGATCGATACGCTTCAAACGCCCGAATACGTGGCCTACAATCCCGATATCTCGGTGCCTTATGATCCCGAAAAGGCCAAGGAGCTGCTGGCTGCGAGCGGGTATGGCCCCGATAACCCGGTAAAGTTCACGATCCAGACGACACGTGGATTCAAGCCCAAGGACTACGAAATCATCCAGGCCATTGTCGGTCTTTGGCGCCGGGTCGGGATCGAGGCCGACATCGAGGTCTACGAAATCGCCAAGCATTATGAACTGCGCGCGGCCGACCAACTGGCCCCGGCGGCGTTCTACAACTGGGGCAACGCGGTTGGCGATCCGACCACGTCGACCGGGTTCGCGATGTTCGGGCCTTCGCCGCACAGCGTCTGGGACGGTCAGGAGATGTTCGACATGATCCTGCCGCTCTGGGGCGAGGCGGACGAAGACAAACGTATCGCAGGCTGGAAAGCTGTGGATGCCAGGATCGCCGAAGATGCGTTGGTGATCCCGCTGCTGCAATATGTGCAGCCGATCCTTTACGCCAACGGGGTCAAGGTCACGCCGCACAGCTCGGGTGCGCTCTTGCCGCATCTGATGACGCGGGCATAAGGCATTTCTCCCACTCGGGGCCGTCTATCGCCATGGCGGCCCCGTTTTTTTCCCTTTCGACCATAGGGTCTTGATGCCTTTTCTAAGAACCATTCTGGCGCGGCTGGCCGCGACGCTTGTCACGCTTTTCGGGGCGGCGGTGATCGTGTTCGTCGTGATCCGCGTCGTCCCGGGCAACCCGATTGCAATGATGCTGCCGCCGGGCGCAACCGAGGACGATATCGCCCGTTTGCAGGCTCTGTACGGGCTGGATAAGTCGATTTTCGAACAATTCGTGATCTGGCTTGGCGGCGTTGTGCGGGGCGATTTCGGCACCTCGATTTCACTGCGCCAACCGGTGCTCAACCTCGTGCTGGGCCGCCTGCCCGCCACGCTCGAGCTGTCGATCATGGCGCTTGTGATTGCCGTTTTCATCGGCGGTGCGATGGCCCTGACCGGGACGTTGCGCCGCGATACGCGCACCGAAGCCGCGATTGACGTGACAAGCGGCATGGCGCTGTCGGTGCCGGATTTTCTTTGGGGTCTGATCCTGATCCTGCTGTTCGGTGTTCTCTGGCCCGTGTTCCACATCTCGGGTCGGGTTTCGCCGTCGCTCGATTTCGATTTCCAGACACAGTTCTACCTGTTCGAAAGCGTACTGCGCCTGCGGTTCGACGTCTGGGCCGATTTGGTAAGCCACATGTTCATGCCTTCGCTTGCCCTCGCGATCCCACTGGCGGCGATCATCTCGCAACTGCTGAAACAGTCCCTGAAAGAGACAATGCACCTGGATTACGTCACCCTTGCCCGCACCAAGGGTTATTCCGAGGCATCCGTTATCACGCGCGAGGCCCTGCCAAATGCGGTCTTGCCCACGCTGACCCTGATCGGGGTTCAATTCACCTTTCTGATCGGCGGAACCGTCATCATCGAACGGCTGTTTTCCTACGAGGGGCTTGGCAACATGGCCATCGATGCCGTGATCAACCGCGATCTGCCGCTGATCCAGGGCATCGTGATCCTGTTCGCGCTGCTTTTCACCGTGGTGAACCTCGTTGTCGACATGACCTATGCCGCCCTGAACCCGAGGCTTCGCCATGCGTGACGCAAGATCCCGGGTTCGCCGCCCGATCGGTTTGCGTCTGTGGTTATCCGGCGGGTGGATAACGCTGCTGATCATCGGTGCCGTTCTCGCGCCTCTGATCGCCCCGCACGACCCGCTCTACCAAGATCTGTTCGCGGGGCGGATGCCGCCCGTGTGGGTCGACGGCGCGGACCCTAATTTCCTTTTGGGCACGGATTCTCTCGGACGGGATGTGTTGTCGCGCATCTTGTACGGCGCGCGTCTTGCGCTGACCGTCGCGCTGGTGGCCGGCACGCTTACCTGCCTGATCGGGGCGACACTGGGACTGATCGCGGGCTATTACCGCGGATGGGTCGACATGGTGATTTCCCGCCTTGTCGATATCTGGATGGCATTTCCCCCGGTCCTGTTCGCGATCCTTCTGATCGCCGTGCTTGGAACCGGGCTGACATCGATCATCATCGCGATTGTGGTCATCGACTGGACGCGCTTTGCCCGCGTTGTCCGGGCCGAGGCGATGACCCAGGGCACGATGGATTACGTCGCCAGCGCGCAGGTTGTGGGCCGAACGAAAGCAGGCACCATGTTCGCCGAAATCCTGCCGAACGTGCTGCCGACCATCGTCGCCCTGCTGACGCTGGAAATGGGCATCGCCGTGATCGTCGAAGCGATCCTGAGCTTTGTGAACCTGTCGATTTCCACCGATGCGCCCACCTGGGGCGGCATGATCGCGGAAGGCCGCACATCGGTGCACCAGGCATGGTGGGTTCTGGTCTTTCCGTTGATCACCCTGTTCTTGACCGTCCTCAGCTTCAGCCAGCTTGGCGAAGGGCTGAAGGACTATTTCGATCCGGTGCTGAGATGAGCTTTCTCGAAGTCGAAAACCTGACCCTGCGCATTGCTCGCGGCCCGCGTATCCTCCGCGCCGTGTCGCTTGGGGTCGATCAGGGCGAAGTGCGCGGGCTGGTGGGCGAATCCGGGGCCGGAAAATCCATGATCGGCAAGGCGATCCTTGGCACCTTGCCCCGCGCGATACAGGTGGTTTCGGGGCGGATCAGTCTCGACGGAACCGATCTGCAAACCCTGCCAGCGCGTGAACGCCGTCGCCGGATCGGTGCGCAGGTGGCTCTTATTCCCCAGGATCCGCTGACGGCCCTCAACCCCGTGCGCCGTGTCGGCCCGCAGATCACCAATCGTCTCGTCGATATTCTGGGCTGGGACAGATCGCGCGCCGAGGCGCGGGCGCGTGAATTGCTGGACGAGGTGCACATCCCCGACCCGGACCGCGTGATGCGCAGCTATCCGCATGAATTGTCAGGCGGCATGCGCCAGCGCATCCTGATCGCGTCGGCCTTTGCCGCCGAACCCAAGCTGATCATTGCGGATGAACCGACGACAGCGCTGGATGTCACGGTGCAGAAACAGATCCTGCGCCTGATCAAGGAAATGCAGGACAGGCATAACACGGCTCTGCTGTTCGTCACCCATGATCTGGGCGTTGTGTCCAAGATCTGCCAGTCGCTGACAGTGCTCTACGCAGGAAAGGTGATCGAAGATACCGACACGCGCAGCTTTTTCGCGGCTCCAGGGCACCCCTATTCGCAGGCATTGCTGCACGCGACGCCGAAATACACCGACCCGGAGGACAGCCTGACACCCGTTCCACAGCACGTCATCGACGCGGTCGAGGCTGAAGTTACCGATTTCGACAAGGGGCTGGGCGCATGAGCGGCATGATCTATGAAATCCGCGATCTGCGGCTGTCGTTCCCGGATATGGCGCACAAGCCCGTCTTTGGGGCTGCCCCGCAGATCGAGGTTCTGAAAGGATTGTCCTTCGATGTTCCCAAGGGTGAGGTTCTGGGTATTGTCGGTGGGTCAGGTTCGGGCAAATCGACGCTTGGCCGCGCCATGATCCGCTTGTTAGAGCCTGATTCCGGCACGATCCGCTTTGAGGGCACGGACATCACCCACGCGGACGAACCGGCGTTGCGCCCGTTGCGGCGCCGGTTCCAGATGATCTTTCAGGATCCTATGTCGTCGCTCAATCCACGCAGGCGCGTGGGCGGGATCATCGCGGGCCCGCTGCGGTTGCAGGGTGTTCAGGATACATCTGCCAAAGTGCTCGAGGCGCTGGATATGGTTGGCCTGCCGCGCAGTTTTGCCGCGCGCTATCCGCATGAACTGTCAGGCGGGCAGCGACAGCGTGTCGGGATCGCGCGCGCCATTGCCCTGCGTCCCGATTTCATTCTGGCTGATGAAATCGTGTCGGGCCTCGATGTGTCCAGCCAGGCGCAGGTTCTGAACCTGCTGGAAGAGCTGGTGCGTGAACTTGGGCTGACGCTGGCTTTTATCAGTCACGATCTGTCGGTGATCCGGCGGCTGTGTTCGCGGATCATCGTGATGTATCGCGGTGAGATCGTGGAAAATGCGCCTACCGCGCAGGTGTTCGATGCACCGCAGGCCGATTATACCCGCGAATTGCTGCAGGCCATCCCGCTGCCCGACCCGGATCAGATATGGGCCTGAAGCGCACAACAGGTATCTGGTAAAGGCGCTGGCGCTGTGGCATCTGCATGGCATGCCAGTTGCGCTTTCATCCCTTGCCGATCTTGCCGAACTGCCCTTTGACGAGGTGATCGACGTCCGCTCGCCCGCGGAATACGCCGAGGATCACGTTCCCGGCGCGATCAACCTGCCCGCGCTCGACAATGACGAGCGCGCGGTCGTCGGCACGATCTACAAGCAGGAAGATCCTTTCAAGGCCCGAAAGATCGGGGCGGCGCTGGTCGCACAGAACGCCGCGCGGCATTTGCAAGGTCCGTTGGCCGACCGGGCCGGCGGCTGGCGGCCGTTGGTCTATTGCTGGCGCGGTGGACAGCGGTCGGGGTCGTTCACGTCGATATTGCAGCAGATCGGGTGGCGGGCAGACGTCATTCAGGGTGGGTACAAGTCTTACCGCCGGCTCGTCGTAAGCGCACTTTATGGTGAAACAGTGCCACATAAGGTCGTGCTGATCGACGGCGGAACCGGCACTGCCAAGACACGGGTTCTGGAACTGCTGGCCGCCGACGGGGCGCAGGTGATCGACCTGGAATCGATGGCAAATCACCGGGGGTCGTTGTTCGGTTCGATGGGCGAACAGCCCGCGCAAAAACTTTTTGAATCCCGCATCGCCATGGCGCTGGCGCGCGCACGCGCGGACCGGCCGCTATTCGTCGAAGCGGAAAGCAACAAGGTCGGAAACCTGTTGATCCCTCCAGCGCTGTGGCACGCCATGCAGGTGGCGCCGCGCATAACCCTGCGCGCACCCGTGGCCGAACGTGCTGCATACCTGGCCAGGGCCTATGCCGATGTGACCACGGATGCGGCGCGGCTCGCGTCGACCTTGGACGCGCTCAGGCCCTACCACGCGGCAACGCGCATCGACGCGTGGCAGGCGCTGGCCTCGGACGGGGCTTTCGAAACGCTCGCAGCCGAGCTGATCGAGGCGCATTACGACCCGCGCTATGACAAAAAGGCCGAAGAGCGGGCGCAGAACGAAACGGTCATAGAACTGGCCGCGCTGGATGAAAGCGACCTGCAAGATGCGGTACGCCGCATCCTGTCTATTGCAGGGTGATCGCGGCTGGCCCCTCGCCGAACCGCCCGATGATCGCCGCACGGTGCCCCTGCCGCTGTAGGGTTTCGACAATACCGGCGGCCTGATCCGGCGAAACCGCCGCAAGAAAGCCCCCGGCGGTCTGCGGGTCATGCAGCAGTTTCGCCTTCGCGCTGTCTGGTCCGAACACTGGCGCGCTTTCACGGTTGGGCTGAAACAGTGTCGAATGATGCCCTTGTTCAGTAAGGTCGATCGCGCCGTCGTAGGTTGGGATTGCCTCCAGATCCAGAACGGCGGACAGGTTCGATTCTCGACAGATCGTCATAAGATGCCCGGCCAGCCCGAACCCCGTGACATCCGTCATCGCGTGCGCCCCCGTCAACGTCAGTGCGGCATCGTGCTGTGGGCGGGCCATTTCATTCAGCATCGCAGTAACGTGTCGGCCATTCGCAGCCATTTGCATAGCAGCGGCCAGAATTGTCCCGCTGCCGATGGGCCGTGTCAGAACGATCGCGTCGCCGGGTTGGGCCCCTTTGACAGTGATCGCCGGGCCGTCCACCAGCCCGGTGACCGTAAAACCGATGGTCAGTTCGCTGCCCATCGTGGTGTGCCCCCCGACAATCGCCGCCCCGGCATCGGCGAAAACAGCGCTGGCCGCGCCCATGATCTCATCCATTGTCCGGGCCTGAAGGTCGTCCGACATGCGGGGCAGAATGATCTGCGCCAGCGCGGCCTGCGGCTGCGCGCCCATCGCCCACACATCCCCAAGCGCGTGGATCGCCGTGATGCGCGCCATCAGCCAGGGATCGTCGATGAAGGCGCGCAGATGGTCTGTGGTGATGACCTGCCTCTTTCCCCCGACCTCCAACACGGCCGCATCGTCCCCGGGCCCGGTCAGGATATCGTCTCGATGTGGGGTTTTCAGCCGTGTTAGAGACTGCTTTAGAACGTCACCGCCAACCTTGGCACCGCATCCGCCGCAAAGAGGCTTGTCGCCCAGAATGTCGGCCACGCCATCGGCCAAATACTCTGGACGATCAGGTTGTTGCATGGCGGGCAGGTCGTCCAGGCTTTGCATGAACCGCGTGTCGATCCGGTTCTTCCATCTCCACAGCAACGGCCCCGAAACCGCAAATCCCAGCTTTTCCGCCACAGCGGATTTACCGCCGAGCGAGATGAGTTTCAGATAATCCCTTTGCGGTTTGAACGGCCGCAGCCGCTGCCCGGTCACCGCCGCCCTCAGGTTGTCGTAAAGGATGGGCGCCGCCCGCACGGCAAACACCCCGGCCTTGGGTCGGGGATGGGATGACATGTGCGCGCAATCCCCGCAGGCAAACAACGCCGGATCGCCCCGAACCTGCAAGCTGTCTTCGATGTCGATGAAACCATCGACAAGTGGCAGGCTCGTATCCGCCAGCCAGCGATGAGGATAAGCACCCGCCGCCCCGACGACGAGATCGGCCTCGATGGTGTCGCCGGTCGTCAGAACAATGCCGTCCGTTGTAACCGCTTCAACGCGTGTGTCCGACAGAAAGCGCACGCCCTGATCCGCCATCGCGCGTTGCAGCTTGCGCCCGGTCGCGGCGGGAACGCCGGTGATGCCGCCAGTGCCCTCGACCACCGTTATGTCGGGGTCGTGCCCGTCACGGCCCAACGCATGCGCCATCGCCATCGACAGCTCGACCCCGGCAACGCCGCCGCCGATCACGGCAACTCGGGGCCGTTTCTGGCCGTCCGCCACCGCGCTGCGGAAATCGCGCCAACGTTCCGAAAAGACATCCAGCGGCTTGGCGCCTGTCGCGAACTCGGCAAACCCGGCAAGGCGGTCCATTTCCGCCGTGATCCCGATATCGATCGAAGCCACGTCATAACCAATGGGTTGGCGGATTTTCAGGTGAATCAGTCTCCGATCCTGATCTATGCCAACCGCCTCGTCCACGATGATGCGGGCGCCTGCGAACCGTGCCAGGCGAACCAGGTCGATCTCCAGCTCTTCGCGTGTGTAATGCCCGGCGATATGTCCGGGCAGCATCCCCGAATAGGGCGCGGTCGGGCCGGGATTGATGACGGTCAGCCGCACGCCTGGCAGCGGGTTCATCCCCCACTTCCGCAGCACCAGCGCATGGGTATGACCACCGCCGACAAGAACGATATCGCGTGTCAGGGGGATAGGCATCTGCATGGGTGGTGTCCTTGGCTGATCCGTCCCGGTCTGTCACGCGGGCTGGTCCACGGCAAGGCGCCCTGTTGTCACAAGCCCGTCAGGCCACGCAGGGTGGCGGGGTGTAGCCCCCCAGCGCATCCTCGACCGCCTGCGCAAAGGCAAGGGCGGTATAGTCGCGCCCGTGCCCGGCCGCTGCCTGGTATCCTACGGGCAGGTGCCCGACGAACCCGGCCGGCCCGACGACCGAAGGTATGTGGACCACGCCGGTATAGCCCGACCAGAACAACTCCATCGGTTCCGGCTGCATCTGGCCGTTGATGTTCAGCTTGCGGGCATAACGCGGGCCTGTCTGGTCATGCGGGAACGCAGCCGAGGATGCGGCGGGCGACAGCAGGATGTCGAAATCGTGGAAAAAGGCATCGAACGCGCGGCGCGCCAGCCGCCGTTGGTTATCCAGCACCAGCCAATCGGCGTGGCGCAGGTTCATCCCGCCGAACCGGTTGCCATAAAGCCGCCAGGCCAGCGGGTCGTCCAGCTTGCGAACGGCGTCAAGGTTGGCGGCAACCTCGTCTTCGGTCATTCCGGCGCACATCGCGGCACCAAGCAATTGCAGGTAAAGGGTGAAATGCGCCTCGCTGTCCACGTCGGGCCGGGCGGTTTCGACCTGCGCACCAGCCGCGGCCAACCGATCCGCGAAATCCGAAAGCACGTCCAGATACGCTTGATCGACCGGCGAGGCGGGATCGCCCAGCATCAATGCAACGCGAAACTGCGAAAGGTCGTTCCGGTCATCCGATGGCAAATGCGGGGCCCAGGCCGATTTGGTGAAGGGATCGCCCCCGCGAAGAATGTCGAAACCCAGCCGCAAGTCGCGCGCCGACCGCGCCAACGGCCCGGCAACGGCGATGTCCGTGTCGATCGCCATGCCTGGCGGGTTGTGGCCGGAAAGGGACACGATGTTCCAAGTGGGTTTCAGCCCGAAAACCCCGTTGAAATGGGCCGGGTTGCGGATGGACGAGCCGATATCACTGCCAACTTCAAGCGCGGCCATGCCTGTCGCCAGCGCCGCGCCTGAGCCCCCCGACGATCCTCCGGGTGTCCGTGTCTCGTCCCACGGGTTGTTGGTTGTCCCGTAGATTTCATTGAAGCTCTGCCATTCCATCAGCTTCATCGGCACGTTGGTCTTGCCGAAAACAATGGCCCCGGCCGCACGTAACCGCGATACGGCGTCGGAATCCGCATCCGCGATGTTGTCGCGCCATTCCGGGATGCCCCAGGTCGATGGCGATCCGGCCAGGTCAAAGCTTTCCTTGACGGTCATCGGCACGCCATGCAGCGGGCCGCGAAACTCTCCGCGTGCGGCCTCGTCGTCCAGTGTCTTGGCCAATGCGCGGGCACTGTCGCGATCTTGCCAGATCACGGCGTTGATCTGTTCGTTCAGCGCATCGACCCGTGCCAGATGCGCCTCGAGCAGTGCGCTGGGCGTGGTTTGTCCGTCGCGGATGGCTTGTGCCATCTCGGTGGCTGTCGTGATTTGCGTCGCGTCGAACATGCGTCCCTCCCCGCCATCGATGCAGGGATGGTGGCACGGGATCGGGGATCTTCCAAGCGTTTTGAAGCGTTGGAAAACAGGCTCTATTCCGGCTGGAACAAGCCTTTGTAGGTGTCGCGCAGAATATTCTTCTGCACCTTTCCCATCGTGTTGCGCGGCAGCGCATCCACGACCACGAGCTTCCGGGGATGTTTGAACCGGGCAAGGCTGTCCGTCAGGCTGGCCATGATCGCGTCGCAATCGGGTGCCTCTTCCGGCCTGCGCGCTAGAATGCCGACAGGCGTTTCCCCGAAATCGGGATGCGGGACACCAATCACCGCGCTTTCCAGAACGCCGGGTGCCTCGTCGAGAACCAGCTCGATTTCCTTGGGATAGATGTTGTAGCCGCCCGAAATGATCAGATCCTTGCCCCGGCCGACGATGGTGACATACCCGTCCTTGTCGATCAGCCCAAGGTCACCCGTGATGAAGAACCCGTTCTTGCGCAGTTCCTCGGCGGTTTTTTCCGGCATCTGCCAATAGCCCTTGAACACGTTTGGGCCGCGAACCTCGATCGTGCCGATTTCACCTTGGGGCAGCGCGTTGCCGTTCTCGTCGCAGACGCGCAATTCGACGCCTGGCAAAGGAAAGCCCACGGTGCCGGCGCGGCGTTCACCGTCATACGGGTTCGATGTGTTCATGTTGGTTTCGGTCATGCCGTAGCGTTCAAGGATGCGATGGCCGGTGCGGGCCTCAAACTCGCGATGGGTTTCGGCCAGCAAAGGGGCCGAGCCCGAGATGAACAACCGCATGTTGCGCGACACATCGGCGGTGAAGTCCTCGCGGTCCAGCAGGCGGGTGTAGAATGTCGGAACACCCATCATCGAAGTCGCGCGCGGCATGTCGCGTATCACCGCGTCGGCATCGAACCCCGGATAGAAGATCATCTGCGCCCCGGCGATCAGGCAGATATTGGTCGCCACGAACAATCCATGCGTATGAAAGATCGGCAAGGCGTGCAGCAGAACGTCATCCGCGGTAAAGCGCCAGTAATCGGTCAGAACCTGCGCGTTCGACAGTAGATTGTCCTGCGTCAGCATCGCCCCCTTGGATCGCCCGGTCGTCCCCGAGGTATAGAGAAACGCTGCAAGATCGTCCTTTTCCCGCGAAACAGTGTCGAATTCTTCGGCGTTACCGGCGGCTGCGTCGGCAAAGCTGCCACTGCCATCGGCATTCATGACTTCAAGCCGTGCATCGGCTTTCGCGGCGATCGGGGCCAGCGCCTCGGCCGCCTTTCCATCGCATAGAAACAGCCGCGCGCCGCTGTTTTCCAGGAAGTACGAAACCTCGGCCGGGGTGTAGGCCGTGTTCAGGGGCAGGAAAATCACGCCCGTCTGCGCGCAAGCAGCGTAGACGGCAAGCGCCTGCGGCGACTTGGCGATCTGCACCGCCAGCCGGTCGCCCGGTTCAAGGCCCAACCGCGCGATCTGGTGCGCAAACCGCGCGGTCATGCGCAGGAATGCGTCATGGGTCATCGTGCTGCCGTCCGGCAAGTGCAGGAACACGGTGTCCTGGCCGGCATGGCGGGCGAAAAGCGTATCGAAAAGCGGATTTGCCATCTGGTTTCCCCTGCGTCTTTGATGGTGTAGTGCCACAGGGCGCAGGGCCGGTCCAGATTGTCCGGGCCGTTCGGGAAATTCGCGATGCAGCCGATCAAGGGCATATTCTTCAAACTGGGGTCGGTGACCCTGTTCATTGTCATGTCGTCGCTGATCAAGGCCACGGCCGATCACGTGCCTCCGGGGCAGGCGGTGTTCTTTCGGTCGTTCTTTGCCATCCCAGTGATTTTCGCCTGGCTCATGATGCGGGGGGACTTGGCCACCGGGTTGCGCGTGAAATCGCGGTTGGCGCATTTCTGGCGCGGTTTCGTCGGGACATTCGCAATGGGGTTGATGTTCGCCGGGCTTGGCCTGCTGCCCTTGCCGGAGGTGACAGCCATCGGGTACGCCGCGCCGCTGTTGACGGTGATCTTTGCCGCCATGTTCCTGGGCGAGAACGTGCGGGCCTTTCGACTGGCTGCGGTGGCGCTTGGCCTGGTGGGCGTGATCATCGTGCTGTCGCCGCGCCTGACCGTCTTCTCGGGCGAAGAGGTCGCCCGGGCCGAGGCGCTGGGCGCGATGCTGGTGCTTATGGGGGCCGTCTGCGCCGCCCTGGCTCAGATCTATGTGCGCAAACTTGTGCAGACCGAACAGACATCCGCGATCGTTTTCTATTTTTCACTGACATCGTCGGCCCTGTCCTTGCTGACGTTGCCTTTTGGCTGGGTCGTTCCCGCCCCGTGGGAGGCAAGCCTGCTGGTCCTTGCGGGGCTATTGGGCGGCACGGGGCAGATTTTCCTGACCACGGCCTATCGCTATGCGGATGCCAGCGTCGTGGCACCGTTCGATTACGCTTCGATGCTCATGGCGATACTGATCGGGTATTTCGTCTTTTCCGAAGTTCCGACGGCGCAAATGCTGATCGGTGCGGCGTTGGTGATAACCGCGGGCGTCGCCATCATCTGGCGCGAACATTCTTTGGGCCTAAAGCGCGAAAAGGGTCGGCAGGGTATGACGCCGCAGGGCTGATATTGGGGGCGCTGCCCCCAAACCCCCGGAGTATTTTCGGCAAGATGAAATTCAGGACAGGCGGTCCCTGATCCCGGCCATCGCGTACATCGCGGGCATGATCGCCCTGCGGAACCGTCCCAGGGGAAACCGTTTTGCCGGGGCCCGCATGATAGCCGGATACCTGCGCCCCGGCGTGCGGCCAAGCGCCAGGTCGGCAAGCAACGCCCCGGTGAAGCTGCCCATCGCGACGCCATTTCCATGGTAGGCAAAACCGGCATAGGCGTTCGGCAATCCCGGTATCGGGCCGCAATAAGGCACGAGTCCGCCGGACAGGCAAACCATCCCGGACCAGTTATGCGGGCTTTCGACATCAGCCCAGGCGGGAAACATGGTTTCGAAATGCTGGCGTGTGGTGCGGATCGCGCCGGCATCTGCGCGCGGCGACGACATCAACCCGCCGCGCCGTCCGAAAAGAAACCGGTTGTCGGGCATCAGCCGGAAGTAATGCAGCAGAAACCGGGAATCGAACGCCATCTGCGCACTGGTCCAGCCGGCCGCCTGTTTTTCCGCCTCTGTCAGTGGGCGCGTGACCAGCACGTTGGACTGCGCGGGCATGTAGCGTCCGGCCATCCAGCCGGGCACGTCCTCGGAGCTGTAGCCATTCGTGGCAATGACCAGCCTGCGGGCCAGAATACGGCCTTTGAGCAGAGTCAGAGCCTGAAAATCCCCATCCGCCGAAATGTTCGTGACCGGGCTGCGGCCGTGAATCCGGGCGCCTGCCGTTTCGGCGGCAGCCAGCAGCCCGGCCAGATACTTGCGCGGGTTCAACGCGAAACCGATGGGCAAGGTGATTCCGCCATGGAAGGGGCCGGACATGCCCAGCCGATCAAGGTCGCCGGCATCGTGGACCGTTGGATCGACGCCATAGTCGCGCGTGATCGTCTGCGCCTCGGTCTCGATCGCGCGCATCGCGGCCGGGGAATGGGCCAGCAGGGTTTCGCCCTTTGAATGGGTGTCTGCCGAGATGTCGTGGCGTTCCAGCAGATCCGCCACCAAGGCGATGGCATCGGCCTCGGTGCGGCGCCAGTCGGCGCGTGCGTCTTCACCGAACGTGCGGCGCAGCATGGCGTCATCGGCCTTGGCTCCGCCGAGGCAGCAAAAGCCGCCGTTGCGACCCGAAGCCCCCCAGCCCGGATGCTGCGCATCGATGACGACCACGTCAGCGCCCGCCTGTGCCAGGTGCAAAGCAGCGGAGAGCCCTGTGAAACCGGCCCCGATTACGGCCACATCGGCGCGTATCTCACCCATGGCAGGGGCGCGTTCCAGTGCCGTATCAGGCACTGTTTCAGCCCAATAATTGTCTGACACCGGGGCCGGGCCATAGGCGTGATCGCTGAAAATACGCTTCATGCGGTGCGGGCGGCGGCCTGTTCGTCGCGCTGCTGCATCAGGGTCGCGCGCTTGGATATGATCGAGGCAGTGATCACCCCGACCGTCACGATCGCGATCATGATGGTGGACAAGGCGTTGATTTCAGGGCTGACGCCAAGCCGAACGGCCGAGAAGATCTTGATCGGCAGGGTCGTTGCGGATGGGCCTGCCGTGAAGCTGGCGATCACCAGGTCATCCAGCGACAGCGTGAACGCCAGCAACCAGCCCGAGATCACCGCCGGTGCGATGATCGGCAGCGTGACAAGGCGGAAGGATTCGAATGGCGTGCACCCCAGATCCAGCGCCGCCTCTTCCAGCGACCGGTCGAAGCTGACCAGCCGCGAGGAAACGACGACCGAGACATAGCACATCGAAAAGGTCGTATGCGCCAGGATGATGGTCAGAATCCCGCGATCCAGCCCAATGCCGATGAACAGCAGCAGCAGGGACAGGCCGGTAATCACCTCGGGCATCACAAGCGGCGCGTAGATCATGCCGGAGAAAAGCGTGCGCCCGTAAAAACGCCCCGCGCGGACCAGCACATAAGCGGCCATCGTGCCAAGAACCGTGGCGATCGTCGATGACGCGACCGCCACCTGAACGGTGACCCAGGCGGCATCCAGGAACGCCTCGTTCCCGAGCAGCTCACCATACCATTTCGTCGAGAACCCGGCCCAGACTGTCACCAGCTTCGATTCATTGAAGCTGTAGATCACGAGGATCACCATCGGCAGGTAAAGAAACGCGAAGCCCAGCGTCAGCGAGGTGGCGTTGAACCATGTCATGCGGCGCATGGCTTAACCCTCCTTCTCGCGCTGTTTCTGTTCGTTGCGCTGGAACAGGATGATCGGGATGATCAGGATCAGCAGCAGCACGACCGCCACGGCGCTGGCCACCGGCCAGTCGCGGTTGTTGAAGAATTCTTCCCACAACACCTTGCCGATCATCAGCGTGCCCGATCCGCCCAGCAGCGAGGGGATCACGAATTCACCGATGGCAGGGATGAAAACCAGAAAACAGCCCGCGATGATCCCCTGTTTCGACAGCGGGATTGTCACCAGCCAGAAGGCCGACAACCGCGAACATCCCAGATCCTCGGCGGCCTCCAGCAAAGAGCCATCCAGCTTTTCCAGGGTCGCGTAGATCGGCAGGATCATGAAGGGCAGGTAGGTGTAGATGATGCCGATATAGACGGCGACATTCGTGTTCAGGATCGTCAGCGGCTGGTCGATCAGGCCGATCCAGGTCAGGAACTGGTTCAGCACCCCCTCGTTCGACAAGATGCCCATCCAGGAATAAACCCGGATCAGAAAGCTGGTCCAGAATGGCAGGATCACCAGCATCATCAGCGTCGGCCGCCAGTGATCCGGCGCCATCGCCATGCCATAGGCGATGGGATAGCCCACCAGCAGTGTCAGGAAGGTGGACAGCGCCGCGATCTGGAGCGAGCTGAGATATGCCTTCCAATACAGGTCATCCGTGGTGAGGAAGGTGAAATTCTCGAAATCGAGCTCGGCGAAGAACGCCTTTATCCCCGCCCAGCCTTCCGCGAAATCCAGTGTGGGCACATAGGGCGGGATCGCCATCGCCACATCCGACAGGCTGATCTTGAGCACGATCAGGAACGGGATCAGGAAAAGCGCCAGCAGCCAGAGATACGGCACCGATATGAGGATCAGCCGCCGCATGCCTCAGCTCTCCAGCAGCACGGGGGCGGTGTCTGTCCAGCTGAGCCAGACGTTGTCTTCCCATGTCAGGCTGCGGCGCGACAGGCGGCGGGTGTTTGCGATCTGCGCCTTCATCATCGTGCCGTCCGCCAGCTTGACGTGATAGGTGCTGAGATTGCCCAGATAGGCGATGTCGATGATCTGCCCCTGCACCTTGTTGGCGGCGTCTGTGGGCTCTTCGGCCGAGATCCCCACCTTTTCCGGGCGGATCGCCAGGAAACATTTCTGGCCAGGCGCAAAGGTCTTTTCGGTTTTCACATGCAGGATCGGCTGCCCTTCGGCCCAGGTTATGTCATAGCCGTCGGCGGACGGGTTCGCCGCCCCTTCGATGATGTTCACGTCGCCGATGAAATCGGCCACGTAGACCGAATTTGGCTGCTCGTAGATCACGGCCGGTGTTGCGACCTGCACGATGCGGCCTTCGTCCATGACGGCGACACGGCTGGCAACGGTCATCGCCTCTTCCTGGTCATGAGTGACGATGACAAATGTGGTGCCGGTCTTTTCCTGGATATCCACCAGCTCGAACTGGGTGTCCTGCCGCAACTTGGCGTCCAGCGCCCCCAGCGGTTCGTCCAGCAGCAGCAGCTTTGGTGCCTTGGCCAGGCTTCGCGCCAGCGCCACGCGCTGCCGCTGGCCGCCTGAAATCTGGTGCGGCTTGCGCTTGGCGAAGCGTTCCAGCCGCGTCAGGCGCAGCATTTCGGTGACCCGTGCGTCGACCTTGTCCTTTTCCATACCTTCGCGTTTCAGGCCGAAGGCGATGTTTTCCCACACCGAAAGATGCGGGAAAAGCGCATAGGATTGGAACATCATGTTCACGGGCCGCTTGTTCGGCGGCACGCCCGCCATGTCCTGTCCGGCGATCAGGATCTGGCCTTCGGTCGGGGTTTCGAACCCTGCCAGCATCCGCATCATCGTGGTCTTGCCGCAGCCGGACGGGCCGAGCAGCGCGAAGAATTCGCGCGCATAGATGTCCTGGGAAAGATTGTCGATCGCAGTGAAGTCACCGAACCGCTTTGTCACGTTTCGGAACTGGATCAGGGGTTTTTCGTTGGGGTCGTCCCAAGGGGCAAAGACGGTTTGAGCCATTCCCGGTCCTTGTCAGAGAAAGGCCCGCGCCGGGTAGGGCGCGGGCCGGGAAATCAGGGATTAGATGCCCGATTTGATCTTGGTCCAAAGGCGCGTCAGCGTGCGCTGTTCCTTGGGGCCGAACGGAGTGACGGTGTACAGGTTTTCCAGCGCCGCCTCGTCGGGATAGATCGCGGTGTCGCCGATCACGTCCTCTTCGAGGAACTCCTGCGATGCCTTGTTGCCGTTCGCGTAGTAGACGTAGTTCGACGCAGCCGCCATGTTCTGCGCGTCCATGATGAAGTTCAGGAACGTATGCGCAGCATCGGGGTTCGGTGCGTCGACCGGGATAGCCATCTGGTCGAACCACATCAGCGCACCCTCGCTCGGAGCGTTGTAGACGATTTCGACGCCGTTTTCGGCTTCGGCTGCACGGTCGCGCGCCTGCAGGATGTCGCCCGACCAGCCGAATGCCACGCAGATATCGCCGTTTGCCAGCGCGTTGATGTATTCCGAGCTGTGGAATTTCTGCACATACGGGCGGACGGCCATCAGGATTTCTTCGGCCTTGGCAAGCGATTCATCGTCCTTGGCGTCCGGGTCCATACCGGCATAGGCCAGCGCGGCGGGGATCATTTCGGTCGGGGCGTCCAGGAAGTGCACGCCGCATTCCTGCAGCTTTTCCATGTTCGCCGGGTCCATGATCAGCGCAAGGCTGTTCACCGGGGCGTCTTCGCCCAGAACTTCCTGCACCTTGCCTATGTTGGCGCCGATGCCGGTCGTGCCCCACATGTAGTTGATCGAGTATTCGTTGCCCGGATCATAGGTCGCGGTGCGCTTTTCGATCACGTCCCACATGTTGTCGATGTTCGGCAGCTTCGACTTGTCCAGCTTCTGGAACGCGCCGGCCATGATCTGACGCTGCAGGAAGGTGCCGGTGGGCACCACCACGTCATAGCCCGAGCCGCCGGCCAGCATCTTGGTTTCCAGAACCTCGTTGCTGTCGAACACGTCGTAGATCAGTTCGATGCCGGTCTCCTGCTCGAATTTTTCGAGCAGCGCCTCGTCGATATAGTCGGACCAGTTGTAAACGCGGACCTCTTCTGCAGCCGCGGCTCCTGCCAGCAGGGCGCAGGCGGCGGTCATGGTCATCAAGCGTTTCGTCATGTGTTTTCTCCCGTTGGTCGTGGATCTTTCGTCCTTGACCTGAAATTTGATCATATCTTGCCCATTCGGACAATATGGAAATGTTTTCACGACACCGCTAAACTCGCAAGAGAGCGCGCACAGCAGCCAAGGGAAATCCGCCGATATGAATGATTTGGCCCAGAAAACAGGCGTCTCCGGGATTGGGGGCGCCGGTGTTCCGGCGCATCAGGTGATCTATGGTCAACTGCGCGAATTAGTGCTTTTTGGCGAGATTGCCCCGGGTGAAGCCGTCACGATACAAGGTCTTTGCACGCGATTGGGGGCCGGCATGACCCCTGTGCGCGAGGCGATCCGCCGGCTGATTTCTGAAGGTGCGCTTCAGTTCCAGGGCAATCGCCGGGTAACGGTTCCACAGCTTACAGCCGCCAACGTGGCCGAGATCATTTTCGCCCGACAATGGCTGGAATCGCACTTGGCCTTGCGGGCGACGGAACGGGCCACCGCCGACGATCTCGCCGATCTGGCGCGGATCGACTCGGCCCTGGATTCAGCCATCGAGCGCGGCGAGCTGCATGCCTATCTGCGGCAGAATTATCTTTTCCACCAAAGGATTTACCAGATCGCTGACGCGCCCATCCTGGCCGAGATGGCCGAACGTCTGTGGCTGCGTTTCGGCCCATCTTTGCGGGTGATGATCGGTCGCGTCGGTACGCAAAACCAACCCGACAAACACCGCGCTCTGATGGATTGCATGCGCACCGGCGATGCCGAAGGCGCCGCCCGTGCGATGCGCGAAGACATGCTGCAAGGCATGGAGCATATCCGCGCGATGCTGGAGCGCGCCGCTCAGAACAAGTGATTCGATTGACAGCCTCGGATTTGATCATATTCTGGCAGAAACGCGCGTAACGCGCCCGAACCTTCCCGAATCGAGGCCGTCATGACCCAGATCACGAACCATATGCCGACAGCAGAGTTGCAGGCGCTGGACGCCGCGCATCACATGCATCCCTTTTCCACCCAGGGCGATCTTGCCGCGCGTGGTGCGCGGGTCATTACCCGCGCCGAGGGTGTGTGGATTCACGACAGCGAAGGCAACAAGATCCTGGACGGGATGGCGGGGCTCTGGTGCGTAAACATCGGCTACGGCCGCGACCGTCTGGCCGACGTCGCCGCCCGCCAGATGCGCGAACTGCCCTATTACAACACCTTCTTCATGACGACGCACATCCCCGCCATCGCGCTTAGCCAGAAACTGGCGGAAATCGCGCCCGGCGATCTGAACCATGTGTTCTATGCCGGGTCGGGGTCCGAAGCGAACGACACGAACATCCGGATGGTGCGCACCTACTGGGCCGAGATGGGCAAGCCGGAAAAGAGCATCATCATCAGCCGCAAGAACGCCTATCACGGGTCGTCCATCGGCAGCGGCAGCCTGGGTGGCATGGCGCCGATGCATGCGCAGGGCGGGCTGCCCATTCCCGGTATCCACCATATCGACCAGCCGAACTGGTGGGCCGAGGGTGGCAACACCTCACCCGAAGAGTTCGGCCTTGAACGGGCGCGGCAACTGGAACAGGCGATTGCGCATTACGGTGCCGACAAGGTCGCGGCGTTCATCGCCGAGCCCGTGCAGGGCGCGGGCGGCGTGATTGTCCCGCCCGAAACCTACTGGCCGGAAATCCAGCGCATCTGCCGCGAGAACGATATCCTGCTGATCGCCGACGAGGTGATCTGCGGTTTCGGCCGCACGGGCAACTGGTTCGGATCGCAAACCGTGGGCTGGCAGCCCGACATCATGACCATCGCCAAGGGCCTGTCCTCGGGTTACCAGCCGATCGGCGGGTCGATCGTGTCCGACCGCATCGCCGACGTTATCGGCAAGTGCGAGTTCAATCACGGCTACACCTATTCTTCCCATCCCGTGGCCGCCGCGGTCGCGCTGGAAAACCTGCTTATCATGGAAGAGGAAAACATCGTCGGCCATGTCCGCGACGTGATCGGCCCGCACATGGCCGAGAAATGGCAGGCCCTGACCGATCACCCGATGGTGGGCGAGGCCAAGATCGTGGGCATGATGGGGTCGATCGCACTGACCCCGCACAAGGAAAGCCGCGCCCGATTCGCTGCCGACCCCGGGACCGTGGGCTACATCACCCGCGAACGCTGCTTTGCCAACAACCTGGTGATGCGCCACGTCGGCGATCGCATGATCATCAGCCCGCCGCTGGTGATGCAGCCCGACGAGGCCGACATCCTGATCGAACGCGCCTGGAAATCGCTGGACGAGGCGATGGCCCAGGTCAAAGAACAGGGTCTGTGGGTCGCCGCGAGCTGACGCAGCGCGCGGTTATTCCTTGACGAAAAGCTGGCGGGGACGGTTGCAGAACGTCTCTGCCGGGCCTTCGTCGGTGATCAGGATCGATTCCGTGATCTCCAGCCCCCAGTCGGACATCCACAGACCGGGCATGAAATGGAAGGTCATGCCCGGCTCCAGAACGGTTTCGTCCTCCGAGCGCAGGGAAATCGTGCGCTCACCCCAGTCCGGGGGATAGGACAGGCCGATCGGATAGCCGCAGCGCGCGCCCCGCTCGATGCCTGCCTTGGTCAGTGCCGCCCCCAGCGCTTCGGCGATGTCGCAGGCACGGTTGCCTGCGCGCGCGGCATCAAGCCCGGCCTCAAGCCCCTCGATCAGGGCCTCTTCGGCATGGCGCACTTCGTCGGGCGGGGTGCCCAGCCAGACGGTGCGGCAGAACGGCGTGTGATAGCGACGATAGACCCCGGCCAGCTCGAAGAACGTGCATTGGTCATACTGCATCTGGTCGCCGTTCCAGGTGATGTGCGGGGCGCTTGCATCCGCACCTGACGGACACATGGGCACGATCGCGGGGTAGTCGCCCCAGTCGTCGCCGACGCCTGTCAGCGCATCGTTATAGATCGCGGCGACAAGTTCGTTCTTGCGCAGGCCGGGGCGCGCGCGGGCGATGGCGCCGTCGATCATGGTTTCCGCGATCCTTGCGGCGCGGCGCATGAACCCGATCTCTTCGTCGGACTTGATCGCGCGCTGCCAGTTCACAAGGCCCGTCGCGTCGACAAGGGTCGCCCGGGGCAGCGTCGCCTCAAGCGTCATGTGCGCCTTGGCAGAATAGTAATAGTTCTCCATCTCCACGCCGATGCGGGCAGTCTCGCCGCCCAGTTCCGCCAGAAGGGCGCCCAGGTGCTGCATCGCGTGGCGTTCGGTGGATTGCACGAAATGGTCGGGATAGGGGCGGATGTTGTCCTCGGTCATCCAGACGGTGCGGCGCGCGCCATTGCCGTCCATGCCGCGCCCCCACCAGATCGGATCGCCGTCTTTTCGCAGGATCACACCCTGGTGCACGTAAAAAGACCATCCATCATAGGCCGTGAGCCATGCCATGTTGGATGGATCGGTGACGAAAAGGATGTCGATCCCCGCCTGCTCCATCGCCTGGCGCGTCTTGGAAATGCGACGCGCGTATTCCTGAGGGCTGAAGGGGATGTCCTTTTCAGTCATATGGTCCTCGTCTTTAAATGTTGCCACAGGGTCGCTTTTGACAAATCCGATTGAACGATTCTGGGCCAGAAACGACGGTGCACGCGTCTTTTGCACCATCCTGCAGCGCGGATTCCAAGACCTATGGCGACTCTTTGGGCATCTGCCGCATGTTTGAACAGAAAATCGCAATGCGCTGTTGCAACACTGGCCAAGGTTGGGTTTAGTCGTTGCCGAATAAAACAAGCAGGCCGACCTGCGAAACAAAAAACGGGGAGCCGATTTGGCTGACGTGAATCGTGACGATGCGTTCGTGGTTTTTGACCGCGTGCAGAAAAGCTATGACGGCGAAACGCTTGTCGTCAAAGACCTGAACCTTTCCATGCCGCGTGGCGAATTCCTGACAATGTTGGGTCCGTCGGGATCGGGCAAGACGACATGCCTGATGATGCTGGCCGGTTTCGAAACCGCCACACATGGCGAAATCCTTCTGGGTGGAAAGCCGATCAACAACATCCCGCCGCACAAGCGCGGGATCGGCATGGTGTTCCAGAACTACGCTCTGTTCCCGCACATGACGGTTGCCGAGAACCTCAGCTTTCCGCTCGAGGTGCGCGGCATCGACAAATCCACGCGCGAGGGAAAGATCAAGCGCGCGCTGGACATGGTACAGATGGGGCAGTTCGGAAACCGCCGCCCCGCGCAGCTTTCGGGCGGGCAGCAGCAGCGGATCGCACTGGCCCGCGCGCTGGTTTTCGAACCCGAGCTGGTGTTGATGGACGAACCTCTGGGCGCGCTCGACAAGCAGCTCCGCGAACACATGCAGTTCGAAATCACCAGACTGGCGCACGAGCTGGGCATTACCACGGTCTACGTGACGCACGACCAGACCGAGGCGCTGACGATGTCGGACCGCGTCGCCGTGTTCGACGATGGCCGCATCCAGCAGCTTGCGGCCCCCGACACGCTGTATGAAGAGCCGCAAAACAGCTTTGTGGCCCAGTTCATCGGCGAGAATAACACGCTCGAGGGCGTTATCACGGCGATCAAGGGCGACCTTTGCGAGGTCAAGCTGGACAGCGGCGAGATCATCGACGCCAAGCCGGTGAACGTGTCCGAAGTCGGCCAACGCACGCGCGTTTCGATCCGGCCCGAACGTGTCGAAATGAACAGATCCCGCCTTCAGGCCGGTGCCCATACGCTCAAGGCCGAAGTGCTCGAGTTTATCTACATGGGTGACATCTTCCGCACCCGTCTGCGTGTTGCCGGAAACGAGGATTTCGTCGTCAAGACGCGGAACGCACCTGACCAGGTCCGCACCGAACCGGGCCAGCAGATCGAAATCGGCTGGCTTCCGCAGGATTGCCGCGCGCTTGATGCGTAGGCGGTAACAAGGCTTCGCGCCCCGAAAAGGGGGCGCGATCACTTCGGGGGGCGGATGGTCAGCCCGTCACGCCGCCTCCGACACAATCAACACGGGTAACTATTGGGAGTTATGAAATGAAACTTAAAACAGCTCTTATGGCGACGGCTTTGGCCGGTGTCGGCTTTGCCGCACAGGCCCAGGAAGTCACCGTAATGTCCTGGGGTGGCGCGTACACCAAAAGCCAGGTCGAAGCCTATCACAAACCCTTCACCGCCGAGACCGGCATCAAGGTGAACTCGGTCGACGCCGACAACCCCGCCACGCCGATCAAGGCGCAGGTCGAGGCCGGCAACGTGTCGATCGACGTGGCCGACGTGGAATTCTCGGACGCCGTCCGCCTGTGCGACGAAGGCCTGCTTGAGACGATCGACGTCAGCATGCTGCCGGCCGCGCCCGATGGCACCCCGGCCACCGAAGACTTCATCGAAGGCGCGCTGCAGGATTGCGCTGTCGCCAACATCGTCTGGTCGACCGTGATGGCCTATAACAGCGAAAACGTGGACGGCACGCCGACCTCGATCGCGGATTTCTTCGACACCGAAAAGTTCCCGGGCAAGCGCGGCCTGCGCAAGTCGGCCAAGGCGACCCTGGAAATGGCCCTGATGGCAGACGGTGTACCTGCGGGCGAAGTCTATGACGTTCTGGAAACCGACGAAGGCATCGACCGTGCATTCGCCAAGCTCGACACCATCAAGGACGACATCGTCTGGTGGGAAGCTGGCGCACAGCCGCCGCAACTGCTGGCAGACGGCGAAGTCGTGATGTCGACCGCTTACAACGGCCGTATCTTCAACGCAGCCGTTGGCGAAGACCAGCCGCTGGAAATCGTCTGGGACGGTCAGATCCTCGACTTCGACCTGTTCGTGGTTCCCAAGGGCGCACCGAACAAGGACGCCGCGATGAAGTTCATCGCCTTCTCGACCGACACGCAGCGCCTGGCAGATCAGGCAAGCTGGATCAGCTACGGCCCCGCGCGCAAGTCGTCGGGTGACCTGGTGGGCCTCTATTCGGACGGCAAGACCGAGATGGCGCCCCACATGCCGACCGCTGCAAAGAACCTGGAAAACGCTCTGGTCAACAACTTCGAGTTCTGGGTCGATATGGACGCTGAACTGAACGAGCGTTTCAACGCCTGGCTGGCGCAGTAATCCGGCCTCACGGCCCCGGCCCACAAGCCGGGGCTGCATGAACAAGAGGCGGGCCGCCAAAGGCCCGCCCAACCAACCGGACAGGGTGTGACAGTGACATGACCGACGCGACCGCAAACGGAAAGCCGCAGATGCTGACCACGGCGGATGGCAAGCCGCTCAAAGAGGCGCTGAACCGCGCCCAGGCGCGCGCAAGACGCAAGGCTTTCTTGCTGGTTCTGCCGCTGCTCGCCTTTATCCTCATCACCTTCGTGACGCCGATCGCGCAGATGCTGCACCAGTCGGTCTACAACGAAGGCTTCGTCATGCACGAGGATATCGGCTCGGGTGAACGCACCCCGATCATGACGAATATCAAGACGTGGTTCGATGAGAACCCCGCCGGTACCGAACCGAACGAAGAGGCGTTTGCCGCCCTTCACAAGGATTTCCTTTTGCTGCGCGAATTGCGCGCTCCCGGCCAGGCCGGTACGCGCGTGAACTATGAACGCGGCGGATCGCGGTCGATGTTCACCAAGACAGCCCGTCGGGCCGAGCGAATGGAAGCGCCCTACATGGAAGCGTTCCTGGACGTCGATGAAGAATGGACCGACCCGGAACTCTGGCGCGTGATGCGTGACGCCTCCTCTGCCTACACGTTCAACTTCTACCTGGCGGCGCTGGACCGCACCAAGAACGTCGACGGCGAGATCGTGAATGTCGATGAAAACCGCCAAATCTACGTCAAGCTTTTTGCGCGCACATTGTTCCTGTCGGTTCTCATCACCTTTCTGACCTTCCTGCTGGGCTATCCGATCGCGCATCTGCTGGCCACGCTGCCGCTGCGCTATTCCAACCTTCTGATGATCTTTGTGCTGCTGCCGTTCTGGACATCGCTGCTGGTGCGAACGACCAGCTGGATGGTGCTTTTGCAAAGCCAGGGCGTGGTCAACGATGCGCTGGTCGGCATGGGCCTTCTGGGCGACGATAACCGGCTGCAGATGATGTACAACCAGATCGGCACCGTGGTTGCGATGACGCATATCCTGCTGCCGTTCATGGTGTTGCCGCTCTATTCGGTGATGCGGCCGATCAACCCGTCCTATGTGCGCGCCGCGCGCAGCCTGGGCGCAACCAGCTGGACAGCCTTCCGCCGGATTTATTTCCCGCAGACCGTGCCAGGGATCGGCGCGGGGGCGCTGCTCGTCTTCATCCTGGCGGTCGGGTATTACATCACGCCCGCCCTTGTGGGTGGCGCCGATGGTCAGCTGATTTCGAACCTGATCGCCTTCCACATGCAGAATTCGCTCAACTGGTCGCTCGCCGCCGCACTGGCCGCGCTGCTGCTTGCGGGCATTCTGATCCTGTATTGGCTCTATGATCGCCTGATCGGCATCGACAACCTGAAGCTGGGGTAAGACATGGCACTTCCAAATCACGCCTCTACGCTCGAACGGGTCTGGCACTACGCGTATCTCGTGATCTGCGGACTGATCTTTCTGTTCCTGATCGCGCCGATCCTCGTGGTGATCCCGCTCAGCTTCAACATCGAGCCGTATTTCACTTTCACCGAAAAGATGCTCAAGCTGGACCCGACCGGCTATTCGATGCGCTGGTACGACCTGCTGCTGACCTTCGGCATGCTCGAGCCCGAGGCCCCGCGCGACGCAAGCTGGTGGGCGGATGCATGGGCCAACGCGAACTGGATCAACGCGGCCAAGAACTCGATCATCATCGGCTTTTTCTCGACGATTATCGCCACCGGCCTTGGCACGGTTGCGGCGCTGGGCCTGTCGCGGCCCGAAATGCCGTATCGACGTGCGATCATGGCGACACTGATCTCGCCGATGATCGTGCCGATCATCATCGTGGCGACTGGCCTGTTCTTTTTCTACTCGCGTATCGGCATCCAGGACTGGGGCATCCCCTATCTCGGCGTGATCCTGGCCCACGCAACGCTTGGGATTCCGTTCGTGATCATCACCGTCACCGCAACGCTGGTGGGCTTTGACCACTCTCTGACGCGCGCGGCGGCCAACCTGGGCGCCGATCCCGTCACCACGTTCCGCCGTGTGCAGATGCCGCTGATCATGCCCGGCGTGATTTCCGGTGCGCTGTTCGCCTTTGTCACCTCGTTCGACGAGGTGGTTGTCGTGCTGTTCGTCGGTGGCCTGGATGAACAGACGATCCCGCGCCAGATGTGGAACGGTATCCGCGAACAGATCAGCCCGGCGATCCTGTCGGTTGCGACCATTCTGGTGATCGTGTCGATCGTGTTGCTGACCGTTGTCGAACTCTTGCGCCGCCGGTCCGAACGCCTCCGCGGGATGAGCCCGAGCTGATGCAAATCGCTGGACGTATTGCCATCGTTACCGGCGGGGCGCAGGGCATCGGCGCGGCCTTGGTGCGCGCCCTCAAGGATGCCGGCGCGGCCAGGGTGATCAGCGCCGATCTGCGCGAGCATGAGACCGATGGGGCAGACGAGTGTGTTGTCTGCGACGTGTCGCGGCAAGATGCGATCGAGGCGATGATCGACCATGTCGAAACGACGCACGGACCGGTTGACCTGATGTGCTCCAACGCGGGCATCCTGACCGGCAAGGACAGCACGTTCGACAACATCGCCTTTGCCGAAACCGAGGTCTGGGATCAGGCCTGGGCGGTCAATGTCATGGCCCATGTTCATGCAGCCAGGCATCTGATTCCGAAGATGAAATCGCGCGGCGGCGGATATTTCCTCCATACCGCGTCGGCGGCTGGTTTGCTGAACCAAGTCGGCAGCGCGGTCTATGGGGTAACGAAACACGCCGCCGTTGGTTTCGCCGAGGCGCTGGCCTTTGGGCATCGCGATGACGGGATCGGTGTCAGTGTGTTGTGCCCTCAGGGCGTCGATACGGAAATGGTGCGCGACGCCGAGAACAATCCGGCCGTTCTGGATGGCATCCTTCCGCCCGCGCAGGTGGCGCAGGAATGTATCGAAGCCATTGAAAGCAATCGTTTTCTTGTGCTGCCCCATAAGGAAGTGGCAGCCTACATGAAAGTGAAAGCCGAAAACTACGACCGCTGGATCGCTGGCATGGCCAAGCTCCAGCGCGCCATGAAACCCGAAAGCTGACGACCATGGGCGAGGCGGAAACCTACAAGTCCAAGATGCAGGCGGTGCAAAAGGCGCATCGTGAAAAGCAGCAGGAATTGCGCGATCCCGACAAGGGTCTGGTTCTGGTAAATACCGGAAATGGCAAGGGAAAATCGTCTTCGGCCTTTGGTGTGGCGATCCGGGCTTTGGGCTGGAAGCAGCGTGTTGGGGTGGTCCAGTTCGTCAAGGGAACGTGGATCACCGGTGAGCGCCAGTTTTTCGAACGTCTGGGCCAGATCGACTGGTTCATGATGGGCGAGGGTTTCACCTGGGACACGCAGGACAAGGAACGCGACCGCCTGGCCGCCGAAGCGGCCCTGGAAAAGGCCGCGTCGATGCTGGCCAGTGGCGACTATGACCTTGTTATCCTTGATGAAATCAACATCTCGCTAAGGTATGGCCAGATCAGTTCCGAGGCCGTCATCGCGGCCCTGGATGCGCGCGACGCACGCACTGGGGTGATCCTGACGGGACGGGACGCGCCGGTGGAAATCTGCGATTATGCCGATTTGGTGTCTGTCATCGAAGAGGTGAAACACCCCTACAAAGCCGGAATCAAGGCGCAGCGAGGCGTCGATTTCTGAGCCTTTGCATATTCAAGCGGCGCTTAAATATGCAAAACCCGCGCGATTGGCCCGCAAAACCGCGCGGTTTTCACAACAGGTTTGGACGCGCGCGTTTCGACGTCCGGCGGCGGCCAAATCCGACCGAACCAAAGCCGATCAAACCCGCGACCAGCAGCCCGACACTCGCAGGTAGCGGAACCGGTGAAATCGGCGGTGTGTCCCGCTCCACCACGGCCGCTTCCGCATCTTCGACGGCGGTCGGGAGTTGGGACGTCGATACCTGCAACAAGCCCGCGTCGAAATTCGAGCCGACACCCGGGGCCGCCGCGATCAATCCCGCAAGAGAGCTGACAGGCGCGGTGGTGTTGCCATTGAAAGAAAGCTGCAGTTGACGCCGTTCAATCGCTGCGGTGGCCGGATCGTCGATGTTTTCATACAGCACGAAAGACAGGATGCCGTCATTCTTCTGCACCGACGCGCCGCTGTCGCCTTCGCCGGTTTCGCCATCGCCCAGAAAGCTGAACGACGGCGCGGCGCCGACCGGTGTCACAACGACATAGTAACTGAGCAGGTTGTAAGTGATTGCGCTGCTGATGTTCGCCTTGACCGACATCGTATCGACGACGACCGTGCCCTGAAACACCGCATTGTCGAAAGCGTCGTTCAGCGTCAGGCCCTCGTCCGACAGCGAACCGCTGATGTTGAACGCGACCGGGGCCGAGAAAGCGGGAACCGCCATTGCGACGGTGAATAGGAAAGAACTGATACAGCGTTTCATCACAACACCCATGTTTCCGTTGCTGCCGGAAGGCTGCAAAAGCGGCACCGTCAGGCGGCCCAAATCTCATGTTCCGTGTTGGCGGGTCAATTTGATTTAGGATGACCTTGCGGAAGGCCGGGCGACCCCGACCGTTGCCAAGAAAAAACCCCGCCGACGGACGGCGGGGGCGTACTGGTTTCAGCAATTGTCCTGGCGGGGCTTAGCTGCGCACGAGCTTTTCGTAATCTTCCGCGATTTCGCGGGTCAGCGCGCCGACTTCGAAGTTGTAGTCGCCGATCTGGCCGACTGGTGTGACTTCGGCAGCGGTGCCGGTCAGCCAGCACTGTTCGAACCCTTCCAGTTCGTCGGGCATGATGTGGCGTTCGATCACGTTGATGCCCTTGTTCCTGAGCATGTCGATCACCGTCTGACGCGTGATGCCGTTTAGGAACGCGTCCGGCGTCGGGGTATGCACCTCGCCATTCTTGACGAAGAAGATGTTCGCCCCGGTCGCCTCGGCCACGTAGCCGCGGTAATCCATCATCATCGCGTCCGAACAGCCCTTGGCCTCGGCCGCGTGCTTGGACATGGTGGCGATCATGTAGAGCCCGGCGGCCTTGGCCTGGCTGGGCGCGGTTGCCGGGTCGGGACGGCGCCATTTCGCGATGTCCAGCTTGGCGCCTTTCATCTTGGCGTCACCGTAGTAATTGCCCCAGGACCAGACCGCCACGGCCATGCGGACCGGGTTGCGCGCGGAGGCGACACCCATGTCTTCGCCCACGCCGCGCCACGCGAATGCGCGGACATAGGCGTCGGTCAGGCCGTTGGCCTTGAGCGTCGCCTCTTTCGCGGCTTCGATCTCGTCCACGGTGTAGGGGATTTCGAAATCGATGAGGCGGCCGGATTGCAGAAGCCTTTCCGAATGTTCGCGGCTTTTGAAAATCTTGCCGTTGTAGCAGCGCTCACCTTCGAAGACCGAGCTGGCGTAATGCAATGCGTGGGTCAGCACATGCACTTTGGCCTCGCGCCAGTCCACCAACTGTCCGTCCAGCCAGATCTTGCCGTCGCGATCGTCATAGCCCGCCATTTTTTCTCTCCTTCGGCTCAAGCTTTTCATAAATTGCGCAGTAAACGTCCGAACCGGACATAAAATTACGCAAAAACTGCGATTCGCTACCAGTTACGTCTTGGAATGTCAACAAGGCTGACTTAAACTGCCCGTCAAAACAGGCACAGGGTGTATGCCCGAAAGGGGGGTAAATGTCGGACCCGTCCACTGGTGAAAACCTGCTCTACCTCACGGATGAACAGCTCAGGCAAGGAATCGAGGCGATGTTCTTTGCCTACCGGGGGTTCACCGCCGATCCCGACCGCATCCTGGCCGACATGGCCTATGGCCGGGCGCATCATCGTGCGGTCCATTTCATCAACCGTGCGCCGGGTACGACCGTCAACAACCTTCTGGCCATTCTCGGGGTGACCAAGCAATCGCTGAACCGCGTGTTGCGCACGCTGATCGAAGACGGGCTGGTGGAAAGCCGGGTCGGCAATGCCGACAAGCGCGAACGCCACCTGTATCTGACCGATGATGGCCGGGCCCTGGAGCAACGCCTTTCCGATGCGCAGAGGGCACGGATGCGTGCGGCCTATCGCGCGGCTGGCCCGCAGGCTGTCGCCGGGTTCCGCCAGGTGCTTGAGGCGATGATGGACCCCGACATGCGCCGCAGATACCTTGCGTTGAAGGAGAGCGGTTCATGAGCGATATCGACGCCCATCTTCTGATCGTCGACGATGACGAGCGGATCCGCACGCTGCTTGCCAAGTTCCTGATCAAGCACGGGTTCCTTGTATCGACGGCGCGGGATGCCGCCCACGCACGGCGATTGCTGGAGGGGCTGGAATTCGACCTGATCGTGATGGACGTGATGATGCCGGGCGAGGACGGGATCAGCCTGACGCGGGCGATCCGCGAAACCGCGGCGACGCCGATCCTTTTGCTGACCGCCAAGGGCGAAACGCAGGACAGGATTACCGGGCTGGAGGCCGGGGCGGACGATTACCTGCCCAAGCCTTTCGAGCCGCGTGAGTTGCTGTTGCGGATCAACGCGATCCTGCGGCGGATGCCGGAACCGGAACCCGACAGCACGGTGCCGAAAGTTCTGCATCTGGGATCGATCCGCTATGACATCGAGCGGGGCGAGCTGTGGCATGGGCAAGACCCAGTACGGCTGACCGCCACGGAAAGCCAGCTGATGCGGATCTTTGCCGCGCAGCCGGGTGAACCGATCAGCCGCACCAAGCTGGTCGAGGATCTGGGCCGGGGCGGGGCCGCCGGTGGCGGGCAGGCGCAGGAACGCGCGGTCGACGTGCAGATCACGCGGTTGCGCCGCAAGATCGAACAGGATCCGAAACAGCCGCGCTACCTCCAGACGGTGCGCGGCGCGGGCTATATGCTGGCGCCGGATTGATCCTTGTTCGTCGGCATCGCCCGTGGCACGGTCTGCCTTCGGCGAGAGTATTTTCAGCAAGATGAAGACAAGGGAACAAGATGGGAACCGCGCTTTACTGGCATGACGATTGCCTGGGCCATGTGACCCCGGATGGGCACCCCGAGCGGGTTGCGCGGCTGGAACATATCCGTGCGGCGCTGGCGGACATGACAGGACTGGACCGGCGCGAGGCGCCGCTTGGCGGGGACGAGTTGATCCTGCGCGGGCATCCGCAATCCTATCTCGACAAGATCGATTCGTCCGAACCGGAAAGCGGTTTCGTGACGTTGGATTCCGACACTCACATGTCGAACGGTTCGGTGGCGGCGGCGCGGCGCGCCGTCGGTGGTGCGATCGCTGCCGTCGACGCGGTGATGGCGGGAGAGGTCACCAACGCCTTTGTCGCGACGCGCCCGCCTGGCCACCATGCCGAGCGCAGCACGCATATGGGGTTTTGCCTGTTCGGCAACGTCGCGCTGGCCGCGAAACATGCGATGGAGGTGCATGGCCTGACGCGCGTGGCGGTGGTGGATTTCGACGTGCATCACGGCAACGGCACACAAGACCTGCTGTGGGACGAGGCGCGCGCGCTGTTCTTTTCCAGCCACCAGATGCCGCTTTGGCCGGGCACGGGGGCGCCGAAAGAAAAAGGTGCGCATGGCCAGATCGTGAACCTGCCGCTTGCGCCGACGACAGGCGGGGCGGAAATGCGCGCGGTTTATGACGAACATGTCTTCCCGCGTATCGACGCTTATGCGCCCGAACTGCTGCTGATCTCGGCGGGGTTCGACGCGCATCGCGCCGACCCGCTGGCCAACCTGAACTGGGAGGTCGAGGATTTCGTCTGGCTGACGGAAAACCTGTGCGACCTGGCCGAGAAACATTGCGGGCGCCGTGTGGTATCGGCGCTGGAAGGCGGCTATGACGTAGAGGCGTTGGCGGCCAGCGTGGCCGCCCATGTCACGGTTCTGAAGGAGAAGGGCGCATGACAGACAAACCCGTAGCCGAAATGAGTTTCGAAGAGGCGATGCGCGCGCTGGAAGAGGTCGTGGGCAAGCTGGAACGCGGCGACGTTCCGCTGGAGGAGTCCATCACGCTCTATGAGCGCGGGGCCGAGCTGAAGAAGCGCTGCGAGACCAAGCTGAAGGAAGCCGAGGAAAAGGTCGCGGCGATCACGCTGGACGGCGACGGCAATCCGACGGGCACGACCCCGGTCGAGGGGATGTAAGCCTTGCTCGACCGGGCGCGCCAGGACGTGGCGGACCGGGTGCAGGCGCATCTGGATGCTGCGATCGGTCAATATGGCGGCGTGGTGGCCGATGCGATGGCCTATGCCAGCCGGGGCGGCAAGCGCCTGCGCGCGCTGTTCGTGGCGGAAGGGGCGCGGTTGCATGGGATTGTGCCCGGGCACGCGATCTGGCCCGCCGCCGCGATCGAGGCGCTGCACGCCTACAGCCTGGTGCATGACGATCTGCCCTGCATGGACGACGACGACGAACGGCGCGGCATGCCAACCGTTCACAAGCAGTGGGATTACGCAACCGCCGTTCTGGCCGGGGATGCGCTGCAGACCCTCGCCTTTGAACTGGTGAGCGATGCCCGCGGCCATCCCGATGGGGCCGTGCGCGCCGACCTGGTGTTGAGCCTCGCGCGCGCCAGCGGGGCGGGGGGCATGGTTTTGGGGCAGGCGTTGGACATCGCCGCCGAAACCGCCGAGTCGCCGCTGACGCTGGAACAGATCACTGCATTGCAGGCAGGAAAAACCGGGGCCCTGATCACGTGGTCGGCCTGTGCCGGGCCATTGATGGCACGTGCCGATCAGCAGCCGATGAAAACCTATGGCGATTGTATCGGGCTGGCCTTTCAGATCGCCGATGACGTGCTGGACGTCGAGGGCGACGCCGACAAGCTGGGCAAGGCCGTTGGCAAGGATGCTGCGGCAGGCAAGGCGACCTTTGTTTCGCTTCTGGGGCTCGATGCGGCCAAACGACGTGCCGCCGACCTGGTGACCGAGGCGTGCGACGCCCTATCTGGATACGGTGAAGAGGCTGAAACCTTGCGGCAGGCCGCGCGCTTCGTTATTGCGCGCGAAAGCTGAGCCAACCCCCGGGAGGGGTGCCAAGATGAGTGACAGACCGCAAACCCCGCTGTTGGACACGATCCACGCGCCTGCCGACCTGAAACGGTTGTCGGATGCGCAGCTGCGCCAGGTCGCGGACGAGCTGCGCGCCGAAACGATTTCGGCGGTCAGCGAAACCGGCGGGCATCTGGGTGCGGGTCTTGGCGTGATCGAATTGACGGTCGCGTTGCACAGCGTGTTCGACACCCCCCGCGACAAGCTGATCTGGGACGTGTCGCATCAATCCTATCCGCACAAGATTCTGACCGGCCGGCGCGACCGTATCCGCACCCTGCGCCAAAAAGGCGGTTTGTCGGGTTTCACCAAGCGGTCGGAATCTCCCTACGATCCGTTCGGGGCGGCGCACAGTTCGACCTCGATCAGCGCGGCGCTGGGTTTTGCCGTGGCGCGCGATCTGGGCGGGTCGATCGAAACCGGGCTGGGTGATGCAATCGCGGTGATCGGTGACGGCGCGATGAGCGCGGGCATGGCCTTTGAGGCGATGAACAATGCCGGCCACCTGAACAAGCGCGTGTTCGTCATACTGAACGACAACGAAATGAGCATTGCGCCACCTGTCGGTGCGCTGTCGTCTTACCTGTCGCGCCTGTATGCGGGCGAGCCGTTCCAGGAATTCAAGGCCGCGGCGAAGGGCGCGGTCAGCCTGTTGCCCGAACCGTTCCGCGAGGGCGCCAAGCGCGCCAAGGACATGCTCAAGGGCATGGCGGTCGGCGGCACGATGTTCGAGGCGCTGGGCTTTTCCTATGTCGGCCCGATCGACGGGCATGACATGGACCAGTTGCTGCCTGTGCTGCGCACCGTCAAGGCGCGGGCCACCGGGCCGATGCTGATCCATGTTCTGACGAAAAAGGGCAAGGGGTACGCCCCGGCCGAACGCGCCGACGACAAGGGTCATGCCACGGCGAAATTCGACGTGGTGACGGGCGAACAGAAAAAGGCGCCGTCCAACGCGCCAAGTTATACCTCGGTCTTCGGGCGCACGCTGACCGATATGGCGGCCGAGGATTCGCGCATCTGCGCCGTTACCGCCGCGATGCCGGGGGGCACGGGGCTGGACCTGATGGCGGAACGCTACCCAAGCCGGGTGTTCGATGTGGGGATCGCCGAACAGCATGGCGTGACCTTTGCCGCCGCGTTGGCGGCTGGGGGCATGCGGCCGTTCTGTGCGATGTATTCGACGTTCCTGCAGCGCGGGTATGACCAGGTGGTGCATGACGTGGCGATCCAGCGCCTGCCGGTGCGGTTCGCAATCGACCGCGCTGGGCTGGTGGGCGCGGATGGCGCGACCCATGCCGGCAGCTACGATATCGCCTATCTTTCGAACCTTCCGGGGTTCGTGGTGATGGCCGCGGCGGACGAGGCTGAACTGAAGCATATGATCGCCACGGCCGCCGCGCATGACGAAGGGCCGATCGCGTTCCGCTATCCGCGTGGCGAAGGGTCAGGCGTGACCATGCCCGAGCGCGGCGAGGTTCTGGAAATCGGGCGTGGCCGGATGATCCGCGAAGGCAGCCGCGTTGCGATCCTGTCCTTCGGCACGCGTCTGGGCGAGGTGATGAAGGCCTGCGAGGCGCTCGAGGCGCGCGGCGTATCGCCCACTGTGGCCGACGCGCGTTTCGCCAAGCCGCTGGACCGCGACCTGATCCTGCAACTCGTGGCCGATCACGAGGCGCTGATCACCATCGAGGAAGGCGCGGTAGGCGGGTTCGGCAGCCATGTCGCGCAATTGCTGGCCGAGGAACAGGTGTTCGACCACGGTCTGAAATTCCGCTCGATGGTGCTGCCCGACATATTCATTGATCAGGCCAGCCCTGCCGACATGTACGCAGTGGCCGGGCTGAATGCCGCCGACATCGAAGCCAAGGTATTGGAGACACTTGGCGTCGAGGTGATGGGCAAGCGGGCCTAGGACGCGGTTACCAGATCGTATCCCACACCTCGTAGAGCGCCGTGCCGAGAGCGGCGATGAAGGCGTAACCCAACACGATGAACAGCCCGTCGCGCGTGACCAGGCCGATGGCCAGGAGCGAGACCGCCGTCGCGCCGATTGAGGTGACCATGGGCAGCGGTTCGAGGATCGGCCAGGGCAGCACGGTCGCCATGATGGTCAGCATTACGATCCATTTCAGCGGGCGGTGCGTCAGAAAGGACAGGCGGCGTTTCGTGCGGCGGTCGATCCAGCCCAGCGGTTTGTGCAGGAAGTCTATGGCGCCATCCAGCTTGTCCCGGCCGATCCGGCGATCCAGCAGGACGCCGGGCAGCCAAAGGTGATTGCGGCCCAGCAGGTACTGGGTCGCAACGGCGAGAATGATCAGCGCTCCGGTGGTCGGCATCCCCGGAATCGCGGATAACGGCGACACGAGAACCAGCCCGGTCAGCAGGATCATGGTCGTGAACGACCTGTCGCCCACATGGCCAATGATTTCGCGCAGTGAAACATGGGCGGCCCGGTCGTCCGGGCGCATCGCCTCGAGCAGCGCATGCAGGTTGTCGGGACCGGCAGCGGGCATCAGGTTTCGGCTTCGAGGATGGCGCGCAACCCCTCGCGGTAGGTGGGGTACAGCAGTGTCACGCCAAGCTCATCCTTGATGCGGTCGTTCGAAACACGTTTGGATTCGGAATAGAAGCTTTGCGCCATCGGCCCGAGATCGGCCTGTTCGAAAGGCACCTCCGGCGGCACCGGGACGCCGATCAGCTTTGCGGCCTCTTCGATCACATCCTGGGGCGGGGCCGGGTCATCGTCGCAGACGTTGTAGGCGGCGCCGGGATTCGGACGTGAGATCGATGCGGCCAGAACCTGTGCGATGTCATCGACATGGGTGCGGGAAAACACCTGGCCCGGCTTGATGATCCGGCGGGCGGTGCCGTCGCGCAAGCGATCGAAGGCGCTGCGGCCCGGTCCGTAGATGCCCGCAAGGCGGAAGACATGCAGCGGCAGGCCGGGGATCGCGCGCCAAGCGTTTTCGGCATCGACGCGACGCGTCCCTCGCCGTGTGGTCGGCGTGAGGGGCGTCGACTCGTCGACCCAGCCGCCGCCATGATCACCATAGACGCCCGTGGTGGACAGGTAGCCCGCCCAGGCGAAATTCGGGGCCGCACGGGTGATTTCGCCGCCGAAAGCGGCCAGCACAGGGTCGCCCTGTTCGTCGGGCGCCACCGAGGACAGGATGTGAGTCGCGCGGCTGATTACAGCGCCGATATCATCCTTGCCCCATACCAGCGGTTTGACGGAGTCCGACCGTAAATCGCTGACTTTGCTGGGGTTTCGAGTTGTTCCGTAGACCGTCCAGCCGTCAGCGATCAGCCGACGCGCAAGGGCTTGCGCCACGAAACCGTGACCAAAGGAGAGAAGGATTTTTTCCATTCCTGATAAATGGGTTAGGCGTGCCATCCTGACAAGTGTTACAAAAATCTCTTTGAGAAGACGGTTTTGTAACTTATAACATGTTCAGCGAACAGCAGGAGGCCAGCCATGTATAGCCAGGGTCTGATTGGTGCCGATGGTAGCACCACGGAAACGCAGGAATTTCTCGATGCCTTTCAAAAGCGCATCGACGCCGAGGAAAAGATCGAACCCACCGATGCGATGCCCGAAGGGTATCGCCGCACGCTGGTTCGCCAGATCGGCCAGCACGCCCATTCCGAGATCGTCGGCATGCTGCCCGAAGGCAACTGGATCACCCGCGCGCCCAGCCTGCGCCGCAAGGCCGCGCTGCTGGCGAAGGTGCAGGATGAAGGCGGGCACGGTCTCTATCTTTATTCGGCAGCCGAGACACTGGGTGTCAGCCGCGAGCAGATGACCGAAGAGCTGCATTCCGGCAAGGCAAAGTATTCGTCGATCTTCAACTACCCGACGCTGACCTGGGCCGATATCGGCATCATCGGCTGGCTGGTCGACGGCGCCGCGATCATGAACCAGATCCCGCTTTGCCGCTGTTCTTTCGGCCCCTATGCCCGCGCGATGATCCGGGTCTGCAAGGAAGAGTCGTTCCACCAGCGTCAGGGCTATGAGATCGTGATGACCCTGGCGCAGGGCACGCCCGAGCAGAAGGCGATGGCGCAGGACGCGCTGAACCGTTGGTGGTGGCCGTCCATCATGATGTTCGGCCCGCACGATGCGGATAGCCAGCATTCGGACCAGAGCATGGCGTGGAAGATCAAGCGGTTCAGCAATGACGAGTTGCGCCAGAAATTCATCGACGCCACCGTGCCGCAGGCGGAATACCTGGGCCTGACGATCCCTGACCCGGACCTGAAATGGAACGAGGAAAAACAGGGCTACGATCACGGGCGGATCGACTGGGACGAGTTCTGGCGCGTGGTCAAGGGCCACGGCCCGATGGCGCGCGACCGCATCAAGGACCGCAAGGCGGCATGGGACAACGGCGCCTGGGTGCGCGAGGCCGCGCTGGCCCATGCCGAAAAGCGCCGCACCCGGAAAATGGCGGCAGAGTAATACGGGGACGGGCGGGGCGACGCTCGCGGCCATGGCCGCATCGCCCCGCCCACCGTCCCGCAGATCGGGGGCTCTGCCCCCGGACCCCCGGAAGTATTTTCAGCAAGATGAAGGGATGAGGCCATGACGCAAACGACGCCTCTTTGGGAAGTTTTCATCCGGCCCCGCAACGGGCTGAGCCACAAGCATGTCGGCTCGATCCACGCAGCCGACGAGGTGATGGCGGTGCAGGCGGCGCGCGATGTCTATACGCGGCGCGGCGAAGGCACGTCGATCTGGGTCGTGCGTTCGGCCGATATCGTGGCGAGCGACCCCGACCAGGCCGGCGAGAATTTCGAGCCGACCGCCGACAAGATCTATCGGCATCCGACGTTTTACGAGATCCCCGAAGAAGTGGGGCATATGTGATGGCGATCTTCGAGGCGATCCTGGAACTGGCGGATGACCACCTGGTGCTGGGCCATCGCATCAGCGAATGGTGCGGCCATGCGCCGATGCTGGAAGAAGACCTTGCGATGCCGAACATGGCGCTGGACCTGATCGGCACGTCGCGCACCCTGTACGATCATGCCGGCAAGCTGGAAGGCAAGGGTCAGTCCGAGGACGATCTGGCCTATCTGCGGGGCGAGCGCGAGTATCGCAACTGCCTGCTGGTCGAGCGGCCGAACGAGGATTTCGCGCATACGATGCTGCGGTCGCTGTATTTCGCGGCGTTCATGCGGCCCTACTGGCTGAAGACGCTGGAAATGACGAATGACGAGACGGTGCGCGGTGTGGCGGGCAAGGCCGAAAAGGAAATGGCCTATCACATCCGCCATGCCGGGGAGTGGGTCATTCGCCTGGGCGACGGCACCGAGGAAAGCGCCGCGCGGATGCGCGATGCGGTGGCGGCGCTGCATATCTACACCGACGAGCTGTTCGAAAGTTCGCCCGCCGCGGCCGAGGCCGAGAGGGCAGGCGTTCTTCCGGTGCGCGCAGATTTGCGCGCGGCCTGGGACGAGGTGATCGGCCAGGTGTTCGCCGAAGCATTCCTGGAGGCACCCGAGGTGCCGTATCCCCAGACCGGCGGACGCAAGGGACTGCACGGCGAGGGGCTTGGCCATCTGCTGGCCGAGATGCAATCGGTCTATCGCGCCCATCCCGGAGCGACGTGGTGAGCGTTTGCTGGCAGGGAACTGGTGAGGCGGCATGGGAGGCGGCGGCCTCGGTGCCCGACCCGGAGGTGCCCTGCGTGACGGTGGCCGATCTTGGTATCTTGCGCTGGGTCAGGGTCGAAGACGGTGTCGCCGTGGCGGGTGTCACGCCGACCTATTCGGGCTGTCCGGCCACGCTGGCGATTGAACTGGCGATCGAGGCGGCGTTGCGCGATGCGGGTTTCGACGCCCGGATCGAACGTGTGCTGACACCGCCCTGGACCACCGACTGGATCACCGCGGAAGGCCGCGAGAAGCTGCGCGAGTATGGCATCGCTCCGCCCGAGGAAAGCGGCGGCAAGGCAACGCTTTTCGGTGCGCCCGAAGTGACGTGCCCGCGCTGCGGCAGCCGCGAGACCGAGCGCCTGTCCGAGTTTGGATCGACGGCCTGCAAGGCGCAGTATCGCTGCCTGAGCTGCCGTGAACCTTTCGACTATTTCAAATGCATCTGAGGGGGACACCGATGTTCCACGAACTGACCATTCGCGCCGTAAGGCAGGAAACGCCCGACGCCGTTTCGATCACCTTTGACACACCCGACGCCGGGTTCGACTGGCAGCCGGGTCAATACCTGACCCTGCGCGCCGATGTGCAGGGTGAGGACGTGCGTCGGTCCTATTCGATCGCGTCGCTGCCCGGACAGCCATTGACGGTGGGCGTCAAGAAGGTCGACGGCGGGCTGTTTTCGACATTCTGCCAGGGGCTGAAGTCGGGCGATCGCATCCAGGTGATGCCGCCCGAGGGTCGGTTCGTAACCCATGGTGAAACGGATATCGTTCTGATCGCGGCGGGTTCGGGGATCACGCCGATGGTGTCGATTGCCGGCGAGGCGCTGTCGCGCGGCGCGCGGGTCACGCTGATCTATGGCAACCGCAATTTCGGGTCGATCATGTTCCGCGACCAGTTGGAAGCATTGAAGGACCGCTATGTCGACCGCTTCACCCTGGTCCATATTCTGAGCCGCGAACCGCAGGATGTCGATCTGCTGAACGGGCGGATCACCGGCGAAAAGGTGGCCGCGCTGGGCCGCGCGGGTGCGGTTGATCTGACGGGCGCGGACGGGATTTTCCTGTGCGGGCCGGGCGACATGATCGACGACGTGACCGCCACGCTGGAAGGGCAGGGCATCGCGCGGGATCGTATCCATTTCGAACGCTTCTACCAGGACGGCGAAGCGCCGCGCGCCCCGAAATCCGCTGCGGCCGAAGCTGCCGCCGAAGCGGGTGCGATGGTCGAGGTCATCCTTGACGGGGCACGCCGGCAATTCACAGTCACGGCCGAGGACGACACGGTTCTGGATGCCGCGGCACGGCAGGGGCTGGAACTGCCCTATTCTTGCAAGGGCGGCATGTGTTGCACCTGCCGATGCAAGGTGTCCGAGGGCAGCGCCGAGATGGCGGTGAACTATTCGCTGGAGCCGTGGGAGCTGGAAGCGGGTTTCACGCTGGCCTGCCAGACGCGTCCCACGAGCGAAAAGCTGGTTCTGGACTTCGACGCTGCCTGATGACGCCTGTCCGGGTCAGACAAGTCTGACCCGGCCTTTCCTTGTCAGCTCGAATACGTCGTCGCCCAGAAACAGGGCGGCGGTGACCTTGCGCCCATAGCCCGCGCCGCTGTCCAGGTTCACGCGGTTTCCATAGTGCTGCGCATAGTCGACCGGCGTGTGACCGTGCACGATAAGTGCGCCGTGATCACGGCTGTCGTCGTGAAACTCCTGCCTGATCCACAGAAGGTCGGTTTCCGATTGCGCATCGAGCGCCACGCCCGGACGGATACCGGCATGGGCAAAGAACAGATCGCCCACATGGTGTGACAGTTTCAGGTCGCGCAGGAATTGCGCATGTGACGTGGGAACCTGCGCGCGGATTTCGTCGGCCAGATCGAACATGCGGCGGCCTTCGACCTTTTTCACGCCGTAGGAGGCGACAGTTTCGCGCCCGCCGATCCGGTCGTGCATCCAGTGATAGCCGACCAGCATGTAGGGGTCGTGCCTGGGTGGGTTTTCCAGGTACCATTCCATCATTCGGTCGTGATTGCCTTTCAGGAAGGTCCAGTTGCGGCCTTCGGCCTGTCCTTTCGACAACAGATCGATGACGCCGCGGCTATTCGGGCCGCGGTCGACGTAATCGCCCAGGAACACGACCGGGGCGCCGGCGCCGCCATCGGCCTCGATCAGCGCAAGCGCGTCTTCCAGCTTGGAAAGCTGGCCGTGGATGTCGCCGATTGCATAGATGGGGTCTGTCATGTCCTGCGGCTTAGCGGAAATCGGTGCCGGGCAAAAGGCCGATGCACACCGGCATGAAAAAGGGCGCCACCCCGGCTGGAATGGCGCCCCTTGTTTCTGTCCTGGTTCGCGGTATCAGGCGACGTCGAATACCAACGGCTTGATCTGCTGGAACAGGCCGGTCTTGCCCAGATCTTCCAGCACGTTCGCCGGAGGTTGCGCGTCGAGATAGAGCAGCGCGATCGCCTCGCCCCCGGCCGCGGCACGGCCCAGGGTAAAGTTCGCGATGTTCACGCCGTTCGCGCCCATCGTCTGACCCAGGGCACCGATGATACCGGGCACGTCCTCGTTCGTGGTATAGAGCATGTGGCTGCCCACCTCGGCGTCGATATTGATGCCCTTGATCTGGATGAAGCGCGGCTTGCCGTCCGAGAACACCGTGCCCGCCACGGAACGCTCGCGCTTGTCGGTGACGACGGTGACCTTGATATAGCCTTCGAACGCGCCGGACTTGTCCTGGTTCGTGGTGCTGATCTTGATCCCGCGTTCCTTGGCGATGACCGGCGCGGAAACCATGTTCACGTCAGGGTTCACCTTTTTCATGATGCCGGACACGACCGAGCAGTTCAGCGCCTCGAGGTTCATCGAGGCAACAACACCGTCATACAGGATGTTGATTGCCTTGATCGGTTCGTCCGTCATCTGGCCGACAAAGCTGCCAAGATGGCCGGCAAGCGAAACCCAGGGGCCCATGACCTTGGCCTCTTCGGCGGTCATCGACGGCATGTTGAGCGCGTTTTCGACCGCGCCGTCCAGCAGGTAGTTGGCCATCTGTTCGGCCACTTGCAGGGCGACGTTTTCCTGCGCTTCGGTGGTGGCGGCGCCCAGGTGCGGGGTGCAGACCACGTTGGGCAGGTTGAACAGCGGGTTTTCGGTGGCCGGTTCGACGCTGAACACATCGAAGGCCGCACCGGCGACATGGCCGGATTTCAGAAGATCGGCTAGCGCCTCTTCGTCGACAAGGCCGCCGCGTGCGCAGTTGATGATGCGCACGCCCTTTTTGGTCTTTTCCAGGTTCTCGCGGCTCAGGATATTGCGGGTCTGGTCGGTCAGCGGCACGTGCAGCGTGATGAAATCCGCGCGCTTGAGCAGGTCATCGAGGTCTTCGACCTTTTCGACACCCATCTTTTCGGCCTTTTCGACGCTCAGGAACGGGTCATAGGCCACGACCTTCATTTTCAGGCCGCGCGCACGGTCGCACACGATGCCGCCGATGTTGCCCGCGCCGATCACGCCCAGCGTCTTGCCGGTCAGTTCGACACCCATGAATTTCGACTTTTCCCACTTGCCCGCGTGGGTCGAAGCGCTGGCCTCGGGGATTTGGCGGGCCACGGCGAACATCATCGCGATGGCATGTTCAGCAGTGGTGATCATGTTGCCGAAGGGCGTGTTCATCACGATCACACCCTTTTTCGACGCTGCTTCCTTGTCGATGTTGTCGGTGCCGATCCCGGCGCGGCCGATCACCTTCAGCTTGTGGGCGTTTTCCAGGATCGTCGGCGTCACCTTGGTGGCCGAACGGATGGCGAGGCCATCGTAATCGCCGATGATCTCGGCCAGTTTTTCCTTGTCCTTGCCGACCTCGGGCATGAAATCCACATCGATCCCGCGATCGCGGAAAATCTGGACGGCGGCATCGGACAGCTTGTCGGAGATGAGAACTTTGGGAGCCATATTTTTGGTCCTTTGAAGCTATGTCAGGGGGCGTCAGGTACTGCGCGTCGTCGTTGCGATGACCGGCCGCAGCCCTGACGAGGGAATGTTATTGAGCGGCGATTTCTTCGTGGAACGCCCAGTCGAGCCAAGGCAGCATCGCCTCGACGTCACTGGTTTCCACGGTGCCGCCGCACCAGATGCGCAGGCCTGCCGGAGCATCGCGATAGGCGCCCACATCGAGAGCAACGCCTTCGGTTTCGAGCCGCTTTGCCACGGCCTTGGCGAAGGCTGCACCATCCTTGATGCGGTCATCGGTGAATTTCAGGCAGACGCTGGTGTTCGACCGTGTGGCCGGATCGTTTGCCAGGTTGTCGATCCAGTCGCGGGCTTCGCAGAAATCCCAGATCGCCTTGGCGTTGGCATCCGCGCGGGCCATCAGGCCCTTGAACCCGCCGACCGAACGCGCCCAGTCGAGCGCGACAAGGTAATCTTCGACTGCCAGCATCGAAGGCGTGTTGATCGTTTCGCCGACAAAGATCCCTTCGATCAGCTTGCCGCCCTTGGTCATGCGGAAGATCTTGGGCAGCGGCCAGGCGGGCGTGTAGCTTTCCAGCCGTTCGACCGCCCGCGGGCTGAGGATCAGCATGCCATGGGCCGCTTCGCCGCCCAGCACCTTCTGCCAGCTGAAGGTCGTGACATCCAGCTTGTCCCAGGGCAGATCCTGGGCGAAAGCGGCGCTGGTCGCATCGCAGATGGTCAGACCGTCGCGGTCGGCGGGGATCGCATCGCCGTTCGGCACGCGCACGCCCGAAGTGGTGCCGTTCCAGGTGAACACGACATCTGTGTTCCAGTCGACCGTGGACAGGTCGACGATATCGCCGTAATCGGCGGTCTTGACCTCGGCGTCGATCTTCAGCTGCTTGACGACGTCCGTCACCCAGCCTGCGCCAAAGCTTTCCCATGCCAGCATGGTGGCCTTGCGTGCGCCCAAGAGCGACCACATCGCCATTTCGACGGCGCCGGTGTCGGATGCCGGCACGATCCCGATACGGTAATCTGCGGGGATACCCAGCAGTTCACGCGTGCCTTCGATCGCGTCCTTGAGCTTGGCCTTGCCCACCGCGGCGCGGTGCGACCGGCCCAATGCGGCATCGGACAGCTTTGTCAGATCGAATGTGGGGATTTTGGCGCAGGGGCCAGAAGAAAAACGCGGGTTAGCCGGCCGCGTTGCCGGTTTGGTCATAGCCATGATGTGCTACCCTTCCAGATAAGCGCCCCTCGTTGGGGAGGGGTGTCCCACGGACGCACATACGGGGGAGCGATGCGGCTGACAAGCGCAGAAATGACGCAGCCGCGGCGGTTAATCGCTAAATTGCGACATATCGCGTTCCGATAGGAAACTGCCCGAGGGTGTCTGGCGGTCGGATGCGGCTTGGCGTTATAGAGCGCGGGACGTTTTTCGCACCAAAGGCACGGACCCATGTTCACCTGCACCCTGATCGCCCGGCCCGGCACGCTCGACCCGGCACTTGTCGAAAGCCTGCGCAATGCCTGGGGCGGCGGTGATGCGCAGTGGCTGTCCCCGGACGAAGCGGCGGAATTCCCGCTGGCCGCTATTCCGGCCAACCGCTGGGATGTGTGGGCCGATGTGCAGGAACTGGGCGTGGACCTTGTCATCCAGCACAGCGAGGGCCGGCGCAAGAAGATGCTGCTGGCCGATATGGACAGCACGATGATCCAGCAGGAATGCATCGACGAGCTTGCCGACGAAGCCGGGGTGGGCGACCGCGTCAAGGATATCACCGCCCGCGCAATGAACGGTGAGCTGGATTTTGAAGGCGCACTGACCGAACGCGTGGCCCTGCTGAAGGGGCTGGATGCCGGTGTGATCGATCATGTTCTGAACACGCGCATCACCTATATGCCGGGCGGCGCGGCCCTGCTGGCCACGATGAAGGCGCATGGGGCGCACACGGTTCTGGTATCGGGCGGGTTCACCGCGTTCACGGCAAAGGTGGCGGCCGAGCTTGGCTTTGACGAGAACCGTGCCAACACGCTGCTGGTCGAGAACGGCAAGCTGACCGGCGATGTCGCCCGGCCGATCCTGGGCCGTCAGGCCAAGGTCGACGCGTTGGAACAGGTGACCGCAAGGCTGGGCCTGTCCGATGCGGATGTGATCGCCGTGGGCGACGGGGCCAACGATCTTGGCATGCTGCATCGTGCAGGGGCGGGCGTGGCGCTGCATGCCAAACCTGCCGTAGCGGCGGAATGTGATCTGCGCGTGAACCACGGCGATCTAACGGCGCTGTTGTTCCTGCAAGGCTACGCGCGCGCGGAATTCGCGGCGGTCTGATCCGCGCCGCGGTTCAGGCCGCGAATGCCGCCGCTGGCCGGATCGAACCGGTCTCCAGCCCGGCGAAGTTGCGGATCGGGGCATTCAGGAATTTCCGTGCCGCGGGATGATTGGCATCGAGAAGGCCCAGCCGGACCAGGATTGCGGCAATGGCGCATTCCGCGCCCCGCGTCCCGCCATCGGTGATCTTCAGCGCGACACCCAGCTTACGTTCGGGGATGATTGCTATAAAGAACGCTTCGGCCCCGGTTTTCAGGGCCACACGCCCGTCCATGGCGCGCATCAGTTCGGTGCATGCGCGGCCTTCGCCTGCGACAAGCTCGGGGTAGGTCACCATGGCCTGCACCAGCGCGGCTGCCGCCGTCTGTTGTGTTCCGGCGCCGTCCCGCGCGGCCGCGAAAAAAGCCATTGCGCGCGCCATGCCATGCAGCGAGGTCGCGAAATTGGGGGCTGAGCAGCCGTCGATGCCGAATCCGGGGCTTTCCTCGCCGGTGACATCTTCAAAGGCCGTCTTGCAGGCCATTTGCACCGGGTGATCGGGGTCGACATAGTCCGGGCCAGCGCCCAAGTGGTCGGACAGAGTCAGAAAGCCGGCGTGCTTGCCAGAACAATTGTTGTGGATGCGGCAGGGCGCCCGGCCCTCGCGGATCATGGCATCGCGGATTTCGATGTCACGGGGTTCCTGCGGGCCGCAGCGGAAATCGTCGTCGGCCTTGCCGATGTGATCCAGCCAGGCCTGCACACGGTCGATATGGATCGCTGCAGCGTTGTGTGACGCGCAGGCCAGCGCAAGATGTTCGCCGCCCAAACCGGCGGCCTTGGCGGCACCGCTGGTCAACAGGGGCAGGGCCTGGATCATCTTGGAAGACGACCGCGGCAGGACAATCGCCTGCGGGTCTCCCCATGCCTCGACGATCTGGCCTGTGTCGTCACAGATCACCGCATGACCCAGATGCACGCTTTCCAGAATCGGGCCACGCCAGATCTCGGCCATTGGAACGGGGTTTGTCATGATCTTTGCCCTTCAAATCTGTGCGAAAATTCGCCAATGGCCCTTTCGCCGGTGGCGGATCCTACGTTAATGTCGCAATGTCGAGACGGATTGGTGCCGTATGAGCAAAGCGAAAACAAGCGGCATCGAATGAATTGAGGCTAACGAACAGCTGGAGGCTGGTCACATGGTATCACGGATTGCGAAAACGCTGGCCTGCGCCACTATGGTGCTGGCGGGTACGCATGCCTGGGCGCAAGACACGAGCGACAACCAGGTTGCCGCAAAAACCGATTGGAGTGTGTTCGAAGACACCGACCCAAAGGAATGCTGGGCGGTTTCCTCGCCCAAGGAAACGGTCAATACCCGCGATGGGCGCGTGGTGGCGGTGCGACGGGGTGAAATCCTGTTCATGGCGTTCTATCGCCCGGCGGCCGGGGTGCAGGGTCAACTTGGGTTCACCGGGGGCTATCCCTTTGCAAGCGGATCGACGGTGAACCTGAATGTCGACGGAACCGAGTTCGAACTGTTCACCGAAGGCGAATGGGCCTGGCCGGCATCTGCCGCGGATGACGCCAAGATCATCACCGCGTTGAAGCGCGGGGCAAGCGCCGTATTGACGGCGCGGTCTTCGCGCGGGACGACCACCAAGGACACTTTCTCGCTCCTGGGCTTTACCGCAGCTCTGGAAGAGGCCGAAAAACGCTGCCAGTAAGGCGCGTGCCTGGCAAACAATCGTATCAGGGGCGTCCGGGTCACCCGGGCGCCCTTTTCATTGTGCGGGCCAGGGTTGTCTGAAAAGCCACAACACCCGGATCATGCGTTGCTTTTTCTGGACGCGTCGCACCGCATTCTGTAGCTTGGTGGCAAATCGGGGCGAAAAGACCCCGCACCTTGAGGCAGTCGAATATGTTTCCCGAGCGGTTCTCGAACCTACCGGCCTATGCGTTCCCGCGCCTGCGCGCGCTGCTTGACCCGCATCCTGCGGGCGGCCCGGTGCGTCATATGACAATCGGTGAACCCAAGCACCCGTTCCCCGCGTGGATTTCCGACATCATCGCACGCGAAATGTCGGGTTTCGGGCAATACCCGCCCAACGAAGGCACGCCGGAACTGCGCGGCGCGATTACCGACTGGCTGCACCGTCGCTATGGCGTGACGATGGACCCGGAAACGCAGGTGATGGCGCTGAACGGGACGCGCGAGGGGCTGTACAACGCCTGCATGGCGCTGATCCCCGAGGTCAAGAACGGGGCGAAACCGGCCATCCTGATGCCGAACCCCTTTTACCAGGTCTACATGATCGGGGCGATTTCGGTGCAGGCGGAACCCGTCTTTGTGCCGGCGACCCGCGAAACAGGGTATCTGCCCGATTACATGTCGTTGCCGGCCGACCTGCTGAACAGGGTCGCGGCCGCCTATATCTGTTCGCCTGCAAACCCGCAGGGCGCCGTTGCAAGCCGCGCTTACTGGACCGATCTGATCGGGCTGGCCGAAAAATACGATTTCCAGGTCTTCGCCGACGAATGTTACAGCGAAATCTACCGTGGTGAACCGCCTGTCGGTGCGCTTGAGGTCGCGGGCGAAATGGGCGTGTCGCCCGATCGCGTGGTGGTGTTCCATTCGTTGTCGAAGCGGTCCAACCTGCCGGGGCTGCGATCCGGCTTTGTCGCGGGTGGAGAAGAAAGCATCAAGCGGATGAAGCAGCTGCGCGCTTATTCCGGTGCACCTCTGCCGCTGCCGCTTCAACGCGTGTCCGAGGCCGTCTGGGCCGACGAAGCGCATGTGCAGGAAAACCGCGCGCTTTACGGCGAAAAGTACGCGGTCGCGGACCAGATTTTTGCCGGCGTCAACAGCTACCAGGGCCCCGAGGCCGGGTTTTTCCTGTGGCTGCCGGTCGAGGACGGCGAAGCCGCCGCATTGAAGGCCTGGACGGAAACCGGCGTTCGGGTGCTGCCCGGCGCCTACCTGAGCCGCGAGACGGCACAGGGCAATCCGGGCCAGGGTTATATCCGGGTCGCGATGGTGGCCCCCCTGGAAGAGATGCGCGAAGGGCTGATCGCCCTGCGCGATTGCATCTACAGGTAACGAAAAGAAACGAGGACGAGGCGAGGCATGGCATATCAGACACGGGGGCGTGATCCGCTGTTCGACAGCGACATGGCCGAGGCAATCGAAAAGCGCGGCAAGGAATTGTTGGGTATCGGCCTTATGGTTCTGGCCGCCGCCGCCGCCGCGATGGTCATCAGCTACCACCCCGAAGATCCGTCGTTCCTGTCGGCCACGGATCAGCCGGTTCAGAACTGGCTTGGCCGCTTCGGTGCCTCGATTGCCGCGCCGCTGTTCATGATCGTCGGATGGGCCGCCTGGGGCCTGCCGATCGTTCTGGGGGCCTGGGGCTTGCGGCTGGTGTTGCATAGCGGTGCAGAGCGCGCAGTTGGCCGGTTGATCTTTGCGCCGATCTGGGTTGCCGTGCTGTCGCTTTATGCCGCGTCCCTGACGCCGGGGGCGGAATGGGCGCAAACCCATTCCTTTGGGCTGGGCGGCCTGTTCGGGGACACCGTTCTTGGCACGCTTCTGGGCATTCTACCCGTTGGCGCCTCTTTTGGCCTCAAGGTCATTTCGCTGCTTCTGGGTGCGTCCATGCTGGTGCTTGGAGCGTTTGTTCTGGGCTTCACCATGCCCGAGCTGCGCCGCATCGCACGCTTTCTGATCGTTGGCCTGGTCGTGGCCTATGCCGGTCTGATGACCCTTTTGGGTCGTGGTGCCGGCGGGGCCGTGCAGGCCGCGCGGAGCATGCAGGCCCGCGCCGCCGAGCGCCGCGCCGAACGAGAACTGGCGGCACAGGAAGCGGCGGAATACGCGGCCGCACAACAGGCCGTCGCCCCGCCGATGATGCACCGGGTGCGCCGTGCCGAACCTCCGGTCTCTGCCGGGCATGACCTGATCGAGGACGACGACGAGCCGGTACGTGGCGGCCTTTTCGCCCGTATGCCGAGCCTCATCCGCCGGCCAGAGCCTATGCCCGAACCTGAACTCGTAACCCCCGATCCCGTTGCGGGCGACCCCGATATGCCGGGCGACGATCGTATCCGTGCAAAGATCGCGGATGTCATCAAAAGCCGTGCCCGCGGCGGTGCGGCGATCATTGCGCCGGGCGTGGCGCCGCTGACCAAGGGGCGCGGCCGTGGCCCCGACCCCTTGCTATTGAACACCGCGCGCCCCGCGGTTGGCGGGCTGCCGCCCGAGCCGCCGTTGACCGCCGCGCATGCCGCGCAGCCGGCTCTTTCGGTACCGCCGGCACCTGAAAACATCTTTGAAGACGACGACGGTGATGACGGATACCTGCCTTTGCAGGAAGAGCAGTTTGCCCAGCCGGTGATCCCGACGGCCGAGCCGCGAAAGGTCGTTCAGCACCCCGCGCGTAAACCGGTCCAACCCTCGTCGCGTGCGCGTGCCGAGGCGCAGCCGGCACTCCCGCTGGAAGACCGGGCCTCGGTCGCCTATGAACTGCCGCCGCTGAACCTGCTGGCCAGCCCGGAAACGGTGCAGCGCCAGCAACTGAGCGACGAAGCCCTGGAAGAGAACGCGCGGATGCTGGAAACGGTCCTGGACGATTATGGCGTCAAGGGCGAGATCGTCAGCGTTCGCCCCGGTCCCGTCGTGACCATGTACGAACTGGAGCCGGCCCCCGGCCTCAAGGCCAGCCGCGTGATCGGCCTGGCCGACGATATCGCGCGGTCGATGTCGGCGCTGTCCGCCCGCGTATCGACCGTTCCGGGCCGCAGCGTGATCGGGATCGAACTGCCGAACGACTATCGCGAGATGGTGAATTTCCGCGAAGTCCTGTCGAGCCGTGATTATGGCGACGGCAAGCACAAGCTGCCCCTGGCGCTGGGCAAGGATATCGGCGGCGACCCTGTCGTCGCGAACCTGGCCAAGATGCCCCACCTGCTGATCGCGGGCACCACCGGGTCGGGTAAATCGGTGGCGATCAATACCATGATCCTGTCGCTGCTTTACAAGCTCACCCCCGAGGAATGCCGGCTGATCATGATCGACCCGAAGATGCTGGAACTGTCCGTCTATGACGGCATCCCGCACCTTCTGTCGCCCGTTGTCACCGACCCGAAAAAGGCGGTCGTTGCCTTGAAATGGGTCGTGGGTGAAATGGAAGAACGGTATCGCAAGATGTCCAAGATGGGCGTGCGCAACATCGACGGCTTCAACAGCCGCGTGGCCGACGCCTTGGCCAAGGGCGAGATGTTCAGCCGTACGGTGCAGACCGGGTTCGACGATGAAACCGGCGAACCCGTGTTCGAAACCGAAGAGTTCGCACCCGAAAAGATGCCCTATATCGTCGTCATCGTCGACGAGATGGCCGACCTGATGATGGTTGCGGGCAAGGAAATCGAAGCCTGCATTCAGCGTCTGGCGCAGATGGCGCGTGCGTCCGGCATTCACCTGATCATGGCCACGCAGCGGCCGTCGGTGGACGTGATCACCGGCACGATCAAGGCGAACTTCCCGACGCGGATTTCGTTCCAGGTGACATCCAAGATCGACAGCCGCACCATCCTGGGCGAGCAGGGTGCCGAGCAGCTTTTGGGCCAGGGCGACATGCTCTACATGGCGGGTGGCGCCAAGATCACCCGCTGCCATGCGCCCTTTGTCTCGGATGAAGAGGTCGAAGAGATCGTCAACCACCTGAAATCCTATGGCCCGCCCGAATATATCGGTGGCGTCGTGGAAGGCCCGGATGATGACAAGGCCGACAATATCGACGCCGTGCTTGGCCTGAACACCGGTGGAAACACTACGGGCGAGGATGCGCTTTACGATCAGGCGGTGGCGATTGCGATCAAGGATCGCAAATGCTCGACCTCGTATATCCAGCGCAAGCTGGGCATCGGCTATAACAAGGCTGCGCGCTTGGTCGAGCAGATGGAAGACGAAGGCATCGTGAGCGCCGCAAACCACGTGGGCAAGCGCGAAATCCTGGTGCCCGAGCAATAAGTTGCCGGATGACGGACCCGTCGCGGTAACGTGACGGGCCGCATCTGGCGCGCTGGCCTGCCAAGGCATATTTTGGGTGCATGATGGTTTTACGTTCCGTTCTTGCCGTGGCCCTGACACTCGCCACGTCCCTGCCAGCCGCAGCCGAAAAGCTGTCGCTGGCGGAAATCTCGCGCTATCTGAACGACCTTCAGACGGCGCAGGGCGCGTTTACGCAGATCAACGACGACGGCACGATCGACACTGGCACGATCTATATCAAGCGTCCGGGCCGTGTCCGGTTCGAATACGCGCCACCGAACCCGGCGTTGGTATTGGCGGGGGCTGGCAGCGTCGCGGTTTTCGATGCGCAGTCGAACACGGGACCGGATGTCTACCCCCTGAACCAGACGCCGCTGTCGATCATTCTCGCGCGTGACGTCGATCTGACCCGTGCCCGTATGGTGGTCGGGCACGACTCGGACGGCACCACCACGACGGTGACGGCGCAAGACCCCGACAATCCCGAATACGGCAACATCCAGCTTGTGTTCACGGCCAACCCGACCGAGTTGCGTCAGTGGCGGATAAACGACGGCGCCGGTGGCACGACCACCGTTGTGCTGGGCGAAATGACGATTGGCGGCGCGATCAGCAATCGCCAGTTCGACATCCAGCGCGAGGCCGAAAGCCGCGGCGGCCGCTAATCCCGCGCCGCGCGGCGGGCCAGCTTTTCCGCAAGGTTCAATCCGACACCGGGGCGTGACCAAGGGCATTGGGCGATGCAGATCGCGCAGCCATGCGTTTCATTGAAAAAGGGCAGGCAGCGGTCGAAATCGACATACCATTTCGAAACCCCCCGCACGGTCTGCTTTTCCGGCGAGAGGGCTTGTGGCGGACAGGCATCTTCGCACACACGGCACGCGGCGCAGAACGCGTCTATTCCGAAGTCACGCGGCGGGGTTGGGGCGAATGGTGCATCGGTCAGAACCGCAGACAATCGGAAAGACGCGCCCATTTCCGGGTTGATGATGCTGCCGTGCTTGCCCAGCTCTCCAAACCCGCAGGCCAGCGCCGGCGGTATCAGCGCAAGCGCCCCGGTCATGGGGCCGGTCACGGGTTCGGCCTCCCAGCCTTGGCCGCGCAGCCAGTTGGCCACGGTTTTGGCGGCGCCTGCGGCGCGTCCGTATTGCCGGACGACCTCGCCCCCGGCATCCGGTTCCGGGGCTTTGGCGATTGCATCGTAATCGTGCTGCACGCCCAGAACGATCACGCGGGATTGCGGTATCTCGTATCCTTCGAACACCCAGCCCGGCTGCATTTCGGCCACGCCGGTCATTTCGCAAGTGCCATCCGCCACGAACCGGTCGAGCGCCGCCGTCCAACCGCCGGGCGCATGGTCGACACGCGCGGCTGCGACGTCGGCCATCGGTGTGTCGAGTATCTCTTGCCGCGCGGCCCTGGCTGCAACCAGCGCAGGGTGATCGGGTCGCACGCTGTAGAACCACCGCTGCATGCGGCCATGCGGAATGGTATCGGGATCAGGCGCCCAATATACCATGCGGGGGCGGCGCGGCGCGGTTTCGCCCAATCCGTTTATCGTGTTGCCGGACACTTCCGGTGCCAGCGCCATCTGCGCGGGATCGGGGGTGAACGGGCGGTGTGGCGATTTGCGCGGCATGATCCCAGCTTAGCCGGCATTTCCGGGCTGGCAAGATCAGGCCGCGAGCAAGGCTACATGTTGCAGGGTCACACCGGAATCTGCCGCGAAGGTCGCGATCGGAACGCCATCCAGTGTCAGGGCGACACTGCCGGGAATTTCAGGGTCGTTTGCCAGACCCAGGGTTGGTTCGATACCTGCCGACGCGTCATAGACCACGACGATCTGATCCTCAGTCGGGTCGAAATCATGGAGTGTGACAGGCTCTGAGATCCAGTCGCCGACCACCACGGTATCGGCGCCTTCGCCGGTGTCCACATGATCGGCATCGCCCGCTTCGATGATATCATTGCCGCCACCGCCGTTCAGGAAATCGGTGGCATCGTCCCCGCGGCCGGTCAGGGTGTCGTGGCCCCAGCCCCCGAAAAGCGTGTCCTCATCCGCGCCGCCATCAAGAATGTCATCGCCCAACCCGCCATGCAGCGTATCGTTTCCAGCATTGCCGGCGAGGGTGTCCGCGCCGCCGCCGCCGGCAAGGCTGTCATCGCCCTCACCGCCCGACAGGAAATCGTCATCGGCGGCACCAAACAAGGTATCTGACCCGGACCCGCCAAGAAGGTCATCGTTGCCGGTATCGCCCTGCAAAGTGTCGTCACCTGCGCCACCCGAAAGAGTGTCATCGCCGGAATGCCCGTGCAGATCGTCATCTCCGGCCCCGGCATCGAGGCTGTCGTCGCCGGCACCACCGCCCATTTCATCGACGCCATTGCCGCCGGACAGAACGTCGTTGCCCGCGCTTCCCGCGATGGTTTGATCGCCGTCCGACAATGCGAACATGTCCCCGGTGCCAGCGAGGGAGGTCAAATCGTTTCCGGTTTCCGACCCCGGCGTATCCGGCGCATCGACATCGTCAGCCGGCTCGCCGTCTTCCGGCATTACGGCGACAACGGCGGCCCCGGCCATCATGAGGCCAAAAAGACTGGCAAGCATCAACATCGTCAAACCCCGACACACTCACACCCATCGCACAGTTTGCCATGAATGGGGGAGGTCGGGTCAAACCCAATCCAATGCTGTGGTTAACGGCTTTGGCCGATCTCGTCGGCGATCTGGCGCGCCCATTCGCCCACGATCGGCAGGAATTCGAATTGCGACAACCACCAGGCCAGCAACGAAACCAGCATCGTGGCGCCCACGACCGACCCCAGGCCAAACGCAAGGCCGCGGAAAAACTGGAACATCAGCATCTTCAGCGGCTTGTCGTGCAGGCGCACGAAGCTGTGCGAATTCATCAGCGCCACCTCTTTCGACAGGCGGTCGATCGAATCTTTCAGGTCGGAATGCCCGTCAGCCATCCAGTGTCCTTTCTTCGCGGCCCGGCAGCCAGGGTTCGGGCTGCTGGGTATAGGCGATGTAAAGCGGGTGTTTCGGGTGTCCCGCCTGCGTCAGACCCAGGTGATGCACGGCGCGCCCCGTGCCGCGCAAAAGGGCCTCGACCTGTGCGCCGCGATCCCTGTGCGCCCCATGCGCCCCCCAAGCGGCGATGATCTGGTCGGCCCAGGGGCAGCTATCCGCAATCGCGGCGTCGTTTGCAGGGCCAACGGGATCGGCCGCGGCGCGCATCTTTTTCGGGTCGGTGTCGCGCCAGGCAAAGATGTTGGTCACGCGAAAGGCCCCGAATCCCAGCGCGCGGGCCCGGCGCTCGCAGCGTTCGACGGTCGGGTCGTTCTGCACCTCGGTCGCGGTAGACGGGTTCAGCATGATAAACAGCGCGCGCCGCCCGGCGGGCTCCCATACCCGCGTCAGAAGATAGCGGTAGCGTTCGCAATCCGAATAGACGGCCGTCGAATGGGCGTCGCCCTTTTGGAATTCACGCGTGATCATGCAGGATTTGTGCCGTTCTGCTGGTCACGTTGCAAGGGGTCACAACCGGAACACGCGGCTCGGGTGCAGCTCACCCGCCTTGAATCGGCCGACTGCGACGGCTTGCCCCTCGTACGAGGCCCAGCATTCCTCGCCATAGTCCACGTCGCTGGCGATCACCATGCCGGGGTTGCCGTTGCGCAGCCGTGCGGCGCCCTGATCGGTGCAGATCACCTGGGGCAGGTCCGCCAGACCGACCTCGAGCGGCAGCAGCAGTTCGTCCAGTTCCGGCTGGCGCGCCAGTTCTTCGACCTGCGCCAGGGTCACGGCCTCTTCGACGTCGAAAGGGCCCGACCAGATACGGCGCAATTGCGTGACGTGGCCATGGCATCCCAGAACCTCGCCAAGGTCGCGGGCAATGGCGCGCACATAGCCACCTTTGCCGCAGGTCATTTCCAGCGTGACGTGGTCCGGGTCGGGGCGGTCCACCAGAACGAGTTCCTCGACCCACAGCGGGCGGGCGGCAATTTCGACCTCTTCGCCCTCTCGGGCCAGCTTGTAGGCGCGTTGCCCGTCGATCTTGACCGCCGAGAACTTTGGAGGAACCTGCATGATCTCGCCGAGGAACCCGCCAAGGGCCTGCTTGATTTCGTCATCGCTGGGGCGGATATCGCTTTCGGCGATCACTTCGCCTTCGGCATCGTCGGTATTTGTGGCCTGGCCCAGGCGGACGGTGAATTCATACGCCTTCATGGCATCTGTGACGAAGGGTACGGTCTTGGTCGCCTCGCCCAGGGCCACGGCCAGAACGCCGGTAGCCTCGGGGTCGAGCGTTCCGGCATGGCCCGCCTTGTTGGCGTCGAATGCCCAGCGGACCTTGTTGACGACGGCGGTCGAGGTCAGGCCAGCGGGCTTGTCCACAACCAGCCAGCCGGAAATATCGCGGCCCTTTTTCCTGCGTCCCATGCAACCTTGCCCCTGATGTGTCAGAAAGCGGCGGGGTAGCCCAAGCCGCAGGCGCTGTCAAACCTGCTCAGTCTTCCTTGAGCATGGGCGCCCGCCCGATCGATTCATAGGCTTCGAAACCCGCGCGCTTTGCGTCTTTCGGGGCGTAGACGTTGCGCAAATCCGCCATGCGCGGGGCGGCCATCCGTTTCGCCAGTTTCTTGAGGTCGAGCGCACGGAATTCGTTCCATTCCGTCAGCAGAACCAGCAGGTCCGCGTTCTTGGCCGCCTTGTAGGCATCGTCCATCCAGTGCGCGCCTGGCAGAAGCGCCTCGCCCTCGTGCCGGCCTTGCGGGTCGACCACGCGCACCTTCGCGCCGCCGCCGACCAGCGCGGGCACGATGGTCAGGCTGGGCGCATCACGCATGTCATCTGTGTTCGGCTTGAACGTGACGCCGAGGACAGCGATCGTCTTGCCGTTGAAAGAACCGCCGCAAAGGTCGAGCAGTTTGTCGATCATGCGGCGCTTGATCTCTTCGTTGACCTTGATGACGGTCTCGGTGATCTGCATTGGAACGGCGTGGTCCTGCCCGATACGCGCCAGCGCCTTGGTGTCTTTCGGAAAGCACGACCCGCCATAACCCGGCCCGGCATGCAGGAACTTGTTGCCGATCCGGCCATCCAGGCCGATGCCGCGCGCCACCTCTTTCACGTCGCCGCCGACGCGTTCGCACAGCGCGGCGATTTCGTTGATGAAGGTGATCTTGGTCGCAAGAAAGGCATTGGCCGCGTATTTGATCATTTCGGCCGACTCCAGGTCGGTCGTCACGATAGGAAAATCGCGCAGGTAAAGCGGGCGGTAGATTTCCGCCATGACCTCGGCTGCGCGGTCGTTCTGAACGCCCACGACCACGCGGTCGGGTTTCATGAAGTCCTCGATCGCGGCACCCTCGCGCAGGAATTCCGGGTTCGACGCAACATCGAAATCCAGATCCGGGTTGGCCTTTCGGATCGTCTGCTTGACCTGGCGGTTCGTGCCGACAGGGACCGTGGATTTGGTTACCACCACGACATAATCCCGGGCGACCTTCGCGATCTCTTCGGCAGCGGCCATCACATAGGTCAGGTCCGCATGCCCGTCACCGCGCCGCGTGGGCGTGCCAACCGCGATGAACACCGCATCCGCCCCCTGAACCGCCTTTTCCAGATCCATGGTGAAGGACAGCCTGCCCGCTTCGACGTTCTTGAGCATCAACTGGTCGAGGCCTGGTTCGTAAATCGGGACTTCGCCGCGCTCCAGGCGCCCGATCTTGCCGGGATCCTTGTCAACGCAAACGACTTCGTGACCAAAGTCGGAAAAACATACCCCCGAGACAAGCCCGACATACCCTGTCCCGATCATTGCGATTTTCATACGCCCGTCCCCACCACTCTGGACTTGTTCCGGCGGCGTTGTCGCCAGTATGGGCCCATGTGTCAATCGCACCTGCAAGCCCGTTCTCGAATATCAGCCTATTCGTGCCGAAAATGCCGCCGGGTGTCAGGCCCGGATGGCAACTTGCGCCGCGGCTGCCGGTTTCTCGACCCAGCGGGCCAGCGCCTTTCGCGCCGCGGCGGCGTCGTGGGCATCGATCGCATCCTGCAGGGTCCGCAGGGCATTGGCGACCTGGATTTCCGAAAGCACGTTTTCCTGAACGCGCAGGATCTTTGGATGCGGCGTTGGCAGCATGTCCGCCGAGATAAGCAACTCTTCGTGGAGTTTCTCGCCGGGGCGCAGCCCGGTTATTCGGATCTCAATGTCGCCATCGGGGCGATCCGCGTCGCGCACCGATAGCCCGGCCCCTTCGATCATCTGCCGGGCGAGCGTACGGATGGGAACGGGTGTTCCCATGTCGAGCACGAAAAGATCGCCGCCCCGCGCATATGACCCCGCAAGAAGGACAAGCCGCGCGGCTTCGCATTTTGTCATGAAGTAGCGGCTGACCTGTTCATGCGTCAGCGTGATCGGCCCGCCCTTTGCGATCTGTTCGCGAAAGAGGGGAATGACCGACCCCGAAGAACCCAGCACATTGCCAAAGCGGACCATGGCAAACCGGGTATGTGCCGCGCGCGTCGACAGATCCTGGACGACCATCTCAGCCAGACGCTTGGATGCGCCCATAACGTTGCACGGCCGCACCGCCTTGTCCGAAGAAACCAGAATGAAACGCCCGACGCCTGCGCGAAGGGCCGCGTTCGCCATCACCCTTGTGCCAAAGACGTTGTTCGACAGCCCGGCGATCTCGTTCTCTTCGACAAGGGGCACATGCTTGTAGGCGGCCGCGTGCAGGATCACCTGGGCATCGTGTGTCCGCAGGACATGCGCAACCAGCCTTTCGTCCGTGACCGATCCGAGAACCGGCACGATGTCGACATTCCGGGGGTCTGCCTGCAGTTCCCGGTGGATGGTGTAAAGCGCCAGTTCACAATGATCCAAAAGGATCAGCCGTCGCGGCGCGCAGGTCAAAAGCTGCCGGCAAAGCTCTCCTCCGATAGACCCGCCCGCCCCGGTAACGAGGATCGTCTGCCCCGCGTAGCTTTCCGAGGTATGAGGCAATTCCGCCCCCAGATGCGCGCGCCCAAGCAACGCTTCGACCGGCTGTGCGACCTCAAGAAGGTTTGCGCCGCCGCCGCTTATCAAGTCGGTGAAAGAGGGCAGGGAATGCACTTCGATTCCTGTTGGGCGGAGCCGCGCGGCAATCCGCAATTGCGCGCTTGCCGAGGTCGAGGGCATGGCCAGGACGACCCTGTCGATCCGTTGCCTTGAAAGAAGGAACATCATCTCGTCCGGTGTCAGAACTTTCAGCCCCGCGACGACAAGCCCCTGAAGGGCCGGGTTGTCATCCACGAAGGTCACGATGTCGATGGGGTCGTCCGTATGCAGGGCCGCCGCCAATTGCTGCCCCGTCCGTCCGGCGCCGTAGACGATCACGCGCAAACGGTCCTGACCCTTGCGGTAGATGGCGATCAGGACGTGCCGCAAGATCATGCGCCAGGACACGGCGAGGATCAGGTACGCCATGACAAAGGCCACAAAGACGCGCGGCGCGACCGGATCGCCCGAAACCCGACTGACCAGCACTCCGCCAAGGCCCGTTGCGGTGGCGAAGACGGCCGTCCGAAAGATGCCCCTGCTTTCATATGCGTTCAGCTTGATACGGGGCAGTCCGGTGGCCATGCTGGCGCATGCCGCGATCCCGGACAACATGACCGACAGCCAAGCGAGGTCTTCGAAAGAGCCGGGCGAGCCGCCCAGACCGATGGCCAGAACCAAGGCCAAGGGAACCATCGTGACGTCGAGCAGCAGGAAAACCAGTTGTTTCTGAACCCGCGATAGCGAGGTCACGACCTTGTACAGAACCATCCCACGCCCCCGCCTGACGATTGATCACCAATCGGGATGGCGGAGAAGCCCCAGACAGGTCACCGGCACGCCCGGAAACCGGAGTGGACCGAAAGTAGTTAACAGATCGTAAACGCCGGGAGAAAACCTTGCTGTCCGCAGGGTTTCAGACTGGTGAGAGCCCGCCAAGATGCTTTTCGCCGCGTTTCCGCGCCAGCTCGATTTGGTGCTGGCGTTCGCGGAACCTGGCCTTGTCCTCTGCCGTTGTCTCGTCGACGCAAAGGTGGCAGCTAACCCCGTGTTCGTATTCCGGGCGATTGCGGTCTTCCGGCAATATCGGGCGGCGGCAGGCGTGGCACAAAAGGTGCGGCCCCTCTTTCAGGCCATGTTCGACGGAAACACGCCCGTCAAAGACAAAACATGCGCCCTGCCAGGTGCTGTCATCGGCGGGCACCTCTTCGAGGTATTTCAGGATGCCGCCCTTCAGGTGATAAACTTCGGGCACGCCTTGCCCCAGTAGGTAGTTCGTCGATTTCTCGCAGCGGATACCCCCGGTGCAGAACATCGCGATACGCTTGTTGTGGAACCGGTCCTTGTTTTCTTCCCACCATGCGGGGAAATCGCGGAAACTGTCGGTTTGCGGATCGACCGCGCCTTCGAACGTGCCGATGGCGACCTCGTAATCGTTGCGGGTGTCTATCACCACGACATCATCGCTGCGGATCAGGTCGTTCCAATCCTTCGGGTCAACGTAATGGCCGACACTGGCACGCGGATCGACATCCGGTTGGCCCATCGTCACGATCTCGCGCTTGAGCTTGACCTTGGTGCGCGCAAAGGGCTGTTCGCTGGCCGTGCTTTCCTTCCATTCGAGATCGCTGCAACCGGGCAAGGCGCGCACATGTGCCAGCACCGCGTCGATACCTGCACGGTCGCCGGCGATGGTGCCGTTGATCCCCTCGCGCGCCAGCAGCAGCGTACCGGTCACACCCTTGGCCTGCATCAGCGCCAAGAGCGGCCCGCGCAGGGCGACGGGGTCATCGAAACGGGTAAAGTGATAGAGCGCGGCTATGATATACATGAGCGGCGATTTACGCCCATAGACACTTGCCCGCAAGCGTCAGGATTGACGCGGGCAGGGCACGGACTTACCCCTGTCCCGCGCCATATGGAGAAAGCCGATGACCCAGACCGCACTGATCGTGATCGACGTGCAGAACGATTTCTGCCCCGGCGGGGCGTTGGCCGTGGCAGGCGGCGACCAGATCGTTCCCGGCATCAATGCGGCGATGGACGCAGTCGGCGCTGTGATCCTGACCCAGGACTGGCACCCTGCGGATCACAGCTCTTTCGCGTCGCAGCATCCCGGCAAGGCGCCGATGGAGATGACGCAGATGCCCTATGGACCACAGGTATTGTGGCCCGATCACTGCGTTCAGGGGACGCGCGGCGCCGAGTTTCATCCCGCGTTGCAGGCCAACCGGGCCGACATGATCATCCGCAAGGGATACAACCGCAACATCGACAGCTATTCCGCCTTCTTCGAGAACGATCACAAGACGCCGACCGGACTCGAAGGATATCTGCGCACGCGTGGCATCAGCCGGTTGGTGATGGTCGGGCTGGCCACCGATTTCTGCGTGAACTTCTCGGCCCTCGATGCCGTCAAGCTTGGCTTTGACGTGACCGTACGGCGGGATCTGTGCCGGGGTATCGACCTCGAAGGGTCGCTGGACGCGGCGCTGGAAGGGATGCGGCAAGCCGGCGTTGCCCTGGCTTGAATACGCGCCACTGCTTGCAACCGCCGGGTTTGATGCTTTAACCAGACCCAACCGAATTGCCCGGAGGCCGCCATGGTCGACATCGCCACCCGCGTCTGGAACCACAAGTGGAAGATCGACCCGATCGTCCGGTCGCTGATCGACACCGATTTCTACAAATTGCTGATGTGCCAGTCGGTCTTTCGCAACAAGCCCGACACGCAAGTCACCTTCAGTCTGATCAACCGGACGAAAAACATTCGCCTGGCCGAGATCATCGACGAAGGCGAGCTGCGCGAGCAGCTGGATCATATCCGTTCGCTCCGGCTGACGCGCGGCGAAAGCACCTGGCTGCGCGGCAATACGTTCTACGGCAAGCGCCAGATGTTCCGCCCCGATTTCATGGAGTGGTTCGAGAACCTGCAATTGCCGCCCTATCACCTGGAAAAGCACGACGGGCAGTACGAGCTGACATTCGAAGGATCCTGGCCCGAAGTGATGCTGTGGGAAATTCCCGCCCTGGCCGTTCTGATGGAGCTGCGCGGCCGTGCCGTGCTGCATGACATGAAACGGTTCGAACTGCAGGTTCTATATGCCCGCGGCATGACCAAGCTGTGGGAAAAGGTCGAGGCGCTGCGCCAGATCGACGGCCTGCGCCTGGCCGATTTCGGCACGCGCCGCCGCCACTCCTTCCTGTGGCAGGATTGGTGTGTGCGCGCCCTGCACGAAGGCTTGGGCGAAAAGTTCGTGGGCACCTCGAACTGCCTGATTGCCAAGAACCGCGACCTTGAGGCGATCGGCACGAACGCGCATGAACTGCCCATGGTTTATGCCGCGCTGGCCGACAGCGACGAAGAACTGGCCCAGGCGCCCTATCAGGTGCTGGCCGACTGGCACGAAGAGCATTCCGGCAACCTGCGGATCATCCTCCCCGATACTTATGGCACCGAAGGGTTCCTGGATCGCGCACCCGACTGGCTTGCCGGCTGGACCGGCATGCGCATCGACAGCGGCGATCCTGCCAAGGGCGCCGAGACCGCCATCAAATGGTGGAAGGATCGCGGCGAGGATCCGACGAAAAAGCTGGTGATCTTCTCCGACGGGCTGGACGTGGACAAGATCGCCGAGCTGCAGGCGCATTTCGCCGGCCGCGTTCGGGTGTCCTTTGGCTGGGGAACCCTGCTGACCAACGATTTCCGCGGCCTGACCGAAGGCGACGCGCTGGCGCCGTTCTCGCTGGTGTGCAAGGCGGTGTCGGCCAATGGCCGGCCCACGGTGAAACTGTCGGACAACCCCGAAAAGGCGATGGGCCCCGAGGACCAGATCGCGCGCTACAAGCGCGTGTTCGGCGTGGGCAAGCAGGAACGGATGGAGGTGGTGGTTTGATTTCCGACTGGCGGAAATAAATCCCACCCTCTTGCAATCGGGTCAAAGCGTGGTGAATCTCCCCCCGAACAGGAGGAGGTTCACGCATCCATGATCCGCATCACGCCGCCCACGCCCGACAATCCGCCCCGTGAAACCGTCAACGACATGATCCGCGCCAGCGCGGCGCGCAATCCGGGGCGCGAGGCGGTGGTATGCGGCGATACGCGCCGCACCTGGGCCGAGTTCGACGAACGGGTGAACAGTGTCGCCAACGCGTTGATCGGCATGGGTGTGCAAAAGGGTGATCGCGTCGCGATGCTGGCGCCCAATTCGGTCGAATATGCCGAAGTGTTCATCGGCACCCTGCGTGCCGGTGCCATCATCACGCCCTTGTCCACGCTTGCCGCGTCCGAGGCGCTGGAAAAGATGCTGATCGATTGCGGGGCCAAGGTATTTTTCCTGGCCGATCAGTACCGCGATCTTGCCGCGCCTTTCCTGCAAGCCATCCCCGCGCGAACCGTGGCGATGGATTTCGACGCGGATCTGCCCCGCTATGAAGACATGCTTGCGCAGGCCGACGCCGGCGATCCGGCCATTCCGGTCACGTTGGACGATCCGTGCAACCTGATCTATTCCTCGGGAACGACGGGTACACCCAAGGGCATCCTGCACAATCACTGGATGCGCGCGGCCCAGATGTCGCGGGTCGAACCCAACGGCTATACCGATGACGATGCGCGCACGCTGATATCGACGCCGCTTTACTCGAACACGACGATCGTGTGCTTTCTGCCGGCAATGGTCGGCGGCGGCACGGTGCACCTGATGCCCAAGTTCGACGCGCGGGGGTACCTTGAGATCGTGCAGGCCGAACGCATCACACACACGATGCTGGTCCCGGTGCAGTACAAGCGCATCATGGATGTGCCGGATTTCGACAGCTTCGACCTGACGTCGATGCGGCGCAAGTTTTCCACCTCGGCCCCGTTGCGCGCGGATGTGAAGGCCGATGTCCTGGCCCGCTTTCCCGGCAAGCTGATCGAATACTACGGCCTGACCGAGGGCGGCGGTGTCACCGTTCTGGTGGCAGATGAGCAACCGGACAAGCTGCATACTGTCGGCTCGCCAGCCGAGTTTTCCGAAATCCGCATCATCGGTGACGACGGCAAGCCCCTGCCGCAGGGCGAGGTGGGTGAAATCGTCGGCCGCTCGCCCACGATGATGTCGGGCTATTTCGGGCGCGATGACCTGACCGCCGATTACATCTGGACCGATGCGGACGGCACGCAGTTCTTCCGCTCGGGTGACATGGGCAGTTTCGACAAGGACGGCTTTCTTGTCCTGTCGGACCGCAAGAAGGACATGATCATTTCCGGCGGGCTGAACATCTATGCCAACGATCTCGAACTCGTGCTGCTGTCCGACCCGGACGTGACGGACGCGGCCGTGATCGGTGTTCCGTCGGATGAATGGGGCGAAACCCCGCTGGGCCTTGTCGTGCTGCGCGCGGGGGCGACACGCGGCGCGGATGACATCTGCAAGGCGGCGAACACGCGCCTGGGCAAAAGCCACCGACTGTCAGCCGTGGAAATCCGCGACGAGCTGCCCCGCAGCCCGATTGGCAAGATCCTGAAACGCGAACTCCGCATCCCTTATTGGGAGGCCACCGGGCGCAAGATCTGACGCCGCCCGGTTATCCCAGGCGATGCGCTATCTGGCGTAGGGCCAGCAGGTAGCCGTTCGTGCCGCAGCCCGCGATCACCCCGTCGGCACGGCCGGACACGTAGGAATGATGCCGGAACTCTTCGCGCTTGTGGATGTTCGAGATATGCACTTCGATCACGGTGCCATCATACATGTTCAACGCATCGAGGATCGCCACCGACGTATGCGTGTAGGCGGCAGGATTGATCACGATCCCATCGGTGTGGCCACGCGCCTGCTGAATCCAGGTGACCAGTTCGCCTTCATCGTTGCTTTGCCGGAAATCGATGCTCAATGACAGCTCGCGGGCAAGGCCGACACAGGCGTTCTCGACATCCCTGAGCGTCTGTGCCCCGTAGATGTCGGGCTCCCGCGTGCCCAACAGGTTCAGGTTCGGTCCGTTGAGGATCAGGATATTCCGGCTCATGCTGCACATGCCCCATAGCTGTTTCGCCCGCTGACGGGGCTTTGGCGCAGTATCGGGATTTGTGCATGTCCTGTCGAGGGGTCAGGCGCGGCCAACCATGTCGACCATTTCCGCGCGCGTCTGGGCCCAGATCGGGGCAAGATCCGCCAGCCCCTCGCGGAACGGGGCCTCTTCGCCCGATTTCCCCAACGCCTCGAGCTGACCCAAACGGGAATGCAGGCTGGCAGCGCCCAGAACGGCGGCCGAACCGGCGATCTTGTGAAGGCGCGGCACAAGGTCGTCCACCGGCCGGGTTTCGCTGTCCCCGATTTCTTCGAGTGTCGCGTCGGTTTCGCGAATGAACCGGTCAAGCAGCTGGCCGGTCGCATCAGCGCCCAGATCCTGCATGAGTTCGCGCAGGCGCTGGTCATCGACGGCACCGATCTTCGCGGCCGGCCCCTGCGGTTCGGCATCGACCATGGCAAGCGGCGATTCCGGCGGTTCGGTCCCGCAGTAGCTGGCCAGCTTTGCCAACAGGTCGTTGCGTTCGATCGGTTTGCCGACGGTATCGTTCATTCCAGCCGCACCAAAGGCGCGGATTTCGTCGGGCAGGGCATGCGCCGTCACGGCCAGGATCGGCGTCTCGTGCGACGGTCCATCGCCATCCCTGATCATCCGGGTGGCCTGAACCCCGTCCATAATCGGCATCGAGATATCCATCAGGATGATGTCGAACCGCCGCATCTCGGCAATCCTGACACCTTCTTCGCCGTTCATCGCCTCGGTGACGTTGTGACCCTCGGCCAGCAGCATGTCGCGCAGGACGACACGGTTGATCTGGTTGTCTTCGACGATAAGTACGTCAAGCGCGCGGTTTATATGCGTGTAGCTGGCGGTCGTTTCGTCGGCATCGTGCAATTCGGCCCGTTCCAGCGGCAGACGTATCCAGAAGATGCTGCCTTCGCCTTCGATGCTGTCCACGCCGATCTGCCCACCCATCGCCTCGGTCAGGCGGCGTGAAATGCCCAGCCCCAGGCCCGTGCCCTCGGCGCGCCGGCCATAGGTGCTGTCCAGGGTTTCGAAATCCCCGAAAATCCTGTCCAGCTCGGCTTCGGGAATGCCGATCCCGGTATCGACCACGCGGAATTCCAGCGCCTCGCCATCGCCGATTTCCAGCACCTCGCATTCCAGCGAAACCGATCCGTTTCGCGTGAACTTGATCGCGTTGCTGATCAGGTTCAGCAGAACCTGGCGCAGGCGCACCGGGTCACCGTTCATCGCGGGAACCGGGTCGGACAACCATTCATAGCCAAGCTGGTTGCTGTTCGCCTCGGCCACGCTGCGTTGCCCTTCGATCAGTTCATGAAGCAGGGAATCGGGATTGAACGCGGTATTCGCGATCAGGATCTTGCCCGCCTCGAACTTGGAAATCTCCAGAACGTCATTGACGTGATGCATCAGCAACTGACCGGATGCGGACATGTTGTTCACATACGTTTTTTGCTGCGCATCGAGCCGCGTGTCGCGCAGCAGGCTGAGCGTGCCCAGCAACCCGTTCAGAGGTGTGCGCATTTCATGGCTCATCACTGCCAGGAACTCGGCTTTCGCGCGCTCGCCGGCAAGTGCCTTGTCGCGGGCCTCGACCAGCGACGCTTCGGTTTCGCGGCGCTCGGTGATGTCCCGCACGAATGCCACGAAAACCGGCCCATCCCGGTCTGCGACGCGGTCAACCGAAAGCTCGACCGGGAAAAGCGCCCCCGACTTGCGGCGCGCTTCCATTTCCAGCCGTCCCGCCCCCACGATGCCCGATGCGCCGGTGCCGGCATAGGCCTCAAGCTCCCGATAGAACGCGGCCTTGCGGTACTCGGGCACCACCAGTTCGGCGATCTCTGCGCCAAGCGCCTCTTCGGCATCATAGCCGAACATGTTTTCGGCGGCCCCGTTGAACGCGGAAATGCGGCCCTTGCTGTCGAACACGAGAACCGCGTCGAGCGACGTTTCAAAGATGCGCTGCAAGCGGGTTGCGGTATCGCGCTGCTGTGCTGCCTGCGCCTGCGCACGGCGCGAAAGCCGCATCAGGACCATCGCAAAGATCGACAGGATCAGAACCAGGCTGACGGCCGTTGCCGCCATCCGGTAAAGCGTGCCGGCCATGGCCTGCCGTTCGAACTCGGCCCGCTGGGCGAACACTATTCTTGCCGCTGTCGACAGTTCGGACATGATGGGAAGAAGGGTCCGGGCACGATCAGCCAGGGCTGGCAGACCGGCCACCAGTTCAGCATCGGTCTGCGCCGCGCTGTTGGCGAGATCGTCGGCAAAAGCCGAAAGCTCTGCCATCGCGGGCGCGAACCTGGGATCGTCCTGCAAGGTTTCCGCCGCCAACTGATCCTCGAGCATGGCGATACCATCGCGGAACTCGGTTACCCGGCTGCGCAGGATATCGACGGATTGCGCGGGCGCCGCCTGATCCGCCTCTGACAGAATGGCCAGGTCGAGCTCGGCGCGCGAGGCCGTCCATAAGGCGGTGGTTTCCCCGACCTGTGCGTTCAGCATTTCCAGTCGACGGTCCACATCCAGCGAAAGGCCGATCGCCGCGATGATCGCAAAGGCCAGGCCAACCCCCACCGCAAGGTGCTTTGTGCGCTGCTTGTTGTCCGTGGGTTCCGACTCGATCTGCTTTCTGAACATCGTATTGCCTGTATAGCCTCTGGGTGTTGTCTGCGGCTTGTGTCCGCTTATGCCCGTCCGCCGATGCAGCCTGCCGGAGGGAACGGCAGGGTGCGCTGGCGGTCGTTTTACGTCCGGGCGACACGCGTCATTCGGGCTGTTTTCACCTTAACCGGGATACCGAAGGCCAGAATAAACGCGACCGGGGCAATCCGCCGAGTCTGTCATCGGGCTAGTCACATATCCCAACGGATAGGCGGGGCTGATCCATCGGATATGTGCGCTGAAAATTACAAACAATCGCCACAACTTTGCCATGACCGTTAGCCAATATGGATAGTGGAGAGATCGGCCCGGAATGGGCCGTATGGCAGGAAAAGAAACAAATAGCAGACAGCGGCGGGGTCATAGGCCGGTACCACGCCAGAGGACAACTAGGATGAAAATTCTCATCGCGGACGACCACGACCTGTTGCGTGACACGCTGGTCATGTTCCTTGAGTCGCAGGGCGATATCGAAACCATTTGTGCCCGCGATCTTTCCGAGGCGCAGGACATCCTGAAAAAGGATGACCGTTTCGACCTCGTTCTGCTCGATTTCAACATGCCCGGCATGAACGGCCTCGCCGGCATGGAGTTGGTCATGAAAGCGTACCCCCATGTCAGCGTCGCGCTGATGTCGGGCGTCGCAACGAAATCCATTGCGGAAAAGGCGCTCGCGGCAGGGGCCGCCGGCTTCTTGCCCAAGACGCTTTCGGCCAAGTCGCTGATCAACGCGGTCAAGTTCATGGCGATGGGCGAACAATACGCGCCGCTCGATTTCATGACCGCAGATGAAGAAACCCCGCAGAACGAAATGGCGGAAAAGCTGTCACGCCGCGAGCTTCAGGTTCTGGAAGGGCTGACACAAGGCAAGTCGAACAAGGAAATCGCCCGCGATCTCGACGTGCAGGAACCAACGGTCAAGCTGCACATGAAAACCCTTTACCGCAAGATCGGCGCATCGAACCGGACGCAGGCCGCGCTGCTTGCGCGCGATGCCGGGCTTTTCTGATACGTCACCCTTCCCCGGAAAACGCTTTTTGCGCCGCGCATTGCGCGGCGCATTTTCATTCGGCGGCGTTGCGCTTGGGCAATACCCAATCGAGGCGCGGGAAATGGCAGGTATACCCGTTCGGAAACCGTTCCAGATAATCCTGGTGCTCGGGCTCGGCCTCCCAGAAATCGCCAACCGGCTCCACTTCGGTAACGACCTTGCCCGGCCATAGACCGCTGGCTTCAACGTCGCGGATCGTTTCCAAGGCAACCTGTTTCTGATCCTCGTCCACGAAGTATATGGCCGAGCGATAGCTCATCCCGACGTCGTTGCCCTGGCGATTGATGGTTGTCGGGTCATGAATCTGAAAGAAATACTCCAGAATGCGGCGGTAGCTGATGCGCGACGGGTCAAAGATGATTTCGATCCCTTCGGCATGCGTGCCGTGATTGCGGTAGGTCGCGTTCGGCACGTCCCCGCCGGTGTAACCGACGCGGGTTCGCAACACTCCGGGCATCTTGCGGATCAAATCCTGCATGCCCCAGAAGCAGCCGCCCGCCAGTACTGCGCGTTCTTCAGCCATCAGATATCCTCCACTTGTTCGATGTATGCGCCATAGCCCTCGGCTTCCATGTCGTCGCGATGGATGAACCGCAGGCTGGCCGAGTTGATGCAATACCGCAAACCGCCACGGTCGCGCGGTCCATCGGGGAACACATGGCCCAGGTGGCTGTCCCCATGCTTTGAACGCACTTCGACGCGCACCATGCCGTGGCTGGTGTCGGTCAGTTCGACGACATTTTCAGGTTCGATCGGTTTGACGAAACTCGGCCATCCGCAGCCGGACTCATACTTTGCGGCCGATGCGAAAAGCGGTTCGCCCGAAACGATATCGACATAGATGCCGGGCTCTTTGTTGCCAAGGTACTTGCCGGTCCCTGGCCGTTCGGTTCCGTTTTCCTGAGTCACCCAGAATTCCTCGGGCGATAAAGCGGCGATGGCATCAGGTGATCTGTGGTACTTGGTCATTCCGGCCCTCCGATCCTGTTCGCAATACAGTAAATGGTGTGAATAGGCGGAATTCAAACCCGTTTCGCACCTGAATGACGAAGGTTTTACCGTCCGCCCCGATGGATGAATTCCGGCGGCCGGACCTTGATCGCCCACTCCATTTGCGCGTCCGTTTCGATCGCGCAGGGGCGCACATGGCGCAGCCGGTCCAGCGCGCGGGCAGGGGCCTCGCCCGCTTCGATCATCAGCCGCAGGGCGATCATGCCGGATCGTCCGCAGCCGCCCATGCAATGCACCAGAACCCGCCCGCCCCCGCGCAGCGCCGCAAGCGCAATCTGGCTGGTGTCGTCCCATTTGCGCGCCGTGGCCGCGTCGGGCACGCCGAAATCGGGAATGGGCAGATGCACCCAGCGGCTCCCCCTGTCCTGCATGTCCTGGCCCAGGGTTTCGGCGCCTTCGGCCACCAGTTCCGGCTGGGTGGCCAGCGATACCACCAGCGAAGGGCGCCACTCGTGCAGGTGCTCGATATCCTCGGCATAGCTGCCGCCGCGCCCCGGCAACGGGCAAATGGCCAGAATCCCGCCTGCGACGGGCAGGGCATGGATCACCATCTGGCTCACGTCAGAGCCTTTCTGCACCGAAGGTGTCGCACTGCCTGAGATCGCCGTTTTCATATCCCCGCGCGAACCAGCGCGCGCGCTGCGCGCTGGTGCCGTGTGTAAAGGTATGCGGCTGCGGCACGCGGCCCGCACGTTTCTGCAGCAGGTCGTCACCGATCATCCGCGCGGCGTTCAGGGCCTCTTCGATGTCGCCCGGCTCCAACAATCCGTCGACCGCGCGCGCCCAGACGCCCGAGAGGCAATCGGCCTGCAACTCCAGCCGGACGGTCAGCGCGTTGGCTTGCGTCTGGCCAACGGCTTGCCGCCGCTCGTTCACCTGCCCCAGAATGCCCAGTTCGTTCTGGACGTGGTGGGCGATCTCATGGGCGATGACATAGGCCGCAGCGAAATCGCCGCGCGCACCCAGGCGTTGTGACAGTGTGGCAAAGAACTCGGTATCCAGATACGCCTTGCGGTCGGCGGGGCAGTAAAACGGCCCGGTCGCGCCGCTGGCATTGCCGCAGGGCGATTGCGTGATCCCGGAATACAGCACCAGGATGGGCGGCGTGTAATCGCGCCCCAACTGGGCGGGAAACACCTGCCCCCAGACCTCTTCGGTGGTGGCCAGAACGCGCGAGGAAAACTCGGCCGCGCGCTGTTCCTCGGCGGTCAGCTCGCGCGGGGCTGATTGGGTGACCGGTGCCTGCCCTTGCAACAGCGGGGTGACGTCGATCCCGGCGAAATAGCCCAGGGCAAGAATGACCAGCAGGCCGATACCGCCTATGCCGCCGGCCCGCGTGGCACCGCCGGAACGGCGGCGGTCCTCGATGTTGCGGCTGCCGCGTACACCTTTCAAACGCATCGTATCCCCCCATACTGGCAACGCGGAAAAGGGTGCCGCGCCCTGCGTCGAAAAGCAAGCTTGATGGATGCGCCCGGCCCTGTCATCGAAAAGGCTGACGTCCGCAATTGCTCCGAGGTTTGAAATGCGCCTGATCCTTGCCCTGACCCTGACGATGATAACGGCGGCGGGTCTGCGCGCCGAACCGGTACTGTCGGTGACCGAGATCGCGCCCGACGCCTATGCCATCGTCGGCCCATTCGGGCAGCGCAGCCCGGAAAACCTGGGTAACAATGCCACGTTCGGCCTTGTCGTCACGGACGAAGGCGCCGTCCTGATAGATGCCGGTGGCAGCGCCCGCGGGGCGGCGGACCTGGAATCCGCGGTCCGATCGGTCACCGATCAGCCCGTGCGCTATGTCATCAACACGGGCGGGCAGGACCACCGCTGGATCGGCAACGCCTATTGGAAGGCCAAGGGTGCCACAATCATTGCGTCGCAGGCTGCCGTGGACGATCAGAAGGCCCGCGCCTCTATGCAGCAGACAATGCTGTCGACGCTTCTGGGGGATGCTTTTGCGGGCACCGAACCGGCATATGCCGACATAACGTTCGACAGCGATTACACCCTTACCCTTGGTGGCACGACGCTGGAAATCCGGCATGCCGGGCCGGCCCATACACCGGGCGACAGCTTTGTCTGGCACAGCGCGGCGGGCACGGTCTTTGCCGGGGATATCGTTTATGTCGGGCGTGTGCTGGGAGTTATGGAGTTTTCGTCGTCGGCACATTGGCTCGATGCCTTCGATGCGATGGCCGCTCTGGAACCGGCCCATGTCGTTCCGGGCCATGGGCCTGCGACCGACCTTGCCACGGCCACCCGAGACACGCGCGATTACCTGTCCAACCTGCGCGACAGGATCGCCGCGTATATTGATGCAGGCGGCGACATCATCGGATCGGTCGAGGTCGATCAATCCGCCTTCGTATATCTGTCCGAGTTCGACCAACTTGCCCGGCGCAACGCGCAGGAGGTGTTCAGCCAGATGGAATGGGAATAGGCGCTAACAGTGGACCTTGCCCCGCGCGACGCTTAGTTTGGCAAAAGCCCCGAATCCGCGAACCAGAAGGCAGGCATGAGCGACACAGCCCAAAAACCCTATCAGGTGCTGGCCCGGAAATACCGGCCCGAAACCTTTGCCGATCTCGTTGGCCAGGATGCGATGGTGCGCACGCTGAAGAACGCGTTCGAAGCCGACCGGATCGCGCAGGCCTTTATCATGACCGGCATTCGCGGCACCGGTAAGACCACGACGGCGCGGATCATCGCCAAGGGCATGAACTGCATCGGCCCAGATGGCAACGGTGGCCCTACCACCGACCCGTGCGGGCAGTGCGAACACTGCGTGGCCATCATGGAAGGCCGCCATGTCGACGTCATGGAAATGGACGCTGCCAGCCGCACAGGCGTAGGCGACATTCGCGAAATCATCGACAGCGTGCATTACCGGGCCGCATCGGCGCGCTACAAGATCTACATCATCGACGAGGTTCACATGCTGTCGACCAGCGCATTCAACGCGCTGCTCAAGACGCTGGAAGAGCCGCCCGCACATGTGAAATTCATCTTCGCGACGACCGAGATCCGCAAGGTGCCCGTGACCGTGCTGTCGCGTTGCCAGCGTTTCGACCTGCGCCGAATCGAACCCGAAGTCATGATGGGCCTGCTGCGCAAGATCGCAACCAGCGAAGGCGCCGAGATCGCCGAGGACGCGCTTGCGCTTATCACGCGCGCCGCCGAAGGCTCGGCACGGGATGCGACCTCGCTGCTGGATCAGGCGATATCCCATGGTGCCGGGGAAACCACGGCGGAACAGGTCCGGGCGATGCTTGGTCTCGCGGATCGCGGACGGGTCATGGATTTGTTCGACATGATCATGAAAGGCGATGCCGCCGGCGCCATCTCCGAACTCGGTGCGCAATATGCCGATGGTGCCGACCCGCTGGCCGTGCTGCGTGACCTTGCGGAAATCACCCACTGGATATCCGTCGTCAAGATCACGCCGGAAGCAGCCGAAGACCCCACAGTCAGCCCCGATGAACGCGCCCGCGGACAGCAGATGGCGGAATCTCTGCCAATGCGTGTTCTCAGCCGGACGTGGCAGATGCTGCTGAAGGCGCTGGAAGAGGTGGCCGCAGCCCCCAATTCGATGATGGCCGCTGAAATGGCCGTGATCAGGCTGACCCATGTCGCCGAACTGCCCAGCCCGGAAGAGCTTGTTCGCAAGCTCAAGGACACACCGCCGCCGCCGGCGCCGGGGCCTGGCGGTCCGGCACCATCCGCGGGCTCCGGCAGTGCGACGACCGATGCGCGCGGGGCACCCGCACCGACGCATAACGGCGGGTCAGGGCCGCATGCCCGCGGCGGTGCGCCGGTCGTGGCGGTCGTGCAAGATGTCGAACAGGCGCTCGCCCGCTATCCGACCTTCGACCATGTGGTCGAACTGATCCGCGCCAATCGCGACGTCAAGCTTCTGGTCGAAGTGGAAACGGGCGTAAGGCTTGCCAATTTCCGCCCCGGACGGATCGAATTCGTGCCGGCCGAGGCAGCGCCGCAGGATCTGGCGCAGCGCCTTGGCAGCGCTCTCCAGCGCTGGACGGGCAACCGCTGGGCGGTGACGCTGGTCAACGAAGGCGGCGGCGAAACCATCGCCGAAAAACGCGATGCGGCCGAACTGGAACTGAAGAAAAAGGCCGAGGCGCATCCGCTGGTGCAGGCCGTTCTCGAAAAATTTCCGACGGCCCGCATCACCGCCATACGCACACCGGAAGAACAGGCGGCAGAGGCCCAGGCGGATGCCCTGGCCGAAGTCGAAGACGAGTGGGATCCCTTCGAGGAAGACTGAGCCTTCCCCGGCCGCGCGGTTTTGACTGTGAACCGCGCGGTTTCTTTGCCTTGCCTTACTTGTCGATCCGCCCCGTCACTGCGATATTCAGACAAAACGTGGCGCACATCCTGCGCTGCTCCAGACAGGAGAAATGAGATGCTGAAAGGTTTGGGCGGTCTCGGCGACATGGCCGGGATGATGAAGAAAGCACAGCAGATGCAGACCCGCATGGCCGAGCTGCAGGAAGAAATGGCCAACATGATGGTCGAAGGCGAGGCTGGCGCCGGTCTGGTCAAGGCCACCTGCAGCGCCAAGGGTGAGCTGAAGGGCCTGGATATCGATCCGTCGATCTTCAACGGCGACGACAAGGAAGTCGTCGAAGACCTGATCCTGGCCGCGATCAAGGATGCGCAGGCCAAGGCCGCGGAGCGCGCACAGGCCGAAATGTCCAAGTTGACCGAGGATCTTGGTCTGCCCAAGGACATGAAACTTCCGTTCTGATCCAGGTTCTGGAAAATCCCGGCAGGCGCGAGGGTCCGGCCCTCGCTTTTGGTCCGGGTCAGGGGCGCGACGCCATGAACTCAACCCGCGATATCGAGGCGCTGATCGACGCCATGGCCAAGCTGCCGGGGCTTGGCCCGCGTTCGGCCCGGCGGGCTGTTCTGCACCTGATCCGCAAGCGCGCACTGTTGATGCAGCCATTGGCCGACCTGATGGGCCAGGTGGCGACAACGGCGCGTGAATGCCTGAATTGCGGAAATGTCGGGACCACCGATATCTGTGACATCTGCGCCAGCGAAAAACGTGCCAACGGCCAGATCTGCGTGGTCGAAGACGTGGCGGATTTGTGGGCGATGGAGCGCGGCCACGCCTTCAAGGGGCGTTATCACGTTCTGGGCGGCACGCTGTCCGCGCTCGACCAGGTCGGGCCGGAACAACTGCGCATTCCCCGCCTGATCGACCGGGTGGAAACCGAGCAGGTGACCGAGGTGATCCTGGCGCTGAACGCCACCGTCGACGGTCAGACGACGGCGCATTACATCGCCGATCAACTTGAAGGGCGTGTGACATTGACCTCGCTGGCGCAGGGCGTGCCGATCGGCGGTGAGCTGGACTATCTCGACGATGGGACGATTGCCGCGGCGCTTAATGCCCGCAAGTCGATCTGACCGCCGGTTCAGGCCAGAAGCATCCACATAGCCACACCTGCCAACAGCGCGGCAAACCCCAGGTTCAGCCGCTGCGCTGCTGTCGGCTTGCGGAACTGACGGGCCAGCATGTCGCCTGCCAGCGTCCAGAACGTAAAGGCCAGCAGGTTGTTGAGGGTAAAGACGCTCGTGATCCACAGCGCATCCGCAACTGCGGGGCGGGTCAGGAACTGACTGAACATCAGCGCGATGATGACATAGGCCTTGGGGTTAAAGACCAGCAGGACGACACCACCCCAGAAGCCAAGGACACGCGCGACGGGCCCTTGCGTCACATGCCCCGCCATCGCCATGCGCAACGCCAGCCACAGAACATAAGACGCGCCTACGATCCGCATGGCGCCTGTCAGTGCCGGAACGGCGGCTATCGCGCCGCCAAGGCCCAACCCGATGGCCGCGGTCACGCCCCAAGTGGCAAGGTGATAGCCGGCGGTGGCCGGAAGCGTCGCGCGAAGCCCGAACCGGGCACCATTGGCCGCAAAGATCATGTTGCCCGGTCCAGGACTGTAGGCGAGAGGAAACAGGAAAAGGATCAGCGCCAGGGTCATCGAGATGTTCCTTTTTCACCGATTCTGCACCGCCGGCGGAAAGAGCACGACCCGAACCATGCGCATTAGTGAAAAAGCTGCTAGGCTCTCCCTGCGCGACAGAAAGAAAGGGACGGTCATGCCCGTATCCCCCCGGTTTGCCGGTATGCTTTACCTTTTGATCATCCTGTGCGGTGTGGCCTCGGAGGCGGTGTTTCGTGCCCCTTTTCGGGCTGACCCGGCGCTGGTGGCCCTCGATGCCCAGGGGTTGCGTATTTCGATGCTGACCGACCTGGTGATGGCTTTGGCCGATGTCGGGCTGGCGGTGTTGCTTTTCGCACTGCTGCGGCCCTTTGGAAAATGGCTGGCGGTCGGGGCAACCGCATTCCGCCTTGTTCAGGCGGCCTGTATCGCGGGCGGGTTGGGATGGATCATGGCGGCGATCCTCGATCCCGAAGGGGCAGCGGGCTGGCTGTCCTTGCACAGCGTTGCCTACGATGTGTCGCTTGCGTTTTTTGCGGTGAATTGCGTCCTGACCGGCGCGCTGCTGATCCGTGCTGGCCTGCGTTTGCTGGGTTGGGGCATCGTGGCATCGGGGCTGGTCTATGCCACCGGAACGGTTCTGCGACTGATTGCGCCTGTTGCGGCAGACGGGTTTGCGTTCGCGTATGCGCTGCCGCTGATTGCCGAGAGCGCGTTTTGCCTGTGGCTGCTGTTCGGTGCGCGCGGCCTGCTGGCGCAGCGCTGATGAAAAAGGCCCGGATCTTGCGATCCGGGCCTTGAACGGAGACTTGGTGCGCGGCGCGTTCAGCGATCGTCGTCTTCGTCGTCGTCGCTGTCACCGGGAAGGTTGAAAAAGCTGTCCGCGTCAGGAATGTCGTCTTCCTTGTCGTCGTCATCCTTGAGGCTGAAGGTTTCCAGTCCTTCGATGGCGGTCGGCATGCGCGGCGATTCGTCCATCTCGAGCGATTGCTCGGTCGACAGAAGCTTGCGGCGTGCATCGTCGTCCATGGTTTCGCCTTCCTTGGCGCGCTTTTCGGCGGCCTTTTGCACGGCGGCGTCAAGCTCGGACTGTTTGCAAAGGCCAAGCGCGACCGGATCGATCGGCTGCATGTTGGCGATGTTCCAATGCGTGCGTTCGCGGATCGACTGGATCGTCGGTTTCGTCGTGCCGACCAGTTTCGAAATCTGGCCGTCGGTCAGTTCCGGGTGGAATTTGACAAGCCACAGGATCGCGTTGGGCCGGTCCTGACGCTTGGACAGTGGGGTGTAACGCGGACCACGGCGCTTTTCCTCGCCGACTGCGGCGGGGTTGTGCTTGAGCGTCAGCTTATAAAGGGGATCTGCCTCGCCCTTGTCGATCTCGGCCTGTTCAAGCTGGTTGTTGGCGATCGGGTCGAACCCCTTGACGCCCGCAGCCACGTCACCGTCGGCGATGCCCTGAACCTCAAGCTCGTGCATGCCGGTGAAATCGGCGATCTGCTTGAAGGTCAGCGTGGTGTTGTCGACCAGCCAGACGGCTGTGGCTTTGGCCATGATCGGTTTGTTCATGTCAGATCTCCTGAACTCAAATCTTCCCCGCTGCCTGAAATCGGCTGCCCGGTTCGGGCTGGGTTTCCATTGTGGGGGAACTTGGCGCCTATATACTGATGCAAATCGGATAAGGAAAGAGTGAATGCGTATTCTGGCCCTGCTGTGCTTTTGTCTTGGCATTGCCGGACCGCTGGCGGCCGAGAACGATCGACCGGGCGATTTCGATTATTACGTTCTGTCCCTGAGCTGGTCGCCCAGCTGGTGCGCAATCGAGGGCGATGCGCGCCAGTCGCCGCAATGCGATGCGTCGCAGGATTTCGGTTGGGTTCTGCATGGGCTCTGGCCGCAATACCATCGCGGCTGGCCGTCGAATTGCCGGGCGCGCTTTCCCCAGCCCACGCGCGCCATGACCGGTGAGATGGCCGATATCATGGGCACAAGCGGATTGGCCTGGTACCAGTGGAAGAAGCATGGCTCCTGTTCGGGCCTTTCGCCCGAGGATTATTACGCCCTGTCGCGCCGCGCCTTCGAAATGGTGAACCGGCCGGCCGTTTTTCGGCAACTCGACAGACCCGTAAGGCTGCCCGCCCGCGTGGTCGAGCAAGCGTTTCTTGAGGCGAACCCGGGATGGGAGCCCGACATGCTGACAATCACCTGCAAGGATGGCCGTATCCAGGAGGCGCGCCTTTGCCTGTCGCGCGACCTGCGGCCCGTGCCTTGCGGGCGGGACGTGGTGCGCGACTGCCAGATGACCGATGCGCTGTTTGATCCGATTCGCTGATTGAAGTTCCAACTCGATCGCGCCGCCGTTTGATTTCCCGCGGCGTCTGCGTTTTGAACCGTTTTTCGCCGAGGCGGATCAGATCAGGAGATCGTCCAGGGATTTGCCTTTGGACAGCGCCTCTTTGACCCAGTCGGGGCGGCGGCCCTTGCCCGTCCATGTGACCGTCGGATCGTCTGGATGGCGGTATTTGGGAATACCCGATTTCTTCGACTTTTTTCCACCAAGCAGGTCATTCAGGGTGAAACCCATTTCCTGTGCTTTTACTTCAAGTTCGGCCAGTGCCTTTTGGCGCTGCCTTTCCTTGTAGCTTTCGATTGCACGGGACACCTGCTTTTGAAGGGATTTCAATTCGTCCAGTGTCAGAGTGTCGAGATCGATTTTGGCCATCTTTTTTCCAACTAATTGCAATTTACCGTTGCCAATAACCCAGAACCAAAAAGAACGATAGTTAACTAAACGTTAACCATAATAACCTAACAGAATGTGCGCGCAATTTAAATTGGAATTACTTATAGAAAAAAGCCTCCGCGCAGTCTAAGCGCGAAGGCCAATTCCAATAGCTAGAATTTTTATTGAGCGATTAGGCTACTTTAAGAACAATCTTCCCGATATTGCTGCCCTGCTCCATGCGTGCGTGGGCCTCGGATGCCTTTTCAAGCGGGAACTCGCTGTCCATGACCGGGCCGACCTTGCCGGCTTCCAGCAGGGGCCAGACATGTTCGCGCAACGCTTCGGCGATTTCGGCCTTGGCCAGATCGCTTTGCGGGCGGAGCGTGCTGCCGGTGATCGTCAATCGCCGGGTCATGAGTTGGGCAAAATTGACCTCGACCTTGGGCCCCTGAAGAAAGGCGATCTGTACCAGCCGGCCATCATCGGCCAGTGCGCGCAGGTTGCGGGGGATATACAGCCCGCCGACCATGTCGAGGATCAGGTTCGCGCCGCCCTCTTCCTTCATCACCTCGACGAAATCCTCGTCGTTGTAGATGATCGTGCGATGCGCGCCCAATGCCGCACAGGCGGCGGCTTTGTCCTGGTTGCTGACCGTGGCGAACACCCGGGCGCCGAATTCGCGTGCCAGCTGGATGGCTGTGGTGCCGATGCCGCTCGCACCGCCATGCACCAGAAAGCGTTCGCCGGCCTTCAGCGCGCCGCGCATGAACACGTTGGTCCACACGGTGAAATACGTTTCGGGCAGGCAGGCTGCCTCGCGCATGTCCATGCCGGCGGGTACGGGCAGGCAATGCGCCGCAGGGGTCGCCACGTATTCGGCATAGCCGCCACCTGGCAGCAGCGCGCAGACCTTGTCGCCCACCTTCCAGTCGTGGACGCCTTCGCCCAAGGCGGCAATTTCGCCCGAGGCCTCAAGCCCGGGCAAATCGCTTGCGCCGGGGGGCGGTGCGTAGTTGCCGGCACGTTGCAGCGCGTCCGGGCGGTTCACGCCAGCCCAATGCACACGGATGACCACCTGGCCCGGCCCGGGTGTCGGTCGCGGGCGTTCGGCGATTTTCAGAACTTCGGGTCCGCCGGGCTCGGATATTTCTACGGCACGCATCGTTTCGGTCATGTCTCTCTCCCTATTGCTGGCCCGGCCATTGGCCCGGCAGGTCATCCGGCACCCGCATCGGTGCCCTGATCTTGTCCAGCAATGCAAGAGGCCCCGCGAAAACGGTTGTGAAAGCCCGGTTCTCGCGCAGCTTGCCCTTGACCTTTTCAAACTGCATCACGTTGTCGATCCGGCGATCCAGGAACTCCCAAGTGGCCTGGTTGCCTTCGCTTTCGTCACCAAGCCAGTAAAGTACCGTGGCGCTGTAAACCCCGCTCAGGATCGTGCGCTTGGTGTACCAGTTCACGTCATCGGAACGATCGCCCAGCGTTGTCCAGATGCGGTCGGCCGTGCCCCATATCGCCCGCGCCCCATCGCCTGCGTATTGCGGCAGCGCGAACAGTGTGGTGCCCCTGCGCACGATTTCTTTGTCATCCGCGGCCTCGATGCGGAACCGCACCGCTGCGGCGACCCTGTCGCGAAAGCGCATTGCAGACAGGTCTTCGTCGTGGATGCGGCGCACCATCTCGTCGTCGCCGCGCTGATGATAGGCCAACGCCAGGTCGACAGCGCCGCGCGGGCAGACCGCCCGTGCCAGCGCCGGGTCGATGCCCGCATCGGTCACCGCCGCGTCGAACGTGGCTTGGCCCCACCCGTCAAAGGGAACATGCATCAGGGCCGCATCAAGCAGTTGATCTTTCACGCTTTGGTCGTCCATCGGGGTCTCCGTCGGCTGTTTGCGTTACCCTAGACAAGTAGGGCGCGCTTTGCTATACGGCCACTTCCTGCAATTTCCTTGCAACTCAAACTTAGAAAGGTGGTGAAAACCACATGCAGGTTACTGTTCGTGACAACAACGTCGATCAGGCGCTCCGTGCCCTGAAGAAAAAGCTGCAGCGTGAAGGCGTTTTCCGCGAAATGAAGCTCAAGCAGCATTTCGAGAAACCGTCGGTCAAGAAAGCACGCGAAAAGGCCGAGGCGATTCGCCGCGCCCGCAAGCTGGCACGTAAGAAAGCGCAGCGCGAAGGTCTGCTTTAAGCCCTTCGTCCTGACGGACAGAAAAATGATGACCCCCGGGCGGTTGCTTCGGGGGTTTTTCTTTGTCAGGCGGCGCCCAGCGTTTTGCGCAGCCACGCCGCAGACCGGCGCAGCGCGTCGTTGCCTTGCGGGATGACCTTGGTCAGCGACGCGAAGGCATGCACTTGCCCTTCGAACTCGGCCATCTCGACTGGAACGCCGGCGTCGCGCAGGGCCGTGACATAGGTTTGCCCGTCGTCCCACAGCGGATCGTGGCCCGCCGCCACGATCATGGCAGGCGGCTGCCCTTTGAGGTAGGGCGAAAACAAGGGCGAGACTCGTGGATCGAGGCGATCCTGCGTTTCGGGCAGGTACTGATCGAGGTACCAGTGAATTCTGACCACGGGCAAAAGCGGCTGGTCCTTGAGGGATTGCATCGACTGCGATTCAAGCCGTGCGTCGACAGCCGGATAGATCAGCAATTGGGCCGCAGGCAGTGGCATACCGCCCGCACCAAGATCGTGCATCAGTGCGGCCGTCAGGTTCGCGCCCGCACTGTCCCCGCCGACGGCCAGCCGTGATGCGTCGATCCGCACGGGCGTTTCGCCGGAAACAAGCGCCCGGTAACAGGCCAAGACATCGTCCGCTCCGGCGGGGAACTTGTGTTCAGGGGCAAGGCGGTAGTCATAGGAAATCACCCGTATACCCGCCCAGTCGGCCAGTTTGCCGCACAAGCCATCATGGCTGTCGATGCTGCCCTGAACCCATCCGCCGCCATGCAGGTAGAGCAGGGCAGGCGCATCGTCGGCCACGCCTGCCGGTGTGTAGACGCGGGCGGGTTGCGGGCCTGCCGCGCCTGGTAGGGTGATGTCCTCCTTGCGGACGGTCGCAGGTGTGGGTCGGTCGAATTTCGCCGCCATCATCTCGATCTGTGCGCGGCTTTCCTGCAGGCTGGGCATGGCGCCCGGCGCCCGCACGAGCTGGACGAGATCGCAAACCGCCTGGGCGCTGGCGTCGATCCGGCGGCCGTCGACCTGCGGCAGCCGCCCGGAATAGAGCGCGCGCTTGATACCATCGGGCATCAGAACGCGGGCAAGCGCCAGGGCCAGACGCAGTTTGTGCATCAAACCCGCTCGATCGCGATTGCGGTGCCTTCGCCCCCGCCGATGCAGATCGCCGCGATGCCCCGTTTCAAGCCGCGCTTTTCCAGCGCGTTCAGCAGGGTCACCATGATGCGCGCGCCCGATGCGCCGATCGGGTGGCCAAGCGCGCACGCGCCGCCGTTGACGTTCACGATGTCACGCGGCAGGCCCATTTCCTTCATGAACGCCATGGGCACGACGGCAAAGGCCTCATTCACTTCCCACAGATCGACATCCGTTGTTTTCCAGCCAAGCCGGTCCAGCAGCTTTTTGGCGGCAGGCACAGGTGCCGTCGGGAAATCCTTGGGGGCATGCGCGTGACTGGCATGGCCCAGGATGCGGGCGCGCACGTTCAGGCCCTGCGCGTCGGCCGCTTCCTGGCTGGCCAGCACAAGTGCCGCCGCCCCATCGGAAATCGAGGACGAGTTCGCCGCCGTCACGGTGCCGTCCTTGCGGAAGGCGGGTTTCAGCATCGGGATCTTTTCGGGGCGCGCCTTGGCGGGCTGTTCGTCCTTGGTGATGATCTCCTCGCCCGTGCGGGCGTGGATGGTGAAGGGCGTGATTTCCCCGTCAAACGCGCCCGAGCGTTCGGCGTCCAGGGCGTTTTCCAGCGATGCGATGGCGTATTGATCCTGGTCTTCGCGGGTGAACTGGAACGCCTCGGCGCAATCTTCCGCGAATGTGCCCATCAGTCGGCCCTTGTCATAGGCGTCTTCCAGCCCGTCCAGGAACATGTGGTCCTTGACCTCCTGGTGACCGATCCGTGCGCCGCCCCGCATCTTGGGCAGTATGTACGGGGCGTTCGACATGGACTCCATCCCGCCCGCGATCATCGTGTCCGCATGGCCCAGGGCGATCTGGTCGAACGCCATCATGGCAGCCTTCATGCCCGAGCCGCACATCTTGTTCAGGGTGGTGGCGGGCACCTCTTCGCCAAGGCCCCCGGCAAAACCGGCCTGCCGGGCGGGCGCCTGGCCCTGGCCCGCGGGCAGGACGCAGCCCATGAGAACCTCGTCCACCGTCTTTGCACTGGCGTCGGTCAGCGCGGCGCGAATGGCCGCACCACCCAGATCAGCGGCTGAAACACCGTCGAATACACCCTGGAACCCACCCATCGGCGTACGTGACGCCCCTGCGATCACAACGTTTTTCATGGCTCACTCCCTTATCCTTTGCTCCTGCATACCGAATGGTAAGGAATGCCGTCTAGCCTTGCGTGAAAGAGCAGTATTTCTACCAACGAACGGATCGCGGCGGATGGAGCTTTCGGCAAGACAACTCGGACCATACCTGGTGGTCGATATTTCAGAGCAGCGGATAGATGCGGCGATCGCCATCGCGTTCAAGGACGCTGTGCGTGATATCGGCGCGAAATCGTCCGCGGACGTCATCCTGAACCTTGAGGCAGTGAAATTCATCGATTCCAGCGGGCTTGGCGCCATCGTCGCCGTCATGAAAAGCCTGGGGTCGGACAGGCGGTTGCACCTGGCTTGCCTGTCTCCCGCGGTCGAACAGGTTTTCCGCCTGACAAGGATGGACAGCGTTTTCACCATCCACCCGGCGCCGGAGGCCGCGCTGAACGGCCATGAAGGGTGATACCAACATGGTCATGACCCGCCAGACGAACCCGCAGCCCGCCGATGGCGGTGGCGCGCTGATTGTCAATTTCCGCGCCAGCGCGATCAAGGTGCGCGAAGCCCTGTCCATGCTGCTGGACTATCTCGCCCCGCTCGGGCTTCCACAGGATCGGATCGACACGATCCAGCTTGTCCTGGCCGAGGTGCTGAACAACGTCACCGAACACGCGTATCCCGACGGCGATGGTGGCCCCATATATCTGCGGGCAATCGTCGAGAACGCGCAGCTTTCCGTCATCGTTCGCGATCGGGGCGTACCGCTTCCTCCCAGCCTGATCCTTTGGGACGGGAAGGACGGTTTCGACCCCAGCGACCTTCCTGAAGGTGGGTTTGGCTGGCACTTGATCCGCAGTCTTGCCAGTGGGTTGGATCACAACCGCCTGGCCCGGTGGAACGAGCTGAAAGTCGTTTTCGCGTTGACTTGAACGCCTGGGGCCGTGCCACCAAATCGCCCCAATGCCATCGGAATGGCGACAAAATCAAACGGCATAACGATTCTCGTAGCTGCAATAAGCTTCCCTCGGCGTCGCGCGTTCACAGCCCCCACCCAGTGCGCGGCGTCGAGGTTCTTAAATCTCCCAAAAATCCGAAATGTCGCGATTGGCTTTCCCATCTGCCCGGCCTAGTGTCCACGGCACAACGGACAGGAGACAGCCAATCATGCGCGATTTTCATAGCCCGGGCCGGTCGCCGGTACTGGCCACGAACGGTATCTGTGCCACGTCGCACCCGCTGGCGGCAAAGGTTGCCATCGACATTCTGAACAATGGCGGCAACGCCATGGATGCCGCGATTGCCGGTGCAGTTCTGTTGGGTATCGCCGAGCCGCAGATGACCGGTATCGGCGGCGATTGTTTCGTTCTTTACACTCGCCCGGGCGACGACGCCGTGCGCGCGCTTAATGGTTCGGGGCGTGCGCCGGCCGCTGCCAGCGCCGCTGACCTGCGGGCGCGGGGCCTGACATCGGTGCCCCTGACCGGACCCGAAGCGGTCACGATCCCCACCGCGATGGCGGCCTTTGCCCATCTGTCCGAAACCGAGGGCAAGCTTGGCCTTGACGCGCTTCTTGCGCCAACCATCCGCTATGCCGACGAAGGTATCCCGGTCGCCCCGCGCGTGGCATTCGACTGGCCGGAGGCCGCGAAATGCCTGCATCCCGGCGCGCGCGATCACTACCTGATCGATGGCAAGGTTCCGAAGGCCGGCCAGATCTTTCGTGCGCCCGGCCAGGCCGAAGTGCTGCGCCGCGTCGCCCGCGATGGCATAAAGGCGTTCTACGAAGGCGAAGTGGCCGAAGACATGGTCGCCGCGCTAAAGGCGCTGGGCGGGGTTCATGAGCTTTCGGATTTCGCCGCCGCCGCCCCGATCGAAAGCACCCCGGTCAGCGGTGCCTACAAGCGCGCCGAACTGGTCGAGCATCCGCCGAACGGACAGGGCGCAACGGCGATCCTGATGCTGAACATCCTGTCGCATTTCGATATCGCCTCGCTCGATCCGATGGGGGCGGAGCGCGCGCATCTCGAGGCCGAGGCTGCCAAACTGGCCTATGACGCGCGCAACCGGTTCCTTGCCGATCCCGATTACACGACGCGCCTGGACTACATGCTGGCACCGGAAACCGCGGCCAGGCTCGCCGCGCTGATCGATCCGAAAAAGGCGATGGCGGCGGCCGCGCCTCTGACAGAAGCGGTGCACAAGGACACGATCTACATCACCGTGGTCGACCGGGATCGCATGGCGGTCAGCCTGATCTATTCGATCTTCCATGGGTTCGGATCGGGTATCGCGTCGGACAAGTTCGGAATCCTGCTGCAGAACCGCGGCGCCGGTTTCACGCTGCAAGAATGTCACCCCAACGAAATGGCGGGTGGCAAGCGGCCCATGCATACGATCATCCCGGCGATGTTGCGGCAGGGTCGCACACTGATGCCGTTCGGCGTGATGGGCGGTGCATACCAGCCCAACGGTCACGCGCGCGTGGTGTCCAACATGGTCGATTTCGGGATGGATCCGCAGGCCGCCATCGACGCGCCCCGCGCGTTCTCCGATGCTGGAACGATGAAGGTGGAACGCGGCTACAGCAATGCCGTGCGCGCCGCGCTTGCTGATTTGGGTCACAAGGTTGAAATCCCGGACGGCCCCATCGGTGGTGGCCAGGCCATCCTGATCCGTGAAGACGGCGTTCTCGAAGGTGGGTCGGATCCGCGCAAGGACGGCATCGCTTTGGGCTACTGACGATAGGAAAGGCCCGCCGATCCGGCGGGCCTTTTGAATGTCCGTCAGGCATCACCCAGTTTGGCATGCACCTCGTCCAGGTCGATTTCGCCGATGGGCATCTTGTTCGAAGGGTCGTCGAAATCGTATTTGAACAGTTCGAAATCCCGGTGATAGATTTCCTTCACCAGGTGCATTGAAAGGTCGTCGAAATAGTCTTCGACAGGATGTGCGCGTTTTGGGCCATGCCCTTCGGATTCGTTGAACCGCGGGATCTTTTTCAGATCGACCTTCTTGGGCGTCTTGATCGCCTTGAGAACGTCTTGCATCCCTTCGTTGAAATTCTCGGTCCAGAAAATCTTGTCGTAGGTGCCGCCATTCAGGATGAAGGTGCTGACATGGCCGGACATGGCCGACCAGTGAATGTCGGGCTCCATCGGTTTGCGCCAGCGGATCGTATCGCGGGCAAACAGCAGAAAACGGCGGAACGATTTGATCTGGTCGAACTCGAACCCGGACTCGGGGTCGCCCACTTCGATACCGTATTTCTGGATCAGAAGCGGCACCAGGTTCCCGCGATAGCGTTTCCCGTTCCTTTGAATGCCGCAGATCTTGTCAAAGAACGAACTCAGGATGCGGGTGTAGGGGTTTCGCACGCATGTGAAGGCATAGGACTTGTGCGCCTTCACATTCGTTTCGATCAGCGGCTGGCTGCGCTCGATCGCCCACTTGTGCATGCCGCTGGTCGCATCGTGAATGTCACCATCGAAGAATTCGCCATGATCCGAATAATACATGATCTGTCCGATGGTCGAACAGGCGCATTTGGGAACCACGCGATAGACGACGCTTTCGCTTTCCGTCATCCATGTACCGGGAAAACCCATCTTGCCTAACGCGCCTCCTTGCACTGCGTCATTTTTCCATGACGCGTTCTTGCAATTTGAAAAATACCAATTCGCCTGTTTATTCAATGCCAATTCATCTTTATCTAGATACTGTGACCCAGTAAACAGAGGCTTTCAAACTCGCTCATGGCCCGGATCGCCTTCATATTGTTGTGTCACAAGGATCCCGAGGCGATCATTCAGCAGGCCGAGCGTTTGACGGCTGCGGGCGACTACATGGCGATCCATTTCGACGCCAGCGCAAAGCCCGAATATTTCGATCAGATCCGCACGGCGCTCAAGGACAACCCGAACGTCGTGTTCGCCCGCAAACGGGTCAAATGCGGCTGGGGCGAATGGAGCCTTGTTCAGGCCACGTTGAACGCGGTGGAAACGGCCGTCGATGCGTTCCCGCGCGCCACGCATTTCTACATGCTTTCCGGCGACTGCATGGCGATCAAGTCAGCCGAATACACCCATGAATTCCTTGATCGCGAAGATTGCGACTATATCGAAAGCTTCGACTATTTCGACAGCGACTGGATCAAGACCGGCTGGAAGGAAGAGCGGCTTGTCTACCGCCATTGGTTCAACGAACGCACCCAGAAAAAGCGGTTCTACTGGATGTTCAATGCGCAAAAGCGTCTTGGGCTGACGCGCGAAATTCCAAGCGATATCCAGGTGATGATCGGCAGCCAATGGTGGTGTCTGCGGCGGCGCACGATCGAATGGATCCTGAACTTCACCCGCGAACGGAAGGATGTCATGCGGTTCTTCCGCACGACCTGGATCCCGGACGAAACGTTCTTTCAGACGCTGGTGCGCCACCTTGTGCCGGAAAGTGAAATTCAGTCGCGAACGCTGACATTCCTGATGTTCACCGACTACGGCATGCCTGTCGTTTTCTACAACGATCACTATGACATGCTGCTTAGCCAGGACTTTCTCTTCGCGCGCAAGATCAGCCCCGAAGCGACCGAACTCAAGGCGCGGCTTGGCGCTCTCTATGCCGCCGAAAACGTCGATTTCAAGATATCGAACGAAGGTCGGAGCCTGTTCAAGTTCCTGGCAGGACGCGGACGGATCGGGCGCAGGTTTGCGACCCGGTTCTGGGAAACCGAATCCACGCTTGGCCGCGAACGCGAACTGATGATCATCGTGTGCAAGAAATGGCACGTCGCCAAACGGCTGCTGCACCGCATCCGCCAGATCACGAACATCCCGGCGATCGAATACCTGTTCAACGAGGAAAGCACGCAACTTCCCGATCTTGGGGGCATCCAGTCGACACTGGGCAAGCGCACACGCCACCGCCGGGCGCTGATGCGCATGCTGTTCGACTATTACGAAACTGACAGGTTGATCGTTTGCATGGACCCAAACAACATCGACTTGCTGCATGACTTCTCGGGTGATCGTTCGACCACCCGCCTGCTTGAGGTGCAATGCCAGTTCACCGACGATTTCCTGATCGGCCACGCGAAACGTGTCGGTCTTGCCGGTGAACAGACGCCGCGCGAAACGCTCGAGCGGCTGTTGCCGACCATCCGGCAGGACATCACCTTTGAAATCGACCGGATCCGCGACGCGAATTTCGAGAACCACAACCGCATCCGCGAGGCCGACAGCCCCGAAGAAAACGCCGAGTCGATCGCCCAATTCCTGTCGATTACCAATGACAAGGCACGCGAAATCGCGGAAACCGACCATCTCTTTGCTGACTGAGGTAACCGATGCCCTACGCCTATGACGATCAGAACATCTTTGCGAAAATCCTGCGCGGCGAGATTCCCAACAAAACGGTCTATGAAAGCGCACACAGCCTTGCCTTTCACGATATCCAGCCGCAGGCGCCGGTCCATGTTCTGGTGATCCCCAAGGGGCCTTATGTCACCTACGATCATTTTGCCGCCGAAGCGTCCGATGCCGAAATCGCTGATTACTCCCGTGCAATCGCCGAAGTGTGCAGGATCGTCGACGTAGCGCCAGGCAATGACGGCGGCGGTTACCGGCTGATCTCGAACGCGGGCGAAGCCGGCGTTCAGGAGGTGCCCCACCTGCATGTCCATGTGCTGGGCGGGCGTGTCCTTGGCAGGATGCTCAAACGATTCGACGATTAACTGCCGCGATAGGTGGAATACCCATAGGGCGACAGCAAAAGCGGCACGTGGTAATGCGCGTCGCCGTCCGCCATGCCGAACCGGATCGGGATCTCATCCAGAAACAGCGGATCGTCACCCGCTTGCCCCGTGGCCCGCAGGTAATCCCCGGCGAAAAACACCAGCTCGTACGTGCCTGTCTGGAACCTGTCTCGCGGCAGGATAGGGGCATCGGTGCGCCCATCGGCATTCGTTTCGGTTTCCGCGATCTTGCGGTGTGAATTGCCGCTGATCGCATAAAGCGCAATCTTGACGCCCGCTGCCGGTAAGCCGCGCGCGGTGTCCAGCACATGCGTGGTCAGGTAACCTTCGGGCATGAAACGCTCCTTTTTTAAGCCAGCCTAGCGAAAGCGCGTCGCCTGTGCAGGCAAAAACGCTCAAAGAGGCCGCCCGAAAGTGTTTCAAAGATTTTTTGAAAGCTGCCAGAGGGGCGGCTGCATTAAAATTTATTCAATTGTGAAGGAAGATAAATGCAACGCTACCCACGCAACATGATCGGATACGGCGCCAACCCGCCCGACGCCCGCTGGCCCGGAGGCGCGAAAATCGCGGTGCAATTCGTCCTCAACTATGAAGAGGGCGGAGAGAACTGCGTGCTTCACGGCGACGCAGCATCCGAGGCGTTCCTTTCCGATATCGCCGGCGCTGCGCCGTGGCCCGGTATGCGCCACTGGAACATGGAATCGATCTACGAATATGGCGCGCGCGCCGGTTTCTGGCGGCTGCATCGCCTGTTCACGGGCGCGGCCATCCCGGTCACGATCTACGGGGTGGCGACGGCCCTGGCCCGCAGTCCCGAACAGGTCGAGGCGATGAAGGACGCCGGCTGGGAAATCGCGTCGCACGGGCTGAAATGGGTCGAACACCGCGATATGCCCGAGGATCAGGAACGCGCCCAGATCGCCGAGGCCATCCGCTTGCACACCGAGGTCGTGGGCGAACGCCCGTTTGGCTGGTACACAGGCCGCTGCAGCGAAAACACCGTGCGCCTTGTCGCCGAAGAGGGCGGATTCGCCTACGTATCGGACACATACGACGACGATCTGCCCTACTGGCTGGAAGTGGGTGACCGCGATCAGTTGATCATCCCCTACACGCTTGAAGCAAATGACATGCGGTTTGCCACCGCGCCGGGATACATCACCGGCGAACAGTTCTTTACCTACCTCAAGGATGCATTCGACATGCTGTATGCCGAAGGTCAGGAAGGTGCGCCGAAAATGATGAGCGTCGGATTGCATTGCCGTCTGATCGGGCGGCCGGGCAAACTGGCCGGGCTCAAACGGTTCATCGACTATATCGCCGGTTTCGAAGGTGTCTGGACGCCCCGCCGCATCGACATCGCGCGCCACTGGGCCGAAACGCACCCGCACCGCCGCAAGGCAAGGCCAAGCCGGATGGACCGTGCGACGTTCGTCGAAACATACGGTGGCGTATTCGAACACTCCCCCTGGATCGCCGAACGCGCCTTCGATCTGGAACTGGGCCCGGCCCATGACACGGCCGCTGGCTTGCACAACGCGCTGGCCCGGATCTTCCGCAGCGCCTCGCAAGATGAACGGCTCGGCGTTCTGACCGCCCATCCCGATCTTGCCGGCAAGCTTGCCGCGGCCAAACGGCTGACCGCCGAGTCCACCGCCGAACAGGCAAGTGCCGGATTGGACGCCCTGACCGATGAAGAACGCGCAAGGTTCACCGAACTGAACACTGCTTACGTGGCCAAGCACGGCTTTCCCTTCATCATAGCCGTGCGCGACAACACCAAGGCGTCGATCCTCGCCGCCTTCGAGGCGCGCATCGCGAATGATGCCGAAACCGAATTCGAAACCGCCTGCAAACAGGTGGAACGCATCGCGCGCCTGCGACTGGAGGACATGCTATGACCTATGCCTTCCCGCCCGCCGGCTTGCCCGATCAATCGGTAAACCCCGAAGGAACCGCCATCTTTACAGAGGCTTATGCCGTTCTGCCCGCCTGCACGATGCGCGACATCGTCACCAGTTACCTGCCCGGCTGGTCGGATACACGCGTCTGGATCATCGCCCGTCCGCTCAGCGGCTTTGCGGAAACCTTTGCCCAATACGCGGTCGAGGTAGCCCCCGGCGGCGGATCCGATGCGCCCGAGCCCGACACCGGCGCTCAGGCGGCAATTCTCCTGGCTGACGGGACGATGACGCTGACGATAGATGGCACAAACCATACGCTGACGTCTGGTGGCTATGCCTACATCCGCCCCGGTGCGGCCTGGTCGGTTCGTAACACCGGGACCACCCCGCTGCAGTTCCACTGGATTCGCAAACGGTATGAACCGGTGCAGGGGATCGACTGGCCCGAAAGCTTCGTGACCTCGGATAAGGAAACACCGGTCAACTGGATGCCGAACACGGATAAATGGGGCACGACCCGCTTTGTCGACCCCTCGGACCTGCGCCACGACATGCACGCAAATATCGTGACCTTCCTTCCGGGCGGGCGCATCCCGTTTGCCGAAACCCACGTGATGGAGCATGGCCTTTACGTGTTGCAAGGCACGGCGCGCTATCTGCTGAACAAGGATTGGGTCGAGGTCGGCCCGGGCGATTTCATGTGGCTGCGCGCCTTCTGCCCGCAAGCCTGCATCGCCACCGGCGACGAGCCTTTTCGCTATCTTCTCTACAAGGACGTCAACCGCCATCCGCGGCTGATGATTTGATGCGCCCATGACAGTGATCCGAACAGAACCCCTGACGGCTGCCGCTTTCGCCGCTTTTGGCGATGTGCTCGACGCGACAGGCGATCCTGACAAGATCATCAATCAGGGGTTCTGCGGGCGCTGGCACGACCGGGCGCAGCTTGATTTCGGCCCGGATGGCCGCGCAGGCATCAGTATCTTCAACGCGCGGCCGCGCGCATTTCCTTACAGGCTCGACCTTGTCGAGCGGCACCCGGATGGCAGCCAGGCCTTCCTGCCCATGCATCAGAACGAATGGCTGGTGATCGTGGCCGGGGACGCGGGTGGAACCCCCGCCAGTTTCCGCGCCTTCCGTGCGGCGCCGGGGCAGGGCGTCAATTTCCACAAAGGCACCTGGCATGGCGTTCTGACCCCGCTGCATGAACCGGGCCTGTTTGCGGTGGTCGACCGTATCGGCACGACCCCGAACCTCGAAGAATACAATCTCGATCCGCCAATCATGATCGAACCTTAAAACAAAGCGCCCGGAAAAATGGGCACCCAACAAGGAGACACAGGGACAATGGCAGACACATCACTGGGAACGGCGGAACAGCTCCGCGATCCGAATTACACGCCACCAATCGCGCAGGCGGTTCCGCTGGGCATTCAGCATGTGCTGGCAATGTTCGTGTCCAACGTGACACCGGCGATCATCGTCGCGGGCGCGGCAGGGTTCGGCTTTGGTTCGAACAGCCCGGACTTCCCTAACATGATCTACATGATCCAGATGTCGATGCTGTTCGCCGGCATCGCCACGCTGTTCCAGTCGATCGGCATGGGGCCGGTGGGTGCGCGCCTGCCCATCGTGCAGGGCACGTCCTTCGCCTTTTTGCCAGTTATGATCCCCGCGGTTGCCGGACAGGGCATCGCCGGGCTTGCAGGGCTGATGACCGGTGTGGTGATCGGCGGCATGTTCCATTTCTTGCTCGGTACGGTGATCGGGCGCATCCGGTTCGCCCTGCCGCCGCTTGTGACCGGGCTGATCGTTCTGATGATCGGTCTTTCGCTGATCAAGGTGGGCATTCAGTACGCGGCCGGGGGTGTTCCGCTGATCGGCAAGCCCGAATATGGATCGGCCGCGATGTGGATTCCGGCGCTCGTCGTGATCATCGTCACGCTTGCGCTCAAGTTCTTTACCCGTGGGCTGATCTCGGTTGCCGCCGTTCTGGTGGGCCTGGTCGCCGGCTATCTTGTCGCGCTGGCCATGGGGCAGGTGAATTTCGGCAATGTCGGGCGTGCCGCGGCTTTCGCCCCGCCCATCCCGTTCAAATGGGGAATCGAATTCAACAGCGCGATCATCATCGGCATGTGCTTCATGGCCGTTATCTCGGCCATCGAAACCGTGGGCGACGTCAGCGGCATCTGCAAGGGTGGCGCCGGGCGTGAGGCGACCGACAAGGAAATCAGCGGCGCAACCTTCGCCGACGGTCTCGGAACGGCGATTGCAGGGGTCTTTGGCGGCCTGCCGAACACTTCGTTCAGCCAGAATGTCGGACTGATTTCCATGACCGGCGTCATGAGCCGCCACGTCGTCACCATCGGTGCGCTGTTCCTGATCGTCTGCGGACTGGTGCCCAAGATCGGCGCCATCGTGGCAACCGTGCCGATCAACGTGCTGGGCGGTGGTGTCATCGTCATGTTTGGGATGGTCGCCGCGGCGGGTGTCAACATGCTGGCCGATGTGGCCTGGAACCGCCGCAACATGGTGATCTTCGCCGTGTCCCTTTCGGTGGGCCTTGGCCTGCAGCTCGAACCCGGCGCGCTGCAACACCTGCCACGCACCTTGCAGATCCTGCTGACAAGCGGCCTGCTTCCGGCGGCGGCGCTGTCGATCATCCTCAACCTCGTCCTGCCCGAAGAACTGGACTGAGGCTGAAGGGCTGGAAAACAAGGGGCCGGGGCAGCGTTGCCCCGGCCCTTTTCCTGTTCTTGGCGGGCATCCCCAGCCACAAACGCGACCCTTCCCGACGGTCGGTTTCCGGCATGCAGAAAAGGTAAATCGCATTGACCTTGCTTGCGCCCCGGATCAAAGTCGCCCCGCGTGGCAGGAGACGACCATGGATACCAGAACACCGATACTGAACCCCGTTTTGATCGTTGGCTGCGCGATCATCCTTGTCGGCTTTGCAATCCGTGCCAGCTTTGGCGTGTTCCAGATTCCCATCGCGCAGGAATTCGGCTGGCTGCGCGCCGAATTCAGCCTTGCTATCGCCATTCAGAACCTTGCCTGGGGGATTGGGCAGCCCTTGTTCGGGGCCGTGGCAGAAAAGATCGGCGACCGCATGGCGATCGTCATCGGTGCCCTGACATATGCCGCCGGGCTGGTCCTGTCGTCATTCGCGGTGACGCCCGAGGCGCACCAGCTGCTTGAAATCATGGTCGGCTTCGGTATCGCGGGTACGGGGTTCGGCGTGATCCTCGCGGTCGTTGGCCGCGCCAGCAGCGATGAAAACCGCTCGATGAGCCTTGCCATCGCGACCGCTGCGGGGTCGGCGGGCCAGGTGTTTGGCGCACCCGTGGCCGAATGGCTGCTGTCGATGATGCCCTGGCAGCAAGTGTTCCTGGTTTTCGCGGCCGCGATCCTGGCTACGCTCTTGCTTCTGCCAGCGATGCGCGCACCCATGGCCAGCCGTGCCGAGATCGAGGAAAGCATGGGCACGATCCTGCGCCGTGCCTTCCGCGACCCAAGCTATACGCTCATCTTCCTCGGCTTCTTTTCGTGCGGATATCAGCTTGCGTTCATCACCGCGCATTTCCCTGCATTCGTGACCGAGATGTGTGGCCCAATCGCGCCGGGTGGCCTGCTGGATTCCATCGGGATCGGCACCACCTCGGCATTGGGCGCGGTGGCGATTTCGCTGATCGGACTGGCCAATATTGCAGGCACCCTGACCGCGGGCTGGCTGGGCAAGCGCTATTCCAAGAAATACCTGCTGGCCGGGATCTACACCGCGCGCACCATCGTGGCAGCGGCCTTTATCCTGTTCCCGATCACGCCGGCGACAGTTCTGCTTTTTTCGGTCTCTATGGGCGCGCTCTGGCTGGCCACGGTGCCGCTGACCAGCGGTCTGATCGCGCATATCTACGGGCTGCGCTACATGGGCACGCTTTATGGGATCGTCTTCTTTTCCCACCAGCTTGGCGGGTTCCTTGGCGTGTGGCTGGGCGGACGCATGTACGACGTTTACGGCGACTACACGTTCGTCTGGTGGGTCGGAGTGGCCGTGGGCGCGTTTTCCGCCATCGTCCACCTTCCGGTGAAAGAGCGTCAGCTGACCGCGCCCGCCTGATCCCGCCAGTCGCGGATCGCCTGCACCACCTCTCCGGCATTGGTATAGGCCAACCCATGACCGGCCCCCTCGATCACCGCGTGTTCGGCATCGGGGTTCCATTGCGCCATGACGCCCATCGCCTTGATCGGGATCACGCGATCCACGCGGCCCCAGATCGCCAGCACCGGCAGGCCCGCCTGCCGGATCGCCTTGTGATCGCGCTCCAGCACCTCGGCCAGCATCCCGCGCAGGGACGAAAGAACCGCCGGGACAAAGCCGCGCCACCGCAGCTCGTCCTGCTGGTAGTCGATGATGCCGGGAACGTCCCGCGCGATGGCGCGTTCCGACGCGGTCCCCTTGCGATGGTTGCGCGGGAACATGGCCAGCATCAGCCAGTCTCCGATTACCGGCCAGTCACGCGTGATTCGCGCGACCCGGCCAAGATCATGACCCATGCCCGCAGGGGCCAGCAGGATCAGCTTTTCGATGCGTTCGGGCTGCGCCGCCGCCCAGGATGCGCTGATCGACCCGCCCATCGAATAGCCGAGCAGCGTCACCGGCTCGGTGATTCCGAGATTGTGCAGAAGATCGTTCAACTGCCGATGAAACAGGTGCCTGTCATGCGGTTTGCGCGGCCGGTCGGAATATCCGCGTCCATAAAGATCGTAGAGCAGCACCCGGTATCCGTCTTCGGCCAAACCTTCGGCCACTGCCTGCCACACCAGCGAAGGCGTGGTCAGCCCATGCACGCAAACCGCGATCCTGCCGCGCTCGGGCCCGATCCAGCGGTAATGCGTCACGCCATCCGACAGACGGGCAAACCCGCCTGGCGCCGCCGCGCGGGCGGTCTGGGTCATCCGGCGGCGCAGCAGCTCGATCACGAAGGGCGCGGCTGCGATCGCGGCCAGAGCAACCAGCGCCCAGGTCATTGCGCGGCCCTCCAGGCATCAAGGATGTAGCGGCTGGTCATCAGGTCCAGATGCGCGCCGCCGCCATTCTTGAACAGGGTGATTTCGTCCTCAGACGCGCGGGCAAATTTTTCGGGCTCGTAGTAATCTGCCACAAGGTCGCCCCGCGCGATCAAACCGCTTTCAAGCGGTATCTTGATTTCACCTATATGCCCCACCGTCGTGTCATAACTGTCGACAAAGACACGCGCCCGGCGGATCGCGTCGTCATCCGCTTCGCGCATGTCGGGCCGGTAGGCGCCGATCAGGTCGATATGCTGGCCTGGCTGGAACCAGGCCCCTTTCAACACCGGCTCGGTGCTCATCGTGGCGCTGGTCACGATGTCGGCCGCGCGTACCGCCGCCTCGAGATCGGTCGCGACCTCCATGCCGGGAAACTCGGCCGCCATGCTTTCGGCATTCGTCACCGTTCGGTTCCAGATCGTGAACTGCGCGCCGGGAAAGGCCGCGCCATAGGCCTCGGCCAGAGACCGTCCCACTGTGCCCGCGCCCACGATCAGGATGTTGCGGCTATCGGGCCGCGCCAGCTTGCGCGCGGCACACAGGGAATCCCCGGCCGTCTTCCACTTTGTCACAAGATGGAAATCCACCAATGCTTCAAGCTCGCCGGTGGCATTGTCGAACAGTGTCACGGCGCCATTGACCATCGGTTTGCCGTGGCTGGGATTGCCCGGAAACACTGTGGCCGACTTCACCGCCAGCCCCATCCCGTCGATCCAGGCCGCGCGGTTCAGCAACGTGTCGGGATCACGGTAAAGAAAGATGTCGTCGATTTTTGCTTTCGGCAGCCTGTGTCCAGCGTCGAACGCTTCGGTCAGCGCGATCCAGTCCAGCAGCTTTTCGCCCTCGGCGAAAGGAATGAAGGGAACAGTCATGTCAACTCCGGTTTGCGGCGCGGATCGCGCGTTCCAGCGCATCGAGAAAACGAGAGCGGTCGGCCTTTGTAAACCCCTTGCCGCCCCCCTGCATGAACGGGTTCGATGCTCGCAGGTCGGCCATCAGGTCGCGCGTGGCAAGGATGTTGCCGATATTGGCGGCGGTCAGCGCCTCACCGTTCGGTTTCAGTACCAACGCACCGTTTTCGACGCAGCGCGCGGCCAGCGGGATATCCCCGGTCACGACAACGTCGCCCGGCCCGGCGCGCTCGGCGATCCACATGTCGGCCACGTCCGGGCCTGCGGGCACGATCACGGTTTCCACAAGCGGGTTCTGCGATGGCCGCAGCCCGCCATTGCTGACCAGCTTCATCGGCATCTTGTGGCGCGTGGCCACGCGCTCGGCCTCGGCCTTCACCGGGCAGGCGTCCGCATCGATGTAAAGCGTCATGATCCTTTCCTGGCCTTGGGCGCCTTGTATTCGTCGGGGATGGGCATGCGGTTGAACGCATCCAGCCCCGCGATGCGATAGGCTTCGGCCAGTGTCGGATAATTGAACGTGTTCTGCACGAAGTAATCCACCGTGCCCTTCAGGTTCAGCACCGCCTGCGCGATGTGGATCAGTTCGGTCGCGCCTTCGCCGACGATCTGAACACCCAGCACACGCCGGGTTTTCAAACTGACCAGCATCTTCAGCATGCCATGTTCGAGCCCCATGATATGCCCGCGGCTGGTTTCGCGAAACCGTGCTACGCCGACCTCGTATGGGATGCCGCGTTCCTGCATTTCCTCTTCGCTCATGCCGCATGTGCTGATCTCGGGGACCGAATAGATGCCGTAAGGAAACCACGGGCTTTCCGGCAGCGTGGGCGTGTCCAGCGCATGACAGGCCGCTACGCGCCCCTGCTGCAAGGATGTCGACGCAAGCGAAGGATGCCCGATCACGTCACCGGCCGCGTAAATGTGCGGCACGGATGTCTGATAGGTCTTGCGATCGACGCTCAGACGCCCGCGATGATCCGTTTCCAGCCCGACCGCATCAAGCCCGAGCTTTTCGGTCGCACCCATGCGCCCGGCCGCGAACAGCATCATTTCGGCCCGGACATGGCGGCCGTTGTCCAGGCTGATCTCGACATGCCCATCGGTGTCTTCGATCTTTTCAACCTTCGACCCAAGCCGCAGATCGACCCCGTTTTCCTTGATCTGGTGGGTAAAGTCGGACAGTAGCGCCTTGTCGATGAAATCCAGAAAGGTTTCGCGCGGCTCGATCAGCGTCACCCGCACATCCAGCGCGGAAAACATCGTGGCGTATTCCACGCCGATAACGCCGGCCCCCACCACGGCAAGCGAGCGGGGGATTTCCGCCATGTCCAGGAACTCGTCGCTGTCCAGAACCGTTCGCCCGTTGAAGGGGACGTAATCGGGGCGATACGTGCGGGTGCCGGTGGCGATCAGGAACTTTTCTCCGGTCACGCGGCGGGTTTCGTCCGCCTCGGTCGCAACCTCGATTTCGTTCGGGCCGGTGAAACGGGCCGTTCCGTGCAACGTATCGACATGATTGCGGTTGAAGTGATGCTCCAGCACATCGACCTCGTGTTCGAGCGTCATATGCAACCGCGCCTTGAGGTCATCTGCCGCGATGTCGTCCTTTACCCGGTAGGATCGTCCGTAAAAGCTGCGCTCACGCCAGCCGGAAAGGTTCAGTACCGTTTCGCGCAGCGTCTTGGACGGGATCGTGCCGGTATGAACCGAAACGCCGCCCATCCTGGTCTTGCGGTCGACAACAAGAACCTTGCGGCGCAACTTGCCCGACTGGATGGCCGCGGCGCGTCCTGCCGGGCCCGAGCCGATGATGATCAGATCATAATCCGCCATTGCGATGCTCAGGCGTACAGGGCTTCGGCATGAAAGGCGACGTGGTCTTCCATGAAACTCGAAACGAAGAAATAGCTATGGTCGTACCCCTTCTGCAGCCGCAGGGTGGCGGGGATGCGCCGGGCATTCACCGCCTCGGCCAGCGCCTGGGGCTGAAGCAGGTCGATGAACTGATCGCTGCTGCCGGTGTCGATCAGCAGCGGGATGTCCAGACCCCTGTCGCGCATCATCAGCGTGGCGTCATGCGCGGCCCATTTGGCCTCATTGCCGCCCAGATAGGCGCTTAGTTGCTTGCGGCCCCAGTCGCCATTTGTCGGGTGGCAAATCGGACTGAACGCGCTGACCGACCTGAACCGCCCCGGCAGTCCCATGGCCAGGGTCAGCGCCCCGTGCCCGCCCATCGAATGGCCGGTGATGGCCTGCCTGTCCGGGTCCAGTGCGAAGGCATCGAACACCAGTTCCGGCAAGTCCGTTGCGATGTAATCCCACATGCGGAAATGCGGTGCCCAGGGGGCTTCGGTTGCGTTGACATAGAACCCCGCGCCTTGACCCAGGTCATAGGCTTCGTCGTCGGCGACACCCTCTCCGCGCGGCGAAGTATCCGGGAAAATCAAGGCGATACCCTGTTCCGCGGCCCAACCCTGCGCGCCCGCCTTTACCATCGCGTTTTCATGCGTGCAGGTCAGGCCCGACAGGTACCACAGGACCGGCACCGGGCCATCCTGCGCTTCTTCGGGCAGAAACAGCCCGAAAGTCATGTCGCAACCGGTGGCTTTGGATGCGTGTTTGTAAACGCCTTGCACACCGCCGAAGCAGCGGTTTTCGGAAACGGTTTCCATGGGATATCCCTTTCTTCCTGTTGGCCTATGGCTATCGGAGCCGCGCCGGTGCGGCAAGGCTCAGAAGCCCGAGATCCAGGCGATGACGGCCGATACGGTGAAGATCGAAAAAGCGGTCGAGATCAGGATCGAGGCAGACACACGATGTGGTGCAACACCGTAGTGTTGCGCCAGTATATAGACGTTTCCGGCCACCGGCAGGGCCGCGGCGGCGATCATGACACCGGCCGCGTAAGGTTCGACCGGGAACAGCACCAGCGCGCCGAAGGCGACGGCGGCGGGGTGCAGGATCAGCTTGCAAAAGCTCAGCCAACCCGCGACGGTCAGGCGCTCGGCGGATTTCGATGCGAGGCTTGCGCCGATGGCGAATAGGGCGCCCGGGGTGGCGGCGGCGCCGAGGATCGAGACGAAATCGTTCAGCGGATCGGGGATCGGCACTTGCAGCGCCGACCAGGTCAGGCCGACGCAAATGCTTACGATCATTGGGTTTTTCAAAAGCCCCAAGCCCACGGTGCGCAGGATTCCGATGCTGACGCGGCCATCGCGCGCACCGGTGATCAGGATCACGATGAGCGAGCCGAAAACGATCAGGTCCACCGCCAGAACCAGCATCACCGGTGCGATGGCCTGTTCGCCCAACAGCATGACAAGCATGGGAATTCCCAGGAATCCCACGTTTCCGATGACCGCGCATTGCGCCTCGATTGCGGCCTCTTCGACGCTGAGGCCGCGCAGGAAGGACACTGCCGTCGCGATCCCGTAGATGAATGCGGTGCCCCACAGGTAGGCGATGACGAAACGGAGGTCGAAAACCTCTGTTAACGAAAGGTTGGCGGAGAAGCGGAACAGCATCGCCGAAAGCGCGAAGTAAAACACGAACTTGGTCAGGACGGCGGTGGCTTCTTCGGTGAAAAATCTTGTCTTTCCAGCGCCATAGCCCAATCCGATCAGGGCGAAGAAGGGCAGCGTCTGAAGAAAGATCTGGATCATGCGCACCTTCGTAGCATGGGGGGCGGCACGGTCAATGGGCGACATGCATCCGCCAATCACTGCCGGGCCGCCGCGCGCTTTCGACCTGAAACCGCGCGGTTCGCAAAGCACTTTGCCATTGGGGCAGAGCGCGTGATCGGCCCCTGTTGCCAAAGGCAGAAACGCCCACCCGGGACCGCGGCCATTGACCGTTCGACACCGGGCCAGACCGCTGATTTCAGCCAACCGCGCGGTTTTTCGATTGCAGCGCGCGGTTCCTAATCCCGCGCGCGGCCGAAACATCCGCCGTTAACCCCGAGCGCCGAGACTGCCCGAAACAGCACGAGGTGCGAGATGGCGAAACCAGGTGTTGCCCGACCGATCCAGATGGCCGACCTGCGTCGCCGCCCCGGAACGCTGATCCGGGCGGTGGCGCATGAGGGGCAGAGGTTCATCATTTTCAACAACAGGCAGGAAATGGCCGCGCTGGTGCGGGTGGCCGATTTGGACGCGCTGGAACGTGCGGGCGGGCAGAGCACGGAGCGACAGATCGAACAGATGCTGGTCCGGCTGGGTGGGCACGATGCCTTGCGGCGCCTGTTGCAGAGGCTGGACGGGTCTTGACGGGCGGGTGATCAGGAAAAAGATGTGTCAAGAGTGTTTATTTCGCCTTTAGGGCGCTTTTTCCTTGTTCAAAGTGCGACAAACGGCGCAGATTTGTCGGAAGATCGCGGCCCGGACCGCGTGGATCGGGGATGCGGTCGTCACAATGGACGGAGGGCACCCTGAGATGAGCAACGAGACCTACGTGGTCGCCTATGAGGACAGCGAAGGCCAGCATGTGCTGGATTATGCTGTTCAGCAGGCGAAGAAATCGGGCGCAAGCCTGTACATCATCCATGTACTGGAATGGTCGCCATACACATTCCTGACACCGCAGGAACTGGAGGAGCGGCACAAGCGCCGCACCCAGGAAACCGAGCGCGCGCAAAGCGCGATCATTGATCCCGCGGTGAAGCGGGTCGAGGCGGCGGGCGTCAGAGCCGAGGGCAAGATCCGTTACGGCCAGGTGGTCGAGATCGTGGCCGAAACCGCCAAGAAGCTTGGGGCGACGATGATCTTTGTCGGGCGCGGCGGTGGCAATGGGCTGGGCGCGCGCATCTTCGGGTCGGTTCCTATCGGGCTGGCACAAGTTGCACCGGTTCCGACCGTCATCGTACCGCAATGAGAGGTCCAGTCATGTTCCATCACCGTTTTCTGGCGGCGCTAGCCGCACTTTGCGCCCTGTCGGGACCGGCGGCCGCGCAATCCATCGACGAAACCATCAACCGGATCTTCGCGGACTATACGGGCTGGTATGTCGGCCTGATCTTTGCCGACCTGCCGGGCACGAACTTTTCCTGGATCGCGCTTTGGCTGGTCGTCGCCGCGTTGATTTTCACGTTCTATTTCGGGTTCATCCAGATCAAGGGCTTTGTCCATTCGATCCGGCTGGTGAAGGGGGATTACTCGGACCCTGACGATGCCGGCGAGGTCAGCCATTTCCAGGCGCTGGCAACGGCGCTGTCGGGCACTGTCGGGCTGGGAAACATCGCCGGTGTGGCGGTGGCCGTGGGTATCGGCGGGCCGGGCGCGACATTCTGGATGATCGTGGCAGGGTTGTTCGGCATGGCCACGAAATTCACCGAATGTACGCTGGGCGTGAAGTATCGCAACGAGTATCCCGACGGCACGGTGTCGGGCGGACCAATGTATTACATCACCAAGGGCTTCAAGGAGCGCGGCCTGCCTGGCGGGCCGATCCTGGCGGTGCTGTTCTGCGTCTTCACGATCCTCGGGGCGCTTGGCGGCGGCAACATGTTCCAGGCCAACCAGGCCCATGCGCAGATTTCCAACGTCATCGGCGATTTTCCCGGATGGATCACCGGCGTGGTGATCGCCGCGATCACGTTCATGGTGATCGTGGGCGGGCTGAAATCCATCGCCCGCGTGACCGAAAAGGTCGTGCCGTTCATGGGGATCTTTTACGTGTTGGTGTCGGTCGTCATCCTGATCATGAACGCCGACATGATCGGCTGGGCGTTTGGCCAGATCTTTGCCGGGGCGTTTACCGGTCTGGGTGTGGCCGGTGGGTTCACCGGTGCGCTGATCCAGGGTTTCCGCCGGGCCGCGTTTTCGAACGAGGCCGGGATCGGGTCGGCGGCCATTGCGCATTCGGCCGTGCGGACCAAGGAGCCCGTGACCGAAGGCTATGTCGCGCTGCTGGAGCCGTTCATCGACACGGTGGTGATCTGCACGATGACCGCGCTGGTGATCGTCATCACCGGGGTTCTGAATGTCGACCCGGATACCGGGCTGTATGTCTGGAACGCCGAAGCGGGACGGATTTCGACCGAGGGCGAAGTGGTCGGCGTGGCGCTGACCTCGGCCGCGTATTCCAAGGCGTTCGCCTGGTTCCCGGTGCTGCTGGCCGTGGCGGTGGTGCTGTTCGCGTTCTCGACGATGATCAGCTGGTCCTATTACGGGCTCAAGGCCTGGACCTATCTGTTCGGCGAGGGTGCGGCCAAGGAGATCGTCTTCAAGGTGATCTTCTGTCTGTTCATCGTGATCGGCGCCTCGGCGAACCTTGGGCCGGTGATCGATTTCTCGGATGCGATGCTGTTCTCGATGGCGATCGTGAACATCATTGCGCTGTACCTGCTGATGCCCATCGTGCGCGGTGAGCTTGGCAGCTATGTCGAGCGTCTGCGCTCCGGGCAGATCACCCGCTACAAGGGATAAGGACGGGCGGGCGCGCGGCGGTGTCGCGCGCCCTGTCCCAAGGCGCTAGCCGCTGCCGATCAGCGCACCGGCGGCGAACACGAGGGCGCCACCCAGGACAACCTGGAAGGTTGCGCGCAGGAACGGCGTTTCCATGTACTTGTTCTGTATCCACGCGATGGCCCACAATTCGATGAACACCACGGCGAAGGCGATGATCGTCGCGGTCCAGAATTCCGGGATCAGATAGGGCAGCGCGTGCCCCAGCCCGCCCAGCGTGGTCATCACGCCGGCGGCGATGCCGCGTTTCACCGGGCTGCCGCGACCGGACAGTTCGCCGTCGTCCGAAGCGGCCTCGGTAAAGCCCATCGAGATGCCCGCACCGACAGATGCGGCGAGCCCGACAAGGAAGGTCGTCCATGTGTCATGCGTGGCGAAGGCCGTCGCAAAGATCGGTGCCAGCGTCGAAACCGAGCCGTCCATCAGCCCGGCGAGGCCGGGTTGGACCCATGTCAGCACGAACTGGCGGTGCGAGGCGCGTTCTTCGGCCTCGCGGCTGTCCAGCGTGAGGTGTTCGGCCTCGAGCTCGCCCGCCTTCGTCTGGTGGCCGGCTTCGGCGGCGGCGAGATCGCCTAGCAATTGCCGGGTATCGGCATCCGAGGTGCGTTTCGCGGCGGCGAGGTAGAAATGTTCCGCATCGCGCTCCATCGCCTCGGCCTCTTCGCGGATGCGTTCGATCCCGAGATTTTCCACCAGCCAGATCGGGCGGCGCGCGTAGTAGCCGGCGACATGTTCGCGGCGGATCAGCGGAATCACGTCGCCGAAACGCTTGCGGTGCAGCTCGATCAGGCGCTGGCGGTGCTGGTCTTCTTCGGCGGCCATGCCGTCGAAGATCTTTGCGGTATCGGGAAAATCGGCACGCAGCATTTCCGCGTAAGAGCGGTAGATGCGGGCGTCGTCCTCTTCCGAGGAGATGGCAAGGGCCAGAACCTCTTGTTCGCTGAGGTCGCGGAAATGGCGGCGTTGGGTGAAGAAGCGCATGATGTCCCCACTTTTAGAATGGTTCTAAAATAGCGGAAGCGCGCCGGTATGCAAGGGCCGCGCTTGCCGAAACTGAACCGCACGGTTTAAGCTCGCGCCAAGGGGAGGATTTGTCCATGGGTGCAACCGCCGCAGCGGCCATTCGCCGGGGGCGCAAGTTCGACCAGGTGTTGCAGGGCGCCCGCGAGGTGTTCATGCAGGACGGGTTCGAGCGCGCATCGGTCGATGACATCGCGCGGGTGGCGGGCGTGTCCAAGGCAACGCTTTATGCCTATTTCCCCGACAAGAAGATCCTGTTCTTCGAGGTGGTGCGCACCGAATGTGAACGCCAGGCCGAACTGGCGCTGGACCGGATCGACGAAACCGCGCCGCCGCGACAGGTTCTGACCATGGTGGCGTGGCAGATCGTGCCGTTTCTTCTGTCGGATTTCGCGCGGCGCATTTTCCGCATCTGCCTGGCCGAGGCCGACCGCTTTCCCGAATTGGGGCGGGCGTTTTACGACAGCGGCCCGGAGCTGGGGCGCGCGCGTCTGACCGAATACATGCGCGAGGCCGTGGCGCGGGGCGAGCTGCGTATCAGCGATTTCGACCTGGCGGCGGAACAATATACCGAGTTGTGCAAGGCGCATGTCTGGACGCGGTCGGCCTTTGGTGTGCAGACCGAGTTTTCGCGGGCCGAGCTGACGCGGGTGATCGATGGCGCCGTGGATACGTTCCTGGCGCGTTACGGGGTTTAGGCGGCGTGGGCTGCCCTTTGGTTCGGGAGACACATGATGAGATACCTTGTTGCAGCGTTCTGTGCGATTGCGGCGCCTGTGGTGGCGCAGGAAGGGCCGTCATTCGATTGCGCCAAGGCGGGCACATCCGCCGAAGAGATGGTTTGCGCGGATGCGGACCTGGCGCGGCTGGACCGGCTGGTGGCCGACCGCTATGCCGCCGCGATGGCGGCGGCGCGGGCTCTGGATGCCGGGGCGGACGAGGCCGAGGCGGAGTTGCGCGCCTACCAGCGGGGCTGGATCAAGGGGCGTGACGAATGCTGGAAAGCCGACGACCAGCGCGCCTGCGTCCAGGCGTCCTATCAGCGGCGCGAGGCCGAGCTGGTGGCGACCTGGATGCTGGAGGAGCCGACGAACACGGCCTTCTGGGCGTGTGGCGGGAACCCGGCCAACGAGGTGGTCACGATGTTCTTTGACACCGACCTGCCCAGCCTGCGGTTCGAGCGCGGCGACAGCATCGATGTAGGGGTACTGACACGCACCGCATCGGGCGCGCGTTATGACGGCAGCTTTGGCCGGTTCATCTGGATCAAGGGGAACGAGGCGACCTATCGCGATCCCGACCCGGATGGAACGGAATACCGGTGCGTCCTGCGCGAAGAACGCTGAGGCTCAGTCGATCCGGCGTACCAGAAGCTGGTTTCCGGGGCCCTTCTTTGTCTCGAACACCTTGAGCTCGGCGATCAGGTCGCTGAGCTTGCGCTTGCCGTAGCTGCGAGAGTCGAAATCGGGATGGTCGGCCTGAATCTGCTGACCCAGGCGGCCCAGTGGATACCATTCGTCGTCCTGGTCGACCTTTTCCATCGCGTCGTAGATCAGTTGCCGCGCGGCGGCCATCGCCTGCTGGCTGAGGCCGGGCTTGGGGCCGTCGCGTTTCGGTTCGTCGGCCTGCGCGATGTTTTCAATCGCCACGAACCGGTTGCAGGCGTTTTTCAGCGCCGGCGGGGCCTTTTGTTCGCCGATGCCGATGACCGTCAGGCCCTGTTCTCGGATGCGGCTGGCGAGGCGGGTGAAATCGCTGTCCGAGCTGACCAGGACGAAACCGTCGAAATGCCCGGCATGCAGGATGTCCATCGCGTCGATCACCAGCCCGATATCGGACGAGTTCTTGCCCTTGGTCGCCGCCGTCTGCTGATACTGCACGAGGCCCAGTTCCTGCGCGACCTTGGTCCAGCCGGACAGGTGGTTGTTGCCCCAGTCGCCGTACACGCGGCGCAGGCCCGGTTCGCCGAAGCTTGTGACCTCTTTCAGGATCGCATGGGCGTATTTCGCGGGCACGTTGTCGGCGTCGATCAGAACGGCGAGCAGCGGGGTGTCATTGGCCATCTTGGAAAATCTCCGTGTCGAGGTCGGCGCAGGTGGATCGCCCCCGCCATAGGGCATGAAGGGCGCGGGCGCGAGCGGCGTCTTGTTCCCGCAGGTAAATCACGCCGCTGTCGATCCGTTCGCGGACCACGGGCGCGGTCAGACGATGGCCGCAGGCGCGGACCTGCATCGGCTGTCCGACCGACCGGGCCGTCAGCCCTGCCAGGGCCGCGGCGGCATCGGGCGTGACGCGCAGGTGAATCCCGGCTACCCCGTTTGCCGCGGGGCTTGCAAGCTGCACTTCGGCGATGTCGGCAGGGCCGAGGCGCAGCTTTCCTTCGGCGGATTCCAGGGACAACACGGCCGCGGACGGGCTGTTGTCGGCCAGCGCCGGGACGGGCATGGCCATCAGGGCGGCGGCGGTCAGGGCAGGGAGGCGGATGCGATCCATCCCTGCACCCTAAACCAGTGACCGGAACATGACGAGCGCATCGACATAGCCCTGTTGCGGGTGGTGGAACGCGCCGGGGAGGCGGCCGACGATGTCGAACCCCGCGCCTTCCCAGATCGCGACCGCGCGGGTGTTGGTGGAAACCACGAAGTTGAACTGCATCGCCCGGAACCCGAAACCCGGTGCGGCATCGAGCGAATGGGCCAGCATCGCGCGCGCCACGCCCCGCCCGCGCGCGGCCGGCGATGTGACGTAGCCGCAATTGCACACGTGGCTGCCGCCGCCCTTCTGGTTGCGCACCATGTAGTAGGTGCCCAGCGGCGTGCCTGAATCCTCGGCCACGAACACGTGGCGTTGGGGACCGAACCAGTAGGCCAGCGCATCCTCGCGGGAAATATCGGGGTCGATCGCATAGGTGTCGCCCGCGCGGAACACGGGTTCCAGCATTGCCCAGACGGCTTCGTCATCGGCGCGGGTGGCGGGGCGGATGTTCATGTCTGGCCTTCGGTTTCGATGTGGATCACGCTGCCGCAATGCTTGCAATGCACGGCATCGGCATCATGCAGCACAAGCCCGCAGGTTTCGCAAGGTTGCCGCACCTTGTTGGGGCGGAACAGCACCTGCACAAGCCGCAGGAACAGGGTGACGCCGAAGATCATCACCAGCACCGAGATCAGCCGTCCCGCCGTGCCCGGCAGAGTGATGTCGCCGAACCCCGTGGTGGTCAGCGCCGTGACGGTGAAATAGAGCGCGTCGGCATAGTTCCCGATCTGCGGGTTGATCTTGTACTGGGTGGCATAGATCAGCCCGGTCATCACGAAGATGAAAACCGCGAGGTTGAGAACGGCCAGAACCACGTCCTCGTTCCGGCGGAAATAGGGGAAATCCCGGCGCAGGCGGCGCGACAACTGGTAGGTGTGCAACAGGCGCAATGTGCGCAGCACCCGCAGAAAGGCCAGCCCCTCGCCCGCGAGAGGCGCGATGAAGGACACGATCGCGATCAGGTCCGCGATGGTGGTCAGCCGCGTCAGTTGCCGCCAGCGGTTCGTCGACACCCAGAGCCGGGCCAGGAAATCGCTCAGGATCACGACGCCGAAGACGGCGTCCAGCGTTTCGACCACCGGGCCGTGGTCGGTGAAGGATGTGGCGATGACGAAAAGGATCGTCGTGACATCGAAGGTCAGCAACGCGTAGCGGAACCTGTGGGCGCGGTCGCTGTCGCCCATGTAGAGTTCACGTATCCGGTTCTGCATCGCGTCCATCCCGTACGGTGTGCTGCTGGCTATGCAAATAGAAAAGGCGCCGCCAGGCAAGGCGGCGCCCAATTGCAGGGACATGCCTGCCGGATCAGTAGATCACGACCGAGCGGATGGATTCGCCCTTGTGCATCAGGTCGAACGCATCATTGATCTTTTCCAGCGGCATGGTGTGGGTGATCATCGGGTCGATCTCGATCTTGCCGTCCACGTACCAGTCGACGAATTTCGGCACGTCGGTGCGGCCCTTGGCCCCGCCGAAGGCAGTGCCTTTCCAGGTGCGCCCGGTAACAAGCTGGAACGGACGGGTGCTGATTTCGGCACCTGCCGGCGCCACGCCGATGATGACCGACACGCCCCAGCCGCGGTGCGAACATTCCAGCGCGTCGCGCATCACCTGCACGTTGCCCGTGGCGTCGAAGGAATAATCCACGCCGCCGATCTGGTCGCGTTCGGTTTTCGTCAGATCGATGATCGCCTGCGTGACCGAGCCGTCGATTTCCTTGGGGTTGACGAAATGGGTCATGCCGAACTTGCGCGCCATTTCGGCCTTGTCGTTGTTCAGGTCGACGCCGATGATCATGTCGGCGCCCGCCATGCGCAGGCCCTGGATCACGTTCAGGCCGATCCCGCCCAGACCGAACACCGCCGCCGTGCTGCCGATTTCGACACCCGCGGTATTGATCACCGCGCCGATCCCGGTGGTCACGCCGCAGCCGATGTAGCAGATCTTTTCGAAGGGCGCGTCGTCGCGCACCTTGGCGAGCGCGATTTCCGGCAGGACGGTGTGGTTGGCGAAGGTCGAACAGCCCATGTAATGGTAGATCGGCGTGCCATCCAGCATCGAGAACCGCGTGGTGCCATCGGGCATGAGGCCCTGGCCCTGGGTGTTGCGGATCGCGGTGCAGAGGTTCGTCTTGCCTGACAGGCAGGACGGGCATTCGCGGCATTCCGGCGTATAGAGCGGGATCACATGATCGCCGGGTTTCAGCGTGGTGACGCCTTCGCCCACCTCGACGACGACGCCTGCGCCCTCGTGTCCGAGGATCGCGGGAAAGATGCCTTCGGGGTCGGCGCCCGAAAGGGTGAATTCATCCGTGTGGCAGATGCCGGTGGCCTTGATTTCGACCAGCACCTCGCCGGCCTTGGGGCCTTCGAGGTTCACTTCCATGATTTCCAGCGGTTTGCCGGCCTCGAGGGCCACGGCGGCTTTGGTGCGCATAATCCTGTTTCTCCCCGGTTTGCAGTCGCGCGAACCCTGCGGCAATCGCGCGGGTAATTCAAGCGCCGAACCTTGCCCTGCCATGACGCGGGATTTTCAGGGGAAAGCCGCAAATTGACCACATTCCACGGTAAAAATCACGGCTGAATTGGCAGAAGGATGCAGAGATGCGCGGATTTCTGGACAAGCTGAAAAAGGCGGTTGCCCGCGAAGAAAAGACCCCCGAAATGGTCGGGGCGGATGCCACGGCCGAGAACGAAGCGGCCTGGGACGAACAGGTGCGCCGTGAATTCATGGAATTTCACGACACCACGCCGTTGCCCGAAGGGCCGACCGTGTCGTTGCATGACGGTCCGGTGCGCCTGCGCCCGGTGATGCCGTTGCCCGGACAGGAAGTGTCGGGTAGCTGGATCGGCGGGCTGCCCTCGTTGCCGCCGGAAATGCCCTGGCCCGTCCTTGGCGACAACCCCGCGCTGTTCCTGGCGCAGATCGACTGCAGCGAATTGCCGGTGGACCTGTGGGGCGGGGCGGGCCCGCGCGAGGGCTGGCTGGTATTCTTTGTCGCGCAGGACCGGCTGTCGGAGCTGTGTGTGCGCCATGTCGATGGCACGCTTGAGGAACGTCGGCCGCCCGAGGGTCTGAACTATCCGCATGGAATGAATTGGCCGGCGGCGCTGTCGCGCGACATCTGGCCGGATTTCGGCGTGACGCCGCGCTGGCCGGTGATCGTCGAAGAGATCGCCGAGCTGCCCGCCGAAAGCGGGATCGAGCGCAAGCTGAACAGCAAGAATCTGCCCCGGCAGGAATGTTACCGCGACTTCGGCATGAGCGCCGGTCGCTATCCGTTCGACTGGGCATCGGCGCTGCTGCTGCTGCACAGCGCGGCCGAAGACCTGGAGCGGTGGGCCGGCGTCTATCGTGACCGCGTGGCCAAGGGCGAGGAAGACGCCGCGGAGCTGATGCAAAGCAGCGAGGCGGCCGCGCGCAGCGTGGCCCGGCTGATCGAGGGCGTGGAGGGCGCGCGTGCGCGCGCCAGTTTCAGCGACGAGGCGGCGGAACTGGTCGTCGAGGGTCTGCGCCGCGTCAAGCGCAAGGTGGAAATCTGGGACGAGGATGGCCGCAAGGTCGTGGCCTCGCCCGTGATCGGATCGAGCACGGTGATGCGGCAGTACCTGCCGCTGGCCGAGATGCGCGCACGGCAGATCTATTGCGCCGATCCGGCCGCGCTGCCGGAGGCGCAGAAGGCCTATTTCGAACGTCTGTGGTTGTCGGATGCCGAATTCGAAAGCGGGTATATGGGTGGCTGCCCCGAAGGCTCTTTCTTTGAGGGGCACGTCGAGGCAGGGGCCGTACCGCTGCTGATGCTGCCCACAAGCGACCTGATCGGCTGGATGTGGGGTGACCTGGGCGACCTGGGCATCTTCATCCGTGGCAGCGACCTTGAACCCGGTCACTGGGACAACGCCTGGGCGGCTGACACCCAGGGCTGAGCACCGGTCTATTTCGAGATGCGATAGGGTTTGTGGCAGCCGGAACAGCTGGCGCCCAGCTTTCTCAGACCATCCTGAAGCGTGGCATGATCGCTGGTGTCGATGGCGGCGGCGGCCTGCTCCATCTCTTCTGCCGCCTGGGTGAAGCCATCCCAGTCGGTCCAGATTTCGGGGCGCGCTTCGGATGCGGGATCGGTTTCGCGGGCCTGGAACGCTGCGGGAATCCGCCTTGCATGGTCGATCAGGTCTGCGCGGGCCTGGGCCGCGCGGTCGGCGTCGAACGGGATCGCGCCCTTGACCATTCCGCCGATCGTGGCCGTGGCCTCTTTTACCTCGACCATCAGGTTCATCCTGGCCTTCACGGCGGGGTTTTGCACGCCCTGGTGGGCCAGGGCGGCGGTGGCCACAAGGGCCGCGGCGATGGGCAGGGTCGTATAGCGGTGCATGTGTCCTCCGTCTCGGGTTTCCCCGTGAACATATGGCTGCCCACCCCCGGATTGCCAGTCTGGACTCGAATCACGTCGGGCGATACCAAGAACAAAACACGAACAAGTCTGCTGCCGATGTCCCGAAAACGCGCGCTTTCCCTGTGGTTTCCGCGTCTGGGCGCCGAACGTCTGTTGCGCGTGCTGCGCGTGCCGGACTGGTCGGTGCCCTTTGCCGTGCTGCGCGACACCGGGCAGATGCAGGTGATCGCCTCGCTGAACGAGGCGGGCAGCCGGGCGGGGCTGCGGGTGGGCCAGCCGATGCGCGATGCGATGGCGATGTGCCCCGGGCTGATGACGCGGCTGCACAACCCCCAGGCCGAGGCTGCGTTCCTGACGACGCTGCGCCGCTGGGCCACGCGGTTTTCACCCTGGGTGGCCGAGCAGGGGGCGGATGCGCTGATGCTGGACATCACCGGTTGCAGCCATCTGTTCGGCGGCGAAGAGGCGATGATGGCCCGGATCGAGGCGGATTGCGCGCGTCACGGGCTGAGCGTGCTGTGCGGTATCGCCGACACGCCCGGTGCGGCCTGGGCGCTGGCGCGGTTCGCGGGGGATGCGCCGGGCCATATCCGCAGCGGCGACGCCATCGACCAGGAGGCGCGGGCCACCCGGTCGCGTGCCGCAAGGCGCCGGCATTGGGAACGTGGCGGCGCGGCGCCCGTGCAGGGCGCCGTCCGCGCGCCCCGCCATCGCATCGCGGCCCCCGGCCAGACACGCGGCGCGCTGGAGCCGTTGCCGGTGGCGGCCCTGCGGCTGGAGGCGGACACGGTGGAAAAGCTGGGCCGGCTGGGATTGCGCCGCATCGGGGATCTGGCAGGGCAACCGCGCGCCGGGTTGGCGCGGCGGTTCGGTATCGGGCTGGTGCAGCGGCTGGACCAAGCGCTGGGCGCGGTGCCCGAACCGATCAGCCCGGCGCGGCAGGACACGGCGCTGGCCACACGCCTGACCCTGCCCGAGCCGATCGGGCTGGAGGCGGACATTCTGGCCGCGCTCGACCGGCTGATCCCGCGCCTGTGCGAGATGCTGCGCGACCGCGGGCTGGGTGCGCGGGCCGTGCGCCTGCAGGCGTATCGCGCGGATGGAACGATGGGCGCGGTCAGCGTCGGGCTGGCCCGGCCCGCGCGCGATCCCGACCGTATCCGCCCGCTGCTGGCGATGAAGCTGGACGAGCTGGACGCCGGTTTCGGCATCGACATGCTGCGGCTCGAGGCGGTGCAGGCCGAGCCTGTTCACGCCACCGCCCATGCCGGCCACGCCCAGGCGGCGCTGGCCGCGCGCGACCGCATGGGACAGGCCAATGCGCTGGACGACCTGATCGGCCGGATGGGCGCGCGGATCGGGCTGGAGGCGATCACCCGCCGCCATCCGGGCGAAAGCCACATTCCCGAAAAGGGTGCACAGGTTCTGGCGGCCGCGTGGTCGGCCCCGCATGACGGCCCCTGGCCGGACCCGCCCGCGCCGCGCCCGCTGCTGATGTGGCGCCCTGAACCGGTGCAGGCCCCCGACCGGCCGCGCCTGCCCGAACGGTTTCGCTGGCGGCGGCAGGATTTTCGCGTGGCCCATGCGCGCGGGCCCGAACGCATCGCGCCGGAATGGTGGCTGGACGATCCCGAATGGCGCTCGGGCACGCGGGATTACTGGGTCGTCACGACGCAAGACGGGGCGCGGCTATGGTTGTTCTTCGCCCATGGCGCGGCGCTGAGTCCGGGCTGGTTCTGCCAGGGCAGTTTCGCCTGAGCGCCGTTATGCCGTCTGGCTGTAGCGGTCTTCGATGTCGGTTGCGTAATCGGCAACGCGCAGGTGGAACTTGCGGTTGAGATTGCTCCGCGCCAGTTTCAGCGATTGCACCATCAGCCGGGCCGACAGGGTCTTGGGCGAGAGTTTCAGCGAAACGCTCATCCTTGTGCGCTGCCGCGACAGCGCGACAAGATCGATCACCATCTCGGCCTCGAGTCCGGGCGAGCCGCCTGTGAACACCATCTGGTTGGGCGGGTCATAGGTGCTGAGCACGACCGAAATCCGGCGCTCGCGCCCGCGCAGCATGAAGCGGGCATTCCAGCTCATGCCGGGGCCGGGTGCGCGCAGGTTGTCGGTGCGCTGCACTTCGGCGCCGCGGCGCATTGCAGCGCGTTCGAAGCTGTCGAAATCCGCCAGCATCGTGAACACCGCATCGATGGGTGCGGCGATGTCTTCCTTGGAGGCGAATTTCATTGCACTGCTCGTTACCTTACCGGGGCGATATACCTTGCCGTGTTTCGCCTATCGGGCCTTGTCGTGTCAATCCAGCCGATCCGCAAGCCAGTTGCGCAGCAGAAAGCCGGCAATGGCGCCGTGACGAGGAGGCATGATGCGCGGGTGTTGGCGGGCCATCACGGACAACATTTCTTCGCGGGTGACCCAGAGCGCCTCTTCGATCTCGACTGGGTCTATGGAAATCTCGTCGCTTGTCGCCTCGCCCCGGCAACCCAGCATGAGCGAGGCCGGGAATGGCCAGGGCTGGCTGGCAAGGTAGGACACCGGCCCGACGCGCACGCCGGCCTCTTCCCAGACTTCGCGGCGGACCGCAGCCTCGATCGTTTCGCCCGGTTCGACGAAGCCCGCCAGCAGCGAATACATGCCCTGTGGCCAGCCGTGGCTGCGCCCCAGCAGGACCGAGTTGCCGCGCGTGATCAGCATGATGACGACCGGGTCGGTGCGCGGGAAATGATGCGCGCCGCAGGCTGGGCAATCGCTTTGCCAGCCGGCCTGGCCGATGGTGCTTTCTGCGCCGCACCGCGCGCAGAAGCGGTGGCTGCGGTGCCACAGATACAGCGCGCGGGCGGTGGCGGCCAGTTCGGCGTCGCGGGGCGAAAGCGCCGTCATCACCGCGCGCAGTTCGCGAAAGCGGTGGGTGGGCGGCAGGGACGGGTGATGCTGTTCGCTGCGATCGAGGAAGCTGTTGAACGCCGCATCGTCCACCCCGCCGGGATCCCAGGCGGACAAATCGTGCGCAAAGACCGCATGCCCGTCCTCGCGCCCCAGCAGGATCGGGGGCTTGCCGGCGGCCTCGGCCCAGATCGGGTGATCCATCGGCAGGCGCACCAGCGCCGCGCCGGGCCGGCCGCTTTCGTCGGGGGGCGTGTCCGCCACCAGGGGCTTGCCCCGCCAGAGCGCGATTGCGCGCGCCTCGGGGGCGGTTGCCGCCGTGGCGAGGGCCGCACTGTCGCCGCGCAATTCGGCCGCGCGGTCAAGCGACGAGCCCCCGAAAGTCACGGTTTCCGCGATGCGCATTGTCCTGATCCTGTCCCCTGTCCCGGTGGCGCGACATTGCCAGCGCGCGCGGGGAAAGAAAACCCGCGCATGACGCCGTTCTTGCGGGTGTCGTGAAAGCTGTCTACCAATGGTTGTATTCGCTGCGGGGGCAAGGGGGAGCGTCGGCAAGCATGGCGGGACGGAACGATATCAGGGGCGCTGTGCGTGCGGGTCTGCGGCTGATGCAGACAAGCGATCTGCACGGCCATCTTATGGCCTATGATTATGCGGCCGACCGTCCCCAGCCAGGCGTCGGGCTGGTTCGCACCGCTGCCCTGATAGAATCGGCCCGCAGCGAGGTGCGCAATAGCCTTTTGCTGGATGGCGGCGATTTCCTGTTCGGCAATATCGTGTCCGACGACTGGGTGGCGATGCCTGCCCACAGGCAGCCACACCCCGTCATCGCGGCGATGAACGCGCTGGGCTATGACGCCGTGGCCCTAGGCAATCACGAGTTCAATTTTGGGCTGGAGGTGCTGCACGAAGCGGTGGCGCAGGCGCGGTTTCCGCTGCTTTGCACGAATCTTGCACCGCTGCACCGGGACGTGCCGTTCGCGGCCTGCCCGTCATTGATCCTGCGGCAGAGCGTGCTGGACGAAGCCGGCCGTCCGCACGATCTGGCAATCGGTGTTCTGGCGGTACTGCCCCCGCAGGTGATGCAATGGGATGCCGCCCATCTGTCGGGGCGCGTTGCGGCGCGCGGCATGGTCGACGCCGCCCGCACCGAGGCTGCGGGCCTGCGCGCGGCCGGGGCCGATCTGGTGATCGTTCTGAACCATTCCGGGTTGGGGGACGGCAGCGATGCGCCGGATGCCGAGAACACGGGATTGGCCCTTGCCCGCCTGACCGATGCCGACGTGGTGTTGTGTGCGCACAAGCATCAGCATTTCCCGGGGCCACACTACGACGGGCGGCCCAACGTGGATGCGCAGGCCGGAACGCTGGCGGGCAAACCCGCGGCGATGCCGGGATGCTGGGGCAGCCATCTGGCTGTGATCGATCTCGGTCTGGTGCGGGATGCGGATGGCTGGCGGGTTGCCGGCCACCGGACGGCGTTGCGCCCGGTCGCGCGCCGGGTGAAAGGCGCGCAGGTGCCACGGGTCAGGGACGCGCCGGCGATCCTGCGGCTGGCCGAACCGGCCCATCGCGCGACGCTCGACCGGATGCGGCGCGAAATCGGGTATGTCGATGCCGATCTGACCACGCATTTTTCGCAGGTCGCGCCGTGCCGCGTCAGTGCGCTTGTCGCTGCCGCGCAGGCGTGGCGGGCCAAGGCGATGTTGGCGGGGCGTGCGCATCCGCCGATCCTGAGCGCTGCCGCGCCGTTCCGGTGCGGAGGGACGGGCGGGCCGGAAAACTACACCAGCCTGCGCGCCGGCCCGGTGCGCGCAAAGGACATTAGCGCGATCTACCCCTTTCCCAATACGCTGCAGGTCGTCGCGCTTGACGGTGCGCAGATACTGGACTGGCTTGAACAGTCGGCCGTACAGTTTCACCGCCTGCAGACTGACTGCCCCGGACAGGCCCTGCTGCGCGAGGACTATCCAAGCTACAATTTCGATATCCTGCACGGGCTGCGCTATGTGATCGATCCGGGCCGTGACCCGCGGTTCAACCCGGCGGGCCGCCTGTTGGACGCCGGTGCATCGCGGCTGCGCGCGGTTACGTGGAACGGGGCGCCGCTTGATCTCGGCGCGGAATTCTGGGTGCTGACAAACAGCTACCGGGCCGAAGGCGGGGGACATTTCGCCGCGCTTTCGGGGGCCGGGCGTGTCCAGGCGGCAAACGAGTCTATTTCCGAGATTCTGCAGCGGTACCTGCAGGCAGGCCATGGCCTGCCGGCGGATCGCAGTCCGGTGTGGCGCTTTGCCGATTTGCCCGATGTGCAGGCCGTTTTGCGCACCGGTCCGGGCGTGGCCCCGCCCGATAGCGCCGCGTTGGAACCCGATGGGATCGACACGGACGGGTTCGCGCGTTTCCGGGTGCGGTTCTGACGGTGCGCCGGGTTGCGAATCTGGGCGGGCCTGCCTATATGCGGCAGTGAGAGGTTGGCGCGGGCAAGCGCCTCGCCAACCCGGTCAGGTCCGGAAGGAAGCAGCCGTAACGAGCCCCGCTTGGGTCGTTGTCCAGCCTCTCACCTTGGTTTTTCCCAAGAATTTACCTCGTGAGGCGGGCCTAGTGCCCGCCTAGCGCGTGAAGTCGGTGATGACCGTCACGCCTGCACCCTGGAAATCGTCCATCGCGCGCAGCGCGGCTTCGGCCTGCCCGAGCGCGATCCGCCCGGTGACAAGCCGCGAGATATCCAGCCGCCCGCCCGCGATCATCCCGAACAGGGCGTCGAAGCGCCGTGCCGCCATGCCGCGCGATCCCGCGATGCTGATCTGGCGCGAATAAACCAGTTCCAGCAGCGGCAGGCTGACGGTTTCATGACGCCCGAGCGGCATCCCGATCTGGACATGGCGACCCAGCTTGCGCAGCGACCGGACCGAGTTTTCGAAGGTGGCCGTCACGCCAAGCGCCTCGACCGAGACATGGGCGCCGCCATCCGTCATGTCACGCACCGCCGCGCCGACATCGTCGATGCCTGTCACGTTCAGCACCGCAGTGGCGCCAAGATCGCGCGCCATCGTCAATGCGTCGTCTTTCACATCGACGGCCAGGACGCGCGCGCCGAGCGCTGCGCCGACCATCACCGCCGACAGGCCGACGCCGCCGCAGCCATGCACGACCAGCCATTCGCCGGGGCGCAGATCGCCCCGGTCGACCACCGCACGGAACGCCGTGGTGACCCGGCAGCCCATGCCGGCGGCCTCGTCATAGCCCAGGCTGTCGGGCAGGTGCACGAGGTTGAAATCGGCGCGCGGCACGGCCAGCCGTTCGGCAAAGGCGCCCCAGCCGGTGAATCCGATCACCTCCTGGTGGTTGCATGTCGTGGGATCGCCTGTGCGGCAGTCGGGGCAATGCCCGCAGGCCAGGATGAAGGGTGCGGTCACCCGGTCGCCCACCCTGAAGCCGCGCACGTCGCGGCCGACCTCGGCCACGGTGCCGGCAAATTCGTGCCCCATCACATGCGGCAGGACGACATCGGGATCAGCGCCTTTCCACGCGTGGTGATCCGAGCGGCAGACACCACAGGCCATGACCTGCACCACCACGCCATCGGGCGGGCATGTCGGATCGTCCACGGATTCAAGCGACAGCGCGCTGTCGTAGCGATCCATTACCAGTGCTTTCATGGTCTGCCCTCCCTGCGGCGATGGCCGGCAGGGAAGCGCAGAGTTCCGGCAATGGCAAGGGGCGGCGCCTCAGCCCCGGCCGCCCAGGCACTTGGCAAAGGCTGCGCCCATCGCGCGCAGGGTTTGCGGATAAAGATCGGGACCGGGTGCGTTTTCCAGCGTTCCCATCGGATCGAGCGATGCCGTGGCCAACCCGTCGACGCCAAGCGCAGCGATGATGTCCGCATCGAATTGCGGTTCGGTGAAGACGCAGGTGACGTTCAGGTCGCCGATCTTGTCGCGCAGGTCGGATATCCGTCCGGCACTGGGGGTCGTGGCGTCCGACAGGCTGATGGAGCCGGCAGCGGACAGGCCAAAGCGGGCTTCGAAATACTGGTAGGCGTCGTGGAACACGACAAAACCAGGCGAGTCCTGTGGGATCGACGCAGAGATCTCGGATTCGAGCGCGGCAAGGCGGTCTTTGCCTGACTGGGCGTTGGCACGATAGGTGGCGGCATTGTCCGGGTCGAGTTCGGACAGTTGCGCCGCGATCGCATCAAGCCAGGCAGCCCCGTTGCGTGGATCGAGCCAGGCATGGCTGTCGATCGGGCCATGTGCGCCGCCATGATCGTCGTGGTCGTCATGTGCCTCGGCGGAGTGGTCGTCGTGTTCCTCGTCATCATGCGCGTGATCGTGGCGGTCGAACGTCGCGCCGCTGCGCTGTTCCAGCAGCGTCGTGCCCGGAGCGTCGAGCAGATGCATGACATGCGCATCGCCGGCCAGCGTTTCGACCGATTGCATCAGCCAGGGTGTCAGCGACTCGCCCACCATCACCACGAGTTCTGCCTGGTCGAGCGCGCGGGCCTCGGACGGGCGGAGCGAATAGCCATGCGGCGACGCGCCTGGACGCACCAGCAGCGCGGGTTCGCCAAGATCACCCATCACCTGGGCCACGATCGAATGAACCGGGGCGATATCGGTGGTGACGCGGGGCACCTCGGCCATGACGGCGGTGGTGGTCAGCAAAATGGCGGCAAGGGCAGGACGGAGCATCGGATACCTCGGATTCGGAGCGTTCGACGTTCAGATACATGTGATAGTATAACATCACAAGTGAAATGTTATAATATTGCATTCCTTTCTGGCCAGGCCTATGGTGGCGCGTCATGACGAATACCGCCTTTCACGCCCACGACCACACCGCCTGCATCGCCGACGCCTTGTCGGTGGCTGATGCCTATTGCGCCGAAAACAAGCTGCAGTTCACGCCCGTGCGGCGGCGCGTTCTGGAAATCCTGCTGGAAAAACACCGGGCGCTGGGCGCCTATGACATCCTGTCGGACCTGGATGCTGAAGGTTTCGGATCGCAGCCGCCCGTGGTCTACCGGGCGCTCGATTTCCTGGTGAGCCACGGCTTCGTTCACAAGATCGAACAGTTGAACGCCTATACCGCCTGCACCCATCCGGGCGCAGACCATGTGCCGGCCTTCCTGATCTGCCGGTCCTGCGGCGCGGTCGAAGAGGCCATGGCCCAGCCGGTGCAAGGCGCGCTGCGGCGGGCCGCGCGCGAGGTCGGCTTTGTCATCGAGCGGGCCGTGATCGAGGCGCAGGGCCTGTGCCCCAAATGCAGCGAGGCCGGGGCATGAGCCTGATATCGGCGGAAAAGCTGGGCGTCCGGCTGGGTGGGCACGAGGTGCTGTCGGGCGTCGATTTCGCGATAGAGCGGGGTGAGATCGTGACGATCGTCGGGCCGAACGGGTCGGGCAAATCCACGTTTTTACGTGCGCTGATCGGCGCGCAGCCGCTGAATTCAGGGCGAATCGTCCGTGCCCATGGCTTGCGCATAGGCTATGTGCCTCAGCGCCTGCATATCGACCCGACCCTGCCGATGACGGTGGCGCGGTTCCTGTCGCTGCCAAGGCGGCGCGGTGCGGCCGACGTGTCCCGCGCGCTGGAGCGCGTGGCGGTGCCGCATCTGGAAGGCCGGCAAATGGCGGACCTTTCGGGCGGTCAGTTCCAGCGCGTGCTGCTGGCGCGGGCGCTACTTGAGGCGCCGGACCTGCTGATCCTGGACGAGGCGACACAAGGGCTGGATCAGCCGGGCTCGGCCGCGTTCTATCGCCTGATCGAAGAGTTGCGCCAGGATCTGGGCTGCGCCGTTCTGATGGTCAGCCACGAATTGCACGTTGTCATGGCCGCAAGCGACAGGGTGATCTGCCTGAACGGTCACGTCTGTTGCCAGGGCACCCCCGAGATCGTGGCAAGCGCGCCGGAATACCGCGCGCTGTTCGGCACCGGCACGCAAGGGGCGCTGGCGCTTTACCGGCATGACCACAACCACAGCCACGAAGGCGATTGCGACCACGCCCATCACCGCCACGAGGAAGAGGCATGAGCCTGCTTGACGATTTCCTCATCCGCGCCGCGCTGGCCGGGATCGGCGTTGCGCTGGCCGCGGCGCCGATGGGTTGTTTCGTGGTCTGGCGGCGGATGGCCTATTTCGGGGACGCCACGGCGCATGCGGCGATCCTGGGGGTGGCGCTGGCGCTGGCGCTGGATATCCCGGTATTCGGTGGCGCGGTCGCCGTGGCGCTTGTGATGGCGCTGACAGTCAGCACGCTGAGCGGGCGGGGCTATTCGATGGACACGCTTCTGGGTGTTCTGGCGCATTCGGCGCTGGCCTTCGGCCTTGTGGCCGTGTCGTTCCTGACCGATGTGCGGATCGACCTCATGGCCTATCTTTTCGGTGATATCCTGGCGGTGGGTCATGCCGACCTGGCGGTGATCTGGAGTGGTGCGTTGCTGGTGCTGGTGCTGCTGGCGTGGCGGTGGCAGGCCTTGCTGACCGCAACGCTGAACCCCGACCTGGCCTATGCCGGGGGGCTCGATCCACGACGCGAACAACTGATCCTGACGCTTGCGCTTGCGCTGGTCGTCGCGGTGGCGATCAAGGTCGTGGGTGTTCTGCTGATCGCGGCGATGCTGCTGATCCCGGCGGCAGTGGCGCGTCCGTTCGTGCGCACGCCCGAACAGATGGCCATCGGGGCCTCGGTTTCGGCGGTGATCTCGGTGCTGGGCGGGCTTGCGCTATCGTTGGAGTACGACACCCCGGCGGGCCCGAGCATCGTCTGCGTGGCGGCCGCGCTTTTTGTGCTGTCGTCGCTTTTCCGCGGGATCGGGCAGCGGGCATGACGCTGCGTTTTTCGCAATGCGAAACGATTTTCCACTAGTTGACGGGCAACATCCCCCGCTTTAGGTTTTTGCCCTGAACGAGGACCGCGCAGGCGGCCCGAGACATATTGGATCACGGGGGGAGCGCATGGCCGATATCCATCAGGTCAATGATCTTATTTCCATTGAACGTCAGGGCGACATTGCGCTCGTCTGCATCGACAACCCGCCGGTGAACGCCACCGGACAGCAGGTGCGCGAAGGCCTACAGCAGGCGATCGAGCAACTCAATGCCGAAGGCACCGCCAAGGTCATCGCGATCTATGCCGCCGGGCGCACCTTTGTCGCGGGTGCCGATATCCGCGAGTTCGGCAAGCCGCCGAAAGCCCCCGCACTGCCGGACGTGTTCAACGTGATCGAGGACAGCGCCATTCCAGTGATATCGGTCATGCATGGCACGGCGCTGGGCGGCGGGTTCGAACTGGGTCTGTCGACCCATGCCCGCATCGGCATCGAAGGGCTGCGCGTCGGCCTGCCCGAAATCAACCTCGGGCTTCTGCCCGGCGCCGGCGGCACGCAACGCGTGCCGCGCCTTGCGGGTATTCCCATGGCGCTGGACATGGCGCTGTCGGGACGCATGGTTTCGGCAAAGGCGGCATTGGAAAAGGGCCTGATCGACCGTCTGGAAAGCGGCGATCCGCGCGACGTGGCGCTGAAGGCGGCGCAGGATGTGCTGGATGGCACACTGGCCACCCGCCGCACCTGCGACCTGGACACCCCCAGGGACGACAAGGCGCTGGAAGACACCGCCGCGATGCTGAAGAAGAAACAGGCGCACCTGTTCTCGCCGCACAAGATCGTCGAGGCGGTGCGTGCATCCTACCTGCCGCGCGCCGAGGGGCTGAAGATCGAGCGGCAAGCCTTTGTCGACAGCATGGACACCCCGCAGCGTGCGGGCATGATCCACGCGTTCTTTGGTGAGCGCGCGGTTTCGGGCATCCCCGAGGCCAAGGGCGATACCCGCCCGCTGGACAAGATCGGCGTGATCGGTGGCGGCACGATGGGTTCGGGCATCGCGACCTCGTGCCTGCTGGCGGGCATTCCGGTGACGCTGGTCGAAGTGGCGCAGGACGGGTTGGACCGGGGCGTTGCCACCATCACCAAGAATATCGACGGCGCGGTGAGCCGCGGTAAGCTGGCCGCGGACAAGCGGGACGCCGTTCTGGGTATGCTGACGCCCTCGCTTGAGATGGAGGCGCTGTCCGATGTCGATCTGGTGATCGAGGCGGTGTTCGAGCAGATGGACGTCAAGAAGGACATCTTCACCAAGCTCGACAGCATCTGCAAGGACGGGGCGATCCTGGCGTCGAACACATCCTATCTGGATGTGAACGAAATCGCCGCCTGCACCGGTCGTCCGCAGGACGTTCTGGGCCTGCATTTCTTTTCGCCGGCCCATGTGATGCGCCTGCTTGAAATCGTGCAGGGCGAAAAGACCGCCGCCGACGTGCTTGCAACCGGTTTCGCGCTGGCCAAGAAGCTGAAGAAGGTCGGCGTTCTGGCACAGGTCTGCGACGGGTTCATCGGCAACCGCATCCTGGCGCATTATTCCAAGACCGCCAGTTACCTGGTGCTGGACGGGGCAAGCCCGCAACAGGTGGATGATGCACTGGAAGGTTTCGGATTTGCCATGGGCCCGCACAAGGTGGGCGACCTGGCGGGGCTGGACATCGGCTGGATGACGCGCAAGCGCAAGGCCGCGACCCGCGACCCGAATGAACGCTATGCCGGCGACGTGGCCGACCGCATCTGCGAAGAGGGCTGGTTTGGCCGCAAGACCGGCAAGGGGTATTACCTTTATGACGGTGGCGCGCCTGTGCCGAACCCCGAGGTTGCCAAGATCATCGACGCGGTGCGCGCCGAAAAGGGCATCACCCCGCGCGACTTCACCGATCAGGAAATCGTCGACCGCTACATGACCGCGATGATCGTCGAGGCCGCCCGCGTGGTCGAGGACGGCACCGCCAAGCGGCCCGTGGACGTCGATATGGTGTTCCTGTTCGGCTATGGTTTCCCGCGTTTCCGGGGCGGGCCGTTGCATTACGCCGATACGATCGGCGCCAAGGAGCTGGTTTCGCGAATCGAAACCTATGCCAAGGAAGATCCCCATTACTGGCAGGTGCCGCCCATCCTTAGGAAGATGGCCGAGGATGGCACCAAATTCGCCGACCTGAACTGAGGAGCCGATCATGGACCTGAGCTTTACCAAGGAAGAAATGGAATTCCGCGACGAGGTTCGCGCCTATCTGGCGGATAACCTTCCCGAGCGGATTTCCGATGCGGTGCGCCGCGGTGGCGAGCTGACCAAGGAAATGATGGAGGAATGGCACGCCATCCTTCAACGCAAGGGTTGGCTGGCGACGATCTGGCCCAAGGAATACGGCGGGCCCGGCTGGACGCCGGTGCAGCGCCACATCTTCGAGGAAGAATGCTGCCGCGCCTATGCGCCGCGCATCGTGCCTTTCGGCCTGAACATGTTGGGCCCGGTGTTGATCAAGTTCGGCACCGAGGAACAGAAAGCCGAGATCCTGCCGCGCATCCTGGACGCCACCGACTGGTGGTGCCAGGGCTATTCCGAGCCGGGCGCGGGCAGTGACCTGGCCAGCCTGAAAACCCGCGCCGTGCGTGATGGCGACGAGTGGGTGATCAACGGCCAAAAGACCTGGACCACGCTGGGACAGCACGCCAACAAGATCTTCTGCCTGTGCCGCACCGACCCGGACGCCAAGCAGCAGGAAGGGATCTCCTTTATCCTTGTCGATCTGGACACGCCCGGCATCGAAATGCGCCCGATCAAGCTGATCGAGGGCGGCCACGAGGTGAACGAGGTGTTCTTTACCGATGTGCGCGTGCCCTATGGCAACCTTGTCGGTGAAGAGAACAAGGGCTGGACCATCGCGAAATACCTGCTGACGCATGAACGTACGGGCATCGCCGGTGTCGGTTTCTCGATGCAGAGCCTCGAAGAGGTCAAGGCGCTGGCCCGCAAGGTCAAGCGCGGCGGCAAGCGCCTGATCGACGACCCACTGTTCGCCGCGCGCATCGCGCAGGCCGAAGTGGACCTCGAGGCGATGAAGATCACCAACCTGCGGATGCTGTTCAAGGCGCAGGAAATGGGCGCGCCGGGGCCCGAAACCTCGATCCTCAAGATCAAGGGCACGGTCATCCACCAGGAGCTGAAAGACCTCGCGCGCCGTGCGCTGGGGCCGGTGGCCGCGCCGTTCCCGGGTTATCTGGCCGAGGGCAACATCATGTTCGGGCCCGATGGCACGGAACACAACGCCGCACGCTATTTCAACAATCGCAAGACCTCGATCTTCGGGGGATCGAACGAGATTCAGCGCAACATCCTGAGCAAGGCCGCATTGGAGCTGTAAGAGATGGATTTCAACCTGACAGAAGACCGGCGGATGCTGTCGGACAGCCTGAACCGGTATCTTGGCGACAAATACCCGGTCGAGCATCGCAACAAGGTGGCTTATGACCTGCCGTGTCACGACCCTGAAAAATGGGACGAGATCGCCGAGCTGGGCGCGCTGTTCGCTCTGGCGCCCGAGGATGCGGGCGGGTTCGGCGGCACCGGGTTCGATATCTCGGTGGTGTTCGAGGCCCTGGGCCGGGCGCTCTGCCCCGAGCCTCTGCTGGGCGCGGTCATGGCCGCGCGCATCCTGACGAAACTGGGTGCCGACCAGGAGTCGCTGCTTACGGGTGCCACGAAATACGCCGTGGCCCTGGCCGAGGTCGACGCACCCTATGATCCCGCGGGCATGGATTGCGAGGCCAAGGCATCGGGCGACAGCCATGTTCTGTCGGGCCGCAAGACATCCGTTTATGGCGGGCAGGTGGCCGACGTGTTCATCGTGGCGGCCATGCTGGATGGCAAGCCCGCGCTGTTCGAGGTTCAGGCAGGCGACGCGCAGGTCGTGGGTTATCCGATGATGGATGGCGGCGGCGCGGCGGAATTGCTGCTGGACGGTACCAAGGCGACACTGCTGGCCGAAGATGCCGGCGCGATCATCCAGGATGCGGTGAATGCCGGGATCGTGGCGCTGTGTGCCGAGGCCGTGGGCGCGATGGACGTGACCCACGCGATCACCGTCGATTACCTGAAGCAGCGCAAGCAGTTCGGCGTGCCGATCGCCAAGTTCCAGGTGTTGCAGCACCGCGCCGTCGACATGCTGACCGAGATCGAGCAGGCCCGCTCGATCACGATCAAGGCGGCATCCGAACTGGACGGCCCGGACGCGGCGCGCTTTGCCTCGATGGCGAAAAACATGATCGGCCGGGCCGCGCGCCTTATTGCCGAAGAGGCGATCCAGATGCATGGCGGCATCGCGATGACATGGGAATACCCGATCTCGCACTACGCCAAGCGGCTGGTGATGCTGGACGCGCAGCTGGGCGATACCGATTACCACCTGAGCCGGATCATGGCCGATCTGGCGGCGTGATCTGATTGCCGATAGGGTTGGAAACCGCGCCGTGTTCCGGCGCGGTTTTCGTTTCAGAGCGTGCCATATGAATGCGCGAGAGCGGCCACGTTGGCCGGTCGGCATGGACGCGGCTTGCGCACGAAGGTAAACACCCGCGCATGAGCGACGCGTACACGCCCCCCGACACGCCCCTGGATGTTTTGCACGAGGACATGGAAATCCTCGTGGTGAACAAGCCTGCCGGCCTTTTGTCGGTGCCGGGCAAGGGCGCGCACCTGGCCGATTGCCTGTTGAGCCGCATTCAGGCGGCGTTCCCGCAGGCCCTGCTGGTGCATCGGCTGGATCGCGATACCTCGGGAGTGATGGTGTTCGCGCTGACGCCCCATGCGCAGCGCCACCTGGGCCTGCAATTCGAGAAGCGGCAGGTAAAGAAAACCTATGTCGCACGTGTGGCCGGACGGCTGGAACCGCGCAAGGGCACGGTCGATCTGCCGCTGATCGTGGACTGGCCGAACCGGCCCCGGCAGATGGTGTGCCATGAAACCGGCAAGCCCGCCATGACCGACTGGCGCGTGACCCGCTATGGCGAAGGCGAAACGCGGGTGCGGCTGATGCCGAAGACCGGGCGCAGCCACCAGTTGCGGGTGCATATGCAGGCACTGGGGCATCCCATTCTTGGCGACCCGTTCTATGCCACGGGCCCGGCGCGCGACGACCATCCCCGACTGATGCTGCATTCCGAGGAATTGCGCCTGCGCCATCCCGATGGCGGCGTGGGTATGGCGTTCAAGGCCAAAGCCCCGTTCTGAGCCGTCTGGCGCCGTTCGCGCGCAGCGGATAGGCTTTCCGCAAAGGGGAAGCTTGCCAATGAAACTGACGCTGCATCACATCAACCTTGCGACCGACAAGGTCGAAGAGATGGACACCTTCTACCGCGATGTGATGGGGCTGGACGTGCCCAAGGCGGATGTGCCCGCGCTTGAAAAGACCAAGGGCTATGCCGGGGACGTGGCGTTTCGCAGCGACGGGGCGATCCAGATGCACCTTGCGCGGCGCGACATGCAGGCGGGGTTTCGCACGGGGCATGTCGTCAACCCGGTGGATCGGGGCCATATCGCGTTCCGCACCGACGACATGGAGGCGTTCAAGGCGCATCTGGACGCGCAGGGCATCCCCTATTCTGACTGGGGACATACGGCGGTAAAGGGCTGGTGGCAGATTTTTTTCTACGACCCCGACGGCAACGTGGTCGAAGTGCATCAGCGCGTGGCCGATTAACCCTGGCTGAGCGCCTCGCGGAACGCGATGAACCGCGGGTCGGTCTGCACGCGGGCATTCATCGCCTCGCGCAGTGCCGCGACGCTTTTCAGCGGGCGCATGGCGACTTCGAACAAGTTGATTTCGCCTGCGTCGTTCAGCGTGATCAGGTCGACGCCAACGGCATCGAGATCACCGACCTTGCACTGGAATTCCAGCGCCCAATCGTTTCCGTCGCCCATGACGCGGCGATAGCGGAAATCGGAAAACACCTGCCCGACATGGCCCAGCACCGCGGCCACCTGTGCGCGGCCCGTCCATGTCGCCCAATAGGTCGGAGGCAGGAATCTGACATCCTCGGCCAGCAGGTCGGCGATCAGGGTTTCGTCGCCCTTGGCGACAACCTCCATCATGCGGGTGATCGTGGGATGCATCGGAACCTCCGGCAATGAAAAGGGGCGCCGAAGCGCCCCTTTCTTATCGGTTTCAGGCGGCGTTCCAGCCCGAGACAGCCTTGACCTCGAGGAAGTCCTCGATGCCCCAGACACCGCCTTCACGGCCGTTGCCCGATTGCTTCATGCCGCCAAACGGCGCGCCTGCGCCGCGCGGGTTGCCGTTCATCTCGACCATGCCGGAACGCAGCTGCGTCGCCAGCCGGTTGGCGCGCGCGCCGTCCTGCGTCTGGACATAGTTGGTCAGGCCGTAAACCGTGTCATTCGCGATCTGCACGGCCTCTTCCTCGGTTTCGAAGGGGATGATCGACAGCACCGGGCCAAAGATTTCCTCGCGGGCGATGGTCATCTCGTTGGTGACATCGGCAAAGACCGTGGGACGTACGAAAAAGCCCTTGTTGAAGCCTTCGGGGCGGCCCGGGCCACCCGCTACAAGGCGCGCGCCTTCTTCGATGCCCTTTTCGATCAGGCCCTGGATCTTGTTCCACTGGGCCTCGTTCACGACGGGGCCGATATGGCGGCCTTCTTCGTTGGCGGGGCCGACCGTGATGCTGCTTGCCACTTCGGCTGCGGTTTCCACCGCCTTGTCGTAGACGCCCTTCTGAACCAGCATCCGGCTGGGTGCATTACAGCTTTGGCCGGTGTTGTTCATCATGTGCAGAACGCCGCGCTTGACCGCCTTGTCGTCGGCGTCCGCGAAGATGATGTTCGCACCCTTGCCGCCCAGTTCGAGATGCACGCGCTTGAGCGTTTCGGCCGCGTTCTTGGAAATCGCAATGCCGGCGCGTGTCGAACCGGTGAAGCTGACCATGTCCACATCCTTATGGCCGGACAGCTGGCTGCCGACGCCGGGGCCGTCGCCGTTCACAAGATTGAACACGCCTTTCGGGAACCCGGCCTCGTGCATCATTTCGGCGAACAGGATCGCGTCGAGCGGGCTTTCCTCGGACGGTTTCAGAACCATGGTGCAGCCCGCGATCGCGGCGGCGATCACCTTGAGCGTGATCTGGTTCATCGGCCAGTTCCACGGCGTGATCAGCGCGCAGACGCCGACGGCCTCGTGGATGATGCGGTCGTTGGGCGCGTGATCACCCAGCGGCTTGATGAATTCGAAACCTTCGGCCGCTTTCAGGAAGTTCTTGATATGGCCGTAACCTGCGCCCCATTGCTGGGTGCGGGCCATGTCGATGGGCGCGCCCATTTCGAGGCTGATTGCCTGGGCCATCTCTTCGGCGCGGGCCTTGTAGACATCGGCCAGTTTCTTGACCAGCGCGATACGCTCTTCGACCGGGGTGGCCATCCAGCCGGGGAACGCCGCCTTGGCTGCGGCGACGGCGGCGTCAGTGTCGGCCTGCCCGCCCAGCGAGATCACCGCGCAGGGTTCTTCGGTGGTGGGATTGATGACGTGATGGTCGCGCCCGTCTTTCGGGTCGACCCATTCACCATTGATGTAGAACTGGCGTTTTTCGATCATGTCGGAGCCTCCGCAAATCAGTGTATCACCGACCACGCGGTCGGGGGTTTCGGCATACTCTGTCACCGTCGCGAGGGCAGGACAAGCCGGGTCATCCAGATTTGATCAAATTTCTGCAGAGCGGATTTTCGCCAGACTTTGCGACATCCTGTCACCCTGCGCCAATCTGTGCAGCAAGGGGCTATGGTATTTCGCAATTTAGAACGTATCTAAGGAAACAGATATAGAACCGACGGTTTTGAAAGGAGTTGGTAACATGGGCCTGAGAATCAACGACATCGTTCCGAATTTCACCGCAGCGACCGATCAGGGTGAAATCACCTTTCACGACTGGATCGGCGATAGCTGGGCGATCCTGTTTTCGCACCCCAAGGATTTCACCCCCGTCTGCACCACCGAATTCGGCGCCGTAGCGCAACTGGCCGACGAGTGGGCCAAGCGTGGCACCAAGGTGATCGGCCTTTCGGTGGATGGCGTCGAAGAGCACGTAAAATGGAAATCCGACATCGAAGGCTATGCCGGTGCCAAGGCGGGTTTCCCGATCATCGCCGATAAAGACCTCGCCGTGTCCAAGGCGTTCGACATGCTGCCCGCCGAGGCTTATCTGCCCGATGGCCGCACCGCAGCCGATTCGGCCAGTGTCCGGTCGGTCTTCATCATCAGCCCGGATAAGAAGGTGCAGTTGATCATGACCTATCCGATGTCGGTCGGCCGCAACTTTGCCGAGGTGTTGCGCGCGCTCGATGCGTTGCAGGCGACATGGAACACGCCGATCGCCACCGGGGCGAACTGGACAGCCGGTCAGGACGTGATCGTTGCGCTGACGCTGACCGATGAACAGGCGCGTGAGAAGTTCGGCGAGATCGACGTGAAACTGCCTTATCTGCGCACGACGAAGCACGCCGTCTGATTGGTTTAACGACCGACTGGCACACCGAAAGAGGCCCAATTGCAGGGCCTCTTTTCTTTTGTCGGGAAATCGGGTCTTACGCGGCGGGCGCGGCTGTGGCAGGCTGGGCCCCGTTGCCGCGACAGGAGAGGCGTGCATGACGTCACCACGCACAAGCGTGAAGAAATCACCAATGATCATTGGCTGGCGGGAAAAGATCGCCCTGCCTGATCTGGGAATCCCGCTGGTCCAGGCCAAGATCGACACGGGCGCGCGCAGCTCTGCCATACATGCCACGCATATCCGCCCTTTCGAAAGGGACGGGCGGGACTGGGTTCGGTTTCACATTCCTCATGCCAGCGGCCTGCGGGCGCGCGACGTCGAGGCGCCTTTGCTGGGGGAACGTTCGGTAAAGAATACAAGTGGCGAACCGCAGGACCGCATGGTGATCGAAACGCTTTTGGTGCTGGGCAACCGTCACTGGCATATCGAGGTCACGCTGGCCGACCGCGCGAACATGGCCATGCCGATCATCCTGGGCCGGACCGCGATCAGGCGCCGGCGCATCCTCGTGGATGCGGGGCGGTCGTTCCTTGCCGGTGCACCGGTTCCGACGCTCTCGAAGAACACACAAGAACAGGACCGAAAGGAGGTCCAGTAATGAAAATAGCCATGCTGACGCGAAACCCGCGTCTGTTTTCCCACCGCCGCCTGCAAGAGGCCGCCGAAGAACGCGGCCACGAGCTGGAGATGATCAACACGCTGCGCTGTTCGATGAACATCGCCTCGCGTCGGCCTGAAATCTATTACGACGGATCGAAGCTGCCGAAATACGATGCGGTCATTCCCCGGATCGGGGCGTCGATCACATTCTACGGTCTGGCCGTTCTGCGCCAGTTCGAGATGCAGGGCACCTACCCGCTGAACGAAAGCGTGGCGATCGGCCGGTCACGCGACAAGCTGCGTTCGATGCAGTTGCTGGCGCGCGACGGGATCGGTCTGCCGGTGACGACCTTTGCGCATGATCCGAAGAAGGCCGAAGAAGTCATGTCGCTGGCCGGGGGCACCCCGGTCGTGATCAAGCTGCTGGAAGGCACGCAGGGCATCGGTGTCGTTCTGGCCGACACCGCGCGGTCGGCCAAGTCGGTGATCGAGGCGTTCCGCGGCGCGGGCGTGAACATTCTGGTCCAGGAATTCATCAAGGAAGCCGGCGGCACGGATATCCGCGCCTTCGTGATCGGCGGCAAGGTCGTGGCAGCGATGAAACGGACCGGCGCCGAAGGCGAATTCCGGTCGAACCTGCATCGCGGCGGGTCGGCGCAGGCGATCAAGATCACGCCCGAGGAACGGTCGACCGCCGTGCGCGCGGCCAAGTCCATGGGGCTGAACGTCTGCGGTGTGGACATGCTGCGGTCGAACCACGGACCTGTGGTGATGGAGGTCAACAGCTCGCCCGGCCTGGAAGGCGTGGAAAAGGCGACCGGCAAGGACATCGCGGGCATGATCATCGATTTCATCGCCAAGAACGCCCGCGACGGCGCGACCAAGACCAAGGGCAAGGGATGACGGCGCGGCCTGCCCCGTTTGTGCTGGCGGGCCACGAAGTGTTGCCCGGCGCCCGGCGCGTGATCGAGGTGCCGGTATCGGCGTTTTCCGATCATACCCCGGTCAGCCTTTCGGTGCAGGTGGTGCATGGCCGCCGTCCCGGTCCGGTGATGTTCGTCAGCGCCGCGATTCACGGGGACGAGGTGATCGGGGTGGACATCGTGCGGCGTTTGCTGCGTGCCAAGCCGCTCGCTTCGATGGCGGGCACCCTGATGGCGGTGCCGATCGTGAACACGTTCGGGTTCCTGAACCACTCGCGCTACCTGCCCGACCGGCGTGACCTGAACCGATGTTTTCCCGGCTCACCCTCGGGGTCTTTGGGGGCGCGGCTGGCGCATATCTTCCTGTCCGAGGTGGTGGCCCGCGCCGATTTCGGGATCGACCTGCATTCGGCAGCGATCCAGCGCAACAACCTGCCGCAAATTCGCCTGACAGCCGGAAACAAGCGCCTGCTGCAGATGGGCGAGGCGTTTGGCGCGCCTGTCATGATGACGTCGAAATTGCGGGATGGATCGCTGCGCATGGCGGCCGAGGACATGGGCGTCGACGTCCTGCTGTACGAGGCGGGCGAGGGCCTTCGCTTCGACGAACTGGCGGCGCGTGCCGGCGTGGCGGGTATCCTGCGGGTGATGCAGCAGCAAGGCATGATCGGCGCGCGCGGCGTTCCCAAGGGCCGCGCCCGGCCCGTGCTGTGCGACAATTCCGGCTGGGTCCGGGCCGGGGCGGGTGGGCTGTTCCGGGCCTGGCGCGGCGTCGGAGACCTTGTGGAAAAGGGGGACGTACTGGGCGCAATCGCAGACCCGTTCGGCGTTGCCGAGGTCGAGGTTCTGGCCGACAGCGCGGGGATCGTTGTCGGGCGCACCAACATGCCGGTCGTCAACGAAGGCGATGCGCTGTTTCACATCGCCCAGACAAAACGCCCGGCCCATGCCGAAGCCGCGCTGGAAGGAATGGAAGCCCACATGGAGGCCCAGCCCCTTTGGGACGAGGACGAAATTATCTGACGTGCGATTACGCCCGTCAGGCGACCTGGTCCCAGCGTGGATGCAGCACCACCTTCGCGCCCTTCTGCACGCGGTCATAAAGGTGAATGACGTGGTCGTTCACCATCCGGGCGCAGCCATTCGAACTGGCCGTTCCGATCGTCCAGGGCTGGGTGGTGCCGTGGATGCGCAGGAACGTATCGCGATCGCCGTCGAACAGGTAGAGAGCGCGCGCGCCCAGCGGGTTGTTCGGCCCACCGGGCATACCGTTGCGATACTTGCCGTACTTGGCGGGGTTCCGCCGGATCATCGCGTTGGTGGGGCGCCAGCGCGGCCACTCGGCCTTCCATTTCAGGTTATATGTGCCCGGTTCCCACAATTCGGGTTGTGACACGGCCACGGTGTAGCGCCAGGCCTGGTAGTCCGGAAGCATCAGGTAGAGCGCAAAGAAATTCGGGTCGACGTGGATTTCGCCTGCTGCGTAATACGTGTCCAGATCGACGATCCGCGGCTGGTACCCGGCCGGGACGGAATACCGCCCTTTGCTGGCCATCCCCACATTCGGAAGCAGCGCCCCGGCGGCGATACCGCCCAGAACGGCACGACGAGACATCATCGGCAAATTCCCCCATACCTTACGCTGCGGACACTACCCAGTGTGTAGGGCCGCGATCAAGACCCAAGAAGTGGTGTTTTGGTTACAAGCGCAGGAAATTCGCTAGGCCGGCGCACGGGCTCTGCGGTCGGGTCGTCCGTCAGTTCAGTTTTTCCGCTTCTTCCTCGGGTGTGAGAGCCGGTCCAGAGCCGATGGATTCGAGAAAAATATCGACCATTTCGGTTCCGGCCTCGGATGCGGGCGCAAAACCGTTCTCCGCGCTATCCGAGATCACGAGGGCGGTATCCCAACCGGCCTGGTCCCTGCAGGACAGAAACCGTGTCGTATGCCCGGTGTCCTGTTGCACCGCGATCAATCGGCAAAGTCCACGCATGGTTTCATAACTGCCGAGAACGCGAGCTTCACCGAGTCCCGCCAACATCTGCGTTTCGCCAGTCGCCACGTCCGCAAGGGCAGCCGCTGCCTGGGGCAGTCCGATCGCGGTTCCCGTTTCTTTTCCACCGTTCAGGATCCAACCCAGGCCAAGCCCGATCACCAGCGATGCCGCCAGGGCCATTGGCGAGCCGAAGAAACGCGACTGGAATGGGACGACCACGGAACCACCCGAAGGCGCGCGGTGATCGCCCGCATGAATGGCGGAAGTCAGGCGCTCGGGCATGTCCGGCTGCACAAAGGCCTTGCGCAGCGCGTCGGCTGTTTCGGCGAAGACCGCGAAACGGGCCGCAAGCGCGGGGTCGGCCGCAATCCGGGCGCGCAGTGCGGCAGCATCGGCCTGCGCAAGTTCGCCATCTGCAAGGGCCATCAGCATCTCGTCACTTACCTTCTCGGTTTCAAAACCATTCATCGCGCTTCTCCTTTGCTGCGCGTCTCGACGGGCGCGACTTCCAACGATTGCGCCAGTGCCAGCCTCGCCCGTGACAACCGGCTCATGATCGTGCCGGCAGGCAGTTCCAGCGCCTCAGCCGCTTCGCGGTAGCGCATGCCTTCGACACAGACGAGCATCAGCACCGTGCGATACTCTTGCGGCAGGTCATCCATCGCCGCCCTGACGCGGGCCAGTTCAAGCCGGGCCTCGGTGACCTGGCGGCCGTCCTCGCCGATCAGCGATTGCGCCGCTTCGGCGTCCTCGATCGGAACGACATTGCGGGTTGCCCGGTGATGGTCGACCCAAGTGTTGCGCATGATGCGAAACAACCAGCTGTCCAGCCGCGTTCCGGGAGTAAACCCCGAAAGGTTCGCCAACCCCTTTTCCACGGTCTGTTGAACAAGATCGTCGGCTTGATCCCAACTGGGCGCCAACGATCTCGCGAACGCACGAAGCCGTGGCAGCAATTCGACGATCTGCTGTTTGTCCGCTGCTGCCACAACCAATCACCTTCGTCCCTGAACCCGCGGTTTTTCGCTCACTTGCAAACAAAACGCCTCAGCGGCGAGTTTATTCCCGACAGGATGCAGAAAAAAGTTATCGTTACGGCGGAATAATCAGGCGGGCTGGTTCGTTTTGTTCTGTAGCGCCGTCAATTTGCACCAAGGGAACCCTCATTCATGACTGACAGGGACGATTCATCCCCCGATTTGACTCGTCGCCGGCTGCTGACACGGATCAGCCTGGCCGGCTTGACCGCCTATACCGCCCCGGCATTGACGCATCTGGGAATGGCTCATGCGTCAGGCGGTGGCGATGGTGGCGGTGACGGCGGCGGGTCCGGTGGTGGTGGCTCGGGTGGTGCGGGATCCGGCGGCGGATCGGGAAGCTCGGGCGCCAGCGGTATCGGCAGCGGCAGCGCCTACAGTCAGGGCGGGTCCGGGGGGCGGGGTGCCGCCGGTTCCCCCAACCAACCGCAACGCACGGTTCGCAGAGGCCCACCACCGCCACCCGAGATCGTTATCTTCGTGCCGGATGGCGTCGATATCTCCCGCGCCGGCGCACAAGGTTACGTGGTGCGCGGCCGCAGGGCGACCAGGGTGCTGGGCGGAACGCTGTACAGGATCGATCTGCCGCAAGGCCGATCCGTCGATCAGGGCAAGTCCGAGCTGTCCAACATCCTGCCCGGCGCACGGATCGACCAGAACCACATATACACCCCTGACGAATTCCTGTGCGACGGTGAAGGCTGCGGTGCGCATGAAATGATCGGCTGGTCCGGCTGGCCCAGTATATACGCGCCGCGCATCGGCATGATCGACACCGGGATCAACAAGGACCACCCCGCGCTCGAAGGTCAGAAGCTGACCGTGCACCAGGCGGATCTGGCGGGCCGTCCGGCGTCGGGACGGCAGCACGGTACGGCCATCGCCTCGATGCTGATCGGGCGTCTTGACTACCGGGTGCCGGGCTTGCTGCCAAATGCAGAGCTGATCGCTGTCGAGGCGTTCTATCGCGGATATTACGGCGATCAGGCCGACGTGTTCTCGTTGGCATCGGCCATGGACATTCTCCTGGAATCTGGCGTGAACGTCATCAACATGAGCTTTTCGGGTCCGCGCAATGACGTGTTGGAGCAGATTATCCAACGTGCCGTCGATCAAAACGTGGCCGTCGTCGCGGCGGCCGGAAACGGCGGACCCGGAGCCGAGCCGGCCTATCCCGCGGCATTCGAACCCGTGCTGGCGGTTACGGCGATCGACAGCGACGAACGCGCGTACAGGCAGGCAAACCAAGGGCCATACATCAACTTTGCGGCGCCGGGTGTGCGGCTTTGGGTGGCCGCGTCGATCTCTGGCGGCCGCCTGAAATCAGGCACATCCTACGCCGCGCCTTTCGTGACGGCATCGCTGGCAGTGCAGCGGTTGCGCGCGCCGACCCTTCCGCTTCAACAGACGGTGGCGGCAATGGAGAATTGCGCCAAGGATCTGGGTGAAGCCGGCCGTGATCCGGTGTTCGGTCATGGCTTGGTGGCGGCCCCCGGGCAATGTTTTGCCAATGATGCCGAATTTTTGCCAGCTTCTTCGGAATAAACTCTGGCTCAGGACGTTTACCTTACATGGCCGTGCGAAACGGCTGGGAAAACCGAAGAGGAGAGAAATGATGTCCAATGACACCAAGACCGACCTGTCCCGCCGTCGCATGCTTGCGCGGCTTGGGCTGGCAGCGGGCGCGGCCTATGTCGCTCCTGTCATGATGCATCTTGGCGCAGCGCACGCTTCGGGCGGCGGCTCGGGCGGTGGCGCAGGTGGCGGTTCTGGCGGTGGTGCCGGTGGCTCGGGCGGCGGTGCAGGTGGCTCCGGCGGCGGTTCGGGCGCATCCGGCGGTGGGTCGGGCGCATCCGGCGGCGGAAACAGCGGCAGCAGTTCCGGTCCTTCGGGTGGCGGATCGAGCAGCAGCTCTGGCGACGATTACGGTGGATCCGGGCCTTCGGGCGCGTCGGGACCGTCCGGCGCCCGCCGCTAACGGGATCCATGTATCCTGACATGAACGATCTGAACGAAGGGGCGCACGACAAGTGCGCCCCCGAACCTTGTCCGGTCAGACTGGAGTTCGATGACCTGTCTCATGTGGTCGAGTTGACCGACAGCGACGGCGTTGCCGATGCCCTTGCAACGGTCCTGCCCGCTTGGGGCATCAGACAGGGTGGCCCGGCGAGACAGCTGGAAGTCCCAACCACAATCATACAGGGCGATGGCGATCGCTACAGCTTCCGGTCGTGGTGGTCCCAGAAACCGATGACGCGGCTTGGCCTGGCCGGCGCGACCTGTGGTGCGGTCGCCGATCTGGTGCAGGCCTATCTCGATGCGCGCCCCGGCGTGTTCGGTCTGCACTGTGGTGCCGTTCGGGTCGGCGGGCAACTGATCGCGTTTACCGGAACCTATCGCGCGGGAAAGACCACGCTGGTCACGCGGCTGGGTCTTGAACCGGGGTGCGAGCTGTTCTGCGACGACGTGCTTCCGATAGTGCCCCAAGGCGCGGTGGCCCTCGGTATCCAGCCGCGGTTGCGCCTGCCGTTGCCCGGTGCCGTGTCCGGGGTGTTCAAGGATTACGTGAACGACAACCTGACGATATTCGATCACCGGTACGGATACGTCGATTTGCCCAGCCAGGCACAGTTCGGAACCACCGCGCCTTTGTCCGCGCTGATCCTGCTGTCGCGTCAGCAGGGCGAAAGGGCGCGGTTTCACAAGCTGGAAACCAGCGAAGCCGCCGCGCATCTCATTCGCCAGAACATCGCCGATCCGGGCGAAGTCGAAGATCACTACGACCAGGTGGCCGCCCTGGCGCAAGGCATGACCTGCCTGACGCTGGTCTATTCCGATATCGAAGAAGCCGTCGCGCTGGTGTGTGACGCCTTTGGCGAAGGGGCTGCCCCACGCATCACGGATCTGGGCCCGCCTCTCGATCTGTTGGCGCGCCTCGAGGAAAGCGAACCTGCGGATCTGGATTGCGTGTTCGGCCAATCCGAAGGCGTGGTCGAGCGGATCATCGGGGCCGACACGTTCCTATGGCAGATGGACGGGCGGAATTTCTTCAGCCTCAACCCGGTTGGCGGCGCCATCTGGGCCTTGCTGGAAGACCCAGCTTCGGGTGCCGATATCGCATCTGCGCTGCATGACGTTTTCCCTGACGCCCCGATCGAAATGATCCGAAGCGACCTTTCCACCCTTCTGGGGCAGATGCGGGCGCGCGGCCTTGTGGAGTGCCACGACGGCTAACCTGTTTCGCACAGGTCTGCGGTCGTGATCCCGTCACCCGACGCCCAAAAGAAAAAGCCCCGGCATGACAGCCGGGGCTTTTCGGTTTTCGGGAAAGGGCGCGGCCTTATTCGGCTGCGTCTTCCTTGGCGACCTCTTCGCCGGTTTCCTGGTCGACGACTTTCATCGACAGGCGCACCTTGCCGCGGTCATCGAAGCCAAGCAGCTTGACCCACACTTCCTGGCCTTCCTTCAGGACGTCCGAAGGATGGTTCAGGCGGCGGTTTTCGATCTGGGACACGTGCACCAGACCGTCGCGCTTGCCAAAGAAGTTCACGAAGGCGCCGAAATCGACGATCTTCACGACCTTGCCTTTGTAGATACCGCCTTCTTCCGGCTCGGCCACGATCGAGTGGATCATGTCGTACGCCTTCTGGATGGCTTCGGCATTGGGCGATGCGATCTTGATGATGCCTTCGTCGTTGATGTCGACCTTTGCGCCCGACACTTCGACGATTTCGCGGATCACCTTGCCGCCCGAGCCGATCACTTCGCGGATCTTGTCGGTCGGGATCTGCATCGTTTCGATGCGCGGTGCGTGGACCGAGAAGTCCGCCGCACCCGAGATCGCCTTGTTCATCTCGCCCAGAATGTGCATCCGGCCTTCCTTGGCTTGCGCCAGGGCCTTTTCCATGATCTCGGGCGTGATGCCCGCGACCTTGATGTCCATCTGAAGCGAGGTGATGCCGTTTTCGGTACCTGCAACCTTGAAGTCCATGTCGCCAAGGTGGTCTTCGTCACCCAGGATGTCGGTCAGGATCGCATAGTCGCCATCGTCTTCCAGGATCAGGCCCATCGCCACGCCGGCGACGGCCGATTTCAGCGGCACGCCCGCGTCCATCATCGACAGCGAACCGCCGCAGACCGATGCCATCGAGCTGGAGCCGTTGGATTCGGTGATCTCGGACACGACGCGGATGGTGTAGGGGAAGTCGGTCGGCGCCGGCAGCACGGCCTGAAGCGCGCGCCAGGCCAGTTTGCCGTGACCGATTTCGCGGCGTCCCGGAGGGCCGACGCGGCCAGCCTCACCGACCGAGTAGGGTGGGAAGTTGTAGTGCAGCAGGAAGTTCGAGCGGAAATTCCCATGCAGCGCGTCGATGATCTGTTCGTCGTCGCCGGTGCCCAGCGTGGTCACGACGAGGCCCTGGGTCTCCCCGCGGGTGAACAGGGCCGAGCCGTGCGTGCGCGGCAGCAGGCCGGTTTCACAGACGATCTGGCGCACATCGGTGGTCGAACGGCCGTCGATACGGCTGCCGCCCTTGACCACGTCACCGCGCAGGATGCCGGCTTCGAGCTTTTTCATGGCCGATCCCAGGTTGGAATCTTCCAGCTGCTCTTCGGTCAGCTTTTCCTTGATCGCCTGGCGCGCGGCGGCAACGGCTGCGGTGCGCTCCTGCTTGTCCTTGATCGCGAACGCGGCGCGCATCTGGTCTTCGCCTGCGGCTTTGACGGCTGCGTACAGGTCGCTGTAATCCGGCGGCTGGAAGTCGAACGGCTCTTTCGCGGCATCTTCGGCCAGGTCGATGATCAGGTCGATCACCGGCTGGATCTGCTCGTGCGCAAAGGTCACGGCGCCCAGCATTTCCGCTTCGGTCAGCTCGTAAGCTTCGGATTCGACCATCATCACGGCTTCTTTGGTGCCGGCAACGACAAGGTCGAGGCGCTGTTCAGGCTTGAGGCGCAGATCCTGCATGTCGTCGACAGCCGGGTTCAGCACGTATTCGCCATCGACAAAGCCGACGCGGCAGCCCGCGATCGGGCCCATGAACGGAACGCCCGAAATCGTCAGTGCGGCGCTTGCGGCGATCATGGCAACGATATCGGGATCGTTCTCCAGATCGTGCGACAGCACGGTGCACATCACCAGCACTTCGTGCTTGAAACCATCCACGAACAGCGGACGGATCGGACGGTCGATCAGGCGCGCGGTCAGCGTTTCCTTTTCGGTCGGACGTGCCTCGCGCTTGAAGAAGCCGCCGGGCACCTTGCCCGCGGCATAGTATTTTTCCTGGTAGTGCACGGTCAGCGGAAAGAAATCCTGACCGGGCTTGGGTTCCTTGGCGAAGGTCACGTTTGCCATCACCGAGGTTTCACCGAGGGTGGCGATGACCGAGCCATCTGCCTGGCGGGCAACCTTGCCCGTTTCCAGTGTGAGCGTCTCATCGCCCCACTGCATCGTTTTCGTCGTAATTTTGAACATCATCGTTTCCTGTCTGGGGCACTCCCGGGCGTATCCCGGGTCCCCGTTTGAATGGCGGCCCCATTGCCGCCGACCCCTTCATCCTTCCATGCGCCGGGGTCAGAGCGTCACGTCTCAGATGGGGGCGCCTTACAGTGTTTTGCAACTTTTTGAAAGCAAAGAGTTGTGAACAACCTTTTCAGGCGCAATCCGAAAACCGGGCGGCATTTCGGGAATATGCGGTTCAACTCCCGGTAGGTTGTTTGCTATGTATCGTGTCGGGGCAATGTTGTGCGGCGCGGCTGGGTGGCGACCGTGGAACCGAATACAAAAGGGGTCGGGGTGCGATTTCTGTCGACTTTGATCGCGGCCATTCTGGTTGCCACGCTATGCTTACCCGGACCGGCCGCCACGCAGGGCGCCGAGGAACCGGCGCGCCCCACGGCGCGTATCCTTGCAATCGGCGACTCGCTTATGGCGTGGAACTCACTTGCCGCACGGTCGATCCCGCAAGTCGTATCCACGATCCTCAAGGAGCCGGTGGAAAGCCGTGCGGTATCCGGTGCGCACATGATCTATGCGCTGCCGATAACAGGCGCGATGGGCATGCGGATCAGCGCGCAGTTCGGCAAGGAAAATCCCGACTGGGTTATCGTCACCGGGGGCGGCAACGATCTGTGGCTTGGCTGCGGGTGCAGCCGGTGCCAGCGTCGCATGGACCGCATGGTCAGCCCCGATGGAAAGACCGGCGCAGTGCCCGATCTCATGCGCAGAATCCGTCAGACCGGTGCGCGCGTCATCTATGTCGGCTACCTGCGCAGCCCCGGCTGGACCACGGTGATCGATCATTGCCGCAACGAGGGCGACGCGTTCGAGGCGCGGCTGTCCGTCATGGCGCGCCAGATCGAAGGGGTGTGGTTTCTGTCGAACGCCGATCTTGTTCCCGATGGGGACACTTCGTTCCACGCCGCGGATGGCATCCATCCGTCCGTCAAGGGCAGCACGGCAATCGGCAAGAGGGTGGCGGCCCTGATCCGCAAACTCGACCGCCAGAGATAGGCAGGCACGGACCGCCGCGAAAAAGAAAACGCCCGCCCCTTTTCAGGGCGGGCGTTTGAATTCCCGGATCGGGTGCGCTTAGCGGCGGATGCCGAGGCGCTGGATGAGATCCTGGTAACGGCTCTCTTCCTTGCCCTTCAGGTAGTCCAGCAGCTTGCGGCGCTGAGCAACCAGCTTCAGAAGGCCACGACGACCGTGGTTGTCCTTCTTGTGGGTCTTGAAATGCTCGGTCAGCGTGTTGATGCGCGACGTCAGGATTGCAACCTGCACCTCGGGCGAACCGGTGTCGCCGTCCTTGGTGGCGAATTCCTTGATGACGCGGGCTTTGTCTTCTGCAGTGATCGACATCGGGGTCTCCTTGGTTCTAAGGGTTCTGGGCACAAGCCGGGATGTCGTCCAGCAAGGTCCAATGGAGTATCCGCACGAGAGATTCCCCGAGCGGATGCGGGCGTATACGGGATATCCGCCGTTTTGAAAAGGGGGCGCGTGCCCTATCGGCTGCGCAAGAGTTGCAGCACCGCCTGGCTGGGATAGCCGTCAGGTTCGACCCCGGCGGATTGCTGAAAGGCGCGGATCGCCGCAACCGTGTTCGGGCCGACGATGCCGTCGATCTTTTCCACGCCATACCCTTTGCGTTTCAACCGGGTCTGCAATTCCTTGCGCTGGTCGAAATTCAACGGTTTGTAGCCGCGCGGCCATTCCGCCTGGATCGGCGGTCCGCCCGCGATCCGGTCCGCCAGGTGGCCGACGCCGATCGCATAGGCATCGGCATTGTTGTAGCGTTTGATGACGTTGAAATTGTCGAACACCATGAAGGCCGCACCGCGCGTGCCGGCGGGCAACAGGATGGCGGCTGCGCCATAGTCGGGCACCGCGCGTCCGTTGCTCATCGCGACCACGCCGCGCGCGGCCCAGTCCGACGGCATCCGGCGCGTGTCGCCGGTTGGGGTGAACCCCTGCGGCAGGCGTACTTCGACACCCCAGGGCTGACCCTTCTTCCATCCGAACCTTTTCAGGTAGGCCGCGGTCGAGGCCAGCGCGTCAGCCGGGTTGTTCGACCAGATGTCGCGCTTTCCGTCGCCGGTGAAATCCACCGCATAGGCAAGGTAGGATGTCGGGATGAACTGCGTATGCCCCATCGCGCCAGCCCAGGATCCTTGCATGCTGCGCGGGGCCACGTCCCCCGACTGCAGGATCTGCAGGGCGGCGAACAACTGCTTTTCAAAGAACGCGCCGCGGCGTCCGTCAAAAGCCAGAGTGGCCATCGCTTCGATCACGTCGAGCGTGCCGCGCTTTTCGCCGTAATAGGTTTCCAGCCCCCAGACGGCGGTGACAACTTCCTTTTCAACGCCATAAACCTGTTCGATCCGGTCCAGGGTGCGCCGGTTGGCACGCAGCGCGCGCTGGCCTTTTTCCACGCGGTCGGAACTGACGGCGTTGTCCAGGTAATCCCAGATCTGCTTTTTGAATTCGGCCTGATTGCGATCCTTGGCGATCACGTCAGCATTGTAGCGCACGCCGCGAAACGCCTGGTTGACCACAGATGCGCTGATTCCGCGCGACCGGGCACGCGCCTTGTATTGATCGACCCAACGCTGGAATGCCGCGTTCTTCGTCGATACGACGGGATCGGTGCTCAGGTCGGCCGGACGGGCGCTTGGGCGCAGACTGGTGTGATCGGAAACTTGTGGATCTGCTCCGAACGGGCGCAACTCGGGCCGCAGGGACTGTTCCACCGGTCCCGCCGCAGCCACGCCAACGCCCAGGAACAGACCTGCCACCGCGGGCAGAAAAAACCGCATACGCATCGCTCGCCTCGTTGTTTTTCTTGGAGAGGATCGTAGCGTGATTGCCGCGCTTCGCAAACCCGGCTTTCTGGCTGGCCGGGCGATTACGGCAAAACCCCGCCGCTACATATTGCCGGTAATACCTACAGGGGTTCGGGGGCAGAGCCCCCGGTCGTCACCGGCCCTTCCGCTTGAGCTTTCGCTTGACCTTGGCATCCTTGCGCTTGGCCTTGGCAGCCTGGCGCTTGACTGGTCCGCCACCCTTGCCGCGCCCGCGCCCCGGTCTGCCGCCGCGCGCTCCGGGCATTGCGTTGCCGGCCAGTTCCAGCAGTTCCAGCGCGATGCCGCCGCTGACCGGCGCCGCCTCGACCAGTTTCACCCGCACCCGCTGCCCCAGCGAAATCACCGTACCGGTGTCAGCGCCCAGAAGCGTCCCGGCATCGCGGTCGAAATGGAAATATTCCTGCCCGAGGTTTCGCATCGGGATCAGCCCGTCCGCACCGGTTTCGTCCAGCTTGACGAAAACGCCGAACTTGGCGATGCCGCTGATCCGGCCGGTGAACGTGCTGCCCACCTTTTCCGACAGAAAGGCCGCAAGGTAGCGGTCTGTCGTGTCGCGTTCGGCCATCATCGAGCGCCGCTCGGTTTCGCTGATATGCGTGGCCGTCTGTTCGAGGTCTTCGATGTCGTGCGGGCTCAGCCCGTCCTTGCCCCATTTGTGCGCCGTGATCAGCGCACGGTGCACGATCAGGTCGGAATAGCGCCGGATGGGCGATGTGAAATGCGCATAGGCCTGAAGCGCCAGGCCGAAATGGCCGAAATTCGCGGGGCTGTAATAGGCCTGTGTCATCGCCCTTAGCGTCGACATGTTGATCAGCTCGTCATGTTCGGTGCCTTCGGCCTGGGATAGCAGGCGGTTCAGGTGCTGGGTTTTCAGAACCTGCCCCTTGGCCAGGACCAGCCCGGCACTTTCCGCCGTTTCGCGCAGCGCATCCAGCTTTTCGGGGCTGGGTTCCTCGTGGACACGGAACAGCAGCGGCGATTTGCGGGTGATCAGCTCTTCGGCGGCGGCCACGTTGGCCAGCACCATGAACTCTTCGATCAGGCGGTGCGCGTCCAGCCGCTCTGCGAAATCGACCGATGTGACCTTGCCTTCCTCCGACAGGATCACCTTGCGTTCCGGCAGGTCCAGATCCAGCGGCTGACGTCTTTTGCGCGCGGCGACCAGCGCCTCGTAGGCGTCGTAAAGCGGATTGATCACCTGATCCATCAGCGGCGCGCATTTTTCGTTGGCGTCGCCATCCCGCGCGGCCTGGACCTCCTGGTAGTTCAGCGAAGCGACAGACCGCATCAGCCCGCGCACGAAACGGTGCCCGATCTTGGTGCCATCGGCGCTGATCTGCATGCGCACGGCGATACAGGCGCGCGGCACGCCTTCATGCAGCGAACACAGGTCGCCTGACAGCCGGTCGGGCAGCATCGGCACCACGCGGTCGGGGAAGTAGCTGGAATTGCCGCGCTTGCGCGCCTCGCGGTCCAATGCGCTGCCGGGTGTCACGTAATGCGCCACATCCGCGATGGCGACCCAGATCACGTGGCCACCCTCGTTGCGCGGGTCGTCGTCATCATGCGCCCAGCAGGCGTCGTCATGGTCCCGCGCATCCGACGGGTCGATGGTGACCAGGGGCATGTCGCGCATGTCCTCGCGCCCGGAAAGGCCCGCGGGTTTCATCTTGTCGGCCTCGGCGATCACGTCGTCGGGGAAATCGTCGGGGATGCCATGCTGATGGATCGCGATCAGGCTGACTGCGCGCGGCTCGGACGGGTCGCCCAGGCGGGTGACGATGCGCGCACGGGGCAGGCCCATCCGACCCTTTGGCCCCGATTGTTCGGCCTCGACCAGCTCGCCATCCTTGGCGCCGCCGGTCGCACCCGGAGGCACCGTCCATTCCTTGCCGTCGCCCTTGTCGATGGGCAGGATGCGCCCGCCCTCGGCACCCTTGCGGAAGACGCCAAGCACCTTGTGCGGATTCTGCCCGATGCGCCGGATCAGCCGGGCTTCGTACTGGTGATCCTCGGCTTTCACCTCTTGCAGGCGGGCAAGGATGCGGTCGCCCTCGCCCAGTGCCGGATCGGAGGCGCGCGGCACGACCAGCACCACCGGCTCCTTGCCCTCGCCCTGCCATTCCAGAGGACGCGCAAACAGATCGCCATCCGCCGAAGGTTCGCTCACCTGCAAGACGCTCACTGGCGGCAGCTTGTCGGGGTCGCGGTAGGTTTTCTTGCGCTTGTTCAGATGCCCCTCGGCCTCAAGCTCCTTGAGGATGCGCTTGAGGTCGATCCGCGCAGCCCCCTTGATACCAAAGGCCTTGGCGATGTCGCGTTTCGAAGTGAGGGTCGGGTTATCCGAGATCCATTGCAGGATCTCGTCCTTGGTGGGCAGCTTGCTCATGGCTCGTGACGTATCACAGCCGCGCAGGCGCGTCATGCGGGAAACGCGGCCCGCGCCGATGATCTCATGCGGCGAAATAGTTCCGCAGAATACGGGTGTAGATGCCTTTCAACTGGTGCACCTGTTCGCTGGGCACGCGTTCGTCGACCTGGTGCATGAAGTGGCCGACCAGGCCGAATTCCACCACGGGGCAGTGGCTTTTGACGAACCGCGCATCCGAGGTGCCGCCCGTGGTGCTGAGCTCCGGCACGACGCCGGTCTCCGCCTCGACCGCCTTCGATACCAGATCGGACAGCGGCCCAGGCGGGGTCAGAAACGCCTCGCCCGAGATCTTGATCTGCATGTCGATGCCGACCCCGAATTCCTCGGCCACGCGATCCGTCTCCTGCTGCAGCCAGTCGGTCAGGCTTGCGCCGGTGTGGATGTCGTTGAACCGGATGTTCACTGCGCTGCGGCACCTGGCGGGTATGACGTTGGTCGCCGGGTTGCCGGTGTCGATGGTGACCACGGCCAGCGTCGAGGCGTCGAAATGTTCGGTGCCCTGATCCAGTTCGTGGCTGGCCAGACGGTCCATCAGCCGGGCCATCGCCGGTAGTGGGTTCCTGGCGCGGTGCGGATAGGCCGAATGCCCCTGCACGCCGGTAATCGTGAAATGCGCGTTCATCGACCCGCGCCGCCCGATCTTGATCATCTCGCCCATACGGTTCGGGCAGGTGGGTTCGCCGACAATGCACACGCTCATGCGTTCGCCCTGCGCCTCCATCCAGTCGAGCAAGGCCGTCGTGCCATCCACGGCATCGCCTTCCTCGTCGCCGGTGATTGCCAGGACGATCGCCCCGTCCGGTGGCGTGTCGCGCACGAAATCCACCGCGGCCGCGGCAAAGGCCGCAACACCCGATTTCATGTCGGTCGCGCCCCGGCCCCAGATCACGCCGTCGGCATCGACCTCGCCGGAAAACGGCGGTTTTGACCAGGCATCTGCGTCGCCTACGGGCACCACATCCGTATGCCCGTTGAATCCGAATGTCCGGCCATGCCCCTTGGCGCCCCAGCGCGCGAACAGGTTCGAAACGTCGCCGCGGTCGACACGGGCGCACGCGAACCCCGCCGCTTCCAGCAGGTCTTGCAGCAGTGCCAGCGCGCCGCCTTCTTCGGGCGTGACCGAGGGGCAGCGTATCAGACGGGCCGTCAGGTCGGCGGCATCGATCCGGTCGGGCAGGTCTTTTGGCATATGGGTCTCCTTGATGAGCTGCCTTGGCCTAGCGCGGAACGCGGGGCGAGGCAAATGTGACCAAAAAAACGCAAGAAAGGGGCAATCACGGGCTTTCGGTGTGCATAAAGGGTTAACAAAAAGAAAAAAATCGTGCTTATTCAAGCCAATGAAAAACCCAGAGGCAGGGTAAAGGCGCGAAAAAACCGGAAAACCGGACCCGCGCCAGACGAGCAGTTTACGGATTTTCCGCGCTTTGCGCGGCTGTCCCGTGTGCCCGGCCTCGACAGGATTGCGTGAGGCAGGTCAATGGTTGCGGGTGTTGAAATACCAATCGACAGAAACGCGTCCGCCGTTCAGATGGCGCAAGAAATTTTCGGCGACGGTGTCACAGTCGTCAGCGCGTCCTATACCGGTGATCGGGACTCGTCAGGTATCTACAGCGATGGCGACAGCATTTCGCCAGGTGTGACACCCGGAGATACCGGTGTGATGCTGTCCACCGGTGATTTGCGCAGCTTCACCAACAATTCGCGGTGGCAGTCGAACCTCAATTCGAACACGACCAGCTCCTCCAGCGGGCCGAACAACGTTGCCGAGTTCAACGCGGCAGCGGGATCGAACACATACGACGCGGCCTATCTGGACGTCGATTTCATTCCGACCGGCGACGTCATGACGATGCAGTTCGTCTTCGCCTCCGAGGAATATCCCGAATATGCAAACGGCGCCTACCAGGACTTCGTCGGTGTCTGGATCAACGGCACCCAGGTCGATCTTGAAGTCGGCGATGGCGACATCGATCCGAACAACCTGAATGCCGGTTCGAACGGTAACCTTTTCGTCGACAATACCGGCGATCAGTACAACACCGAGATGGACGGTTTCACCATCACCATGACGTTGACCATCCCGGTGAACGCAGGGCAGGTGAACTCGATCCGTATCGGTGTCGCGGACGTGGTCGACTCCAACTACGACTCGACGCTGTTGATCGCCGGAAACTCGGTTCAGACAACCCTGGTGGCGCAGGCCGACAGCGACTCGATCTATCCCAACGGGTCGGTCAATCTCGACGTGTTGGCCAATGACGTGAACTCCACCGGCGGCAGCCTGACGATCACGCATATCAACGGCCAGCCGGTCACCGCCGGAAGCACCATAACCCTGGGGTCCGGTCAGACTGTCACGCTCAACGCCGACGGCACACTGACCGCCACTGGCGACGGCGACATCGAAACCATCAACTTCACCTACACGGTCGAAAGCAGCACGGGTCAGAGCGACACCGGTTTCGTCACCATCGACTCGATCCCCTGTTTCGTCGCCGGTACGCTGATACGAACACCCACGGGCGATGTGCCCGTAGACTGGCTGGAGCCGGGCGATCCGGTGATGACGCGCGACGACGGCCCGCAACCGCTGCGCTGGATCGGGCGGCGCAAGGTTCAGGCCACAGGCGCGTTCGCCCCCATCTGCATTCGCGCGGGCACCTTTGGCACGCATCAGGAGCTTTGGGTCTCGCCCGAACACCGCATCCTCATACGCGACAGCCTTGCCGAGTTGATGTTCGGTGACTCCGAGGTTCTGGTCGCGGCCAAGCATCTTGTGAACGACAACTCGGTCCGCCGCATCGAAGGCGGCGATGTCGAATACATTCACCTCATGTTCGACCGGCAGCAGGTCGTGTTCTCCGAAGGGCTGGAAACCGAAAGCTTCCTGCCGGGGCCGCAAACCGCACGAAGCTTTGCCCCCGAGACCCTCGCCGAAATCTGCGCCCTCTTCCCCGAGCTCGATCCAGAAACGGGAGAAGGCTACAGCCCTGCCGCACGCAGAACACTGCGCGCCTACGAAGCGCAGCTGTGGCTTTCCGAAAGGAAGGTGGCCTGATGGCCTGGATTGCATTGGCCGACCACGCAGAGGCGCGGTTTTCGAAATCCGGGCTGGGATGTGATGCCGGGACCGCGTCGACCGCGCGCCTGGGCGACGACGGTTTGCTGGCGCGCGGCTCGGTGATGATCGAAACGCTCCTTGCGAGCGATGGCAGACCGCTGAGCCTGTTCAACTATCAGGGCGGATTCCCGTGGCAGTTCGGCCTGTCGGTGCAAGCTTTGCCCGGTGGCGGTGTCGCGCTGGTGACCGGGCTCGGAAACGACCGTCTTCATGCCGCCGCGACGCTCGAAGGCGTGACAGCCGGGGCGCCGTTGCGCGTGACCTATTCCTGGGACGCGCCCGCACGGTGGGCACGGCTGGCCCTGGAACATATCGGAACGGGCCACATCGCCATGACCGATCTGCGCGCGCCCATGCCCATGCCGCTGGCCGAGTTGCGGCACATGATATCCGAGCCGCGTTCGCGCGACATGGACAGGCATGTCAGGTTCATGGCCATTTCGACCGAGATCGAACCGATCGGTCCGATGCCCACGATGACTGCGCACCTGCCCATCGCGACTCCGAACGGGCAGACCGAAGTCTCGCAACTCAAGCGCGGCGATATCGTGCTGGGCAGCGATGGGTCTGGTGTGCCGGTGCTGCAAACCGTGCGGCGTGTCGTTCCTGCGCGCGGCTCGTTCAGGCCGATCCGCCTGCGCGCCCCTTACTTCGGGCTGCGGCGGGATATCCTCGTCGCGCCTGAGCAGCGGCTAATGCTCAGCGGGTCCGATGTCGAATACATGTTCGACCGGCCCTGCGTTCTGGTGCCGGCGCGTCACCTCGTGAACGGCGTGTCGGCGTTCTACGCGAACAGCGCGACGACCATCACCTATCACGACATCATCCTTCCCGGATGCGAAGCCGTGCGCGCCGCTGGGGCCGATCTGGAAACCATGTTCGTCGGGCGTATCCGGCGCAAGCCGGTGATGTTGAATGCCAGCCTTCTGGCCGAGTTCGACCGCAACCTGTTGCCCGAGCACGCGCTTTCCACCTATCCGGTGCTGCGCCCGTTCGAAGCGATCACACTGGCCGAAAACCGCGCCGCCTGATCAGTCGAAAAACGGGGTCATCTGCGCCACGATCACGGCATTCTCGGCCAATGCGCGATCCATCAGCGCGCGTTCTTCGTCGGGGATATCCTCGCCCGCATCCTGACGTTCGGCCAGCGTTCCGTGGCCGGTGACGTCGAGCGGTGCCATATCCGCCTGTTTGAGGATCGCCACCGTTTCGCGCACCGCCTCGGACTCGTCGACGCCCGAAGCATAGCAGATCAGCGCCGCGCCGGTGGATTTGTCGGGAAGCCCATCCCCGGCCTTGCGGCCCAGTTCGACGACCAGTGTATAGACCTGCTGCGGTTTCTTTTCCTTGGTCATGTCCCAACTGTCCCTGTGATCATGCGCAAACCGCGCGGTTTCGTGTCTTTACCGCGCGGTTTTCTGTGGCTTCTCGCCGACCGGCCCGCCAGCGGCCTTCCAGCCCGAGAACCCGTCGGTGATGTGGCTGACATTCGGCAGCCCCATCTCCTGCGCCACTTTTGCTGACAAGGCAGACCGCCAGCCCGATGCGCAATAGAAAACGAAACGGTTACCGGATTGGAACTGCGGCTTGGCATAGGGGCTTTCCGGGTCGATCCAGAACTCCAGCATGCCGCGCGGGCAGTGAAAGGCCCCTGGGATCATGCCGTCGCGCTCCAACTCGCGCGGGTCGCGCAGATCGACGAAGGTCACGCCCTCGGCGCCGTGCAGGTTCAGTAGGTCGGCTGCCGGTGCGTGGTCGATCACCTCGTTCGCGGCTGCCACCATGTCGGATACGCGTTTCATGTCATCTCTCCCTGCCTGTTTGCGCGCGTAACCATCTCAGAGCCGGGCGCAAAAGAAAACCGCCCGGACGCAGGGGCCGGGCGGTTTCGGAACGATTTGCGGGCTCAGTCGCGCAGCAGTTCGTTGATGCCGGTCTTGGAGCGCGTCTGTTCATCGACGCGTTTCACGATCACCGCGCAATAGAGGTTGATCCCGTTCTTCGACGGCATCGAGCCGGACACCACCACCGAATAGGGCGGCACCTCGCCATACATGACTTCGCCGGTTTCGCGGTCGACGATCTTGGTCGACTTACCGATATAGACCCCCATGCCCAGGACCGAGCCTTCGCGGATGATGCAGCCCTCGACCACCTCGGAGCGGGCGCCGATAAAGCAGTTGTCCTCGATGATCGTCGGCCCCGCCTGCATCGGTTCCAGCACGCCGCCGATGCCGACGCCGCCCGACAGATGCACACCCTTGCCGATCTGCGCGCAGCTGCCGACGGTCGCCCAGGTGTCGACCATCGTGCCCTCGTCGACATAGGCGCCCAGGTTGACGAAGGAGGGCATGAGCACCACGCCCGGCGCGATATAGGCCGATTTGCGAACGACGCAGTTGGGGACCGCGCGGAACCCGGCGGCGCGCCACTGGTTTTCACCCCAGCCGGCGAACTTGCTGTCCACCTTGTCCCACCAGCCGCCATCCTGCGGGCCGCCGGACTGGATTTCCATGTCCTTGATGCGGAAGCCCAGAAGAACCGCCTTTTTGGCCCACTGGTTCACATGCCAGTCGCCATTTTCGCGGCGCTCGGCCACGCGCAACTGGCCGCTATCCAGGGCGTTCAGCGTGTCTTCGATCGCCTCGCGGGTTTCGCCGGTCGTGGCGGGGGTGATGGTATCGCGTGCTTCCCACGCGGCTTCGATTGCAGCTTCGAGCTGGGCGTTGGACATCGTGGCTCTCCCTCGTGGCGCCTGTTGCGGTCTGACCAAGCGCTATAAGGGCAGCAGGGCGCGCGTGCAATGCGCGGGATTGGCCGCAGCTCCTGGCGGGTCAGCGCATGTTCCGCACGAGGTAGCCGTGACTGTGGCCGGGCATCGGTGTGCCAAAGCGGCGCATCAACCGCGTGTAGCTGAATCCAAGCTCGGACGCCTTTGCGACCTTGTCCCCGCAATCGAGCCGAAACAGCGCCAGGCCGCCACCGGATTCGCGAAAGGCAAAGCCCGTGTTTCGCGAGCGTCATCGGATCGAGTGCAACGGTCACTTGGGTCATGTTGCGCAGGCTGGCGCCTGCGCGGTTCATTCCAGGTTACTTCGCAAGCGGGTCCGGCGCGATATTGGCACCGCAGATCAGCACGGCAACGCGCTCGTCCGGTTGCGGTACATATGCGCCCGAGGTAAGGGCCGCCAGCGCGGTCGCCCCGGCAGGTTCGACCAGTTGGCGCGCGGATTTCCAAAGCGTCGCTTGCGCGGCGATGATCGCGTCATCGCTGACAAGTGCGCTTTCGATGCCCTGGCTGCTTGCCAGGTCGAAACAGATATTGCCGATCTGCCTGGCCCCCAACGCGTTGGCCGCGACGCCCGACACATCGACGGGAACCGGCCTGCCCGCCGCGAGGGCCGCGTTCAGGGTTGGTGCGCGTTCCGGTTCGACAGCCACGACCTTGCGCCGGCCCTGCAGCCAGGCCAGCGCGCCGCCGATCAGGCCACCGCCGCCCACCGCGATCAGGACGGTATCGGCCTGCAAGCCCTGGTCTTCCCATTCCGCCATGCAGGTTCCCTGTCCCGTTACCGTGGCGGGTGCGTCATAGGCGTGGATTTGCATGGCTCCTGTTGTCTCTTGCCATTCCGCGGCGCGGTCGGCGGCCTCGGCATAGGCACCGGGCACGACCACGAGGTCGGCGCCAAGGTCGCGGATCAGCGCGATTTTCGAAGGCCCGGCGATCTCGGGCACGTAGATGCGGGCATTGTGGCCCAATGCCCGCGCGGCATACGCCACGGCCGCGCCGTGGTTGCCGCCCGAGGCCGCGACAAGCCCGGCTTGGGGCACCGGGCCGGACAACAGCGTGTTGAACGCACCGCGCGCCTTGAAGCTGCCCGTGTGCTGCATCTGTTCCAGCTTGACCTCGACGGGGTAGGCAAGGCCAAGCCCGTCCAGCGTCCCGACGGGCGTGCGGCGCACATGGCCGGCGATGCGTTCCGCGGCTTTGGCGATCTCCGATTTCAAATCCATTCGGCGGCCCCTGTTCTGGCAAAGTTGCGCGAAACCCTATAGGGCTGGCGCAGACGCGCAACCCGAGGATTTTAGCAAGTGATGAAAGACGACCGCACCAGCCCGTTCCGCGATGCCGGCACCGACCGCACGACGGCGGCCGAGGTACCGGATACGCCTCAGACCCGTGCCCCGGCCTACCGTTTGGCGTTTGCCGACGATGAGTTCCTGTGCCGGGATGAATTGCGCCCTGTGCGCCTGCAGCTGGAATTGCTGAAGCCGCAGATGCTGCTTGATGAATACGGGGTTGAATCGACGGTTGTACTGTTCGGCGGCGCGCGCATCCCCAAGCCCGAAGACAAGGACAAGGCGCGCACCCAAACGCTGGCCGACCTGTCGTCCTATTACGAAGAGGCGCGTATCTTTGCCCGCCGCATCACCGAGACATCGCTGAAAGAGGGCGGGCACAAGAACATCATCTGCACGGGTGGTGGCCCCGGCGTGATGGAGGCGGGCAACCACGGTGCGGCCGAAGCCGGCGGCATTTCGATCGGCCTGAACATCGTGCTTCCGCACGAGCAGGCCCCGAACGAATTCGTGACGCCGGACTTGTGCTTCAACTTTCACTACTTTGCGATCCGCAAGATGCATTTCCTGATGCGCGCCAATGCGATCTGCATTTTCCCGGGCGGCTTCGGCACGCTGGACGAAATGTTCGAATCCCTCACCCTGATCCAGACCGGACGGATGCGGCGTGTGCCTTTCCTTCTGTTCGGGCGGGCGTTCTGGGAAAAGATCATCAACTGGGACGCGTTGAAGGACGCAGGCACCATCAGCCCCGACGATCTGGACCTTTTCCGCTTTGTCGAAACCGCGGACGAGGCGATTTCCATCATCGAAGGGTGGGGCGATACCAGCCCGCGTGGGGACATCCCCGGCAGGTGACGGGCGGAATGGTGCCGACTGGAACGCATTGCCCGTGAAGAGGCGTCGCCGGCTTCCTATCTGAGTGACAGGAAGCACAGGTAGGGAAGGCGCCCATGTCGGTCAGATCACGTTTCATAACGGCGGTTTTGTCTGCCGGGGTACTTGCGACCACGTTGATGGCCGCTGCCGCCCAGCATGAGGCCGCTGCCCTGCGCGGGGAATGGAGTGTCACGCAGATGGCCGGAACGGCTGTCGCCAACGATGCCGGGGTGACGATCCGTTTCGATGACGCCGGGGGCGTTTCCGGCCGTGGCGCGTGCAACCGATACACCGGCGGATACGAGGTGACATCTGACCGGCTGACGATCGGCCCGCTTGCGATGACCAGAATGGCCTGCGCGGGCGACCTCATGGCTATTGAAACGACATTTGCCGAAGCGATGGACAACGTGGCGCACGGCGTCGTCGACGATGCGGGCATGCTGACTCTGTCGGATGCCGAAGGGCGTGCCCTGATCGTGGCGGAACCTGCGGCAGATTAGGCGGCTGGGCGTTCCAGCGGCAGATCGCAAAGTTCGACGCCCCGGCCAAGCGTCACCAGCTTGAAGCAATCGATCTCCTTGCGCAGGTCATAGCCATACCCTGCAAGGCGGTGCCGCCATTCGCGATCCGAAAGGCACTTCTGTCGCTCGCCGGTGACGAATTCCCTGATTTCCCGATCGACGATCTTTTCGTTGCCAACAACCATGTCCTCTACCCTCTCAATTGCTGTCAGTAGAGAGACAGTCGACAGGCAACGTGACTTTTATTGTTCACGATTGGGGAAATTTCGGGGCGCGTGGCCGGGATTGTTGACGTTTCTTCAATCCTTGCGTGTATCCTGCCGTACCGCAGGGATTTGTGCCGCATGTTCGCGCCGGGCGCTGGCGGCGACGACAAGGGCCCGGAACAAAGCGCGCTGTCGCCTGGCATAAAACAGGTGTTCCGGGTGCCATTGCACGCCAATGGCAAAGGGATCGACCACCCGTTCAATCGCCTGGATCATGCCGCCTTCGTCCAGTGCGGCAACGCGCAAGTCGTCACCCAGATGGTCGACGGCCTGGGTATGCAAGGCATTCACGCGCATCGGCTGCGTGCCGCTTAGCCTGGCGAGGCGCGTGTTCGGTTCGATCAGGACCGTTTTGCGCGGCAGAATGGTCCGAATGAAACGGCTGCCGCGATAGACGCCATAGGCATCCTGGTGGAGCGTGCCACCAAGCACCACGTTGAGCATCTGGCTGCCGCGGCAAATCCCAAGAACCGGTGTGCCGTGGCTCAAAGCCTTGTCGATCAGGCATTTTTCCAGGTCATCGCGATCCGGGTCGAGCCGGGCCGATGCGACCAGCTTACCCCCGTAAAGGTCGGGCGAAATGTCGTCGCCGCCACCGATGATGACGCCGTCCACCTCCGCGATTTCAGCGTCGCGCCCGGCGCCCCAGCGCACGGCGCGGCCACCGGCAAGCCATATGTTGAAGGCGACAAGGGGAAACACACGCCACCCCGAGCGGTTGGACGTCGTGACGCCGATAACTGGACGGGTCATGCCGATATCCCGGCGTCCCCGAGTATGGCGCCGGACCGTTCCGCCCAGCTTTGCCGGGACAGTGTGACTGTGCCGTGATCGTCCTGCCATTCCTGGCCAAGCCGGGTCAGCAGGGCATCGTCAGCCGCAACCTTTTCAACCGCGACCCAACGGTCCCATTCGGTCGGCAGGCCCCATTCGGCCTCGTCGATCCGGCAATCGGGCAAGCGAAAGTGAAATGCGGGTCGGGCCGATGTGGAATCATCGACCTTCTCGGTCACTTTTTTCGGGTCGAAATGTGCAAAGATAGGCAACATGTCCAAACCGAAGTTTCGGGATGGGCAGTGATCGAGATAAAGCGTGATCAGGTCGGCCAGTTCGATGTTCTGCCCTGCATCGATCAGGTCACGGACGAAAGCCGTGGGATATGGATCGGTAAAGGGCAGTACGCGACGGGTTTCATCAATCGGCATAGCACTGCGCAGCCAGTCTTCGATCAGGGCGTAGGCAAGCAGCGGGCGGTGGATGTCTCCGACCCGATCCGAGGCGATCTGGATGTTGAAATGGATGCCGAACCCAAAGAAGACGCCCGCCCCGCTGCCTTTCGCTCCGTCTTGGCGCAAGGCGGCCACGAGATCCTGAAGATGGGGCATCTGATCCATGCGGATCGGATCGGTGACGACCTCGACGGGGATGACTTCGCGTCCCAACTTCAGCAGTTCGTCGCGCAGCGCGCTCTGGTCGAATTTGCGCAGCGAAGTATCGAGATAGACTTCGAGATCACCGATCGCGGTGTCTTCAATTGTCCAGAACGGTCCGTCACCCTGCCGGGCAGACCCGCCCAAAGTCTCTTTCACGATACTGGCCACCCGGTCTTCGGGCAGGCCGGCGAACTCGATCTCGACACCGACAAGGCGCGGTTTGCCGTCCTCGGCATTCGGGTTGGGCAGGGGGGTGAAGCTGTCCATAAGTATCAGCTCTGCAGCCCCGCCTCGGCCTCGATCTGGGCGCGCGACTTTCGGGCGCGTTCCGTTGCGGACTTGAGCTGCCCGCAGGCGGCCATGATGTCTTCGCCCCGCGGTGTGCGGATCGGGCTGGCATATCCCGCCTTGTAGATGATGTCGGCGAATTTTTCGATCCGGTCCCAATCCGAACGTTCATAGGGTGCGCCCGGCCATTCGTTGAACGGGATCAGGTTGATCTTGGCCGGGATGCCCTTGATCAGCTGGATCAGGCGGCGCGCATCGGCGTCCGTGTCGTTCACGCCTTTCAGCATCACGTATTCAAAGGTGATCCGCTCGCTGTTCGATGCCTTGGGATACTCGCGCAGTGCCCCGAGAAGAGTTTCGATATTCCAGCGCTTGTTGATCGGCACCAGCTTGTCGCGCACCTCGTCGGTGGTGGCGTGAAAGCTGACCGCCAGCATGCAGCCGATTTCCTCTGCGCAGCGGGCGATTTCGGGCACGACACCCGAAGTCGACAGCGTGATCCGGCGGCGGCTGAGGCTGATGCCCTCACCATCCATCGCGATCTTCATCGCATCGCGCACGTTTTCGAAATTGTAGAGCGGTTCGCCCATGCCCATCAGCACGATGTTCGACAACAGACGCGGGCGCTGGCCCATGCCTTCGCCCTGTTCGGGCCATTCACCCAGGTCGTCGCGTGCCAGCATGATCTGACCCACGATTTCGCCTGCGGTCAGGTTGCGCACAAGTTTCTGCGTTCCGGTGTGGCAGAACGAGCAGGTCAGCGTGCAGCCCACCTGCGACGAGATGCAAAGCGTGCCCCGGTCTTCTTCAGGGATGTAGACGACCTCGACCTCGTGGCCGCCGTTGATGCGGACCAGATACTTGCGGGTGCCATCGAGACTGACATTCTTGCTGACGATTTCGGGCACTTCGATCGTGAAATGCCTGGCAAGTTTCGCCCGGTAATCCTTGGCGAGGTTCGTCATCGCATCGAAATCGCGAACGCCCCAGAAATAGACCCACTGCCAGATCTGGTTGACCCGCATCTTTGCCTGCTTTTCAGGCGTACCGATGTCGATAAGGGCGGCGCGCAGCTGGTCGCGCGTCAGGCCGACGATGTTCGTCGGCCCGTCGGGCAGCTTGCGGGGAATGGTCATCACGTCCTGCGTGATCGGGGCGGTCGGTTTATCGGTCATGTCGCGCGGTTTTCCTGAATCAGGGCGGCGTCCTACAGGAAATCGTACCGTATGACAAAGGATTCAAGTAGTGCGGACATGACCGGGTGCCAGTGCGGCGCCCTAACCCAACGCGTCTTCGGCCGCTTTCGCGACGCGCAGGATGCGATCCTCTTGCATGGGCGCGCCCATCAGCATGATGCCGCAGCTCGGTGTGCCGGTCGGCAGCGTCACGGCGCAAAGCCCCATCAGATTGCCTGCCCGCGTGTTGCGCAGCGTCAGCAGGTTTTCGGTGACGAAATAGTCGGGTTCGGTCTCCAGCCGTTTCACGTCGGGTGGCAGGTTCGGCGTCGACGGACACATCACCGCGTCGAACCCGGCCATGCGCGCAGCCCAGGTGGCCCTGTATTGTTCAAGCTTGATCCATGCTTCGACATAGTCCGGGCCCGAGAAATTCGCGCCTGCCCGGAATCGTTCGCGCACCTGGTCATGCATGAGATCGGGGGCCGCTTCGATCTTTTCGCGCCAGCGGCCATAAGCCTCGGCGGTATAAAGGACAGGGGCCAGTGTCATCGCTTCGGCCAGTTCGGGGGCTTCGACGGTTTCGACCGTTGCGCCTGCCTTGCGCAGGCGTTCGACGGCGGCGTGATAGGCGGCCAGCGGCGTGTCGCGCACATCCTGCATGACGCTGGTCTGCAGCGCGGCAAGGCGCATGCCCTTCAGGCTGGTATCGTCGAGATCGGCCACGCGGCCGCCTTCCATTGCTGCCAGCAGCAGGGCGGCATCCTCGACCGTGCGGCAGAGCGGGCCGACCGTGTCGAATTTTTCAGCCAGCGGAACCACACCTTCGAGCGATAGCCGCGTCGCGGTCGTTTTCAGGCCGACAAGATCGTTCCAGGCGGCGGGGACGCGGACCGACCCGCCGGTGTCGCTGCCGATGCCGGCCACGGCCAGGCCAAAGGCGACCGATGTCGCTGCCCCCGACGACGAACCTCCCGGCGCAAGCGCGGGGTCATTCACGTTGGGGGGCGTTGCGGTCACCGGATTCACGCCCAGCCCGGAAAACGCCAGCTCGGTCATGTGCGTCTTGCCCAGGCACACCAGCCCGTTCGCGGTGGCATTGCGCAGAACGCGCGCATCGCGTTGCGGCACACGGCCTTTCAGCAGGGCGCTGCCCGCCTCGGTCGCGGTGCCGGCGGTGTCGAACAGGTCTTTCCAGCTGATCGGCACACCATCGAGCAGCGAACGCCGCAGGCCCAGCTTGGCACGCTCGCGGGCAGCGCCTGCCTCGGCCATGGCGCGATCCGGCATCGTGCGTGCATAGATGCGGTCGCGGTATTCATGCCCGTCGATTGCATCGAGATAGCTTTGTGTCAGTTCCAAAGGGTCGATGTCGCCCGCACCGATACCACGCCCCAGATCGGCGGCGCTCATCTTCAGCCAATCGCTCATGTCCCACTCCCGCTTGCCAAGATTTGACGCGACGGTAGCGGCAGAGGGGCGCATGGACAATCCCGTCTGCACACGCATATTTGGGGCATGACATATGACAGCGATATCCTGATTGTCGGCGGTGGCCTGAATGGGCCGGCATTGGCGTCGGCCGCGGCGCAGGCAGGGCTGTCGTCGACGGTCGTTGATGCCCAGCCCGAGACCACGCTGACCGATGCCGATTTCGACGGGCGCGCCTATGCGCTGGCGCTGGGTTCCGTGCGGATGTTGCGCAAGCTGGGGCTATGGGATGCCGTTTCCGAACACGCCCAGCCCATGCTGGAAATCAAGGTTAGCGATGGCCGCGCGGGCGAGGGGCCGCTATCGCCGTTTTTCCTGCATTTCGATCATGCCGAGATCGAGGAAGGCCCGATGGGCCACATGCTGGAAGACCGGTACCTGCGCCGGGCCCTGATCGAGGCGATGGCCGCAAACCCCGGGATTACCGTGCTGAACGGCGAAACGGTCACCGCGCAACAGGCGGATGCCCATGGCGTCGGCGTGACGCTTGCATCGGGCCGGACCCTGACCGCGAAGTTGTTGGTGGGGGCGGATGGCCGCGCATCGGGAACGGCGGCACGGGCCGGCATACGCCGCACCGGATGGGATTACGGTCAGACTGCGCTGGTCTGTGCGATCGAGCATGAAAAGCCCCACGGTGGCGTTGCGCACCAGTTCTTCATGCCGCCGGGGCCTTTGGCGATCTTGCCGCTGCCGGGGAACCGGTCGTCGATCGTCTGGTCGGAAACACACGAAACCGCCGCGCGGTTCATGGCGCTGGACGATGCCGGTTTCCTCGAGGTGCTGCGCCCGCGTTTCGGGGATTTCCTGGGCGAGATCGCGCTGGCCGGAAAGCGGTTTTCCTATCCGCTGAACCTGACCGTCGCGAACAGCTTTGCCGGTGACCGGCTGGCCCTGATCGGGGACGCGGCGCATGGCATGCATCCGATTGCGGGGCAGGGATTGAACGCGGGCTTTCGGGATGTCGCCGCGCTGGCCCAGGTTCTATCCGAAGCGCGCCAACGGGGCGAGGATATCGGAACCTCTCCGGTTTTGGACCGTTACCAGGGGTGGCGGCGGTTCGACACTGCAACACTGGCGATGACGACCGACCTGACAAACCGGCTGTTTTCGAACGACAACCCGCTGTTGCGCTTTGCCCGCGACCTGGGAATGGGGGCTGTAAATGCCATGCCGGGCTTGCGCCGTGGTCTGATCCGTGAGGCCGCCGGGCTGACCGGCGATCTGCCCGATCTCATGCGCGGCTGATCTGACGCTGCGTCACACCGAGCCCTCTGGCATTTGCCCCTTATCTGCGCTTTGCTGCGCGCAAAGCGAACAGAAAGGGGAACACCATGTATCAGGTTGTAGGTGGCGTACAGAGCCGTGCCTTTCGCGTCATGTGGACGCTGGAAGAACTGGGCCAGAACTACGATCATATCGAGTGCAAGCCGCATTCGCCCGAAGCGATGGCCGCCAACCCGTCGGGCAAGATCCCCGCATTGCGCGTGGATGACGACGTTCTGACGGATTCGACGGCGATCATCACCTACCTGGCGGACAAGCACGGGGCGCTGACGCATCCGGCGGGCACCATCGCGCGGGCGCGTCAGGACGGGCTTTTGCACATGATCCTCGATGAAATCGACGCGGTTCTGTGGACCGCTGCAAGGCACACTTTCGTGCTGCCCGAGGAACGGCGGCTGCCTGAAATTAAGGAGTCGCTGCGTTGGGAATTCGAACGGAACGCCAAGCGTCTGGCCGATCGCATCGAAGGGCCGTTCCTGATGGGCGAGACCATGACGATCGCCGATATCGTCGCCGCGCATTGCCTGAACTGGGCCTATTCCGCCAAGTTCCCGCTCGATGACGAGCGCCTGCTTGCCTACGGCAAGGCAATGCGCGGGCGCGACGCGTTCAAGCGCGCTGCAAGCCGCTAGGGGATTGCGCCGCGGGCTTTGCCCGCGTCGCCCGGGCAGGGGGCGCTGCCCCCTCTGGGCCTGCGGCCCATTCACCCCCGGGATATTTTCGGAAAGAGAAAGATCAGGGGCTGTATTGCGCCGCGTGTTTTCCGGCCCACAGGCCCGTTGCGAAACACGCGGTCAGCAGATAGCCGCCTGTCGGGGCCTCCCAGTCCAGCATTTCGCCGGCGGCGAACGTCCCGGGGCGTCCGCGCAGCATCAGGCCTTCGTCCAGAGCATCGAAACTTAGCCCGCCAGCCGTCGAAATCGCCTCGTCCATCGGGCGCAGCGTGGCGTTGCGGATGGGCAGGGATTTCACGTTTTGCACCCACTCCGTTTGCGGCAGGGGGCCTGCGCCTTTCGTCATCTCGAAGAACAGCGCGATCTTGGCTGGTGGAAGTTTCAGCCCATTCTTGAGCCAGTGCGACACCCCCTTTTTCGCGGTTTTAGGCAGGCGCGCCGAAAGCTTTTCAAGGGAAAGATCGGGAACAAGATCGACGGACAGGGGCGCGCCTTCGCGCAGCGCGGGGGTCAGGGAATACAGCCCGCCGCCTTCCAGTCCGCGCGCCGAGATCACCGCCTCGCCCCGCGAAGCGAGGGTGCCGGCACGCCATTCGACCGATTTCAGAGGTGCGCCGAAATGTGCGGTCATGTGATCCGTCCACGGTACGGCAATCGCGGCGTTCGACGGTTGGAACGGCACGGTGCCGGGCGTCCAGCCGGCCCAGGCGCCATCCGAGCCGAGGCGCGCCCAGCTGGCCCCGCCACAGGCCAGAACGGTGACGGCGGGCGTCACCGCGCGCGGGCCCTCGGGTGTATCGAAGGTCACGGCGTCGCCGTCCCACCCGGTCCAGCGCCAGCGGCGTTGCAGGGTCACGCCCAAGTCCCCCAGTCGCGCCATCCATGCGCGCAAGAGCGGCGATGCCTTAATGGCGGTCGGAAAGACGCGGCCCGTCGAGCCGGTGAAGAGCGCCTGCCCCAGGCCGCTGGCCCAGGCCTGCACCTCGGCCGGGCCGAAGGCCGCGATCATCGGTTCAAGCAGAGGGGCCGCCTTGCCATAGGCCGCAAGGAAGGTGTCGAACGGTTCGTCCTTGGTCAGGTTCAGGCCCGATTTTCCCGCCATCAGGAATTTGCGGGCCGGGGAGGGCATTGCCTCGGCGATCGTGACCTTGCGGCCTGCCCTTGCCAGAGCTTCGGCGGCCATCAGCCCGGCGGGGCCGGCCCCTATGACCAGCGCATCGGTCATGCCGCGTCGACTGGCGCCGCGCCTTTGATTTCGACCACGCGATGCGGATAGGGGATTTCGATGCCATTGTCCCTGAGCGCGTTCCAGATCGCGAACAGAACCTGGCTGGTATACTTGTTGCGCCCGTCGTCGATTCCGTTGACCCAGAATTCGCAGCAGAAATCGACGCCCGAGTCGCCGAAACCGCGCAGCTCGCAGTCGGGGCCTTCGGGATTCTGAAGAACGAAGGGCAGGGCGGACACCGCCTTTTCAATGATGTCGGGCACGGTGTTGATATCGGTGTCGTAGGACACGCTGAACGGTGCCTCGTAGCGGTTCGCGCTGCCGGCGTCGGAATAGTTGACCACGCGGGTGACGATGAAATCCTCGTTCGGGACAACGATCCAGCGGCCGTCGAAGGTTTCCAGGATCGCGGCGCGCGCCGTCATCTTGACGATTGTGCCAGCCTCGCCGCCGTCCAGTTCGACATAGTCGCCGACCGTCGCCTGCCCTTCCAGCAGCAGAATGACGCCCGAGATGAAGTTCGACGCGATTTTCTGCAGGCCGAAGCCAAGCCCGACGCCGATCGCGCCGCCCAGCACGGCAAGCGAAGTCAGCGAAATCCCCATGATGTTCATCAGGATCAGAAAGGCAGCACCGAAGATCGCGATCTCGGCCGTCTTTTCCGCCAGTTGCCGGGTGGCGGGCCGCATCTCTTCCTGTTTCTTGATGAACTCGCCGGTCTGGTCGTTCGACCAGCGTCCCAGCCAGAAGATGACGCCACCCACGACGATGAACTGGATCAGCCAAAGTAGGTCGAAAGACAGATCGCCCAGCGGGACTACGGTGCCGCGCAACCAGCCGGTGACCTCGTCCAGCAGCCCCAGGGCATAGACCGCGCCGACCGGGATCAGAACGAACTTGCCCAACAGCCGCAGCAGCGGGTCGGTCAGGATGTCACGTGCGAAGGCGCGGATCGCGAGGAACAGAAAGATCCGTTTGCCAAAAGCGATGACCGCCCCTGATCCGAAAACGGACCGCGTGACGGTTTCGCCGGCGCCTGCCAGCACATAGGCCAGAAGGGGCACCATGAGTGGCAGGAACGTCAGAACCAGCCGCCGCACCCTGGCCAGAGGCGTTGACTGCTCAGGCGCGGGTGTCAGCAAATGCGTGAGTATCGGGCGCAAACGGCGGGCCAGGAAAAACGCGGCCACATAGGCCACGACGATCAATGCGAATTGCGACCATGCGGCGGGGCTGATCAGCCAGTCGCGCGCCAGATCCAAGCCTTGCTGCGCATAACCCGCAGCCTGCTGCACGACGGGAGGCTGCGTTTGCAGCCAGTCCTGATCCAGCCAGTTCATCACCCGATACCCCTTGCCAATCGTGCAGTTTAGCCCATTCTCTTGCCCCGATGGGCATTGCGACACAAGAGGCAGCCGGGGCGGTCGGACCGATTTGCGCGCTTTGCGGACGGGAAATTCCACCCGACGTGCCGCAATCGCTGCACCACCTCGTTCCAAAGCTGAAGGGCGGTAAGGGTGGGCCGACCGTTTTGCTGCATCACATCTGCCACAAGGAAATTCACGCCACCCTGACCGAGACCGAACTCGCGCGTGAGTTCAACTCGCCCGAGGCGCTGCGTGCCCATCCCCGCCTGGCAAAATTCATTGCCTGGGTCGCCAAGCGCCCGCCGGGTTTCCTTTCGAAGACAAACGGCGGACGGCGCAAGCGATAGGCTATCCTGTGCGGCACATGTCCTTGATCGCGCGGGCGATCTCGGGCCGTGCGGAAAGCGTGTCGGCGGCCAGGTCGCGGGCTGTTTGCAGCAGCTCTTCGGGGGCCACGATCCGGTCGATCAGGCCAAAGGCATAGGCCTCGTCCGTCGTGATCTTTTGGCCGCCCATGAGGATCAGCTTTGCCCGCGCGGGTCCCACCAGCGCAGCCAGCCGGCCGGGATCGGAGGGTTGCGGCAGGTAGCCCAGCTTCATCACCGGGTAAAAGAACTTTGCCCCCGGCACCGCGATCCGCAGGTCGCAGGCTAGCGCCATCCCGTTCGAGCCGCCGGCAAGTGTCCCGTTCATTGCGGCGATGGTCAGTCCCGGCAGCGCGGCAATGGCCGTCGAAAGCCTTTCCCACAGGGGCGAGGCCGCAAGTCCGGCCTTGGCTGCATCCAGATCGGCACCGGCGCTGAAAACCTTGCCTTTCCCGGTCAGGATCAGCGCGCGCGCCTCGCCCGCGCTTTCCGCGATCTCGCATAGGTGCTCGAGCATCTCAGGCGTCAGCGAATTGGCCTTGTCCGGCCGGTTCAGGGTCACGATCCAAAGATCGCCGTCTTTTTCCAGTTCGATCATCGGCTCAGTCCCAGTCTTTTGCGGATGCTTTCGTCACGCAGCGATATCTCTTGCCCCAACCAGTCGTCGGCGTCGGGGGTACACATCCAAAGCAGGCACTGCGCGGGCCATTCGGGCGGGATGTGGTCGGACCAGTCAAGCTGACTGACCGGGTTGATGCCGGTCGCCTTGATTTCGCGCTGCATCTGGGTGGCCACGGTGCCGGGTGAAAGGCCCATGATGCGCAGCCCCTTGTCGCGACCTTCCATGTCGGCGCAGCGGGTCAGCATGGCAGCGCCTGCCTTGGAGCTGCAATAGTGGCTCCAGCCTTCCAGCGGGCTGTGTGCCGCGCCCGAACTGATCGTGATGATCGTGCCGCCGCCTGCGGACTGCATCACGGGCATCGCCGCGCGCATCCCGTGAAACACACCCTTTAGGTTGATGTCGATGGCGCGACCCCAGCCTTCCGGGTCCGCATCGGCGAGGTGCGACACCGGTTCGATAACGCCGGCATTGCCGATCAGGATATCGAGACCGCCAAATGTGGACAGCGCCGCCTGAACCGCCGTGTCGACCTGCGCGAAATCCGCAACATCGCACGGTACGGCCAGCGCCTGCGGGCCGATCTCGGCCGCGATGCGCCGGATGTCGTCAATTCCGCGTGCCGTCAGCACCACATTGGCGCCTTCAGCTGCGAACAGGCGGGCCGTGGCCTCGCCGATGCCGCGGCTTGCGCCGGTGATGAGTGCCGTTTTTCCTGACAGGGTGCCCATGACGCAGTCTCCTTCCCGCTTTTGTCTTGTGGTAAACTGCCCATCCGGCGCGGTCCAGCCTGCAGACCCTTGACCGCGCCGGAGCGAAGGCAGAAGCTGTTGGCGGATTTTTGAAAGGGATGGCAATGACATTTGCAAGGTATTTTAGAGGGGCTGCCACGGTTGCGGGCCTGTGCATGGGGACAACCGCACTGGCAGACGTGACGGCGGGGCAGGTCTGGGGCGATTTCAAAAGCTATCTTCAGGGGTTCGGCTATGAGATCACGGCCGATGAAACCCAAACCGGCGATGGCCTGACCGTATCCAATGTCACCATGGTCATGGAAATGCCCGAAGGCGCCGGCACGGCGCGCGTTACGGTTCCCGAACTCAGCTTTTCGGAAACCGGCGATGGTTCGGTTGAAATGACCATGCCCAACATGTCGACCACGACCTACAACGTGGATGTTGAGGGCGAGGGTGACTCCAGTGGTGAAATCGACGTTGTCCAGAATGACTTCGTGATGCTGGTGTCCGGTTCGCCGGGTGACATGGTTTACAACTACAGCGCCACCGACATGCAGATGGCGTTCAAGAACCTGATGGTCGACGGCAAGCCGGTCGATGTGGCTGTCGCGCGTGTCGAAATGCGCAATCTCGAAGGGCAGAGCAACTCCAAGGTCACCGACCTGCGGCGTACAGAGCAAACAATGCGGGCCGGGTCGATGGGATACGACATCGACATGGCCGACCCCGAAGGCGGAAGCGGGCGCCTGGTGATGAAGGGCGCAGTTTCGGCGATCGAGTTTGCGGGAACCGCGACCACGCCGACCGAAGCCGTCGACACCAACGACATGAATGCCATGCTGGAATCCGGGTTCGGCGTCGAAGGCAATTTCACCCATTCGGGCAGCACGACCGAATTCAGCTTTGACGAAGACGCGTCCACCGTGTCCGGCACCGTCGTTTCGAAGTCGGGTTCGCTGGGTGTGCGCATGGATGCCGGACAGCTTGGATATACCGTCGGGTCGAACGACGTAACGCTGAATGTCACGTCCTCGGACCTGCCTTTCCCGGTCGAGATGGCCATGGCGGACAGCCAGCTTAAATTCGAGATGCCGGTAACGCCGAGCGAAGATCCGCAGGATTTCGCCCTGGCTATCAAACTTGGCGATTTCGTCATGTCTGACATGATCTGGTCGATGTTCGATCCCGCCGGTCAACTGCCGCGCGATCCGGCCACAATCGCGGTCGATCTGACGGGCACCGCCAGGCTGGACGCGCCGATCATGGATCCGGAGGCGATGGAGAGCGCCGAAGCACCGGGCGAACTGCGCACCCTGACGATTGGCGATCTGGTGCTGCGTCTTGCCGGGGCCGAGTTGACGGGCGCCGGAGATTTCACTTTCGACAACTCCGACACCAGCACATTCGATGGCATGCCGCGTCCCGAAGGCGCGCTGAACCTGAAACTGGTCGGAGGTAACACGCTGCTCGACACGCTGGTTGCCATGGGGTTCGTCCCGCAGGAACAGGCGACGGGCGTACGCATGATGATGGGGCTTTTCGCCGTTCCGGGCGAGGGGGAAGACACGCTTACCTCTCGGATCGAAGTGAACGAACAGGGGCATGTTCTGGCCAACGGCCAACGCCTGCGCTGAACGCCTGACATTTCGGAAAACGGGCTGTCGGAGCCGGCGGCCCGTTTTTTCATGGTCTTGTGCATCGGGCTTTCGGGCTCTACCTGATAGCCAGTTCTGACTTGGAAAGAAAAACGGCATGTCCGAAAGTTTGCGGGTTCTTTGCGATGATCTTCTGGCGGCGGCGAAACGCGCAGGGGCCGATGCGGCGGATACCATCGCCCTTGCAGGTACTTCGGTATCGATCGACGTGCGCGCGGGCGCACTCGAACAGGCGGAACGGTCAGAAGGCGCCGACATCGGACTGCGGGTTTTCGTCGGTCAGAGGCAGGCAAACGTTTCGGCGTCGGACACGCGGCCGGAAACCCTTGCCGAAATGGCCGAACGCGCGGTCGCAATGGCCCGAGAGGCGCCGGCCGACCCCTATGCGGGGCTGGCCGATCCCGAACAGCTGGTCCGTGATCCCGACATCGCGGCGTTGGAGCTGGCGGACCCGGCACCCGAGCCTGCGCCCGAGACACTGAGGGACGATGCGCTGACAGCCGAAGCGGCGGCGATGGCCGTCAATGGGGTGACGCAGGTGCAGGGCGCCCACGCCGGATATGGTCGAACGGATGTTTGGCTGGCCGCCACGAACGGGTTTTCCAACGGCTACACCCGCACCCAGCGCAGCCTCTCGGCCGTTGCCATCGCCGGCACCGGAACCGGTATGGAACGCGACCATGACGGCGACAGCCGGATCTTTCAGGACGATCTCCGCAGCGCCGAAGAAATCGGGCGTATCGCGGGCGAACGCGCCGTGGCCGCCCTGGGCGCGCGCAAACCGCCGACAGGCCGGTATCCGGTCATGTATGACGAGCGTATTTCAGCCTCTCTGATCGGGCATCTTCTGTCTGCGTCGAACGGGGCGTCGATCGCGCGCGGCGCATCCTGGTTGCGCGATGCGCTGGGCCAGCAGGTTCTTCCCGCGCACCTGTCGCTGATCGAAGATCCGCATCGCCCGCGCGCGACAGCCTCGCGTCCCTTCGATGCCGAGGGTCTGCCGACGCGCCGCCGCGCCATCGTGGAAAACGGAGTTCTGACAGGTTGGACACTGGACCTCGCGACCGGGCGCAAACTGGGCATGCCCTCGACCGGCAACGCCGCGCGCGGCACCTCCTCGCCGCCCAGTCCAAGCACCTGGAATGTCGCGCTGACGCAAGGCGACAGAACGCACGAAGACTTGTTGCGCGACATGGGCACCGGGCTGCTGATCACGTCGATGATCGGATCGACCATCAACCCCAACACAGGCGACTATTCGCGCGGGGCCAGCGGGTTCTGGGTAGAGAACGGCGAGATCGCCTATCCCGTGAATGAATGCACCGTTGCAGGAAATCTGCGCGACATGCTGATGTCGATCGTTCCCGCAAATGATGCCCGTCCCTGGCTGTCGCGCGTCGTTCCGTCCTTGCTGGTCGAAGGGATGACCCTTGCCGGCGCATGATATGGAACTTCTGGTCGAGGCTGCCCGTGCCGCCGGTGAGGTGGCGCTTGGGTATGTCGGCCAAGATCTCGATGTCGAACACAAGCCTGGTGGCGCAGGGCCTGTTACGGACGCCGACCACGCGGTCAACGCAAAACTGTATGATGTCTTGCGCAAGGCGCGCCCGGACTATGGCTGGTTGTCCGAAGAGTCCGAGGACACCCCGTCCCGGATGCAAACCGAGCGCACCTTTATCGTCGATCCGATCGACGGAACGCGCAGCTTCATCGAAGGGTCGGGGTCTTGGGCGCATTCGCTCGCCGTGGTCGAACGCGGACGTGCCGTGGCTGCCGCTATTTTCCTGCCGGTGAAACAAAAGCTTTATTCGGCGGCGCTCGGGCATGGTGCGTTTCTGAACGGCCAGCCGATCCGGGCATCGCGGCGGACCCGGCTGTCGGGGGCGAGCATCGTTGCGGCAAAGCCGAACTACGATGCAAGCAACTGGCGCGGCCCGGTTCCCGATGTGCATCGCACATACCGGCCTTCGCTGGCCTACCGCCTTGCTCTGGTCGCCGAAGGCCGCTTTGACGCGATGTTGACCCTGCGCCCCAGTTGGGAATGGGACATTGCAGCCGGCGCCCTGATCCTTTCCGAGGCCGGCGCGGAAGTGACGGATCGTACGGGCGAGCGGTTGCGGTTCAACAATGCCCACCCGCAGGTCAACGGCGTCGTCGCCGCCGGCCCCGCGCTACACCGCCAACTTCAGGATAAGTTGGCGAAGTGGCCGGCGTGATATGCGGCATCCGTCCGTCCATTGTATGACCCGAACGCAACGCCTACCCTGCATATGACGCAAGTAAGGAGTGATCCCGATATGTTCCGTGGTCAGTGCAGGACATGCTTGATCGATACGGTGACGCGCATCCCGAAGTGCGCGGAAAGGGATGGACGGTGATGGCAAGATCGCTGGGGCTTGCAGCCTATCTTGCGCTGAGCGCGCGGCGAAAGGCCGAACCATACAGGCCCGTACAGGCGCGTGGGTCCGGCCCGCTGGTCTGGGGGCATGCAACCTCTGCTTCGGATGCCAGATCCCTGGCGCGATTGTTCGAGCGTTTGCGCCAGGCCCGACCGGAAGTTCAGTTTCTCGTGACGCATTTGTCAGAAGTCTCGTTGCCTGACGAAATCGGCATGCACTATCGTGTCGAACCCGTTCCTGCCGAAAATCGGGATGCAATTCTGAACTTTCTGGAACACTGGCTGCCGGACATTTGCATCTGGACGCGCGGTCACCTGCGCCCCGCGCTGATCCACGCGGCCTCGGATCGGGGCGTCGCCATGTTTCTGGCGAACACGCGGGACGACGCGCTTGAATTCCGAAGCCTTCGTTGGCTGCCGGATCTCGTCCGGCGCACCTTGGGTGTGTTCGACATGGTCTTTGCCTGTGACGGGGCCGTGCGCAACAGGCTGACCCGGCTGGGCGTGTCGCCAGATGATATCGTGGTTTCGGGCGCATTGCAGGAAGGCGGTGCCGCACTGCCCTGTGACGATGCCGCGTGCGAAAACCTGAGCAGTGCGCTGGGTGGTCGGCCGGTCTGGCTGGCCGCGCGCATCCAGGCCGACGAACTGCCGATTGTCACCGAAGCGCACCGCGCGGCGCTGGGGTTTGCCCACAGGCTGTTGCTGGTGATCGTGCCGGACGATGCCGAACAGGAACCCGGTTTTGCCGCTGCCCTGGATCAGGAGGGATGGCGTGTTGCGCGCTGGGCCAAGGGTGAAACACCAGGCGAGACAACGCAGATCCTGCTGGCCGATGGTGTTGAAGAATTGGGGCTTTGGTATCGGATCGCCCCGGTGAGTTTCATCGGAAGCTCGGTGATCCCCGGTGCGGGCGGTCGTGACCCTTATGAGTCGGCCGCGCTTGGTTCCGCCATCCTTTATGGCCCGAATGTCAGCCGCCACCTCGGCGCCTACTCCCGGCTTGCCGCGGCAGGGGCGGCGCGTATCGTCAAGGATGCTGCGACGCTTGGCGCGGCGGTATCGCAGTTGATCGCGCCGGACCGGGCGGCGCAAATGGCCCACGCCGCATGGGAAGTGATTTCGGACGGGGCCGAGGTGACGGACCGCCTTTTGGCGCTGATCGAGGACACGCTCGATCTTGTGGAGGCCGAGGGATGATGCGCGCGCCAGGATTTTGGTTCACTGCTCCTGACCGGCCGGCGATACAGGCAAGGGTGCTTTCGCCGCTTGGCAGGCTTTATGCACACGCCACTGCACGGCGTCTGGCGAAAGGGGCCGGCGCACGGATGGATGTCCCGGTGATCTGCGTCGGAAACATCAACGCGGGCGGAACCGGAAAGACACCGACCGTGATCGCGGTGATCGAGATGCTGCGCGACCTGCATATAGAACCGCACGTCGTATCGCGGGGATACGGTGGATCGCTCGAAGGCCCAATCGAGGTCGATCCATCGCGGCACAGCGCAAAACATGTGGGCGACGAGCCCTTGTTGCTTGCGGCATTCGCGCGCGTCTGGGTCGCGCGGGATCGTGCAGCAGGTGCGCGGGCCGCGCAGGAGGCGGGTGCGCAAGCCATCGTGCTGGACGACGGGTTCCAGAACCCGTCGATTGTTCAGGATCTCAAACTCGTCGTGGTCGATGCCGCCAAGGGGTTCGGAAACGGGAGGTGCCTTCCGGCCGGGCCATTGCGCGAACCGGTCGACACCGGCCTGGCAAGGGCCGATGTCCTTTTGTCGATCGGCGGGGACGATGCGCAAGCGCAGTTCGATGCGCTTTGGGGGCACGCGATCCACATCCCGCATCTGCGCGGCACGCTGGAGCCACTGCACACAGGCATGGACTGGTCCGATACACCTTTCCTGGCCTTCGCCGGTATCGGTCATCCCGAAAAGTTTTTCGCCACCTTGCGCGGTCTGGGCGCAACGCTTGTCCGGGCCGAGGCGCTGGAGGATCACCAGCCGCTGACGCGCACCCTGATGACCCGGCTGGAAAACGAGGCGAAAGTCAGGGGGGCACAGCTGGTAACCACCGAAAAGGACGCGGTGCGTCTGCCTGCTGACTTCCGCATGAAGGTGATCACCCTGCCGGTGCGGCTTGGATTCTCGGACGATGCGCCGTTGCGTGCAGCGCTGGCAAAGCTGTTCTAGCGCGCGAGCATCCGCAGACCCTGCGTCACATCCGACCGCACCGCAAGCCGTAGGCCCGGCTCATCCCCGGCCTTGAGGGCAGACAGGATCAGACGGTGATTGTGCGGCGGTTCCTTCTGGCGAAGACGTCCGTACAGCGCCCGCATCGTCGGCCCAAGCTGAAGCCAGACGGTTTCCGCCATCGCCAGCATCGCCGGCGCCTGCGCGCGAAGATAGAGCGCACGATGAAATTCAAGATTGGTGCGGATGTAGCCCACGGCATCCTGTTTCGCGATCATTTCGGATACGGTGCCATTGATCGCCGTCATCCGTTCGATCAGCGCCATGTGTGCGCGCGGCAAAGCGCGGCTGGCCAGTTCGACTTCGATCAGCGATCGCAGCGCTGCAAGCTCCTCGATCCGGTCGTTGCTCAATTCCGGTGTCGAAACACGGCCGGAGCTGGACAGGGTCAACGCCCCTTCGGCGACCAGCCTGCGAACCGCTTCGCGGGCGGGCGTCATCGATACGCCGAATTCGGTACCGATGCCGCGGAGCGTTAATGCCTGGCCCGGTGCCATCTCGCCATGCATGATGCGGGTCCGCAGCCCGCGATAAACGCGGTCATGGGCGGCAGGAGCCGGATCGGGGCGGGTGTTCATCAGCATGGTCTATCTGTGATCACAAACCCGGCCCCCGTCAATCGGTGAAGCGATAGCGATGCAGCCTGTGGCCGTGTTCCCGGAGCCATCTTCGCGCTTCCCGATGATCTCCGTAAAGTTGGCGCACAACGTCCCAGAACGCAGCGGAATGGTTCATCTCGGACAAGTGGGCAACTTCGTGTGCAGCCACGTAATCCAGCACCTCGGGCGGTGCCATGATCAGGCGCCAGGAAAACATCAGTCCGCCATCAGCAGTGCACGACCCCCAGCGCGATCGGGTGTCCCTGAGCGTCAGTCGGGCATACGGCCGCTTGAGCGAATCGGCATAGCCGTCAGCGGCGGCGGCCAGCCGGTCGCGGGCCTGCTGCTTGAGAAATCCCTGAACCCGCGCACCTGAACGATCCGCTGGCCCCGGAACCTGCAAGGCATCATCCTGCAGATGAACGGTGCGCCCGGTTCCGGCGGAAACCAGCCGCATCTGGCCCAGAACGGGGATCTCGGCCCCATGTTCTACGCGGATATGCGCCCCCTGCCTTGCCAGCGTGCGGCGCAGCCAGTCGCCCTTCGAGCGCGCAAAATCCAGCGCCGCGCCTTCGCTGACGCCACGCGGGCATGTAAGCGTGACCCGCCCATCCAATTGCGAAACGCGCAGGGAAATCCGCCGCGCTCGCGTGGATTTCCTGAGCGTCAGTGCAACTGGGGGGTTGCCGGGAAGGACGTGCTGTCCCATATCGCCTCCGGATCGGTTGCCGCGCTCGCGACATAGCCTTTGACACATCCCCGCCGTTATGGCAGGGGACGCGGATTGCCGACAAGATCAGAGATGCAAAGAGGGATCTCAATGGCCAAGGAAGAATGGGGCGTCAAGCGTGTGTGCCCGACCACGGGCAAACGCTTTTATGACCTGAACAAGAATCCGATCGTCAGCCCCTACACGGGCGAAGTGGTCGAGGTCGAAACCGGCAAGCGCAGCATGATCGCCGCGGATGCCGAGGATTCGCAGACCAAGAAGATGAAAGAAGCCGAAGCAAGCTCGGACGACGATCTGCTGGATGATGATGACGTCGATGTCGAACTCGACGACGACATCCTTGACGACGACGATGACGACAATGTCTCGCTCGACGATTTGACCGACGTTGCCGCAGACGACGGCGACGACAGCTGATGGTGCGCGGGCGGAATTTTCCGCTTGATCCCGCCCGCACCTTTGCCTAGATAGCGGCGAACAGGCCACAGGGCCTGCCCGGATGGGGCCTTAGCTCAGTTGGGAGAGCGCTTGCATGGCATGCAAGAGGTCAGGGGTTCGACTCCCCTAGGCTCCACCAAATCTTCTTTTCGTCCCGAAAACTCCGCTCGTTTCTTGGGCGTCGGTTTCGTTTGTCCGTTCTCGGGATGGGCTGTCCCTTGCTCCGATCCGCGTGGTGGCGCAGAAATGGGGGTCAGGCCAGGATGTCACGCGATATGACCCGTTTCGACGATGAACGCGCAGCCCGTTTTCAAGGGTGCACCGGATGAGTGAACTTTCGCTTTCATTCTCCCAGCGTCTTGCGGCGTTGGTGCGGCGGATTTATCCGCATCTTGATGCGGATATCCTGGCGAGCCAAATCGTTGATGCGTTCTGGCCCGAAGGGACGCACCGGCGCAAGCGCGCCCGACCGCCTGGCAACAATCTCTGGTCCGAGCGCGATGCCGTGCTGATCACCTATGGCAACACGATCCAGGACGGATCGCACAAGCCGTTGGACCTGCTGCACGACTTTCTGCTGCAACACATGCGGGGCGTTGTGAACGGCGTGCATATCCTGCCATTCTTTCCCTTCACCTCGGATGACGGATTTGCAGTCACTGACTACCGTGCCGTCAACCCGCAACTGGGCGACTGGTCAGATATCCGCCGCATTGCCGGCGATTTTCACCTTATGTCGGATCTCGTGTTGAACCACGTCAGCAGTCAGGGCCCCTGGTTTAACGCGTACCGGCAGGGCCAGCCGCCCTACGACCGCTTTTTCTTTGAAGCGTCGCCGGATGACGACCTGGCGGCCGTCGTCAGGCCGCGCACCACCCCTCTTTTGCAGGAGGTGGAAACCTCGAACGGTCCGCGCCATGTGTGGTGCACTTTCAGCCATGATCAGATCGATCTGGATTTCCGAAACCCCGAAGTGTTGCTGGAAATGCTGCGTATCATCCGGCTGCATGTCGATCAGGGCGTGCGGATTCTGCGGCTGGATGCGGTGGCTTTCCTCTGGAAAGAGGCCGGGACGCCTTCGATCCACATGCCCCAAACCCACGCGATCGTGCAGCTTATGCGGTTGCTTGCCGACTATGCCACCGAAACGCTGGTTCTTCTGACCGAAACCAACGTGCCGAAGACCGAGAACCTGAGCTACATGGGCAATCGGAACGAGGCGCACGCGGTTTACAACTTTCCGCTGCCACCGCTGATCCTGCATGCGATGATGTCGGGCACGGCGCGGTACCTGCACCGATGGCAGGCGGGGATGCCCCCGGCGCAGCTGGGATGCGCCTACCTGAATTTCACCGCGTCCCATGACGGGATCGGGATGCGCCCGGCCGAAGGCGTTCTGCCGCCGCAGGAAAAGGCGCAGATGATCGAAACCGTGCGCAGCATCGGCGGCCTGGTGTCGATGCGGGCCACGACCGATGGCGCTGAAGAACCCTATGAGTTGAACTGCAGCTGGTTCGAGGCGATGCGCGCAACCTTCGACGGCCAGGACAACCATCACATGCAGCGGTTCCTGTGTTCGCAGACGATCGTGATGTCACTCGAGGGAATCCCGGCCTTCTACATCCACTCGATGCTGGCCACGCCGAACGATCACGATGCGGTCGAACGGCGGGGAATGAACCGCGCGATCAACAGGCACCGCTGGGACTACCCGACCCTGCAAGCGCGTCTTGCCGACCCTGCCTCGGATCAGTCGCGCGCCCTGCAGGGGCTGAGCCGTCTGCTTCGGCTGCGGGCGCGGCAACCGGCCTTTCACCCCAACGCCACGCAGTTCACGCTTGCGCTGGAGGAGCGGCTTTTCGGGCTGTGGCGGCAAAGCCTGGACCGGCACCAGTCGATCTTTGCCATCCATAACGTCAGCCCTGATACGATCACGGTCAGCCCCTCGGCCATCAACCTGATAGAAGGCGATACCTGGATCGACTTGATATCCGGCGAACACATTGATCCGACCGGACCGGGCATCCCGTTTGCGCCCTATCAATGCCGCTGGATTGCCAACCGCCATGGCGCGCGTCAGGAAAATTCTTCCTGATCGGCCGCCACGGCGGCACGCAGATCGGACAGGAACTGCGGATCGGCCGCATGGACGCGGTTCCAGGTCGGGATAAAGGGTGTCTCGTGCGGGTTGTCCAGGAACACCTGCCCCGCGCGTATGATGTTCTCGGCGAAAAGCTCGATCGACTTTTCCTCTTTGTGGCGGTCGACGGACAGGCCGTTCATCTTGGCGTCGTTGTAATAGCCTTCCAGCAGGTCCAGCGCCGAGCGATAGTATGTCGCTTTCAGCGTGCGAAACACGTTCGGGGTGAACACCGTTCCGTCCGCCGCCAGCTTGCGGAATATCGCCTTGCAGATGTCGGTGGACATGCGGCTCAGCCCCTTGCTTGCATCTTCGGGCGACAGATCCTGGTGCTTGTGGTCATACGCGTCCGAAATCTCGACCTGGCACACGGATTTGGGGGCAAGGTTGCGCCATGCCTCTGACAATACGCCGATTTCCAGGCCCCAGTCCGAGGGGATGCGCAGATCCGGCAGTATCGGCGTGCGCATCGCGAATTCGCCCGAAAGCGGATAGCGGAAACTGCGCAGGTAATCGATATAGTCCCGGTCCCCGATCACCCGTTTGAGCGCGATCAGCAGCGGGCTGACAAGCAACCGCGTCACCCGACCATTGATCTTTCCCTCGCCGATGCGCGGGTAAAAGCCCTTGGCCATCTGGTAGGGGAAGGCCGGGTTCGCCACCGGATAGACAAGGCGCGCCAGCATCTCGCGATCATAGGTAAGGATGTCGCAATCGTGGATCGCCATGACCGTGCTGTCCGCGCACGCAATCAGGTAGCCGATACAGGACCAGACGTTCTTGCCTTTGCCGGGCTCCTGCGGGGCAAGTCCGTGACTTTCCAGCCGCGCCCCGAGCCCCTTCATCCGCGGGCTGTCGTTCCAGATCACGGTGTGGGTTTGCGGCAACCGGGCAAAGAACTGACGCGCATGGCGGAACTGCGCCTCGTCCGCCTGGTCCAGCCCGATGATGATCCGGTGCAGGTATGGTACTTTCGACAGCTCGTCCAGGATGTGCGACAGGGCCGGACCTTCGAGTTCGGAATACAGACTGGGCAGGATCAGCGCGATCCGGCGCGTTTGCGAAAAGGCAGACAACTCGTATTGCAGATCGTCCAGCGACTGGGTGCGGAGATTGTGCAATGTGGTGATGTTGCCGTTCTGGTGAAAATCAGCCATGGCTTGCGGCCTCCTTGCTCAATCCCAGCATTTCAAGAATGTCGAATATCGCCTCTGCCCAACCAGCAGGGCCGGGCAGGGTCGTGCGGGTGATCCGGTTCGCCTTTTCGCCATCCAGCAGCGGCATCGGCGGTGCCTGCGGGTTGCAGACGATGACGCCGTGATGGGCGGCGGCAATCATTTCGGCGTCGTTGGGGGCATCGCCAAGCGCGACGGTCGCAGGCTTGCCATAGCGTTCGGCGATTTCAATCATTCGATCAGCCTTGGTGCCGCCCATCGAAAGGGTCAGAAAACGCCCGCCTTGCCTTGCATGCAGGTCCGACGCCAATGCGGCCTGGATAAACGCGTCCAGCCGGCTGGGGTCGCCCTTCCAAAGCCCCGGCTCACTGAACTGCCGGGCCTTGGCCGCCTGGGCGGCTTCCAGCGAGAGGCCGGTCAGCGCGGCGACACCCGTTGCGGTCAGATCTCCGAAACCTTCAAACCCCGGTGGCAGCGCGCGCAATTTAGCGCGGATCTTCCGGTATGTGCCGTCATCTCCCGTGCCACCGGTTCCCGGTTCCAATATGCCGGCGCCGTTTTCCACGATGGCGGGCCATGCATCCAAAGCCATCGCGCTGCGGATCGGCGCGACCTCGGCTGCGGTTTTGCTGGTTGCCAGAACGACCCCCGCGCCGACCCGGCCAAGCGCCCTGAGCGCGGGCAATGCCGGTGCGAACTCGTAGGTGTCGTGATCCAGCAGGGTGCCGTCGAGATCCGAGAAAACCAGTAGCGGCAAAGAGTCAGTCATGCGCTAACAGTAGGCCGGGCAAAGCCGACACACCAACAGGCGGAGCCCGCTTTTGCGTATTTGGGCGCAAAACCGGGCAAACCGCCTGCTTTTTGTGCAGGACGGGCTCAGCCTTTCTCGGCGGCCTCGATCTTGTCCTGGGTCTTCGTTTCGAAATCGCTCGCGTCGTGGCGTTCCCGAAGTTGCGTGTGCAACTCGCCGAAAGCGCGGTTCACCATGCGGCCGCGTTGCACGGCCGGACGCGCGTCGATTGCTTTCGCCCAACGCATGACATGCTCATAGCTTTCCACGTCCAGGAACTCGGCCGCACTGTAGAGCCGCCCCAGAACCAGTTGGCCGTACCAAGGCCATATCGCCATGTCCGCGATGGAATACTCGCCGGCCATGAAGTCGCGGCCCTCAAGGTGACGGTTCAGCACGTCGAGCTGGCGCTTGGTCTCCATCGCGAAACGGTCGATCGGATACTGCCATTTTTCCGGTGCGTAGGCGTAGAAATGCCCGAAACCGCCGCCCAGGTAGGGTGCACTGCCCATCTGCCACATGACCCAGTTCATCACCTCTGTGCGGGCGCGGGTGTCGGTCGGCAGGAACTCTCCGAATTTCTCTGCGAGGTAGAAAAGGATCGACGCACTTTCGAACACATGCAGCGGCGGGTCCATCGAATGATCGGCCAGCGCCGGGATTTTCGAGTTTGGGTTGATCTCGACGAAACCGCTGCCGAACTGGTCGCCTTCACCGATATTGATCAGCCAGGCATCGTATTCGGCGCCCGCGTGGCCCTTGGCCAAAAGCTCTTCCAGCATGACGGTCACCTTCACGCCGTTCGGTGTGGCCAGCGAATAAAGCTGCAGGGGGTGCTTGCCGACCGGCAATTCCTTGTCATGCGTCGGGCCCGCGATGGGTCGGTTGATGCTTGCGAAACGTCCGCCGCTTTCCTGTTTCCATTCCCAGACCTTTGGCGGTGTGTAGTCGTCGGCCATCTTTCATCTCCTGTTTGCGCATTCGCGAAAAACAAACAGGAAATCCGATCCGACAACAAGGTGACCCGCGACACAGCCTATGTGCGCGACGGACATGCAGAACAAAAAGGCCCCGCCAACGAGGGCGGGGCAGGGCAGTCGGTGCCGCGCAAGTCAGGACGCGGGCACCGGGCGGTGTTCTTTGTCTTGGTAAGGCCGTCAGGCTTCCATTTCGGACCGGATCTGCTGGCGCAGCAGGTCGATCGGAATGGTTTTTCCGTCGCGGCGGAAGTGCCAGTAGGTCCACCCGTTGCAGGATGGCGCGCCTTCGAAAGCGGCGCCTACCTGGTGGATCGATCCCTTTACGTCATCGCCGACCAGCGTGCCGTCGGCGCGCACTTTTGCGATCTTTCCGCGCGGTGAAAACAGCTCTTCGCCAGGGCGGAGCATGCCGCGCTCGACCAGTTGGCCGAAAGGCACGCGCGGAGCGGCGCGCTTGCTTGCGGTCACGGTCAGCGCCTCGCGGTCGAAGCGGCGGGTATTGTCGATACGCTTTTGCGCGACCTTGCGATAAGCCTCTTCGCGCTCGATCCCGATGAAATCGCGCCCCAGCATCTTGGCCACGGCGCCGGTCGTTCCGGTGCCGAAGAACGGGTCCAGCACCACGTCACCGGGATTTGTCGATCCGACCAGCACGCGATGCAGAAGCGACTCGGGTTTTTGCGTCGGATGGGCTTTTTCGCCGTTGTCGTCCTTCAGCCTTTCGTGTCCGGTGCAGATCGGTAGCACCCAGTCGCTGCGCATCTGGACGCCTTCGTTCAGGGATTTCAGGGCTTCGTAGTTGAAGGTGTATTTCGCCCCTTCCTCTTTCGAGGCCCAGATCATCGTTTCATGTGCATTGGTGAACCGCTTGCCGCGGAAGTTGGGCATCGGGTTCGACTTGCGCCAAACCACATCGTTCAGGATCCAGAAGCCCGCGTTCTGCAACGCCGCACCGACCCGAAAGATGTTGTGATAAGAGCCGATCACCCAGATTGCCCCGTTGGGCTTGAGCAATCGGCGCGCCGCTTTCAACCAGTCTTGGGTAAAGGCGTCATATGCGGCGAAGGAACTGAACTGATCCCACGCATCGTCCACCGCATCCACCTTGGAATTGTCCGGGCGGTGCAGATCGCTGCGCAGCTGCAGGTTATAGGGTGGATCGGCGAAAATCAGGTCGATCGAACCCTCGGGAAGGCTGTTCATGACCTCGATGCAATCGCCTTCGAGAATCGTGTTGAGAGGGAGCGCTTCAGCGCCCTTGTTCTTTGTCATTGTCGTCATTCTCTGCCTCTGTCCACGGCGCTTGGTCGCGCTCTGTGATTGAGGTCAAAGATGAGTCAAAGCCGATTCGTGGTCAAATTCTTTTTTGAATCAGTCACTTACAGATTTATCTTGATACAATATATTGTGCACCGGCTTGAATGAACGTCTATGGTGTGGGGTTACCCCAAGATTTCGGAGCGCTTCTTTGTGGCTTTTCGACGGATAACCGGCGTTGCTCTCCCAGCCGTAGCCGGGGAACTGTTGCGCCAAATCCCACATCAACCGATCGCGCCATGTTTTTGCCACAATTGAAGCCGCTGCAATGCTCAGAGATCGGCCATCCCCCTTGACCACGGCATCGGCCGGAAGGGTCAGGCCAAGGGGGATCATGTTGCCGTCTATCAGCAGGTGATCCGGCGCCTCGGGGAGTGCGGCGACCGCACGCTCCATCGCAAGATGGCTGGCCCGGAGAATATTGATCCGGTCGATTTCTTCGACGCTGGCCTGACCGATGCCGACCTGCGCCATGTCCCAGATCGCAGCGCAAAGCGCCTCGCGCCGCCTGGCCGTCAGTTTCTTTGAATCATTCAGCCCGTCTGGCAGGCGGGCCGGGTCCAGCACGACTGCGGCGGCCACGACCGGGCCGGCAAGGGGGCCGCGGCCGACCTCGTCGACGCCTGCGACCCGGTTTGCGCCAGCCGTCAGCAAGGCTGTTTCGAAAGTGAAATCAGGCATGGTCATGGGTTGGTAAAATCGCGAAACACCCGGCAAGGCAACAAAAAACCGGGGCGCGTGCGACCCATGTCTACGCACGCACCCCGGATCGCCCGGTCGTCTTACCAACGGGCGAGGCTGTACCCATAAGACCGGAGGCACCGCGCGTCATAGAATGTGCGATGCGGTCCACGCCCACGGGACGGCATCTGACAAGACTGCGGCAAACGGTTCGCGTGACGATAATTGTTCTGCAGGCAGCGCTGGCTAAAGGCGTTCTGCACGCCGCGCCGCGTTTCGACCCGCACCATGCAGTTGCCGGGCAGTTGTTTGCGGGCCACCCGCTGCGGCAGTGGGCGCGGGGCCCTGTCGTGATAGCCATATGTCTTGTGCTTTGGCTTGCCCGGATGGACCTTGGCGGGAGCGTGATTGCGCGGTTTTTCCTTGCGGTCGTCGTCAATCGCCTTGGCGATGATGGCGAGCGCCGCAATGCCGGCGATGGCTTTGGCCAGGTCGCTTCCATCGGCCCGCGCAGGGGCGGAGGTGAAACCGGTGACGGCGATAGCGCCGGCAAGGATGGTTGCGATAAATCTGCGGGACATGTTGATCTCTCCTTTTCCCATCTGGCGAGTTCACCCTGTAACGGGGGCACTCGGTTGCAATGGAGGCAGGCTCGGACAGATGCGCCGCGACAGGCAATAACACCGGGTTGTTATCCAATATCACCCCAGTGAACCGGCGTTCGATATTGAATATCGCGGGCCGCCTCTCCATTGTCGCAGGCATGAAAACCGCATCCTTCATAATCGTACTCGCGCTTGGTGCCGGGTTGGGCCTGCCGGCCTCGGCCGCGTGCTATGCCGACTACAAGGCGCGCCGCGACAACCCGCTGGAACTGCATTACGGCGTCGCGCAGATCAGCGGTGCCTGCACCAAGGCGAATGCCCAGGCCCAACTTTCACCCAGGCTTGGACAAGATGGCTGGCGTTTGCTGAACGTGCTGCAGGTGTTTGACGACTCGGGCCTTGCCAGCCGCAAGCAGGCAGCAGGCCGCTTTTTCCTGCGCTACTGAACAGGCTTCATCTATTAACTGCAGAACGTGTCAGCCTGCGCTCCGTGCAGAGTTGCCATATCGCCCTTTGACGCTCATGCTGAAGGCGTTCGCCAGGCGTCAATCGCATACGCCATGCCTGGTTTCGCCAAGAGCGGGAGATTGTAGAATGGGATTTCAGGACGCAGTAAGAAAATGTCTTTCCAACTATGCCACCTTCGAAGGACGCGCCGCGCGGTCCGAGTTCTGGTGGTTCACCTTGTTCCTTTTCCTTGGAAATGCGGTGTTCAGTATTCTGGACCGGATACTGTTCGGGGGTGTGGCACACGGGCAGGAGATTTCGGTGCTGGGTGCGCTGTTTTCGCTCGCCGTTCTATTGCCGACCATTGCCGTGGGCGTTCGTCGTTTGCATGACCTGGATAGAACCGGCTGGTGGTATCTGCTGGTTCTGATCCCGTTGATCGGTGGCCTGATACTGCTTTTCTTTTTCATTCAGAAAGGCACGAGCGGCACAAACCGGTTCGGGCCAGATCCGCTTTGACAAGCGGCGTTACGCTGTGGCCGCTTTACGGCATGCGCAGCGTATCGCCTCGGTCGATCGTGGGGGCGAGGGTGACAAGCGTTTCGATGTCCTGCGCCGGTTCCGACGTGCGTGCGACGATGATTTCGGCCGCGCGCCGCCCGATCTCGGCACGGCAGGCATCCATTGTCGCCAAGCGGCGCGGCAGCCCCTGCAACAGTTCGACACCGTTGAAACCCGCAAGTCCGATCTGGCCGGGAATGTCATACCCCTGTTCAAGCAGCCAAAGCAGGCCGCCCGCGCCGATCAGATCGTTCGAGTAATACAGAAAATCCAGGTCCGGCGTTCGCGCCATCATCGCCGATGTCAGCTCGCGCCCCTTGGACAGGGCCGACCCGCCGGAATAGAACTCCTGGTCGGCCATTTCGATCCCGGCCTTGGCCAGTGCCTGGGTGAACCCTTCGAACCGTTTGCGTGCCCGGTGATCCAGCGCCATCTTGGTTCCCATGAACCCGATACGGCGATACCCGGCCTTGATGATCGCGTCGGCCATTTCCCTTCCGGCGCGGCGGTGGCTGATGCCCACCATCGCATCCACCGGCGTGCCGTCGGTATCCATGATTTCGACGACCGGAATGCCGCTGGCCCGCAACATGGCGCGGCTGGCATCCGAATGTTCAAGCCCTGCGATGATGATGCCCGACGGACGCCAGGACAGCATCTCGTAGAGCACCTTCTCTTCTTTCTCGGGCAGGTAGTCGGTGATGCCGACCACCGGCTGCAAGGGCGTGTCTTCCAATACGCTGTTGATGCCTGTCATGACTTCAGGAAAAACCATGTTCGACATTGAAGGGATGATCACCGCCACAAGGTTCACGCGCTGGCTGGCAAGCGATCCGGCAATTCGGTTGGGCACGTACCCCAGCGCCTTTGCCGCCTTGAGAACCTTTTCACGCGTTGCCGCGCTGACGTCGCCGCGGTTGCGCAGGACGCGGCTGACTGTCATCTCGGATACGCCGGACGCCTCGGAGACATCGCGCAGGGTCAGGGGGCGGTTGAGCGGTCGCGACAATTCGGGATGTTCCTGTGGTTGGAATGCCCAAGTGTTAGCGCGAACCTTGTGTCTTGTTCAAGCATCGGTGCGGCGATAGAACGGCGACTGTGGCCCCGTGGCTCAACTGGATAGAGCAGCCCCCTCCTAAGGGGCAGGTTGCAGGTTCGAATCCTGCCGGGGTCACCACCGTTCCGAAAACCGCTTGCCCAACCGCGATGCCAACCCATCTTTAGCGGCGGCTTCAAGGGTGGGACTGCGTGTTTGCCCCTGCGGTCTGCTATCGGGGTGCGTGGCCTGGCATGGTTGGCATATGGGTTGAAATTCGCACCGAATTGGGCGACCCGGTGCTCCGTAACGGGAAAACGACCTTTGACGTCGATATCTGTGCCTCCACGGCTTGGAACTGGAAAGAACAAACAAATGAAAACGGAATTCCTGCAAGGCATGGCAAAGGCGGCACAGTCGGTCTGTGTGGTGACGACGGACGGGATCGGTGGAAAATCGGGGGTCACAGTTTCGGCAATGACATCGGTTTCGGTCGACACCCCCACGCCATCGCTTCTGGTTTGCATCCATGGCGATTCATCGGCATGCGACCGCATCCGCACCAACCGTGCCTTCTGTGCGAACCTGCTGGCCGAGGATCAGGCCGAGATTTCCGACGTGTTCGCCGGCCGCACGGGCCTGTCGGGCGAGGAGAAGTTTGCAACAGGGCATTGGCATTCCGGCGAAACCGGTTGCCCGATGCTGGATGATCCCATTGCGGCCTTCGACTGCAGGCTGGTGCATGACATTCTTGTCGGGTCGCATCGTGTGTTCGTGGGTGAGGTCGCCGCCGTGCGACTTGTGCGTGACGAACGCCCGCTGATTTATTTCGACAGGGGCTATGCCCGTCCGGCGCGTTCCTGACCCAGGCGGAATGCCCGTTTCGCCGGGCATGTGCGAATTTGATCAGATTCCTCTGGCCCCGGCGGCGGCAATCCGTAAGGATGTGGCCCAAATCGCCATGTCATAAGGGAGTCGTGCCATGACCACGCCGCTTTCGAACTCGCTGCATATCGCCGATATCAGCACCACGTTGCACCCCTACACCGATGCCAGGAAGCATGAAAAACAGGGGCCTATCGTTATCGACCGGGGCGAGGGCATCCATGTCTACGACTCGAACGGCAAGAAGTATATCGAGGCGCTTTCGGGTCTGTGGTCGGTCGCCGTCGGATTTAACGAGCAGCGCCTTTGCGATGCCGCGATGGCGCAGATGCAAAAGCTGCCCTACTACCACACGTTCGCCCACAAATCGCACGAGCCGTCGATCAGGCTGGCCGAAAAGCTGGTCGAGATGACGCCCGAACACCTGACACGGGTCTTCTATACCTCGTCGGGTTCCGAGGCGAACGACACCGTGGTCAAGATGGTCTGGTTCTACAACAACGCGCTGGGCCGTCCCGAAAAGAAAAAGTTCCTTGCGCGTGAAAAGGCATATCACGGGATCACCGTTGCCTCGGGCAGCCTGACGGGCCTGCCCTATAACCACAAGCATTTCGACCTGCCGGCAATCCCTGTCGTGCACCTCACCTGTCCGCATTTCTATCGCTTTGGCCAGGATGGAGAAACCGAGGCGGAATTCACCCAGCGCCTGCTGGCCGAGGCCGAGGAAACCATCCTGCGCGAAGGCCCGGAAACCATTGCCGCCTTCATCGGCGAGCCAGTCATGGGCGCGGGTGGCGTCATGGTTCCGCCCGAGGGCTACTGGCCGGGGATCGAGGCGCTGTGTCGCAAGTACGATATCCTTTTGGTGTCGGACGAGGTGATCAACGGCTTTGGCCGTCTGGGCACCACGTTCGGCTGCGAGAAAATGGGCTTCAAGCCGGATATTCTCGTGACCTCCAAGCAGCTCACATCGTCCTACATGCCGCTGGCCGCGATCGTGTTCTCCGAGGCCGTCTATGACGTGATCGCGGACAACACCCACGCAATCGGCACTTTCGGCCATGGCTACACGGCCACGGGTCACCCGGTGGCCACGGCGGTGGGTCTGGAAAACCTCAAGATCATCGAAGAGCGCGATCTGATCGGCAATGCCGCGCGCCTGTCCGGTCCGTTCCAGGAAGGGTTGCGCAAATACGCCGATCACCCCCTGGTCGGCGAGGTGCGCGGAACCGGCCTGATCGCCGCGCTGGAAATGGTGGCCGACAAGGAAACGAAGCGCCCCTTCGACCCGGTTGGCAAGCTTGGCGGCAAGGCGTTCGAGATCGGCCACGAAGAGGGGCTGATCTGCCGCAACCTCGGCGACACGCTGGCCCTGTGCCCGCCGTTGATCATCACCGAAGACGATGCCGCCGAAATCGTCCGCATCATGGGCGTGATCCTTGACCGCACCCTGGAGTTCGCCAAGTCCGAAGGCATGGTCTGATCGATCAGGCCGGGCGGGTCCGCCTGCCCGGCCTATTGCAGCAGCAACCAGCGTGTTGTTCGCAGGCGCGACAGCTCGATGATGTGGACGCCATCCTTTATGCGATGCGCGCCGGCGTCGGCCAAGGGTGCGCCGCTCCCGTCGGTAAGCCGCAAGTCTTTCGGGGCCCGTATCCGTAGCTGCCCTTGCATCGGTTCCACGCGATAGCCAAGCGCTTTGTCCTCAAGCGGGATGGCGCGCCCCGTGAGCGAAATCATTATCCGTGTCGATTCAGCGATGGCGTGCCCATCCAGGCTTTGCACCGCAATCGCCGCCATGGGCATATCGCTTTCCAGAGAAATCGACGACAGGTCGATGCGCCCGCCTGCCAATGTCCCGGCAGCAAGCTGGCTGTTGGGTGAATCCACCGTGTAAAGCCCGCGCCGGAAATCGCGCCGGATTTGCCCCGTGTCAGACATGATATGGCCGGTCCCCTGGTCCAGGAAAGTCGCGTCCGGATCGGTGACGGGAATGGCCGCGCGGTCCGCCTTGAGGGCAGACAGCCAGGCAAGTTCGGGCGTGGCGGGCAGTTCGACGACCAGCCGGCTCTGCTCTGCTATCGTGCGCAGGGCGGCAGCGGTTTTCGGTCGAATGCCCTGACCGAAGAACTGCGAAGGCGTCAGGCGCAGCGCGTATGTGGCTTGCGCGGGGCGCACATGACCCTGCCGGAAAAGCAGCGCCGATGCTGGCAGCATCGCGACAACCGCCGGATCGTAGGCCACCGACCATGGCCCGTGGGCAGTCGGCCCGTTCAGGGGCCTTTGCGAATACCCATATATCATAGGGGCATCCCAGCCTTGAAACGCCGCGCTTGCCGCCATTCGCACCGGCCCCGCAAAGCGGTCCTCGGAAGGGTAGCGGGTGATGTTCCATTCAGAGATGCTCAACGGTTTGCCGGCGACCTGCGCCGCCGCCGCCCAGTCGATGAAGCTGGCCGCCTCGCGCGGGTTTTGCCGCAACTCCCCCGGGACACCGTATGCGTGCACGTCGATGATCGACCCAAGCGTCAATGATGGTAGCGCCGCAACCGAGTTGCCGCCCCATGTGTTCGTCGTCGCGATCAGCCCGTCAAACCCGGTCGCCCGGATATCGGCGATCATCGGTTCGAAAAACCGTTTCTCCAGATCGTTTAGGAAAATCTTGGATGGACCGAACTCCCACGCCTTCCAGGTTTTCCGCGCGGGCAGGTCGTGGTCCGCTGCGAAATCTCGGGCAAGCGCCATGTAGGCGGCCGAATGCGCGGGCACGCCCTTGTTCGGCAGTAGGGCATTCCCGAAATGATGGGTGACGTCGTTTTCGTTTGTGATCAGCACGGCAAGTATCGCGGGATCGTCGGCATAGCGCATCCCGGTATGCGGGTTTACATGCTCCAGATACGCGCGCTGAAATTCGGCCATGCGCTGCCGGATCGTATCGGATACATAGTTGAAGCCGCGAATATCGGCCTCGCCCTTGGCGATCTCTTCGAAATCGGCGATCCCATCGAGCGCGGTCATTTCGCGGCCAACATGCAAATCCAGCCAGACATATATCCCCTCGGCCTTCAGTGCGGCGACCCAAAGGTCCAGATTGGCCATCGCGCCCTGATCGATTTGCGTCGTCGCGGGGGCCTTGTCGCCAAAGATGTTCGGCCGGACCCAGCGCGAATCGTGATGATGCACCCGCACCAGGTTGAACCCTAGCGCCGCAAGGCGCCGGGCATGGCGCCTGATGTTGTCCGGTCTGGTCCGAAACAATGCATAGGCCTGCAGGTTGGCCCCCCAGAAGACCGCCCTGCTGCCGTCCTCAAAGAAAAGGTCCGGCCCGACCGCCCGCACCCGCCCCCTGCTGCCCGCGGGGACGTGGTTGAGAAAGCTCAGATCGGGGTTGGAAGGGTCATCGGCCAATGCGTCCGTGGGCCAAGCATCGGAGTGCTGATCGCTTTGCGCGAAAGCGGAATTGACGAGCGCCGCAACCGTCAGTGCAAAAGCAAGGAGTTTGAGGCAAAAGCGCAGCACTGTTGCGGTACCTTTCGGAAACTGCAGGACAGGCCGTCTGAAAGACGGGACACCTGAAGAAGCATCCCCAGCTAAACATCAAAACGGAATCCGCGCAAAGGCGCGTTGCGTATCCCGGCGCAAAGCAGGTTTGCTACGCCCTGAGCGCGGACCGACTCCGTTCTTCCTGGAGCTGTTTTCCCGACTTTCGAATCCGCTCCAAAAGGCGTTTCGCCTTCTTCCTTTCGGCAATCGGTCGACAAGGTGTGCGCGCCTTGTTCGAAAGCGGATCGCCCAGTGCAGGAAAGAAATCACCGGACGCGAGCGTCCCCTTCGCCTCATCCCCTAGCAACAGCGACTCGACCAGTGCCCCGTCCGCTTCGATGATCTCATGTCTTTCGAACAAGATATGCACATAGTGGACCGCGTTTGCCTCGAATTGTTCGATGCCATCGAAGCTCACCAGTTTCTTGGCCGCGACAAGCACCTCGGTGCTTCCGTAAATGCGTTGGGCGATTGGCGAAGCGATCAAGATCCTGTGCTGGGGCGAAAGCATGGTGGACCGCCGGGGAACACCCTCTGCGAGTGACGAAGGGCCCAGACGAATGGGCCCATGGCGCGGGTTGCGCGCCAGCTCGGCAGCCGACAATTCGCGTTTGCCGACCCAAATGATCGGCTGATGCCCGTGGTCGAGGGTCCAAACAAGATCGCCAACCTGCAGATCCATGGCACGTCTGCTGCCTTTGGGTGTGCGGACATGGCATCCGCCCGTCAGGCAAAGAACCGAATCGCCATAGGAAATGGGATCGTAGGTAAGCGTGCCGTAGATGTTCCACTGATAGCTGTTTCCCGCGCCCGGCACGGTATTGTCCAGGGTGTTGATTGAAGTCGCGCCAGCCGCTGCCCCCTCTGTCGCCGTGATGGGGGCAATGCCCCTATCCGCTGAATAGAAATCGATGACGGTACTTGTCGCCGTGTTTGTAAGGGCAACCCCCGAAGCTTCGTTGATATCGCTCACACCGGCCCTGACACCCAATGGGATGACATAAACCGTATATCCGGGGTTCTGGGGATCGGGCGTCCCGCTGAGGGACGACAAAGTGACCTCGCCAGTGCCGTTTGTGGGGCCGCCTGAGGTTGTGTGCAGGGTTCCATCGTCCGCATATGCGCTTAGTGTGAAATCAGCCGGGTCTTCGCCCGGGCCGAGCACGATCTCGACATATTCCCCGCCGGCAACCCCGTTTGGACCTACGAAATTTATCTCCGAAATGAATGCCATGGCACCGAACTATCCCATTTAACCGTTTACTCGTTACTATCGTGATGCTGTCGGCGGTCGCGGCGTCGAAAAAAGGTTGCGCCCGCCGATACCAGATTTTCAGACATCTCGATGTCGCGGGTTTGGCACCCCGGAGTGGTATCCGTTTGGCAGGATATTGTTGCAAAAGCGTTTTTTTGGGGCCAGCGCTGCCGCGGAATCGTTTCGCAGCAAGGTCGGGCGCTGTAGCAACGCCACAGTAGCGGTCACTGGGGGCGAAACGCTGACCTTTGTGCAGCGCTACACCGAGGCCGCTGGCCGTGAAGGCATGGCCGATTCCGCCATCGAGAAACTGATCGCCCGCCCGAATGGCGAGCGCAATTCGGCAGGCCACTCGGGGAGGCTTGCCAAATCCGAAACCAACCCCAAACAGGGGAATGACAACTTGTATGAAGTGGTGAGCCGTGCAGGATTCGAACCTGCGACCCACTGATTAAAAGTCAGTTGCTCTACCAACTGAGCTAACGGCCCACTAGGCGGCGTAATTAGAAAGACGCGCTTGCCGGGTCAACCCCGAAAAGCAGGTTTTTCGCGCGATCTCTGGATTCATTTCTGTACCGGGCGTATATGCCGGCCCATGACTACGCGCGCTGGCCATATTCCTTTCATGAAGATGCACGGACTCGGCAACGATTTCGTGGTTCTCGACATGCGCGCGCGGCGCATCGACATGACGCCCGACCTGGCGCGGGCGATGGCCGACCGGCATCGCGGGGTCGGGTTCGACCAGCTTGCGGTGATCGAACCCTCCGGCAGCGCGGATGCGCACCTGGTTTTCTACAATGCCGACGGCTCTTTCTCGGCGGCCTGTGGCAACGCGACCCGCTGTATCGCCCGGCATCTCATGGATGAAACCGGGGCGACCGAACTGACCCTGACAACGGATCGCGGCACCCTGCGCGCAAAGGATGCGGGTGCGGGGCTGACTGCGGTGAATATGGGCCATGCGATGATCCGGTGGGACGAAATTCCGCTTGCGCAGGATGTGGATACGCTGGCCCTGCCGATCGACGGGTCGCCCACCGCGACGTCCATGGGCAATCCGCACTGCACCTTTTTCGTGGACGATGCCGAGGCGGTCGATCTTCAGTCACGCGGCCCCGAGATCGAGCATCACCCGCTTTTCCCCGAACGCACGAATGTGCAGTTCGTGCATGTGATGGCGCCCGATGTGCTGCGCATGCGCGTGTGGGAAAGGGGGACGGGCGTCACGCTTGCCTCAGGGTCGTCCTCCTGTGCCGTGGCCGTGGCCGCGCACCGTCGCGGGCTGACCGGGCCGGATGTCACGATTCACCTGGACGGTGGTGAAATCCGGGTACGCATCGCCCAGGATGGCGTCTGGATGACCGGGCCGACGGCGCATGTCTTCGACGGGGTCTGGCGGGGCTGATCATGACCAAGCCACCTGTTTTCGCAACGCTCGGCTGCCGGCTGAACGCCTACGAGACCGAAGCGATGAAGGATCTGGCCGAACAGGCCGGGATCGCCGATGCCGTGGTGGTCAATACCTGTGCCGTCACCGCCGAGGCGGTGCGCAAGGCGCGACAGGAAATCCGCAAACTGCGCCGCGACAACCCCTCGGCACGGATCATCGTGACAGGCTGCGCAGCCCAGACCGAGCCGGAAACGTTTTCCGCCATGGAAGAAGTCGATCACGTGATCGGCAACAGCGAAAAGATGCAGCCGCAAACCTGGGCCCGGCTGGCCCCGGATTTCGTGGGGCAGACCGAACGGGTGCAGGTGGATGACATCATGTCCGTGCGCGAAACCGCCGGGCACCTGATCGACGGGTTCGGCACGCGCAGCCGCGCCTATGTGCAGGTGCAGAACGGCTGCGATCATCGCTGCACCTTTTGCATCATTCCCTATGGCCGCGGCAATTCACGCAGCGTGCCGGCCGGCGTGGTCGTGGACCAGATCAAGCGGCTGGTCGACCGTGGCTACAACGAGGTGGTGCTGACCGGTGTCGATCTGACCAGTTGGGGCGCCGACCTGCCGGGCGGGCCCCGCCTGGGCGATCTGGTGATGCGTATCCTGCGGCTGGTGCCCGATCTGCCGCGGTTGCGGATCTCCTCGATCGACTCGATCGAGGCCGACGAGAATCTGATGCTGGCCATCGCGTCCGAGCCGCGCCTGATGCCGCATCTGCACTTGTCGTTGCAGCACGGGGACGACCTGATTTTGAAAAGGATGAAACGCCGTCATCTGCGCGACGATGCCATCCGCTTTTGCGAAGAGGCGCGCCGGCTGCGGCCTGACATGACCTTTGGCGCCGACATCATCGCGGGTTTCCCTACCGAATCCGACGCGCATTTCGAAAACTCCCTGCGCCTCGTGGATGAATGCGGCCTGACCTGGCTGCACGTGTTTCCGTATTCCAGGCGCGAGGGAACGCCGGCGGCACGCATTCCGCAACAGGTGAACGGAAAGATCATCAAGGACCGCGCCGCAAGGCTGCGCGCCGCAGGGGATGCGCAGGTCGCCCGCCATCTTGCCGCACAAAAGGGGCGGGTTCACAGCGTCCTGATGGAAAACCCGCGCATGGGCCGGACCGAGCAGTTCACCGAAGTGACCTTTGACGAGGACCGCCCCGAGGGTCAGATCGTCACCGCGACGATCACCGGATTGCAAGGGCAGCAACTGACGGCTGTCTGATCCACCCCGCCGAAACCGCGCGGTTTTGCACTGTTATCGCGCGCTTCTTCGTGGCTAGATTCCCCAAACCGCCAAAGGACCACCCAGATGCATCCCAATCCAGCTTTCCGGCAAATGCCGACCGATCGCAGCATCGCCTTCGCGCGCGAGCAGGGCTTTGGCCTCCTTGCCGTGTCGACGCCGGACGCCCCTCTGATCAGCCACATTCCCTTTCTGCTGAACGATGCGGGCACCGAAGCCGCGTTTCACCTTGTCCGGTCGAACCCGATCTGCCGGTTGGTGGGGCAGGGCGTGCCTGCGCGTCTCGCCGTGCAGGGGCCGCACGGCTATATCTCGCCCGATTGGTATGGCGTCGAAGACCAGGTGCCGACCTGGAATTATGTCGCCGTGCACCTCGTCGGGCGCATCGAACCGTTGCCCGATGACGCGCTGCATCCGATGCTGGATGACCTGTCCGAGCATTTCGAAGCCACGCTAGACCCCAAGCCGCGCTGGCGCACCGACAAGATGACGCCCGGTGTCATGGAAAGGATGATGCGCCAGATTCTTCCTTTCCGCATGATGATCGACGACGTGCAAAGCACTTGGAAACTGGGCCAGAACAAGCCCGAGGCCGCGCGCCTCGGGGCGGCCGAGGCGCTTTCCGGCACCGATCCCGAACTGTCGGCACTGATGCTTAGCCCGCCGGACGCCAAGCCCATTGCATAAGCGCACAAGCGATGTAGGGTTTCGCAAACAAAATCGAACGGGGTGGCCCAATGAAACTGATTTCCTCTCCTGCATCGCCCTATGTGCGCAAGGTGCGCGTTCTGATCCACGAGGCCGGACTTGGCGACGAGGTGACGGAACTGCCGGTCAAGACGACGCCGATGGACACGGCCGCCGATGTAGCGGCAGCGAATCCCCTGGGAAAGATCCCCGCGCTGATCCGTGACGAAGGCCCGGCAATCTACGACAGCCGCGTGATCTGCCGGTATCTCGATGCCCATGCTCAGGCCGGGCTCTACCCCGAATCGCGCCTGTGGGAGGTTCTGACGCTCGAAGCGACAGCCGACGGGATCCTCGATTCCGCGATCGGCATCGTCTACGAGAAACGCTTTCGCCCCGAGAACATGCAATCCGAGGATTGGATGGAGGCGCAGTGGGCAAAGATCGAACGTTCGCTCGACGCGTTGGGCAAGATGTGGATGAGCCATCTGAGCGGCCCTCTCGACATGGGGCAGGTCGCCGTGGGGTGCGCGCTTGGCTATCTCGATTTCCGCCACGACGCACGGCAATGGCGCAAGGGGCGCGGGGCCTTGGATGATTGGTTCGCGGCTTTCGCGCAGCGGCCATCGATGAAGGCGACCGCACCCACCGACTGATCGCGCCGGACGCCTTGCCCCGGCTGATCATGGCAATATGCACCTGCGGCAATCTATCCCTTGAGGCCCGGTCGGACCCGACTATTCCTTCTTCAGGCGAAACAAATTCGCCTGAATTACCGGGCATTGCCTGATACGGACAGCACACAGGTGCGGCGCATCAAACTGCGCGGCATTGTCCGCTGGACTGTAGGGAAAAGCACGGTTAAACACGCGCACGGAATTGGCTGCAGCCCATGCGGCCCCACCCGCATTGGCCGGTTACGGCTGAAGAAGGAGAGAACCTCGTGTCCCACGCAGAAGATCACGAAGGCACCCGCAGAGATTTCCTCTACTACGCCACGGCTGGCGCAGGTGCCGTCGCCACCGGTGCGGCCGTCTGGCCGCTGGTCAATCAGATGAACCCCTCCGCCGACGTGCAGGCGCTCAGCTCGATCCGCGTCGACGTGTCCGGCGTTGCGGTCGGTTCGCAGCTTTCGGTGAAATTCCTCGGCAAGCCGGTGTTCATTCGCCGCCGCACCGCCGAAGAGATCGAAGCGGCCCGCTCGGTCGAGGTCGACCAGCTGCCCGATCCGAACTCGGAAAACCCCAACAAGCCCGGCACCGACGCAAGCGACGTCAACCGCACGATGGACGAAGCCGGTGAATGGCTGGTCATGATCGGCGTCTGCACCCACCTGGGTTGTGTGCCGATCGGCAATGGCGCGGGCGATTTCGGTGGCTGGTTCTGCCCCTGCCACGGGTCGCACTACGATCAGGCCGGCCGCATCCGCAAGGGCCCCGCGCCGCGCAACCTCGATATTCCCGTCGCCGAATTCGTCGACGAGACGACGATCAAACTGGGATAAGGAAACGCGCTCATGTCCGGAATTCCGCACGATCATTACGAGCCGAAAACAGGTGGCGAAAAGTGGCTGCACAGCCGCCTGCCCATCGTCGGCCTTCTGTATGACACCATCATGATCCCCACACCCAAGAACCTGAACTGGATGTGGATCTGGGGCATCATCCTGACCTTCTGCCTTGCACTGCAGATCGTCACCGGCATCATTCTTGTGATGCACTACACGCCGCATGTGGACATGGCATTCGCCAGTGTCGAACACATCATGCGCAACGTGAACGGCGGCCACATGCTGCGTTACCTGCACTCGAACGGCGCATCGCTGTTCTTCGTCGCGGTCTACATGCACATTTTCCGCGGTCTCTATTACGGCTCCTACAAGGCCCCGCGCGAGATCACCTGGATCATCGGCATGTTGATCTATCTCTGCATGATGGGCACCGCCTTCATGGGCTACGTTCTGCCCTGGGGTCAGATGTCGTTCTGGGGTGCAACGGTTATCACCGGCCTCTTTGGCGCGATCCCGTTCATCGGCGAACCGATCCAGACCTGGCTGCTGGGCGGCCCGGCCGTGGACAACGCCACGCTGAACCGGTTCTTCTCGCTCCATTACCTGCTGCCCTTCGTGATCGCGGCGCTGGTTGCGGTGCATATCTGGGCCTTCCACACCACCGGCAACAACAACCCCACCGGGGTCGAGGTTCGCCGCGGTTCCAAGGAAGAGGCGGAAAAAGACACCGTTCCCTTCTGGCCCTACTTCGTGATCAAGGATCTGTTCGCACTGGCGGTGATCCTGGTGGTCTTCTTCGCGATTGTCGGCTTCATGCCCAACTACCTGGGCCACCCCGACAACTACATCGAAGCGAACCCGCTGGCGACGCCTGCGCACATCGTGCCTGAATGGTACTTCCTGCCGTTCTACGCGATCCTGCGTGCCTTTACCGGCGATGTCTGGGTCGTGATCGCGGCCAACTGGATCACCGGCGGCATCGTCGATGCCAAGTTCTTTGGTGTTCTGGCGATGTTCGGTGCGATCGCCGTCATGGCGCTGGCGCCCTGGCTGGACACCAGCCGCGTGCGCTCGGGCCGGTATCGTCCGATGTTCAAGTGGTGGTTCGCGCTGCTCTGCGTCGACTTCGTCGTGCTGATGTGGCTGGGCGCCATGCCCGCGGAAGAGCCTTATGCGACCTTCTCGCTGATCGCATCGGCCTACTGGTTCGCCTACTTCCTGGTCATCCTGCCGCTTCTGGGCGTGATCGAGAAGCCGACCGAACAGCCGGCCACGATCGAGGAAGACTTCAATGCCCATTACGGCAAAGCCGAAACTCCGGCTGAATAAGAAAGGACCAAAGGAAATGCTGAAGAAACTTGCGATCTCCGCAGTGGCAGCCCTGGCCCTTTCGGGTGGGGCGGCCCTGGCCGCCGGCGCCGAGGGCCATGTGCACGATGTCGATTTCTCGTTCGAGGGGCCGTTCGGCACTTTCGACCAGAACCAGCTGCAGCGTGGCCTCAAGGTGTACACCGAGGTCTGCTCGGCCTGTCACGGCCTGAAATACGTGCCGCTGCGCACGCTGGGTGACGAAGGCGGCCCGCACTACTCCGAAGACGAAGTGCGCGCCTATGCCGAGCGTTTCGAAGTGTTCGATCCCGAGCTGGACGATTTCCGTCCTGCCAACCCGACCGACCACTTCCCCGGTTCCAGCCTCGAGAACGCGCCGGACCTCAGCCTGATGGCCAAGGCCCGCGCAGGGTTCCACGGGCCGTATGGCACGGGTCTGAACCAGCTGTTCAAGGGTATCGGCGGGCCGGAATACATCGTCTCGCTCCTGACCGGTTACACCGGTGAGGAAAAGGAAGAGGCCGGAACGCTCTATTACGAAAACACTGCCTTCCCGGGTGGCTGGATCGCCATGGCGCCGCCGCTGTTCGACGAAGCGGTGGAATTCGATGACGGGCACGACAACTCGATCCATCACATGGCCGAAGACGTGTCCGCATTCCTGATGTGGGCGGCTGAACCCAAGATGATGGCGCGCAAACAGGCCGGTTTCGTGGCGGTTCTGTTCCTTGTGGTGCTGTCGGTTCTTCTCTACCTCACCAACAAGCGCATCTGGGCGCCGGTGAAGGGCAAGAAAACCGCCTGATCCCCAGGCAGGTAAATGATTGTGAAACCCCGCCGGTTCCGGCGGGGTTTTTCTTTGTCCGAAGGTCAGTTCCCCAGATAGGCGCGCAACCCCGGTGGCGGGTTGTCCAGCAGGGGCGCGGTTGCGACGGGCGGCGCTGCGCACCCGTCATCCACCAGCACCGTCAGCGGGCATATCCGCCTTGCATCGTCCGGGTCGTGGCTGACCATCAGCAGGGTCGCACCGGTTTCGGCCACGAGTTCGGCCACGAGGTCGAGCATCTCGGTCTTGAGAGCGGGCCCAAGCGCGGCAAAGGGTTCGTCCAGCAGAACGATGGGTTTGCGTTGAACCAGCACCCGCGCCAGCGCCGCGCGTCCCTGTTGCCCACCCGAAAGGTTCGCTGGGCGCCGTTCCCCCATACCATCGAGCCCGACACGCCCCAGAGCCTGCGCAACGCGCGCCCGGTCCTCGGGCGAAAGCCGCAGATCCGGGCGCAGGCCAAGCCCGACATTCTGCGCAACGCTCAAATGCGGGAACAGGTTGTTGTCCTGAAACAGCATGGCAACGGGACGGCGTGCAGGCGGGGCATCGGTGATGTCAGTTCCGTCCCACGACAGCCGGCCGGAGGACAACTCCAGAAATCCGGCCAGCGCGTTCAGCAGGGTCGATTTCCCCGCGCCACTCGGGCCGATCACGGCCACGCGCGCGCCTGCGTCTATCGACAAGTCCGCATCCATGCGAAAATCGCCCTGTTCGATGCGCACGGCGTCAAACCGAAGCATTGTCGCGCCCTCCCTTGTCGAAAACCCAGAACAGCGCAAGGCTGAGCGCCAGCAACAACAGACCTGCGCCAGCCGCCGCATCCATGCGATAGGCGCCCATCAACCGCAGGATTTGCAACGGCAGGGTTGCGTTCTCCATGTCTGCGAACAGCGCGATCACCCCCAGATCACCCATCGAGAGCGCCGCGGTCAAGCCGGCGGAAAAGCCCAGCACGGGGCGCAGCCTTGGCAGGATGAGCCACCGCAACCGCACACCCCCCGTCATCCCCAGCGAGGTGGCCAACCGGCCATGCGTCTCTTCGATTTCCCGCAGGCGGAGCAGGATCATCCGCAACGCAAAGGGCAAGGCCATCACCGCATTCACCAGCGCGGTCACACCCAGTGCCAAGCGCGCGGGATCGACCCAGGGGTTCACGATCAGGAACAACCCGGTGCCGATGACCAGTGGTGAAATCGCGATACCCATAAGGCCGAAACCCTCCACCCACGGCCTGCGCAAGGCAAGCGTTGCCAGCGCCATGGCCAGCGACAGGCACAGCACCGTTGCAACAAGCGACACCGCCAGCGACACCGCGGCGGCATTCCAGACCTGCGCCGGCATTTCCATGAGGCCGGCCGCACCGTGCCAGACCACCGCAGCAAGTGGTGTCAGCAGGAACAAGGCCGCCAGCAGGATAAGCACCGCGTCCTGCGTCCGCAAAAGCGGCGTTTCCGCCTCCCACCGGCGCTGAATGCGGTCAAGCCCTGCACCGAAACCCGTAGCCGGGTTGACCCGCAACGCCAGCGCGGCGGCTGCGATAACAAGGACAAGCTGCATGACGGCCAGAACGGCAGCCCGGCCCAGATCGAAGTCGAAGTGGAACGCCTGGTAGATCGCCAGCTCCAGCGTCGTGGCCCGAGGCCCGCCCCCGAGTGTCAGCGCGACAGCAAAGCTCGACAGGCACAATGCAAAGACGATCAGCGCCGCGCCGGGCAGCACAGTCCGCAGCATCGGCCATTCCAGTATACGCAGCACCGTTCCGGGCGACATGCCAAGGCTGGCCGCCAGCCGGAAGCGTTCGGCGGGGATCGCCTGCCAGCCTTGCAGGATCATGCGGGTCGCAAGCGGCAAGTTGAAGAACACATGCGCCAGTACGACGCCATGCAGGCCATAGATCTGAACGCGCGGCAGACCCAGCCACAGCAGTGCATCGTTCAACACGCCCCCCCGGCCGAACACCGCGAGCAGGCCGAGCACTGCGACGATCACCGGCAAAATGAAAGGCGCGCCCAGCAGCGTGATCAGAACCCCACGCCCGGGAAACCGGCGCCGCGCCAATGCGCGCGCCACGGGTACGGCAAGCGCGACCGAAATCACCGCCGACAAAACCGCCTGCAGAACCGTGAAGCGCAGCGCCGCCCAATCCGCCGCCACGGGCCAGCCCCCGCCGCCCGCGCGCAATGTCACGGCGGCCAGCGGGCCTAGGATCAGCGCGCACAGAAACAGCCCGGCCAGCAGGCCGGGCCAATCGGGCAAGGACGTGCGCCGCGTCACACTAGCGCGCCAGCGCGGCTTGCCATTCGGCGATGGCTGCATCGCGCATTGCACGGGCCTCTTCCGGGTTCAGAAGCAGCGCCTTGCCCGGCGTGATCAGCGTTTCGAACCCTTCGGGCAGTCCTGCTTCGGGCGTTTTGGCGGGATACATCCAGTTGGTTGTGGGGATCACCGATTGGAAGGCATCGGTCAGCATGAAAGACAGGAACTGATCGGCCAGATCCGACTGGTCCGTCCCCGCGAGTTTGGCCGCGACCTCGACCTGCATGTAATGCCCTTCTGCCATCTGGACGGCCGTCTTGGTGGCATCGTCCTCGGCGATCAGGTGATAGGCGGGCGATGTCGTATAGGACAGCACCATGTCGGCCTCACCTTCCAGGAAAAGGCCATAGGCTTCGGACCAGCCGGGGGTGACTGTGACGATGTTGTCGGCCAGACCTTCCCACACGGCACCCGCCTCGTCGCCATAGGCCGCCTTGACCCACATCACCAGCCCCAGCCCGGGGGTGGAACTGCGCGGGTCCTGGATGACGATCGTGGTATCGCTGTCGCCCAATGCGCGGAAATCGCCGGGCGCTTGCAGATCGGCATCAGCGACAAAGGCGAAATAGCCCCAGTCGAAGGGCAGGAACGTATCGTCCGTCCAGGCGATCGGCATGTCGAAATCTGCGTCGACGCCGTGCGGGGCGAACAGTCCGGTTTCGCGGGCCGCGGCCGTCAGGTTGGTATCGAGCCCCAGAACGATATCGGCATCGGTCCGTGCACCTTCCAGCCGGAGCCGCGACAACAGCGCCGCACCGTCGCCCGCGCCCACGAATTGCAGGTCGCAGGCGCATTGCGCCTCGAACGCCTCTTCCACGGCGGGGCCAGGCCCCCAATCGGAAACGAAGCTGTCATAGGTATAGACGGTCAGAACGGGCCGATCCTGTGCCGCCGCCATCGTGGCGGTTGCGATCAGTCCTGTAGCAAGCAGCAGATTGCGCATGGCATCCTCCTTTTTTGCGACGGACGGGGCGAGAGCCTTGGAGGATGTCCAATCCCTTCCCTCCGCCGGTGTTAACCGGTTCAGGTTCAACGGGTTCGCGTCGCCGCATCTCAGCCCCTGTCAGAGCACCCCGAGGTGATGCAGACGGTAATGTTTGCACCGCCCCACTTCAAGGGGTGGCAGTCGCCGCGAGAATCGCATTAACCTTGCCGCACGACAGGGGCGTCCCGGTTTTCCGGGGCTGAGAAGCACCCTTTGAACCTGAACCAGATCATGCTGGCGGAGGAAGTCGCGGTTTCAGCCCTTGGTGACAGGGCTGCGTCCGGTCAGTCGCTCCGCCTCGGAAGGAGTTTGATATGACCGACTGGGGCACTTACCTCGAAACGATGCGCAGCCAGGCGCCGCTGGTGCAGAACATCACCAACTATGTCGCGATGAACGTCATGGCGAATGTCATGCTGGCGGCGGGCGCGTCCCCCGCGATGGTGCATGACGAAGCCGAGTCTGGCGAGTTCGCCGCCATCGCGCAGGCGTTGACCGTGAATATCGGCACGCTCAGCCCCCACTGGCTGCGCGGGATGGAGGCGGCGGCCCGCGCCACGCGCGAAGCGGGCAAGCCCTGGGTGCTCGACCCGGTGGCCGTGGGTGCGACCGCCCTGCGCCGCAGCGCGGGTGCGCGCCTGCTGGCGCTGAAGCCGACCGTCATTCGCGGGAATGCGTCCGAGGTGCTGGCGCTGGCCGGGGCAGATGCCGCCGGCAAGGGGGCGGATGCCGCCGACAGCGTGGCCGCTGCCGAAGACGCTGCTTGTGCCCTTGCACTTCAGACCGGCGGCGTGGTCGCCGTGACCGGGGCGCAGGATTTCGTAACCGATGGCGACACGGCCTGGCGCATCGACAATGGCCATCCCCTGATGCCGCGCATCACCGTCATGGGCTGTTCGCTGACCGGTGTGGTGGGCGCGTTCCTCGTCGGGCAGGACGCATTGCCTGCGACCGTTGCCGCGCTGGCTTATTACGGCTTGGCGGGTGAACGCGCGGGTGCGGCGGCGCAGGGGCCTGGGTCTTTCCAGCCAGCATTCCTGGACGCGCTTTACACCTTGGGGCCCGACGACGTGACACGCGGCGTAAAGGTCACCCAGGCATGAGCATCGGGATTTATTTCGTAACCCCCGACGGGTGCGACGACGCGCTGGTGCGTGCGGCGCTCGCCGGTGGGGCGGGCATGATCCAACTGCGCGACAAAACCGCAACCGATGCCGAAATGACCGCGCAAGCCCGGCGGCTGCTGCCCTTGTGCAAGGCCGGCGGTGTCCCCCTGATCGTGAACGACCGGCTTGACGTGGCGCTTGCCAGCGGGGCGGACGGTTTGCACATGGGCCATGGCGACGGCGATCCGGCCCGGATGCGCGCGGCGCTTGGCCCCGGCCGGCATCTCGGCCTGTCGATCGAAATGTCCGATCAGCTTGGTGGCATGCCTGCCCAAGGTATCACCCTGATCGGTATAGGCCCCGTCCACGCGACCGCGACCAAGCCCGACCACGCCGCGCCGCTTGGCCCGGACGGCGCGGCGCGGATCGCGCGGCGCAGCCCTGTTCCCGCCGTTGCCATCGGCGGCTTGTCGGCCACCGACATTCCCACACTGAAACGCGCGGGTTTCGCCGGGGTCGCCGTTGTGTCGGCCATCGCCTCGGCGCCCGATCCCGAGGCGGCCACCCGCGCACTTGTCCAAGACTGGAGAACCGCATGATCCCCAATATCCTTTCCATCGCAGGCTCCGACCCGTCCGGCGGGGCGGGCATCCAGGCCGATATCAAGGCGATCAGCGCCAATGGCGGATACGCCATGGCGGCAATAACCGCATTGACGGCGCAGAACACCCAAGGCGTGCAGGGCGCGCAGTTGATCGCACCCGATTTCGTCGCGGCGCAGGTCGCATCGGTTTTCGACGATATCCGCGTGGATGCCGTGAAGATCGGGATGCTCGGGGACGCCGCGATTGCGCAATCCGTGGCGGGTGCCTTGCAGGGCCGCGACGTGCCCATCGTGCTCGACCCGGTCATGGTCGCCAAGGGCGGTGACAGGCTGCTGGCGGCGGATGCCGTTGCGGTTCTGCGCGACATCCTGCTGCCCATGGCCACGGCCGTCACGCCGAACCTTCCCGAAGCGGCCGACCTTCTGGGTATGGCCGAGGCCGCGTCACGCGACGAGATGGTCACCCAGGCACAGGCGCTTCTTGCGCTTGGTCCGAGGGCCGTCCTGCTCAAGGGTGGGCACCTGTCGGGGGATGACAGCCCGGACCTTTTGTTGACGGCGGATGCTGCGCATTGGCTGCCCGGGCCACGGATCGGCACGCGCAACACGCACGGCACCGGTTGCACATTGTCTTCGGCCCTGGCCACCCAGCTTGCGCTGACGGGCGATCCTTTGGCCGCCGCCCGCGCGGCCAAGACCTATGTCCAGCGGGCGATTGGTGCGGCGGACGGTCTGCAGGTCGGACAGGGGCAGGGACCGGTCGATCATTTCCACGGGCTGCGCTGACGCGTCGATGCCCGTTGCAATTGCGCCAGCCGCATCAATCGGGTAACCCCGCCCTGACCACATCCAAGGACAGGCGCCCATGTCGCTCAATTCATTCGGCCATCTTTTCCGCGTCACCACCTGGGGCGAAAGCCACGGGCCCGCTTTGGGCGCGACGGTCGACGGGTGCCCGCCGGGTGTCGCCATAGACGAGGCGCAGATCCAGCACTGGCTCGACCGCCGCAAGCCGGGCCAGTCTAAATACACCACACAGCGCCGCGAACCCGACCAGGTAAGGATCCTGTCCGGCGTGTTCGAAGGGCAGACAACCGGCACGCCGGTCCAGTTGATGATCGAAAACACCGACCAACGCTCCAAGGACTATTCCGAGATCGCCGAAAAGTTCCGCCCCGGTCATGCCGATATCACCTATTGGCAGAAATACGGCATCCGCGATTACCGCGGGGGCGGTCGCTCCAGCGCGCGGGAAACCGCGGCGCGCGTTGCCGCGGGCGGGCTGGCGCGGGCTGCGCTGAACGCGCTGGTGCCGGGGATCGAGATCAGGGGCTACATGACCCAGATCGGGCCGCATGGCATCGACCGCGACCGGTTCGACCCTGACCAGATCGACGCGAACCCGTTCTGGTGCCCCGATGCCACTGCGGCCGGTGACTGGGCCGACTATCTTGATGGCCTGCGCAAATCCGGCAACTCGGTCGGCGCCGTGGTCGAGGTCGTGGCCCGCGGTGTGCCCGCCGGGCTGGGGGCGCCGGTCTATGGCAAACTCGATACCGACCTCGCCGCCGCGATGATGAGCATCAATGCCGTCAAGGGCGTCGAGATCGGCGAGGGCATGGCAGCCGCCACCCTGACCGGCGAGGAAAACGCCGACGAGATCTTCATGGGCAACGATGGACGGCCCGTCTATTCGTCGAACCATGCGGGTGGCATCCTCGGTGGCATCAGCACCGGGCAGGACGTGGTGGTGCGCTTTGCCGTGAAACCCACCAGTTCGATCCTGAAGCCGCGCCAGACAATCACCAAGTCGGGCGAGGCGGCCGAGATCATCACCAAGGGCCGCCACGACCCCTGCGTGGGCATCCGTGCGGTGCCCGTCGGCGAGGCGATGATGGCCTGCGTGATCCTTGACCATTTGCTTCTGCATCGCGGCCAGATCGGGGAAAACCGGGGCAGCATCGGGTGACCGACGATCTGCGCCAAAGGCTCCGCGCGGTTGCCGGGGCCGCGATGGCGCAGGACAGCGCCCATGACCTTGCACATCTCGACCGCGTTTGGGCCAACGCGCAGGCCATCGCAGAGGGAGAGGGCGGGGCGGACACGCCCATTCTTTGCGCCGCCGCCTACCTGCATGATCTGGTAAACCTGCCAAAGGACGCGCCCGACCGCGCGCGGGCTTCGGCCATGTCGGCCAGCGCGGCCCGACCCCACCTGCAGGCGCTGGGGTTTGGGCCGGACCGCGTCGCCGCCGTTCAGCACGCGATAGAGGCGCATAGTTTCTCGGCCGGGATCACGCCCGAAACCCACGAGGCGCGCATCCTGCGCGATGCCGACCGGTTGGACGCGCTGGGCGCAATCGGTGTCGCCCGCGCCTTCGCCGTGTCGGGGGCGCTGGATCGTGCGCTTTACCATCCGGGCGACCCCTTTGCCGCGACACGCGTGCCCGACGATGGCACTTTCGCGCTGGATCACTGGCCCGCGAAACTGCTGCGTCTGCCCGACGGGATGACAACGGCCACAGGCCAGCGCATCGCGCGTGACCGTATCGCCGTCATGCTGCGTTTCGCGCACGATCTGGCGGATGAGATCGGCCACGATGCAAACGGGTGGAGCGCCGGCGATGTTTGACGTTCTCGGTATCGTCTTTCCGATCTTCGCCGCAGCCGGGCTTGGGTTCGGGCTGGTGCGTTTCAATGTGTTCAACCAGGCAGACATGCGTGTTCTGGGCCGCTATGTCCTGAATATCGCTCTGCCGGCGCTGTTATGCGGGGCGATTGCCCGGCGTGACCTGTCCGAGGTGCTGAATGCCGGCTACATGTGGGTGTTCGCGCTGGGCGGGCTGGCGACGATCACGATCATGTATCTTTGGGTCTGGCTGCAGGGTGTCGGGCCGGCACGACGCGGCGTGGCGGCGATGGGGGCATCCTGCCCCAATTCGGGCTATGTCGGGTATCCCGTCATGCTGCTGGTCTTCCCGGATTTTGCCGGGGTGATCCTTGCGCTCAATTTCATCGTCGAGAATTTCCTGCTGATCCCGATCTGCCTGATGCTGATGGAGCTTTCGCGCCCGCGCGCAGGCCGTTCGCTGTTGCATGTGCTGGGGTCGGTCTTCCTGAACCTGCTCAAACGTCCGATGGTTCTGGGCCTTTTGGCAGGCTTCGCCATATCGCTGAGCGGACTGGCCTTGCCGGGGCCGGTTCTGCGGGTTCTGGATATGCTTGCGGCCTCGTCCTCGGCGCTGGCGCTGGTGGTGATCGGCGGCTCGCTGGCCGGGCTCAGCGTGGCAGGCGACAAGCTTTTGGGCAGCCAGATCGCTCTGGGCAAGCTGGTGCTGCATCCCGCACTGGTCGCGGGGGCGCTGGTCTTGTTGCCGATGCTGGGCCTGCCTGTGCCCGATGGAACGCTTGCCACCGCCGTGGTCTTGTCCGCCGCGATGCCGATGTTCGGAATCTACCCGATCCTCGCACAGGAGTACGGGCATGAGGGGTTGGCCTCGCTCTCACTGATGCTGGCCACGACAGGCGCGGCCGTGACGCTGTCGGTGCTGCTGGCGTGGATGGTCTGAGGCAGCTCAGGCGCGGAAGCCGTCGGGAATGGCGTCACGGCCATCCAGCACCAGATCGGCCATCACCTGCGCCACCTTCGGGGCCATGCCGAACCCGATCTTGAACCCGCCATTCGCGATGAACTGCCCCGGATAAAGGGGATGCCCCCCCAGAACCGGTGCGCGCGATTTCGAACGTGGCCGCACCCCGGCCCAACGCTCGATCTCCGGTGCATCCCGCAAGGCCGGAACAGCGGCGCGGGCCTTGTCCAGCACGGCGTCCAATTGGGCATCCGTGGTGTCGGGCGCGTCGTAGTCGCGCTCGCTGGTCGATCCCACCGCAACGGTGCCATCGGCATGAGGCACGACATGCACGCCGTCGACGAAAAGTTGCGGCGCATCCCGGCGGTCCAGTTGCAGAAGAGCCGCCTGCCCCTTGACCCCGTTGCCGAAGGTCGCGCCCATTGCGCGGCTGATTTCTTCCAGCCCGGCGACACCGGTGGCCCAGACGACGGCCCCCTGATCGGGCGCCTGAGCTACAACCTCGGTCCCCCGCGATTGCAGCGCGGCCACCAGCGCGGCGCAGGCGTGGCGGGGATGCATCCGGGCGCTCAGCGTGTCGTGGATCAGCCAGCCGGTGGGCGTGGCCGGCGCCCAGTCGCCCACGGAAACCGCGCGCTTTACCTGCCAAACCGCGCGGTTTTGCCAAAGTGCCTGCGCACCCTCTGCCCGGTCATGCGCCAGTTCCAGCCCGCGTTCGTCCATGACCGGTTGCAACCGCCCCGCCCGCGCATAGCCTGGATCGACCCCACCCGCCGCGGCAACCCCGGCCCAGAAGGTTTCGGCCATCAGCAGGCTGTCGAGCTGGAATGCCTTCTTGTCGTTCCAGTTCTCGGGCACATGCGGGGCCAGCGCGCCGACCAGGCCGCCGCTACTGCCTGCACCCGGCCCGTTGGGATCGACCACGCGCACGACGGCGCCCCGCTGGGTGCAGACCCAGGCGATCGACAGGCCGAAAATGCCAGCCCCGCGTATTGTCACGTCCACCATTGCCATTGCCCTGCCGCCGGTTCATCCTCGCCCCCGGTTTAAGGGAACGGACGATGCAAGACCAGCGGGCGGACCTGGAATGGCGTGAGGGCGCGGTGCCGGTGTCGACCCGGTTCGACGATCCGTATTTCAGCCTGGAAAACGGGCTTGCGGAAACACGTCACACGTTCCTGGCGGGCAACGGCTTGCCGGCCCGTTTTCGTGACGGATTCCATATCGCCGAGCTGGGGTTCGGCACCGGGCTGAACGCGCTGGCCACGTTGCAGGCCTGGATGTCGGCAGGTGCGCCCGGACGGTTGGATTTCACAAGTTTCGAGGCTTACCCGATGGACGCCGCCGCCATGGAACAGGCACTGTCGGCGTTTCCCGAACTTGCGCCTTTGGCCACCCGGCTGATTGACGCCTGGGCCAGCGGCGCGCACCGGATCGACATGGGTCACGGCATGCTTTTGCATGTCGTCGCCGGCGATGCGCGCGAAACCCTGCCCGCGTGGGATGGCCGGGCGGATGCGTGGTTCCTGGACGGGTTTTCCCCGGCCAAGAACCCCGAGCTTTGGGGCTCTGACCTGATGCAGGCGGTGGCCGACCACACCGTGCCCGGTGGTACGGTCGCGACCTATACCGCGGCAGGGCATGTGCGGCGGGCGCTGGCCGCGGCCGGGCTTGCGGTCGAGCGTGTGCCGGGATACGGGCGCAAGCGTCACATGACCTCCGCCAGAAAGCCGCAGCCATGACCAGCGCCTACGTGATGAAGGAATCGAATGCCCGGCTGGGCATCATGCTGATGGTGGCGACCACCTTCGTATTTGCGATGCAGGACGGGATCAGCCGGCACCTTGCGGGCGAATACAACGTGTTGATGGTGGTGATGATCCGCTACTGGTTTTTCGCGGCCTTCGTGACGGCGGTTGCCGCACGAAAGGCGGGCGGGGTGCGCGCGGCGGCCGCCACCCGGCAGCCCTGGCTGCAATCCTTCCGCGCGGTGCTGCTGGTGGCAGAGATCTGCGTGGCCATCTGGGGGTTCACAATCCTCGGTCTGGTCGAAAGCCATGCGGTTTTCGCCTGCTACCCGCTGCTGATCGCGGCGCTATCCGGCCCGGTTCTGGGTGAATCGGTGGGCTGGCGGCGCTGGACGGCGATCGGCGTCGGGTTCCTTGGCATCGTGATCATCCTCGAACCGGGGTTCGGCGTGTTTCAGCCTGCGGCCATCATCCCGCTGGTGTCGGCGCTGATGTTCGCGCTCTACGGCCTGCTGACGCGCTATGCCGCGCGCAAGGACAGCGCCGCGACCTCGTTTTTCTGGACCGGGACCGTGGGCATGGTTGCCATGACCGCCGTTGGCGCGTGGTATTGGGAGCCGATGACCGGCGGCGACTGGATGTGGATGGGGCTGTTGTGCCTGACCGGCGCGGGCGGGCATTTCCTGCTGATCAAGACATATGAGGTCGCCGAGGCCAGCGTGGTGCAGCCTTTCGCCTATTTCCAGCTTGTCTTTGCCTCGGTCATGGGCGTGATCCTGTTCGACGAGGTGATCCGCGCCAACGTGGCGGTCGGCGCGTCGATCATCGTGGCGGCGGGGCTGTTCACCTTCTGGCGGGAACGCCAGGCGCGCTAGCGCGTCGGCGGCAGCAAGGTCCGCCCCACCAGTTCCTGCGAAAACGGCACCGGGTGCGGATCGCGCCCCAGCCGCGCACGGTAGACCGGCAGGCTTTCCGACACGCGCATCACGTAGTTCCGTGTTTCGCGGAAGGGGATGTGTTCGATCCAGTCGACGATATCCATGCCCCCCTTGCGGGGATCCCCCTGTTCTTCCATCCAGCGTTCGGGCCGGGATGGCCCCGCGTTGTATGCTGCCGCCACCATGATCACGTTCGCATCGAAACGCACCGCCAGTTCGCCCAGATACGCACTGCCGAGGATGGCGTTGTAGGATGGATCGTTCAGAACACGCGCGGGCTGATGATCGAGGCCGAGGCCGATTGCCACTTCGGCGGCGGTCGCCGGCATCAACTGCATCAACCCTTGTGCGCCCGCACCGCTGACGACGTTCGGGTCGAATTCGCTTTCGCGGCGGGCGATGGACAGCGCCATTTCGGCCGGCACGGGCAGCTTCATGTCCTTGAGAGGGTGCAGGGCGTAATACGGGCCGGGCAGGGTGATGCCACGCGCGGCACCGGCCTTGCCGATCATCACCGACAGGTGCGGCTGCCCCAGGTCCTGCGCCATCTGGCCAAGCTGGCCCAACTGCGTGCGATCCAGCGACTCTGCCAGATGGGCGAAGAACCTCTCGGCCATCGACACCTGCCCGGCATTGAGCGCAAGGATGCCTGCGCGATAAACGCTGGAGGACGTGAAAGGCGCCGTACGCCAGTCGGGGAAGCTTTCGGTTCCGGCCAATGCCGGATCGGGCGGCAGGCTGGCGCGCTCGGCGGCCAGCAGGCCGTAAAAGCTGGTCTGGTGTTCGGCCCCTTCGGAATAGGCCAGGCGCGCGGCCTCGGTATCGCCGAGCGCCTCTTGGGCGCGGCCGATCCAATATCCGGCCCGGCCCAGCGAAATCGGTGTTTCGACAGCCGCGCGGAACCTTTGGAAATGGTCCAGCGCCAGCGCCGGTTCCTTGAGATACGTTAGCGCGAGATACCCGGACAGCCATTCGAGATCGGCATAGTTCGATCCGCCCGTCAGCCAATGCGACGACGCCAGTGCATATGCCTGCGCCGCCCGGCCCGCGCGCATTTCGGACCGCGCCAGGTATCGCCGCCAGCCTGCCCAGGATTCCGGTTGCCCCAACCCGTCGGTCGATGCCGACTGCGCCAGCAGCAGCGTGATCGCGTCGTCGGTGCGGCCCTTGCGGATACGCCAGTCGAACCGTTCATAGGCAAGGCCGGCGTCGGCGGCCAGATCGCCGGGCACCGCAGCGATCATCGCATCCACCCCGTCGCGGTCGCGACGCAGCGCGATCCGGGCCTTGGCAAGGGCCTGCCAACCTTCGTCTACCAGCGGCAGCATCCTTTCGGCGTCACCCGTCAGGCCACGCCATAGCGCCATGTCCAGCCGTGCCTGGTGATGGGGCTGCAGCAGCTTGCCATGCCGTTCCAGGAACGCGGTGTGTTCGTCGTCATCGAGTTCCAGCGTGCGCCAGGCCAGCACCAGGCCGATTTCCGCCGCGCCCTCGCGCCCCGAAGCGATAAGCGCACGGGCATGGGCCAGCGCGCCCGTGCCGGTTTGCGGAATCTGCCCGTCGAAAAACCGCAGCACCAGATCGTCGGGGGCCTCGGCAGTCATCGGTTCGATGCGCTTGCGCAGCAGCTCGAGCCCCGGCCAATCCCCGTTGCGATCCAGAAAGGCGACCGCCTCGGCCAGGGTGCCGCGGCCCGCACGCAGGCTGATCCATTCCACGATGTCCGGGGCCGGGTCGCCCGCGCGTTGCGCCAGGGTGCGCGCGGTGTCCCATTGACCGGTGCGCACGGCATCGAGCGCCGAGGCCAGCGGCTTTGGCCCCTCTTGCGCGGTGGCGGGAACGGCGAGGCCAAGGATCAGGATCAGCGTGATCCGGCGCAACATCTCTTGCATTTTCTGCCCGAACAAAGGATAGAACGGCGCCAGCCTACCTTTGCCACCCGGCCGCTGCAATTCACGAACTTGGCAGTGCGGGACATCGGATCGGCGAGAAACAAATCTTCGGGTTGAATTGCCCGGTTGCGAAGAAAAGGAGCGTGTCATGTTCAAGGGATCCCTTCCTGCCCTGGTCACGCCGTTCAAGAACGGCGAAGTGGACTATGAGACGCTGAAGAAACTTGTCGAATGGCATGTGGGCGAAGGCTCGAACGGGCTCGTCCCCGTCGGCACCACCGGCGAAAGCCCGACCTTGACCCACCAGGAACATGAGCGCGTGATCGAAGTGGTGGTCGAAGCCGCCGCTGGGCGCATCCCGGTGATTGCGGGTGCAGGCAGCAACAACACGCTGGAAGCCATCCGTTTCATGCGGCACGCCGAAAAGGTCGGCGCAGATGCTGCATTGGTGGTAACGCCCTATTACAACAAGCCCACGCAGGATGGCATGATCGCGCATTTCACCGCGCTGCATGATTGCTGCGACCTGCCTATCATCATCTACAACATTCCGGGCCGCTCGGTCGTGGACATGACGCCCGACACGATGGGCAAGCTGGCCAAGCTGCCGCGCATCATCGGGGTGAAGGACGCGACAGGCGATCTGGCCCGCGTGCCGCGCCAGCGCATTACCTGTGGCACCAATTTCCTGCAGCTTTCGGGCGAGGACGCGACCGCGCTGGGCTTCAACGCGCATGGCGGTTTGGGGTGCATCTCGGTCACGGCGAATGTCGCACCGCGCCTGTGCGCCGAATTCCAGGCTGCAACGCTTGCGGGCGACTACAAGACCGCACTGGAATACCAGGACCGGCTGATGCCGCTGCATGACGCCATCTTTACCGAACCGGGCCTGTGCGGTGCGAAATACGGCATGTCCAAGCTGGGACTTTGTTCCGACGAAGTCCGCCTGCCCCTGATGGGACTGAGCGATGCGACCAAGGCCAAGATGGACGCAGCGATGCGTCATGCGGGCCTGATCAACTGATCCAGGCGACAGCGCGCCGAAACGAAAACGCCCCGCAATTTGCGGGGCGTTTTGTCTTTGCGGTTCGCCGGGTTCAGATGCCGACGTCGATGATCGCCTTGGCGAGGATCGGCACGGTCGTCTTGTTCAGGCCCGCAATGTTCATGCGGCTGTCGCCCACCATGTAGATCGCATGCTCGGCCCGCAGGCGCTCGACCATTTCGGGGCTGGTGCCCAGCCGCGAGAACATGCCCCGGTGCTGGGCGAGGAACGCAAACCGGTCCGAGCCGGACAGGCGCTGCAATTCACCGGCAAGCTGTTCGCGCAGGCCCAGCATCGACAGGCGGACGTCTTCCAGTTCGGCCGCCCAGTCGGCGCGCAGTTGTGGATCGTGCAGGATGGTCGAAACCACCCGCGCCCCGTGATCGGGCGGGAAGGAATAATTCTGCCGGTTCAGGTAGTTCAGCGATCCCTGAGTCAGCTTGTTCAGGCCGGCATCCTGCGACACCGCCATCAGGATGCCCGTGCGTTCGCGGTAGACGCCGAAATTCTTCGAGCAGCTTGCCGCGATCAGCGTTTCGGGCACGGACGACGCCACCAGACGGGTCGCGGCTGCATCTTCTTCCAACCCGTCGCCAAAGCCCTGGTAGGCGATGTCGATCATCGGGATCGCACCGGTGCGGTTCAGCAGGTCGACCACGGCCTGCCATTCGGTGATGTTCAGGTTGGCGCCGGTCGGGTTGTGACAGCAGCCGTGCAGCAGGACGATATCGCCCTTTTTGACACCTTCGAGGTCGGCCATCATCCCGTCGAAATCCACGCCGCCGGTTTCGTTGTCGAAATAGCGGTACTCGACCATCGGCATGCCAAGATATTTCAGGATACTGACGTGGTTCGGCCAAGTCGGGTTCGACACGAAGACGCGGGCATCTGGGTTGGCCATGCGGATCAGTTCGAACGCCTGGCGCACGGCGCCAGTGCCGCCGGGGGTGGCCGCCGCGGCCACTTGCCCACGATCGACAGAATCGCCCAGCACGAGGCTGACCATCGCGTCGCCGAATTCCGGGTCGCCGGGCAGGCCGACATAGGATTTCGTTGTCTGTTCTTCCCAGATGCGTTTTTCCGCCGCTTTCACGGCGCGCATCACGGGCGTCACGCCTTCGGCGTTCTTGTAGACGCCGACACCGAGGTCGATCTTGGTGTCGCGCGGATCCTCTTTGAACAGCTGCATGAGCTGGAGGATCTTGTCGGCGGGTTGCTCCTTGAGCGATGAAAACATCATTTATCTCCGGTTGCGACGGGCAGGGTGGGGAAGGCGCCCCATTCGGTCCAGCTTCCGTCATAAAGCGAGTGATCGGTCTTGCCGATCCGTTCCAGTGCCAAGCTGATGATCGCGGCGGTAATGCCCGAGCCGCATGTGGTGATCGCGGGTTTCGACAGGTCGACGCCGGCGGCATCGAACACCGCGCGCAGTTCGTCGGGCGATTTCATCGTGCCGTCTTCATTCAGAAGCGTCTGGTAGTAGACGCATTTCGAGCCGGGAATATGCCCGCTGCGCAGACCTTCGCGCGGCTCCGGCTCGGTCCCGGCGAAACGGCCGGGCGAGCGCGCATCGAGGATTTCATGATCGCCCAGCTTCGACGCGGCAGATACCTGCGTCACGTCGCGGACAAGGTGCGCCTGGCGCCGGACGGTCATGTGACGGTCGCGCACGATGGGGGGAAGGTCTTCGACTTCGCGGCTTTCGGCCAGCCATTTCGGCAGCCCGCCGTCGAGAACGGCGATATTGTCCTGCCCCATCAGGCGGAAGGTCCACCACACGCGGGCCGCGGAATGGGTGCCGATCTGATCGTAGACGACAACCTGGTGGCCATCGCCCACACCCATCGCCCGCATCCGCGACATGAATTTCTCGATCGGGGGGGCCATGTGCGGCAGTTCCGAGCGGTGATCTGCGATTTCGTCGATGTCAAAGAACCGCGCGCCGGGAATATGCGCCTCGTTGTAGCCGGCAACGGGGTCGATCCCCATTTGCGGCAGCGCCCATGTGGCATCGATGACCCGCAGGTCGGGGTCTTTGAGATGCGCGGCCAGCCATTCGGTCGAAACCAATGTCTTTGGGTCGTCATGTGCCATGGTGATCCCCCTGGATTGCTGCACATTGCCTACAATGGGGGCGGGGGGCTGGCAAGGGCGCGTCAGTTTTCCTTGAGCAGCCGCTGTTTTTGCCGGTTCCAGTCGCGCTTGGCCTCGGTCGCGCGCTTGTCGACCGTCTTCTTGCCCTTGGCGATCCCGATCTTGAGCTTGGCGATGCCGCGGTGGTTGAAATACAGCACCAGCGGCACCAGCGTCATGCCCTTGCGCTGGGTCGCGTTCCAAAGCCGTGCCAGTTCCTTGCGCGACACCAGAAGCTTGCGCTTGCGCCGTTCCTCGTGGCCCCAGGTCTTGGCCTGTTCGTAGGGGGCGATGTAGCCGTTGACCAGCCACAATTCACCGTCTTCGACAGCAGCATAGCTTTCGGCGATATTGGCAGAGTTCTGACGCAGGGATTTGACCTCGGAGCCCTGCAGGACGATGCCGCATTCGATATCGTCCTCGATCGCGTAATCGTACCGCGCGCGGCGGTTTTCCGCGATCACCTTGTAATTCGGGTCTGTCTTTGCCTTGGCCATCGCCATTCCCTAGCGGCTTGTGCGCATGCTGTCCATGCAGCGCCTATCTAGGGCATCGCGGGCGCATGAAAAAGGGCGCGGACCCCTCGGCCGCGCCCTTTCACGCAACAGGTCACCGCTTACCAGTCGGTTGGACCCTTGTCGCCGAAACTGTCCACGAGAAAGTCGATGAACGCGCGGACCTTGGGCTGGGTGAACCGGCCCGGCGGGTAGACGGCGTAGATGCCTTGCGTTTCGACGGGCAGATCGGGGATCGCATCCTCGACCAGGCCCTTGGCCATCGCGTCGGCGTATAGGAACGAGGGCAGGTAGGCGATGCCCAGACCGGCGATGCACGCGTTCAGCAGCGATTGCCCGTCATTCACGCTCAGCCAGCCGGCGGTGCGCACCTGGCGCTTTTCACCCGACGGTGCGGTCAGTTTCCACACGTTGCCCGCCGATTGGTTGGAATAGTGCAGCAGCTTGTGTTCGTTCAGGTCGTCGATCTTTTGCGGCCGGCCGTATTTCTGGAAATAGGACGGTGACGCGATCATGCGCTTGGTCGTTTCTGTCAGCTTGCGCGCCCTGAGCGAGCTGTCTTCCAGGTCGCCGATCCGCACGGCCATGTCGAACCCTTCCGAGATCAGTTCGACATAGCGGTTGTTCAGCACCATGTTCACCGTGATGTCGGGATATTCCTGAAGGAAGTTGCCCAGCACCGGCGACAGGTGGTTCACGCCGAAATCGGTGGCGACGCTGATACGCAACAGCCCCGAAGGCGCCGATTGCATCGAGGTGACAAGCGCGTCGGCTTCGCCTGCGTCATTCAGCACACGACGGGCGCGATCGTAATAGGCCAGCCCGATTTCCGTCGGACTCACGCGGCGCGTCGTTCGATTGAGCAGCCTTGCACCCAGCCGTGCCTCGAGGCTCGAAACGTGCTTGGATACAGCAGATTTCGAAATCCCCAGCTTCTTGGCGGCGTCGGTGAAGCCCCCTTGATCAACGACGGTGGCAAAAGCCTCCATTTCCGTCAGTCGGTCCATGCGTCGATACCTCAAACATTCGTTCTTTTCGAGAAACGGTATCGCGGGAAAATCGGGCATGACCGTGGCATTGGGCAGACAATACCGGGGTTTTGTCTGGGATCGTTAATGGCAGAGAAACGCCGTTTTCGTGATTGTCGTTTCTGCGTGTCCGGCGCAATCTTGCGCGCATGACCCATGCCACGCCTTCCACAGACGACTCGCTTTTCTGGCGCGTGGCGCCCGTTATCTTTGTCCTGTTCTGGGCGGGCGGATACAGCTTTGCAAAGCTGGGTCTGCCCCATGTCAAACCCATGACGCTGCTGGCGATGCGCTATGCGCTGGCGGTGATGGTGCTTTTGCCGGTGTTGCTGGTGCATCGCCCGGTCTGGCCGAAAGGGGTGCGGCATTGGGGGGCGGTCGCGTTTTCAGGGTTCATGATCCAGTGCATGTATTTCGGCGCGTCCTATTTCGCCTTCGAGCGCGGGATGAACGCCGGGACAACCGCGCTGATCATGGCCTTGCAGCCGATCCTCGTCGCGACATTGGCCCCGCTGATCGGGGCTGCGCGCGGCAGCTTGCGGCTCTGGCTTGGGCTGCTGTTGGGATTGCTTGGCGTGGTCATCGTGATCCTCGGAGGCGAAACGCTTGGACCAAGCCCGTGGTTTGCGGTCATGTTTGCGGTCATCGGATTGCTTTCGATCACCGGGGCCACGCTTTTCGAGAAATGGCATGGCCGACGCACCGATCCCGTTGCGGGCGGCGTGGTTCAATACGCAGTCGGCTTTGCCGTTATCGGCCCCGTGGCTCTTGTAATGGGCATAGGCGCGATCGACTGGAGTGTCGAATTGGGGGTTTCACTGGCCTACCTCGTGCTGGCCAACTCCATCATCTCGATCAGCCTGTTCGTCGGGCTGGTTCAGCGCGGCGATGCGACGCGGATCTCGTCGCTTCTGTATCTCGTGCCGCCGCTGGCGATGGTGGTCGCATGGTTCATTCTAGGAGAGACCATGACACCGACCGCCATGCTTGGCATGGCGGTGTGCATTACCGGCGTCTGGATGGTGAACCGGGCGACGCGGGCAGCCTGAGCCGCCCGCGCATCGGCTTAACCGTTGCGGATCGTGTCGATCATCAACTGCACGTTCTCGGGGTCGGCATCCGGCGTGATACCATGCCCGAGGTTGAAGATGTGCGGCCCACCCTTCAGCGCATCGACGATCCGCCGGGTTTCATCCACCAGCGCCTGACCGCCCGTCACCATATGCGACGATTTCAGGTTCCCCTGCACGCAGCCATCGACCTGCACATGTTCCGCCACCCAGGCCGCATCCACGCTGTCATCGACGGCCACGCAGTCTGCACCGGTGCGCTTGTGAAAGCCGATATACCCATCGCCCGCCTCGCGCGGAAAGGCGATGACAGGAATACCGGGATGGCGTTCCTTGATCTGCGAGATGATCAACCGCGCCGGTTCCACGGCATACCGGTCGAAATCGTCCCCCTTGAGCGACCCGGCCCAGCTGTCGAACAGTTTGACGACCTCGGCGCCGGCCTCGATCTGGGCAGACAGGTATTCGACCGTGGCTTCGGTGATCCGGTCCAGAAGCGCCTCGAACAGCGGGCGGTTCTCGGATTTCAGCGCGTGTGCCGGTCCCTGGTCCTTCGTGCCGCGCCCGGCGATCATGTAGGTCGCGACCGTCCAGGGCGCCCCGGCGAACCCGATCAGCGTGGTTTCCTTTGGCAGTTCACGGCTGAGGATGCGCACGGTTTCATAGACCGGATTCAGCGTTTCGTGGATCTCCGATACCGGCTTGAGCTTGTCCATCCCGGCCTGGGTCGTGATCGTCGACAGGCGCGGGCCTTCGCCTGTGACGAACCACAGGTCGGCTCCCAGCGCCTGGGGCACCAGAAGGATATCGGCAAATAGGATCGCCGCATCGAAGCCATAGCGCCGGATCGGCTGCAACGTCACCTCGGCGGCAAGTTCGGGGTTGTAGCACAGCGACAGGAAATCCCCGGCTTGCGCGCGTGTTTCGCGATATTCGGGCAGGTAGCGCCCGGCTTGCCGCATCATCCAGATCGGTGGTGTGGCCTGCGTTTCGCCGGCAAGGGCCTTGAGGATCGTCTTTTCTGGCATGGGCTTTCCCTTTCGTCTTGGAACTGTCGTCAACTCCCGGCGACACAATGTCAAGCGCAGGGCGCTTGTCAGGGCAACGTGACACGTCTAAGCCTGTGCGCATGACCACGCAATTGCCCAGCCCCGCCTCCCCCCTGAAGATCGGCACACGCGGATCGCCCCTTGCGCTTGCGCAGGCATATGAAACGCGGTCGCGCCTGATGCGCGCGTTCTCGCTGCCCGAGGACGCGTTCGAGATCGTGGTGATCAAGACGACCGGTGACAACCGGGCAATGATCGACGCGGACCGCCCGCTGAAAGAGATCGGCAACAAGGGCCTGTTCACCAAGGAAATCGAAGACGCGATGATCGAGGGGCGCATCGACATCGCCGTCCACTCGATGAAGGACATGCCGACCGAGCAGCCGCCAGGCCTGATCCTGGATTGCTACCTCCCGCGCGAGGATACGCGCGATGCCTTTGTCAGCGTGACGGTGGACAGCCTGCAGGATTTGCCGGAAGGCGCGCTTGTCGGGTCGTCGTCGCTGCGGCGCCGGGCGCAGTTGCTGAACAAGTTTCCGCATCTCGAGGTGGTCGAGTTTCGCGGCAACGTGCAGACACGCATGAAAAAGCTGCAGGATGGCGTGGCGCAGGCGACCTTTCTTGCCATGGCCGGACTGAACCGTCTGGGCATGTCGGATGTCGCACGGATGGCGATCCCGCCCGAAGACATGCTGCCTGCGGTGGCGCAGGGCGCGATTGGCATCGAACGGCGAACAGACGACCTGGATTCCGCTGCCATGCTGGAAGCGATCCATGACGGCCCCACCGGTCAGCGCCTGGCGGCCGAACGCGCGTTCCTGGCGGCGCTCGACGGGTCGTGCGAAACGCCCATCGCCGCCCTGGCCGAGTTGGACGGCAACACCCTGCGCCTGCGCGGCGAGGTATTGCGCCCCGACGGCTCGGAGCGGATCGCGGCCGACCGCACCGCCCAGATCGCGGATGGCGCCGCACTGGCCGAGGCCATGGCGCGCGACTTGTTGGACGAGGCTGGCCCCGGTTTCTTTGAATGGCGCGAGGCCTGAGCGCGAAACCGCGCGGTTTCGGTGCGAAAAAGCGCGATTTACGGTCTTGACCACGCCGACCGACTCCCATAAATCCGCGTCACCCAGTGGCGGAGTAGCTCAGTCGGTTAGAGCAGCGGAATCATAATCCGCGTGTCGGGGGTTCAAGTCCCTCCTCCGCTACCATTTCTTCCTTACAGATTTCTGATTGTCGGCTGCAGAAATCTGCAGTTGAATCGGCCGGCTATCGTGTCTCGTCGTCTTTTAGGTAGGGAAGCTGACGTTCGCCGCAAGCAAGTAATAGAGAGTCTACTTCGCTACCAAAAGCGAATGGCGCAATCCGCGTGAATTTCTTTGTCGATCAAACCCGACACGACACCCTACAAAAAGTCAGCGCAGCGGATGAAAATGGTCAATCGATGCTGAACGAGTCTTTGCGCAAGCTATAGACTGCTGAAGAAGCTTTCGCCCGAGATGCCTGCTTTGTCGAAGAACGCCTGGTTCCGCGCACGGGCGTCGCTGATCAACTGGTCCCATCCCAGAAGCTCGATAGAGCCATGGAAACCGTTGTTTGGGCGGTAGATTCTGCCGCGTCCATCCGCCGTTCGCTGCCAAGAGTAGGTCCACGTGTCCATTTTTCCCACGATGTCGGCGACGATGTAGCAGTAGAAGATCGTGTTCTGGTCCAGCGAAATTGGTCGACCTCGGACGTCTGAAAGTCCCCCGGACTGTAGCTGCTTCACGTAGCGCTCCACCTGAAACTGCGGGTTTTCATCGTCAGTGTAGCTTGTTCGCCCGGGACGCTTGAACTCGACTAGTAGAACCTTGGATGGCTCCTCTGTCTGACGAAGCCCATGAACATAGTCGAAGATGAGGACGTCCGGGCGCTCGTCGCTTTCGACCGCCTCCGACAGCTTCCTGAACTCAACGTCCGAGCTGAAATACTGGGCGAACGTCAGCCGCTCGTCCACAATCCATAAGTCGTGGGACGCAGCCGGCTCAACCTTGCTTCCCCCGCCATCAATTGTCTTCACTCGGAGCGGACAGATGAATGAGTGGAGGATGTCTTCGCGCTGGTAGGAGCTGTCTCGCGTGTCGTCTTGCACCTTCTCCAAGAGTATCTCGATGAAGTCGAGAACGACTTTCCGGCGCACAATGTATTCGGCGAGACTTCTTTGAGCAGCCCGATCTGATTGGTCCAAGGTAATTGTTAGTGCATGATCGGGCTGGTTTCCATTGGGATGATGGTTTCGGGAGCCGGCGGCCGATAG
>NZ_FNEB01000045.1 GCF_900100005.1 Lutimaribacter saemankumensis
TGAAAAATCATTAGCCATTTGAAAGCCTGCAGCGCGGAGAGCCGCCCCAGGTCGTATAGCCCCGCCCTATTTGCGCCACATTTCCGCCTTAATGTTAAAGCTCAAAAGATAAAAAGCGAAAAAACGGGCAAAAGACCCGGCTTCGAGGCAGGAAAAGTGCAGTAATGGCCAATACAACTCTGTTGTTGAACGGTTTCAGTATCATTGGCGACCCTCAAACCAATACCAACGCAAGTGGTGGGGGCGAGTTAATGATTCATGATGGTACGGCCATTTTCGAAGATGACGATATTATCGTTTATCATGTTGAAGGTGTGACCGAGGACGGGGTTCTGACCGACGACTCAGTTATTGTAGGCATTACGGTCTACGATAGCGCCTCGAATTATTTCTACGATGTGCCCCTTTATGAATATGATGCTCCGCCAGGTGGGGGAGTAGATATAGAGGTCGGGCGCAATACGATGGGCGACCGGTATCTGGAATTTGATGCAAGCGCGCTGACATCGACCGACATCGGCGCGCCGGTTCTGGGTGAGATGGCGGCGGTAGCGGGTGTGAATATTCTGGGTACGCTGGCATCCACCAATGGACCATTAGAGGTGCCCACCAACGAAAATATCGACCTGAATGGCGATGGGGTAATCTCGGGCGGAGAGATTTCGGACGGGCGATTTTCCAGCGAACTCAACATCTTTGCCGAAAACACCATTGTGTGTTTCGCCTCAGGCACTCTGATCGAAACCCCCATGGGCCCACAGGCGATTGAAACGCTGAAGGTGGGCGATCTGGTCAACACAATGGATGAAGGGCCGCAGCGCATTCGCTGGATCGGCGGCACCCAAACTGCTGGTGTTGGCGCGAATGCACCGGTGCGTATCCGTCGCGGGGCAATCGGCAATGCGCGCGACCTTTGGGTGTCGCAAAATCACCGGGTTCTGATCACAGGATTCAGGGCTGAGCTGCTGTTCGGTGAGGCACAGGTGTTGGTAGCCGCCAAACATCTGGTAAATGACCATACGATCCGCATCGTCCCATGTGAGACTATCGAATACTGGCATTTCTTGTTCGATCAGCATCAGATCGTCTTTGCCGAGGCAAGTCCGCTCGAAAGCCTGTACCCCGGCCAGCAGTCGCTTGAAGCGGTTACGCCGGTCGAACGGGACGAGATTGTGACGCTTTTCCCTGAGCTTGAAGGGAAAGATTGCGGCTATGGCCTTGCGCGTTACACGCTGAAACGGTT
>NZ_FNEB01000008.1 GCF_900100005.1 Lutimaribacter saemankumensis
TCAACACACGTCGATCATCAACGCGTGGCTTGCCGTGTGACTTGGGGAAGAAGGGCTCAAGACGCGCCATCTGCGCATCCGTCAGCCAGAAAAGACCAGACATGCTCACCGCTCGGTTTTCGAAGCGTGAATCATGCTCCAACGCGGAAATCAATGGGTCCTGACCCTAGCTGGGCTATATCGGTTCTAATAGGCCCGGCATTCAGCGTTATCGTGTCACGATCGACCGTCAGTATGCTCTCATTTGTGAGCGCTTTGCGTATCGTGCTCAGCGATTGGCGCAGACTGGCGCGTCCAGCGCCTTCGAGAGATCCTGGCCATACCAGCTCGACCAGCCTGTCCCGCGCAACTGGATGGCCTGGATGTGCGGCCAGAAAAGCAAGAACCGCGCGATCTTTGCAGCCTGACAAACCAAGACTTTTGCCAGATGCATCGGTCACGGAAAACGCACCGATCAATCGGAAAAAATACAAAAATTCGTCCGAATTCTCACGATTTTGCATTTCTTTGACGGTCACCTCCCGCCTTAGCTGACGCGCTCATCTCAAAACTAAAGCCAGCAACCTTCAGAATCGAGGAGAAACGAGATGAGCCTTTATGACGGACCGCGAGACGTGACCCAGCATCTGAAGCAATTGGAGAAGAGATGTGGGCTGGGTGAGACACTTGATGACCGGCAACAGCATCACGGTTGGAGAGCGGAGCGGGATTGGGCGCAAAGGAAGGAACCCGACTGCGAGGGCTGTGTTGAGAAGTCCGGCCGTGCGATTGCTGCAGAGGTTGGGAATAAGATCTTGGGCTGGATACGACCTTTAGGGAAAGCGCTGTGAAACTGGTAATTCTCTGACAAGACTTCGATCATGTTGGCGTCCGCTTCGAGACCGTAACCATGCAGTTTTATTGTGGCGTGGGGCGATAACACAACGCCCCACTGTTTTTCGTCGGTCCAACCGTCCAGTTTTGATCCGCGACCCACTGAAATCATTCACTTTTTAACAGACTTCTAATCAGCAGGTTCGGGGTTCGAGTCCTCGTGGGATCGCCATAATTTCAACGGCTTAGGGTTTTCTTGGCCAGCATGTCGGCTGGAGCGTCTTGCCCTGCTGATCGCGCGGCTTCTAGCATCGAAGTCCGGTCACCTGCTTGGTGACGTCGTTTTGCTGTGCCACGTGTGATGCGTTCAATACGGCCTTTCCCGATCGCCCTGACGTGTGCGGCCAGCCCTTTGGCTATCGTTCAGCAGGCGGTTATTTCGACACGTTCGTTTGGCTGCAGGAAGATGGCACTATACATTGCGGCGTGGAACCTCTATCCGCACACGATTGCCCGTCGACGGGCGCCCTTATTCGAAGAAGACAACTCCCTTGAAGAAAACTCTGCAAGACGCCCTCGATGCGCGTGGCTACACAACGCTGACCCCTGTCCAGGAGGCGGTTCTCGATCCTGCCCATGTTGGTGCCGACCTTCTGGTTTCTGCGCAGACCGGATCGGGAAAGACGCTGGGCTTCGGTCTTGCGATCGCGCCGACCATTCTTGGAAACGATGATGTATTCGGGCCGGCGGCAGCACCGCTCGCGCTGGTGATCGCACCGACGCGTGAGCTTGCCATGCAGGTCAAGCGAGAGTTGGCGTGGCTCTATGCGCCAGCGGGCGTGGTCATGGCCTCGACCGTGGGCGGCATGGACATGCGCGACGAACGCCGCGCGCTTGAACGCGGCGCGCATATTGTCGTGGCCACGCCGGGCCGCCTGCGGGACCACATCATGCGGGATTCCATCGATCTGTCCCATTGCCGTGCCGTCGTGCTGGACGAGGCGGATGAAATGCTGGATCTCGGCTTTCGCGAGGATCTGGAGTTCATCCTGGGAACGGCGCCCGCGGATCGCCAGACGCTTCTTTTCTCGGCCACGGTGCCGCCGCAGATCGCCAGGCTGGCTCAGAGCTATCAGCGGGACGCGATCCGGGTCGTTACCAAATCCGAAGCCAGCCAGCATGCCGACATCGCCTATCGCGCGATGTCGGTTGCAGAGCGTGACACCGAGAACGCTGTGATCAACGCGCTGCGGTATTACGAGGCCCCGAATGCGATCGTCTTCGCCAATACGCGGGCGATGGTGAACCGTCTGACCACGCGTCTGTCGAACCGTGGCTTTCAGGTCGTGGCATTGTCCGGGGAATTGTCGCAGTCCGAGCGGACCCATGCGCTTCAGGCGATGCGCGATGGGCGTGCGCAGGTATGCGTGGCGACGGACGTGGCCGCGCGGGGGATCGACTTGCCGAACCTCGATCTTGTCGTGCACGCAGAGCTGCCATCGAACTTTGAAACCCTGCTTCACCGGTCTGGCCGCACAGGGCGTGCCGGGCGCAAGGGGGTGTCCGCCCTGATTGTGACACCGAAGGTTCGCAAGAAGGCAGAGCGCATTCTTGCAATGGCAAAGTTGAAAGCTGACTGGGGACCGGCCCCGGCGGCCGAAGAGGTTTTGGCGCGCGACGAAGAACGCATGTTCACCGATCCGACTTGGCAGACGCCAGTGGCGGAATCCGAAGCCCCGGTGGTGGCGCGTATCGTTGCCGAGCAATCGCCGGAACAGATCGCGGCCGCTTATCTGCGCCTTTTCCGCGAGAACCATACCGCTCCTGAAGAGTTGTCCGATCCGAACGAAAAGCGCCCGCCGCGCGTGGAGTTTGGTCCAAGCGTCTGGTTCGCTGTGTCCGGTGGCCGGGCGGCGGATGCCGAGCCGCGCCGCATCCTGCCGATGATCTGCGGTTCCGGCGATCTCAGCAAGGAAGATGTCGGAGCGATCCGCATACAGCAGGATCATTCGCTGGTGCAGATCAAGGCGGCGTCGGTCGAGCGTTTTCTGAATGCGGTTGGGCCGACGATGGAGTTGGAGAAGGGTGTGACCCTGAAACAGCTCGATGCGGCGCCCGAGTTCGAAGGGATGCCACGGCCCAGCAACAAGCGCGGAACGAAAAGCGACCGCCAAGGCCCGGGCCCCAGGCCGCAGGGGGACCGAGCGCCCCGCGAACGGCAGAACGAAGGACCGCAAAGAGAGGCAAGACCGGAGCGGACTGAAGCGCCGAAGCCTGTCAGAAAACCCGAACCGGTCCAAAGCAAGCCCCGAAAACCGGCGGCCAAGACGCCGGATATACCTGCCGGGCCAGACCGTGAAGTGCGGCGCAAGGAAGGCGCATCGGGCGGCGATCGCCCGCCGCGCCGGTCTGAAAGCGGAACCAAGGCCAAGCCACATCGTGTGAAGGACAAGCCCAAAGGCCCGCCGCCGCCGAAAGGCAAGCCAAACAGCAAGAAGAACAAAGCCCGCGCCGCCGCGCGGGCAGGAGCAAACGATCCGTCGCAAAGTTTGCGCAAGACCAGGGGCGGCGCCGGCAAGCCGGGCGGCAAGTTCGGGGGCAAGCCGGGTAAGCCGGGTAAGCCACGGTAAGGTTCCAACCTGCCGATTGCGCAGGCATGTCTATTGCGGGCGAAAAAAAGGGGCGCTGATGCGCCCCTTTTCTGTTCATGCGGGTTCCGGTCTTACTGACGGGCGAGCAGTTTCCACTTGCCGCCTTCGACGATCGAGATGGTGATCTCGTCCGCACCCTGGTGGTCGCCCGGACCATAGGCGATACGGGTGTCGAGAAGCTCGGAATAGTAATCGACCGTCTCCATGCCCTTCTGGAAGCTTTCATGGGTCAGATCGGGACCAGCGGCCTCGAGCGCCATCACAAGCGTTTCCGCCGCGTTGTAGCCCAGCATGGCAAAGCCGCTTGCCGGCTGGCCGTATTCCTCTTCGTAGGCTTTGATGAAGGCGGCGGGCACGGGGTCTGCCGCGCGTGCGGCAAGATCGACCCAGCCGGCCGCGGCATAGAGACCTTCGGTCACGCCGTTCGGGACCGCTGCCACGGGTTCGAGGAAGCCTGCGGAGGTGTTGAGAAACTTGGCTTCGGTCCAGCCAAGCTGCTTGGCCGTGCCAACGACCGTGATGCCGGCGCGCACACCCAGCGCCATCACGATGACTTCGCAGTTTTCGCTGCGGAGTTTCTGAACGGCGCCAACGAAGTCCTGTTCGTCCGGCTTGTGGGTGGTTTCGGAAACGAAGGTCGTGCCCAGGCTTTCGGTGCTTTCCTTGGCGGCGGTCGCGATCTCGATACCGAAGTCGGTCGGCAGGTACATCGCGCAGACATTGGTGTGACCGAACTGTTCGTTCAGATATTTGATACCCGCGACGGTCTGGTCATAGTAGCTGGCGAAGCCGGTGTATTTGTTGTCGATCGGCTCGGACAGCATTTCGCGGGCCGCCGACAGCGGGTTCAGGTTCGGGATGCCCTTGGGATCGAGGATCTTGAAACCGGCCAGGTTGTGCGGTGTGCCAAGCGTCAGCATCATCGCGAACACCTTGTCGCGGTTCACCAGCTTGTTGAAAGCCTGCGCAGCCTTGGGCAACTGGTAGGTGTGATCCTCGACGACAAAGCGGATCTGACGGCCATGCACGCCGCCTGCTTCGTTCACTTCCTTGATCTTGAGGTTCGCGCCGTTGATCGCCGGAACGCCCACCGCAGCAAAGATGCCGGACAGGTCATTGGCCGAGCCGATCACGATTTCGCTGTCGGTGACGCCCTGGGTTTCGGCGAATGCCGCCTGGGTCATCCCCAGCGCAAGCGCACCGCCCAGCACGGATTTCATGAGGGTCTTCATTGTGGTCTTTCCTCCCTAGGTCTCGCCCCGTTTATGCGGGGCTTGGTCAATACATATCATCAATCAACGGCTTGTGGCGTTTTTCCACAAAGCCACGTTTCAATTTCATGGTCGGTGTCAGCTCTTCGTCTTCGGCTGTCAGCAGCACGTCGATCAGGCGGAAATCCTTGATCTGTTCGACGCGGGCGAATTCCTTGTTCACCTGTTCGACTTCCTGGCGGATCAGATCCTGAACCTGCGCCGCGCGGCACAGAGAGGCGAAGTCAGAGAACGGCACTTTCTTTTCCTGTGCGTATTTCTCGACGTTCTCCTGGTCGATCATGATCAGCGCGGTCAGGTATTTCCGCTTGTCGCCTATGATGACCGCGTCGTTGATGTAGTGGCTGAACTTCAGGCGGCTTTCGATTTCGGCCGGCGTGATGTTCTTGCCGCCCGCGGTGATGATGATGTCCTTGAGGCGGCCGGTGATGGTCACATAGCCGTCATCGTCGACCCGTCCCACATCGCCCGTGCGCAGCCAGCCGTCATCGGTGAAGGTTTCGGCGGTCTTTTCGTTGTTGCGCCAGTAGCCCTGGAAATTGTTCAGGCCCTTGGTCTGGATTTCGCCGTCGTCCGCGATCCGTACATGCACACCCGGCACCGGTTTGCCGATCGTGCCGACCTTGTTTTCGTCGGGCGTGTTGATCGTTGCGATACCGGCGGTTTCGGTCATGCCGTAGCCTTCGACGAGGGGCACGCCGATCGACCAGTACCATTTCAACAGTTCGGGCGAGATCGGCGCCGCCCCGGTGCCGCCCCGACGCATCCGGTCAAAGCCCAGCATGCGGCGCAGGTTCTTCAGCACCAGTTGATCCCAGACCCAATAGTTCAGCGCGGTTCCTGCAGGAACGCTGCCTTTCTCCATCAGCGCCTTGGTGCGTTTCTGCCCGGCCTTCAGCGCGAGGTGAAACGACGCGCGTCCGAACCACGTCGCCTCCTGCGCGAGGATCAGAACGCGGGAATAGATCTTTTCCCAGACCCGCGGCACGGCGGTGAATGTCATTGGGCTGACTTCCTGCAGGTTGTCGAAAACCGTTTCCGGGCTTTCGGCAAAGTTCACCGTGCATTTCGCAGCGAGTGGGAAGTAGATCGACACGTCGCGTTCGAGGATGTGGCATAGCGGCAGGAAGCAAAGCTGCTCGTCCTCGGGTTTGGCGGGTAGGCCATGCGCGCCCGCGGTGATGGCGGCCATGATGTTTTCGTTCGACAGCATGGCGCCCTTGGGCATTCCGGTGGTGCCCGAAGTGTAGATCAGCAGGGCCGTATCTTCGGGGCGGGATTTTTCGACCTCCGCGTCGAAGGTTCCGGGCTCGGCGGCATCGGCCTGTCTGCCGATATCATAGAGTTCCTCGATGAAGATGCAGCGATCATGATCGAGATCGTGCAGGCCTTCGTCTTCCAGGATGATCACCTTGAGAACGCCGGGAACCTCGCCTTCGATTTCCAGGAACTTGTCGAGCTGCTCTTCGTTCTCGACGATCAGGAACCGCGAGTCGCTGTCTTTCAACAAATAGGCAAGCTGCGCCGCGCTGTCGGTGGTATAGACCCCCGAGGCAATGCCGCCCACGGCCTGAATCCCGAGGTCGAAATAGGCCCATTCCTTGCGGTCTTCCGACAGGATCGACACACATTCACCACGCTGCAGGCCAAGTTTCCGCAGCGCCATGCCGATCCATTTTGCATGTGTCCAGTAATCGCCCCATGTGTAGGCTTTCCAGATCCCGAAATCCTTTTCGCGATGCGCGGTCCGGCTGCCCAGTTCCTTGCAGCGCGCGGCGAACAGTTTGACGATGGTATCCTGCCCGTCGACCGTGACGGGCCGGGCGTCGGGGATCGCGTTGAACACGACGCCGTTGATGGTGATCTTGTCCGATGCGGCATTGGCGTTCATCGTGTCACCTCCAGGTCTTCTTGCGCTTCCAGCGTTTTTCGCCGCGAGCGCCTTCTTCGGTATGGCCCAGGTAGAAGCTCTTGATGTCCTCGCTTTCCTTCAGGCGCGCGGAAGAGCCGTTCATCACGATACGGCCCAGTTCCATCACATAACCCTGATCGGCGAGGTTCAGCGCGGCGCTGGCGTTCTGTTCGACCAGCATCATCGTCACGCCTTCGTCCTTGTTCAGGCGTTTCAGGATGTCGAAAATTTCCTGAACCAGCAAAGGCGACAAGCCCAGGCTGGGTTCGTCGAGCAGCATGATTTCCGGGCTCAGCATCAGGCCGCGGCCGATGGCAAGCATCTGTTGCTGCCCCCCTGACAGGGTGCCAGCCTCCTGGTTGCGGCGTTCGGCCAGGATCGGGAAGTATTCGAAGACCAGCTCCTTGTCTTTTGCGATCGAGGACTTGTCGCTGCGTGTGTAGGCGCCGAGGTTCAGGTTTTCCTCGACCGTCAAGAGGGGGAAAACCTCGCGCCCTTCGGGCACGTGCACGATGCCTGCGCGCACGACTTTGTGCGGCTCCCACCCTTCGATGTGCTTGCCCTGGAACAGGATTTCGCCCTTTTCCGGGTCCATGATGCCCGAAATCGTTTTCAGCAGCGTCGTCTTGCCGGCACCGTTCGCGCCGAGCACCGTCACGACCGAGCCCTTGTGCACCTCGAGGCTGACGCCCCGGATCGCCATGATCGGTCCGTAAAAGGTTTCGAGGTTGCGGACCTCCAGCAGGGGTTTGTCGCTCATGCCGCGTCCCCCGTGCCAAGATAGGCCTCGATCACGGCAGGATGGTTCTGCACTTCTTGCGGCGTGCCTTCGGCAAGCTTCGCACCGTCGGCAAGCGCAAGAACCCGGTCGCAGACCTTGCTGACCAGCCCCATGTCATGTTCAACCATCAGAACCGTAATCCCCATCTGGCGGCGGATATCGTCGATCCACCAGCGCATGTTCTGCGTTTCCTCGACCGACAGGCCCGATGCGGGTTCGTCGAGCAGCAACAGCCGTGGCTTGGACGCCAGCGCGCGGCCCATCTCGACGACCTTGCGCACACCGTAGGGCAGGCCCGCGATGCGCTTGTTCCGGTAGGGCTGCAGATCCAGGAAATCGATAACCTCTTCGACGGCCTCGCGGTGTTCGCGTTCTTCGCGCCGGACGCTGGGAAGATGCAGCATCTGCTCAACCAGCGTTGTCTTGCGGTGACGGTGACGACCGACCAGCAGGTTGTCGAGAACGGTCGCCTGATCGAACAGCTCGATGTTCTGGAACGTGCGCGCGATGCCCAGGCTTGGCACTTCGTCGGGTGCAAGTTTCAGCAGGTCTTTGCCGTCAAAGGTGATCTTGCCTTCCACGGGCGTGTAGAAACGCGAAATCAAGTTGAAGACCGTCGATTTGCCGGCGCCGTTCGGGCCGACAAGGGCAAAGACTTCGCCCTCGTTGACCGTCATGCTCAGCTTGTTCACGGCGGTCAGGCCGCCGAATTTCAGCGTCACGTTGTCGAGCGTCAGCAGACTCATCTCAGGCGCTCCGTCTTGAGGTAGGATTTCTGGCGGCGGAACATGTCCTTGCGCGCGAAGGGGAACAGTTCAAGGAAGGTGCGGATCTTCAGCCACCGCCCATAGAGCCCCATCGGTTCGAACAGGATGAACAGGATCATGATCAGGCCGAACACGCCGGTTTCCAGGCCGGGGATCGCGACGGTGCTGCCAAGGCTGTCGGTCGCAATCGACAGAACCTGCGGCAGGAACGCGATGACGATGGCCCCCAGGAACGCGCCATGGATAAAGCCAAGCCCGCCCACGACGATCATCATCAGCAATTGGATCGACAGGATGAAAGTGAAGGTCTCGTTGTTGAAGACTTCGGCGAACAGGCCCATCAGCGCCCCGCCAAGCCCGGTGATGCCGGCCGAGATGCCAAAGGCGATCGTCTTGGTCCGCGCGATGTTGACGCCCATGGCCTGTGCCGAGATTTCGCTGTCGCGCACGGCAGCGAAGGCGCGACCCATCGGTGCGCGCAGGAGATTGCGGTAAAACAGGGTCACCACCAGCACGACGACCAGCGCCATGTAGTACCACGCCGTCGGGTTGGACCAGCGGTTGATCTCGATCCCGAAGACGTAGATGGGCGGCGCGAACTTGCCTGCCACGCCCCCCGTCCAGGGTTCCAGCATCACGATCAGGTCGTCGGTCAGGATCGCCAGCGCCAAGGTTGCGATGGCAAGGTAGACGCCGTGCAGCTTGAGCGCCGGAATGGCGATCAGCGCACCGATCAGGCCCGTGATGATGCCGCCAAGCGGAAACGCCAGAATGAAGGGCAGGCCGGCTTCCATCAGAAGGACGCAGGCATAACACCCCATCGCCATGAAGGCCGAGTGCCCAAGGCTGGCTTGCCCGGTCTGGCCGGTCAGCAGCATCAGGCCCAGCCCGCAGGTCGACCAGATCAGGACGTTGGTCGCCTCGCCCAGAAAGAAATCGTCGATCAACCAGGGCAGGGCGATCATCAGCGCCAGCAGGGCGGCGTAAAGAAAGGCCTGCCAGCCGTCCTGGAACAGCCGGATGTCATGGTCGTAGCTGGTCTTGAAATGGATACGCATGGCCTCAGACCTTCTTGACGCGGACCTGCGCGAACAGGCCGTGAGGACGGAACAGAAGCACGCCGATCAGCAGAGCGTAGGGCGCGATCTGCGACCAGCCGGCCGGCAGGTAACGCGCGGCGAAGGGTTCGATGATGCCCACGATCAACCCGCCCATCAGCGCGCCGGGAAGGCTGCCGAACCCGCCGATGACGGCCGCGGCGAATGCCTTGATCCCGATGAACCCGGCATTCGGGTCGATTGCCCCTTTTGATGCGTATAGGATGCCGGCCACTGCGGCGACGATGCCCGCCAATGCCCAGACAAGGCCCTGGATGCGCTTTACGGGGATGCCCATGTAATAGGCCGCCATCTGGTTCTGGCTTGCGGCCTGCATGGCCAGCCCGACCTTGGTGCGCTGGAAGAACTGCCACAAAAGCAGCGTCAGCAGGAAGGTCACGATGATGATCGCGACATCGGCCATCCCCAGGACAAGTTCCCCCATCCGCAGATCGCCCAGCGCCAGCGGCGAGTGGAGCGAAAGCGGCTCGTGGCCCCAGATCAGCCCCGCCACGAACCGCAGGATGAAGCCGAGGGCGATGGTCAGGATGATGATCGCGACCTGGTTCTGCCCGAATACTGCGCGCAGAACGAAAAGATCCAGCAGATAGCCGAATATGCCCATGATCACGAAAACGATCGGAAGCGCGACCCAGAAGTTCAGCCCCATGAATTCGGGGTTCACAAGGCCGAGCGTGACGAACGCACCCAGCATCATGAAGTCGCCTTGCGCGAAATTCACGGCTTCTGTCGCCTTGTAGATGAGCACGAAGCCCAAAGCGACGAGCCCGTAGACACAGCCGTTGGCCATGCCGCTGATGAGAAGCTGAAGAACTTCCACCGCGATCCTCCCTATATGTTGCGGCCCGCAATCTTGATTGCTGCGGTCCCGCCGTGCCCGGCATTTTCGGACACACTTGCCCTCCTCAGGCAAGTGGCACGATCCGTCCACAAAATGCGTCACGGGTCAACATCTGGTGATAAAGTGACGTTGCGGAAATTTCAACCGCAATGCGGAAGAAAGGCCCCGCGCGCTTGCGACGCAACGGCAGTCTGGACGCCGCAGCGGGACTGTCGGCATGATCCGGGCAAAACCGGATCATGGGAGGTCATTATGGGTCTGTTCACGCCAACGGCAAGCTGGGTCATGGATGAACACAGGATGTTCGCCGATGCCGTTTCGCGCGTATTCGACGACGCGCTTGTTCCCAATATCGAAAAATGGGTCGACCAGGGTCGGGTCGACCGCGAATTCTGGGAGCTTGCCGGCGCGCAGGGCATCATTGGCGGGTCCGTTCCCGAGGCCTATGGCGGCGCGGGCGGCGGCATGGGGTTCGACGCGATCGCGGTTTACGAACAGGGGGCGGTCGGCGATTGCGGCTGGGGGTATTCGATCCAGTCGATCGTCCTGCACTACCTGCTTACCTATGGCTCGGAAGAGCAGAAGCAGCGCTGGGTGCCCGACCTCGTGGCGGGCAAGCGCGTGGCTGCGATCGCCATGACGGAACCCGGCTGCGGCTCGGACTTGCAGGCGGTCAAGACGACTGCCGAGAAAGACGGCAACCAATATCGTATCAACGGCTCGAAGACGTTCATCACGAACGGTCAGACTGCCGACCTGATCGTCGTCGTCGCCAAGACCGACAAGGCGGCGGGCGCGAAGGGGGTTTCGCTGATCGTTGTCGAAGCCGACCAGGTCGAAGGGTTCCGGCGGGGACGCAACCTGAAAAAGCTGGGCATGAAGGCCAACGACACGTCGGAACTGTTTTTCGAGGACGTGAAAGTGCCGCAGACGAACCTGCTGGGCGCAGAAGAGGGGCAGGGCTTCTACCAGTTGATGCGGCAATTGCCCTGGGAGCGTCTGGTTATCGCGATCACCGCGCTGGGCAGTATCGATTTCGCCCTGTCCGAAACGATCAAGTATGTGCAGGAACGCAAGGCGTTCGGCCAGCGGTTGATGGATTTCCAGAACACCCGCTTCAAGCTGGCCGAGATGAAGACCAAGGCCGAAGTGTTGCGTGCCTTCGTCAATGATTGCATCGGCCGCGCCGAGGCCGGCACGCTGGATGCCGCTACTGCGTCCATGGCGAAATACTGGGGCAGCGAAACCCAGAACGAGGTCATGCACGAATGCCTGCAACTGTTTGGTGGCTACGGCTTCATGATGGAATATCCGATCGCGCGGCTTTATGCGGACGCGCGTGTGCAGATGATCTATGGTGGCACAAACGAGATCATGAAGGAACTGATCGCCCGCTCCATCGACGTGTGAACGCGGTCCGTGTCTTGGGCCCGGCGGCTTTGCCGGGCCTTGGAGCTGATATGCAATAAAAATGCATTTGCATACTTCAATCTTAAAATATTTGCCTTTGAAATAGTTTTCGCCTGGGTTACGCTTGGTAAAAGTGATGGATTCGGGGAGGCGATGCCATGAAGATCGCATGTTTGGGCGGTGGGCCCGCAGGGCTCTATTTTGCCATTTCGATGAAGCTGCGTCAGCCGGATGCGGATATTACCGTGTTCGAACGAAACAAGGCAGATGATACGTTCGGCTGGGGCGTGGTTCTGTCGGATGACGCGTTGGAAAACCTGGCGGAGAACGATCCCAAGAGTGCCGAGGCGATCCGCGAGAATTTCGCGTATTGGGACGACATCGCCGTGGTGCATGACGGGCATCGCACGGTGTCGGGCGGCCACGGGTTTGCCGGTATCGGGCGGATGAAGCTGCTGCTCTTGCTGCAGGAGCGTGCGCGCGAACTGGGTGTGAACCTGCAGTTCGAAACCGAGGTCGGCCCTGTCGAGCAATATTCCGAAGACTACGACCTTGTCGTGGCCGCCGACGGTCTGAATTCGCGGGTCCGCGACGCGTGGGCCGAGCATTTCAAGCCCGATATCGATACGCGCCTGTGCAAGTTCATCTGGCTCGGTACGCATCAGAAATTCGACGATGCGTTCACGTTCATCTTCGAAAAGACCGAACATGGCTGGGTCTGGGCGCATGCCTACCAGTTCGACGACAACACGGCGACGTTCATCGTGGAATGCACGCAAGAGACCTGGAACAACTGGGGTTTCGAAGGCATGTCGAAGGAAGAGATCGTCGAAACCTGCCGCAAGATATTCGAGGATCACCTGGACGGGCACGAGTTGATGTCCAACGCCAAGCACCTGCGCGGATCGGCCGTCTGGATCAACTTCCCTCGCGTGAACTGCGAGAAATGGCATCACAAGAACGTGGTCCTGATGGGGGATGCCTCGGCGACGGCGCATTTCTCGATCGGGTCGGGGTCGCGGCTGGCCTTTGACAGTGCGATCGCCCTGGCCGAATTCGTCGATACCGAGCCGACGCTGGAAGATGCGTTCCGAAAGTATCAGGACGAACGCCGCCTCGACGTGCTGCGCCTGCAATCGGCGGCGCGCAACAGCCTGGAATGGTTCGAAGAGGTCGAAAGGTATCTCGATCTGGATCCGGTGCAGTTCAACTATTCGCTGCTGACCCGGTCGCAGCGCATTTCGCATGAAAACCTGCGCCTGCGCGATCCCCAATGGCTGCAATCGGCGGAAAAATGGTTCCAGATGCAGGCAGGCGTCTCGGAAAACGCGCCCGTCCGCCCACCGATGTTCGCACCCTACAAGTTGCGGGACATGGAGTTGAAGAACCGTGTCGTCGTCAGCCCCATGGCGCAGTACAAGGCCGTCGACGGATGCCCGACCGACTGGCACTTCGTCCACTATTCGGAACGCGCCAAGGGCGGGGCGGGGCTTGTTTATACGGAAATGACCTGTGTCTCCCCCGAAGGCCGGATCACGCCGGGTTGTCCGGGCCTTTACGCCCCTGAACACGAGGCGGCGTGGACGCGCCTGAATGATTTCGTGCATGCCGAAACGCAGGCAAAGCTGTGTTGCCAGATCGGCCATTCCGGGCGCAAGGGCTCGACCCAGCTTGGTTGGGAAAAGATGGATGCGCCGCTGAAGTCGGACAACTGGGATCTGGTGTCGGCCTCGCCCATTCCCTGGTCGCCGGAAAACGCAACCCCACGCGAAATCACCCGCGCCGAGATGGACGAGGTGCGCGACCAGTTCGTGGCGGCGGCCGAGATGGCCGAACGGTCCGGGTTCGACATGATCGAATTGCATGCCGCGCACGGGTATCTTCTGTCTTCCTTCATCTCGCCCAAGTCGAATATCCGGCAGGACGAATATGGCGGCAGCCTTGAAAACCGCATGCGCTATCCGCTCGAGGTGTTCGCAGCGATGCGGGCCGTGTGGCCAGAGGCCAAGCCGATGTCGGTACGCATCTCGGCGAACGACTGGGTCGGTGACGAGGGCGTGACCCCCGAAGAAGCGGTCGAAATCGCCCGCAGGTTCTGGGAGGCCGGGGCCGACATCATCGACGTGTCGGCAGGCCAGACCAGCATCGATGCCAAGCCGGTGTATGGCCGCATGTTCCAGACCCCGTTCTCGGACCGCATCCGCAACGAGGCGGGCATTTCCACCATGGCGGTCGGCAATATCTACGAGGCGGACCACGCGAACTCGATCCTGATGGCGGGACGTGCCGACCTCGTGGCCGTCGCGCGCCCGCATCTGGCCGATCCGTACTGGACGCTGCACGAAGGTGCAAAGATCGGTGACCGGCTCGAAGAATGGCCGCTGCCCTATCTTGCGGGCCGGGACCAGGCATGGCGGCTGGCCGACCGCGAGGCGGAAATGCAGCAGGTGCGCGTCTGATGGATGGCAAGCATGTCATCGTAACCGGCGGCGGCACCGGCGTTGGTGCCGACATGGCCGAGACCTTTGCCCATGCGGGTGCCAAGGTCACGATCATGGGGCGCCGCGAGGCGCCGCTGCGCGAGGTTGCGAAACAGCACAAGTTCATCGGCTGGATTACCTGCGATGTCACCGATGCTGCGGCGGTGCGTGATGCGTTCCGGCAGGCGCGCGGGTTGAACGGGCCGGTCGATGTCGTCGTCGCCAATGCCGGTGCAGCGGAAAGCAAACCGTTCGAGTCCATGACGACGGATGACCTGGATGCGATGCTGCGCGTTAATCTGACGGGCGTCTTTCACACCTTCCAGGCGGCGCTGCCAGACATGAAGGCCCAGGGCTGGGGGCGCATGATTGCCGTCGCCTCGACGGCGTCGCTAAAGGGCTATCCTTACGTTGCGGGCTATGTCGCGGCCAAGCATGGGGTTCTTGGCCTGGTCCGGGCGCTGGCGGTCGAACTGGCGCGGACAGGCGTGACGGTCAACGCGCTGTGCCCTGGTTTCATCGAGACACCTTTGCTCGAGCGTTCGATTGCGAATATCGTCGAAAAGACCGGCATGAGCGAAGAACAGGCCGCGAAATCGTTGCGCGCGGGCAATCCGCAGGGGCGGTTCATTCAGACCGATGAGGTCGCGGGTGCCGCTCTGTGGCTGTGTTCCGAGGCTGCCCGTTCGGTGAACGGTCACGCTTTGGGCCTGACGGGGGGTGAGATATGAGTGAGCAGGTGGAACTGAACCGGAGCACGGAAGAGTCGAAAGCGCGGCTGCGGCTATGGCTTCGCTTGCTTGGGGTTACCCGCAAGATCGAGAACGAATTGCGCGACAAGCTGCGCCGCGACCATAACACCACGCTGCCGCGGTTCGATGTCATGTCGGCGCTGAACCGGCATCGTGACGGGCTGCGGATGTCCGAACTGTCGGGGGTGCTGAAGGTTTCGAACGGAAACGTGACAGGCATCGTCGACCGGCTGGCCGAAGAAGGGCTTGTCGAACGCGTGCCCGTTCCGGGGGACCGCCGTGCCATGATGGCGCGGCTGACCCCGCGGGGACAGGACGTGTTTGCCGGTCAGGCGGCCGAGCACGAGGCATGGATCGACGCGCTTTTTGCCGACATGGGCGCCGACGAGGCGCAGGGATTTGCCGTCCGGCTCAAGGAATTGGCCGAGGCGCTGGAGACGAGGGAAGACAAGGAATGACGCCGATGCGCACCGACGTGAAACATTTTCTGCTGAGTATCGAGGACGGCATCGCGACCGTCCGGCTGGACCGCCCCGAGCGCAAGAACCCGCTGACATTCGACAGCTATGCAGAACTGCGCGACTGGTTCCGCGACCTGCATTACGCCGATGACGTCAAGGCGGTGGTCTTTGCCTCGAATGGCGGCAATTTCAGCTCGGGCGGCGATGTGCACGACATCATCGGCCCGCTGACCCGCATGAACATGAAAGAGCTGCTCGCCTTCACCCGGATGACGGGCGATCTGGTCAAGGCCATCGTCAATTGCGGCAAGCCGGTCATTGCGGCGGTCGACGGCATCTGCGTCGGCGCCGGGGCGATCATCGCGATGGCATCGGATCTGCGGATGGGCACGGCGAATGCGAAGACTGCGTTCCTGTTCACCCGTGTGGGCCTTGCCGGTTGTGACATGGGCGCCTGCGCGATCCTTCCGCGCATCATCGGCCAGGGGCGCGCGGCCGATTTGCTTTACACCGGTCGCGTGATGACGGCCGAGGAAGGCGAACGTTGGGGGTTCTTCAACCGTATCGTCGAGGCGGACACCCTCGAGGCCGAGGCCGTCGCCTGGGCAAGGAAAATCGCCGAAGGGCCGAATTTCGGGCACATGATGACCAAGACCATGCTGGCGCAGGAATGGTCGATGTCGATCGAACAGGCGATCGAGGCCGAGGCGCAGGCCCAGGCGATCTGCATGCAGACCGGCGATTTCGAACGTGCCTACCATGCGTTCGTGAACAAGGAAAAACCGGTGTTCGAAGGCGACTGATCGCGCGCCGGAGGAAGGATGCCTCCGGCGGGAACATTTCGGGCAAGATAAGACAAGGGAGCGCGCAATGGCGGATAAGACATTCCTGAACTGGCCGTTTTTCGACGAAAGCCACAGGGCGCTGTCCGAGGATCTCGAGGCGTGGTGCAAGGCGCATCTGGGTGCCATCGACCATTCCGACACTGATGCGGCGTGCCGCGCCCTGGTGGCGGGCCTTGGCGAGGCCGGTTTCCTGCGCCATTCCGCCGTTGATCCCGATGGTGGGACGGGGCTTGATGTGCGCTCGCTCTGCCTGATCCGGGAAATGCTGGCGCGCCATGACGGGTTGGCCGATTTCGCTTTTGCGATGCAGGGCCTTGGCACCGGAGCGATATCGCTTTTCGGAACCGAAGAACAAAAGCGCCGCTGGCTGACGCAAACCCGTGCCGGGGCTGCGATTTCCGCCTTCGCCCTGACCGAACCGCAATCGGGATCGGATGTCGCGGCTTCGACTCTTACCGCCGAGGAAGACGGTGACGACTTCATCCTGAACGGTGAGAAGACCTGGATTTCCAACGGCGGCATCGCCGATGTCTACACGCTGTTTGCCCGCACGGGCGAGGGGCCGGGCGCAAAGGGGCTGTCTGCTTTCATCGTGCCGGCGGGATTGCCAGGCTTCGAGGTGGTCGAGAGGCTCGAGGTGATCGCGCCGCACCCCCTGGGGCGGTTGAAGTTCACCGATTGCCGGGTTCCCAGGGATGCGTTGCTTGGCGAACGCGGGCAGGGGTTCAAGATCGCGATGTCGGTGCTGGACGTGTTCCGTTCGACCGTGGCGGCGGCCGCATTGGGATTTGCCCGCCGCGCGCTGGACGAGGCGCTGGATCGCGTGACAAGCCGGCAGGTGCAGGGTGCGCCGCTTTTCGACCTGCAGATGGTGCAGGGACATATCGCGGACATGGCGCTGGATGTCGATGCCGCCGCGCTGCTGGTTTATCGCGCGGCCTGGACTAAGGACAGCGGCGCCCCCCGCGTGACGCGCGAGGCTGCTATGGCCAAGCTGTTCGCCACAGACCAGGCCCAGCAGGTGATCGACCGGGCCGTGCAGCTGCATGGCGGTGATGGCGTGCGCAAGGGTCAGAAGGTCGAGGAGCTCTATCGCGATATCCGGGCCTTGCGCATCTACGAAGGCGCGTCCGACGTGCAGCGCGTCGTGATCGCGCGCCAGGCACTGGGAATGCATCATGGGGGCTGACATGCTGGGACCGACAGCACATACCGATACCTTCACGCGGGACAACCTGCCGCCGCGGGATCAGTGGCCGGATTTCCTGCTGGATGGGTTCGACTATCCTGAATTCCTCAATGTCGGGGTCGAGTTGACCGATGCCATGGTGGCAAAGGGGCATGGCGACCGAACCGCGCTGATTGGAAACGGACGCCGCCGCACCTACAAGGAGTTGTCGGACTGGACCAACAGGCTGGCCCATGCGCTGGTGGACGATCTCAAGGTCAAGCCGGGCAACCGCGTCCTGATCCGGTCGGCCAACAACCCGGCGATGGTGGCGGCGTGGCTTGCGGTGACCAAGGTGGGCGCGGTTGCGGTCAACACGATGCCGATGCTGCGCGCGGGTGAGTTGTCCAAGATCGTGGACAAGGCCGAAATCACCCATGCGCTGTGCGACACGCGCCTGATGGATGAGATGATTTCCTGCGCGAAGACCTCGGAGTTTCTCCAGACGGTCGTCGGCTTCGACGGCACGTCCAACCACGATGCCGAGTTGGACCGCCTGGCACTGGAAAAGCCGGTCCAGTTCGATGCGGTAAAAACGGGCCGCGACGACGTGGCGCTGCTGGGCTTTACCAGCGGCACGACCGGCTCGCCCAAGGCGACGATGCATTTCCACCGCGATATCCTGATCATCGCAGACGGTTACGCCCGCGAGGTTCTGAACGTGCAGCCCGAGGACGTGTTCGTCGGCTCGCCGCCTCTTGCCTTCACCTTCGGGTTGGGCGGGCTGGCGGTATTTCCGCTGCGGTTCGGCGCGGCGGCGGCGCTTCTGGAAAACGCCTCGCCGCCCAACCTGATCGAGATCATTCAGAAATTCCGCGCGACGGTGTGTTTCACGGCGCCAACCGCCTATCGCGTCATGTTGCAGGCAATCGACGAAGGTGCCGACCTTTCTTCGCTGCGTGCAGCGGTCAGCGCGGGTGAAACGCTGCCCGCGCCGGTTTACGAGGAATGGATGGAGAAGACGGGCAAGCCGATGCTGGACGGGATCGGCGCGACCGAGATGCTGCATATCTTCATTTCGAACCGGTTCGACGACCACCGGCCCGCCTGCACGGGAAAACCCGTGCGGGGCTACGAGGCCAAGGTGATAGGCGAGGATGGCAAAGAAATGCCGCGCGGCCAGGTTGGCCGGCTGGCGGTGCGCGGGCCGACCGGATGCCGCTACATGGCCGATCCGAGGCAGGCCCATTACGTGATGGATGGCTGGAACGTCACCGGCGATGCGTTTTCGATGGACGAGGACGGCTACCTGCATTTCGCGGCGCGCAACGACGACATGATCGTCAGCTCCGGCTACAACATCGCCGGTCCCGAGGTCGAGGCGGCTCTGCTGGCCCACCCGGACGTTGCGGAATGCGCGGTCGTCGGCATACCGGACGATGCACGGGGCCAGATCGTTCAGGCCCACGTCGTTTTGCGCGATGCCGGCGATGCAGGACCGGCCATGGCAAAACTGCTTCAGGACCACGTAAAGGCGACGATTGCCCCTTACAAATATCCCCGATCAGTGGTCTTTACCGACGCGCTGCCGAAAACCGAAAGCGGCAAAATCCAGCGGTTCCGCCTGAAAGAGGAGTGAAAAGATGCGCGCGACCTTCGTTCAACTGCGCTGCAAGCCGGGCCAGACCTACAAGGTGGCCGAGCAGATCATGCTCAAAGAGCTGCATTCCGAGCTGTATTCGACCAGTGGCGACTGGGATCTGCTGATCAAGCTCTACATCCCCGAAGACCAGGATATCGGCAAGTTCATCAACGAAATGCTGGTCGATGTCGCCGGCGTCGAACGCAGCCTGACGACCCTGACGTTCAAGGCGTTCTGAGCGGTCGGATGGCGTTTACCTATCGGCAACAGGTTCTGTTCCGGCATTGCGATCCTGCGCGGATCGTCTTCTTTCCGCGCTATTTCGAGATGCTGAACGACGTGGTCGAGGCGTTCTTTGCCACGATCCCCGGTGAGGCGTTTCACGAAATCCACCCGGACCAGGGCGTGCCGACGGCCAGGATCGAGACCGAATTTTCCGCCCCTAGCCGGCATGGCGACTGGTTGGAGTTCACGCTGGCATTCACGCGTGTCGGACGCAGCAGCGCATCGACGCGTTTCGTGTGCACCTGCGACGGCGAAGTACGGCTTACGGCGCGGTCGGTGCTTGTGCATGTGGGCCCCGATCTGCGGCCAGCACCATGGACCGAGGCGGCGAAAGAGGCGCTGCTCGTGCATCAAGAGGAAGAAATCGCATGACAAACCGCATTATTCATCCCGCCGATTGGGCGCCCGCGAAGGGCTATGCAAATGGTGTTCTGACCGAGGACGGAACCCTTTACGTGGGTGGGCAGATCGGCTGGACCGCCGAGCAGAGATTCGAGGCGCATGATTTCATCGGCCAGATGGAGCAGGCGTTGAAGAACATCCTCGCCGTGATCGAGGCCGCAGGCGGCGGGCCCGAGCATTTGACGCGGCTGACATGGTACGTGACCGACAAGCAGGAATATCTCGCCCATCAGGCCGAAGTGGGCCGTGTCTACCGTTCTGTTCTCGGACGTAATTTCCCGGCGATGACGATGGTGGTGGTTTCTGCCCTGGTCGAGGACGAGGCGCTTCTGGAAATCGAGGCAACCGCCAAGATCCCGCAAGGCTGACCGGTCACGGCGTCCCGGCCATCAGACTGCTTGACCTGGGCCGGACCCCGGCGGAAGCTGCCGCAATGTCAGATACGCGCAACGCCCTTCGCACCGTTATCGAAATACCCGATATGCGGATTACGCTGTCCGATGGATGTCAGCTGTCCGCGCGGGTCTGGATGCCCGAGGACGCAGAGGATCCCGTTCCCGCGATCCTCGAATATCTGCCCTATCGCAAACGTGACGGCACCGCCGCGCGCGACGCACTTACCCATCCATGGTTCGCGGCGCGCGGCTATGCGTGCATCCGGGTCGACATGCGCGGGAACGGCGACAGCGACGGTTTGATGGATGACGAATATTCACCGCAGGAACTGGCGGATGCGGTCGAGGTAATCGGTTGGATCGCAGCGCAATCCTGGTGTTCGGGCCGGGTTGGCATGATGGGCATCAGTTGGGGCGGGTTCAACGGATTGCAGGTGGCCTATTTGCAGCCAGAGCCGTTGAAGGCGGTGATTTCCCTTTGCTCGACAGTGGACCGCTTCGCCGACGACATCCACTACAAGGGCGGTTGCCTGCTGAACGAAAACTTTGGCTGGTCTTCGGTCATGTGGGCCTATTCCTCGCGCCCGCCCGATCCCGCGCTGCGCTCGGACTGGCGTGAGATGTGGCTGAAAAGGTTGGAGAACGAACCTTTCCTGATCTCGAAATGGCTGCGCCACCAGCGGCGGGATGGCTATTGGCAACACGGTTCGATCTGCGAGGATTTTAGCCGGATCAAGGCAAAGGTTCTGGCAGTCAGCGGTTGGGGGGATGGGTATCTGAACACGGTTCCCCATCTTGTGCGCAACGTGCCGGGAACCAAGGGAATCAACGGTCCCTGGATTCACAAGTATCCCCATTTCGCCGTTCCCGAGCCGCGGATCGGCTTTTTGCAAGAAGCACTGCGCTGGTGGGATCGCTGGCTCAAGGACATTGATACGGGGGTCGAAAGCGACCCCGCCTATCGCCACTACCTGATGGATGGCGCGCGGCCTGACCGATCCTATGCCGTCAGGCCGGGGCGCTGGCTTGCCGATGGCGGCGTGGATTGGCCGCAAACCATCTGGGCGTTGTCGCCGGGCAGGCTGGGCGGCAAGGCGGCAACGGTGGATGTCAGGGTCGCATCGCCGCAGACATGCGGCATGGAATGCGGTGAATATTACGGCGGGTCCGCGGGGCCGGAATGGCCCGGCGACCAGCGTGGCGACGATGCGATGTCGGCCTGTTTCGACACCGCGCCGCTTGAGGCGGATACGGATATCGTGGGTGCGCCCGTTCTTCGGCTAAAGCTCAGCGCCGACAAGCCGCAGGCGCAGATCGCGGTGCGGCTGTGTCATGTGCAACCCGACGGCGCCAGTACGCGGATCACCTGGGGCCTGCTGAACCTGTCGCACCGCCATGGGTCGGCCACCCCTGCACCGATGCAGCCCGGCACAGCGGAGGAGGTCGAGATCGTGCTGGACCATATGGCGTACCGTGTCCCGGCTGGTCACAAGATGCGCGTGGCCATCAGCACCGCGTACTGGCCGATGATCTGGCCCGCGCCAGAGGCTGCCTGCGTCACTGTTCACGATGGCGCGCTGCATGTCTCCATACGCGACCGTGCCGAAGGCGACGAATGGACCTTTCCGCCGCCGGAATCCGCCCCCCCTCAGGAGGTCGAGATTCTCCGCCCGGCATCCGAGCGGCGCGAGGCCACCACCGATATGGTCACTGGCGTTGTTAGCCATTTCATCGAACGCGACTCCGGCAAACGTCGCGATCTCGGCCACGGGCTCGTGTCGGGTGGGATCGCGCGTGAATGGTGGCAGGTTCATCCCGACGATCCGCTGAGCGCCAGCGCAAGGTCGCACTGGACCGAAGAGGTCGAGCGCGACGACATCCGCATACGCACCGAAACCTTTGCCGAGATGTGGTCGGACGCAGAGAATTTTCATCTGAAAGGCCGGCTTGAAGCCTATGAAAACGACCGTCTTGTGCTGGAGCGGGATGTGACGGACTCGGTTCCGCGCGACCATATGTAAACGAACGATGTCGCAAACGGGTGGATGATGTCGGAAATCATCAAAAATTTGACTTGAAGCGCGCGGCGCAATCGGCATTCTTGACTCCAAAGTCAAGAAACGCCCGACCATCAGGATCGGGGTAATCACAGGGAGATTTCCTCATGAAGGACCAGATCGACTATCTCAAACTGCGCGCGGCGCTGGGCCACATCTCGCGTCGCGAGTTCATGGGCCGCATGGGCGCACTGGGCGTTTCGGCCGCGCTTGCGAATACTTTGCTGGCAGACGCGGTGCGCGCGGCTGGTCCGCAAAAGGGCGGGACGATCAAGGTCGGTATTGATGGCGGCAGTTCGTCCGATACGCTCGATCCGGCGCTGGTGACGAACTCGACCGGGACCATGCTGCTTCGTCTTTGGGGCGAACCGCTGATCGAACTGGCGCTGAGCGGCGGCCTGGAAGGACGTATCGCCGAAAGCTGGGAAGGTTCGGCAGATGCCAGCGTCTGGACCTTCAAGATCCGCCAGGGCGTGACCTTCTCGAACGGCAAGACCGTCACCGCCGAGGACGTGCTTGCAACGATGGAGCGCCATTCGGGCGAAGACACCAAATCGGGCGCTTTGGGCATCATGCGTGGCATCAAGGCCATGCGCGCCGAGGGCGACATGTTCGTTGTCGAACTGTCCGAACCCAATGCCGACCTGCCGTACCTGCTGACGGATTACCACCTCGTGATCCAGCCCAATGGCGGCAAGGACGATCCGAACGCCGCGATCGGCACCGGACCCTACATCCTGAAATCGGCCGAGCAAGGCGTTCGCTTCGTCGCCGAAAAGAACCCCAACCACTGGGATTCGAGCCACGGTCACGCCGAAACGATCGAGATGATCGTCATCAACGACGACACCGCCCGCGTCGCGGCGCTGCAATCGGGGCAGGTCGACATGATCACCCGTGTGCCGCCGCGCACGGCCGGACTGGTCAGCCGCGCACCGAACATCAATGTCTATTCGAAAAGCGGTCCGGGCCATTACGTGTTCATCATGCATTGCGACACCGCGCCCTTCGACAACAACGATGTGCGCATGGCGTTGAAATACGGGATCAACCGTCAGGAAATGGTCGACAAGGTGCTGTTCGGCTATGGCTCGATCGGGAACGACACGCCGATCAACGCCTCGTATCCGCTGTTCACCCCTGCCGAGCAGCGTGAATACGACCCGGACAAGGCCAAGTTCCATATGCAGAAATCGGGCTATGACGGCGCGATCCTTCTGCGCACCTCGGACAACTCGTTCCCCGGCGCACCGGACGCATCGGCACTGTTCCAGCAGTCGCTGGCGCAGGCGGGCATCAACCTGGAAATCAAGCGCGAGCCGAATGACGGTTACTGGTCCGAGGTCTGGAACAAGCAGCCCTTCTGCACCAGCTACTGGAGCGGACGGCCCGTGCAGGACCAGATGTTCTCGACCGCGTATCTCAGCTCGGCCGACTGGAACGACACCCGGTTCAACAACGAAAAGTTCGACCAGCTTCTGGTCGCCGCACGTGCCGAGCTGGACGAAACCAAGCGCAAGCAGATGTATGCCGACATGTCGGACATCCTGCGCAACGAAGGCGGCCTGATCTGCCCGATGTTCAACGATTTCATCGACGGCGTGTCCGACAAGATCGGCGGCTGGCAGGAAACCATCGGGTTCGGGCTCATGAACCTTTACGCTCCGGTGAAGACCTGGGTAACCGCGTAATATGAACGCGGCCGTGAAACTGGTGGCCCAGCGCGTCGCGCTGGGCCTGCTGCTTCTTTTTCTCGTTTCGATCCTGATCTTCGTCGGAACGCTGATCCTGCCGGGCGATGTGGCGCAGTCGATCCTCGGACAATCGGCCACCCCCGAAGCGCTGGCCAACCTGCGCAAGGAACTTGGGCTAAACGAACCCGCGTTGACGCGCTATGTCAGCTGGCTGGCCGGGGTGTTCCACGGTGATCTGGGCACGGCGCTGACAAGCGGTCAGGACATCGCCGAAAGCCTGGGCCGGAGGCTGGGCAACACGCTTTTCCTGGCGTTCTGGGCCGCGATCATCGCGGTGCCGCTTGCGATTTTCCTGGGGCTTCTGGCCGTGCGCTATCGTGACCGCTGGCCCGACAAGCTGATTTCCGGCGTCACGCTGGCATCCATCTCTATCCCCGAATTCCTGATCGGGTACGTGCTGATGTACTTTATCGGCGTCAAGCTGGGTTGGGCACCGTCGGTTGCGATGATGAACGACTCGATGAGCCTTGGGCAGAAACTGCATGCCATTGCCTTGCCCGTTGCGGTTCTGACGCTCGTGGTTCTGGCGCACATGATGCGCATGACGCGCGCCGCGATCCTGAACGTGATGCAATCCGCCTATATCGAGACGGCCGAGCTCAAGGGTCTGTCGATGTTCACGATCATCTGGCGGCATGCCTTTCCCAATTCGATCGCGCCTATCGTGAACGTCGTGATGCTGAACCTTGCCTATCTCGTCGTCGGTGTCGTCGTTGTCGAGGTGGTGTTCACCTATCCGGGCATGGGCCAGTACCTGGTCGACCATGTGTCGAAACGTGATGTCCCCGTGGTGCAGGCCTGCGGGCTGGTCTTTGCTGCCGTCTATATCGGGCTGAACATGGTGGCCGATATCGTGTCGATCCTGTCGAACCCCAGGCTGAGGCATCCGAAATGATCAAGAACATGCCCATAGCGGCCGTGATCGGCCTGTTTTTCACCGCGCTCTATTTCCTCATGGCGATCTTCGCGCCGCTGATCGCGCCCTACGGTATGGCCGAAGTGGTGGGCGGCGTCTGGGAGCCACCCAGCCCAGAACACCTGATCGGCACCGACAATATCGGCCGCGATCTGCTGACGCGCATGATCTATGGCGGGCGCACGACAATCTTCATCGCGACCGCTGCGACGATCCTGTCATTCACCACCGGGTCCGTGCTGGGTTTCCTTGCGGCGGTCGTGGGGGGCTGGGTCGATCAGGCGATGAGCCGCTTCGTCGATCTGCTGATGTCGATCCCGTCGCTGATCTTTGCGCTTGTCGTGCTGTCCGTGACGCCGGTGACCATTCCGGTTCTGATCGTCGTGATGGGGCTGCTCGACAGCACCCGCGTTTATCGCCTGGCCCGTGCGGTGGCGGTGGATATCAATGTGATGGACTATGTCGAAGCGGCCAAGCTGCGTGGCGAAGGGCGGGCCTGGATCATCTTTCGGGAAATCCTGCCAAACGCTCTCAGCCCGCTGGTGGCCGAGATGGGGCTGCGCTTCATCTTCATGGTGCTGTTCGTGTCGACCCTGTCGTTCCTCGGTCTGGGCGTGCAGCCGCCCGCTGCCGACTGGGGCGGGATCGTGAAGGAGAACAAGGACGGTATCGTCTATGGCATCGGTGCTGCGCTTTGGCCGGCGGTGGCCATCGCGACGCTGGCGATCAGCGTGAACCTTGTCGCGGACTGGGTGCTTAACCGCACCACCAGCCTGAAAGGGGGCCGGGGATGAGCGAACCGCGCGATATCCTTCTGAAAGTGCGCGATCTCAAGATCGGGGCGACGGTCTATCCGCCGGGTGAACGCCCGCACGATATCGAGATCGTGCATGGCGTCAGTTTCGACCTGGAGCCGGGCCGCGTGCTGGGCCTGATCGGTGAATCCGGTGCGGGCAAGTCCACCATCGGGCTGGCATCGATGGCCTATGGCCGTGGCGGTGTGCGCATCACCGGAGGTGAGGTCTGGGTCAACGGCCGCGACATCCTGAAAACCTCGCTTTCCGATCTGCGCAGCCTGCGCGGGGGCGAGGTGACCTATGTCAGCCAATCCGCCGCCGCCTCGTTCAACCCGGCCAAACCGATCATGGAACAGGTGACCGAGGCCGCAGTGCGCCACGGCAAGTTCACCCGCAAGCAGGCCGAGGAACGCGCCATCGCGCTGTTCGGCAAGCTGGGCCTGCCCAACCCCGAAACCATCGGGCGGCGGTATCCGCACCAGGTGTCGGGCGGGCAGTTGCAGCGCTGCATGACGGCGTTGGCCCTGTGCCCGGAACCCGATCTGGTGGTGTTCGACGAACCGACCACGGCGCTGGACGTGACGACGCAGATCGACGTGTTGAAGGCGATCAAGGAAGCGATCCGCGATACCGGTGTCGCCGCGATCTATATCACGCACGATCTGGCGGTGGTGGCACAGGTCAGCGACGACATCATGGTGCTGAAGCTGGGCGACATGGTCGAATATGGCACCACCGACCAGATCATCAACAATCCGCAGGAAGACTACACCAAGGCGCTGGTCTCTGTCCGGTCGATCCGGCACGAGGAAAAGAAACCGACAGACGATCCGTTGCTGACGGTCGAGGGCGTCACCGCACGCTACAAGGGGACGAAATTCGACGTGCTCAAGGACGTGAACGTCGAATTGCATCCCGGGCAGACCTTGGCCGTGGTTGGTGAAAGCGGGTCGGGGAAATCCACGCTGGCCCGTGCGATCACTGGGTTGCTGCCGCCAAGCGCGGGGCAGATCACATTCGACGGGCATGTGTTGACGCCTAACCTGGCGACGCGCCCGCGAGAGGATCTGCGCGAACTTCAGATGATATATCAGATGGCGGATGTCGCGATGAACCCGCGCCAGACCGTGGGCACGATCATCGGGCGGCCGCTGGAATTCTATTTCGGCCTGAAAGGTGCCGAGAAACGCCGCCGCGTTCAGGAATTGCTGGACGAGATCGAAATGGGCGATGGGTTCATCGACCGCTATCCCGCCGAGTTGTCGGGCGGGCAAAAGCAGCGCGTCTGCATCGCCCGTGCGCTGGCCGCCAAACCCAAGCTGATCATCTGCGACGAAGTGACTTCGGCGCTCGATCCGCTGGTAGCGGACGGTATCCTGAAGCTGCTGCTGCAGCTTCAGAAAATCGAGAACGTGGCCTACCTGTTCATCACGCATGACCTGGCCACGGTGCGGGCCATCGCGGACAGTATCGCGGTGATGTATCAGGGACAGGTCGTCCGCTACGGGCCGAAAAGCCAGGTTCTGAGCCCGCCGTTCGACGACTACACCGACCTGCTGCTGAGCTCGGTTCCCGAGATGCGCCTGGGTTGGCTGGAAGACGTGATCGCCAACCGCAAAATGGAAAGCGCGGGGAACTGACCCCCGCGCCCGGCTTCAGCCGTCCAGCCGTTCGGACAGAAAACTTGCGAAGCTCTGCCAGCTTTGCGTGTCGGCGCGTTCCTGGTAGCGCTGCGAGCCGAAGACGGTAAAGGCATGCGGCGCGCCCGAATAGACCTCGATCCGGTATGTTACGCCGGCGGCCTCGAGCTCGGACGACAGGTCCGCCACGTCCTGCATCGTGATCGACGTGTCGGCACCGCCATGCAGCACCAGAACGGGCGGTTCGTCGCCGCTCCATGATTGTCCTTCGGGTGTCGAAAGCCCGCCGTGGAAGGTGGCATAGCCGGCTGCCTGCGGGCCCATGTCGCCGCGGGCCATTTCCAGTGTCACGGCACCGCCAAAGCAATAGCCCATCACCACCACGTCCGTTGCCGTGGATTGCCCGCGCGCCTGTTCCAGCCCGGCCGCGGCAAGCGCACGCATCCGGGCCCGGTCACCATACAGCGCGCCTGTCGCCGCGCGGCGGTGTTCGACTGTCTGGGTGGGTGTGCCGTTGCCGAACATGTCGATTGCGAACGCGTCATAGCCCATGTCGGCCAACATGTCGGCGCGCCGTTTTTCATAATCGGTCAGCCCGTCCCAATCGTGCACGATCAGGACCAGCCCCTTGGGGGCGTCCGCGGCGGCGAAGTAGCCGGTGAACGACTGTCCGTCCACTTCGTAAGGCACATCCTGTGCCAGCGCGGGCTGGGCCATCAGGATCGATAGGGCAAGGATTGCGCGTTTCATCGGAACCTCCTTTTCTTGTCGGTCCGACGAAAACATGACGCAATACCGCGCCGCGTCCAGTTTCACGGCTTGCACAGACCGGCGCGGTGACGCAGGTTTGCGGAATGAAACGCAAGCTTCTTCTGATCATTCTCGACGGTGTGCCGCTGCGCAACTGGACCCGGCTTTTCGGCAACCTTGAAGGCTGGGTGCAATCGGGTGAGGCGCGCCGCTGGACGATGCGGTCGGTCTTGCCGTCGATCTCGGCCTCTTGCTATGCCTCGATCCACACGGGCCTTACCCCGCAGGACCATGGCTGCACGGGCAACGGCAACGTGTACTTTCTGGACAAACCGGATATCTTTTCACAGGTCCGCGCGGCAGGCGGCGTGACGGGGGCGGTTGCCCATTCCTTCTGGTCCGAGTTCTTCAACCGCGCACCGTTCGATTTCGTGCGCGATATCGAATATGACGAGCCCGACAGCGCCACGATCAATCACGGCCGGTTCCACACGATGACGGGATATGGGTTGATCAACCAGATGACGCCCAGCGATGTCGATCTGTTTGCCACACTGACCAGCCTGTGTGCGCGGTTCGGGCTGGATTACGGGCTGCTGCACACCTGCACGCTGGACAGCATGGGGCACCGCTTTTTTCACGAAAGCCAGGAAATGGATCATGCCTGCGCCGTGATGGACGAGATGCTGGCCCCGTTCATTCCGAAATGGCGGGCGATGGGATACGAGGTGATCGTCACCGCGGATCACGGACAGGATGCGCGCGGCCATCACGGCGGGCAGGATCCTTTGCAGCAGGATTTTGCGCTGTATTACTTTGGTGATGCCGAAGGGCCTCCGGCGGATGCGGTGCTGGACCAGTTGCAGCTTGCGCCGACGATCCTGCGTTTGCTGGGCGCGCCCATTCCCGGCACCATGCAGGCCAAGCCGTTTCTGGGGTGATCGGCCGCAGGTTTGGTCACCGCGGATGTCCGGGCCAGGTGCAAGGCAACGATCTTTGCCGCGATGGCAAGGTCATGGACAATCTGCGGAAGGGGCGGAAAACCATGCTGCACTATCCGGTGAAACCGCTTAATAACGCCCTTGGGGCACTACGCGAACCCTGACGAAAGGGGGACTCCGATGTTCGCAAGGATACGGTTCTTACTGGTTTCCATCGTTCTGCTTGGGGCTGTCGCCATGGTCACCGCGCCGGGGCAGGGGGCTGGCGAACTCAAGCTGCGCGCCGCTTTGGAGCAGCAACTGACCACGACCGGTCTGTCGCAGGTCGATGCGCCTTTGGGCAAGGTGGCCTTGGCGGCCTGCAAGCTTGATCCCGACGCATGCTATGAGGTGGTACGTGAACAGATCGAAACGCGTTACGAGCACCATGTGATCTATAGCGTCTATTCGGTTCAGGGGCTTGGAAAGTCGGCAACCTGCTACGGCGCGTTCACGCAGTATTTCTGCCCGGGCGGGCTGGTCGAACTGGGCGGCTAGTCGCCGCTCAATATTCCATCCAGATGGTCACGGGGCCATCGTTCAGCAACTCGACCTTCATGTCCGCGCCAAACCGTCCTTTCTGGACGGGTACGCCTTCGGCTGACAGGCGGTCGGCGAAATATTCGTAGAGCCGCTCGCCCTCGTCCGGGCTGGCGGCGGCGGAAAAGCCCGGCCTGTTCCCGCGCGAGGTATCCGCTGCCAGCGTGAACTGGCTGACGACTAGGGCCGAACCGCCGATGTCACGCACGGACAGGTTCATCTTGGCGGCCTCGTCCTTGAAGATGCGCAGCTTTGCGATCTTGGCGGCCAGCGTGTCGGCCTGCGCCTGGGTGTCGCCCTCCATCGCGCAGATCAGTATCAAAAGCCCGGGGCCGGTTTGGCCGATCGTTTCACCGTCGACGGTCACGCTGGCGTGCGACACCCTTTGCAGCAAGGCCCGCATTATGCCTCCCTCGGCTTGACGCGGTTGACATGGCCCATCTTGCGGCCGGGTTTGCAATCTGCCTTTCCGTAAAGGTGCAGCGCCGCGTGCGGTTCGCGCGCGATCTGCGGCACACGGTCGATGTCGTCGCCGATCAGATTCTCCATGATCACGTCAGAATGGCGCGTGCCATCGCCGAGCGGCCAGCCCGCGACGGCGCGAATATGCTGCTCGAACTGATCGACGGCGCAGCCGTTCTGCGTCCAGTGGCCGGAATTGTGAACACGGGGCGCGATCTCGTTGACGATCAGGCCACCCGGCGTGACGAAAAGCTCCACCCCCATCACGCCCACGTAATCGAGAGCGTTGAGGATTCTTGCCGCAAGAAGAACCGCATCGGTGCGCTGGGCCGCGGTCAGCCGGGCAGGCACGGTCGTCGTGCGGAGGATGCCCTCGCGATGCACGTTTTCGCCCGGATCGAAACAGGCAACGGCCCCGTCGGTGCCACGCGCCGCGATCACGGATACCTCGTGGCTGAAATCGACGAACCCTTCCAGGATCGCGGGCGCGCCCGCCATGTCGGCGATGGCCTGTTCGGCATCCGCAGGCGTCATTATGCGGGCCTGTCCCTTGCCGTCGTACCCGAAACGGCGGGTTTTCAGGATCGCGGGCGTTCCGATCCGGCCGATTGCACCGGTCAGGTCATCGGCCGTATCCACGGCGGCATAGGGTGCGGTTGCCAGCCCCAGGCCCGACAGGAAATCCTTTTCCGTCATCCTGTCCTGGCTCACGCGCAGGGCCTCGCGGCCTGGGCGGATCGGGCGGATGGTTTCAAGGATATCAAGGGCCGAGGTCGGGATATTTTCGAATTCGTAGGTGACGACATCAACGGCTTTGGCAAAGGCGCGCAGGGCGTCTTCATCGTCGTAATCGGCCTTGAAGTGGTAGTTCGACACATGGCTTCCCGGGCAATCCCCGCCGGGTTCGAACACGCATGTCTTGAATCCAAGCCGGCTCGCCGCGACCGACAGCATGCGCCCGAGCTGGCCGCCGCCCAATATACCGATCGTCGCGCCGGTGGTCAGCGGATCAGTCATCGGTCGGCACCTCGGGGATAGATGCGGACAATGCTGCGCGCCATGCGTCGAGCCTTTCGGCAAGCGCCGTGTCATGCATGGCCAGCATCTGCGCGGCCAGAAGGCCCGCGTTCTTGGCCCCTGCGCCGCCGATGGCCATCGTGGCCACGGGATAGCCACGCGGCATCTGCAAGATGGAATACAGGCTGTCGACACCCGACAACGCCTTGGTCTGCACAGGTACGCCGATCACCGGAACACGCGTCTTCGACGCCATCATGCCCGGCAGATGCGCCGCGCCGCCCGCGCCTGCGATGATCACCTGCAGCCCGCGGTCGACCGCGGTCTTGCCATAGTCCCACAGACGGTCGGGGGTGCGGTGTGCGGACACGATCCGCGCCTCGTAAGGGACGCCAAGTTCATCCAGAACATCGGCGGCTTCCTTCATTGTGGGCCAGTCCGACTGACTGCCCATGATGATCCCGACCTTTGTTTCAGCCATGTTTCCGCCTCTTCGCCTGTCTGAGTGGCGCACTATACGAAAGGCGCGCGCTTAGGCAATGATATCCGGCGTCAGCCGATCCTCGATCAGGGCAATGCGGTCTTTGAGCAGCAGTTTCTTCTTTTTCAGCCGCTGGAGCGTCAGTTGATCCGCCGTGCCACGCTCCTGCAGGGCGCGGATCGCATCGTCCAGATCGCGATGTTCGCGGCGGAATACTTCCAATTCCACGCGCAGCACCTCGTCGGTTTTCATCGCAAGGTCGCGGGCGAAATCCGATTGTGCGTTCATGATGGCTGATTCCGTGCTTGGATGGCGTCCCTTAACATACTGAAATTGCGGATTTTCGCAAAGGCCTTGCGCGGGCGCGGGCAAGTGCCCATATTTTTGCGACGGACCATCGCCGAAACAGGGGTGGCCGGACAGGACTGTCGCTTTGATAAGGACGTGTCGATGACAAAGCTTACACTCGGGTCGCACCCGTATCTTCTGGGCTTCGAACAGCTCGAGCGGTTGCTGGAACGCAATGCGAAATCCGGCAACGAAGGTTACCCACCTTTCAACATCGAACAGACGTCGGACCATTCCTACCGCATCACGCTGGCGGTGGCCGGATTTGCCGAACAGGATCTGAGCATTACCGTCGAAGACAGGCAGTTGGTGATCCGCGGCCGCCAGGGCGATGACGGCCCGGACCGCGTGTTCCTGCATCGCGGTATTGCCGCGCGACAGTTCCAGCGCAGTTTCGTGCTGGCCGACGGTGTCGAAGTGGGCGATGCGATCATGGAAAACGGCCTGCTGCATATCGACCTGACCCGCGCGCAGCCCGAAACCGTGGTGCAGACGATCAAGATCAAAAGGGGGTAAGCGAAAATGGATGTGAAATACGATTTCGGCGACGGCGTTGAAAACCGCATCGTTTATGTGCGGCCCGTGAAGGTGGCCGATCTTCCCGACGAGGTGCAGGCCCAGGTCGGCAGCGCCAAGACGCTTTACGCCGTGCATGACGCGAACGGCCAGCAACTTGCGCTGGTCAAGGATCGCCGCCTGGCCTTTGTGCTGGCCCGCCAGCACGATCTTTCGCCGGTTACGGTGCACTAAGGCTTGCGCGGCGGACTTGCCGCCGCGTCAAAGGCCTGCCAATCTTGCGCCCGAGGCGCGGGAAAGGTCAGGCCGATGTTCACCGAAAAAGAATTGTCCGAGGCGCAGGCGCTTGTTGCGCGGCAAATGTCCGCGACACCCGCACATGACTGGCCGCTGCTGGCGCAGGCCCTGGGTACGGATGTTGTCGTCAAGCATGAGAACCACGCGCCCACGGGGGCGTTCAAGGTTCGCGGCGGCATCACATTCATCGACTGGTTGAAGCGCGCCCATCCCGAAATGCGGGGGGTCGTCACAGCCACGCGCGGCAATCACGGCCAAAGCCAGGCCCGCGCGGCCGTGGCGGCGGGGCTTGAGGCGCATATTGTCGTGCCGCATGGCAATTCGGTCGAAAAGAACGCGGCCATGCGGGCCTATGGCGCAAACCTGATCGAACATGGCGATGATTTCGACACGGCCCGTGAACTGGCCATGGAAATGGCCGAAACGCAGCCGCTTTATCCCGTGCCGCCCTTTCACAAGGAGCTGGTAAGGGGCGTTTCCACCTACGGCTATGAGCTGTTTTCCGAACATCCCGACCTGGATGTCGTTTATGTCCCGATCGGTTGCGGTTCAGGGATTTGCGGCACGATCGCCGCGCGCGATGCGCTGGGCGCCAGGGCAAGGATCGTGGGCGTGGTGTCGGAACATGCGCAAACCGCCAAGCTGTCGGTCGAATCCGGTGCAATGGTGGAAACCGATAGCGCCCGAACCTTTGCTGACGGAATGGCCGTGCGGGTGCCTGTGGCGGCGGCCCTTGAAATCTATTCCGAAGGCGCGGATCACATCGGCACCGTCACCGAAGAGGAAATAGCCGAGGCGATCCGCCTTTATTTCAGGGCGACGCACAATCTGGCCGAAGGGGCAGGGGCCGCGCCCCTGGCCCTTGCAATGAAGGAAAAGGAGCAAAATGCCGGTCTGAAAGTCGGCGTGATCCTTTCCGGCGGCAACATCGACACCGCGTGGTTCTCGACCGTTCTGCAGGGGCAGGTGCCACCAGTGTGAAATCAGGCGACGGAAGCGCCGCCGTTCAACGTAAAAATCAATATAGACGTCAGCATATGAGATCGCCATGTCACAGGACTCCGTACGTTACTCATCCCTCCAGATCGCTCTTCACTGGGGAATCTTCCTGCTATTCGCAGTAAACTATGTGGTTTCCGACGGGATGGGGCGCGCGTTGCGCACCAAGCTTGAAGGTGGTGAGCCGGACCAGTTCGCCGCCTTGATCCATCCCCCTGTCGGGTTGGCGATCCTGGCCCTTGCCGTGATCCGTATCTTCGTGCGCCTACGCCAGGGGGCGCCTGAGTTGCCGCCAGCCAAGCCGCTCATGAACCAGGTGGCAAAGCTGGGCCATCTCGCGCTGTACCTGCTGCTTGTCGCGGTGCCCCTGTCCGGGATCGCGGCGTGGGGCCTGGGCATCCGTGACGCCGGTGAAGTGCACGAAGTGCTCGTGAACCTGGCCGTTCTGGTCATCGTCGGACATGCCGCCGCGGCGATCTATCACCATTTCGTTCTGAAAGACGGGTTGATGGACAGGATCCGGCCGGCCCGCCGCTGACACAGGTATCCAAAAAAGAAAGCCCGGTCGAAAGACCGGGCTTTTTCGTTTGCCTTGTCTGCGATCAGTGGGCTGCGATCAGGCCCATCGATTCAAGCGTCAGGATCACCTGGTGGGCGCAGTTGTCGACGTCCACATTTTCAGTCTCGACCCGCAGTTCAGGCTCGGTCGGTGCCTCGTAGGGGTCGGAGATACCGGTGAATTCCTTGATCTTTCCCTCGCGGGCCAGCTTGTACAGGCCCTTGCGGTCGCGGCGTTCGCATTCCTCGAGCGAGGTCGCGACATGCACCTCGACGAAGGCACCGTATTGCTCGATCATCTCGCGCACGGCGCGGCGGGTTGCGGTGTAGGGGGCGATCGGGGCACAGATGGCGATGCCGCCGTTCTTGGTGATCTCGGACGCGACATAGCCGATCCGCTTGATGTTCAGGTCGCGGTGCTCTTTCGAGAACCCGAGCTCCGAACTCAGATGCTTGCGCACGACATCGCCGTCCAGCAGCGTGACGGGGCGCCCGCCCATTTCCATCAGCTTGACCATAAGCGCGTTGGCGATGGTCGACTTGCCCGAACCGGATAGCCCGGTGAAGAAGACCGTAAAGCCCTGCTTGGAACGCGGCGGCGACGTGCGGCGCAGTTCCTTGACCACTTCGGGGAACGAGAACCATTCGGGGATTTCCAGACCCTCGCGCAGACGGCGGCGCAGTTCCGTCCCCGAGATGTTCAGGATCGTCACATTGTCCTTGTCCGCGATTTCGTCGGCCGGTTCGTATTGCGCGCGTTCCTGCACATAGACCATGTGTTTGAAATCGACCATTTCGATGCCGATCTCTTCCTGGTGCTCGCGGAACAGGTCTTGCGCGTCATACGGGCCGTAGAAATCCTCGCCGGCGCTGTTCTTGCCGGGGCCTGCGTGGTCGCGGCCGACGATCATGTGTGTGCAGCCGTGGTTGCGGCGGATGATCCCGTGCCAGACGGCCTCACGCGGGCCGGCCATGCGCATGGCAAGGTTCAGCAGGCTCATCGTTGTCGTGGCTTGCGGGTACTTGTCCAGAACCGCCTCATAACAGCGCACGCGGGTAAAGTGATCGACGTCGCCCGGCTTGGTCATGCCGACGACAGGGTGGATCAGCAAGTTGGCCTGGGATTCCTTCGCGGCGCGGAAGGTAAGTTCCTGGTGCGCGCGGTGCAGCGGGTTGCGTGTCTGGAATGCCACGACCTTGCGCCAACCCAGCTTGCGGAAATAGGCGCGCAGTTCGTTCGGCGTGTCGCGGCGCGCGCGGAAATCGTAGTGCACGGGCTGCTGAATGCCGGTGATCGGGCCGCCCAGATAAACCTTGCCGGCGGTGTGGTGCAGGTAATTCACGGCCGGATGCGCCAGGTCATCCGCACCGAACACCTTTTCGGCCTCGCGCGACTTGTCCGGTGTCCAGCGGTCGGTCACGGTCATGGTCGCCAGGATCACCCCTTCCTGGTCACGCAACGCGATATCCTGCCCCAGCTCCAGGCCTGCTGCCACCTCTTCGGAAACGTCCAGAGTGATCGGGATCGGCCACAGGTGCCCGTCGGCCAGCCGCATGTTTTCGACCACGCCGTTGTAATCCTCTTCGCTCAGGAAGCCCTTGAGCGGGTTGAAACCGCCGTTCATCAACAGTTCGAGGTCGCAGATCTGGCGCGGAGTCAGGTCAAGGCTTGTCAGGTCGCCGGCCTCGGTCTTGAGCTTTTGAGCGCTCTCGTAGGAAACGTAAAGCTCGGGGATCGGGGCGAGGTTGGGAATATTCATCGTGTCTCTCTCAATATGCACTCGGACGGCACTACCGGGTTGCGGGTGCGGCAGGGCTTAGTCCTGTCAAAAGGTCTTTAGCAAGGGATCGGGTTTCAAAAAGTCAAAACGAGGACATTTTCGGGGAGTTCTGTTGCGAACGGGAAGCAGCGCACTGCTTCCCAGGCTTTACCTGTCTTCACTCACTCGTCGTGTTCGGCCAGCCAGCGTTCGGCGTCCAGCGCGGCCATGCACCCCATCCCCGCACTGGTGACGGCCTGCCGGTAAATATGGTCGGTCAGGTCGCCCGCCGCGAAAACACCGGGGGTAGATGTGCGTGTGCTGCCCGGCTCGACCTTGACGTAGCCGCCATGATGCAGCTCGAGCTGGTCCTTGACCAATTCGCTGGCCGGTGCGTGCCCGATTGCGATGAACACCCCCTTGCAGGGGATTTCGGTGATTTCGCCGGTGTCCACATTCTTGACGCGCACGGCCTCGACCCCTTTAGGGTTGTCGGTGCCGACGACTTCTTCCAGCGTGTGGAACCACAGCGGTTCGATCTTGGGGTGCTTAAGCAGGCGGTCCTGCAGGATCTTTTCCGCGCGCAGCTCGTCGCGGCGATGGATCAGCGTCACCTTCGAGGCGAAGTTTGTCAGGAACAGCGCCTCTTCCACGGCCGTGTTGCCGCCGCCGACAACGACGATGTCCTGCCCGCGATAGAAGAACCCGTCGCATGTGGCGCAGGCCGACACGCCGAAGCCCTTGAATGCCTCTTCGCTGTCCAGGCCCAGCCACTTGGCGCGCGCGCCCGTCGCCAGGATCACCGCGTCGGCGGTATAGGTCGTGCCGCTGTCGCCCTTGGCCGTGAACGGGCGCTTGGACAGGTCGAGCGAGGCGATGATGTCGCCCACGATCTCGCATCCCATCGCCTTGGCATGGGCCTCCATCCGCACCATCAGGTCGGGGCCCTGCACCTCGGTATCGCCGGGCCAGTTCTCGACCTCGGTCGTGGTGGTCAGCTGCCCGCCGGGTTCGATCCCCTGCACCAGGATCGGCTCCAGCATGGCGCGGCTTGCATAGACGCCGGCGGTATAGCCCGCGGGGCCCGAACCGATGATGAGAACCTTGGTGTGACGTGCCTCTGCCATGATCGAAACTCTCCTTGGATGTCAGGCCACGGATATAGCGGGCAGGGTAGGGCCGCAAGACCCGGCGGTGCCGTCAGGCATGTGCGCAAGAAAAAGGCCCGCGCCGGTGGGCGCGGGCCAATTTTGTCATTCAGGCCGGGTTTGTTACGACTTCGTCTTGCGACGACGTGCAACCCCAAGGCCGGCAATGCCGGTCAGCATCAGCCATGCACCTGCGGGCAAAGGAATTTGACCACCGGTGATTTCTGTTTTCAGCTTTCTCTTGATTGCATCATCAAAGGTATCGAAATCCGATGCGAAAAGACTGAAGCTTCCAGTCCCGCCTACCAAGTTGTTATCGAAATAGGATTGCAACGAAGTGCTCTGAATTGCGATTGCATTAATCACATCTACGTCACCGGCCAATGCCGCATCGCGAGCAGTTGTCACGCTGCCGCCAGTATTCGCAGTACCGTCACCCGAGACGTCCATTACAACACGTCCGGCTGAATTGTTCGGGTCGTTAAGCCAAGTGCTTATTGTGCTAGAGGCAACGTTTACGCCATCGGCAATATTTGTTAGCCCGCTTTCTTTTCGAGTGATGCCAGCGATGGAGTCGGCAAAGTCACTCACGGCTTGAATGGTGTCCAAAACCGTAAATGCGAGCATCTCCGCTGCAGTTGATCCGAATTGCACCACATTTACTGCGATAGCGCCTTCTCGACCATTCGACTTATCAACGATCGAATTCTGAATGTCAGTGTCTTTGAATGCGTTGATATAGCCCTGCATCTGAAGATTGTATTCGTTTGCGTCGATGCTGCCGGAAACATCAATCACCAAAGACAGAAGCGTATCGACAGTTGCAGCTTGTGCAGAAGTTGCTGCAGTTATTCCTGTGGCCAGCGAAAATGCCAATATTGAGTTTCTTATAAACATTCCATTCTCCTTAACTATTCGATCAGCGTGAGAAGCACACCGCTTCGGTGAATTAAAAAATCTTAACTCCGCGGTCCGCGACTCTCCCGCGCACAAACAAATCATAGCAAAAGTATGGCTTCTTGTTAACAAAGTTGTGACCCACACCTTTCGACAATTGAGTGACAACTACATGTTGTGCCGGAAGGTGCAGGTCCACATAGCGACCTAACAAAATTACCGTTTATTGAAATATTATTGCGCGCGACTGCGGGCTTGTTATAACTTTCCCAACCTTTCTGTATGGAGCGAATCATGGCAGCGACCCGTCTTGACCAGATAGATCGCAAAATACTTGCCGAACTGCAGGCGGATGGCCGCATGACCAATGTCGAACTGGCCAAGCGCGTCGGGATCTCGGCGCCGCCCTGTCTGCGCCGGGTTCGTACGCTGGAAGAGGCGGGTTATATCCGCGGCTACCATGCCAAGGTGGACGCGCGCGAGTTGGGCTTCGAGGTGCAGGTTTTCGCCATGGTCGGTCTGCAAAGCCAGGCCGAGGCCGACCTGTCGAAATTCGAACAGCGCTGCCGCGACTGGCCGCTTGTGCGCGAATGCCACATGCTGAACGGCGAGGTCGATTTCATCCTGAAATGCGTGGCCCCCGATCTCAGCACGTTCCAGAACTTCCTGACCGAAGAGCTGACCGCCGCCGAAAACGTGGCGAGCGTTAAAACCAGCCTTGTGATCCGCGGCGCAAAGGACGAACCGGGCGTTCCCTTCGACGTGCTCGAAGACAGGCTGGCCCGCAACGCCTGATCCGCGTCAGGCGGCCGGGGCCTCGTCGATGTCCCGCGCGGTCAGCCGCGCATAAGTCAGCGGTCCGAAATCGCCGGGCTGTTCGATATGCGGGAAAAGCGACAGGAACAAAGCCAACTGGCGCTGCGCCAGAGTGCTGCGCAGACTGATGCCCGGGTGATAGCTTTCCATTTCCAGCCCGCCGACCTGCAGCGTCGAATGCACCGGCAGCGCAAGGTGATAAAGCTGCACGGCGCTGGGCGGCGTGACCGGGATCAGTGTCGCGCCGTCCTGCAGTGCGGCAACCGGCACCAGGGCCTGTGATCTGGGCCCGCCGGTCGGATGGTTGCGCGGCCGATGGATGACCCGTGCCGCCGGCCCGATCAGCAGGTCGCGCACCGGGCGGCCGATGCCAAAGCCGTCGGCCATGATCCGGGTCAGGCGCCGGCACCGATCCTGCGGCGAGGCATAGCAGGTCAGGCTGCCGCGCCACAGCACGGGAAGGGTTCCGTGTTCCATCGTCGACACCTCGTCGCCCGGAAGAATGTCCTCGATCGCGACGGGGCCGTTCGGGGTCTGGATCGGTGTTCCATGCGCGAAGGCCGCAAAGCACTCTTCGAAAACGGGCTCGGCCGGTATCGCGTGGGCGGATATCTCGACATCGCCGTTGCGGCGCTGCCAGGCGATTTCGACGCGGCGGCGCGGTGTTTCGGCTTGTGGTGGCTGATATGCGTCGTGCCGTGCAGCGGGCACGGAGGACGTGCTTTGGGGGCTATATGTGCTCATGCGATGCCTGAACCGGTTTTGTGGCGTGCCGCCGGCCCCCACCGAATGCAGCACGCAGATGCAGATACGCGCAAAATATGCCGCGTTTCCCGGTTACCTGTCAAAAATCGGCAACGACTGTCGGATGGATTTGGCCAATTCCGGGCGACGGCGGGCGCTGTTTCCGCAGGGCCGACAACCGCGCCCCAATTCGATTCGTGCGAAAACCGCCCTGAGGGAGAGGGCGGTTTTCACTCGTGCCCAAAAGCGGCACACACGAGGAGGGGGAGGAACAACCCCCTTGGGAGGAAACGTCAGGCGTGACGCCGCGCGGGCGTCACTGCCTTCTTTTCGTCGCGGCGGGCGATCATCTCGGCCCTGCGGCTGCCGCGTTGCCAGGGAAGGGCCGGGGCCTCTTCCGACTTGGCGGTTTCGATCACGCTTTTGATCCAGCGTTTGTTCTTTGTCATGCTCGGGTCTCCTGCCGCGCGTCCCCGTTTCGGGACTTGTTTCTTGGTTGTGAAACAATGTGCCTGCGCATTCGGGCATTGTTTTGACGGATCGAAAGAAAAACGCACTTTGGCCCGCGCGGCTTGTGGCCAATCTGGGCGTTGCCGGCATGATTGTTCAAGTGACTGAAAACAGTGCATTTATATGAGGATCGCCATCCAATCCCGCAAAATGAACCGGATTGTTTCCGGGTTTGTGGCCATTTCTGGGCGGTCTGTGGCCCAACTCTTGCCCAAATTATAAACGGATCGTTGAAATCAAGCGTCCGTAATCCACCTCGCCCGCATGGGTCGCCCGGCGGTAGGAAAAGAATCGCTCGGGGTCGGAATAGGTGCAATGACGTGTCCAATCCGCCTGGCCCACTCCCGCGTTGCGCAAGCGGTGCAACCCATATGCCGGCAGGTCGAAAAGATACCTGTCGCCTTCTCCGTTGGCGAAGAATCTTTGGTTGCCGGGGTCTTCGGCCAGAAAATCCTCCAGAAATTCCGGGCCGACCTCGTAGGCGCGCTGGCTGATCGTGGGGCCGATCACGGCCACCGTGTCGGCGCGGTCGGCGCCCAGGTTTTCCATCGTGTCCAGCGTCGCCTCCAGAACGCCGTCCAGCGCGCCACGCCATCCCGCATGTGCAGCGCCGACGACCCCGGCCTTGCGGTCCGCAAACAGCACAGGCTGGCAATCGGCGGTCAGAACGCCCAGCACAAGGCCCGGCGTTGCCGTCACCATCGCATCGGCCTTGGGGCGTGGCTCGGGTGCGGCATCGAGAGCAACGGCCGTTGCCGAATGCACCTGGTGCACGGTGACAAGCCGGTCGTGCGGGGCATCCATTGCCGCGGCCACCCGCGCGCGGTTGATCGCCACGATCTCGGTCTGGTCCGAACTGCCTTGCCCGCAATTCAGCCCGGCGAACACCCCCGAGGACGCACCGCCGCGCCGGGTGAAGAACCCGTGCGTCACGCCGCGCAGTGCGTCCGAGGTGATGATGTCCAGCGTCATGGCTCCAATCCGGGCGGTGGTGTCGATCCTGCCGGGTAAAGCCCCAGCACCTTGAACAGCGAACCCATTTCCTCGGGGTGCGTCAAGCGGCGATGCGCTGCGACATGCGTCTCGAGCGCGGCGCCGGTCAATCCCTTGGCCAGGCTCTGCGCTCGTTGCGTGATGCCCAGCCGTTCGAGGAATACGCCCTGTGGCGTAAGTCGGGTATGCGCGGCCGGCGCGCTGGCCTGGGCGAGCACCTCGAAATCCACATGGGCTGTCAGGTCGGCGGTGCCGGGGGCGTCCAGAGGATCGACGCGTTCATGGCCGCGCAACGCCTGGAGCGTGTCGCCCAGGCTGCGCCAGTCGCCATAGTCCACGATCAGCGCCGCGCCGCCGTGTTGGGCGATCCGTCGCCCGATTTCCTGCGCGGCCGGGGCGGCGCCCGGACAGTGTTCCACGATATCGCCGGGCCTTGTGTCGGCCATCCGGTGCGCCAGCGCCGGTTGCTCTGCGTCCGCGCCCAAGCCCAAGGCAAGCGCACCGTTCCGCGCGCCGATCAACCGCTCTGCCCAGCCGGTCGCGGTGCGCTGGTACTGACGGATCGGCAGGGCGTCGAAAAACTCGTTCGCCACCAGAAACAGCGGGGCCTCGGGCAGGGTTTCGATCCGGTCGTGATGGGTGATCCCGATCCCATCCAAAGCCGCGATCTGCCGCGCACGCAGGGCGGGCGATGCCTCGATCAGATGAACGCGCATCGCGGCGTGAAATCCCGGCACGGTCCGCGTGGCCCGCAGCGCATCCGCCATCAGCGTTCCCCGCCCAGGGCCGGGTTCGGCCAGTGTGAAAGGCGTGGGCGCCCCCTGGTCCAGCCAGGCCTGCGCCAGGCACAGGCCCAGCAATTCGCCGAACATCTGGCTGATCTCGGGCGCCGTGGTGAAATCGCCCGCCGCGCCAAGCGGATCGCGGGTGGTGTAATACCCCATCGTCGGGTGCAGCAGCGCCTCGGCCATGAAATCGGCCAGGCTCATCGGGCCGTCCGACGCGATCCGGGCCAGCAGGTGGTCGCGCAGGCTCATGCCCGCACCCGCGCCCGTGCCATCAGGATCAGTGCGATGCCGGCCGCCAGCATCGGCAGGGACAAAAGCTGACCCATTGTTAGGCCGAACTGGGCAGACCCGATCACGAAACCCAGCGGGTTGCCATCCGTGATGAACTGCGCATCCGCCTGCCGGAAATACTCGACCACGAAACGCGCCGCGCCATATCCCGCGATGAACACGCCGGTGATCTGCCCTGGCACCTTCAGCGCGCCGCGCCGATAGGCAAGCCACAGCATCAGGCCCAGCAGGATCACCCCCTCCAGAAATGCCTCGTAAAGCTGCGAGGGATGGCGCGCGCACAGCCCCTCGATGCCCGGACATTCCTGCGCCAGCGGATGCGGAAAGATCACCCCCCAGGGCAGGTCGGTCTGGCGCCCCCACAGCTCGCCATTGATGAAATTGGCGATCCGGCCCAGCATCAGCCCCACCGGCACACCCAGCGCAATCGCATCGCCGGCCGCCAGTTTCGGGATGCCCTGCGACCGGGTGTAAAGCCAGCCGGCCACCACAACGCCCAGGAACCCGCCATGAAACGCCATCCCGCCCTGCCAGATCTTCAGGATGTCGGCCGGGTTCTGCAGGTAATAGGCCGGCTGGTAGAACAGGACGAACCCCAGCCGCCCGCCCAGGACAATGCCGATGATGATCCATGTCAGCAGGTCTTCGACCTGTTGTTTCGTCATCGGCGGCGCGTCGCCATGCCAAAGCGCGGGCCGCGCCAGCGCATGCAGCGATATACGCCACGCCACCAGGATGCCCACGATATAGGCCAGCGCATACCAGCGCAGCGCGAATTCCATCCCGAAAACGGTGATGGTGAACAGCTCGGGTGATATATCGGGAAAAGGGATCGCGGCCTGCATGTGCGTCTTCCTGCCTCTGTTGCCGGGCGCAAGTCAACCTTGTGGCCGAAGCCCCCGTGGCCCATATAAGGGATCAAGCAGAAGGTGGAGAGCGCAATGCAAACCCGCAACAAGATTTTCGACGACCTGTCGCAGTTGATGACCAACGCCATGGGCGTGGCGCAAGGCGCCCGGACCGAGGCGGAAACCGCGATGAAAAGCATGATCGACCGCTGGCTGGCCGATCGCGATTTCGTCACCCGCGAAGAATTCGACGCCGTGCGCGCCATGGCCCAAAAGGCGCGCGAGGAAAACGAGGCGCTCAAGGCGCGGCTCGACGCGCTTGAAAAAAAGGGCTGATCGCCCGGATCAGCCCGCGTCGCGCGGGCGCAGCGGTGCGCGGCTTTGCGCGTTCCCGGCGCTGGCCGCCTTGTCCAGCAGCGACAGGAACGTGCTGCGCTCGGCATCGTCCAGCCCTGACAGGATGTCGTCCTGCAGCGCCCAGACGACCGGCTTGCAGGCGGCAAGCAGCTTTTCCCCCCTCGGCGTCAGCGCGATGACCCGCGCGCGCCTGTCGCGCGGGCTGACCGCGCGGCTGACCAGCCCCTTTTTCTGCAACCGGTCGATGACGCCGCTCAGCGTCACGGGGTCATAGGCGATCAGCCCTGCCAGCGTCACCTGGTCGACCTCGGGATTGGCCTCGATCGCGGAAAGCGCCGCGAACTGCACCGGCGTCAGGTCGTATCCCGCATCGCGCATGTGCTCGGTGAAGATGGAAACCGAAATCTGTTGAAGCCGCCGGATCAGGTGTCCGGCCATCTGGTAAATCTCGCTCATCCTTTTTCTATAGCCGCTCCGGCGGCTTCGCGGAAGGGGTTTACATGCATACTAATAATAAGTATACGTATCAAAATCTGATCACGGGGAGGATGCAATGGCAGATCGGGTTCTGATCGCGGGGGGCGGCATTGGCGGGCTGGCCACGGCTTTGGGTCTGGCGCAAAAGGGTGTGCGCAGTCTCGTGCTGGAAAAGGCGGCCCAGCTGGGCGAAATCGGGGCGGGTATCCAGCTGGGGCCCAATGCCTTTCACGCCTTCGACTACCTCGGTGTCGGCGATGCCGCGCGCAAGATGGCGGTCTATGTCGACAGCCTGCGCCTGATGGATGCGATCGAAGGCCGGGAAATCACCCGTATTCCGCTCGATGACGCGTTCCGCGCGCGTTTTGGCAACCCCTATGCCGTCGTGCATCGAGGCGATCTGCACGGTGTCTTTCTGCAGGCCTGCCGCGATCACGACCTGATCGAGCTTCGCACCAGCGCGGCGGTCGCCGAATACGACCAGGCGGGCGACAAGGTCACGGCGATCCTCGCAGATGGCGAACGGATCGACGGCACGCTCCTGATCGGTGCGGATGGGCTTTGGTCGAATATCCGCAAGCAGATGCTGGGCGACGGCGCGCCCCGGGTGTCGGGCCATACCACCTACCGCAGCGTGATTTCGGTCGACGACATGCCCGAAGATCTGCGCTGGAATGCCGCCACGCTCTGGGCCGGGCCCAAATGCCACATCGTGCATTACCCGCTTCAGGGCTGGAAAAGCTTCAATCTCGTGGTCACCTACCACAACGACGCGCCCGAGCCCGTGGCCGGCAAGCCCGTCACCCATGACGAGGTCCGCCGCGGCTTCGAACATGTCGCGCCGGTCGCGCGCCAGGTGATCGACAAGGGCAAGGACTGGAAGCTGTGGGTGCTCTGCGACCGTGACCCGGTGATGACATGGGTCGATGGGCGCGTGGCGCTTCTGGGCGACGCGGCGCACCCGATGCTGCAGTATTTCGCCCAAGGCGCCTGCATGGCGATGGAGGACGCGGTCGCCCTGGCCCATTGCGTCGAAAAGGGCGGGCTGGGCAACGATGTGCTGACCCGCTACCAGGACATGCGCCGCCTGCGCACCGCCCGCGTGCAGCTCCAATCGCGCGAGATCGGGCAGCACGTCTATCACCCCGCCGGTGCGCACGCCGAACTACGCAACGCCGTCATGCGCGCCCGCGGTCCCGAGGAATGGTATGACCAGATCGACTGGCTCTACGGGTCGACCGGGCTCGAAGGGGCGGTGTCGTACGAAACGCGTCAGCACTAGCGCGCCTGGCTGTTTTCTCTTTCTGGAAATATCCCGGGGGGAGTCGCCGCCTGCGGCGACGGGGGGCAGCGCCCCCCGCGCGGTCGGACCGGCGCAGCCGGTCCGAAACCGCTTACTCCAGCGCGAACAGCGACACGACCACCTGTTGCTGCAACCGTGCGCCGCGGCCCACGAACAGGGTGCGGTTCACCCAGTCATACCGTGCATCGCCCGTTTCCAGCCGCGCATGGGTGCGCATGTAATAGCTGCCGGGATCGACGTCCTCGCCGCGGGCGATGGCGTCCAGCACGTCCCTGGGGCCGTGCCTGTAGCCGTAGTTCAGGATTTCTATCGTCGCGCCGTCCGCGGTTTCGATCGCGTAGCGCGTGTCCAGTTCGGCCACGCCGTTGTTCCAGATCGTCTGCCAATCCGCGCCGAGGTTCAGAATGCGCCCGTTCAAACGGGGCCCGACAACGCGGCCGCCGACGATCGGAATGATCCGTCGCTGCCCGGCGCGGCCCGTGCCCAATTCGCGGATCGGGTCCAGATCGACATAGAGGTCGCACACATGCGCCAGTTCCGGCGCAGGCAGTTTTGGCTGATCGGTCACGGTCCCTCCCTTGCAGGATTGCTCCTGTCAGATATTTGTTATACCAGATAACTAAATTTCTACCGGCCGTCCAGCCTGCCGGTGACGCGTAGGGGAGGACGCCGTCGTGGAAAATGCAAGCTTCTGGTCGCCGGAATTCGACATCGTTCGTCGGTCCGACGGCACCACCTTCATGACGCACAAGGGCACCGCGCCGCGCCTGGCCGACACCATTGCCGCGCGGATCGGGTATTGGGCGGATCGTGCCCCCGACCGGATCGCCCTTGCCGAACGCGATGGCGCGGGCTGGCGGCGGGTCAGCTACGGCGCGCTGTGGCAGCAGATGCGGCGGATCGGCGCCGGGCTCCTTGCGCGGGGTCTGGGGCAGGGGCGGCCTGTGCTGATCCTGTCGGAAAACAGCATCGACCACGCGCTTCTTGCCCTTGCCGGGCAATATGCGGGCGTGCCGACAGCGGCGGTTTCCACGGCGTTTTCGCTGGTGTCGCAGACCCACGACAAGCTAAGCGGCGTCGCCGGGCTGTTGCAGCCCGGGCTGATCTATGCCGGGGACGGTGCGCGCTATGCGCGGGCGCTTGCGGCGATCGGGGGCGATGTGATCGTCGTCACCTCGTGCAACCCCACCGATGGCGCGCAGCCTTTCGAGGCTCTCGCGCAGGAGGACACCTCAGCCGCCGACACCGCCTTTGCCGGGCTGCGCGGCGACATGGTGGCGAAATACCTGTTCACCAGCGGATCGACCGGCAGCCCCAAGGCGGTGATCAACACCCATGACATGATCGCGCGCAACCAGGACATGGTGGCCGATTGCTTTCGTTTCCTTGCCCGCCGCCCGCCCGTCGTGGTCGACTGGGCGCCTTGGAGCCACACCGCCAGCGGCAACAAGGTGTTCCACATGGTGCTCTACAACGGTGGCACCTTCCATATCGACGCGGGCAAGCCTGCGCCGGGCGCCATCGACGAAACCCTGCGCAACCTGCGCGAGGTCGCCCCGACCTGGTATTTCAACGTGCCCGCCGGGTGGGAGATGCTGCTGGCCGCTTTCCGGGCCGACCGGGCACTTGCCGAACGGTTCTTCGGCAACCTGGACATGATGATGTATGCGGGCGCCGGCATGGCGCAGCACCTGTGGGACGGGCTGACCGGTCTTGCGCGCGAGGTGACGGGGCACGAGGTGCTTCTGACGACCGCGCTGGGTGCCACCGAAACCGGCCCGTTCGCGTTGATGTGCACCACACCGCAGAAAAGCCCCGGCAATATCGGCGTGCCGGCGAAGGGCGTGACGCTCAAGTTGGTGCCGAACGAAGGCAAGCTCGAGGCGCGATTGAAATCGCCGTCGATCACGCCGGGATATCTGGGCGCGCCCGAGGCCAGTGCCGCAATGCTGGATGACGAGGGGTTCTATTGCCTGGGCGATGCGCTGCGCCCCGCCGATCCGGGCGACCTGTCGAAAGGGTTCTTCTTCGATGGCCGCGTGGCCGAGAATTTCAAGCTGGGCACCGGGACATGGGTTGCCGTCGGTGCGCTGCGCGCGCGGCTGGTCGATCATTTCGGTGGGCTTCTGCGCGATGCCGTCATCGTGGGCGAAGGGCGTGACGAGCTGGGCGCGCTGCTTTTCCCCGCCGACGGGGCCGATCCCGATGCGGCCGCGTTGTCGGCAATGCTGGACGATTTCGCCGCCACCGCGACGGGCAGTTCGACCCGCATCGCGCGGGCCGTTCTGTTGCGCGACCCGCCCGATCTGGACCGGGGTGAGGTCACGGACAAAGGGTCGATCAACCAGCGCGCGGTGATCCGGCACAGGCCGGAGGCGGTCGAGCTGCTTTATTCGGGCGCGCGCGGATTGAAGGTCGAGGGCCGTTAAAGCTCGGCCGCGGCCTGCGCGATCAGGCCGCGCAGCCATTTGTGCATCGGTGCGTGATGGGTGCGCCCCGTCCAATAAAGGTCGATCCCGAACGGCGCGGGAAACGGGCAGTCGCGGATCGTCAGGCCGGGGCCGAACGCCTGCGCAACGCGGGCCGGCACTGTAGCGATCAGGTCGGTCCCGGCCAGCAGTTGCGGCAGGTTTGCGGGGCTGGGCACCTCGGCCACCATGTTCGGGGCGACGCCGGCACGTTCCATTTCCAGCAGATAGGCCGAGCGCCAGTTGCCGCCATAGGTCACCACCGCCTGCGGTGCGGCCACAAAGCGACCGGTATCGAGAGGCGCGCGCGTCAGCGGGTTATCCGGGTCCATGACGCAGACATAGTGATCGTCCATCAGGCGCCGGCCGAAAAAGCCGCTTTCCTCTATGCGGATCGGACCGATCAGCAGATCGCTTTCGCCACGGCTCAGCTGTTCCTTTCCCCGCACGGTAGAGGAAATGATATGCAGCCGCAGCCCCGGCGCGTCGCGTCGCAGCCGCCGCATCAGCCAGGGCACCACGGTGACACGTTCGTAATGGTTGCAACTGACCGTGACGGCCGCGTCGGCGCGGGCCGGGTCGAACCCGCGCGGCGCGCTGAGAGCGGCGAAACGGTCGAGCATCCGGCCGGATTCCTCGACGATCTCGTTGCAGCGGTCGGTCGCGACGATGCCGGCACCCTGCCGCACGAAAAGCGGGTCACCAAAGGCGCGGCGCAGCCTGTCGATCGTGTAGCTGACCGCGCTTTGCGTCGTGCCCAGCGTTTCGGCGGCGCGGGTGAACGAGCCGTGCGCATGAACCAGCCGCAGCACGCGCAGCGCCGCGAAGTCGACCGAATAGGCGTCCATTCCACTCTCCATCGAGAAATTCGATGCGGCTTATCAAATCCATCGGATTGCCAAATGGCAAGCCCGCTGCGTAGCCTAGCGTGTCCAATGATCGAGGGAGGGAGCATTGGCCATCACGACCGATACGCGGCTGGCGCCGCTGGACGAGCAGATCACGATCCGCCAACTGACGGACGATCCGTACCCGATTTATGCGCGCCTGCGCCGCGAGGCCCCGGTGTTGCGGGTCAAATCGGTGGGGCGGACCCTGCTGACCAAGGCCGAGGATACCAAATACGTCAAGGACAACCCCGGCCTGTTTTCGTCGGACGATCCGAACACGCCGATGAAGCGCGCGTTTCGGGCGCATACGCTGATGCGCAAGGATGGCGAAGAACACGCGCGTGAACGCGGCGCAATGGCGCCGGCATTCACTGGCCGCAACATCAAGCAATGCTGGGAGCCGATCTATACCAAGGTGGCCGAGGAATATGTCGCCCGCCTGCCGCGCGGCGAAACCGTGGACCTGTTCACCGCGCTGGCGGGGCCATTCGCCGCGCGCTGCCTGACGCATCTTCTGGGTATTCCCGAAGCGTCGGACGAGGACATGCAGCGCTGGTCGCAGATCCTGATCGACGGGGCCGGGAATTTCGGCTGGACGGACGCGCTGTTCGCGGAATGCGACAAGGCCAATGACGAGATGGACGCCCTGTTCATCGCGGCGGCCGAACGGCACCGGGCCGAGCCGAACCAGAGCGCGCTGTCGGTGATGGTGAACGCCGAAGATCCGATCCCGCAAAGCCAGATTCATTCGAATATCAAGATCGCCATCGGCGGCGGCATCAACGAACCGCGAGATGCGCTGCTGACCATCGTCTACGGGCTGCTGTCGAACCCCGATCAGTTCGAGGCGGCCAAGCGGGACGGGCTGTGGATGGAAGCCTTCGAAGAAGGCGTGCGCTGGGTCGCGCCGATCCAGGTGTCGTCGCGCCTGGTGACGGAAGACACCGAGATACGCGGCTTTCACATTCCCAAGGGCGATACGGTCATGACGATCCAGGCCTCGGCCTGCCATGACGAAGACCTGTACGAAGATGGCCATCTCTACAACATCTTCCGCCCCAAGCAGCCGCACCAGGCCTTTGGCAACGGTCCGCATTTCTGCCAGGGCACCCATGTGGCGCGGCGGATGCTGGCGAACATCATGCTGCCGATGCTGTTCGACCGGTTCCCAGACATGGCGTTGGCGGATGCCGATGCCGTGCGGTTTACCGGCTTCGGCTTTCGCGGGCCGCGCAGCCTGCCGGTAGTGCTGAACTGATCTGTGGATAAAGCGGTTATACAGGATAACATTTTTTTCGCAGGCCGGACCAACCGGCCGGAACTCCAGGGAGGAAACATGAAACGACGCAATCTGATGAAAACGGTGACCGCCGCGGCGCTATCGCTGGGTCTGATGCCCGGGCTGGCTGCCGCGCAGGAAGTGACACTGCGCCTGCACCAGTTCCTGCCGCCACCCGCAACCGTGCCCAAGCATATCCTGAAGCCCTGGGCTGCCCGGGTGGAAGAGGCCGCCGGTGGCAAGTTGAAGATCGAACATTACGACGCGATGGCCCTGGGCGGGCGTCCGCCGGACCTGATGGATCAGGCGATCGACGGTGTCGCCGATATCATCATGACGGTCGTGGGCTATACGCCGGGCCGATTCCCCAAGACCGAAGTGTTCGAACTGCCCTTCATGATGACCGATCCGGTCGCGACGGCAAAGGCGTTCCAGGAACTGGTCGAAACCGATCTGCAGGACGGTGAATACAGCTCGGTCAAGGTGTTGGGCGCCTGGGTTCACGGACCCGGCGTGGTGCATACCAAGGACGGTGTGACCAAGCTGGAAGACCTCGAAGGCAAGAAGCTGCGCGGCCCGACCCGCGTGATCTCGGACCTGCTGGGCGAGCTGGGCGCAACGCCTGTCGGCATGCCGCTGCCCGCGATCCCCGAGGCGCTGTCCAAGGGCGTGGTCGACGGCACGGTGATCCCGTGGGAAGTGACGCCCGCGATCAAGCTGAGCGAACTGGTGACCAACCACACCGAGTTCGGCGGCAACGAGGCGCTTTATACCGCAACCATCATCATGGTGATGAACCGTGACAAGTACGACAGCCTGCCGGACGATGTCCGCGCGGCGATCGACGCGGAGTCGGGCATGAAGCTGGCCGAGTTCGCGGCCCAGGTCATGTATGACTACGACAAGCCGGGGCGCGACATCGCCGAAGCCGCAGGCAACACCATCGTGCAGCTGGACGAAGCCGAGGTGGCGCGCTGGAAGGCCAAGGCCCAGCCGGTGATCGAACGCTGGGTGGCAGACATGGACAGCAAGGGCATCGACGGTGCCGCGCTGATCGAACAGGCCAAGGCGCTGATCAAGAAACACGGCGGCTGATCGCCCGCCCAAGCAGACCGAAGGCCGCCGGCATCCCGCCGGCGGCCTTTTCATGTCGGGACGCGGGATGATTCAATGCGTTGAAGGGCAGGGTGTCTGCCGCTACCGTTGGATCAAAGGTCAAACGACGAAAGGGCGCGCGGGATGTCGGGCATAACCGTTTTCAAGGCAAAGAAGATCATCACGATGGACCCGAACCGCCCCGAGGCGACCCATGTCGCGGTGCGTGACGGCCACATCCTTGCGGTGGGCGATGCCTCCTGCGCCGATCAGTGGGGCGCGGTCACGCATGACGACAGCCTGGCAGATGCCGTGCTGATGCCCGGCATGGTCGAGGGCCACGCCCACATGATGGCTGGAGCGATGTGGAATTTCGCCTATGCGGGGTTCCACGACCGGATGGACCCGGCGGGCAAGTGGTGGACGGGCAAGCCCGACCTTGCCGCCGTCGTGCGCGACCTTTCGGAATACGAAAAGGGTCTGGCCGAGGGGGAGCCGCTGATCGGCTGGGGTCTGGACCCGATCTTTTTCGATGGCGAACGTTTGAGCCGCAAGCATCTTGACCGGATCAGCGCGGATCGCCCGGTGGCGATCATGTTCTCGAATTTCCACCTGATGTGCGTGAATTCGAAGGCGCTGGAGCTGGCGGGCTATGACCGGTCGAGCAATGTCGAAGGTGTCGTCAAGGACGCATCGGGCGAACCCACGGGCGAGTTGCAGGAAATGGCCGCGATGTTCCCCGTCATGCGCCGGGTGGGCATGGATTTCCGGGGGCTGACGCAAAAGCCCGAGTCGATCCGCACCTATGGGCAGGTGTGCATGCGTGCGGGCGTCACGACGGTGACCGATCTTTACGCGCAGATGGAAGACGAGGATCTGGACGGGTTGCTGTCCGTGACCTCGGACGAGGCGTTCACCGCACGGCTGGTCAGCGTGCTGGGGGTGGCGGGCACCGATCCGGCGCAATCGGCGGCGCGGGCCGTGAACCTTCGCGCGAAATCGACCGAAAAACTACGGCTGGGTGCGGTCAAGCTGATGACGGACGGATCGATCCAGGGCTGGACCGCGCGGGTGAAGTGGCCGCATTACGTGGGCGGCCAACCCAACGGCATTTGGAACATGGCGCCCGACGAAATTCACCGGATGGTGCTGGAGATGCAGAAGGCCGGCGTGCAGATGCATATCCACGTCAACGGCGACGAGGCCAGCGAGGTCGCGATCGACGCGATCGAGGCCGCCGCCCGTTCGCATCCCTGGGCCGGAGCGCGTCACGTGCTGCAGCATTGCCAGATGATGGGCCGTGACCAGTTCGAACGCTGTGTCGAACTGGGTGTGGCCTGCAACATCTTTTCCAATCACATCTGGTATTTCGGCGACCAGCACGCCGCGCTGACCATCGGCGAGGACCGCGCCCTACGCATGGATGCGGCGCGCGCGGCCCTGGATGCAGGGGTGCATGTGGCGTTGCATTCCGACGCGCCGGTGACCCCGCTGGGCCCGCTTTTCACCGCGTGGTGCGCCGTCAACCGGCAGACGATGTCGGGCCGCACCCTGGGTGAGGCCCAAAAGATCACCGTCCCCGAGGCGCTTTATGCCGTCACGATGGGCGCGGCCTATACGCTGAAGATGGACGATGAGATCGGCAGCATCGAAACCGGCAAACGCGCCGATTTCGCGATCCTGGGCGAAGATCCGTTGGCGGTCGATCCGGCCGCTCTCAAGGACGTGCCGGTGCTGGGCACGGTCCTGGGCGGGCGGGTCGCCCTGGCATGACGCTGCCGCGGCTGCCGCTGACCGTGATCGGGGGGTACCTGGGCGCGGGCAAGACCACCCTTCTGAACCGGTTGCTGGCCGAACCGCACGGGCTGCGCGTGATGGTGATGGTCAACGATTTCGGTGCGATCAACATCGACGCCAGCCTGATCGAAAAGGCCGAAGGCGACACGATTTCCCTGACGAACGGGTGCGTGTGCTGCACGATGGGGGCGGACCTGTTCATGGCGCTTGGCGATGCGCTGGACCGGCGTCCGCGCCCCGACCACCTGGTGATCGAGGCGTCGGGCATTGCCGATCCGGCCAAGATCGCCATGGCGGCGCGGGCGGAACCCGAGATGGCCTATGGCGGCATTGCGGTGGTGGTGGACGCGCAGAACTGGCCGGCGCTGGTCGATGACGCAAGGATCGGCGCGCAGATACAGGGGCAGGTGGCGGTGGCCGATCTGTTGCTGGTGTCGAAGGCCGGTGGCGGTATGCCCGGGGGGCTAGAGGCGCGGCTGGCCGCCTTGTCACCTGCGCCGGTGATCGATCTGTCTGCGGTGGATGCGGTCACGCCCTTGCTGCTGGGCATGACACCGGGCGATCCGCACTCGCCCGCGCGGCCGCATCCGGGATATGTGGGCTGGGCGCATGAGGGCGGCGAGGTTCTGGACCGGGCCGCGCTGGAAGCCGCGTTGGCGGCCGCGCCGGACGGGCTCTACCGGATCAAGGGAAAGGTTCTTGCCTCCGAAGGCGCGCATGAGCTGCATGTGGTCGGCCGCACGGTCGATATCAAACCGGCCGAGGCCGCGTCGACGACCCTTGTCGCGATCGGGCTGGAAGGGCGCATCTCAAGCGATGAAATCCGGGAATGGTGGCAAACGGCCACCAAACCGGCGATGGGTGGCGGCTAGCAGGCGGTCTTTCCGCCGTCCTGCTCGGCGGGGCCGCAGAACAGCCGATAGAGCAGGCCGATCACCTCGTAGGTGTTCTGATCGGCGAGACTGTAGTAGATGGTCTTGCCGTCGCGGCGTGTGGCGACCAGCCCTTCTTCGCGCAGACGCGCCAGCATCTGGCTGACGGCGGCCTGCCGGATTTCAAGCAGGTCTTCCAGCTCGCCCACGGATTTCTCGCCCGAGCCGAGATGGCAGAGGATCATCAAGCGCCCTTCATGGGCCAGCGTCTTTAGGTAAGCGGCCGCCGCCTGGGCGCTGCGCGCCATTTCCGAGGGCGGTGCCGGTGGAGCCATTGTGGTCAAGTCTTCAATCCGGTTCTTTTGTATCTGCATACCATGACCCATCCTGAATAGCGAGGTTACCGTTTGCCCGCGGGCGCTCCGCCTTCAAAATGGTTCCCGTTCGCGTAATCGCAAGGCTCTTGTTGCATTTCAAGGTGCAAACCGGTGCCGGTATAGGGGTGAGCGCGGGCCAGATCTTCGTCTATTTCGATGCCGAGGCCTGGAGCGTCCGACAGTCTGACGAACCCTTCCTCGACGCGGATTGCGCCCTTTATCAGGCTGTCGTGAAAATCGGTTTCGATGCATTCCGCGATCAGAATGTTGGGGATCGAGGTGGCAAGATGCAGGTTCGCCGCCCATTCGACCGGCCCCGCATACAGGTGAGGGGCCATCTGTGCGCCGAACGCTTCGGCCATGCCGGCGAGTTTCTTCATCTCCCAGATGCCGCCCGCGCGACCCAGTGCCGGTTGCAGGATTTCGGCGCCGCCCGTGCGCAGCAGCGTCGCGAATTCTGCCTTGGTGGTCATGCGTTCGCCGGTGGCGACGGGGATGCGCACGGCCTGCGCAACGCGCTGGAAATCGAGAAGGTTGTCCGGGGGAATGGGCTCTTCGAACCAGAGCGGGCTGTAGGGTTCCAGCGCCTGGCCAAGGCGTATCGCGCCGGCGGGCGTGAATTGCCCATGCGTGCCGAAAAGCAGGTCGGCGCGGTCGCCCACGGCTTCGCGGATCGCCTTGCAGAAGGCGACCGAGCGGGTGATGTCGGACATCGCCGGCATGTGCCCGCCGCGCATCGTGTAAGGGCCCGCCGGGTCGAACTTGACGGCGGTCCAGCCCCGCGCGACGCAATCCGCCGCGGCCTCGGCCGCCATTTCGGGCGATACCCAGAACGCGTTCATGTCGTGCTGGGGCAGGGGGTAGAGATAGGTGTAGGCGCGGATCTTTTCGTTCATCCGCCCACCCAGAAGGGCCCAGACCGGCCGCCCGCGATCCTTGCCGAGTATGTCCCAGCAGGCGATCTCCAGGCCCGAAAACGCGCCCATAACGGTCAGGTCGGGCCGCTGGGTGAAACCGCTGGAATAGGCGCGGCGGAACATGAGTTCCACATTCTCGGGGTTTTCGCCGGCCATGTGGCGGTCGAACACATCGCGGATGACGTGCTTCATCGCTTCGGGGCCTATCGAGGCGGCATAGACCTCGCCCCAGCCGGTTATCCCGGTGTCGGTGGTGAGTTTTACCAGGATCCAGTATCGCCCGCCCCAACCCGGCGCGGGCGGCGCGGTTACGATGATGTCGAGATCGGTCAGTTTCATCTGTCGGTCTCCGGCTGTCTTGTGGCCCCGGACAGACGGTTGATCCGTCCGGGTTCCTCGGTGGGCGCCTAGCGGTCGAACACGATCACGTTGCGCCGCGCCGCACCGGTGAGCGTGTCGGCGATCGCCTCGTTGATCTGATCCAGCGTCCAGCGCCCCGAGATCAGCTCGTCCAGCTTGATCCGGCCCTGCTGGTAAAGGTCGACAATCCACGGGATGTCGCGCTTGATCACCATGTCGCCCATCTTGGAGCCGATCATGCCCTGTCCCGCATCGGCCATGATGATGGGCGAATAGTTGGCCGTCTGGTCGAGATGCGGCATCCCGACCATCACCACGTTGCCGCCATTGGCCAGATAGCGCGGCGCCTTGTCATAGACGGCCGCCACGCCCACGGTCACCAGCACGGCATCTGCGCCGCGGCCCAGGATCTTTTTCACTTCGGCCCAGGGTTTGCCATCCCCCAGAACACCGTGGGTGGCGCCGAATTCCTTGGCGATTGCCAGTTTCTCTTCGCTCATGTCGACGGCGACGATGCGGCGCGCACCTGCCAGCCGTGCCCCCTGGATCGAGTTCAGGCCGACGCCGCCCGCGCCGATCACCACGACATCCTGGCCGGGGCGCACATCTGCCGCGATGACGGCGGCACCCAGCCCGGTAATGACCCCGCACGAGATCAGCGAGGCCGCGTCCTTGGGCATGTCGCCCGGAATGACGGCGACCTGGCTTTGATCGACGACCACCTTTTCGGCGAAGGCGGCGATGGCGAGGCCGTGGTCGATGGGTTTGCCATCGAGCGACGACAGCGGGCCCTTGCTGCGGTCATAGGGTGTTTCGCAGATCGTCGGTTTGCCCGAACCGCAGGACCGGCAGTGCCCGCAGGCACGGATGAGCGTCGCGCAGACGCTGTCGCCGACCGCGATCCCTTGCACGCCATCCCCCACGGCGGTGACGGTGCCGGCGGCCTCGTGGCCGTAGACGGCAGGCAGCGCGCCGCCGAAGCCGCCTTGCCAGAACGAGATGTCCGAATGGCAAATGGCGACGGCATCGAGCGACACCTCGACCTCGCCCATCTTGGGCGCGCGCAGGTTGACCTCCTCGATCACGAGGGGGGCATTGAATTCGTGGCAGACTGCGGCCTTGATCGTGGGCATTCCGGTAACTCCCTGGGTCTTATCCTCGGGCGGAGCCTGCCTCTTGCGGGCAGGCTGCGCAAGGTGAAAGTCTTTTGCGCGATGCGGAATATCAGGCGATCTGCGGGGTGACGCGGCGGCGGAAAAGGACAAGGCTGACCGCCATCAGAACCGCGGCCAGCAGGAAGGGCGCCCCCGGCAGGTAGACCGGGGCGTTGTCCCCGGTGAAGGCGGCGAAGGTCTGGGTCATGACCACCGGCGCCAGGATCATCGCGATGGACGTGACGCTGGTCAGCACGCCCTGCAATTCGCCCTGCGCGTTGTCGGGTGTCAGGCGTGACATGATCCCCTGCAGGGCCGGGGCGCCGATCGCGCCTATGGCTGTTATGGGAATCAGGAAAAGCACCGCGGTTCCGCTGGTGATGACGCCAAGGATCACCAGGCTGACGACTTCGACCGCAAGCCCGAAAATCACCGTCTTGCGTTCGCCCATCATGCGGATGGCCGGGCGCACAAGGGCGCCCTGCACGACCGCGATGGACACGCCGTAAACCGCAAGGCTTACCCCGATCAGGCCGGGCGACCACTGGAACCTTTCGGCGGTGAAATAGGCCCAGACAGCCGGGTAGACCATCGTGGCGACCTGGAAAAAGAAGAACACCCACAACAGGGCCGTCAGGTCCGGCAGGCGCGCGACGGCGCGGAAGGCGCCGAACGGGTTGGCGCGCTTGATGTCGAATGTGCGGCGGGTGGCGTCGGTCACGGTTTCGCGCAGAACGGCCCAGCCGAGGGCGGTGTTGGCCAGCGACAGCGCAGCCGCGCCATAAAACGGCGCGCGCGTGCCATACTCGGCCAGAAGCCCGCCCAGCATTGGCCCGAACACAAAGCCCACGCCGAACCCGGCACCGATCAGCCCGAAATTGCGGGCCTTTTCCTGCGGGGTCGAGATGTCGGCCATATAGGCGGTGGCGGTGGCGTTGGTCGCCGCGGTGATACCGCCGAAGATGCGCCCGGCCAGCAACAGCCAGATCGACCCGGCAAGTGCCATGACCACGTAATCCAGCGCCATCGCCAGAAGCGATGCCAGCATCACCGGGCGGCGTCCGAACGCGTCGGACAGGTTACCGACGAGCGGTGCGAACAGGAACTGCATCACCGCGAAACTGGCTGACAGGATTCCGCCCCAGATCGCGGCGCCCGATATGTCGCCGCCATTCACCTCGCGGATGAGATCGGGCATGACGGGCAGGATCAGGCCGATCCCCATCGCGTTGAGGATGACAGTCAGCAGGATGAAGAAAACGGGCAGACGCATGGGCAACCTTCGAACGGACCGGGGGACGATAGGCCGGACCACGCAAAAGGGAAAGCTTTGACGTCGGGGCGTTGAAACCGGGTGCGGCTTGGGCTGTAGTGTCCGGGGTGTGGGCAAGGCACTGAAAGGGGCATATGGACAGGCGCAGGGTTTTGATGCTTGCAGGCGGTGCGCTGGTGGCCGCGGGCGTCGCCGGGGCGGGCGCGGTGTTGCGCCTGCACAATGCCCCGCGCAGGACGCCCAAATTGACGGACGACCATCTGGCGGGGGTGCAGGGTGGCGACCTGCCCAGGCCGCGCGTGCTGTTCATCGGCAATTCGATGCTCCTGCGGCACGACGTGCCGGGCCGCGTGTCGGTCCTGGCGGGGCAGGATGGTATCGCGTTGAGCGCTGCCACACTTGCGGCGACAGGCGCCCGGCTTGTGGAAACGATCCGCATCCCGGGAGTTCCCGCTGTTTTGCGGCAAGGTTGGGATGCGGTCGTCGTGCAGGATTTCACCGGGACGCCGCTGCGCGCGGTGGATCGGTTGGGATCGGCGCTGGCAATCGGACGGATCGCGCGCTTTGCGGCACCAGCCCCCCTGTTGCTGTGCCCGCCATTCCCCGCCGCGCAGGGCAACCGGGTTTACAGCGATGCCGGGCTTCTGGCGCAGGTGCCGTCGAACCCGCGCGATTTCGCCGACCGGACGATGGCGCATTATGGCGCGTTGGGGCATCCGGTGGTCGACTTGCCGCATCGCTGGCTCGATGCCACGGATGTGGGGCAACGGCTCTATGCCGATGACGGACATCATGCGAACGCCGCAGGGGCGGAGTTCATGGCCGATCAAATCTGGCGCGGGCTCAGGCGGCTGTTGGCCTAGCCCGCGTTCGTCCCGTCAATTCGCCGCCATCAGCCGCAGCGCGTCATAGATCGCCGCGTGGGTGTTTCGGGCGCTGACCGCGTCGCCGATGCGAAACAGGCGGAAACCGCCATCGGCGTTCCTGTCCAGCGCCTGCGGCTGGCGTGCTATGAACGCGGCGTGGTCGAGTTCGCCGAGATTGCGCGACAGCGGCTTGAGATCGAAATAGAGATCGTCCAGCGGCACCGTCCCGTGATTCACCACCACCTGGTCGAAATGGCGTGTTTCCGTGTGGGCGCTGTAATCGGTGCCGATCGTGGCGGCCAGGCGGTTGCCGTCGCGTGCCACGGATTTCAGCCGCCAGGTCACGGTGAAACGGGCCTTCTTGTCCTGCAGGCTGCGCATGTAGGGCACGAGGTTCATGCCCATCACTTCGGGTGCGAAGCTGCGGTCGGGGGTCATGATCTCGACCTGCGCGCCGGCATTGGCGATGATTTCCGCGGCCATCAGGGCAGGGTGGTCGCCCGCATCGTCGAAGATCAGCACATCCTGCCCGGGCTTTGCATCGCCCGACAGGATATCCCAGGTGCTGACGACAAGATCGTTGCCGGCTTCGAGTATCTCGGTGTTCGGCAGTCCGCCGGTGGCGACGATCACGATGTCGGGGTCAAGCGCCGTCACATCCGCAGCCTCGGCCCAGGTGTTGAAACGGAATTCCACGTCGCGCGCGGCGCATTGCGCCATGCGCCAGTCGATGATGCCGATCATCTCGGCGCGGCGCTTGTCCTGTGCGGTCAGGCGCACCTGGCCGCCGGGCCGGTCGGCGGCTTCGAAGACGGTCACCTTGTGGCCGCGCTCGGCGGCGACGCGCGCGGCTTCGAGCCCGCCGGGGCCGGCACCGACGATGACGACCCGTTTCGAACTGTCGGCAGCCGGGATGATCTGCGGCAGCTCAAGCTCGCGCCCGGTGGCAGCGTTGTGGATGCACAGCGCCTCGCCGCCCTGGTATATGCGGTCGAGGCAATAGGTGGCGCCGACGCAGGGGCGGATGTCGTCCTCGCGCCCGGCCATGATTTTCTGGACGATATGCGGATCGGCGATATGTGCGCGTGTCATGCCGACCATGTCCAGCTGCCCGGTGGCCACGGCATGACGTGCGGTCGCGACATCGGGGATGCGCGCGGCATGGAATGTCGGCAGGCCCACCTCGGCACGGATACGGCCCGCGAAATCGAGATGGGGTGCGTAGGCCATGCCCTGCACAGGGATCACGTCGGTCAGGTCGGCGTCGGTTTCGACACGGCCCCGGATCACGTTCAGGAAATCCACCTGCCCGCTGTCGCGCAGGCGTTTGCCGATTTCGATTCCTTCCTCGGTGGTGATGCCGTCGGGGGCAAGATCGTCGGCGGTGTAGCGCAGTCCGACGATGAAATCGGGGCCCACGCGGTCGCGGATCGCGTCCAGCACATCGAGCGAGAATTTCATCCGCGCGTCGAGATCACCGTTATAGGGGCCATCCAGCGCGTTCTGGCGGCGCGACCAGAAGGCATCCATCAGGTGGCCGTAAGCTTCGAGTTCGATCCCGTCGAGCCCCGCCGCCTGCATCCTTTCCGCGGCGTCGGCGTAATCGGCGATGATGCGTGCGATATCCCAATCCTCCATCACCTTGGGAAAGGCGCGGTGGGCCGGTTCGCGCAGGCCAGAGGGGGCAAGCGAGGGCAGCCAGTCGCCTTTGTTCCAGCCGGTGCGCCAGCCCAGATGCGTGAGCTGGATCATCACCGCGCAGCCGTGATCGTGGCATTCGTCGGCGAGCTTTTTCAGCCAGGGGACCACCTCGTCGCGATAGGCCAGCACGTTGTTGAAGGCGGGCGGGCTGTCGCGGCTGACGATGGCTGAGCCCGCGGTCATGGTCATCGCAACGCCGCCCTTTGCACGTTCGACGTGGTAGGCGCGGTAGCGATCCTTGGGCAAACCATCCTCGGGATAGGCCGGTTCATGCGAGGTGGTCATGATCCGGTTCTTGAGTGTCAGGTGTTTGAGCTTATAGGGCTGGAGAAGCGGATCGTTCGACATGCCGTTGGCCTTTTGCTGCGTCCGCCTGCAGGGTTTCGCCTGTGCCATGCCGTGTCAAGCAAGCCTTGCGACATCGCGTGTCGCGAACGCGATCCCAAGGCGCGGCTGCGCCGCAAGGCATGTCTCGCGTCCTCGCCTGCGGCTGCGGCGCTCGGGCGGGTTCCGGTGGGACCGGTGCGCGTCAGCCCATTGCGCGCGCGCCCCGTGCGGACGGTCGAGCATGAGTATTTTCGGCAAGATGAAGGGATCAGTCGCGCAGGGCCGCAACCGTTTGCGCGAAGTGTCGGGCGATTGCCGGGGCCTGGCCCATCTGCCGTGCCGGATCGAAAATGTCATCGAGAGCGAGGTCGGGAAAGGTGGTGCGCGCCAGTGCGGCGAGATCGGTGCCTTCGGAGATCGCGCGCTTGCATAGGGCCTTGACCTCGGCCTGGGCCTTTGGGCGGGGCAGGGTTTCGGCCAGGCGGAAAGACAGCGCCTCGGCGTGGATGAGGCCCTGACCCTGATCGAGCGCGCCCAGCATCGCGGCCGTGTCGGGCCGGATGGTTCCGGCCAGGCGTCCGGCATGGGTCAGCGCCGCGGCTGTGCCCAGGCAGAGTTGGGGAAACGTGAGCCATTCACTGAACCATGCGGTGCCGTCGCGCGCTTCGCGGTGCAGGCCGGCGCCCTGCATCACACCATTGAGCGCGACGATCTGGCGGGCCAGAGCCGCCATTGCCGATGGCCCGACGGGGTTTTGTTTCTGGGGCATCGTGGAGGAACCTCCCGCGCCGTCCAGAACTACCTCGCCAATGCCGGATTGTGTCAGCAGCACAAGGTCTTCGCCCATCTTGCCGCAGGCTGTGGCAAGCCGTGTCGCCCAGGCGCAGATCGCCTGCAGACCGGTGCGGTTCGCGTGCCAGCTGATGCCGGGATCGTTCAGGCCGAGGGCCTCGGCCAGGCGGGCGCGGATTTCCGGGGCTTGCGTGCCAAGCGCGGCCGCGGTTCCCGCCGCGCCCGACAGGGACACGCAAAGATGGCTGCGCAATGCGGGCAGCTCGCCCAGCAGCGCCAGAAGGGGCTGGCCCCAGCCGGCCACCTGTGCGCCGAAGCTGCTGGGGGTCGCGTGCTGGCCATAGGTGCGCGCGGCCATCGGCGTTTCGGCATGGGTTTCCGCCAGCGCGGCAAGTGCGTGCAGCGTGGTGCGGATGTCCTGTTCGAGGATCGTCAGAAACTGGCGCAGGCGCAGCATCAGCCCGGTGTCCATGATGTCCTGGCTGGTGGCGCCCCAGTGCAGGTACTGTGCGTGTTCGGGGGCCTCCATCGCCTTGCGGAAGGCGGCGACCAGGCCCGGGACGGTGACGCCGTTCTGCCCGGTTGCGTCGGACAGGGCGGCGGGGTCGATCTGTACCTCCATCGCCGCGCGGTGGATGAAGGCGGCGGCGGTTTCGGGGATCACGCCCAGATCGCCCTGGACGCGGGCCAGCGCCCCCTGGACCAGCAGCATGGCGCGGATTTCGGCGGTGTCGGTGAACAGCCGCGACGCCTCGCCTGCGGGAAAGAGCTTGTGATAGAGCGGGCTGTCGAAAACCGATCCGGCCATGGCTTACCCCTTTGCGAAATCGTGCAGTATTGCGGCCAGATCGCGCGGTTTCGCGAAAAACGGCGAATGTGCGCAATCCATCGTGACGACGTGATCGGCGGGCCAGTCCTGCGTCATCGTCACCTGGTATTCCGGCGGGATCGTGCGGTCGTCGGCGCAGCGGATGTAGCGGCGCGGGACATGGGCCGAGCGATCCGTGATCTCGACCGGAACCGAGGTCGGCTGCGTGGCCTGGACGCAGAGGTTTTCGGCGGCGTAGTCGACTGTGCCGGGCGGGCAATCGTGATAGAACAGATCGTGCAGGTCCGCGCGGGGCACCGTCCAGCCCTTTTTGTCTTCGGTCATGCGGATATGCGGCAGTAGCGGCTGATAGGGCGCTTCCATGCGCATCTGCGACAGGCTGAGGCCCGGTTTGGGCACATAGGCGCAGAGATAGATCAGCATCTGCACCTTTTCCGGTGCGCGTTCGGCGGCGAGCGTGATCGGGTAGCCGCCCATGGAATGACCGACCACGATCGCGGGTGCGTCGAGCGCGTCCACGACGGCATCGGCATAACCGTCCAGCGTGACCTCGGAATACGGGGTTTTGTCCTGCCCGTGGCCGGGCAGGTCGATGGCATGTGCGGTGTGCCCCAGCGCGGTGAGTTCGGGGATCACGTCGCGCCAGCACCAGGCGCCATGGGCCGCGCCGTGGATCAGAAGAAAATTGCTCATGCCCGGTCTTTTCGCACGGATTGCGGGGAACGGGAACAGGGCTTCATCGCGCGATGTCCTGGGCCGTCAGGCGGTATGCCTTGCCGAATCCGCCGTTCAGCAGCGCATCGGTGATATCAAAGCGCACAAGGCGGAAATCGGCGAAGTCGATATAGAGTTTGGATTTCGGCCGCAGTTGCAGATAGCGGGCACGCATGGCCGCGTGGGCGGGATCGTCGTGCCCGATCATGATCGCGCGGGCATGCAGCGTCAGGCGGGGATGGGTGAGCGGGTCACCCTTGTCGCCCGGCTCGCCAACCAGCAGGGCGCAATCGGGCGTGACCTCCAGCGCCCGGGTGTGCGGCGCAAGCGATGAGATCAGGCTGACCGGAGCGCCGTCGCTGTCGGTTGCCATAGCGATGCGGCTGACGGACGGCAGGGTGGTTCCCGGGCGTATCACCGCCAATGCGGCATGGGTGGCCGACGCGATCAGGTCGCGCGCGGTTTGGCGGGCCGTGTCATCGGCAGGTTGGAAGGGGTCATTGTCGGGCATTGTGCGCGGCGCGGGTGTCGGGGCGGTTCAGGCACCGCCCCGCTTCTTGTCAGATGTCGAGGAACACGGTTTCACCTTCGCCCTGAAGGCGGATGTCGAACCGGTAGGCGCCCGGACCCGTCTTTTTGGCGATCAGCGTCGGCACGCGATTGCGCTGTTCGATCCGTGACAGGAGAGGATCGTTTTCGTTGTCCTCATCCTCGAAATAGATGCGGGTGTGCAGGCCGATATTGATCCCGCGTGCGGCGATCCAGACCGAGATATGCGGCGCCTGGGCCGCCCCGCCGCGTGTCGGGGTCGGTCCCGGTTTCACGGTGCGCAGGGTGAATTCGCCGCTGTCCTTGTCGGCGGCGAAGCGGCAGAACCCGCCGACCTTGGGATCGGCACCGTCCTGCCCGGGGTATTTGCCCGCCGCATCGGCCTGCCAGCTTTCCAGCAGCGCATCTCGCAGCGCCCAGCCGGTGCCGTCGATCACCTGGCCGGTGATGGTGACGATTTCCCCCTTGGCGCCGTCTTCGATGGGCGAAAACCCGAGATCTTCGGGATAGACGCCGTCGATGCCCGCGAAAGTGGGGATGCAGCCGATATGGACGTAGGGCCCCCCGGTTTGCGAGGGCGTTTCGATCAGCGTGTCGAGTGGCTGGGTCATCCTACATCCCCTCAAGCTTGTTTTCGAACATGGTCTGACGGCGGCCGCGCAGGACGATGTCGAACTTGTAGGCCAGGAAATCGAGCGGCCGGGCCATCGTCATGTCGAGCGGCGCGACCAGCCGGTCGAGCTGACTGCGTTTCTTGATCGTCGCGGCGATGGGGCAGCGGTCGATCAGCGGGTCGCCTTCGAAATACATCTGGGTGATCAGGCGCTGGCCGAAGCTGTGACCGAAGACCGAGATGTGGATGTGCATGGGCCGCCAATCGTTCGCGCGGTTGGGCCAGGGATAGGCGCCGGGGCGGATGGTCAGGAACTGGTAGCGGCCCTGATCGTCGGTGATGGTGCGCCCGCAGCCGCCGAAATTGGGATCGAGCGGGGCGAAATACGTATCCTTGATATGGCGATACCGCCCGCCGGCATTGGCCTGCCAGATCTCGATCAGGGTGTTTGGCACGGGGCGGCCGTATTCGTCCATGACGCGGCCATGCATCAGGATGCGTTCCCCCACCGCCGGTTTGCCGGGGTCGCCGCTGAAGTTCAGGATCAGGTTGTTGTCCAGCGGGCCCAGCATCGAATGGCCGAAACGCGGGCCGGTTTCCTCGCTCGGGGTGGATTCCATGGACAGCAGCGGCCATTTCGGGCTGCGCGGGACGGAGGTCTTGTAGTCCGGGTCGTAAGGGACGGGGTGCATGTCCCTTTGCCGAGGGACCAGGGGGCCCAGATCGGTCATTCGTTTTCCTCCATCTCGGCATAGGTCTGTTTTGCCAGTTTCAGCGCGTGGTTCGCGCGGGGCACGCCGGCGTAGATCGCGACGTGCTGGAACGCTTCGAGCACATCGGTCTTGCTGGCGCCGGTGCGTGCGGTGGCGCGGATGTGCATCGGGATTTCCTCGAAATTTCCGGTGGCCGCCAGCAGCGCAAGCGTCAGCATCGAGCGTTCGCGCGGGCTGATGCCGTCGGATGCCCAGACGGTGCCCCAGGCGCCTTCGGTGATCAGGGTCTGGAACGGTTCGTCGAACGGGGTCTTGGCGGCTTCGGCGCGGTCCACATGGGCGTCGCCCAGAACGGTGCGGCGCATCTCCATGCCCCTGTCGTAGCGATCAGACATGGCCGGTGTCCCGGATGAAGTCATTGAGGATGCGGGCGTATTCGTCGGGTTTTTCGACGCATGGCAGGTGGCCAGCACCGCGGATCAGTTCGAATTTCGATCCGGGGATCAGGTCGACCGTTTCCCGCACGAGATCGGGCGGTGTCGAGCCGTCCTCGGACCCGGCTATACCCAGTGCGGGCAGGCGCAGGCCGCTGGTCGGCGTGTAGAAATCGGTGCCGGAAATCGCAGCCGAGCAGCCGGCGTAGCCATCGAGCGTCTGCCGCACCAGCATGTTGCGCCAGGCGTGAAATTCGTCGGTCTTGCGGAAAGGGGCCGAAAACCAGCGTTCCATGATCGCGTCTGCCAGCGCTTCGATCCCGCCCTTGTTCACGGCGGCGATGCGGTCATCCCACATCTCGGTGGTGCCGATCTTGGCGCCGGTGTTCGACAGCACCACGGCGCGCACCATGTCCATGCGTTTGACCGCAAGGCCCTGCGCGATCATTCCGCCGATCGACAGGCCCACCAGCAAGCAATCGCGCACGCCGAGGTGATCGAGCAACTGTTCGAGGTCGCCGACCAGCGTGCCCATCTTGTAGGGGGCGGGGGTCGCCTGGGTCAGGCCGTGACCGCGCTTGTCGTAGCGGATGATGCGCAGCCCGGCGGGCTGCATCGGCACGATCTTGTCCCAAAGGCGCAGGTCGGTACCCAGAGAGTTGGCGAAAACGATGGGCGCGCCGTTCGGGTCGCCTTCGTCGGTGTAGTGGACCTTGAAACCATTCAAATCTGCAATGCGCATCAGTAGGGCATCCCCGTATAGCTTTCGGCCAGCGCCTTTTGCGCGGCCTCGTTGTCGCGCAGGAAGGCGAGTTCGGCCTGCTGCACCTTGAGGTCGAATTCAGTCTGGTCGGGGAAACGATGCAATTGCGTCGTCATCCACCAGCTGAAGCGCTGGGTTTTCCAGATCCGCGCCAGCGCCTTTTCCGAATAACGGTCAAGCGCGTCGCTGTCGCCATCATTGTAGTGGCGGTCGAACCCTTCGAACAGATAGTGGATGTCGCTTGCGGCGGTGTTCAGGCCCTTGGCGCCGGTGGGCGGCACGATATGCGCGGCGTCACCGGCCAGGAACAGACGGCCCCAGCGCATCGGTTCACACACGAAGCTGCGCAGCGGGGCGATGGATTTTTCGATGGACGGGCCGGTGACAAGCTTGTCGGCGGCCTCGTCGGGGATGCGGCGTTTCAGCTCGTCCCAGAACGCGTCGTCCGTCCAGTCGTCGGGCGTGTCGCTGAGATCGCACTGGATGTAATAGCGGCTGAGGTTGTCGTTGCGCATCGAGCACAGCGCAAAGCCGCGTTCGGAATTGGCATAGATCAGCTCATCGTCTACCGGCGGCGTTTCGGACAGGATGCCCAGCCAGCCAAACGGGTAGGTGCGTTCGTATTCTCGGCGGATATCGGTCGGTATCGCCTGCCGGCTGGGGCCGTGGAACCCGTCGCAACCGGCCACGAAATCGCAATCGAGGCGATGGACCTGCCCATCTTTCAGGAACGTGACATAGGGCGCATCGGTATCGAGATCGCGCGGGTTCACGGCCGAGCATTCGTGCAGCACCGTGCCGCCCGCGGCATCGCGCGCGTCGTAAAGGTCGCGCGTCACCTCGGTCTGGCCATAGACCATCACCGTCTTGCCGATCAGCTTCTTGAAGTCGATGCGGAACATCTCGCCGTCAAAGGCGATCTGCGTGCCGTCATGAACGAAGCCTTCGCGCTCCATCCGGTCGGCGACGCCCGCCTGTTTCATGAGATCGACGAAACCGGTTTCCAGAACCCCGGCACGGATGCGCGACAATACGTAGTCGCGCGAGCGGCGTTCGAGCACGACGCTGTCGATACCCTTGGTGTAAAGCAGCTGCGACAGCAATAGACCCGAAGGTCCGCCGCCGATGATTGCGACCTGTGTACGCATGTCTCCTCCCTATTCGCTGATGGCAGGATTCCAAAAGTAGTTTACTATGTCAATTAAATTCTGGCAGCGAGGGGTGCGGGGGGCGATATCCCCGCGCTGTGCCGTCTTTGGAACCGTGTGATTATCGGATAGCATCGCGATCATGTGTGGACGTTTCGCCCTGACCTTGCCCCCCGACGCGATGGCGCAGTTGTTCAACGCAACGCTGGCCAACGACTTGCCGGATGTGCCCGATTACAACATCTGCCCGACCACGCGGGTCTTTTCCGTTGTGTCCGGCGAGGGCGGGCGGCGGATCGGGGCAATGCGCTGGGGGTTCCTGCCGCATTGGTACAAAAGCCCCACGGACGGGCCGCTATTGATCAATGCGCGGGCTGAAACGATTGCCGACAAACCTGCTTTCCGAAGCGCGGTACGCAAGCGGCGCTGCCTGATCCCGGCAGACGGGTTCTACGAATGGGAAAAGAACGGTGATGGTCAGCGCCTGCCCTGGTACGTCACGCGAAGTGACGGGCAGCCGATGATTTTCGCCGCCGTCTGGCAGATGTGGGGCCCGGAGGAAGCCAGGATGCCGACCTGTGCCATCGTCACGACCGAGGCGAGCGCGGATATTTCCGCAATCCATCACAGGCAGCCGGTGATCCTCGAGCCGGATCAATGGGGACTGTGGCTGGGCGAGGAGGGCACAGGGGCCGCAAAATGCCTTCAGGCCGCCCCTGAAGGCAGCCTGACTGCATGGCGTGTCGATCCACGCGTCAATTCGAACCGCGCCGAGGGGCCGGATCTGATCCGGCCGCTGGCATCGGTTTGATCACTCGTCGAGCGGCGGCGGGGCGAAGCTAAGGACGCCGCGCATCTTCTTGCCGTCTTCGTCGCTGTCGGCAATCTGCTCGGCGTCGGTCACGCCTTCGCCGAAGCTTTCGCCGCTGTCATCGTCGGCGAAAGACTTGCCGAAATATTCGTTCGGCATGCCTTCGGTGACGGTCAGGGTGTATTCCTCACCGGTGTGCAGGTTTGGTGTCACGAAGTGGAACGTGTCGCCGAACACCTTACGCGGCACGTCGTCGGCGTTGTAGATCACGACCGTGTCACCTGGCTGGACGTAGGTAATTTCGGGGTAAAATGCACCGGCAACAATGGCGACTTCATGCTCGGTCGCATATGCGCTACCGGAAATCAGACCCAATGCAAGCGCCGCGGCAGCAGTTTTGCGTAGCATGTTGTATCTCCTGTCAACAAGCGCCCCACCCGTCACAGAATCATGATTGAAGGGATATGCGCGAAATGCGGCAAGAATAGGGCAGCCCCGCCCCGAGGCCGCCGCCAGCCCTGATCAGGCCGGATCTGCGGGCGGCAGCAGGGTTTCCCAATGCTCCCCCATGGCCACGATACAGGATGTGCCGTTGGCGTAGCTTTGCACAAGCGTCCAGTCGCCGCTGCGCGGAGAAATCCAGACTTGCAGAATGGCATCCGGGCCGCGCAGGCCCTGTCCATGCTTTTCGGCGCCATGAGTCTGCGTCAGCCGTTGTTCCAGCCGCGCGGTGTCATCGCAGATGACATCAGCCAATTGGGCGCTGGCGCAAAGCGGAGCGAGCGAAAGACTGGCGGCGAGAATTGCGAGTTTCATGCGCATGCGAGGAGCCTAGCACCGGGGCGGGCGATTTGTAACGGTTTAATGACATCCTGTGGACAGTTCGAAAAAGCCCATGAATGCCAATCGCTTCGTATGGCGTGCCGCCATTGCGGGGCAGGCATCTGTCACAGCTTTGTTTCAAAAGCTTCAAAAGCCTGAGTCAAAACCGTCAAGAAACTTTGTCGCGCGCCCGGTATCCGCCCTGCAGAAACCGGGGGATGCGATGCTTGAAGTACGATGCCTGACAAAGGCCTTTGGCGAAAAGACTGCGGTGGACTCGGCGAGTTTCACGGTCGACCGCCCGATGATGATCGGCGTCATCGGCCGTTCCGGGGCGGGGAAATCCACGCTCCTGCGCATGCTGAACCGCCTGAGCGATGCCACGACGGGTGCGATCCTTTTCGAAGGGCGCGACATCACCACCTTGCGGGGCGCAGATCGGCGTGAATGGCAGTCGCGCTGTGCGATGATCTTTCAGCAGTTCAACCTTGTTCCGCGCATGGATGTCGTGTCGAACGTGCTGCACGGGACGCTGAACCGCCGCTCGACCCTTGCGACGATGTTCAACCTGTATCCGCAGGCCGACATTCACCGGGCGATAGAAATCCTGGACCGTCTTGGTATTGCGGAACAGGCACCGAAACGTGCCGAGGCGCTTTCCGGCGGTCAGCAGCAGCGCGTCGCGATTGCCCGCGCGCTGATGCAGGATCCGGCCGTGATCCTTGCGGACGAACCCATCGCCTCGCTCGATCCGATGAACGCACAGATCGTCATGGAGGCGCTTCGCCGTATCCATGAAGAGGACGGGCGCATGGTGATCGCGAACCTGCACACGCTGGACACCGCGCGGCGGTATTGCGACCGGGTGATCGGAATGCGTGACGGGCGCATCGTGTTCGACGGCACGCCCCAACAGCTTACGACGGGCGTCGCGCGCGACATCTACGGCGCCGGCGCCGGCTTTTCCGAAGCCGCGACTTCCACCGAAATCGAAACGCTGGACAGGACGAAACCGCGCAGCGCGGTCCCTGCCTGAGCCAGTCGCCCGCCCGCAGACGCGCGGGCAAAACCCCATCACGCAATGGAGATGATGATGAAAAAGACCCTCGCCCTTATCCTGGCCACCACCGTGCTGACCGGCGCGGCACACGCGCAGGACATCACCGAATTCCGTATCGGCATCCTGGGTGGCGAAAACGCGCAGGACCGGATGAACAGCTATTCGTGCCTGCAGGACTATGCCGCGGAAGAGCTGGGCGTCGAAGTCAAGCTGTTCGCGCCCGCCGACTACAACGGCGTCATCCAGGGCCTGCTGGGCGGCACCATCGACATGGCCTGGCTGGGTGCGTCGGGGTATGCTGCAACCTACCTGCAGGATCCCGAAGCGGTCGAACCGGTGCTGGTCAAGGTCAACATGGACGGCTCCATCGGCTACCACTCGATCGGTTTCGCCCGCAAGGATTCCGGCATCACCTCGCTGGAAGACATGAAGGGCAAGGTGTTCGGTTTCGGCGATCCGAACTCGACCAGCGGCTACCTGATCCCGTCGATCGAGATTCCGGCGCAGACCGGCGCCTCGATGAAATCGGGCGATTACTTCGGTGAGGTGAAGTTCACCGGTGGGCACGAACAGACGATCGTCGCGGTCTACAACGGTGACATCGACGGCGGCGTGACCTGGGCGGATGCGCAGGGCAACTGGGAAGACGGCTATAACTCGGGCGCGCTGCGCAAGGCCGTGGATGCGGGCCTCGTCGACATGAACGAGCTGGTGCAGATCTGGAAATCCAAGGTCATCCCCGAAGGCCCCGTCGTTCTGCGCAAGGCGCTGCCTGCCGAGGTTAAGGCCAAGATGACCGCGCTGGTCGACGGTCTGCATGAGCGTGACCAGGAATGCGCCTATGGCGTTGCAGCCGGTGAAACGCTGGGCTTCCAGCCGGTCGATCACGAAACCTATCTGTCGGTGATCGAGGCGCGTAAGGCCAAGATCGGCGGCTGATCCGTCCTGATGACACAGACCCGGCGGCCCATGGTGGCCGCCGGTTTTTTCCGATCCGAGGTACCCTATGACCGACGCCGCCCTGGGCAAGGCCGACAGCCCCGCCACGCTCGACGCGATCCAATCTTCCTACATGGTTCAGGTGCAGCGCCGCCGCCTTTATGGCGGGCTGACGCTGATGATCTTCGTGCTGTTGATGGTGTCAGGCTTTGTCGTGGCGGATGACCGCAACGCCGGCGGGTTCTGGGACGGGCTGCACCAGATCGGAGACTATCCCGCCGCCGTGTTAAGCGAGGCCTGGGCCAAGCGCGCGGATCTGCCCGCGCTGATGCAGCGCTTTTTTCCCGCGCTGATCGAGACAATCAATATCGCCGCCGTGTCCACGCTTATCGGCGCCTGCGCGGGGCTGGTGCTGTCGCTGTTGTCGACGCGCGGTCTGGCGCGGTGGCCGCGGCTGATCCCGGTTTTCCGCCGCCTGATGGACGTCATGCGCGCGGTGCCCGAGATCGTTATCGCGCTTGTGCTTATCTTCGTGCTGGGCGGTGGGCCTGTCCCTGCGATGATCGCCATCGCCATTCACACAGCCGGGGCGCTGGGCAAGATGTTTTCCGAAGTCGCGGAAAACGCCGATCTCAAACCTGTCGAAGGGCTGGCCTCGACGGGGGCAACGTGGTCGCAGCGCATGTGGCTTGGGATCCTGCCGCAGGTCGCGCCGAATTACCTCAGCTATGCGCTGCTGCGGTTCGAGATCAACATTCGCGCCTCGGCCATCCTGGGTTTTGTCGGCGCGGGCGGGCTTGGCTACGAGCTGCGCAACGCGATGGCCTGGGGGCCAGGCCGTTTCGACGAGGCCGCGGCCATCTTCATCCTTCTGTTCGGCACGATCGTGTTCTTCGATCAGCTGTCCAGCCGCTATCGCAACCGTCTGACCGAAGGGGGCCACGCATGACGACCGCCGATCTGGATTTCGTGAAGTCCGGCGCCGAGGGCCTGATCCGGCGCAAGCGCCTTGTCGCGCTGGCGGTGCCCGTTCTTATCGCCGTCTACTTTGCCTATGTGTTCGTGGCGTTCGACATTCCGGGGCTGGTCAAGCGGGCCAACTGGGACAACGCTGTGACGCTGGCATCGGACAGCTGGTCCTACAAGGTGCATGTCACGCGGTCGAACGCCACCGGCGCGATAGATTATGCCGTGGAAGGCGAACGCAAGGGCGCTTATCCCGAAGGTGCGCGCCCCGACTGGGTGACGGGTGATGACGTCGTGACCGTCGATCTGGGCAAGGGGTATGCCGTGCGGCTTTTGCCGGCGAACCGGACCGAGATCGAGATTCCCGGCTTTGGCCTGATCGAAGCGCAGGCCGAGGGGCGGCGCGTCACCACCAACCTTGGGGAGGACGTGCCCGACTGGATCAACGCCTCGGACCGGCGGGTGGCGGTCACGACGCCCGAGGGGCGGATCACGATGACGGGATCGAAGACCGAGGTTTTCAACTATTTCCCTGGGTGGGAGCTGTTCTGGTTCACCTTCGAGAGCCCCTATCACGGTCAGTCCCTGACGCGCATCCTGTTCGGGGATCGGATCGATCCCGAACGGGCCAATATCTCGGGCGCTTTGTCGGATTGGTGGAACAACCCGATGTGGCGGCACAAGGATGTTGCCTGGGCCATCGGGGAAACGATCCTGATGGCGTTTCTCGGAACGATGGGGGCCGCGCTGATTGCCTTGCCGCTCGCCTTTCTGGCGGCGCGCCGTTTCACCCCGTTCGTGGCCCTGCGCAGCCTGACGCGACGGATTTTCGATTTCGTGCGCGGTGTGGATGCGTTGATCTGGACTGTCGTTCTGGCGCGCGCCTTCGGCCCTGGGCCCCTTACCGGGTCGTTGGCGATCCTGATCACCGACATGGGCACCTTTGGCAAGATCTTCTCGGAGGCGCTGGAAAACGTCGACCAGAAACAGATCGAGGGCGTGTCCTCGACCGGGGCGAAGCCTCTGCAGCGCTATCGTTTCGGCGTGATCCCACAGGTGGTTCCCGTTTTGCTGGCGCAGGTTCTGTATTTCCTTGAATCCAACACGCGTTCGGCCACGATCATCGGCGCGATCACGGGCGGCGGGATCGGCCTTATGCTGACACAGGCGATCCAGACCCAGAAGGATTGGGAAGAGGTCGCGTATTACATCATCCTTGTCATCGCGATGGTCATGCTGATGGATTGGTTCTCGGGCTGGCTCCGGGGCCGTTTGATCGGCAGAAAGGACTGACATGGCGCGACTGAAACCAGATGCGGCCGTTATCCACGACGGCTGCACGATAACCGACAGCACCTTCGGGGCTTACGTTGAAATCGGCGCGGGGTCGCGTGTCGCGCACAGCGCATTCGGCGACTATTCCTATTGCGACCGATACGCCGATATCGCCAACGCCCGGATCGGCAAATTCGCCAACATCGCCGCGTTTTCGCGGATCGGCGCCACGGATCATCCCCTGGACACCGCGGCCTGCCATCATTTCCTCTACCGGTCGGACGACTATTGGGACGATGCCGCGCGCGACGAAGCGTTCTTTGCACACCGCAAGTCGCGGCTGGCCCATATCGGGCACGATACCTGGATCGGCGCGCACGCCCTGGTCATGCCCGAGGTGACGCTGGGGCATGGCGCGGTTGTGGCGGCTGGGGCGGTGGTGACACGCGATGTCGCGCCCTACACCATCGTTGCGGGCACTCCGGCCCGTCCGCTGCGTAAAAGACAGCCGCGCGCAATCGCGGACAGGCTGATCGCACTGGCCTGGTGGGATTGGCCGCACGACGCCCTGCGCGCGGCGCTGGAGGATTTCCGCGCGTTGAAGGCCGAAGCGTTCCTTGAAAAACACGGCGGCTAGGCGCGCCGTTCAGGCGTCGAGCGTCAGGGTCACACGGTCGCCGGCAAAGAAGGTTCGGCCGTATTCGACGGGAATGCCGTGTTCGTCCACGTTGACCCCGGTCGAGCGGAGGATCGGATCGCCCTCGCGCAGGTGCAGCACGATGGCTTGCGCCGCATCGGCGCGCACGGCGGTGAGGCGGGTGGAGGCGCGCGTGAAATCGTTTACACCGACACGGATCAGCGCCTCGGTCACGCTGCTGACTTCGGTCAGGGCCTGGTCGATGCCGGGCAGCCTTTCGATGGGAAAGATGCTTTCGAAAACGGCGATGGGCGTTTCGTCGGCAAGCGACAGACCGTGATAGGCGCATACCTTGTCGCCGACGGCGATGCCAAGCGCGCGCGCCTCGCCCGCGGTGGCGGCGCGGGTTTCGATGTCCAGAATGCGCTTGGCGGGGCGGCGCCCGGCCGCCAGCAGGTTTTCGTGAAACCGGACGCGCGCCCCGATGGGATAATCGGTGGGCCGCGCCGCGACAAAGGCACCGGCGCCCCGCCGGGTGCGCACCAGACCTTCGTCCACGAGATGCGCCAGGGCGTGGCGAACGGTGTGCCTGTTCACACTGAAACGGGCCGCGAGCGATGCCTCGGTCGGGAGCTTGTCCCCGGTCTGATACCGGCCCTCGGAAATGTCGTTGCGCAACGTGTTCGCAATGGCTTGCCAGATCGGCGTGCGATGGCGCGGTTCTTTGGCCGTGTCATTCAAAATTCACAATTCTCCGCTGTGCCCGGTGGGGGAATCTGCTATGATATGTCTAGTTGTATAGATAAGGCCGAAGTTGTCGAGATGAAAGACACCGTAGATACAAATGCCGAGCGCAAGGCCTGGATGGGCCTGTTCGCCAAGGCGCCGGCCGGGCGCGTTGCGGCACTGCTGGATGCAGTCCAGGCGCGGCCGGACTTTACCTGGCTGCGACCGCCGGAAATCGGCAGCGTGATGGTCCAGGGCCGTGCCGGGGGCACGGGCGCGCCTTTCAACCTGGGCGAAATGACGGTCACGCGCTGCGCTCTGAAGCTTGCTGGCGGTGAGGTGGGGCATGCCTATCTGCAGGGTCGTCGCAAGGACGATGCCGAAGCGGCGGCGCTGATCGACGCCCTGATGCAGACGGAACGCGCGGATGACCTGCGCGAGGCCGTGATTGCCCCGCTCAAGGCCGAACTGGCGGGTGCCGCGCAGGCGCGGGCGGCCAGGGCCGCGGCGACGAAGGTCGAATTTTTCACGATGGTCCGGGGAGAGGATTGATGCATCCACAGTATCTGGAGGGTGGATTTGGCAACCCTGCCGCAGACGCGGCCCATGCCTTTCGCAGCGTGATGGAGGCCTTGGCGCGCCCGGGCACGATTCATGCCATCGAAGGTGCGCGACCGCCTGCGCCGCTGTCGCCGGCGGCAGGTGCGGTTTTGCTGACGCTGTGCGACGGCACCACGCCGCTTTATCTTGCGGGGGGCGCCGATTGCGAAGCGGTGCGGTCCTGGGTCGCGTTTCACACCTGCGCGCCGCTGGTCGGGCCGGGCGAATGCATGTTCGCATTGGGCGATTGGGCGGCGCTGACACCGCTTTCTGCCTATTCCCACGGATCGGCGGACTACCCGGACAGATCTGCGACGCTGATCGTGGAAACCCCTGTTCTTGCCAATGAAGGCCCGGTGCTGACTGGTCCCGGCATACGGGATACCGCGCGCCTGTCCCTGCCTGAAACAGACGCCTTCCAAAGCAACGGCGCGCATTTTCCGCTGGGGCTGGATTTCCTGTTCACCTGCGATGCGCGCATCGCGGGCTTGCCGCGTTCGACCCGCGTTCACGCGCCGACCGAAACGAAAGAGGTGGCCTGATGTATGTCGCGGTCAAAGGCGGCGAGGCTGCCATTCGAAATGCCCATGCCTGGCTGGCCGAGGAACGCCGCGGCGACACGGCCGTGGCGGAATTGTCTGTCGCGCAGATCCGCGAACAGCTTAGCCTGGCGGTAAACCGGGTGATGGCCGAGGGCTCGCTCTACGATCCCGATCTGGCCGCGCTTGCGATCAAGCAGGCGCGCGGTGACCTGATCGAGGCGGTGTTCCTGATCCGCGCCTACCGCACGACGCTGCCGCGTTTCGGATCGACCCTGCCGGTCGAGACCGCCGAGATGGCCTGCGACCGGCGGATATCGGCCACGTTCAAGGACTTGCCAGGCGGGCAGATCCTGGGGCCGACATTCGACTACACGCACCGCCTGCTGGATTTCAAACTTGCCGCCGAAGGGGGCGAAGACGCCCACCCGGCACCCGCGGTCGAAGGGGTGGCACCGGCGGCGGTGCCGCATGTCACCGGCTTTCTGAACCGTGAGGGCCTGATCGAAGAGGCCCCCCGCGAAGACAGCCTGCCGCCCGACCTGACGCGCGAGCCGTTGGAGATGCCCGCGGACCGCGCCCTTCGCCTTCAGGCGCTGACCCGCGCGGACGAGGGATTTACCCTGTCGCTCGCCTATTCGACGCAGCGTGGCTATGCCCGCAACCACGCCTTCGTGGGGGAGTTGCGTATCGGCACGGTTCCGGTGGAAATGGAGATACCCGGACTGGGTTTCTCGATCGAGATCGGGGAAATCACCCTGACCGAATGCGAAACCGTCAACCAGTTCACCGGTTCCAAAACCGAACCGCCGCAATTCACGCGCGGCTACGGCCTTGTCTTTGGCCAGACCGAGCGCAAGGCGATTTCGATGGCACTGGTCGACCGGGCGCTGCGTTGGGAAGAGCTGGGCGAAGATTACCAGGGTGCCCCGGCGCAGGACGCGGAATTTGTCCTCTATCACTCCGACAACATTCAGGCGACGGGCTTTCTGGAGCATATCAAGCTGCCCCACTACGTCGATTTCCAGTCCGAGTTGGAATTGGTGCGCAAACTGCGCCGCGAGGCCGGTGTGGACAGCCTGCAGGAGGCGGCGGAATGATCCCGGACCGGCACAACGCGCCGTTACTTGCGCTCTTTCCTCGGGTCGATGCGGCGCAGGTCATACCATTTCCGCGGCGCGGCGGGGTCATACCGGCCAAAGATGACATGACCCAGCACATAGGATGCCAGGCCGATCACGACGATGGCGCCCGGATGATCCTTGAGGAGATCAATCACTGGCGTGTCTCACTTGTCGCGCCTGCTGCGAAAATGCCAGGGCGCGCCGCCGTCATGGTCCCGCCAATTGGTGTAGAATGTCGCCCAGACGCCATAGACCAGGATGCCCCAGAGGACGAAAGAACCGGGCGCCCCGGAAAACATGAACTTGAGCAGCTTGCCCCAGCCGCGATCGTCCTGCGTCATCGTACCTCTCCCTCGCGCGCAACCTGCAAAACGAAAGTGGCCATATCGTGACAGATCAAGCCTACAATTTCGCCTATCTCGACGAACAGACCAAGCGGATGATCCGCCACGCGATCCTGAAGGGGCTCGCGATCCCCGGATACCAGGTGCCTTTTGCCAGCCGCGAAATGCCGATGCCCTATGGCTGGGGCACGGGCGGCGTTCAGGTCAGCGCGGCCGTGCTGACGCCCGATGACCGGTTCAAGGTGATCGACCAGGGCGCGGACGACACGACCAACGCCGTTTCCATCCGCAGCTTTTTCGAGCGCACCGCAGGCGTTGCCACGACCACCGCGACCGCAGAGGCCACCGTCATCCAGACCCGCCACCGCATCCCCGAGGTGCCGCTGTCCGAAGGGCAGATCCTGGTCTACCAGGTGCCGATCCCCGAGCCGCTGCGCTTTCTCGAGCCGCGCGAAAGCGAGACACGCAAGATGCACAGCCTGGAAGAATACGGGCTGATGCATGTGAAGCTTTACGAGGATATCAGCCGCCACGGCCATATCGCGACCTCCTATGCTTATCCTGTGAAGGTCGAGGGGCGCTATGTGATGGACCCGTCGCCGATCCCGAAATTCGACAATCCCAAGTTGGGTGATTGCGCGGCGATCCAGTTGTTCGGGGCCGGGCGCGAACAGCGTATCTATGCGCTGCCGCCCTATTCCAAGGTTGTGAGCCTCGATTTCGAGGATCACCCGTTCGAGGCGTCCAAGGCCGATCACCCTTGCGGATTGTGCGGGTCGGTGGACAGCTATCTCGACGAAGTGATCACCGATGATGCGGGCGGGCGGATGTTCGTCTGTTCCGACACTGATTATTGTGAAACGCGGCAGGCGCAGGGCCATCGCGGAAAGGATGCGGCATGACCCCGTTGCTGTCGGTTCAAGGCGTCACCAAGCGCTATGGTGCGCATATCGGATGCGCGGATGTATCGTTCGATCTCTATCCCGGCGAGGTGATGGGGATCGTCGGCGAAAGCGGATCGGGCAAGTCCACGCTGCTCAATTGCCTGGCCGGGCATCTGGCGCCGGATGCGGGGCGGGTTATCTTCGACACCCGCGCCGATGGCCCGCGCGACACCGTGACCATGTCCGAGCCCGAGCGCCGGATGCTGGGCCGCACGGACTGGGCCTTCGTGCACCAGCACGCGCGCGACGGGTTGCGCATGGGTGTGAGCGCCGGCGGCAATGTCGGCGAACGGCTGATGGCGGTGGGTGACCGCCATTACGGCAACATCCGCGACAAGGCCATCGACTGGCTGGAACGCGTCGAGATCGCGCCGGGCCGGATCGACGACCGTCCGACCACGTTCTCCGGCGGTATGCAACAGCGTTTGCAGATCGCGCGGAACCTGGTGACGGGACCGCGGCTGGTGTTCATGGATGAACCTACCGGGGGGCTGGATGTCAGCGTTCAGGCGCGGCTTCTCGATCTGTTGCGCGGGCTTGTGCGCGACATGGGCCTTTCCGCCATTATCGTGACGCATGACCTGGCGGTTGTCCGGCTGTTGGCCGACCGGCTGATGGTGATGAAATCCGGCCATGTGGTCGAAGCCGGTCTGACGGACCAGGTGCTGGACGACCCGCAGCATGCCTATACGCAGCTTCTGGTCAGCTCGGTTCTTCAGGTGTGAGGGGAAACAGGATGATCGACCTTCAGGATGTTTCGAAGACTTTTACCCTGCACAACCAGGGCAGCGCCGTGATCGAGGTTCTGACCGGGGTGACGCTGTCCGTTGCACCGGGCGAATGCGTCGCGCTGACCGGTGCTTCCGGGGCAGGTAAATCCACCCTCATGCGCATGATCTATGGCAATTACAGGGCGCAGGCCGGTGTCATCAATGTGGGCGGCGTCGACCTTGTGCAGGCCGAGCCGCGTGACGTGATCCGCATCCGCCGCGATGTTCTGGGCTATGTCAGCCAGTTCCTGCGCGTGGTGCCGCGCGTGCCGACGATCGACGTGGTGGCCGAGCCGCTGCGCGCGGTCGGGGTCGCGCAGGACGCCGCGCAGGCGCGGGCACGCGAGTTGCTGTCCCGTCTGAACATACCCGAGCGGCTCTGGTCGCTGTCGCCGACCACGTTTTCCGGGGGCGAGCAACAGCGCGTGAACATCGCGCGCGGGTTTGCCCATGCCTATCCCGCGATGCTGCTGGACGAACCGACGGCGAGCCTCGATGCCGCCAACCGCGAGGTCGTGCTGTCCCTGATCGAGGAGGCCAAGGCCCGCGGTGCAGCGATTGTCGGGATTTTCCACGACGAGGCCGCCCGCGCCCGCGTCTGCGACCGGGAAATCGATGTCAGCCGGTTCAGCCCGGCCTGCGCAGCATGAACGGGGGGCGGCTGATCGCGGTCGTCGGGCCGTCGGGCGTCGGCAAGGACAGCCTGATCGATGGCCTGCTTGCGGCGGCGCCGGCATTGCGCCGCGTTCGCCGTGTGATCACGCGCGATGCCGCGCTGGGCGGCGAAGACTTCGACCCGGCGACACCCGAGGCGTTTGCCGAGGCGGTCCAACGGGGCGCCTTTTGCCTGCACTGGGCGGCCCACGGGATGCAGTACGGCTTGCCGGCCGGCGTGTTGCAGACCGTCCGCGGCGGCGCGGATCGCGTGGCCAACCTGTCGCGCAGCGCGTTGCCGCGCGCAGCCGAAGTGTTTCCCCGCCTCGTCGTCATGAACGTGATCGCCGCGCCCGAGGTTCTGGCCCGCCGCCTGGCAGGCCGCGGGCGCGAAACCGCCGAAGAGATCGCCGGGAGGCTGGCGCAGGCGTCCAAACCTTTGCCTTCGGGGCTGGATGTCGTGACAGTCGTCAATGACGGCCCGCTGGAACACGCGGTCGCGCAGGCGCTTGCCGCCTTGCAAAAGGAAAGGGCCTGACCATGGGCCAGACGAAACGAAACATCCCGGTGTCCGGCCGGGTCAGGGTAACCCTTGAAAGGGGGCAGTCATGAACTCGTTGTTCACGAAAACCGCGCGTGATGGCGCGGATCATGCGTCCAGCGGCGAGAGCCTGCGCCTCGCAAATGCCCGACTTGTCCTGCACGATATGGTGATAACCGGCAGCGTCCTTATCGAAGACGGGAAGATCGCTGAAATCGCCGAGGGCGATCAGGTGCCGCAGGGTGCAGTGGATTGTGCGGGCGATCTCGTGTTGCCTGGCCTGGTCGAGTTGCATACCGACAACCTTGAACGTCACATCGAACCGCGCCCGGCGGTAGATTGGCCGCACCTTCCGGCGATCCTTGCGCATGACGGCGAGTTGGCATCGACCGGGATCACGACCGTGTTCGACGCGCTGCGGGTGGGCTCCATTCATGACAGCAAGGCGCGCTATGGCGCCTATGCCCGCAAGCTGGCGGACGAGCTGTTGGCAATCCGTGCGGCCGGGCACCTGAAAATCAGCCATTTTCTGCACCTGCGGGCCGAAATCTGTTCTGAAACCCTGCTCGAGGAAATGGCCCAGTTCGGTCCCGAGGACCGGATCGGGATCGTCAGCCTTATGGATCACACACCGGGCCAGCGGCAGTTCCGCGATCTGGGCGCGCTGCGCACCTATGTTTCGAAAAAGCGCGGCATGAGCGATGGCGAGTTCGCCGAGCATGTCGCGAATCTGAAGGAACTGCAGCGGCTTTACGGCGCGCGCCACGAAGCCGGCGCCGTGGTCGAAGCGCGCCGCTATGGGGCGGTGTTGGCCAGCCACGACGACACAACGTCCGAACAGGTTGCGCAATCGCATTCCAATGGCGTGGGCTTTGCCGAATTCCCCACGACGATCGAGGCGGCCGAGGCCTGCAATTCCCATGGCATCGCGGTGATGATGGGGGCGCCGAACCTGATCCGTGGCGGGTCGCATTCGGGCAACGTGGCTGCGATCGAATTGGCGCAGGCCGGTTTTCTGGATATCGTGTCATCCGATTACGTGCCTTCGGCGCTGTTGCTGTCGGCCTTCCGCCTGTCCGAGATCTGGGGCGATCTGCCCCGCGCGGTGGCCTGCGTGACCGAAAACCCGGCAAGGGCTGCAGGGCTGACCGATCGCGGCAGGCTGGAAACCGGACTGCGCGGAGATGTGCTGCGCGTTGGGCAAGCGGGGCAGACCCCGATCCTCCGCGGCGTCTGGAGCTGCGGGCGGCGCGTCGCCTGATCGGGATCAGGCACGGCCGCGCGTGATCTCGTATCCTTCCTCTTCGGGTTCATCGTCGATCAGCTCGGTCGGGAACCCGTCGGCCAGGATCGAAAGGCCGGTCGCCTCTTCGAGCCGCTCGATGATGCGGTCGGATTGCGCGCGGGTGCCGAACCGGGCCTGACCGTCCGACATGATGTCGATGATCAGCGGCGATATCTCGAGCGGCACACCATGGGTGTCGGCCAGTTTCTGAAACAGGCCGATGTCCTTTTGCACAAGGTCCATCGTGAAATTCACGTCGCGCGACCCCGACAGGATCAGCTGGCTTTCGGTTTCATGCACAAACGAGTTGCCGGAACTGGCGCGGATCGCCTCGTAGGTGACGGCAAGGTCCAGCCCCGCGGCCTTCATCGTGGTCAGCGCCTCGCAGAGCGACAGCAGGTTCACCGTGGCAAGATAGTTGGTCATCACCTTCAGCTTGGACGCCGTTCCCAGTGGGCCGGTATGCAGGATGCGCCGGCCCAGATGCTTGAGCAGGGGAAAGACGCGTTCCACGGAGTCGCGGTCGCCGCCCGCGAAGATCGAGATGTTGCCGGTATCCGCCCGGTGGCACCCGCCCGAGACTGGGCATTCGACGGCCTGCCCGCCGGTTTCCGCCACCAGCGCGCCCAGGCGCAGAACCTCGTCCGCGTCCGTGGTCGACATCTCCATCCATATCTTGCCCGGTCCCATCTCGGGCAGCAATTGCGTGACGACCGCGTCGGATGCGGCGGGCGACGGCAGGCAGGTGATCACCACATCGCAATCCCGCATCATGGCGGCGGGGCTTTGGCCCGGCTGCGCGCCACGGGCGGCGAACTCGGCCACCCGGCCTTCGTCGAGATCCAGAACCGTCAGGTCGATCCCGTTGCGCAACAGGCTGCCGGCGAGCTTGCCGCCCACGCTGCCCAGACCGATGAAGCCGGTTTTCATTGAATTTCTCCTTTTCGCTTCGGGCGCCGCGCTCAGGCGGGCCGCTTTGTCGGGGTGGGCAGGCTGCTGGGCGCGTGGCCGAACCGGATCGGAAACCTTGCGCGGATCGCCAGGTCGGCATCGGCTGCCACCTGGGGCCGGGCATGGGTGAGAATCTGCTGCCGCCGGGCGGTGGCGGTCGCCAGCAGATCGGGCCGCCCGGATTCCACCCAGTCCTTGGGCGTCATGCGGTTTCCGATGTCGGGATAGAGGTATTCGGTCTGCATCAGTTTCAGCGTCTGGTCGCTGCCCAGGTAATGTCCCGGCCCACCGTCGAGGCAGACTGCCTTCATCACGTCAAGCGATACGCTGTCCTCGGTGACGTCGATACCGCGCACGCATCGCTGGGCCTGGCCCAGAACGTCGTTCCCCAGAACCATGCCTTCGGGCGAGAACCCCAGCAGCGAGGCATACATTCCGACCGACTCGTAGACCATGTTCAGCCCCGACAGCCCGGCCAGGACATTGGTGATGCCCTGTTCCCAGCCGGCCTGCATGTCGGGCAGTTTCGAATCCGTCATTCCCGCGGCAGCCCCGCCCGGAATGCCGTAGAACCGGTGCATCTGGGCGCATCCCGCCGTCAGCAGCGCCTGTTCCGCCGACCCGCCCGACATTGCGCCCGTGCGCAGGTCGGACACGAAGGGCCAGGTGCCGAAAACCGCCGGGTGGCCGGGGCTGACGGCGTTGACATAGACGACACCCGCCAGCACTTCGGCCACGGCCTGCACGATCGCCGCCGCGATGGGCGCGGGTGCCGTGGCCCCGGCCTGACCGGCCGACAGCAACAGGATCGGCATTCCCGCGCGGATGCAGGCCTCCATCGTCAGGCAGCTTTCGGTCGCGAATTTCATCGGCGGCACGACAAAGCAGTTCGACAGCGACACGAAAGGACGGTCGCGCCATGCGCCTTCGGACCCGGCGATCATGTGCAGCATTTCGATGCAGGGGGCGACGCTCGCGATGTCGGACATCGACGTGCCGATATGCTTGGTCGTGCCGGACGCCGCCGCGTAAAGCGTGTTGAGATCCAGCTCGATCAGGTCGGCGATATCGCAGCAAACCATCGTGCGCTGGAAGAAATGGATGTTGTCCAGGTGATGCGCCAGCAGCGCGGATTCATACAGATCCTGCGCGGTCGAGGGGCGATAGCTGCCCGTCGCCAAATCCACCACGTTCACGGCGGCACCCGCTGTTCCGTAATGCACCCGATCCGCCGAAAGATCGAGGTCATGGCGCCCATCGCGTCCGTAGAGGGGAAACGCCCTTGCGGCCTTTGCCAGCATGTCCTCGACCAGGGCGCGGGGAAAGCGCAGGCGGCCGTCTTCGCCCAGAACCGCCCCGGCATCCGTCATGGCCGCGATGCCCGAGGGCGGCGCCTGCGACAGCCCGATCTGTTCCAGCGCGTCCAGTGCCGCGGCGTGGATGCGCTGCACCTCGGCGTCGGTCAGCGGGCTGTATTGCCCGCCGCGCAACCCGGGCCGCACGGGGCGGCTGTCTTCGGGCAGAGGGGCCGCGCGCAAGGCGACGCGCGCCGCGCGCCCGCCGCCGCGTCGTTTCTTTTCGGGCAGGCCGGTATTGGCTGTCATGCACGTACCCTTTCGGATTTAGGATCATACATCGGGGCAAGGCTGGCCTTTGCCTTGTAGCGCTGGCCGGCCACTTCGATTTCGTAATCCGAGGCCAGAACCCCGGCCGCGCTTTCGCCGGGGCAGGGGACATATCCCAGGCCCACAGCGCCACCCAGCGCATGCCCGTAATTGCCCGAGGTGAGGATCGACACGATCCGGTCATCGCGGACGACGGCCTCGTTGTGGAAAAGCATCGGGTCCGGGTTCTCCAGCCGGAACTGGAGCAGGCGGCGCGCCAGACCCGCGTCACGTTTTGCCAGCACGGCGTCGCGCCCGATGAAATCGGGTTTGTCGGTCCTGACCGCAAATCCAAGCCCGGCTTCGAGAACGTGATCCTCGTCGGTGATGTCATGGCCGAAATGGCGGAATGCCTTTTCGATCCGGCAACTGTCAAGCGCGTGAAGCCCGCAAAGCTTCAACCCGTGATCGGCCCCGGCCTCGGCCAGCGTTTCGAATACATGCGCGGCCTGGTCGGTCGAAACATAGATTTCCCAACCCAGTTCCCCGACATAGGAAATGCGGTGCGCGCGCGCGACGCCCAGGCCGATCTCGATCTCGCGGGCGGTGCCGAAGGCGAAGCCGCCGTTCGACAGGTCATCGGGGCTGACCGCCTCAAGCAGGGTGCGCGATTTGGGGCCCATGACGCAGAATACGGCCTCGCCCGCGGTCACATCGGTCACGGTGACGAACCTGTCGCCGGCATGGCGCTTCAGCCAGGACAGGTCGCGTTGCAGCGTTGCACCCGGCACCACCAGCAGGAACGCGGTTTCGGACAGGCGCGTGACAGTCAGGTCGCTTTCGATGCCGCCGCGCCGGTTCAGCATTTGCGTGTAGACGATACGCCCGGGCGCCACGTCGATCTGGTTGGCGCACAGATGGTTGAGGAAAGCGCAGGCATCGCGGCCTTCGACCCGGATCTTGCCGAAGGAGGTCATGTCGAACAGGCCCACGCCCTCGCGCACGGCCATGTGTTCGGCGCGCTGGTTTTCGAACCAGTTCTGCCGGTGCCAGTCGTAGCGATACGCCTGGTCCTGCCCTGGTTGTGCGAACCAGTTTGCGCGTTCCCAACCCGCGACCTCGCCGAAAACGGCTCCTGCGGTTTTCAGGTGTTCGTGGACCGGGCTGCGGCGCACGCCGCGCGCGGTTTCGACCTGCCGGTAGGGCCAGTGATCGGCATAAAGCAGCCCCAGCGTTTCGGTCACGCGTTCCTTAAGGTAGCGGCGATTGCGCTGGAAGGGTTGCGCGCGGCGGATGTCGACTTCCCACAGGTCAAAGGGCGGCTCGCCGTCCTCCAGCCATTGCGCCAGCGCCATGCCCGCCCCGCCCGACGACACGATCCCGATCGAGTTGTAGCCGGCGGCAACCCAGTACCCCGCCAGTTCCGGTGCCTCGCCCAGGTAATAGCGGTCATCGGGGGTGAAGCTTTCGGGCCCGTTGAAGAACGTGTGAATCCCCGCCGTCTCGAACAGCGGCATCCGCCGTGTGGCCATGTCGAGGATCGGTTCGAAATGCTCGAAATCCTCGGGCAGGCTGTCGAAACAGAAATCTTCGGGAATGCCGGCCATGCCCCAGGGTTTGGCCCGCGGTTCGAAGGCCCCCAGCATCATCTTGCCGGCATCGGATTTGTAATAGGCGCATTCATCGGGCACGCGCAGCACCGGAAGGTGGCCGAGCCCCTCGATCGGTTCGGTGATCAGGTAGAAATGCTCACAGGCATGCAGGGGCAGGGCGACCCCGGATTGCGCGGCCAGATCGCGGCCCCACATGCCGCCGCAGTTGATCACGATATCGGCGGCGATATGGCCGCTGTCGGTGCCGCGCTGCCAGTTCACGCCCGTCACGCGGCGGCCGTCGTCGGTGACTGCGGTGACCTTGACGCCTTCGTGGATCGCGGCGCCGTTCATGCGCGCGCCCCTGGCCAGGGCCATCGCGATATTGGCCGGGTCGCACTGCCCGTCGCCGGGCAGGTGCACCGCGCAGGTCATGTCGCCCAGTTCGACATGCGGATACATCGCCTTGACTTCGGCGGCGCTGATTTCCCCGACCTCGACGCCGAAGGCGCGCGCCAGCGTGGCCTGCCGCAACAGCTCTTCGCGGCGTGCCGCGGTCAGGCCCAGCGAGATCGAGCCGACCTGCCGCATACCCGTGGCGACGCCGGTTTCCTCTTCGAGCCGAAGGTAGAGATCGGCGGAATATTTTGCCAGCCGGGTCATGTTCTGCGAGGCGCGCAATTGCCCCACAAGACCCGCGGCGTGCCATGTCGTGCCGCAGGTCAGCTGCTGGCGTTCAAGCAGGACAATGTCCGTCCAGCCCAGCTTGGCCAAGTGATAGGCGACCGAGCAACCGGACACGCCACCGCCGATTATGACCGCGCGTGCATGTGAAGGAAGCGGCGTCATGTGTCAGGCTTTCAATCTGGTGTTTTCGGGATCCCACAGGGGGCGGTCCTCCTGCACCATGGCGCGGCAACGCGTGCCATAGATGTCGATCTCCAGTTCCGTGCCGGGAACTGCCAGATCGGCCCGCAGCATCCCCAACGCGATGGACGCGCCGACGCGGTACCCCCAGGCCCCCGAGGTGGTTTCCCCAACCACCTTTCCGTCATGCCAGAGCGTCGACATATAAGGCGCATCGGCCGGTCCTGCCTCGACGATCAGGGTGACAAAGCGTTTTTTCACGCCGGATTGCCGCTCGGCGGCAAGCGCCGATTTGCCGGGGAAGTCCTGCGGTTTGTCCAGGCGCACGAAACGGTCCAGTCCTGCCTCAAACAGCGAATAGTCGGTCGAAAGATCGCCCTTCCAGGCGCGATATCCCTTTTCGATCCGCAGGCTGTTAAGCGCCCACATCCCGAACGGTTTCGCCCCCGCGCCCGTGACCGCATCCCAGATCGCCGGGGCATCCCCGGCGGCGCAATGAACCTCCCAGCCCAGTTCGCCGGCAAAGGACACGCGCAGCAGCACGCAGTCGTATCCGCAAACCGTCGCCTCCTGCACGGTCAGCCACGGCAGCGACAGATCGGCGTCGGTCAGCGGGCCCAGAACTTCGCGCGCCTTCGGGCCCGTAACGAGCAGGCAATCGTATTTGTCCGACCGGTCGTGCACCGCAACATTATCCGGCAGGCCGCGCAGCAACACGTCGCGGTCATGCCATTGCGCGACCGCGGCGGTTATCAGCCAGATCGTGTCGTCATCGCGGGGGATCACCGACATCTCGGTCAGCACACGGCCCCGGTCATCGGGGAAATAAGCTAGCCCCAGCTTGCCTGGCGCGGGCAGGCGGGAGGCCGTCAATCCGTCGACATGCGCGCGCGCGCCCGGGCCTTCGACGGAAAGCCTGGTAAAGCCGCTGATCGCGATCACGCCGCAGCCGTCGCGGACGGCGGCGCATTCCTCGGCGATGCGCGGCGCCCATGGGCCGGCGCGGTTCCAGGTCTGGGTCGCGGCCTCGCTTGCGTCGTCACCGTCCTTGGCGAACCAGTTCGCGCGTTCCCATCCGTTGTAGGCGCCAAACTGCGCGCCTGCCGCTTTCAACCTGTCGTGCAGCGCCGATTTGCGCCGGTCCGCTCCGGCGGGCCAGCGGTGCCAGGGGAAATGCATGGCGTATTCGTGCCCGTAAACCTCCATCCCCCTGGCGACGCAGTAATCGTGGTCGGTGTAATCGGTAAAGCGGCGCGGATCGCAGGACCACATGTCCCATTCGGTCTGGCCTTCGGTGATCCACTCGGCCAGCACCTTGCCCGCGCCGCCGCCCTGCGCGATGCCGAAGGTGAAAACGCAGGCTTCGAACGCGTTGGGAACGCCGGGCATTGGGCCAAGCAAAGGGTTCCCATCGGGCGCATAGGGTATGGGCCCGTTGATCACCTTGGTCAGCCCGGCCTCGGCCAGGACCGGCACGCGCGCCATCGCGTCCTCGATCTGAAAGGACAGGCGGTCAAGGTCATCGGGGTAGAGCTGAAAGCTGAAATCCTCGGGCAGGGGATCGTCCGGCGTGGCCCAATGCGCGCGGCAGGGACGTTCGTAAGGCCCCAGGTTGAAGCCCGCCTTTTCCTGCCGAAGGTAATAGGACGTATCGACATCGCGCAGCAGCGGCAGCTTGTGTCCGGCCTGCGCGGCCCAGTCACGCACGGCGGGCACCTCGTCGAAGATCAGGTATTGATGGCTCATTACCATCATCGGCACTGTGCGGCCGCCGAAGGGTTTGAACCATTCCCCGACGCGCTGGGCGTAATAGCCGGCGGCGTTCACCACGATTTCGCAGCGGATGTCGCCTTGATCGGTATGCACGATCCATTCGCCGTTTTCGCGGCTGACACCTGTGGCGGGACAAAAGCGGATGATCCTGGCGCCCATGTCGCGCGCGCCCTTGGCCAGGGCCTGGGTGACCTGCGCGGGGTCGATATCGCCGTCGGCCGGATCGTAAAGCGCCCCCTTCAGGTCGTGGGTTTCGATGAACGGATATTTGTCGCGGATGTCATCGGGGGACAGGATTTCAAGGTTCATACCCTGGTGCAGGCCCATGCCCCGCGCGCGGGCGAATTCCTGCATCCGTTCTGCGGAGTGACCCAGCCGGATCGAACCGGTGACGTGATAGTTCAGCGGATAATCCACAGCATCGCCCAACCCGCGATAAAGCTCGGTCGAATAGCGTTGCATGTTCATGATCGACCACGAGGTCGAAAAGGTCGGCACATTGCCCGCGGCGTGCCAGGTGGACCCTGCGGTCAGTTCGTTCTTTTCCAGAAGAACGCAGTCGGTCCAGCCCGCCCTGGCAAGGTGATAGAGTGCCGACGCGCCGACGACGCCCCCGCCAATGATGACCACGCGCGCATGCCTCGGCAAATCCGCCACTATCTTCCTCCCTGTCTTTTGAAATCAGTATTCCCGGCGACAGTTGATGGTTCAATTCCGAAAGCAGGTGTATATTGATCGGAAAATCCGATCAGGGGGTGCTGCATGAATATCGAGATGATCGAAACCTTTCTCGACCTGTGCGAAACGCGCAGTTTCCATCAGACGGCCAGCCGCCTGGGTGTCACGCAATCGACCGTATCGGGGCGCGTGTCCGCGCTGGAGCGCGCCTTGGGTTGCCGTCTGCTTGCGCGCAGCCGGTCGGGGACCGAGCTTACGACCGAAGGTTTGCGGTTCGAGCCTTATGCAAGGTCACTGCGCCTGAACTGGACGACCGCGCGGCAGGATGTGCGGGGCGCGGGGCGTGCGGCATTGACGATGCGGATCGGCATCCAGCACGATCTGCTGGGCGATCAGGCCGCAGGTTGGGTCAGCGCACTTCAAAACGCGGTGCCCGAGGCGGCGCTTTATGTCGAAGCGGATTATTCGACCCAGATGTGTTCCGACGTCATGAACGGTCAGCTTGACCTGGCAATCCATTTTACCCCCAAGGCGCATCCTGACCTCTATTTCGAAACGCTGGGTGAGGTCGGGTATCACATGGTGTCGACAGAGGCGCGGATGCTGACGGATGTCAGCCCGGACACCTACATCCTGGCCAATTTCGCCCCGGCATTTTCCACCACCCACGCCGCGCTGCTGCCGTCACTATCGGGCGGTGCGGTGTCGAGCGGGCAAAACGCGGTGATCCGCGCGCTTTTGACGGCGCTGGGCGGCAGCGGCTATGTCCTGTGGCAAACCGCGACCGAACTGGAAAGAAACGGCCAGGCATATCGCGTGGCCGGTGCGCCGCGCATTGCCCAGCCGGTTTATGTCGCGGTGCATCTGCGCAATCGACATCGCAGCGCGCATCGGCGGCTTCTCAGGGCGCTCAAGGCGCATCTGGGCGCGCGCGATACCGTGCCCGGTCAACCCGCCTGACCGCTGCCGCCCTGGACGTGGTTCATCACGTCGAGGATCTGTTCGTCTTTCATCATCACATGGTCGATCATCAGGCGCCGCGCGTCCGCCGCGTTTCCGGCAACGACAGCTTGAAAGATGCGGCGGTGCTCGGTCGCGGACCGTTCAGGTTCGCCCGGCAGGCAGTGCCGCGCGTGAAGATAGCCCAGAAGGATCGTGCCGGACCGCAGCGCGGTCTGGGCCAGATAGGCGTTCCCCGCGCAGGCGAACAGCGCCTCGTGAAAGGCAAGGTTCAGATCGTAATAGTCTGCACCGTTTTCCGCTGAGGCGGGAAAACGCTCGCAGGCGGCAAGCGCGGCTTCAAGGCGCGCGATCTGCGCGGGATTGGCCCGTCGAGCCGCGCGATAGGCCAGCGCGCCTTCCGCCTCGGCATGTGCTTCGAGCAGTTGCACGACCCCGGCAAGGTCCAGCGCCTTTACATAGACGCCGGCCCTTGGGCGCCGTTCGACAAGGCCAAGCGCCTCGAGCGCGATGATCGCTTCTCGAATCGGGGTGCCGGATAGCCCGAGGCGGCTGCGGATTTCGTCTTCGTCGATGCGCTGTCCGGGCCTTAATCCGCGCGCGTGGATGCGGGCGATGATGTCGTCCCTGACCTGATCAGCCTGTGCGCCCAAGGTGTAACCCCTTTGAAACATGAGAGTCCGGGCCAAGCGGTTGCCCGGTTGCGGGTAGAGTAGAAAAGAATGGATTAATTGTAAACTTGGTGTTATTAATTATAATTATAAAGCGAAAAATAGTCAGGAAACTCCGATGCCTCTCACACAGCGCAGCAAGGCCCCGACCTTCAGCGGACCCGAGCTTTGTTCGAAAGAAGCGCACGAGGTCGTCGCGCTGTTGAAGTCGGGCGAGGTGTCGCCGCAGGATCTGTTGCAGGCGACCTATGACCGGATCGCCAGTGTCGAGCCTGCCGTCAACGCGATGCCGATCCTGTGCCCTGACCGGGCAGGTGCCGCCGCCGACGCCTTGCCGTCGGGCGCGCCGGATGGTCCGGGCTGGCTGGCCGGACTGCCCGTGGCGATCAAGGATCTGACGCCGGTCGCGGGCGTTCTTTGCACATGGGGCACGCGGGCGATGGCGGATAACGTCGCCGAGAAAAGCGATCCCTTGGTCGCGCGGATCGAAGCCACGGGCGGAATCGTCATCGGCAAGACGAACACGCCCGAATTCGGTGCGGGCGGCAACACGTTCAACGCGGTCTTCGGCAAGACGCGCAACCCCTACGACACGACGATGAACGCGGCGGGGTCATCCGGCGGGGCCGCTGTGTCGCTTGCCACCGGCGAGGTCTGGCTCAGCCACGGGTCGGACCATGGCGGGTCGTTGCGCACGCCGGCGGCCTATAACGGCATCGTCGGGCTGCGGCCCAGTCCGGGGCTTTGCGCCAGCGACAGCGAGATCGGCTTCATCACCGAAGGGCAGCAAGGCCCCATGGCCCGCAGCGTGCGCGATTGCGCGTTGTTCCTGGATGCGATGGCTGGGTTCGATCCGACCATCCCGTCAAGTTTCCCGCCACCCTGCGAAGGCAGCTACGAACAGGCGGTCATCGCCGCGCCGGATGCCGTCCGGATTGCTTTCTCCCCGGATCTGGGCGGCTTGTCGCCGGTCGAGCCGGTGATCGACGGGGCCATCCGCGACGCCTTGCGCGCAGTCGAAAAGAACGGCGGCGTTATCGAAGAGGTCACCCCGGATCTGACCGCGCTCGAACCCACCTATCACACGCTGCGCGGCCTGTTGTGGGCGTCCGCCTTCAAGCGCGCGCCCGAAAGCCTGACGCGCCATTTCAAGCCGACGCTGGCCGAAAACACCGCTTTCGGGCAGGCCCTGACCATCGACGACATCACCGAGGCACAGCTGAACCGAACCACGCTTTTCAAGACCATGACCGCGCTGCTTGGGGATTTCGACGTGCTGGCATGCCCGGTGGTCGGCAACATGCCGCGCCCTGTCGATGTCGAATGGGTCGACGAGGTGAACGGCGTACGCTTTGACGGATACATGGACTGGCTGCGCTTTGCCTTTCTTGCCACGACCACCGGATTGCCGGCAATTTCCGTGCCGATCGGTTTCGACGACACCGGCATGCCGCTTGCGATACAGTTGATTGGCCCGCACCGGGGCGAGTCGCGGCTGCTGTCCGTGGCCCGCGCGGTAGAGCGTGCGGTCGGTGGTCCGTTCCCGCCGATTGATCCTCGAGTGACCCACAAGGGGGTGTGACCATGGCGAATTCCAGTTTCCTGTCCGACATGATGGCGCGGGTGGCGCAATCCGGCTGGCGCCGTCGCGCTCGTGCCGGCGATACCGGTGATACGTTCGATCTGTTCCAACGGCTGCTGGGCGACGAAGGCGAGGCCTCCGGGTTGGTCACCGCGATGCAGGCGCTCGCCCAGTTCGAGGCGCATTCGCCTGAAGACAAGAAACGCCTGTTCGTAAAGATCGCCGAGGAATGCAGCGTCGATGACGCCGCACTTGCCAAGGCGATTGCCGAGTATTCTCCGGGTGATGCCGATGCGGCCCGTCGCATCCACTATGTCGCCGAACCCCGGAGCCTGGAACTGATCCGGCGGCTCAACCGGGTGCCGGGCGCGACTGCGCGGTTGGTGGACATGCGTGCCGATCTTCTTTCGGCGCTGCGCGATACCCCCGCGCTCAAGGGGTTGGACATGGATTACCAGCACCTTTTCGCAAGCTGGTTCAACCGCGGGTTCCTGGAAATCCGCAAGATCGACTGGCACACGCCTGCCGATATCCTTGAAAAGATCATCACCTATGAGGCGGTGCACGAAATCAACGGCTGGGACGACCTGCGCCAGCGCGTGGCGGACCCCGACCGGCGGCTTTTCGCCTTTTTCCATCCGGCGATGCCGTCCGATCCTTTGATATTCGTCGAAGTGGCCCTGACGCGGGTCATTCCCGCAGCGATCGACGCGATCATCCGCAGCGACCGTGACCGTATATCCCCGGCCGAGGCGACGACGGCGGTGTTCTATTCGATCTCGAACTGCCAGAAGGGCCTGCGCGGGGTTTCCTTTGGCAATTTCCTGATCAAGCAGGTTGTCGCCGAATTGCAGGCCGAGCTGTCGAACCTGAAGACCTTTGTCACGCTGTCGCCCGTTCCGGGCCTGCGCAAGTGGGCCGAATCGCGCCCCGACATGCTGACGCCCGAGGATCTGGCCGCCATAGATCAGGAAGATGGCCCGTCCTTCGACGATGCCCGTCGGATCGCCGCGCGGTATCTGCTGCGTGCGCGCAGGCCGCATGGATCGGCACATGATCCGGTGGCGCATTTTCACCTTGGCAACGGGGCCACGCTGCATCGCGTTCACGCCGCCGCCGACCTCAGCCCGAACGGCCGTGCGAACAGTTGGGGCGTGATGGTCAATTACCTGTACGACGGGTCCAGCATCGAAGCCAACCATCAGGCCTATGCGACGGATCACTCGATCTCTGCCTCGGCAGAGGTCAGGAAACTTGCCGACTGATCGGAGCTTTCGAATGTACGAACAAAACCACCTTGCCGGGCGCCTTCGCGCCGCCAGTATCGGACGGGACGATGCGCCTTTCCTGAAAAACCACCAGACGGGCCAGACCGTCACCTATGGCGCTTTCTTTGCCAATGCCGAACGCATGGCCAAGGTTCTGGCGGATCACGGCGTCGCACCCGGCGATCGCGTTGCGGTGCAGGCCCCAAAGACGCAGGCCATGCTGGAACTTTATGTGGGATGCGTCCTGGCAGGCGCGGTTTTCCTGCCGCTCAACACCGCCTATACCGGGGCCGAGATCGACTACTTTCTGGGCGATGCGGAGCCGGCGCTGCTGGTTTGCGACCCGGCCAAGGAGGCCGCGCTTGCTTCCCTCGCACGTTCCGCGGGGGTCGGTGCCGTCCTGACGGTCGATGCCCGGGAAAACGGCAGCCTGATCGAGGCCCGCGACCGTCAGACGCCGGGTTTCGAGGCCGTCGTCCGCAGTGGCGACGACCTTGCCGCCATTCTTTACACGTCGGGAACGACAGGGCGGTCCAAGGGTGCGATGCTCAGCCACCGGGCCTTGGCGTCCAATGCGCAGACGTTGAAGGAGTATTGGCAGTTTACGTCCGACGATGTGCTGATCCATGCCTTGCCGATCTTTCACACGCATGGGCTTTTCGTGGCCACGAACGTGACCCTCATGGCGGGGTCGTCCTGCATCTTCATGGCCGCTTTCGACGCGGAGAGGATCCGCGACTACATGCGCGAGGCGACCGTGCTGATGGGGGTGCCGACCTTCTATGTGCGACTGCTGGAAACCGAGGGGCTTGCCGATGCCGCGCGCGGTATGCGGCTTTTCGTTTCGGGGTCGGCCCCGCTGCTTGCCGAAACGCATGACCGGTGGCGCGCGGTGACCGGCCACGCGATCCTTGAACGCTATGGCATGACCGAAACCAACATGAACAGTTCCAACCCCTATGACGGCGAAAGGCGCGCCGGAACGGTTGGCTTTGCGCTGCCCGGGGTCGAGATCATCGTGACCGATCCCGATACCGGCGCCGAACTGCCGCAGGGCGAGGTCGGCGTTCTGGAGGTTCGCGGCCCGAACGTTTTCTCGGGCTACTGGCGGATGCCGGAAAAGACCGCGGAAGAGCTGCGAGGGAATGGGTTTTTCATCACCGGCGATCTCGCCCGGATCGACGATGACGGCTATATCACCATCGTCGGCCGCGCAAAGGATATGATCATCACCGGTGGCTACAACGTCTATCCCAAGGAAATCGAGCTGTTGATCGACGACGTGTCCGGTGTTGCAGAAAGCGCCGTGATCGGCGTGCCGCACCCGGATTTCGGCGAGGCCGTGGTAGCCGTGGTCGTGCCCGAACCGGGATCGGCGGTGACCGAGGATGCGATCATGTCGGCGATCGCCCCTGCGCTGGCGCGCTTCAAGCAACCCAAGAAACTGATCTTTCGCGACGAACTGCCCCGCAACACGATGGGAAAGGTGCAGAAAAAGGAACTGCGTGAAATCCACCGGGATTTGTTCAAGGCGGGGTGACGTCCCGCCTTCCGGTTTCGCGGTGAGCGCCCAGGCTCAGCCCGCTAAGCAATCGGTCAGCTCGAAACTGTAACCGGCAGAGGGCAGCGCACGGTACATGCGATAGCCATCGCCCTCGGCGCGGAAAATCGCGTTCGGTTCGCGCACGGTGACGGATACGGGCAGGCCGTCATGTGTTCTGGTGACGGAAAACAGTTTCATCATCGCAGCGGCCCCACCATTTCGCGTGGGCGACAGGTGCGCAGAGAGGCACTCGCTTTTCCCGGCACCCGCAATGCAGACGGCTTCTTCGGGGTCGCGATGCGGCCAGTTCGACGAGAACACAAGGCGGTCTTCTTCGAGGATCAGGCTGCCGCCGCCATTGATTTCGTCGTAGGGAACCACGCATGTCCAGCGGTCGGCAGCTGCGGGGGCTGCAAGCATCGTCACCAGAACGGTCAGGATCGTGCGCTTCATCTCATTGCCTCTCGTGCAAGCCCGATGGCTCGTTCGATGCCCAGCCCCACCCGTGCGATCGCGAATGCCGTGTTCCGTCTTGACCCGGACCTGCCGGTCCACTAATCAGCACCTGCCTTGAGCGGGTATAGCTTAATGGTAAAGCCCCTGCCTTCCAAGCAGGTTATGTCGGTTCGATTCCGTCTACCCGCTCCAGATTTCCAAACGAACCAAACGCGACATCCTGCCGCTTTTCGCGGTTCGGAAAACACCCATCTCCTTGTGCGCGAACAGGAAAACAAGGAGGACGCAATGTTTTCGGGACTGACCCGCGCAATGGTGATCATCAATATTTTCATGCTTGGTGCGCCGATCGCCATGATGTTGGCGATGGATGGCAGCGATTGGCTGGATCGGCTGCAAATGATGAGTCCGGTTTTCTGACTCATGGCCCGGAGTCCATGCGGACTCCGGGCTTCTTGACTGAACGTGGAATGGGGATACGCTCTGCCCCAGGGAGGAAATCCTGCCATGTGGGCGGGATCGGCACGAACCGGCAGGCAATTGCCGGCGGCCATCCGGGGAGGAGTTGCAACCATGAAACTGAAAACGTTAGGCGCGGCGCTGCTTTTGGGCACGATGCCCGTTGCCGGTGTCGCGGAAACTTACAACGTCACCGTGGCAGCGGGTCATCCGCCGGTGTTCCGCTGGGTGCGGATGATTTCGGAACAGTTCATCCCGACCGTTCAGGCGCAGCTCGAAGGCAGCGGCCACACCATCAATTTTTCTGAACAATACGGCGGCGCCATCGCGGGCGTGGGCGAGGAACTCGAAGCCGTCGAAGCCGGGCTTGCGGAAATCGGCACATGCCAGGCGTTGTTCGATCCTGCCAAATTGGCGGTTCAGAACGTGACCTATTACACGCCCTTCGTCAGCGACGATGTGCGCCAGGTCGCCACCACGATCAACCAGATGCACGAAACCAATCCCGACATGACCCGCGCCTACGCGGAAAACGGCGTGGTCTATATCGGGGCGCCGATCGGCATCGATGACTACCTTCTGATGACGAATTTCCCGGTCGACAGCCTGGACGACCTGGACGGCCGCAAGATCGCGGCACCCGGTGCGGCGATCAACTGGTTGTCGGGAACCGGCGCCGTCGGCGTGTCGGGCAACCTGACGACCTACTACAACGAGATCAAGACCGGCGTTTACGACGGGGTCATTGTCTTCGCGAGCGCCGCGCTGCCCGGCAAGCTGTACGAAGTCGCGCCCTACATCACGAAATTCGGCCTTGGCGCGCAATATGCCGGATCGCTGTGCGCGAACGAGGCCTGGTATGACGGCCTGCCGGACGAAGTTAAGGCCGCGCTGGATGCCGGCGCCGATGCCGCGATGACCTGGTATCACGACGATCTGGAAAACTTTGTCGGCATTGCGCTGACGAAGATGGCCGAGGCTGGCGCGACCGTCACCGAGGCCACGCCCGAGATGCGCGCGCAGTGGGCAGAAGGCATGGACAATGCCGCCAAGACCTGGGCCGAGCAACTGGACGCGCAAGGCCGCCCGGCCTCGTCGATCCTGTCGGCTTACATGGATGCGATGCGCGCGGCCGGCGCGACACCGCTGAGGGACTGGGACAAGGAATAATCCCATGCGGCGCATCCTGCGCGCCCTGGATGGCGTGACCCAGGCCGCAAACGTGGCCGGGTCGCTGCTGATCCTGTTGCTGATGGGGCTGGTCGGGCTCGACGTGGCGGGACGCAACCTTTTCGGGGCGCCCGTGCCGGGCGTTCCCGAGATGGTCACGCTGTCCATCGTCGCCATAGTGTTCCTGCAAATCCCCCAGGCGCTGCGCGCAGGCCGCATGACCCGGTCCGAGGCGGTGCTTGGCTGGCTGGCGGGGCGCGCACCCTGGGCGGGCAAGGCGCTCGAGACACTTTTCGACCTGCTGGCCATTGCCGTGATCTGGGTGATCCTGCGCAGCACATGGCCGATTTTCACCAGGGCCTGGGACAGGGGCGAGTTCATCGGCGCGCTGGGTGATTTCACCGCGCCGGTCTGGCCGGTGAAGGCCACGATCCTTCTGGGCTGCGCGCTGCTGATCCTGCAATTCGCCGCGCGCATCCTGCGCCGCTGGTTCGGAGGGCAGGCATGACGCCATTCGACATCGGCCTTGTCGCGCTTGCGGCGATGTTCGGCTCGGTCCTTCTGGGGCTCTACGTTCCGATTGCACTGATGCTGTGTTCCTTTGCGGGGGTCTGGGCGATCAAGGGCTCGCCGATCTTGGCGTCAAAGCTGCTGGCGCTTGCGGCGAATGACGCGATTTCAAGCTATTTCTTCGGCGTGGTACCCCTGTTCGTGCTGATGGGTTTTATCGTGTCCGAGGCAGGTTTGGGGCGCGATGCGTTCGACGTGGCGAATGCCATGTTCCGGCGGCTCAAGGGGGGCTTGGGCGTCGGCACGGTGGGGGCAAACGCGATCTTTGCCGCGATCACCGGCATTTCCATCGCCTCGGCTGCCGTCTTCACCAAGATCGCGGTGCCCCAGATGATCCGCCACGGCTATGCCCCGCGTTTCGCGGTCGGGGTGGTTGCCGGCTCCAGCGTGCTTGGAATGCTGATCCCACCCTCGCTGCTGCTGATCCTCTATGGCATCCTGACCGAGCAGAGCATCGGCGACCTGTTCATCGCGGGGATCGGTCCGGGGATATTGCTGGCGATCTTCTTCGCTGCCGGGATCGTGCTGATGGCGGTCTTTGCGCCCCGCTTCGTTGGCCGGCCCGACGATGTGGACGATGGCGCGCTGCCGCCCGCCGTCATGCTGCGCAAGGGGCTTCCCATCGCCGGACTGATCGTGCTGGTGCTGGGCGGGATCTATGCCGGGGTCTTCACTCCGGTCGAGGCGGGCGCCATGGGGGCCATCGGCGCGCTGGTGCTGGGCTTTGCCATGCGGCGGCTGACCTGGGCCAAGCTGTGGACCGTTCTTGTGGATACCGGCATGGTCACGGCCACGATCTGCTTTCTGATCATCGCTGCGCAGATGTACAGCCGGATGCTGGCGCTGTCAGGCGTGCCGGGGGGGATCGGCGCCTGGGCGGCAGGGGCCGACCTGGGGTTCTGGGGGCTCATGCTGCTTTACGTGGCGATCGTGATCGCGCTGGGGATGATCCTCGACAGTTCGTCCATCATGCTGATCCTCGTGCCGCTGATGCTGCCCGTGGTCATTCCCATGGGGCTCGATCTTGTCTGGTTCGGCATCGTCACGGTCCTGGCCGTGGAAATCGGCCTGCTGACACCGCCATTCGGCATCTCCGTCTATGTCATCAAGGCCACACTCGAAGATGACAGCATCACGCTGGCCGACATCTTTCGCGGGGCCGCGCCCTTTGCGCTGATGATGCTGGCGGTCCTGCTGATCGTCATCGCCATACCATCTGTCGCGACCGGCCTGTTGCCGGGCCGCTAGAACGAAGGAGACACATCATGCCACGCCGTTTCGTCGATATCTCCGTCCCTCTCGAAGCCGGGATCGCCAGCGATCCGCCGATCATGCTGCCAGAAATCGACTATCTCGATCACAAGATGACGGCGGGTCAGATCGCGTCGTTCTTTCCGGGTCTGAAGGAAAGCGACCTGCCGGGCGGCGATGGCTGGGCGGTCGAGATGCTGCGCATATCCAGCCACAACGGCACACATCTGGACGCGCCCTATCACCACCATTCCACGATGAACAACGGTGAGCGGGCGATCACGATCGACGAGGTGCCGCTGGAATGGTGCTTTGCGCCCGGCGTGAAACTGGATTTCCGCCACTTTCCCGACGGCTATCTCGTCGGCGCGCAGGAGGTCGAGGACGAGCTGAAACGGATCGGACATGACTTGCAGCCGCTCGACATCGTCGTCGTCAACACGGCCGCCGGTGCGAAATACGGCGCGCCCGATTACGTCGACAGCGGGTGCGGCATGGGGCGCGAGGCCACGCTCTACCTGCTGGAGCGCGGCGTGCGCGTGACCGGAACCGACGCCTGGAGCTGGGACGCACCGTTTTTGCATACGGCGAAGAAATGGATGGAAACCCACGATCCCGGCATCATCTGGGAAGGCCACCGGGCGTCGATCGATATCGGGTATTGCCACATGGAGAAACTTGCCAATCTCGACAGCCTGCCGCCCACGGGGTTTACGATCAGCTGTTTCCCGATGAAGCTGAAGGGTGGGTCGGCCGGGTTCACCCGCGCCGTTGCGATTTTCGAGGAGTGAACAAATGAAACTGGGAACCGTCGCCCATGAGGGCGTGGAAAAACCCGTCGCGGTCATCGACGACGACACGCTGCTGGATCTGCGTGCTGCGGGGCTCGATATCCGCGACATGGTGCAGCTTGTCGAAATGGGCGAGGCCGGGTTGGAGGCGGTGCGCGACGCGCTGGCCAATCCGCAATTCGGGGCCACGCTCGGCATGACGGATGTCGAGATGCGGGTGCCGATCCGGCCGGTGCAATACCGCGATTGCCTGGTGTTCGAAACGCATCTCAAGAACTGTTTCGTCGCCATGGAAAAGGTGACGGGCCGCAGCCACGAAATTCCACCCGTGTGGTATGATCAGCCGATCTATTACAAGGGCAACCGGCTGAGCTTCATCGGTGACGGGCAGGATGTGCGCTGGCCGAACTACGCCGAGTTTCTGGACCTCGAACTTGAGCTGGCGATCATCATCGGCAAGCGTGGAACCGACATCCCGGCCAACGAGGCGCCGGGGTATATCTGGGGGTATACGATCCTCAACGACATGACGGCGCGGGATGCGCAGATGGTCGAGATGGCCGGCCAGCTTGGCCCGGCCAAGGGCAAGGATTTCGACACCGGCAATATCCTGGGTCCGTGGATCGTGACGGCGGACGAGATCGGCCATCCGGCTGCACTGGATATGGAAGTGCGGGTGAACGGCACCCGGTGGGGCGGGGGCAATTCCGCGCAGATGCATCACAGCTTTGCCGATATCATCGCGCATATCTCGCGTTCTGAAACGCTCTATCCGGGCGAGGTGATCGGATCGGGAACGGTGGGCACGGGCTGCGGGCTGGAGCTGGGCAAGCGGCTGGAGCCGGGCGACAGGTTCGAGCTGGAGGTCGAAAAGATCGGCGTGCTGCGCAACCGGATCGTCCGCTGAGGGGTTCCGACGCGGCTGCGCGCGCGTCGGCGGGGGCAGGGGGCTCTGCCCCCTCTTGGGCCTTTGGCCCAATTCACCCCCGGAAGTATTTGAGGCAAGATGAAGGTGGATCGGCGCCTAGCTGCGCCAGCGCAGCATGCGGGTTTCGACCCTGCCGATCAGAAAGCTGACGGTCACGCCAAGCGCCGACAGGATAACCACGCCGGCGAACAGGCGTTCGAGATCGTAGAGCGATCCGGCCTCGAGGATATAGGCGCCGATGCCGTATTGCGCGCCCAGCATTTCGGCGGCGACCAGCAGGATGATCCCGATCGACAGCGATATGCGCAGCCCCGACAGGATTCCGGGCAGGGCGCCGGGCAGCACGATCTTGGTGACGATGGACAGCCAGGGCAGGCCAAAGCTCTGGCCCATTCGGATCAGCGTGCGGTCCACATTGTCGACGGCGCCGAAGGTGGCCACCACCGTCGGCGTGAAGGTGCCCAGGGCGATCAGCGCGTATTTCGATCCTTCGTCGATCCCGAACCAGATCACGAAAAGCGGCAGAAGCGCGATTTTCGGGATCGGGAACAGCGCCGCGACCAGTGGCACCAGCCCCGCACGGGCAAGGCTGAACAGGCCGATCAGAACGCCGATGCCGATCCCGGCGGTGACGCCCATGGCGCTGCCCACCGCCAGCCGGCTGAGCGAGGGCAGGACGTGTTGCATCAGGAGGCCCGATTGCCAAAGGCCGATCAGCGTCCTGGCCACGTCCGAGGGCTTTGGCAGGGTCAGGCTGGAAATCCAGCCCGCGCGCGTGCCCCATTCGACCACGGCGATCAGCAGGACGAAAACCACCAGCCCGACGCCGCGTTTCTGAACCGGGCGGAAGCCGCCGCCGCGAAAGGGAACCTGGCGCGCCTCAGCCATGGGCCAGCTCCGCGTCGGCGGCCTTGGCCTCTTCGCGCATCAGTTGCCACAGGTGATCCTGCGCGCGGGCCAGGTCCGGGTCGGTCGCATCGCGCTGATCGAGAGGGGTGTCGATCTCGACCACCTCGCGGATGCGGCCGGGGCGGCGCGACAACACCACGATCTTGTGGCCCAGGCGCACGGCCTCGGACAGGTTGTGGGTGACATAGACGGCGGTAAAGGGCGTGCGCGTCCACAGTCCGACAAGATCGTCCATCAGCAACTCCCGCGTTTGCGCGTCGAGTGCGGAAAGCGGTTCATCCATCAGCATCACGGCCGGGTTGACCGCAAGCGCGCGGGCGATCGCCACACGCTGTTTCATGCCGCCGGACAATTGCCGGGGCAGGGCATTCGCGAAATCCGACAGGTTCGTGCGCGCCAGGACGTCCGCGATGCGATCCGCGCGGTCCTTGCGCGAAACCGCGCGGTCTTCGAGCACGAGCGAGATGTTGCCCGCGACCGACCGCCAGGGCAGCAGCGCGAAATCCTGGAACACGAAGGTCAGCGGGTTGAGGCAATCGGCGGGCGGGTCGCCCAGTTGGAGTATCCTGCCCGCGCTTGGCCGTTCCAGCCCGCCGATCATCCGCAGCAGGGTGGATTTGCCACATCCCGACGGGCCGACGATGCAGACGATGCGGCCGGACGGGATGGAAAGCGAGATGTCGGACAAGACCTCGACCGCATCGTAGCGATGGGTCAGGCCCTCGATCGTGAGGTCCATGGGGGCTCCTGTGGTGCGGGCCGCAAGGGCCCGCACCGGGGTTGGTCACATCGTCGACACGTAGGAGGTATCGACCAGCATGTCCATCGTGACGCTGTCCTTGACCAGGCCTTCGGCCTTGAACCAGTCGAGCTGGTCCTGCACCGAGGTCGTGTTCAATGCCGCGCCCGCGTTGATGCGCATCGCGCCGTTTACGATGCCGGGCTTGGCCTTTTCGTATTCGCGGTCGGTGTAGACGTATTTGTGAATCAGCTTGACCATGTCCTCGGCCGCGTCTTCGCCTGCGGTCTTGTCGACCAGCGCGGCGTTGAAGTCATCCGCTCCTTTCGAGAAGGCCGCCAGGAATGCCTCGGTCTTGGCGCGCTCGTCGGCGGCGTTCGTGGCCGAGGTGAAGACAGTGGTGACCTGGTAGTCGGGGATGTAAACGGCCACGTCGCCGATGATATGCACCGCGCCCGACCCGGCCAGCGGCTTGGCGATATGCGGCACGATCGACCAGGCATCGACCTGGCCCGATTTCATCGCGCCGATGATGGCGCCGACCTTTTGCAGCGGGGTAAAGGCCACTTCGACCCCTTCGGCCTGCGCGATCTTGGACCCCATGTAGTGGAAGGACGATCCCGCCTGCGTCACGGCCCATTTCTTGCCGGCCAGTTGTGCGGGGCTGGTCAGACCGGCCTGGAATGCCGCGTCCGAGGCCAGGATTTTCTGCCCGTCGATGCCCTTTTCTTCGGAAAGCGCGCCGCCGATGACTTTGGTCGCGCCCTTTTCTGCAAGGCTGATCAGACCCCCCGAAATCGCAGTGACGGCGTAATCGGCATCGCCCGACGCGATGGCCACGGCCATGGGCTGCGCGGCCTGGAAGAACTTGAACTCCACGTCCAGCCCGGCTTCGGCGAAATAGCCGCGTTCATAGGCGACGAAGCTGGCGGCGTGGCTGGTGAAGGGCAGCGCGCCCACGACCAGTTTCGTATTGGCCAGAGCGGGCGTGCCCAGCATCGGCAGCGTGGCGGCCCCTGCCATCAGGCCCAGCGTGTTGCGGCGTGTGAATTGGGTCATTTGTTCCTCCCCCCGAATGTCTCGTTACCGGCAAAGGTTTGACCGAACGGCCGGGGAAATCAACCCGCGACAGCCCGACGCTTGCCCGGGGCGCGCGGAAGGCTTAAACCCCTCACGCGCGAACGAGGAAGGACACCCATATGGCTGAGGCGGCGCCAACCGGCGAACAGGAGCGCGAAAAATCGAAACGCGTGGGCGCGTTGGGCCGCTTGTGGCCCTTCATGAAGCCCTATCGCAAGCTGATGGCCGCGGCCGTCATGGCGCTTGTGCTGACGGCATGCGTGTCGTTGATCCTGCCGATGGCAGTGCGGCGCGTCGTGGACAATTTCGGCGCCGAGGACGGCGCCCTGCTGGACCGCTATTTCGCGGCTGCGATGGGTCTGGCCGGATTGCTGGCGATCGGGACGGGGCTGCGTTACGCGCTGGTCACCCGGTTGGGCGAGCGTGTCGTGGCCGATATCCGCAAGGCGGTGTTCGACCGCGTTCTGGCCATGAGTCCCGCCTTTTACGAGCGCATCATGACGGGTGAGGTTCTCAGCCGGATCACCACCGACACGACGCTGATCCTGTCGGTGATCGGGTCTTCGATCTCGATCGCGCTGCGCAACATCCTGATCTTCATCGGCGGGCTGACCTTGATGCTGCTGACCTCGGCCAAGCTGACGGGGCTGGTGCTGTTGCTGGTGCCCATCGTGATCGTCCCGATCCTGACGCTGGGCCGCAAGCTGCGCAAGCTCAGCCGTGAAAACCAGGACTGGATCGCGGAGAGTTCCGGCAGCGCGTCCGAGGCGCTGTCGAGCGTGCAGACGGTGCAGGCCTTTACCCATGAAATCCATACGCGGCGCAGTTTTTCGGACGTGACCGAGAAAAGCTTTGATGCAGCGCGGCGGCGCATTACCACCCGTGCGGTGATGACGGTGATCGTGATCTTCCTGGTGTTTTCCGGCATCGTCGGGGTGCTTTGGATAGGCGCCAATGACGTGCGCGCCGGAACCATGACGCCGGGGGCGCTGGTGCAGTTCGTGATCTATTCGGTCATGGTGGCGGGCGGTGTCGGCGCGTTGTCCGAGATCTGGGGCGAGTTGCAGCGTGCGGCAGGTGCGACCGAACGGCTGGTCGAATTGCTTGAAACCGAAGACGCGGTGAACGACCCGTCCAAGCCCGTGTCGCTGTCGGCGCCGGTGCGGGGCGAGATCGCGTTCGACCATGTGTCGTTCCAGTACCCAGCACGGCCCGACATTCCCGCGCTGGACGACGTGGACCTTGTGATCCAGCCGGGCGAAACGGTCGCCCTTGTCGGACCTTCGGGTGCAGGCAAGACGACCGTGATCCAGCTGATCCAGCGGTTCTACGATCCGCAAAAGGGTAAGATAACGCTGGATGGTGTCGCGCTGACGGACATGGCGCGCGACGATTTCCGCCGCCACCTTGCGCTCGTTCCGCAGGACCCCGTGATCTTTGCCACCACCGCGCGCGAAAACATCCGGTTCGGCCGCCCCGAGGCCAGCGATGCCGAGGTCGAGGCCGCCGCGCGTGCCGCTGCGGCGCATGATTTCATCATGGCGCTGCCGGATGGCTATGACAGCCAGGTCGGCGAACGCGGCGTGATGCTGTCGGGCGGGCAGAAACAGCGCATCGCCATCGCCCGCGCGATTCTGCGGGATGCGCCGGTACTGTTGCTGGACGAGGCGACAAGCGCGCTGGATGCCGAAAGCGAACGCGCCGTTCAAAGCGCCGTCGACATGCTGGCCGAGGGCCGGACCACGATCATCGTCGCGCACCGTTTGGCCACGGTCAAAAAGGCCGACCGTATCATCGTGATGGAGGCGGGCCGGGTCGTGGCCCAGGGCACCCATGACGAGCTGGTGGCGCAGGGCGGCCTTTATGCACGCCTCGCGCGGCTGCAGTTCACGGACGGTCGGGCCGCCTGACGGGGGTGGGCCGTGATGGTCCTAGAGGCTGGCGACGGCGCGGGCCAGGATCTGCATCCCGGTCACAAGATCGGCCTCGTCGGTGTCTTCGGCGAAATCGTGGCTGATCCCGTTGATCGACGGCACGAACAGCATCGCCGCCGGCATGAGTTTCGCGACATTCGCCGCGTCATGCAGCGCGCCCGATTGCATGCGCCGCCACCGGCCGGGGCAAACCGTTTCGGCCGCGTCGGCCAGCGCGTTCTGCAAGGGTGCCGCCATATCCACCGGCTCCAGCCCCAGCATCGTGCCGAATTCGACCGCCAGCCCGCTGTCGGCCGCAATCTCGGCGGCGGTATCGCGGATGATCGTTTCCATCCGGCGCAGGCGGTCGCCATCGCCGTCGCGCCACTGCATCGAAAAGGTGCAGCGCCCCGGAACGATGGAATGTGCGTTGGGATGCACCTCGATATGGCCATTGGTCCAGACGGTTTGCGGCGTCACCACGTTGCGGAACCTTTCGTTGATCGCGGTGATGAAGGCGACCATCGCCTGCACCGCGTCCTTGCGGCGGTGCATCGGCGTCGTGCCGGCATGGTTCTGTTCGCCGTCAAAGGTGATGCGCATGTCGCGGATGCCGACGATATCGGTGACGACGCCCGCGGCCTCGCCGGCTTCGTAGAGCCACGGGCCCTGTTCGATATGCACCTCGACAAAGCCCGAAAACCGGCCGGGATCGACGAAATCGCTGGCAAGGTGGGACATCGCGCTGCGCGCCTCGGCGAAGGTGATGCCGTCGCGGTCGGTAAGACGGTCGGCGGCGTCCAGCGACAGGGCGCCCGACCAGATGGTCGATCCCGTGGTCACGCCGAAGCGCCCCTCTTCGTCCTGGAAATTTGCGATCGATATGGGCGGGCCGCCCGCTTCGGCCGATGCGCGGGCCAGTTCCAGGCCGCAGATCACGCCAAGCGCCCCATCGAGCCAGCCGCCTTCGGGCTGGCTGTCGGAATGAGAGCCGACCAGCAGCGATTTTTCCGCGTCCGACAGGCCGAACAGGCTGCCCACCGGGTCGTAATGCGGCGTCAGGCCGGCGTCTTGCATCTGTCCGGCCAGCCAGTCACGCGCGGCGATGTCGGGCGGTGAAAAGGCCGGACGCACGACACCCTTTCCGACCCCGGATGCGCCAAAGCCGCGCAATGTGTGAAGGTCGTTCAGAAATCGGTCGGGGTTGATCTGCATGGCGGCGCTCCTTTTCGGTGACGCAACGGAGCCAACACCATGTGCGCCGCATGCGCAAGCTGGCCATTGCATCCCCGTGCCTGGCCTCCTAATCCGGTGCCGAAGGTGAAACAGGGGGTCGAGATGTCCACCATCACGCTTGTGCGCCACGGGCAGGCCAATACGACGGCGCGGGACGAGGCCGATTACGACCGGCTCAGTGCGCTTGGACACAGGCAGGCCGAATGGCTGGGCGATCACCTGCGCCACACGCGCGAGCATTACAGCCGTGTCTATACCGGTAGCTTGACGCGGCACCGCGAAACGGCGGCCTCGATGGGGTTCGACGCAGATGCTGCGGTGGATGCGCGTCTGAACGAGTTGGAATTCTTTACCCTGGCGCATGCGCTGCAGGCCGAACATGGTGTGCCGCTTCCCGCCACGCGCGAGGATTTCGTGGGCTACATGCCGCGCCTAATGCAGGCCTGGGCCGATGGCCGCATCGAAGGCGCGCCGGAGAGTTTCGCCAGTTTCGAAAAGCGGATCAGCGATGCGCTGGCCGAGATCGCGGGCGGGCACGGGCCTGCGCTGATCGTCACCTCGGGCGGGTTGATCGGCATGGCGGTGCGGCAGGTCATGGGGCTGGGCATTGCGGCCTATGCGCAGACGGCGATCGCGATCATGAACACCTCCGTCCATCGCCTGCACCCGATTGGCGATGCACTGGCTCTGACGCAATTCAACGCCGTGCCGCATCTGGACCGGCCCGAGAGGCAATTTGCCCAGACCCATCTTTAAGCCGCGCGAAGGCGGCGCTAGGCTGCGGCCAAATCACATGAGGGACACATGACACATCTGTGGGTGCGCGCCGAGCAGCGCGAGAACGAAGAGCGGGTCGGTCTGACGCCCGAAGGCTGCGCCGCACTGATCGCGGCCGGTATCCGCGTTACTGTCGAGCAAAGCAGCGTGCGCGCCATTCCCATAGATGGTTACCGCGACGCGGGGGCCGAGATCGCGCCGGAAAACAGCTGGCCGCAAGCGCCCGAGGACGCGATCATCTTCGGCCTCAAGGAACTGCCCGAAGATGGCACGCCGCTGCACCATCGCCACATCATGTTCGGCCATGCCTACAAGGGGCAGCCCGCCGGGCAAGACCTGCTGCGCCGGTTCAGGGCGGGGGGCGGCGCGCTTTATGACCTGGAATACCTCGTCACCGAAGAGGGTCGCCGCGTTGCCGCATTCGGCTATTGGGCAGGTTTCGCCGGCGCGGCCGTCACGCTGATGACCTGGGCCGCACAACAGCGCGGCGGTATCTGCGGGCCGGTGGGCGTTTATGCGGGGCGCGATGCTCTGGTGTCGTCGCTGGCGCAGGAAATGGACGCGACCGGCGCCGCGCGGCCACGCGCCATCGTGATCGGGGCACTGGGCCGTGTGGGCACCGGGGCATCGGATCTGTGCGAGGCGGTGGGGGTGACTGTCACGCGGTGGGACATGGCCGAAACCGCGCATGGCGGCCCGTTCCCCGAAGTTCTGGAGCATGAGGTTTTCCTGAATTGCATCCTGGCGCAGCCGGGCTGTCCGGTCTTCGTTCCGGCGGACGCGAAAACCGCGCCGCGCCGGTTGACCGCGATCGGGGATATCGCCTGCGATCCGACCTCGGATTTCTCGCCGATCAAGGTTTATGATCGCACGACGACCTGGGAAAAGCCGGCCCTTCGCGTGCATGACGATCCGGTATTGGACGTGATGGCGATCGACAACCTGCCGTCGATGCTGCCGGAGGAAAGCTCTCAGGACTATGCGGCGCAATTGCTGCCGTCCTTGCTGACGCTGGGCGATCTCGACGGCGGAGTGTGGGGACGGGCGAAGGCCACGTTCGACGAAAACATCGCGCGTGTCTGAATGCGCGCCCAAGAAAAAGGGGAGAGAAGGATGACGATTCATTGGTGCGGCACCGGCCTGTCGGCCATTCCCGGGCTGCGGCGTCTGCTGCAGGAGGGACACGAAGTGACGGTTTGGAACCGCACTGTGGACAAGGCAAAAGAAGCTGTCGGCGATCTGACGGACGACATCCGTGCCTTCGACCGCGATGCGCTGGCCGCCGTCTTGCAATCCGGCGATGTCGTCGTGTCGATGTTGCCCGGCGACTGGCACGTTCCGCTGGCCGAGCTGTGCCTTGAAAAAGGGGCTCATTTCGTCAGCTCGTCCTACATCGCACCGGAAATGCGCGCGCTGGACGATGCGGCACGCGAAAAGGGGCTGCGTTTCGTGAATGAAATCGGGCTCGATCCGGGCATCGACCACCTGATGGCGCACCAGCTTGTGGCCGATTACCTGGCGTCAAAAGCATACGATCCGAAGAACACGGTATCCTTCATTTCCTATTGCGGCGGTGTGCCCAAGATTCCCAACGCGTTCCGCTATAAGTTCAGCTGGTCGCCGCTGGGGGTGCTCAAGGCGCTGCGCTCTCCGTCGCGCTCGATCCGGGACTTTACCGAACTGCGCGTCAACCGGCCCTGGGACGCGATTTCCAGCTACACCGCCCCGCTGCCGCAGCCCGAGGCGTTCGAGGTTTATCCCAACCGCGACTCGATCCCGTTCATGGCGCAGTACCATTTCGAGGAAAGCTGGCCGGTGAAGGAGTTCGTGCGCGGTACGCTGCGCCTGAATGGCTGGTCCGACGCATGGAGCGGCGTGTTTGCCGAGATCGAAACGCTTGAGGGCGAGGCCGGCGAGGCGCGCCTGAAAGAGATGTCCGACCAGTTCTGGCGCGACAATGCCTATGACGAGGGAGAGCCCGACCGCGTGGTTCTGTGCGTCGGCCTGAAGGCGGAAAAGGACGGCGTTCCGGTCTGGCACAAGACCTATGTCATGGACGCCTGGGGCGATGCCCGTGGGACGGCCATGGCGCGCCTTGTGTCGATCCCGGTTTCGCTGGCAGTCGAAGCGGTTCTGAACCGCGAGGTGCCCGCCGGTGTCACCGCCGCGCCGTCGGATCCCAAGTTGCTGCAGCGTTTCATGGGGGAAATCGGCAAGCTGGCGCAGCATCTGCAGATCGTGGATCACGCCTGACGAAGAAAACCCCGTCCGGCAGGGCCGGACGGGGCATCGGGGAGTGTCGGACCATACGGTCCGGGGGAGGAAAAGGTTAACGTGCGCCGTATTGGGTGACGGCGGTTTCCTCGCTCGGGAAGGTGTAGCCGGTCACATATTGCCCATCGACGCGGGCCTGTTCACGCTCTTGCAGGATGCGCTCGGCGGACAGGCGCATGGACATGCCGTCCTGTGCCGCGACCAGACCCTTGTCACCGATTGCGCTTTCCTTGGGGTGGAGCGCAACGATGTTGTCCTCGCCGCGAGTGGAAATCACGGTGCCGTCCAGTGCCGGATTGGCCAGGGCAGGCGTTGCAGTTGCCGCGATCAGGGTAATTGCTGTAAGTGCGCGTTTCATTGCTTAACTCCTTTCTTCATCAAATGCTGTTCGGTGTAGGCGGGGAGGGCTCCCCGCCTGCTCCGTTTCGTTACCGTGCGCCGTAAACGGTGACTGCGTTACCGTTGCTCGGGAACAAGTTACCCGTCACGGTGCCGTTTTTCGCCAGTGCTTCTTCGCGCGGGGTCAGGATGCGTTCGGCGGGCAGTGCCACGCTGTCGCCTTTGGTGGCTTCGACGATACCTGCCATGCCGATGCCGCGTTCGCTGGGGTGCAGCGATACGATTGCCTGGTCACCCATGGTCGAAATGGTCGTGCCGGTCAGGGCGTTTTCTGCAAAAGCCGGTGCTGCGGCTGCGCTTGCGATCAGGGCGAATGCCATAGTCATGCGTCTCATCGTTACTCTCCTTCCAGATGGGTATTCCATCTTTTCTGTCTGTCGCTCCGCGTCTTGCGTTGCGTTGTGAGACAAGACTTGGCCCCTTCTGTGCGAAAATTCAAAACACCAGAATTCACCCTGCCGTGTTCGATTGAGAGCAGTTTTGTGCGCAAACACACACTTTTGGTTTTCTGGAAAAAAATATATAAAAGACAACGTCTTAAAAGGGAATTTTTCGGCCTTGGATTTGTAGTTCGCTCACAAATCACGCAGGCGGCATCGAAAAAAACGTGTTTTGTGAACGAAGGCACAAAAAGAAAACCGGACCAGAATGGCCCGGTGTTGCGCTTTCTGCAGGTCGTTCGTGCGCCATCGCACAAAGGAGGTGTTTCGCGTTAGCGATGCCCCATCAAATCGTCTTCGTCGCCGGTCGCAGACAGGCCAAGTGCATCCAGTCCGTTCTCGAGATGGTCGCTCAGATGGGGCGAACCGAGCAGGTAGTCCGCAGTCGGTGTTGTCGCTTCGGCGGCGGCGGTGGCCTTGGCTTCGTCCAGCTCTTCGGCGTCGAAACTTCCGCGCCCGATCCACATCAGGGCAACCAGCGAAATCTGTTCCTCTTCGCTCAGGCGGTCGATGAAAGCGCGCAGTTCCCCTTCGGCGCGGCCGATTTCCCGCGCCATGAGAATGACGTTTGCGACTTTACGTACAGATATATCGAGCATGACTCCTCCGGCGTTTCCTTTTGGAACAGTCACCTCATAGCACAGTCCGCGTCTTTGATCTTACGCAAATAGTCGGTAATACAGCCAGTCGGGCAGAAACTGCGACAGCCGAAAAACCCAACTGAACACCCGTGGAAAGCTTTTCTTGAACCGATCCGGGGTGCACATCAGTTCGAACACTTCACGCGCGGCGTCTTCGGGTTCCATCAGGAAAGGCATTCGGAAATCGTTCTTGTCGGTCAGCCGGGTGCGAATGAAGCCGGGATTGGCCAGTTGCACCTTTATGGGCGTGCGGTGGAGATCGGCATAAAGCGATTCCCCCAAAGCCATCACACCTGCCTTGGACGGTGCGTAACCGATCGCTCCGGGCAATCCGCGGAACCCCGACAGGCTGCCGATGATGACGACGTGACCGGATTGCCTGGCGACCATGGCGGGCACCGCGCGGCCCAGCACGCGGAAGGCACCGGTGAAGTTCACATCCGCCATTGCGACGCCCTTGTCGACATCCCATTCGGTTGCCGGCATTGGCCAGTAAACGCCTGCCAACCAGACAAGCCCGTCGATTTCGCCCACGGCTTCGCAGGCCTTGGTTACGCTGTCGTCGTCCTGCACGTCCATCGGCAGGATGTCGGCCGCGCCCGGCAGACTGTCGGCCAGTTCCTTCAGCCTGTCGGCATTTCGTGCCGACAGGATCAGGTGCGCGCCGGCGCCGCTCAGCTTTTGGGCCAGCGCTGCGCCAAGGCCCTCGGAGGCACCTATCAGCCAGTATGTCTTTCCGCGCCAATCCATCATGCAGCGCGGTCCCGGGCTTCTTGCGGTTTCGGGCGCATCACGGCGACCAGTTCGGCGACCTTGATGCCGAATTTGCGGAACTGGCTGCGGTTCACAACGGCGCCGTCGGGGGCAAGATACATCCAGTCGGTCACGCTGAGGACATGGCCGCCCGCGTCTTCGGTCAGCCGGATGCGGTATTTCAGATGCAGGGCCGAGCCGTGTTGCCGTCCGATTCCGGTGCCGACAACATCGTCGGCTTCGGCGCGCACCGTGCCGTCATTTCCCAGCTCCAGCCGCCATTCGCGCTGTTGTTCGGTCCCGCTGTCATAGCGGAAATGCTCGGCCATCACGCCGCGATTGCCGTCCCAATGTATATCGAACTCGGCCGAGAACCGTGACGCGACCCGGCCTGTCGGTCCATAGATCACCCCGTCGCAGACCATCGGGCCGCTCAGATGTGTGCGCAGATCGAAGGGTTCTCCGGTTTCGTAGTCCTCCGGCGATTGGGCGACAAAGCTGGCAAAACGTTGTCGGATCCATACCAGAAGCAGCGCAACGAGGATGCCGGCGAGTATCCAGACAGGGGCGTCCATGTCTCAGACCTCCTTGGGTTCTATGGTTAGTACAAGTGCGATGGCCAAAAGCTTGAGCAGGCAGGGCACCGCGCCATAGGCCAGGCTCAGCGCGAAAAGAGCCTCTGCGTCGTTCGCGGTTCCAGGTTCGAAGCCTGCGGCCTGAAGCGCGGGAAGCAGGGTCACCGCGGCGAAGGCAAGGGTGAATTTCGAAACGAAGGACCAAAGCCCGAAGGCGCCGGCCGCGCCCGGCGCGATACGCTCCATCCGGGCGGAAAAGATGGCGGGCAAAAGCGTCATGTCCGCGCCAAGCGCCGCCCCCGAGGCCACGCAGATCACGGCAAAGGCCACGGTATCGCCCGCCCCCAGGGTGACGGCAAAGGCGAAGGCCGCGATGGACAGGATCATGCCCGCGATCAGAACGCGCTTGGCGCCGTGGCGCTCGGCTGCGCGCGACCAGAAAGGCGCGGCCAGCGCGGCGGACAGGAAAAACAGCAGCAACAGCGGCCCTTCGGCACCAGGGGCCTGCAGGCGGCTTTCGACAAAGAACAGGAACAGGGTCGAGCTGACGGCGACCGGGGCCGCGTTGACCAGCGCGATCAGCAACAATTTGCGCGCTTGGCTGTCGCGCAGAACCGGGGCGAAGCCCGCATCCGACGGCGCGACCGCGCGCCATTCGTGGCGCATCGCCAGCGCGGCCGCACCGGCCAGTATCGCGAATGCCAGCGCAAAAGCGGTAAAGCCGCCCAGCACCACGGGTGCGACCGCCGCAGCGCAAACACCGATCAAGGCCCCGGTTTCGCGCCAGCGTGCAAGACGCAGATGCCCGCCAGCCCCCATGCGGCCGGCCCGGTCCACACCTTGCGCGTAAAAACAGATGGTCAGAAAACTGAAGGCGGAAAAGATCCCCGTCAGCATCAGCGCGAACCACAAAAGCGGCGCGATTGGCGGTGTAACCGCGAAAAGCCCCAGCATGGAGGCGGCCATCACGGCGATGGCGGCCACGATCGCGGTGCCGCGATGATGCCGCAGACGCCCGGCCAGCCGCCCCAAAAGTGGATCCTGCACAACGTCCAGCAGGCGCAACCCGAACAAGACCGACCCCAATGCCGCCAGCGACACGCCATACTGGTCCACATAGACCTTGGGCGCGTGGATATAGAGCGGCAGGCCCGCCGATGCCAGCAGGCCTGCAAACAGCCCGTAGGCGGGCAGGGGGGCGGCGCGGTTCGTCACCGCGAAACCTCGTGGACGGGCGGTTCGGGGCGGGCGCGATAGCGTGCGCCTTTCCACCACAGTTTAAGCGCCTGCCAATGGATCAGCGCCAGAACGCGGCGCGAACCGAACGGACGACGCAGCGTCGCACGGATCAGGCCCATGTTCGTCAGCGGTTGCCTTGTCCCGCACAGCGTGGCGATCACACCGCCATTGCCGCCGGTGAAATCGATCCAGATGCCGATCCTGTCGTCGCGAATATCGAAGCGGAATTCGTAATTGCCATCGACCTGCTGGAACGGCGAGACATGAAAAATCTTTGTCGCCCTCAGCCTGTCGGTGGGTTCGATCGGTTCAAGGTCGTCGCGGTGCACAAGATAGGAATGCCTGTCGCCGAACGTGTTGGTCACTTCGGCGATGACGACGCGCAGATGCGCGTTCGCATCCCGGCAGAGCCAGAAAGACACCGGGTTGAACACGTGGCCCAGAACGCGCGGCTGGGTCAGCAGCTCGATCCGGTCCGGGGCGGGCAGGTCATGCGCCTGCAGCACCTCGCGTACCCATGCGGCACCGCGCCCTTCACCGGGGGCGCCGCCGTAGTCTTGATCGTGAAAAGATGTCAGGTTCGCGCGGTTGCGCGACATGAGCGCTGGCAGGCGCGGAGTGGCTTCGGGATCGAGCAGAACGTAGTCCACGCCATAACGGAACGCGTTTTCGACCGCGCCCTTGCGCCCGTGCCATGTGTGGCCCGAGATATGGTCGACCCGGCTCATTCGGCGGCCACCGCGATTTCCGTGCGGCTTGCGATCGCCTCGGCCACGTCGACCGCGCTGGACAGCCCGTCTTCGTGGAAGCCGTGCTTCATCCAGGCGCCGCAGAACCAGGTGTTGCGGGTGCCGTTCAGTGCCGCCATGTCCTTTTGTGCCTGAAGGGCGGCCAGATCGTAGACCGGGTGGCGCAAGGTCACCGTGTCATAGATCAGCTCTTCGCGGATCGGGCGCGTGGTGTTCAGCGTCACGAAATGCGGATCGTCCTGCGGGATCGGCTGAAGCTTGTTCATCCAATAGGTCAGGTCGATGCGGTCGCTCTGCTTGCCGGCGGTTTCGGTGTAGTTCCAGCTGGACCAGACCTGGCGGCGCTTTGGCATGATCGACGCGTCGGCGTGAAGGACGATGTCGTTCGGCTGATAGGCGATGGCGCCAAGGCCGGCCCGTTCCTCGGCCGACGGATCGGCCAGCAGGCGCAGCGTATCGTCCGAGTGCGTGGCAAAAACCACATCGTCGAAGCGTTCCCATTCGCCGCCGGCAAGCTTGACTTCCACACCCGCCACATCGCGCCGCACCGCGTCCACGGGGCTGCCCAGGCGGATATCGACACCGCGGTTGCGCATCGCCGTTTCAAGGCGGGATACATACGAGGCCGAACCGCCCTGAACGGTGTACCATTGATGCTGGCCCGTGTGATGCAGCAAAGCGTGGTTTTCAAAGAACTGCACCATCGCATGGGCGGGGAAATCCATGATCTTTTCCACCGGGGTGGACCATATCGCGCCGGACAGCGGCAGCAGGTAATAGTCGCGGAACCAGTCGCCCGTGCCCATCTTTTCAAGGAAATCGCCGATCGAAAGCGACCGGTCCTGCGCCTCGGTCAGCGCATTGGCATTGAAATGCACGACATCGCGGATCATCCGCAGGAATTTCGGGTTCAACATGTTGCGCTTTTGCGCAAACAGGGCACCGAGGCTGGCCAGCCCGTATTCAAGCGCGCCGCCGTTCAGCGAAGCGCCGAAGCTCATGTTGGATTCGGTTACCGGAACGTCCAGTTCGTCGAACAGTGCGGCAAGATGCGGATAGTTGGCATAGTTGAATACGATAAACCCCGTATCGACGGGTTGATCGCCGTTCCTGCCGGCAATGATGGTGCGTGCATGCCCGCCAAGACGGCCCTCGGCCTCGATCAGTGTAACGTTGTGGGTCGCCGACAACATGTGGGCGGCGCCCATGCCCGAAATACCTGCTCCGATGACGGCGATTCTTTTTGGGGCAACGCGGCCCGCCTCAAATGGCATGTTCTTGGTTCTCCGATGTTTTCTTGTCTTTCGGGATACGCGGGGCGGGCAAGATTGGATGTGAAAAAAATTTGTGCACAAAGTGATCCGCTACATAAAAACATGCGTATCCCCGACATGTTTGAGCAAACCGGGGTGCCTGACTCAAATGTCGTATCGCCGTTACGCGCTGCGCGTGCTAGGGCTGATCGGGATATGAATGGCACCGCGGGAAGCGAAGAGTTGAGCAGAAAAGGACCAATACGGTCGGACGACTGGGCCGCGCATGTCAGCCGCATCCGGGACGATAAGGACCAGGCAGCTTTTGCCGAACTGTTTCGGCATTTCGCGCCACGGGTCAAAGCGTTCCTGATGAAATCGGGCGCAGACGCGGCGCTGGCCGAGGAATGTGCCCAAGAGGTGATGGCCACGCTTTGGCATAAGGCGCACATGTTCGATCCGGCGCGTGCGACGGTTGCAACGTGGATTTTCACGATTGCCCGGAACCGCAAGATCGACGCGCTGCGCAAGCAGAACAGGCCCGAGCCCGAGGATTTGCCCTGGGGCCCTGCGGCCGAGCCGGATCAGGAAGATGTCCTGACCCTGCAGCAAGAGACACAGGCACTAGGCCAGGCCCTGGCCGAACTGCCACCGAAACAGAGGGAGTTGATCGAGCGCGCCTATTTCGGGGATCTGTCGCATAGCGAAATCGCGGCGGAAACCGGTTTACCCCTTGGCACGATCAAATCCCGCATCAGATTGGCGTTGGAAAGACTGCGCCACGAAATGAAGTGAAGACCGCAATGAAGACACCGCAGATCAAACACCACCTGACCGACGAACTGCTGATGGCCTATTCCGCCGGCAGCCTGCCCGAAGCCTTCAGCCTTGTCGTCGCGACGCATGTATCGCTTTGCGACGAATGCCGGGCACGGCTTGGCAGCTTCGACACGTTGGGCGGTGCGATGCTCGAAGAATGTGGGAGTGCCGAACTGGACGCAGGGGCGCTGGACGCCACGATGGCGCGCATCCTGGAAGGTGCGCCGCAGGTTGCGCCCAAGGAAAAGCCCCGCAAGTCGCGCGGCGTGTTCCCCGGTCCGTTGCAGGATTATGTCGGCGGCGACGTCGAAGCGGTGAAATGGAAACCGGTCGGAATGGGTGTGCGGCAAGCGATCCTGCCGACCAGCCATGATGCCAGCGTGCGTTTGTTGTACATTCCCGCGGGCTGTGCGGTTCCCGATCACGGTCACCGTGGCACCGAACTGACGCTGGTGCTGCAGGGTGCGTTCATGGACGAAGACGATCGGTTCGCGCGCGGCGATGTCGAGGTTGCGGATGAAGATCTCGAACATACGCCCATCGCGGATATCGGCGAGGATTGCATCTGCCTTGCCGCGACGGACGCGCCGCTGCGGTTCCGTGGTATCGTACCGCGTCTGGCGCAGCCGTTCCTGAAAATCTGATCAGCCGCGACCGCGTTCCAACTCGGCACGCAGTTCTTCTGCCTCGTATCGCGCGTCGCGCAGGCCTTCCATGGCGGCGGCCAACTCGGCCTCGGTCTGACTGATCTGGTTGGTCAGCTCTGCCTCGCGCTGTTGCAGGTAGGTGATTGCCTGATCGCGGGTTTCCTCGGCCTCGTGCAATTCCTGTGCCATCCGCTCCAGCTCGCCCATATCGGCGCGCGACACACGGGTGAAGCGGTGGATCAGCCAATGCGCGAACCAGCCCACGCAGAACGCCACGAACAGGATGACTGCCGTGGCGATGATGATCTCGGTTCTATTCATCAGTTGATCCTTCTTCCGACGCGGCCTCGTCGTCCGGTATGTCTACGGTGGGCTGCTCGACACTTTCAAGCGTCGTTTCCACCTCTTCCATCGGTTCCGGGCGGATCAGCTTGAACTCGATCCGGCGGTTGGCCTCGCGGCCCTCTTCGGTTTCGTTGTCCGCGATGGGCTGTTCCTCGCCATATCCCTTGGCGGTGATGTTCGACGTCAGGACGCGTCGGTCGCGCAAGGCGTTCAGAACCGCCTGGGCCCGGGCCTGGCTGAGCTGCTGGTTCATGACCTCGCGGCCCTGGCTGTCGGTATGGCCGCCGATTTCCATCCGCACCTCGCCGCATTGCTTCAGGATCTCTGCAATGTCGTCGATGATGCCGCCGGCTTCGGAATCCGGTGTGGCCGAGCCGGGCTCGAAGTTGATCTTGCGCGCGGACAGGATCGCGGCGATTTCCGCCTCGCATTCATCCGGCGTCGGGATGGACGCGATCGGGTCCAGCTTTTCCTGGTAGGTCACGTCGATGTCGAAGCGCTCCGCCTCTCCCAGCTTGTCGACAAGCAGCCGCGATATCTCGGCCGACGCCTCCTTGTTGCCGGTGTTCCCGGTGACCTTCACCGTGTCGGGCTGGACGATCACGGCGCCGTTCGACAGCTTCGAAAGCGCTTCGAGCCCGGCAAGAACGCGCACAGGCCAGTCCTTTGGCAGGGTTTCGTCCAGCCGCGCGCCGACATAGATCTTGTCGGAACCGAACCGGGCGCGGGCAAAGCTTTCGGTGGCGACGCGGCTCAACTCGTCGCTGACACGGCCACGAAGTTGCAGCAGCCCTTCGGGCGACAGGGTTGCCACGAATTCGGGCGGGCCGGCCTGCTTCGTGTCTTTTGGCCGGGGCAACACGGTGTGGAGCGCGAAAACATCCGGCAGGCTGTTTTCCAGTTCGCCGACCGTGCGGTCGAAAAGCGCCTCGTCCGTGCCTTCGGCTGCGATCAGGGTGATGTCTGCATCGGCGAATGTCACCGATCCCCCACCAAGGGTGGCAAGCGCGCCGATTGCCTGTTCGGCGGCAACCGACCAGTTGGGCGAAGGCACGCCAAGACCGACCGTGCAGTCCGCCTTGCCCTGCAGGCCCGCGCGCATCGCCGCGCCGAGGATACGGTCACGAGCGGTGTCGCTGTCCGCCGAGCAGGCGTCGAAGCGGGCAGTGCCATCTTCGATCAGGAAGCGCAGGGTAAAGGGCGTAATCACCGGCCGCGGTGCGCTGATCTCCAACGCCAGCCGCAGCCCCAGCGGGGCCGCGCGCGACAGGCCGCTTTCCAGCTTTCGCTTGGCCGTCACGCTGTCCGAGATCGCCGTGATGACCACCTGGTTGGCGCTGACCGAAACCTTGGCGCGCCGCAGCTGTTCCAGGGCGTCCACCGCATAGTCGACCGCCACGTCCCAACCGTCCGGCACCGGATAATCCGCGCTTTCCAGCAGGTCGGTCACCTGCGCGCCCTCGGAAAGGTCGGCGAGGTCTTCGGCCAGTGCGTCACGGTCGGTGGACGCGGGGACAAGGCCGATCAGGGAAATGCCGCTGTCATTCCGCAGAATCTCGATAGAAAAGCGGGGCGGCTTGATGCGTTTGGATTCGGTCACGTCCATACGGTCGATGATGCGCGCGGCATCCACGATCTTGCCCGCGGTCGACAGCGCCTGGAATCGTATGGCCTCGGTCGGGGCGGTGCCTGTCAGGTAGACACGCAACCCGTCGGCCTCGACCTCGGCCCAGTGCAGCTCAGCCCGGTCCAGTGCTTGCCGGACGCCGCGTTCGGAATTGTCCTGGATCACGTTGACGGCGAATACCGCTACGATCACGCAGATGATCGCGCCGGCGGCAAAGGTTGCAGCGATATAGGCAATCGAAGAAAGACGCATGAAACAGCCGGGTCCAGACTTTGATACCGCTTCTTAGGGCCGTGGGCGGAGAGGTGCAATCAAAGGAGCATCGCACCGGCGAAAAACAGCAAGGGGATCAGCCCGGTATCGCGATTGGCGCGGAACAGCATCAGGCAGATGTCGGGGTCGTCGATCTGCAGCTTGCGCATCTGCCAGACCATGTGCCAGCCCATCGCCCAGGGGCCGAAGATCGCAAGGCCGATGGCCAGCGGGTCGCCGCCGCGCCCCGCCATCGCCGACAGGATCGCCATCGCCATCAGCGCGACCGTCGCAGCCATGAACCGGCGGAGCCACATCGCGGTGTCCGACCCGAACAGCCGCGCGGTCGATTTGACGCCGATCAGCGCGTCGTCTTCCTTGTCCTGGTGGGCATAGATCGTGTCATAGAACAACGTCCACGCGATCCCGGCCATGTACAGAACCATCGGCGCCGGGTGCAGGTAGCCGGTATGCGCCACCCAGGCCAGCATCGCGCCCCAGTTGAAGGCAAGCCCCAGGAATATCTGGGGCCACCAGGTGAACCGCTTGGCGAATGGGTAGATCGCCACCGGCAGCAGCGACACGATCCCCATGACGATCGCCGCGCCGTTATAGGTCAGCAGGATGCCAAAGGCCAAAAGGGCCTGCAGGATCATCCAGCCCGCAGCCTGTTTGACGCTGACCTGGCCGGACGGGATGGGGCGCGACGCCGTGCGCGCCACCGAGCCGTCGAAATCGCGGTCGGTGATGTCGTTCCAGGTGCAGCCGGCCCCGCGCATCAGCCACGCGCCGATCCCGCAGGACAGGAAGATCCAGGCGTCTTCCCAGCGGGGTTGGCCATCATGGAGCATCGCCAGCGCCAGCCCCCACCAGCACGGGATCAGGAGCAGCCAGGTGCCGATCGGCCGGTCGGCCCGCGACAGGCGCAGGTAAGGCCGTGACCATGCGGGCGCGCGCCGGTCGACCCAGTTGCCGCGATAGGCGTCGGCCACCTGTCCTTCGGTGGTTGTGCCCTCTGGCGTCCGGTCGGGTGTGGTCATATGGTCGCCCCATGAGTTCGACTGCAAAAATACGCCTCTATGTAGATCACCCTCTGGCCGAGGGGCAATGCGTCCCGTTGGATCGTGATCAGGCGCATTACCTTTTCGGCGTCATGCGCCAGTCCGAAGGCGCGGCGGTGCTGCTGTTCAACGGCCGCGACGGTGAATGGCTGGCCCATGTCACGCAAGCCGGAAAGCGCGCGGGAGAGCTGACCTGCGAGGCCCGGACGCGGCCCCTGCAGATGCCGCCCGACCTTTGGCTGATGTTTGCGCCGATCAAGAAGGCGCGCACCGATTTCATCGTCGAGAAGGCCGCCGAGATGGGCGCTGCCCGCATCCTGCCGGTGCAGACCGACTTCACCAATGCCGAACGTATCCGCCAGGACCGGCTTCAGGCCCATGCCGTCGAAGCCGCCGAGCAATGCGGCGGCACCTTCGTGCCAGAGGTCTGCGATCTTCAGCGGCTTGACCGGGTGCTGGACGGTTGGGACGGCGAACGGCAAATTCTCTTTTGCGACGAAGGGCTTGCCGGTGCATCATCGGCCCTGTCGGGCCTCTTCTGCGATGAGGGGCGCAGCGCCCCGGAAAGTGGCCGCTGGGCGATCCTGATCGGACCCGAAGGCGGATTTTCCGATGCCGAACGCGCACGGTTGCGCGAGTTTCCCCATGCCAACGCGGTCAGCCTTGGCCCGCGCATCCTGCGTGCCGACACGGCTGCCGTCGCCGCGCTTGCTTTGTGGCAGATGGCGCTGGGTGACTGGCGATGAGCTTTGTCCGCCCCGAGGCGATGGAAACCGTGCTGCGCTGGCGCGACGCGCTGATTGGTGCGGCGCTGGGCAGTCTCGGTCTTTGGTGGGCCCTGGGCGCGCATGGCATCCTGAACTGGATCGGCTGGCTTGTCCTGCCCGTGGCCGCAGCGCTGATTTGGACGGGCATCCGCCGGGCGCGGTTTCACTCAGGCCGCGGCGGTCCCGGTGTAGTGACCGTGGACGAAGGCGCGATTGCCTGGCTCGGGCCGTTCCACGGTGGCGCAGTGGCACTGGAAGACCTCGACCGGCTGGAACTCGACCCGACGCGCAACCCGGCGGTCTGGCGGCTCTTCGCGCCCGGTCAGATGCCCTTGGAAATTCCCGTCACCGCCGAAGGGGCGGATGCGCTTTTCGACGCGTTCGCGCGTTTGCCGGGGCTCGATACCCCCAAAATGCTGGCCGAGTTGCGCGGTGGCGCACAGGCACCTGTCGTTATCTGGCAAAAAAGCCGGCCCCGTCTACATTGACAGCGGCATCAATTCATCGCACCCATTGCCGCGTTTGAAAGCAAGGATCGGAGAGCCAACCCATGTCCATCCCACAGTCCGGCGGCGGGCCGATCGAAAGCTTTGACCAACTGGCCAGCTACCTGGAAAGCGGCTGCAAGCCAAAGCAAGACTGGCGCATCGGCACCGAGCACGAGAAATTCGGCTACTGCAAGGACACCCATCTGCCGATCCCGTATGATGGCCCGCGCAGCGTCAAGGCGGTGCTGGAAGGGCTGCGCGAAAAGCACGGCTGGACCCCGGTCGAAGAGGCGGGCAACCTGATCGGGCTGACCAAGGACGGTGCGAATATCAGCCTCGAACCGGGCGGGCAGCTGGAACTGTCGGGCGCGGCGCTCGAAACCATTCACCAGACCTGCGACGAGGTGAACGAGCACCTGCGCGAGGTGAAGGACATCGCCGACAAGGTCGGTGTCGGCTTCATCGGACTTGGGGCGGCGCCCGAATGGACGCATGAACAGATGCCGATGATGCCCAAGGGGCGCTATCGCCTGATGACGTCCTACATGGACAAGGTCGGCACCATGGGCAAATCCATGATGTACCGCACCTGCACCGTGCAGGTGAATCTCGATTTCTCGTCCGAGGCGGACATGGTGAAAAAGCTGCGCGTCGCGCTGGCGCTGCAACCGGTCGCCACGGCGCTTTTCGCCAATTCGCCATTTTTCGAGGGCAAGCCAAACGGTCACAAATCCTGGCGCTCGCGCATCTGGCGCGACCTTGATCCCGCGCGCACGGGCACGCTGCCCTTTGTCTTCGAAGACGGGTTCGGTTTCCAACGCTATGTCGATTACGCGCTCGATGTACCGATGTATTTCGTCTACCGCGACGGGCAGTATATCGACGCGCTGGGGCAGTCGTTCCGCGATTTCCTTGACGGCAAGCTGCCCGCCCTGCCGGGCGAGACACCCACGCTCAGCGATTGGGCCGATCACCTGACCACGATCTTCCCCGAAGCGCGGATAAAGAAATACATGGAGATGCGCGGCGCGGATGGTGGCCCGTGGCGGCGGCTGTGTGCGCTTCCGGCGCTTTGGGTCGGGCTGATGTATCATCAGGACAGCCTGGATGCCGCCTGGGATCTGGCAAAGCACTGGGATGCCGAAACCCGCGAGGCATGGCGCGTCGAGGCGTCGGTGCGCGGCTTGCAGGCCATCGTCGGCGGGCGCCGCATGATCGATCTTGCCTCCGAGGTGCTGGACATCAGCCGCGCGGGCCTCAAGGCGCGGGCGCGTCCGGGGCTTGGCGGCATGGTGCAGGACGAACGCCATTTCCTCCATGCGCTCGAAGACAGCATCGAAACCGGGCAGGCGCCGGCCGATGAGTTGCTGGAACGCTATCACGGCGACTGGAACGGCGATCTGAGCCGTATCTACGACGAATACAGCTACTGATCAGCGGCCGGTCTTGGCGGCCGCCAACCGGCTTTCCCGATCGTAATCTGCCAACAGATGTCGCGCAGGTCGGTTTTGTGCGGCATTGCGTCGGATGGGCAATCCGCGATTTGCGCGGCCTGCTAAAGATCGTGCAACGCATGATCCAAGGGAGTCGCCTGCGCAATGAAAACCCAAGTCAAAGCCCTGGTTGTCGGTGGTGGCGCCGTCGGCACCTCGATCGCCTATCACCTTGCCCGCGCGGGCTGGCAGGACGTCATGCTGCTGGAGCGGGACGAACTGACCTCGGGGTCGACATGGCACGCGGCGGGCCTGCTGCCGCTGTTCAACATGTCTTATGCAACCACGCATATCCACCAGTACTCGGTCGAGTTCTACAAGACGCTCGAGGCGGAAACGGGGCTGAACGCGGGCTTCTCGATCGTCGGCAACCTGCGAATGGCGCAGACGCAGGCGCGCATGGACGAATACATGGTCTATGCCACCACCGCCGAAACCTGCGGCGTGCCCTATGAGTGGATGACGCCCGCCCAGATCAAGGAGCGGTGGCCGCTGGTCAATACCGAAGACCTGAAAGGCGCGATCTATCACCCGACCGACGGTTACATCAACCCGGCCGACGTGACGATGGCGATGGCCAAGGGCGCGCGCCAGCGCGGCGTGATGATCGAACGCAAATGGCAGGCCGACGGGTTCGAGTGGAAGGGCGATCATTGGGACGTCACCTGCACCAAGATGGTGGAAAAGGGCGGCAACCTCGTTCCTGGTGACGAGCAGATCGTCATTTCGGCCGAACATGTCGTCACCGCCAGCGGCAACCACGCGCAGCGCACGGCAAAGATGCTGGGCATCAAGATGCCGGCGATCCCGGTCGAACACCAGTTCATCGTGACCGAACCCGACCCCGCGCTGGTCGAATACCGCAAGAACGGCGGCGAAGAGCATCCCGTTCTGCGCGATGCGGATGCCAAGTGGTATGTCCGCGAAGAACGCGGCGGCTGGATCCTGGGTCCGTATGAGCGCAACGCGCCCGCACGCTTCGAATACGGTGTGCCCGACAGTTTCCGCGCCGATCTGTTCCCGCTGGACCTGGAGCGCATCGAAGAGGAATACATGTCGATGATCCACCGACTTCCATCCTCGGAAACCGTGGGTCTCAAGGACGATTTCAACGGCCCGATCTGCTATACGCCCGATGGCAACCCGCTGGTGGGCCCGGCGCCTGGCCTGCGCAACATGTGGCTGGCCGAGGGCTTCAGCTTTGGCATCACCGCGGCGGGCGGCACCGGCTATTACCTTGCGCAGATGATGGTTGACGGCGAGGCCGAGATCGACATGGCCAGCCTCGATCCCAAGCGCTACGGCCAGGAGTGGATGACCACCGAATATGCCGCGCGCAAGAACGAGGAATGCTACGAGCACGTCTATATCCTGCACCACCCCGATGAGGAGCGCGAGGCCTGCCGCCCGCTGCGTACCGGCCCGGCCTATGACCGGCAAAAGGCGCGCGGCGCGCAGTTCGGCTGTGTCAACGGGTTCGAGCGCCCGAACTATTTCGGCCCGCTCGATGCGCCGGACAGCTTTGATCACAACGCACGCTCGTTCCGTCGCGGCGGCTGGTGGGATTATGCCCGCGCCGAGGCCGAAGCCGTGCGCAATGCCGCCGGCCTTATCGACGCGACCGCCTTTACCAAGCATGTCGTGAAGGGGCCGGGCGCGACGCAGTTCCTTGACTGGTTCACCTGCAACAAGCTGCCGCGCGTCGGTCGCATCAACCTGACCTATGCGCTGACCGATGCCGGCACCACGCGCACGGAATACACCATCGTGCGCCTGGCCGAGGACGAATATTACCTCGTGTCCGCGGGTGCCTGGGGCGCCTATGACGGCGATTACCTGCGCAAGGCCGCGGCCGACAAGGCAGGGGAATTCGGCTATATCGAAATTCAGGACGTGACCACGCAATGGGGCGTCTTTGCCATCGCGGGGCCGAAATCGCGCGACATCCTGAACGAGGTTATCAAGGATGCCGACCCGTCCACGGCGCTGTCGAACAAGCGGTTCCCGTGGTTGTCCTGCCGCGAGATCGAACTGGGCATGTGCCCGGTCCGCGCAATCCGCGTAGCCTATACGGGCGAGCTGGGCTGGGAACTGCACCATCCGATTGAGATGCAGACCTACCTGTTCGACCTGCTGGAAAAGGCCGGTGAAAAGCACGGGATGAAGCTGGTGGGCGCGCGTGCGCAGAACTGGCTGCGGCAGGAAAAATCCTACCGCGCCTTCGGCAACGAACTGGGCCGCGACGCCACCCCGCTCGAGGCCGATCTGCCGCGCTTTGTCGACCTGGAAAAGGATTTCCACGGCAAGGACGCGATGGTCGCCAAGGGTGTGCGCAGCAAATGCGTCACCGTCCTGATTGACGGGCCCGCCGACGCCGACCCGTGGGGCCGCGAAGCCCTGTATGTGAACGGCGAAAAGGTCGGGCGCCTGACCTCGGGCGGCTTTTCCGTGGCCTTCGGTCAGTCGATCGGCATGGGCTATGTCAAACCCGAGCTTGCCGTCGAGGGCCAGAAGCTGCAGGTCAGGATGTTCGACAAGCTTTGGGACGCCAGGATCACCTGCGACAGCCCCTACGACCCCAAGAACGAAGTTATCCGCAAGGACGGCTGAACCGGTCTTTCCGGGCGCTACATCATGACCGGGCCCTTTGCGGGGCCCGGTCATCTGCCTTGTCGAACGGGCACGGGTCCGACAAGGTTCCAACGCGCCGCCATGGCCAGGTCGGCCGCATGCTGAACAGCGCATGAACGCCCACCGCGAGAGCAGGTATTCAGAAAGCCGCCGGCTTGAGCGCTGTCCAAGGGTTCCAGATCACCAGAGGGCAGGATCGTTGAGCGCGGCGACGCAGCCAGACAAGCCCCTAAGCGGGGCGAGCTGCCTGTTTGTCAGCGACTGCCCCAGCCAACCTTCGGGATAGGTCAGTGGCAGGGGCGGCGGCGCCACCGCCTCCGGTATCTGTCGGAACCCAACCCTGGAATAGAAATTGATGTCGCCATAGGTCAGCGCGACATCCACACCATTGTCCCGCAGCTCGGTCAGGCCGAATGCTAGCAACTCCTGCCCGATCCCCTTGCCTTGATATGCTGTCGCCACGGCCATGGGCGACAGAATGAATACGACACGCTCATCCTCTGAATAGGTCATGCGCGTAAAAACTGCCGCACCGGCAAGTGTGCCCGCGTCGATGGCGCAGAAAACAAAGATGTCCGCCGCGTCTACCGTCGCAAGCATCCTTGCCACAAGCGCACCTATCAGTTCGCCTTCCTCGGCGCCTTCGGAGTCGGTGAAGGTCGACCGGAAAAGATCGGTGATTTCGCGGTTTCGATGCGCGTATGTTGTTGTGAATTCCATGGTGTCTTCCTTTTATCGTTGATTGAGCTGGGCACGCACGGCTTTTATTCCCTGCCGAGATACCCGGTAGGGCTTGCCGTTTTGCGAGCGGATGAAGCGCCGTTTCTTCAGGCGCAGAAATACGTCGATGGTGCAGTCCTCAAGAACATGACCATCGCGCGTGAAACAGGTTATCGCGCGTATCTTGCCGTTATCGCCCCGTTCGTGGTGGATGGATCCACCGAGGGCGAGTTCATGCAAAACACGCTGCTCGTGCTTTGAGATGTTCAACGGGGTGTCTCGATTTCATGAGATTGCAGAAAACGGGTCACTCAGCTTCGCGCGTGAGTGTCCTTTTGTTTCTGGCGTTCCCGAAAAGAGTTGTCGGGAACGGGCTTATGCCCGGGGCTCTCGCATAAAATCTCCATCGCGTGGGGGCTTGGCCCCACGACTGCGCAAAAGCTAGGTGCGGTCGCACGTCACGGCAAGTCAGTTGCGATACGCTTGCATGACAAAAGAGCAGGTGTTGCACAAAAGCGGACCGTCGCATCGCTTGGTGACAGCCCGCTTTGGTCCGCAGGGCTGCCATCCAGCAGCCAGCCGAACAAACGGTGCTATCCAGCCTGCGCGGCTGTCAACTCGTCAAAGCATTCCAGCGCCTTGCCCGCATACATCGTGGCCGGGCCGCCGCCCATCTGGATTGTCATCGCCAGCACATCGGCGATTTCGTCGCGGGTGGCGCCCGCCTTGACCAGTGCCTCGATATGCAGAGCAATGCAGGATTCGCAGCGGATGCCGACGGCAATCCCCAGCGCCACGAATTCCTTGGTCTTGAAATCCAGAACGCCGCCTTCCTTCACCGCCTTCGACATCGCGCCGAAGCCTTTGGTCACTTCGGGGATGGTCCTGTACAGCACCCGCAGGCGGTTGCGTGTCGACTCCAGCGTATTTGTCCAGGCCATATGTGCCGCTCCTTGAATGTAAGTTCGGCACAGCCAGACCACGGGCATTCCCTGCGATCTTTGACCTCGATCAGATAGGCAACGATTTTTCGAACCGGCGCATCAGGGTTTGCGCGCGACAAACCCCATGTTGTTCGCGGGCATTTCGATTACCTGCACGAGGTCCAGGAAATTCTGGTGAATCCATTCGATCACGTCCCAGTCGTCCTTGTACCCGATTTCAGGGTCTTGCGCGGTCAGCGCAGCGTGGAACTGCGCGTCCCCCTCCGACGTGGTTTCGCCGTCGCGCAGGAAAGGCCCGTACAGGATCAGCCGGCCGCCGGGGGCCAGCGCCTGGGCCGCTTCGGCGATCAGGATACGGGCTTCGGCTTCGCTGATCAGGTGCAACAGGTTCACAAGCAGGATCAGGTCTTGCCCGCCATGGGTCGCGGCCCATCCGGGCACGGTTGCGTCCAGCTCGATCGCGGGCTGCAGGTTGGCCAGCCCCGCCTGCGCGGCGTGGGCGTCGATCGAGCGGCGCCGGTCGGCGTCGATATCCGTGGGTTGCCAGGACAGCCCCGGCAGGCGTCCCGCCAGAACGACCGCGTGTTCCCCGGTGCCGGCGGCCAGTTCCAGCGCGCGGCCCGTTTCCGGCGCGTGCGCGGCCACCAGCTCGGCAATCGCTTCGGCGTTGCGCGCGGCAGAGGGGGCGAACATGCGTCCATCCTCGGCAGGGGTCGCGATCGAGGCGCTGTCGGGCAGGTTCAGGCGTCTTGGCATGGGATCTCTTGGCGTGATGTCTGGACAGTCCGGTTTTGCCATGCCGAACGGGCGCGTGCAAAGCCCCAGTTCGTCAGGTCCGGCTAGTTCGTTTTCGCGAACCGCGCAGGCGACAGGGCGGCCACGATTTCGGGGTCGAGCGTGGTTGTCGCGCCGCCTGCGGTCTGCGCCAGCAATTCGCTTGCCGCGGCGGCGGTCTGAAAGCCATAGCCGCCTTGGCCCGCCATCCACAGGAAATCCGGCGCGCCTGCGTCGCGCCCGATCACCAGCGCGCGGTCGGGGGCGAAACTGCGCAGGCCCGCCCAGTTCGCGATCATCCGCTCCACCGGTGCGGTGCTGAAATCCTGGTAGCGCGCCAGGCCCTCGGCCAGAACCATGTCGTCGGCCCAGGCGTCATGCGGCTCCATCGGGTCTTCGTCGCCCGGCGACACGATCAGCGCGCCGGCATCGGGTTTGGCATACCAGCGGTCGCCCACCCCGTCGACAAAAGCCCAGCCCGACGGGTCCATGCCTTCGGGCAGCGCGATACGTGCCATGGACCGGCGGTAGGGCTGAATGCCGATCGGTGCGACCCCGGCCAGCCCGGCCACTTGGTCGGCCCAGGCCCCGGCGGCATTCACCAGAACGCGCCCCTCATGGTCCTGCCCGCCGGCGCGCACCTGCCAGCCGCTCGGCGCGCGGCTGATCGCCTCGACCCGCGCGCGAGTGACGACCTTGGCCCCGGCGGCGCGCGCCTCGCGCAGAAAGTTCTGGATGAACAGGTCCGTGTCCAGATCGCAGGTATCCTCGCGCAGGGCGGCATGGGCGGTGTGGCTGCGATCCAGCAAGGGCCAACGAGCCGCCGCCTCGTCCAGCGTGATCCGCTCCAGCCCCATGTCGGCGGCCTGCGCGGCAAAGCCTTCGGCCTCGTCCGCCGCGCCCAGCAGCATCATCGGGCGCGGGGATAGAACGCCGCCATGCGCATGGCGCAGGTAATCGGCGCTGGCACTGTTGAGCGCGCGCACAACCGTGTTGCCATAGCTTTCCAGGAACATCGCGGCCGACCGGCCCGAGGCATGATAGGCCAGGCTCTCCTCGGCCTCCAGCAGGGTCACGCTGCCCAGCCCGGACAGGCGCGCCGCAGCGCTGATGCCCGCGATGCCGCCACCGATGATAAGGAAATCCTGCATCGTTCACCCCCCGTGTTCCGGCTCAGCCTGCCACGGCTGGCGCGCCGCCGAAAGAGGGGGGCTGGCAGTTTCGCGATTTGATGAAATTTTCATGTCATCCACAAGATATAGAGGTTATCCCCAACTTTTTGCTTTACAGAAAAACATTTGGCGCACACCATATTTGGTAGAGACAGGGCGAAAAGCCCCGGTTTCTTGAGCAGGCAGCTAGCGCTTGGGGCGCTGCCACGCCCCGGCGCTACGCACAAACAGGAGGTGGCGTCATGGCCCTGTCCGAGCAGTTTCTTCAAGAGGATTTGCACCCAATCGACATCGTCGAGCATCTGGCCGAATTCAACGACTGGGATTTCGACCGCGTGCACGATGACCAGATCGCCATGGCGGTCGAAGGGCAGTGGCGGACCTATTCGATCACGCTGGCCTGGTCGGCCTATGACGAAACGCTGCGCATGGTCTGCACGTTCGAAATGGAGCCGCCCGAGGAAAGGCTTCCCGCGCTTTACGAATGTCTGAACGCGGCCAATGACCAGTGCTGGGCCGGCGGCTTCAGCTATTGGGACGAACACAAGCTGATGGTCTATCGCTATGGCCTCGTGCTGGCGGGCGGCCAGTCGGCCAGTGCCGAACAGATCGACACGATGATCGGCGCCGCGGTGCTGAGCGCCGAGCGCTACTATCCCGCCTTCCAGCTTGTCGTCTGGGGCAATCGCGCGCCGCAGGACGCGCTGCAGATCGCGATCAGCCAGGCCTACGGGCGCGCCTGACGCGCCGCACAATGCGGGCAGGCCGCCGCTTGCCCGCCCTTTCCGGCATTGCCCCTCGCGGGTGGTCGGCGTAACACTCCCCGCAACGACACGCGCGAAGGGGAGATGCCAATGAACATGGACGATCTGGAACAACGCGGCCTGGTCCTTCTGGGCTGTGGCAAGATGGGATCGGCCATGCTCGAAGGGTGGCTCAAGGGCGGGTTGCCCGCGTCCTCGGTCTGGGTGATCGACCCCAAGCCCTCGGACTGGCTGCAAAAAACGGGGGTTCACCTGAACGCCAATCTGCCGGCGGCGCCAGCGCTGGTGCTGGTCGCGGTCAAGCCGCAGATGATGGGCGAGGCACTGCCGACGCTGGCGGCGATGGGCGGTGGCGGCACGCTGTTCGTGTCGGTCGCGGCGGGTACGCCGATCGCGCATTTCGAACAGGTGCTCGGCGCGGGCACGCCCATCGTGCGGGCCATGCCCAACACACCCGCCGCCGTGGCCAAGGGGATCACCGCGATCATCGGCAATGCCCATGCCGGGGCGGCGCATCTGGACATGGCCGAGGCGCTGCTGCGTGCCGTCGGACAGGTTGTCCGCCTGGAAGACGAGGGCCAGATGGATGCGGTCACCGGCCTTTCCGGGTCCGGTCCGGCCTACGTGTTCCACATGATCGAATGCATGGCCCGCGCGGGCCAGGCGCAGGGCCTGGCCCCGGAATTGGCGATGCAACTGGCCAAGGCCACGGTTGCGGGCGCGGGCGCGCTGGCCGAAGCAGCCGACGAAACGCCCGCGCAACTGCGCGTCAACGTCACCAGCCCCAACGGGACCACGCAGGCGGGGCTCGAGGTGTTGATGAACGAAAGCACCGGCCTGCCGCCGCTCATGGCGAAAACCGTGGCCGCCGCGACCGACCGGAGCAAGGAGTTGCGCAATGGCTGATCCCATCACCTTCGACGATTTTCTGCGCGTCGATATCCGCGTGGGCCGCGTGCTGCGGGCCGAACCCTTTCCCGAGGCGCGCAAGCCCGCGATCAAGATGTGGATCGATTTCGGCCCCGAACTGGGCGAGCGCAAGACCAGCGCGCAGGTCACGGCGCATTACGCCCCCGACGAGCTGATCGGAAAGCAGGTGATGGCCGTCGTGAATTTCCCGCCCCGCCAGATCGGGCCGTTCATGTCCGAAGTGCTGGTTCTGGGTGTCACCGACCCTGATGGTGGCGTTGTTCTGATCTCACCCGACAAAGAGGTGCCGCCCGGCGGCAGGATGCATTGATGGCAAAGAAAAAAGTGCTTTTGGCGCGCAACCTGCCCGAGGCGGTGATCGCGCGCGCAGAGGAATTATTCGATCTGACCGTGCGCGAAAAGACGCAACCGATGACGCCATCGGAAATGCGCTCGGGTCTGGCGATCTATGACGGGATGATGCCCTCGCTGGGGGATCACTTTTCGGCCGATATATTCAACGAATTCGGCCGCCCGCGCTGCAAGATCCTTGCCAATTTCGGCGTCGGCTACAACCATATCGACGTCGATGCCGCCCGCGCGCACAGCGTGACGGTCACGAACACCCCCGGCGCGGTGACCGACGCCACCGCCGATATCGCGATGACGCTGATACTGATGAGCGCACGCCGCGCCGGCGAAGGCGAACGTCTTGTCCGCTCGGGCGCATGGGAAGGGTGGCACCCGACCCAGATGCTGGGTCTGCATGTCAGCGGAAAGACGGTCGGCATCGTCGGCATGGGCCGGATCGGGCAGGCCATCGCGCGGCGCTGCCATTTCGGGTTCGGGATGGAGGTTCTGTTTTTCAACCGTTCGGAAAAGACGGTCGATTTCCCGGCCGAGCAGGTGGCCGACCTGGTCGACATGGCGTCGCGCTGCGATATCGTCGTGGCCGCCACGCCGGGCGGGGCGGAAACCCGTCACCTGATCGGCGCGGATGTGTTCGCCGCGATGAAGCAGACGGCGCATGTGGTCAATATCAGCCGTGGCGACGTGGTGGACGAGGCCGCGCTGATCGCCGCGCTGCAGGCGGGCGAGATCGCCGGGGCCGGGCTCGATGTCTACGAGTTCGAGCCGCAGGTGCCGGATGCCTTGCGTGCGATGGAAAACGTCGTGCTGCTGCCGCATCTGGGCACCGCCGCCGAAGAGGTGCGCACCGATATGGGCATGATGGTGCTGGACAACCTCGTGGCCTTTTTCGAAGGGCGGGAGCCGCCGAACAAGCTCTGATCCGGCGGCTTGACCTTTCGGTCAGCTTTCGATGATGTGGCAAGACACGAGGGAGGGGACCCCATGTATCAGCCTGCGATCACCGGAACCGGCGTTTTCACGCCCGATCAGGTCATAACCAATGACGAGCTTGTCGAAAGCTTCAACCGCTATGTCGACCTGTTCAACGCCGAAAACGCCGAGGCGATCGCCGCCGGCGAGGTCGAGGCGAAAGAGCATTCCTCGACCGAGTTCATCATAAAGGCGTCCGGGATCGAACAGCGCTATGTCCTTGACAAGGAAGGGGTTCTTGATCCCAAGCGGATGTATCCGCGTTTCCGCCAGCGCAGCGACGACGAGCCGGGGATCATGACCGAAATCGCGCTTGCCGCCTGCGAGACCGCACTGGATCAGGCCGGGCTGACCGGGGCGGATATCGACCTTGTGATCTGTGCCGCGTCGAACATGGAGCGCGCCTATCCGGCGGTTGCCATCGAGATCCAGAAAGAGCTGGGCGCAGGTGGGTTCGCCTTCGATATGAACGTGGCCTGCTCGTCTGCCACCTTCGGCATCCAGGCCGCCGCCGACATGATCCGCTCGGGCTCGGTGCGCAAGGCGATTGTCGTCAATCCAGAAATCACCAGCGGGCATCTGGAGTGGCGGGATCGGGATTGTCATTTCATTTTCGGGGATGTGGCGACTGCGACGGTGCTGGAGCGCGAAGAGGATGCCAAGGGGCCGCACTGGATCGTGCGGTCGACGCGCTGCGCGACGGAATTTTCCAACAATATCCGCAACAACAACGGCTTCCTGCGCCGCAACCGCCCCGACGGGATGAAGGACCGGCGCGACATGCAGTTCATGCAGAACGGCCGCAAGGTGTTCAAGGAAGTGGTGCCGATGGTGTCGGCGCATATCCTGCAACACCTTGAAGACGAAGGGATTTCCCCCAGCCAACTGCGCCGGATGTGGCTGCACCAGGCCAACAAGGGCATGAACGATTTCGTGGGCCGCAAGGTTCTGGGGCGTGAACCCGAACCCGACGAACAGCCCAACATCCTGCAGGAATATGCCAACACCTCGTCGGCGGGGTCGATCATCGCCTTTGCCAAGCATTCCGACGACATGAAGCCGGGCGACCTGGGTGTGATTTGTTCATTCGGGGCGGGGTATTCGGTGGGCTCGGTCGTGGTCGAGCGGGCCTGAGCCAGGCAAAACCGCGCGGTCCTGGGCCGGAACCGCGCGCTTTTTAACGGAATGTTACCGGAAATCGCGCGGTTTCGGCGGGGAATCGCGCAGTTCCTGACGGAAAACCCATATCGCGCGCGCAGCAATTGGGGTGGCATGATACCTCTGACGTGCAAACCGCGCGGTTTGGTGGCGAAATCGCGCGGTTGGTATCGCACACCCTGCCCGGATCAGCCGCGGCCTTGCGATTCCCTGTGTCGCGGCTATGACCAGACGGTAGAAATCCCGGCACAGCCGCGCCGCGCACGTCCTAATCGTCGCCGGCTGTCACCCCGCTGATAAGCTGATAGCTGAGCAGGTCGCGAATCCTGTACGGGTCGCGCACCAGCGGGTAGGCGGCCCGCGCCAGCCCCTTGCGGTGGTCGGCAGCGCGGCGGAGCGCCTGCAACCCGTCTTCGGGGGATACGAAGCGAAAACGCAGCGTGCTGCCCGATGCGGCTTGCGCGACGCGGGGCAGGTCGCAGGGCAGCACTGCGCCGATACGGGGATAGCCGCCCGTGGTCTGGCATTCCGCCAGCAGCACGAATGGCGTGCCGTCGCCTGTGATCTGGATGTCGCCGGGCACGATGATTTCGGACAGCACGGAAAGCCCGCCTTCGGGGGCAAAGCCGTCGCCTTCGGGCACGACGCGCACGCCCATGCGGTTGCCGCGATTGTCGCGGGTGAAGGTGGTGGCCTCGAACCGGGCGATTTCGCTGTCGGGGAAAAGATGCGTCTGAAGGCTGGGCACGACGCGGACCGTGCCGCCGGAAAACCGGTCGTCGCCTGGCAGTGTCATACCGGTATCACCGCCCTTGTCGGGCCCCACGGGCAGCGAAGCGCCGCCTTGCACGCGACCGCCAAGGCCCGAGGCCAGATGCGCGCTGCGCGATCCGAGCGTGATCGGACCATCGAAGCCGCCCCCCACATGCAGATAGCCATAGACGCCACTGCGCGCGGCGCCGATTGTCAGTTTCTCACCGGCGTGAAGCAGGTGGCTGGCGTTCCATGCCGCGGGCGCGCCGTCGATGGCGGCCTGCATCGGTGCGCCCGTCAGCGCGATGCGCATGTCCTCGCCGGCCTCGAACGTGCCGCCCATGCCGGTCATTTCCAATGCCGCAAGGTCGGGGGACTGGCCCAGCAGGGCCGCGCCCTCGGCCAGTGCCAGCGTGTCGGCAGCGCCGCCGCGCGACAGGCCATAGACAAGATAGCCGGGCCGCCCGCTATCCTGCAGGGACAGGCCGGGGCCGGCCTGATGAACGATCAGCGCGCGGGTCATGCCAGGGCCTCGGCGCGGGCGCCGCCATCGGGATCGGCGCGCATGTTTTCCAACTCGGCTGGCGTGACCTGCGGAAACAGCACCTCGTCGCCGGGGCGCAGGACGAACGGGGCATCGCTGTCGGGGCGGAACAGGCGCATCGCGGTCTGGCCGACGTGACGCCAGCCTGTGGGTGTCGAGACCGAAAACAGCACAAGCTGCCGGATCGCGACGGTCAGCGCGCCGATGGGCACACTGTCGGTCAGCGCGGTCTGGCGGGGGATGTCCCATTCGGGGGGCAGTTCGCCCAGGTAGGGCTGGCCGGGCGCAAAGCCGATGGTCTGAACGCGAACGCGGGTTTGCGACAGGTGGTCGATCGCCTGCGCGGGGCTGAGCCCGGCCGCCTGCGCGGCCTCGTCCAGTTGCGGGGCAAGTTCGGTGCCGTAGACGGTGGGAATGCGCCACAGCCGGCGGCCATGGGGCAGGGCCGCGTCATACCAGTCACGGCTGTCCAGAAGCGATTGCGCCTGGGCGCGGATGGCGTCGGGATCGACCGCCAGCGGGTCGAAGCGCAAATAGGCGGACACCAGCGAGGTCGAGCATTCCTCGACCCCGGACCAGCCGGCGCGTTCGACTTGGGCGCGATAGGCAAGTGCGGCGCGGTTCGCGGGTTCCGACAGCCGGTCGCCGAAGCTGACCAGCAGGCCATCGAGACCGGCGGGCCGGATGAGGGGCCATTTTGTTGTGTTGTCTTCGGTCATTTCAACAGGGTTACTGCAGCGCGTCCGGCAGGAACAGGGCGATCTGCGGAAAGGCGATCAGCGCGGCGACCATCAGCAGCATGGCCACCACGTAGGGGATCGTGCCCAGCATGACCTCGGTCATGGAGCCGGATTTGCGCGCGCCCTGCACGACATAGAGGTTCAGCCCCACGGGCGGTGTGATGAGCGCCATTTCGATCAGGACGATCATCAGGATGCCGAACCAGATCGGATCGAACCCCTGCGCCACGACCAGCGGCACGATGATCGGGATCGTGACAACCATCAGCGAGAGCGTTTCGATGAAAAAGCCCAGCACGATGTAGATGCAGACCACCACAAGGATCAGTCCCATCGGCGACAGGCCGAGACCCGACAGGAAATTCTGCAATTCGCGGCCCAGGCCCGCCGATGCGAGCGTGAAGTTGAGGAACGAGGCGCCGATCACCACAAGCATGATCATTGCGGTGATCTTGACCGTGCCCAGCAGGCTTTCTGCGATCATCCTGGTGCCGATGCCGCCGAAGGCCGCGGCGATGACCAGCGCGCCCGCGACGCCGACGGCGGCGGCCTCGGTCGGGGTGGCCCAGCCCTTGTAGATGGTGCCGATGATGACGGTGAACAGCAGAACGATCGGGATCAGGTCGACCAGCGCGCGCAGCATCTGCGCCGGCGAAAACACGCGGCGTTCGCCGCCCAGCGAGGGCCGGATCATGCACAGGATCATGGTGATGACGACAAAGCCCAGTGCCAGCGCGATGCCGGGGATCAGCCCGGCCAGGAACAGCCGCGGGATCGAGGTCTGGGTCAGGAAGCCATAGACGATCAGGTTGATCGAGGGCGGGATCATGATGCCCAGCGTGCCACCTGCGGCGATGGCGCCGGAAAAGAGTTTGGGGTCGTAGCCCAGCTTTTCGGCCTGGGGCATGGCGACTGTGGCCACGGTCGCGGCGGTGGCGACGGAGCTGCCCGAGGTGGCCGAGAACATGGTGGCGGTGGCCACGTTGGCGTGGATCAGCCCGCCCGGCAGCCAACTGACCCAGCGGTCGAGCGCGGCATAGGTGCGCGTGGCCAGGCCCGACCGCACGAGGATCTCGCCCAGCAGCACGAAGAAGGGGATGGCGATCAGCGTGGCGTTGTTCGAGGTGGACCACACCAGGTTGCCCAGGCCCTTGATCAGCGGGAAGGGCGAAAAGAAGGTGTCGATGCCGAAGCCGAGCAGAAACAGAACGATGCCCACGGGGATCGACAGCGACAGAAGGCCGAGCAGGCCGATGGTGAGATAGCCGATCATTGCAGGGTCTCCGCCTCGGAGAAGCTGCCGATGGCGGCCTCGGACTTGTCGAATTCGCCGCGGGCGACAAGCATCAGCGCGGCGGCGAAGGTGGCCCAGGCGATCAGCGCGAACCAGACCCATCCGGCGAACCACGGCACCTGCACCAGTGCAAGCGGGGTTTCAAGCGGTGTGTTGGCGCGGCTGGAATTGGCGAGCGAGCGTTCCACCACGGGCCAGGCGCGGATCGCGATGAGCGTGATGGTGCCGGACAGCACCAGCATCGAAAACAGATCGAACAGCGCGCGCCCGCGTTGCGAAACGCGGGTGCGCAAAATGTCGATGCGGACATGACCGAGTTCCATCAGCGCATAGCCCATGCCCCAGCTTGTGGCGATGGCCATGACGTAGCCGCTGATTTCATCGGTGCCGCCGAAAGAGGCCCCGACCTGACGCAGACCGATATCCAGCAGGACGAAGCCCGCACAGAGCATCAGCCCGATGCCGATGGCGATCGCCACCCAGCGGTTGAGCCTGCGCAGGGTTGTCAGGATGGTCTGTGCCATGTGTTGGGGCCTCGTTTGCCTTGTGGATCAGTTGGTCGAGATCGTGACGCCGACGACCTTGCCGACGCTGTCGTTCCAGCGTGCGGCCCAGTCTGCGCCTGCGCGGTCTGCCCAGTCGGGCAGCACTTCGTTGACCAGAACCTCGCGGGCCTTTTCGAAATCGGCATCGCTGACTTCGACCAGGGTCATGTCGCGCGCGTCACCGGCCGGGCAGTCGCCGTTGCCGGTCAGGCAGGCGATGTCGTTGACCAGCGCGTTCTGCGCGGTGGCCCATGCGGGATCTTCGAACTCGGCCTTGATCTGGGTTTCGATCAGCGACTGCGTGTCGGCATCGAGGCTGTTCCACTTGTCGAGGTTGATCGCGGTCACGACGCTGTCCCAGCCGCCCAGCGGGATCGGCATCAGGTGGGTGGAAACCTCCCACCAGCCGGCGGAATAGCCCGAGCCGGCACCTGTCACGGCGCAGTCGACCACGCCTTTCTGCAGCGCGCCCGGAACTTCGGAGAAGGCCACGTTCACGCCTTCGGCGCCCAGTGCCTCGAGGAACTTGGCGGTCATGCGGCCGGATGCGCGGACCTTGAGCCCCTTGAGATCGTCGAGCCCGGCCACCTCGGCGTTGCAGAACACGACCTGCGGCGGGTAGGGCGCGATGGCCAGCACATGGCTGTTGAAGCGCGCATTGTAGATGTCTTCGACCATCGGGCGGGCGGCATCGACCATGGCGCGCGCCTCGTCGGCGGTCAGCGCAACCAGCGGCACGTCGAGCCCTTCGAGTTCGGGTGCATCGGCGACCGCGTAGTCGGCCACGGTCATCGCGACGTCATACACGCCGTCGCCGAGCAGGCGGTACACGTCGCCCACGCCGAGGTTCATCTGGTTGTGCGTGGTAAGCGCCACGTTCAGCTTGCCCCCCGAGGCGGCGGGCAGTTTTTCCGACCAGAACGGGGCCTCGTATTCCTTGTGCAGCGGCAGGCCCGACCACGAGCCCACGACTGACAGGTCTTCGGCCAGTGCGGGTGCGGCCAGCGCGGTGGTCGCGGCCAGTGCGGTTATCATGCGTTTCATTTTCATTCTCTCCTTGCTGGTTTTCAGGTTTCGTTGTTTTCAGGCGGCAGGACGGGGGTTTCCGCGTCCTCGGCAATGTCGGTGATCAGCATGTGACCCGGCTTGTGGGTGATGCAGATCGGCGGGCTTGCCGCTTCGAGCGCGACCTGGGGGGTGACCCCGCAGGCCCAGAAGACAGGCACGTGGCCGTCCGGGATGGGTGCCGGATCGCCCCAATCGGGCCGGGTGGGATCGGCGATGCCGATTTCCGCCGGATCGCCCCAGTGGACCGGCCCGCCATGGGCCAGCGGGTAGCGGCGCGAGATGTCGCGCACCTCGTCCAGCCGGTCGCGCGGGATTGCGCGCATCGAGACGACCATCTTGCCACGAAACGGCCCCGCCGGCACGGTTTCGATGGACGAGCGGAACATCGGCACGGTCGTGTCATTGTCGATATGCCACATCGGGATGCCCGCCCGCATCAGCGCGTCTTCGAAGGTGAAGGAACACCCAAGGGCAAAGGCGACCATGTCGTCCGTCCAGACATCGGTGATGTCCGTCGCGCTGCCGGCCAGCTTGCCATCGCGGTAGATGTTGTAGGCGGGCACGTCGGTGCGGATGTCGATATCGCGCCCCAGCGTGAACATCATCGGGTTGCCGGTATCCGAAACGCCCGTGAGCGGGCAGGGTTTCGGGTTGCGCTGGCAGAAGCGCATGAAATCCAGCGCGTAGGCGCTGGGCAGAATGGCCAGGTTGGCTTGCAAGTATCCCGCGCCAAGCCCGGCGGTGTGTGAGTGGTAGCGTCCTGCGCGGATCGCGGCCCGGACCTGCGGCAGGTCGGCATGGCGCAGCGTTTCGTAGTCTGTCGTCACCTTGGCATCCCCCTGATGGCCCCGACAGCGTCACCGAGGATGGCGTCATAATCAAATCGAATAATTTTCTAGGAAGTGATGAGTAAATTTTATGGGTTGTCCTGAGCCTTCTGGAAATCTTCGGCCACTTTCTGGGCCGTCCGGGCGGCGGTTTCCACCAGAAGGCTGCGGGGCTCGCCAAGGTAGGACGCCGTGAAACGCAAGGGGCTTGGGTGCCAGCCGGGGTCGAATTCGCGGATGCGCCCCTCGGCCACGAACGGGGCGCCCAGGGCGCGGGGCAGGGCGGCGACGCCGAGGTTCGCCTCGACCAGGCGGAAGCAGGCGGATAGCGAGGACGACGGAAAGATCGACACGCCCGGACCGCGGCGCGCCAGCAATTGTTCGCGAATCTCGCGGTAGGGCCGGGTGTTGCGGGCATAGGTCAGCACCGGGCGGTCCTGGAAATGGTCGATGCCGGGCGCGTCGGGGGCGTCGGCGGCCACGTACCAGGCCAGCGCAAACCCCGGCAGGTCGATGTTTTCGACCGAGTATTCCGAGATCGGCCCCAGCAGGATCGCAAGGTCGATTTCCTGGTCGAGAAGCCCGGCGCGCAGGTTCATCGAGATATCGACATTGAATTCGATCTGCAGCCGCGGATAGGCCGCGTGCAGTTGGGTGATCAGTTCGGGCAGCCAGCATTGCGCGATGGTTTCGGACACGCCCAGGCGCAGGTGCCCTTCGAGCCCGGCGGGGTCGATCACGTCGCGCGCGACGAGTTCGGAGAGGTGTTCGAACTCTTCGGCATAGCGCAGCAGACGTTCGCCGCGCTTGGTCAGGCGCATGCCGCCGCCGGCGCGGTCGAACAGCGCACAGCCCAGTGTTTCCTCGAGGTTTCGGATGCGCGCCGTCACCGCGGGCTGGGTCAGGTTCAACGCGGTGGAGGCGCGGCGCACGCCGCCCTGTCGGACGACGGACAGGAATGTCCTGAGTTGTTCGAGGTTTATGCGGCTCATGTTGTTTTTCTAATTCCTCATCGGAATTCCGGCACTATAAAAAATTGCAACCCGTTGCACTCAGTAGTGATCGGTACACAATCTCACTTAGTTATTCTTTTTATTGCTATGGTGGGTTTTTGTTTAAGCGAACAACTCAAAGTAGAAATTTGGGCCGTTTTTTGCAACCGGTTGCAATTTTTTTCGATATTTTTTGCAACGGGTTGCAATTCCTACGTCATATTTTGCAACGGGTTGCAATTTTTTCGGTGTTACGCCCTGCTGGTAGTCCGTCGGTCGGGTCACATTTTGGAGAAGCTAGGGCTGCTGCTTGCTTTCAGAGCGTAAACCAGTTCGAGTGCTCGCACGCATCTTTATAAGCACCAATGAAGCACACGCAGAGCCTTTTTAGGAGGGCCACTCGTGTGCGTTTTCATGATCTCAGCCATGTCGCTTGTTAAAGCTGCTCGGGCAGATGCTTCACGAGTTCGCCGAGAAAAGCTTTGGGATCCGCGCCGAGGGCGTTGAGGATTACGAGCGTCTCAAACACGTCGGGCGGTCGCTCACCCAATTCCTACTCCGCAACAAAGGAGGGAAGCTTGGCCAGACGTGCAGCCAATTGCGCGGACTCAAATATCTCTGCCACGGTTCATTGCGCTCCCGTGCCAAGAGCGACCATGTCGGCGAGCCCCAGCGCAACAGAAATATCGGGGAACCCAAAGAAACTATGGCAATGGTGCAAACCTTCCAACTAGAGGCCTTGGAGCGAGTAGCCCAGGATGGCGCCGTGATCGCAATTCGTTTCTTGGGCTGAATGCTGAGGCTCTCCTGTTGCAACTGGTTGCAAATTGACGCTCACAGGTAGTATTCGCAACTTATTTTTGAGTTTAGGTTGTATTTTTAGCTTGGGTTGTTCGTGAAATTTTAAATTGAAAATTTCATAGCAGGCTCTGTCTCCCCAACTTAACTGGTCCACCGCTATGTTTAGGCAACGGAAGAACAAGAATGGCAAACAGGTGACCAAAGCCCGAAGCGATTGTCTCGACGTTACTTAAAGTTGAAGCTTTAACGGGCCAGGCTTGGCCTTTCTTGTTTCAATCTTAGAGTTCGGACTTGGACAAGGGCCTTAAATCGGTGAAGTGACGTTCATTTTCTCAAGCTTTGGAGCATGATACGCGTTTCATCAGAGAACCAGATGAGAATAGCTTTCGGAACTTTTGCAGGTGTCTCTATGTCTGATGCTGAATGGGCGCGGCTTTTTTTGGGCATGGTAATGCCATGACAAAACCTGGATCCAAGTATTATTTTGATCACAAAAGTGTACGATGTGCCAAACGCGCGCGTGCAGCCGTCCAAGTGAGCTTTAGTTAAGAATTTCTCAGATCGAAAGACATCCCATATGATTACTCCTGTCCTTCTTTGCGGTGGTTCAGGCACCCGCCTCTGGCCACTTTCGCGAAAAAGTTATCCAAAACAATTCGCCGACATCATCGGGGATGAAAGCCTGTTCCAGGCATCGGCGCGGCGGTTTCGTGGGACAGAATTCACTGATCCACTGGTGGTGACGAATAACGATTTTCGCTTCATTGTGACGGAGCAGTTGGATGAGTGCGATATCGAGCCCGTGGGAATCCTGATCGAACCCGAGGGGCGCAATACCGCCCCGGCGGCGGTGGCGGCCGCGCTGCACCTGCTGCGCTCGGACCCTGAAGCGATGCTGGTTCTGGTGCCGTCGGATCATGCCGTGGCCGACCCCGAATTGTTCCGCGCGTCGGTTCTTCGTGGCGCCGTGGCCGCGCAGGAGGGGCAAATCGTGACCTTCGGCATCTTGCCGGAACGGGCGGAAACCGGCTATGGCTGGCTGGAAAGTGGACCGGAAACCCATCCCGGTGTGCACCGGCTGGAACGGTTCATCGAAAAGCCCGAGCAGGCGCGCGCGGACGAATTGTTCGCCGACAAGCGCTATCTTTGGAATGCGGGCGTGTTCCTGGCGCGGGCGCAGACGCTGGTCGATGCGTTCCGCGAGCATGCGCCCGATATCCTGGATGCCGTGATCCCCACGCTGGATGACGCCGTGGCGGACCTTGGATTTACCCGGATCGACCCAGAAGGCTGGGCCAAAGTGCGCGAAGAGTCGATCGACTATGCTGTAATGGAGAAGGTCGGAAATATCAGCGCTGTGCGCTTCGACGGCAAATGGTCGGATCTTGGCAGTTGGGAAGCCGTCTGGCGTGGAAGCGCGCAGGATGACACCGGCAATGCGCTGTCGGAAAATACCACTGCCCTTCATTGCGAAAACACGTTGTTGCGTTCGGAAAGCGAAGAGGTCGAACTGGTCGGCATCGGGCTGAAGAACGTGGTCGCCGTGGCGATGCGCGATGCGGTGATGGTCGCCGACATCTCGGAGGCGCAGAACGTCAAGATGGCGGTCAACACCCTAAAGGCGCGGGGTGCCAAGCAGGCGGTGCAACTGCCCGTCGATCACCGGCCCTGGGGCTGGTTCGAAACGCTGGTTCTGGCCGACCGGTTCCAGGTCAAGCGCATTCATGTGCATCCCGGTGCCGCGCTGAGCCTGCAAAGCCACATGCATCGGTCCGAGCACTGGATCGTCGTGCAGGGCACCGCGCGTGTGACGGTGGATGACGAGGTCAAACTGCTGAGCGAGAACGAATCCGTCTATATCCCGTTGGGCGCTGTGCACCGGATGGAAAATCCCGGCAAGGTGCCAATGGTGCTGATTGAGGTGCAGACCGGCGCATATCTGGGCGAGGACGACATCATCCGCTACGAGGACGTTTACGCCCGCAAGTGATCTGTGCGCCGTGGGGTGCCGCCGAGGTTGCGAATGCCCCGCCGGATGGCGTAGATGCAGCCAAACCGCGTGTGCCGAAACCGACAAGGAGCCACGATGTCCGACCCAAGCGAGACGCCCATGCGGCCCGCATCTGAAGTAGCAGCGCAAGTCCTGACGCAGGAGGCTGACGCGCTGCGCCTGTTCGCCGGTGCGATCCCACCGGATTTCGACCGCGTGGTCGCCGATATCGCGCGCATCCCCGGCCGCGTGATCGTGTCGGGTATCGGCAAGTCGGGCCATATCGGGCGCAAGATTGCGGCGACGCTGGCCTCGACAGGGACGCCCAGCTATTTCGTGCATGCCTCGGAGGCGAGCCATGGCGATCTTGGCATGATCACCGAGGCCGATATCTGCATTCTCATTTCCAACTCGGGCGAAACCCAGGAACTTGGCGACGTGGTGGCGCATACGCGGCGGTTCTCGATCCCGCTGGTCGCGATTTCGTCTCGCGAGGACAGCACGCTGATGCACGCGGCGGATTACCGTCTGCTGTTGCCACCCGCGCCCGAAGCCTGCCCGATGGGGCTGGCGCCGACGACATCGACTACGCTGACGCTGGCGCTGGGCGATGCGCTGGCCGTCGCTTTGATGGAGGCCCGCGATTTCCGGGCCGAGAATTTTCGCACCTTCCACCCCGGCGGCAAGCTGGGCGCGCAATTGTCGACGGTTGCGCAGTTGATGCATGGCGGCGATGAGGTGCCTTTGGTTTCCATTGATGCACCGATGGAGGAAGCGCTGCTGGAAATGACGTCCAAAGGCTTCGGTACGACTGGTGTCGTGCGGAACGGCGTGCTGGCGGGGTTGATCTCGGACGGCGACTTGCGGCGCAATATGGCGCGGTTGATGGACAGCAAGGCCGGTGAGGTCGCTACGCTCGATCCGGTCACGGTGCCGCCCACGATGCTGGCGGCGCAGGCCTTGGCTCTGATGAACGCGCGCAAGATTACCACGCTGTTCGTCGTCCAAGAGGACGGTCGTCCCGTTGGACTCGTTCACCTGCACGATCTTTTGCGCGCAGGAGTTGCTTAACCAACGTTATGCGCTTGACGCTTGTGTGCCAGTGGCGCGCTCATTTTGGAGTTGTTACTGAACGAGTTGTCCGGTGCCGCGTTTGCCTCGACTTTCCTGTACTGAACCTCGCGGGAACGTATCTTGAAATAGCGCGGAATGTATCCAGAGAGCTTAGACGTTTCCGACAGCACAGTACGGCGTAGACCTCAGCCCAGCAGCCGCAACAGGTATTCACCATATTGGTTCTTTCCGAAGATCTCTGCGCGTGCGCGCAGCGCGTCCGCGTCGATCCAGCCGCGTTGATAGGCAATTTCGTCGGGGCTGCCGATCTGCTGGCCTTGCCGTTCGCTCAGGGTGCGCACGAAATTGCCCGCATCCAGAAGGCTGCCGTGGGTTCCTGTGTCCAGCCAGGCGTATCCACGCCCCATCTGCTGCACCGAAAGCTTGCCATCGGCGAGATACATTTCCAGCAAGGTGGTGATCTCAAGCTCTCCGCGTTCGGATTTTTCGACTTTCGCGGCGCGTTCGGGGGCGGTGCCGTCAAGGAAATACAGCCCGGTCACGGCATAGCGCGACGGGGCGACCTTTGGCTTTTCGACGATCTGGCGGACTGTGCCATCCGGTGCGAAATCCACCACACCATAGCGTTCGGGGTCGGCGACGCGATATCCGAAAACGGTGCCGCCGGTTGTCTGTGCATCCGCAGCCGCAAGGATTTCAGGCAAGCCGTGCCCGAAGAAAATGTTATCCCCTAGAACCATTGCACTGGGGGCGCCAGCCAGAAAATCCTTGGCCAGAATATAGGCTTGCGCCAGACCTTCGGGTTCGGGTTGTGCAATGTATGTCAGCTCCAGACCCCACTGGCTGCCATCGCCCAGCAGGCGCTGGAACTGGGCCTGGTCCTGGGGCGTGGTTATGACCGCCATCTCGCGGATGCCCGCCAGCATCAGAACCGACAGCGGGTAATAAACCATCGGCTTGTCGTAGATCGGCAGCAGTTGTTTCGACAGGCCCATGGTAATCGGATAGAGCCGCGTGCCCGATCCGCCTGCCAGGATGATGCCTTTTCTTTGTGTCATTCACTGCACTCCAATTGCCGTAAAACCCGGGCCAGGCCGGCCGTCCAGTCTGGCGGTGTAATCCCGAAATCGGACCGTATCTTGGCACAATCGAGACGAGAGTTGAGCGGTCGCGCCGCGGGTGTCGGATACTCGGAAGACGGGATGCCGGTCACGCTTACATCGCGCCGAGCTTGCGAAAAAATCTCACGGGCGAAACCTGCCCAGCTGACCGCGGGATGCCCCGAGAAATGATAGGTTCCCCCAGCCTTGCCAGCCTGCATCTGCGCGGCCATTTCCAGCAGTGCGGCGGCTATCGCATCTGCAGGTGTGGGCCCCCCGATCTGGTCATCGACTACGTTCAGCGCATCGCGGGTTTCCGACAGCCTCAACATCGTCTTGACGAAATTGGCGCCATGCGCCGAGAAAACCCAGGATGTGCGCAGTATCACATGTGCGCCGCCTGCCGCGCGCACGGCCTCTTCCCCGGCTAGCTTCGAGCGGCCATAGGCGTTTTGCGGCGCCACGGGATCGCTCTCGCGCCATGGCTCCGATCCGCTGCCGTCAAACACGTAGTCGGTGGATACATGGAGGAACGGGATACCCAAATCGGCGCAGACGCGTGCCATGGCACCGGGGCTTTCGCCGTTCACGACCGTGGCCAGCGCTTCTTCCTGCTCTGCGCGATCGACGGCCGTGTAGGCCGCCGCGTTGATCACCACATCCGGCTTGGCCCGGCGGATCGCTTCGGCGCACAAGCCCGGATCTGACAGATCCGCCTGATCCCGCCCGAGCGCCAGCACATCGGCTTGTTCCTGCAATTCCTGCGCGACCTGCCCGGTCTGGCCGAAGACGAGGATCGTCATCCCTTACCCAGCCTTTCGCCGACACCGTCACGGTTCTGAAGGGCGCGCCACCAGTCCTCGTTGTCGAGATACCACTGTACAGTCAATTCCAGCCCTCCCTCGACCGTCACCGATGGGCGCCAGCCCAGTTCTTCGCGAATGCGCGACGGGTCGATCGCATAGCGCGCATCATGGCCGGGACGATCGGTGACAAAGGTGATCTGATCGGCATAGCTGCCTTGCGCTTTCGGACGCTTGGCGTCCAGAACCGCGCAGATCGTTTCCACCAGCTCGAGATTGCTGCGTTCGTTTTCGCCGCCGATGTTGTAAGAGCGGCCGATTTCGCCCTTTTGCAGCACCAGCAAAAGGGCCGTGGCGTGATCCTCGACATAGAGCCAGTCGCGTACGTTCGATCCATCGCCGTAGATCGGGATCGGTTTACCAGCCAGCGCGTTCAGGATCACCACCGGGATCAGCTTTTCGGGAAAATGATATGGGCCATAATTATTCGAACAGTTGGTAAGTACGACCGGCAGGCCATAGGTTTCGTGCCAGGCGCGCACCAGATGGTCGGACGCGGCCTTGGAGGCTGAATAGGGGCTGCGCGGGTCATAGGGCGTGTCCTCGGTGAACTTCACCGCCGGATCGTTGGGCAGCGAGCCGAAAACCTCATCCGTGGAAATGTGGTGGAACCGGAAATCGGCTGGTTTTCCACGGGCGGCCCAATAGGTCCGGGCTGCTTCGAGCAGGGTATAAGTGCCGTAGATATTGGTTTCGATGAATGTTCCCGGTCCGTCGATGGACCTGTCTACGTGGGATTCCGCCGCCAGGTGCATGATCGCGTCGGGTTGATGCGCTGCGAGTATCCGGTCAAGTGCGGCGCGGTCACGGATATCGGCGTGTTCGAAGGCGTAAAGAGGGCTATTGGCCACATCCCGCACATTGTCGAGACAGGCCGCATAGGTCAACGCGTCAAGGTTCACGACCTCATGCCCGGCGGTAACCGCCTGGCGCACGACCGCGGACCCGATGAATCCGGCGCCGCCTGTAACCAGAAGTTTCGTCATGCGTCTTTCCATTCGAAAGGGGTATCGAGATCGGCCAGCCGCGGGGCCGCGGCATCCTTGTCCGAAAGCAGGGCGTTATCGCGCGTGATGCCCCAGTCGATGCCGATCTCGGGGTCATCGAACGCAAGGGCGCGGTCACATTCCGGGGCATAGAAGTCGGTGCACTTGTAGATGATCTCGGTTCCCGGCTCGCGCGTGACGAACCCGTGCGCGAAACCTTCGGGGACGAGCATCTGTTTTCCGTTCTCGAATGTCAGTTCGACCCCGGTCCATTGCCCGAAGGTCGGGCTGCCGCGGCGGATGTCCACGACCACGTCGAACAAGCGCCCACGACCGCAACGCACAAGTTTGGCCTGGGCATGCGGCGGGGACTGGAAATGGAGGCCGCGCACCGTTCCGGCCTTTTCTGACAGGGAATGGTTGTCCTGCACGAAATCGAGGAAAATCCCTGCATCTTCCATGCGCTTGCGGTTCCAGCTTTCGCTGAAAAAGCCGCGCGCGTCGCCGTGGCGTACCGGCTCCAGTATCAAAACTCCAGGTAGTTTGGTTTTTGTCACAGCTAGCATGCAGAAAATACCGAAAGGAAAGTTGTGGCCCCTATTAACAAGTGCGGTTCGTGTTGAACAGCCTTCTTCAAGGGGCTGGCGGGCGTCTATTTCGTTGAACTGGTTGTGAAAAAATCCACGCCTTCCCGCGTGATCCTGGCCGCCGTCAGACGGTCTGTCTTGTAGGCCCCGGTATCGATTGCGACCCGACCCATCTGAACATGTGGTGTGGCCTGGATGAAATGTCCATGAACCACCCAAAGGCCATCCTGGCGCGGGGAGGTGTGAAGCCGGGGATGCCCCCAGAGAAGTGCATGCCCGCGCCGCGCTTCCAGGGGGCGCTCGGGATCGCCGCCTGCATGGCAGACGATGACGTTGCCGTTCTGCCAGAGAAGTGGCCTGTTGCGCAGCCAGCTCAGCACATCTGCGCCGAGCGCATCCTTTAGGGCGGCAGGCAAATCCTTGGGGGTAATATCGTCAGGAATGCCAAGGCTTTGCAGGGTCTTGTTCCCACCATTTCCGAGCCAGAATTTCGCGCTTTCAGTGGGGGAGTCGATGGCGTCCAGAAGCATCGCTTCGTGATTGCCGAGCAGGCAGATCACATTGCCTCCGCCATCCATCTCAAGTGCACGCAGGCGCCGCAACACCGCTGCGCTTTCGGGGCCGCGATCGACATAGTCACCTACAAAGACGCAAGGCATATCCGGTGCCAATGTCGGCAGTTTTTCCAGCAGTTGATCCAGCAGATCGGCGCGCCCGTGAATATCACCCACGGCCACGAAGGGCATGTCGGGTGCCAGCGGCGCCGTAAACGCCGGGCTTTTACCGCCGAAAAGTCGCATGATTTGCTGAAATCCGCTCATATCCCTGTCCTGCGGCACATCCGGGTGCAAAGCAAGCAGGCCTTTATGGTCTTAGGACTGGAATAGGATCGCCCGATGCATTAACCAAATGACAATTGAAGAATGCGTTCAGAGATTGTTTCCGTTTACGCGCCAAGACTCGACGGATTCATATCGGCTACGACAAGGGCAAAGAGCAGCATGACAGAACAGCCGGCCCCGGGGATTCAGGAATTACGCGCAGCCCGGCGCAAAGGTTTGGGTTTGCTGATATGGGCTTTCGTGTTCTCGGTCTTCGTCAACTTGCTGATGCTGACCGGCCCCTTGTACATGCTGCAAGTCTATGACCGGGTGCTGACATCCCGGTCGGTTGAGACACTTGTGGCGCTTTCTCTTTTGGTGACAATGCTTTACGTCCTTATGGGCGTGCTGGATTATGCCCGGGGTCGCGTGATGGCCCGTGTGGGCGCGCGGTTTCAGACGGTCCTTGACGGGCGGCTGTTCTCGGCTACGCTGCGGCGGTCGATGAACCCGCATGAGCGGGCGGCTTGCACCGCCGTTCTGCGCGATCTCGACGCCTTGCAGAACATCTTTGTTTCGCCGGTTCTTCTTGCGATCATGGACATGCCGTGGACGCCGATTTTCATCGCCGCGATTTTCATATTCCATCCGATGCTTGGCTGGATCTCGGTTGCGGGCGGTGCAATCATCATCGCACTGGCGCTGATGAACCAGATATTCACGACAAACCGCGTCAGGACGGCGCAGATCGCCACGCAACGCGCCCATGCGTTTGCCGAACAATCGCACGAAGCGAGCGAAGTCGCCCTCAGCCAGGGCATGCGTGACAGCTTGCAGCAGCGCTACAAGCGGCTTCGCAATCTGTCGCTGCAGCAGAATATCACAGCGAACGACTGGACCGGGCTGTTCACATCAGCGACCAAGGCATTTCGCCTATTCCTCCAGTCGGCGATCCTTGGGCTTGGGGCTTATCTGGTTCTGCAAGGCGAAATGACGGCGGGTTCGATGATCGCCGGATCGATCCTTTTGGGGCGCGCTCTGGCACCGATCGAACAGGCGATGGGCAACTGGCCGGTGGTGCAGCGCGCGCGGGCCGGCTGGCGGACGCTCGAACGGTTCCTGGCCGTCGTGCCGCACGAACCGGACCGCACCGACCTTCCGAAACCCGAGGCACGGTTGGTGGTCAAGGGCCTGACCATCGTGCCGCCGGGCACCAAGAAACCCACGGTGCGCAACGTGTCTTTCACGCTGGAGCCGGGCCAGGCGCTCGGTGTGATCGGCAAGAGCGGGTCGGGGAAATCCACACTGGCGCGCGCGTTGGCCGGATATTGGCCCATCGCCGCAGGAGAGGCACGGCTTGGCGGCGCAACGCTCGATCAATACGGTCCGACGCTTGGGCTGCATATCGGCTACTTGCCCCAGACGGTCAGCCTGTTCGGGGGCACAGTCGCCGAGAACATCCGCCGGATGTCGTTGGAACCGGATTCTCAAGCCGTTGTTTCTGCCGCGAAAAAGGCGAACGCCCATGAAATGATCATGCAGTTGGAAAATGGCTACGACACCTTTCTGGAAGGGAACGAAAACCAGCTTTCCGGCGGCCAGAAGCAACGCATTGCACTTGCCCGTGCGATCCATGGCGACCCCTCGCTCTTGATCCTGGATGAGCCGAACTCGATGCTGGATGCCGATGGATCGCAGGCGTTGAATGAAACGGTGAAAGAGTTCAAGGCGCAGGGCAGGGGCGTGATCGTGATGACGCACAGGCCCGCCGCGATCGCGGAATGCGATCTTCTCATGGTGATGGACCAGGGCGCGCTTGTCGCATTCGGGCCGCGCGACGAGGTGTTGAGCACGGTTCTCGCCGGCACGCCCAAGCCAGCGAAACGTCCGCAGGTCGTCCGGCCGCAAAAGGTGTCGAAGTGAACGGAAACGCATTTGATCAGGATCCGAAATGGAGCGGCTGGCGCCCGCTAAGCGCTGGCATCCTTGCGCTTGTCATTTTGGTTGGCGGATTGGGCTTTTGGTCCGTCAGCGCGGAAATCTCGGGCGCGGTTGTGGCGCCGGGACAAGTCAAGGTCGAATCCAACCGGCAGGTGATCCAGCACCCCGAAGGCGGCGTTGTCGGCGAAATTCTGGTGGGTGAAAGTGACCAGGTTCAGGAAGGTGAGGTTCTGATCCGGCTGGACGGGTCGCAACTGGTCAGCGAGTTGACCATCGTAGAAGGCCAACTGCGCGAATTGTCGGCCCGCAAGTCCCGCCTCGAGGCAGAGCGCGACGGGGTGGACACGATTGTTTTCGCGCCCGAACTAGTCACGGCGGCTGCGGATGATGCGGATGTGGCAAGCCTTCTGTCCGGTGAGGAAACCCTGTTCTTGTCCCGCAACGAAGCCCTGGAGCAGGAACGCAACCTGCTGGCCGAGCAGAACCAGCAAATCGACAACCGGATCGAAGGCCTGAACGCGCAACTTGCCGCCCTGCAGGAACAGGCCGAGCTCATGACCCGTGATCTGGAGGCCGAGCAAACCCTTTTGAATCAGCGTTTGACCCGTGCGGCCCGCGTCAGTGAGATCATGCGCGACATTGCCGGGCAGCGCGGCCAGATCGGCCGTATCGAAGCGGAAATCGCCGAACTGCGCGGCCAAAAGGCCAGCAACGGCATCGCCTTGCTCCAACTGACCACGCAACGGCGCGAGAACGCCGTATCGCGGCTGCGCGACCTCGAGTTTCGCGAGATCGAACTGCGGGAGCGGCGCACTTCGCTGCAGGACCGCATATCGCGGCTCGAAATTCGCGCGCCGATGTCGGGTATCGTATATGGAATGCAGGTCTTTGCCCGCCAATCGGTGGTCCAGCCCGCCCAGCCGGTCATGTATATCGTCCCGCAGGATCAGCCGCTTGTCGTTTCGGCGCGTGTCGATGCGATCAACGTCGACGAAGTTTTCGTCGGGCAAGAGGCCGCGTTGAAGTTTCCCGCCTTCGACCAGCGAGAAACGCCGGATATTCGCGGGCAGGTCGATCGGATTTCAGCGGATGTGTTGATGGATGACGCGACCGGCCAAAGCTATTACTCGGTCGAAATTCAATTGGCGTCGGCCGAGATCGACAAGCTCGGGTCGCTGACCCTGTTGCCGGGCATGCCGGTTGAGTCCTTCATCCAGACGGGCAACCGTACGCCGCTTGGCTATCTTGTCGAACCGATGGCCGCCTTTTTCGACCGCGCTTTCCGCGAATAGGCAGAAAGCGAACCTGACGCAAATCCGCAACAGTTTTTGCTCTGCACCTCAAATGGTTGCTCAAAGTGGCAAATTGGGGGGAATTCTGCTATTGATCCTTCCAAAGGGTCAAAAAGACATGCGCAAACGCATGCAAGAATAACGACCCGAGAGGCAGAAAAACGAGCATTTCAAATGCGGACCGTCCTTATTTTCAGCGTCGCTTGCGCCGTGGCCGGGTGTAGTATCGGGCCGGATTACGAAACCCCGACAATGAACCTGCCGGACAGGTATTCGTTGGTTGCACCAGTGACCAAGGCCAGCCCATCCGAGCTTTATTGGTGGAAGGCGTTCAACGATCCGGTTCTGAACCAGCTTGTCGCCAAGGGGCTTTCCGACAACCTGACCGTGGCCGAGGCGCGCGAGCGTATCCGTGAGGCCGAGGCCGTATTCCGCCGCGACAGCGTCACACCACTTGGCGATCTGACCCTGCAGGCGCGCGACAATTCCGACAGTGCGGATATCGGCAGCGCCGAGTTGGATGCGAATTTCGGCGTTCCCGCCCGCAAGCAGTGGGCCAGCCGCGCCGCGCAGCAACGCCTTCAGGCCGCCGAACTGGGCGAGGCCGAGGCCAAGCGCCTGCTTCTGTCTGACCTGAGCGAAAGCTATATCAATCTGCGTTTTCTTCAGAGCAGCCTCGCGCTACGTCAACAGGATCTGAACTCGCGCCAGCGGACGCTTCGTGACATCCGTACGCAGCTCGATGCTGGCGCCGCGACGCGACTCGACGTTCTGCGCGCACAGGCGCTGGTGGCCGAAACGCGCGCCGAGGTGCCGCAGATCCGTTCGGACATCGTGGCGCAGCGCAACCGGATTTCCACGCTTCTTGGCGTTCCGGTCGGTCATCTGGGCATCGATCTTGGCGGCAATGGCGCGCAACCAGTCCCGATGGGTGTCGGCAGTCTTGGCGTGCCGGCTGACCTGCTTCGGGCGCGGCCGGATATCCGTGTGGCGGAGCGGCAATACGCGGCGGCCGTGTCGGACATGGGCGTGGCCGAGGCCGCGCGCTATCCCAGCCTGAGCCTTAGCGGTCTGCTGACGGCCCCGCTGAACGGTAACGGCGCGAATGCCGAAAGCCTTATCGCGGGTGTGACCGTGCCCGTGTTTTCGCAGCCCTCGCTTGCCGCTGCCGAAGACGCCGCAGCGGCAAGGGCGCAGCAGGCCTTTATCCGCTGGCGCCTGAGTGTGCTTGGCGCCGTCGAAGAGGTCGAAAACGCGCTGGCCGCCCTTGCTGCCGCGAACGAGGCATCGGCCGCATCGCGGGAACTTGTCTCTTATAACGAACGGGCGCTCAACCTGTCGCGGCGTCTTGTCGGCGAGGGGGGCAACGCGACCGTTCTGGACATCATCGACCGCGAGCGTTCGCTTTCGACGGCGCGCCAGGGATTGGCGCGGAACCTGCGCGATCTTGCTGCGGCCTATGTCGCGCTGCGCGTTGCCTTGGGCGTCGGTCATGATACCCCGACAGCCGAACACGCCGAGCGCGTCGAACCCGAGCCGCAACCAATGCAAGACGAAGGCTGAAGCAGCCTAAGCGCCTGATCGTGCCGGCGGTGATCGGAGGAATAGCGCCAGCCCTGCACCGCCCAAGAACCCGCCAAGGTGGGTTTCCCAAGCGACGGTGCCGCCAGTTCCGACATACATCAGCACGTTCAACAGCACGAGAATGCCGATCGGCCACAGGATCGAAGCCGCTGCGATCCAGATCCCCGGATCGCTTTTCAGCGTGTGAATGATGTTCCATGTCACCAACGCACCGGCAAGGCCGAAAAGCGCGCCTGAGGCACCAACCATCGGCCGGAACCCACTGTGTGAAAGCAGCGCGAAGAACGCGCCGCCCAGAAGGGTGGACAGGACGTAGATCGCCAGAAAGCGCCTTTGCCCCACCTGTGCGATTGTCGCACCGCCGAGTGAGAACAGCGTGATCATGTTCACCGCAAGGTGCAGCAAGCCGCCGTGCAGAAAGGCGTAGGTGGCGAACATGGTTACAGGTTGCGCGCTGAAATTCGGCCGCCATCCGACAAGCAGGCCGGGCCAGAACGCGCCGAATTGATAGATCAGGGCACGCCACCGCTGCGTGCCCCAAAACCCGTGATCGGCACCTTGCAGGATGAGCTCGATCCCGATGCAGGGTATTGCCAGAAGCAGCAATGCGACAGGCACGCGGCCGAGGTTCTTCAGGCGAAACATTCGGCCCCCGCACTTTTCGGGCGAAACGGATGAACGAAGCGTCGGTACGCCCCCCGCGACGCGTGAGGCACTTTAATCAAATACTGTGAAGCTGCGGCCGATCGTAACATAGATCGAAGCGGAGTCCGATTTCCCAAGAACATCTTCGTCCCGCACACGATACGCCACGCCGGTGTTGAGGTTCCAGTCTTCGGTAAGCGCATAGGCATACCCGAGCGTGATATCCGTGCGCCGCGTGTCGGCCCCGCTGCTTTGCTCGGTCATGCCGTAGGCGGCATTGAAGCGAATGCTGGACAGCGCGTTGATTTCGTAGATGTAGCCAAGATCGAGTGTCGTTGCGATGCGTTCTTCGTCGTCGGCGTTCACGGTGACGTTGCGCTGCAGGCCCAGCCGGATCGAACCGGTCGGAAGGGTATTCTGCCAGTTGATCCCGCCGATCAGGTTGGCGTTTCCACCATCTTTTCGCGTCGTACCGATATTGAATGCAAGGCTGCCGGTGGGCAGGTCTAGGGCGCGGTTTACGCGCACCGTATCGCGCAGACCGTTCTGATCACGGGTCGCGGCATAGGACGCACCGATCGACCCGTTGGGCAAATCCAGCGAATAGGACAGGCGCCCGTTCAAACCGTCCTCGCGCAGGACAACCGATCCGTTCTCGCGCTCTTCGATATCGGTATATCCAATGGCCGCGGTCAGTGTCGCCGCTTCGGACACGTCCCGGGTCAGCGCGAATTCCCACGATTCCGTGTCGCGTTCGGTATTCAGTGCATCATCGGCTTCGTAGGTTTTTTGTGCGAGGGTGATCTCGCCTGTCGTCACATCCGAGAACCTGAGCCGCGCGCCTATGCTCAGGTTGGAGCGGCGTATATCCGTCAGACCTGTCGTGCCGGGGCCGGAATAGGAAATACCGCTGACACCGGCATTGAAGTTGAAGCCGAGAGGCGCTTTCAGCCCCGTTTCAAACCCGATATTGGCGCCATAGGTTTGGCGGGTTCCTGACCCGCGCAGATCCTCGAAATCCTCGGGCAGTACGATGATACCGTTCTCGTCGATGAATTCGGACAGCGGCAAGAGGAAGGAAATGTCGGTTTCGCGGTAATTCGCGCTGGCCGAGATTTTCGCATTCGCGGCTTCGCGGCTGTATGCGAGGCGGGCACCGGGTTCGACGAAGCCGGTCTGCAGGTCACTACCGCTCGGGATGCGCCCAGCCCGTATCTTGCCGTCGATACCGAAGGACAATTGCTGGGTTCGTGTCTCTGTCAGGAAGTCGAACGACAGTGTCGTCGTAGACAGGACGGTCGACCCTTCTTCGGGAAACTCAAGGGCAAGGTTGTCCCCGGCCTCCAATTCCTGGCTGATGCCGAAAACTGCCCGCATCCCGCTTTCGCTTTGCTGCGCGAGAGCAGGAAGAACAGCACACCCCAGAAGCCCCGAAGCAAGCGCCAGTCCGGTTTTCTTCGTTTTCACGTTAGCCCCCACCAATCAGGGTTATTCGAAGAGCTTGCGTTGAGGCACGATGATGACATCGCCAGCAGTCAGCATCGTGGTGCCGATGCTGGTTTTGCCCATCAGGATGTCATCGTAGTTGATGTTGTAGATGCGCTCGCGGTTCTTTTCGACGCGGCGCAGTTGGATGCGCTTGGTCGCTGCGAATTTCGAGAACCCGCCGACCGCTGCCAGGGCTTGCAGAACGGTGGTTCCGCGCTCCAACTCGACAACGCCGGGTTTTGCGACTTCGCCCAAGACATAGATCGTGTCGGTTGCGGGGGCAGCAACGCCCGTACCTGCGGTTCCCGGGGCCAGATTGCTCAGTGCGACAAACACGGTCGGTGCGTTCGCAAAGTTGGGTGCCAGCTTGCTGGCAATGTCGGCGCGGACCTGGTCGACAGTGCGACCGCCTGCGCGCACAGTTCCGGCCAGCGGCAATGAAATCTGGCCGTCTGGAAGAACAAGGGCGTTCCGGTTGATGCTGGAATCTTCGAGAACTTCGACCCGGACGACATCACCAGGTTTGATTCTGTAGCTTTGGGCTTGTGCGATGTCGCCCATCAGGGGCGTGATCAGCAGAGCGACCAAGAATGCGAAAAAGGGTTTCATGCCGGACTCTCGTGGGTTTGTGCAAAATTTGCATGAAAATTACTCTCTAGCGGCCCGTACTGGAAGGGATTTCTGGCAAATTCTTTCGATTGGACGCTGGTGGCAAGCATACGTGCCAAGTTGGCAACAGGTTTCCAGGGGGCTGTCTGAAAGTGTCAGAACCGTGTCCAGCTTAAGGCGATAGTAACAAAATCTCGTTTCATTTTGGCCGTAGTCGCGTGGTCAACTGTGTTCACGGAACTTGGAGGATTCTCGTTTTACGGGCGTCACCTCAGGCAAAACAGGAGTGGCAAATGCTGGCATTCGTGGTTGTCGCAGGTCTGGCAGGTATGCTGACCGGGCTCGGTTCGGCCCTGATTTACGGGTCGTTGTGGATGGCGGTTTCTATTTACGCAGCGACGGGGTTCGTTGTGCTGTGTGCTGCTTTCGCGCGGGCAATCATTTGCGACGCTATGAACCCTGCCATGCCAGACGGGGTGTCTAGCGGAAAGCCGATGCAGAGCGTCCACGGCAGCTGATCTCATCGGCCCGAATCATCCTCACTTGCCTATTTCACAGTGTTCAATCGCTCCCCAATAGCAGTGATTGACTGCGATCTGAGAACAATCCGACTGATATGTCCTGGCGCTGTGCGCACGGCATCGATTTTCGTGCGCGAATTTCGGGCTAGAAGGCGGTATTGTGGCAATTGTGGCGAAGGGAAGGCTTTTTTTTGAAGCGACTTTGCGTTAACTTCTATGAAGGTGTCGCTAGTTTCCTAGGGTGGGATGGCGGCGTTTGAAACGCAGGAGTTAACAATGAATTTCAAAATGGCAATTGGAGCCGCCGTCAGCTCGATAATGATGGCATCCGCCGCGGCAGCCGCAACGCTGTCGATTTCTGGGGGCGACTACGGCGCGCTCCCTGGCAACCACAACCCTGATTACAGTGGTCTGGGTGCGTACGCACCGGTGCCGACGATTGGCGCAGGCGATACTGTTGCTCGGTTCGGCGACGGTTTTGCATCGGTTATCGCGGGGAATGGTCTGACCATTTCTAGCAAGAGCACTGTCAAGATCACGTTCCTGGGTACCGAAGCAGGTGCAACTAACACTGCGCTGAACCTGGCAGGTGGTGTGCTGAACAACAAGACAAGCTCGAAAGGTGACCGCATTTACGCGGATGACCTTCCGACTTTCATCGATTTTGCGTTCGCGACCATCAAGGGCGGCGGTGTTGAGACCATCACCAACGGTGTCGGCCAAACCGACCCCGACCTGAGCATCGCTTTCTATCTGGAAGACAGCGAGAACGCGCTCGCCTTCTTCGGTGATGGCCGTGGCGACAGCGACTTTGACGACATGGTCGTCCGCATTTCGGTCGTGCCGCTGCCCGCAGGCGGCGTGCTGCTTCTGACCGCTCTCGGCGGCATGGCAGTTGCGCGTCGTCGCAAGAAAGCTGCTTGATAGCAAGCAAGTCTCGTAACCGAGGCATTGAGGGGTCCGTTCGTGGGCCCCTTTTTTCTGGCCGGTCCACCGGGGCGAGCCAAAAGAGATTGGATCTCGTGTCGCCTACCGCCAGTAGCGCCTTGCGTTGCTTTGGAGCGACGCTCAATTCGTCGGGTAGGGAGCGCCCAATGGCGTCAAAGATCAAAGAAAAACCCGGGAACCAATGGGTTCCCGGGTTTACGTTCTTCAGCGCGAAGGAACGGTCAGTCTGCCGTGCTGCCCGTGCCATCCGCCGGAATCGTTTCCAGCAATTCCTTGGCGGTTTCGATCTGGGGCAGGGGCGTGTCGCCTGACAGTTTGATTGCCTTCTCAAGTTGCTCACGGGCTTTCACGAAATCCTTGAGCTCAAGGTAGGTGCGGCCAAGGTGGTACTGCACCAGAGGATCGTTCGGCAATCCGGCCGCTGCCGGCTCGAGATGCGCCAGTGCTTCTTCGAAGTTGCCGCGGCGGAATTCGATCCAACCATACGTATCCTGAAGCGGGGGAACCTCGATCCCTCGCAGGCGCCGGGCGACTGCATAGGCGCGTTCTAGGCTTTCGGCATCGTCCCGGTGCGTCGAAATCAGGCTCGCCAGGTTGTTGGCAACGACCATGTTGCTGCTGTTTTCCTGGTAGAGCTGTTCGTAGATCGCAATAGCGCCTTCGAAGTCGCGGTCACGTTCTAGAATTTCGGCCTTGATCAGGCGAACATTCAAAGCGTTCGGGTTCCTGGCAATTTGCTCGTCGACCAGCGCGCGGGCGTCGGCCTGACGTCCTTCGGCCAGCAACAGACTGTAAAGCGCGCGGATCACGGCATCGTTAGCTGGATACTCGGCCAGAATTTCCTTGTACTTTTCTTCTGCCTGGTCGCGTTCGCCGGAAAGCACATGCAGACCTGCCCGCAGAAAGCGCAATGCGGGATCGCGCGGGGCTTCATCCAGTTTCTCTTGAACGACGTTGACCGCTTCATCGATATTGCCGTTGCGGACCTGCGTTTGAACCAGCGCCGAAAGTGTCCTCAGGTCGCCGGATTCGCGCGATATCTGTTCGAGGAAGTTTACGGTGTCGTCGACCCGATCCTGTTGCAGAAGCATCTCGGCTTCGACCCGGTTGGCAACTTCGGTGGCCTGATCGCTTTCAATTGCCCGCAGTTTCCAGATGGTGCGCTGCGTTTCGTTCCAGTCCTTCGCCCGGATGTTGAGCGCGCCGAGCATCTCTAGCAGGGGGATGTTTTCCGGTGCTTCATTCAGTGCTTCGGTAACGACGGCTTCGGCCGCTTCTACGCGGCCTTCTCCCATGAGAAAGCTTGCATAGCGCAGGGACTCGACTGGGGCCTTGTTCGAGAATTCGACCGCGAGGGCATAGCGTTCGCCCGCCAGTGCGCGGTCGCCGGCGCGTTCGTGCGCGCGCGCCATCAGCGTCATGACGTCGGCATCTCGCGGAGCTTGCGAAAGAGCGGTGCGCAAATCAATGATCGCTTCGCCCGGTTCGTCGTCGTCGATACGCCAGGCGGCGCGCATCTTGAGCGCCCCGACATGGCTGGCATCGTCTGCCAGGATTTCCTCGACCCGCGCCCTTGCGCCCACCGGATTGTTGGTGGCAAGCAGCATTTGCGCCAGAAGAAGTTTTGCGTTGTTGCCTTGCTCGGTGGCCGGTTCAATCCCGTCGACCAATTGCTCCAACGTCGAGATCGCTTTGTCCCTGTCGCCTTTTTCGAAATCCATTGAAGCGAGAAGGGACACATAGACCGTCGGCTCTTCTTCTGATGCGGCAAGCCGTTCCAATTCTGCCCGGGCCGCGTCGTCACCCTTTGCGTTGCGCAGGAATTGCACGATGGCGAGGTTTGCACCGGCCTCTGCATCCGGCCGTGCCGCCAGTTCGCGAAGGAACTTCTCGGCGCCGTCCATGTCACCCTGTTCGATATACCAGGCAATCAAAAGGCGACGCGCGCGTTCATTGTCGGGGAAGGTCGAAACCATTTCACGGAGGGTCGCGCCGACGTCGTCCATCTTCCTTGAACGAATTTGGGACGTGAGCTTCAGCTCATGCAATTCGGGATCTTCCGGGAAAAGCTCAAGCCCGGCATCGATGACCGGAAGCGCTTCTTCGAAGCGATCGTTCAGCAACAGCTGGTCGATCACGATGCGCCGAGCGATCTTGTTGTCGGGCATCTCTTGCAGAGCCTGGCGTGCTTCGTCTGCGAGATTGCCGATTGCGGCTGGCTCGTTCTCACGCACAGCTTCGAAGTAATCCAGAGCGATCCGGATCACCTTGACCCTTGGATCGTCGGGCGCCTGTTCCATCGCGGCTTTGCCATGGCGCTGCGCCTCGTCCCAGTTGCGTGCGTTGATCGCCATTTCGGCCAGCACAATTCTTGGCTCGGTCTCTTCTGGATATTGCTCCGCAACACGAAGGAATTGGCCGTATGCTTCGCTGAAGTTGCCGCGCTCCATCTGTGCGCGTGCATAGGCGATTCGGGCTTCTTTGTGTGTCGGGTTCAGCTTGAACACGTTGCGGAACTCGACGAAGGCACGCTTTGCATCGCCCTCGGCAAGGAGCTCCATACCCCTTTCAAAATGTTCCTGGGCGCGTTCCTCCGAGCTTTGGCAGCCGGTCAGAGTAAGCGAAGCGGAAAGAAGAATTGCCGGAATGACGGCTGACTTGAGGCGCATGATTTCCCTTGGACGAATTCAGTTTACTAATTCTCCGGTTACAAGACCGGGGCGATGATCGTCATTAGTGTAAATAAACGAGGCCGTTTGTGAAAGCGTCACAAACGGCCTTGTTACCTTTAGATGCTGAGCCCTTGATCAGCAGCCGGTTCCGCGCAGGACCACGGCGACCGTGGATGTCAGAACCGACAGATCGGTAGTCAGGCTGACATCGCGGTAATACTGATTGTCGTAGCTGGCGCGCGCAGCAAAGGTCGTCTGGTTGCGGTCAGAAATCTGCCAGTAGCCAGTTATGCCGGGGCGCATTTCGTAATAAGCCGCTCCGGGGTAGAGGCGCTGTTGCTCGGGCAGCATGGGGCGCGGGCCGACCAGGCTCATGTCACCGACGAACACGTTCCAAAGTTGCGGCAGCTCATCGAGGGACGTTTTGCGCAGAACCCGGCCCAGGCGCGTAATGCGCGGGTCGCATGACAGCTTTTGCATATCGTCCCATTCAGCCCGGGCGTCGGGATTTGTGTCGAGATGCGCCTGCAACTTGGTATCCGCGTCGGGCACCATTGTGCGCAGTTTCCACATGGTGAAAATCTTGCCGTCGCGACCTACGCGTTTCTGCGAATAGAAAGGATTGCGGCCGTCTAGCGCGACCAAAATGCCGAGGAAGACGACGAAAGGCAGCACGATCGGCGCGAACGCCAGAACGGCGGCCACATCGATCAGGCGTTTGACAAAGCTGCGATAAAAGCCCGAACGGGAAACGCTGTGCTGCGTGGCAAGGGCGACGGGTTTAACAAACTGAACGTCAGTTGAAAAATTTTTCTGTTGGATAGTCATATCAATACATACCCTAGACTGCATCAACGACCGAGCCGGTCAGAGACGCATAGATTAAAATTTACCGCTCGAACGAATGCCTTGTTTATCCCGACCAAATGCCGGATTTTTCGTTAACCAAAAGGTAACACTTGGTCACCACTGCGCAAAGAAGAAACTCCAAAAAAGCCACAATTGCGCGGTCGGACACTGATGTTTGCAACTATTGATTGTGCATTGTTTAAACATTAGGGCAAATGAAAAAAAATCTCCTGATTGTCTACACTTCTCAACCGGGGCCGCGCCGCTTTGTGGCGGATTTCGGGCGGCTTCTGGCGAATCGTGTGCCGGCTTGCGCCGAGGAAACGGCGGGCGACACCAAAACTCCTTAGTCCTGACCACATGTTAACAAAGCGCCAGGTTATTGCCTCACGCGGGAGTTTTCGTTCTCTGATCGGTGGCGTTCGAACAAACTCTGATCGGTGGCGTTCGAACGAATATGTGCTAGACACTAATGAGGTGATTGTATTGTGGGATAATGGTTCAGATATGGATGCCCGGACGGACGAGCGGCGGGCTGAAGTCATTCACATCAGGGCCAAGGCACGGACCGCCGAAGGCTCGGACGCCAGCACTACGGGGGCTGGCAGTGCGCCGTTATTCCAAACAAGGCGCTCCGATGGTGATGTGCCGAAATCTTCGCGTGATGCATCAAGTCGCACTGCCTCGATCGAGAAGGCGCAGAAAAAAGCCGCGGCCAGCAATTCGGTGGATGGCGCCAACGATTCGGGATACAGGGAAAAAATGGGCGGCCCACTCAATATATATACAGAGCATTTCGGACTGACCGCGCGACCGTTCACTCTGGTACCCGACCCGGACTTTCTATTCTGGTCCGCGGCGCATCGGCGTGCCTACACCATGCTGGAATACGGCACCCTTACCGGGTCGCCCATCACGCTCATCACCGGTGAGGTGGGGGCGGGCAAGACCACGCTTCTGCACAAGTTTCTTTCCGGTCTGGGAGATGGGGTGAAGGTCGGGCTTATTTCCAACGCACATGGCTCTCGTGGGGAGTTGCTGCGCTGGGTTCTGATGGCGCTGGACCAGCCGGCCGACCGGGATGCGACCTATGTCGATCTGTTCGACTCTTTCCAGAAATACCTGATCTCGGAGTATGCAGCCGGAAACCGGGTTATCCTCATCTTTGACGAAGCCCAGAATCTGAGCATCGAGACACTCGAAGAGTTGCGCATGTTCACGAATATCAACTCGAACAAGGATGAGCTATTGCAGCTGGTCCTTGTAGGCCAGCCCGAGCTTCGCGATACGATCCACCGCCCCGAGTTGCGGCAATTTGCGCAGCGGATCGCGGCGAGTTTTCATCTCAGTTCCATGGATCAGGAGACTGTGACGGCCTATATCGGCCATCGGCTGCGCGTTGCAGGGGCCGCCAGAAACCTGTTCACCGAAGCCGCGTGCCACGTAATCCATGAGCAGACCGGCGGCGTTCCGAGGCTGGTCAATCAACTTTGTGATCTTTCGCTCGTATATGCCTTTACCAAGAACCAGAAGACAGTAACCTTGACCACCGTCGAAGAAGTCTTGGCGGACGGAACCTTTTTTGCCGCCGGTGCGCGGCCGGACCTCGGGTCGGAAATATAAAGAGACAGCTTGATGCTTCCGGATATCAAATTTCTATTGTTGCTGTTCCTGCGGCGGCTTCACTACTTCATCGTGATCGCGTTGGCAGTTGCCGCAGTCGGCGCGACGATCGCTTACACCTTGCCGCCCGGTTACACGGCGCGCGCAACGTTGCTGGTTGAATCGCCTCAGATCCCTGATGACTTGGCAGAATCCACGGTGCGTGCCGGCACGAGCGAAGTGCTGCAGATCATTGCGCAGCGCATACAGACGCGCGCGAACCTGCTAGATATGGCGCGTGAGTTCGATGTCTACGAAGGTCGCGAACGGATGAGCCCGGATGAGATCGTCGCAGACATGCGGTCGCGTATCGGCGTCGATCTACCGCGCCGGCGCGATGCGGCATCGTTCGTCTATGTCACGTTTTCTGCGCAGTCCGGGCAACTTGCTGCCCGCGTCACAAACGAGATTGTCACCCGCATCCTGGAAGAGAACCGAAGCCTGAGAACTGCCGTGACCAGTCAGACGCTGGAATTCTTCAAGCAGGAAGTCGCAAGGCTCGATCAGGATCTTGCCGAGCAAGGAGCAAAAATCCTTGCCTTCAAACAGGCAAATCAGGGCGCCTTGCCCGACAGTCTGGATTTCCGTCGCGGACGGCAAGCGTCCTTGCAGGAGCGCGTTCTCCAGATGGAGCGCGAACTCGCCGGATTGCGTGATCGTCGCACGCGGTTGACCGATCTTTATGAGCGCACCGGCGAAGTGACTTTCGACGATGAAAAGCTTACACCCGAAGAACAGCGGTTGCAGAGTCTGCGCAATGAACTGGCCTCGGCGTTGGTTCTCTATTCCGAGCAGAACCCCCGCGTGAAGGCCCTTCAGGGGCAGGTCGAAGTCGCTGAGCGGATCGTGCAGGAACAGCGCGCGAAACGGACCGGCGTCAGCGAAGCCATGAGTGCCTATGAAATCCAGCTCGCCGATCTGGATGCTCAGATGCAATACATCGTCAACGAGAAAACCCAGCTTGAAAGCGAGTTGCAGTCGCTCGAGGCATCAATCGACAAGACGCCGGAAAATGCCATCGTTCTCAGTACGTTGGAACGCGATTACGAAAACCTGCGCGTGCAATACCAGCAAGCGACCCGTGACCTTGCGGCGGCTCGCACGGGCGACCAGATTGAAGCGCAGTCGCGCGGCCAGCGCATCACCGTGGTCGAGCAGGCCACCCCACCGCGTGTGCCGACCTCTCCACCGCGTAAAAAGATCGCTGCGGCTGGTGTCGCGGGGGGGATTGCGTTGGGAGGGGCATTCATTTTCCTTCTCGAATTGCTCAACCGCTCGGTGCGCCGTCCCGTCGATCTGAGCAACAAGCTGGGCATTACCCCGTTTGTTTCGGTCCCATACATCCGCACGCATCGAGAGCGTGTGATCCGCCGGTCAATCATTTTCGGAGCAATAGGGGTGGTGACACTCGGGATCCCGATAGCGCTGTTTCTTGTCGACCAGTATTACCTGCCGATGGATCTCTTGATTGAAAGGGCCCTCGATCGTACCGGCCTTGGTGCACTTATTGAACAACTGCGTAGCGCGTTGAATTAGGAAAAGAATAATGGAACGTATACAGGCCGCACTCAAGAAGGCTCGCGAGGAACGCAGTCAGCCAAAGTCGTCTGAACCGCCTGAACAGGTGCAGACACATGAAAGAAAGCCGGACCCGCTCATTCTGGAACAGAGCCACTCGGTTGGCGACACCGAGCAGCTTTGGAAGGCGGTTAAGGGTTTCAACCCGTCCGACCGCTGGCTCAAACGTAACCGGATTGTCGCCTTTCAGTCGGGTGAAGAGGCGGCACCATATGACGTGATGCGCACCAAGGTCTTGCACAGCATGCGCAAGAACAAGTGGACCCGTTTGGGCGTCACTTCGCCTTCACAAGGGGCAGGCAAGACGATGACCAGCCTCAACCTGGCATTCAGCCTTGCGCGGCAGAGTGACCTGCGCATCATGCTGATCGATTTGGATATGCGCCGGCCGAGTGTTTTGAAAACGCTCGGCGTAAAGGATCCGATCCAGTTTTCCAAGGTTCTGTCGGGTGAATCCGATGCGCAGGATCAGATGCTGCGCTATGGGAAGAACCTGATCATCGCTGCAAACAGCGCGCCCGCGCGCAATCCTGCCGAGCTTTTGCAAAGCAATCGTGCCGCTCATGCCATCGATCAGGTAGAAGCGGCGTTCCAGCCGAATATCCTGATCTTCGATACCGCCCCCCTGTTTGCAGGCGACGACACGATGGCATTCCTCGATCAGGTCGATTGCGTGCTGCTGATGGCCGAAGCGGAGAAATCCACGATCGAGGAAATCGACAAGAGCGAACAGGATCTTGCCGCGCGCACCAACGTGCTGGGAGTTGTCCTGAACAAGTGCCGCTATCTCAACCGGCATGAGGAGTATGGCAAGGCTTACGGGTATTGAAGGGGTGACAGGCCGTTCTTCTTAAGCTTTTTGTACACGTTCTCTTTTGCCAAGCGGTTCCTGATACGCTGCTTTAACCCGATGCTTGGACGCGAGCTCAGCCAATGAGCGTGTCCTCCCGATTTCAAATCTTCGAAGTATCCTTCGTAGCGACTTTGAACGAGGACGCGCGTACCATCCACGATCAGCGGCGGCAAACCGTTCTGGGCGGGCGTCTTCTCCAAGATCTCATAGGTCGAGTCTCCAAAAGACTGCTTGCCTACTTGGTGCGGCGATTTCAAAGAACGACCAAGAGCCGAATTGATCCCTGCTCCCAACGCTCCGGGTCCAACCATCATAAACCCGTCATAAGGATGCGAACGATGTATCAACTCTGTTGCGTATTCAATCGCGCGCGCCAGGAATGGGTGCCCTTGAATACTGCCAACTAACGCATTGAAAACTGTATGTGGTGGCCCGCCCGTTCCCTTCTCCGAGGGAACGAAAAATGCAATATCGTCGTCGACAAAATCATTGAGTGGAGTCAAGCAAACCGTATCAATGTCAGCATAAACGCCTCCGAGCTGATAAAGGACGCAATACCTCCAAAGATCGGCGCGAAACGCCCCTTCGCTCAATCTATTGTATGCAGCATGCACTCGTTTTCCGAAGTGCGTTCTGACAAATTCTGTCTGGTCGGCGTCATCATAAAAATGGTAACTGTAACTTGGGTTAAGGTCCAACCACGATTTCACTGCGTTACGCATTTTATTTTCAAGTCTGGTGCTTGAAAACGTTTGGTGAATAATTTCCGGTATTCTTCTATTAGATGCCAGGTGTCTGGATGGTACGAATTTGTCGATTTGCATGAGCTGAGTTCACCCTGTGGAATCCAAGTAAAATGAATCACGAAAGTGCGTACGTATTTTAAAGACATGCCATCCGAAAGGTGAGAGGACTAAGAGATCACACTGTCACGGTGGCTCAAAGAAAAAACTAATAGGCGGGCATGTAACTCCCGAAAAAACCTAGCGAAACTTCGGAATCGCTACAAGAGCAAAAAAATCTTAAAGTCGGCGAAGCTCAATAGTTAATGTAGACCTTCGCTCCAAACAGCAATAGTGTCAATTAGTGTAGTATGATCTGAGGTCTAAGTCTTCACTGTTTCGTGGTGATTTGCGCTTTCAGTTAAAGGATGGGGGTAGAAATGATCAGATTGAAGGAAAGTATTAAGCAAGTCCCTCCGCTCTATAATGCTTTAAAGACTTTGCATAGCTACGAAAAGCGTTTGGCTTTGAATTTTACAGAAAAGGCGATATCGAACTTTTCAAACTACGAGATTCTGGTTGTGTTCGGTATGAGGAGATCAGGAAATCACTTCATCATCAATTGGATCCTCGAGCAAGTATATGGGTCGTCAGTTTTTTTCAACAATATTAATCCCGAAAAGCATCCGTACTCAGCGTATTTTTCGGAGTCGCGTATCCGACTAATGAATAAATCACCGCGAATCGTACTCAGTTACGAAGACGTGAGCGAAGAGAGGTTGATGTCCGGGCCGTTACTCAAGTTCTTAAGCTGCCGAGAGAAGGCGCATGGGGCCCAGGTTCGCTTTGCTTTGATTTTGCGTGATCCCTTGAACCTTTTCGCAAGCAGAATGCAGAAATGGCCAGAGAATTTTGAATGCAACTCTGATATTAAGGCGCAAGTTAAGATGTACTTGTCTCACGTGACTATTTCGAAGCGTGAGCGTATGACACTTGATGGCACTCCTGTAGTGCCTGTTTATTACAATAAAATGCTTTTTGACCACAATGAAAGAAGAGACGTAGCTAGAAAACTTGGGATTAATATTGGGGATAAGGGAATGGATGCGGTCGCTAAGTACGGCCATGGTAGTTCCTTCGATGGTGTCGATAAAACGGCGGCTGCTCTCAGAAGCGACGTTAGCAAACGATGGACGGCGTTCCGTTCGGATCCGAGATTCAAGAAAATAATTGAAAACAACGAAATTCAAAGCATCGCAAGAAATATGTTCTCAATCGATTGTTGAATCTGGCTCTCTGATTTTTTAAGCTTTATGTGAACCAAATTCTTGAAAATTGAGTTTTCAACAGGCTGTCCAGTCTGTTCGTATCTTCAAGAAAAAGTTCTAACAAGTTCAGTGCGTCCTTTTTAGGAATTACACTTTTCTTAAAAGCGAGGTCTTTGACCTTCTTGTCCGTAATTGCATGTAGTCGTTTTGGTATTATTCTCTTTGCGATTTTTACAAGTTTTCTATTGGTGAGAATATTGAAAGCTGGGTGTTTTGGAATTCCGCCTGTGTTTCGAATGATCGGTTTTTTCTGAGCAATATGTTCTAGTTCTAGGAAGTTGTGTACTGATTTAATGGTATTGTCCCATTGGTTGTTCAAATTAGAAAACTCCAAAATCAATATTTGATGTCTCGGAAAAATGTCTACATAACGCTTTACTTGTTCGTAATATAGGCACTGTTTCACTAGCCAGGGATCATTTTTAGTGACATCGTCAAACGATTGATTAAGACCGAGTCTAACATACATTTCATATAATGAGCGAACTCGCTGCATGGGGTTGCGTAAAGAGATTAAGATTTTGGAACTTGGGTTGAAATTGTTGATTTGCTTCGCCGCTCCCCTTGAGGCCAGATAGCTTACCGATGCGTCACCCCAAACACTCTTGGAACCGGCTGTCTGAAAAAGTTTCATATAGTCATTTAGCTCGGACTGTGGAATCTGATCGGTCTCATTGAAGCGATTAAAAAAATTCGGTTCCTTAGGATCAGTTATGAAGATTGCAGGATGTTGGTTCAGCGCTTGCGCTAGAGATGTCGTGCCAGCTTTGGAGGCTCCTACTAAAAAAAAGTTTGGCTTTTTCATCCGTTTGGACTCCATTGAGCGGCTCTTTGGATTTCAAATGTTACTATCTCGGAGGTACTGGTTGTCTTGTGACTAGAGGTCTTCATCAAGCTATTCCAATAACAAGGTGAACCTGCGTAACTTAAGCTCTCTTAAAGAGAATTGCACAGTTAGTGTTTAGTTTTCAATAGTGGCCTACCTGGTTTTATCGATAATCTTCTTTTCATCTAAAAGCGTGTACTAACCAGTTCTCTTAGAAGTATCGTTTTGTCAAATTGTTTTATCTATGTGGTTTTAATTTTGGGTGCTAGCCTTGACGTCATCATTCGCCGCGCTTTGGTAGGTGCTTATACATTGGTCTGAGGTGAGTTTCGATGCCTGGCTTTCTTAGCTGTAGCTCTCGACTTTCGATGAAAGGATCTGTTGAAGTCGAGTGGAAGCTTGATTTGCGATATTTAGTCGTTTTCTATTGATTTCTCGATTGGAATTATTCCTCAATTTTCGTGAGACCCAAAACCCTCTTCCGTTTTTTCTCGGTCAATTGATACTCGAGCTCCGCGCCATTCTCCAGATGGCTTGCATCGCGCAGCACTGTTGTGCCGTTTTGATCCAGGCGCCAGATCGAAGACAAGGTTCCGTCAGGGGAATATACAAAGCTATCGCTCCAAGGTGCCGACCAGAAGAGCAAAGGGTCGTAATAGTGATCGCGCGCTTCGGCATCATAATCGATACGCGCAAGGCGTTTGCCATAGTTCCCGCGCATTTCGTATTCGCGGATCTGGTGTCCGGGGAAAGCGATCGAAATGAAGGACGGCGCGCTGTCATGCGCGCCGTTGTAGGCGAAGACCCCGATATCGACCCGATTGGTTTTTCGTTTCTTCCCGCGGCCGATTTCAAAGGTGTCGTGCCAATCGATGCTGATTTCGGCGCGTGTGTTGCCAGGCCCTTGCGGGTCGATGCGCACCTTTTCCGGATCGCCTTGCAAAAGCACCCAGCTGAACTCGAGGTCGCGGCCGTTCGGATCATTCGTTGCGGCAGCGGTCACCTTCATTCGTTTAGTGTATTCAGGACCACGCCAAATTCGTCCGATCGATGCGGGCGTATTGAACAATCGCTCGGACAGACCGGCAAGGCCGGCCTTCGGGAGAAAACTTTCTTCTTCAACCTCCAATACGACGATTGGAGGGATCTCGTCCGGGCGCAGGCTGGCTGCAAGGGAAACCATGCGTTCTGGGGCAAGCCGGTCTCTGTGAAACGCAGAAGGGTGCGCGGCACCGGACATGTATTTGTCGCGCGAGTAGACGCCCTTGAGAGATCGGCGCAGGATCATTTGGAGGGTTGGTGCGACCAGCCTCTTCTCTTGCAGCGTCTTGCGGGTATCGGACGGCAAAGCCGCAAGTGCAAAGAACAGAACCCTCAGAAACGGTTTGTCTGAGCGCGACGATCCCTGGGAAGTGAGGGTATAAGGCCAGTTGACTGGATAAAGATCGACTGCATCATAATCGCGGTGCTCAGGATAAACGTACAGGTGGTTGCTGATGTATGTCAGCAGGGCCTGGGCGCTTAGCTTAGGGTTTGTCATCGCCAGGCGGGTCTGGCTGCGGGGGGCAGATCCTGAAACGATTGCAGTGGACGAATTTCCAACAACTATCGCCGGAAGGATAATGCGACCGCCAAGTCCCAGGTGAGCCTTTTTCTTTTTCAGAGCGTCGCTGAATTGCAAATGGGGCAGACGCGGAAACATGCCCATATCCAGGCGGGAATGGTCGCCGTCGCGGTTTTCGTAAATAATGCCTTCAAATCCGCCTGCAACGCCTTCGTTGTCGAGTCGCCTTAGCATCGAGGCCTCGGGAGAGCTGTCACCAGGATCGACCAGCGGCAACGCATCCGACATGATCGGCATCTCGAAATCAGGTGCTACAAGGGCGATGTTTCCGACGGGTTGCAGGTTCGTGTCGTCCAAGACCCCCGGATCGGCCAAAACTCGGGAGGCCGATAGAGAGATCGCCGAAACGACGGCGATGCATAAGGCAGAGGCGACTAACAGGTTGTGACGCATGAACACATGTTCCGCCAAGTGCCCTTGGTGCGCAAAGCCTTTTTTCAGCTTTTGTCCATATCCCAGCGATAACCAACAATACGGGCCGGGATGCCGACTGCAATTGCTGCTTCGGGTATGTCATCGACGACGACTGCGTTGGCACCGACAATCGCGTGATCGCCAATCGTGACCGGCCCCAGGATTTTCGCTCCAGCGCCTATCTCGACCCCGCCACCCAGTATAGGAAGGCCGGAGCCGGCTGATGAAGTCCCAAGCGTAACTTGCTGAAAGATAATGCAGTTAGGGCCAACTGATGATTTGGAGTGGATGACGATCCCGTTGGGATGCGGCAAAATCAAACCACCTGCGAGGCTGCAATTGATAGGAATGTCGGCTTGTGTAACCACCGACCAGAATCGATGCTGCAAATTGTGTAGCTTGCGGCTGATAGTTGCCCAAACGCCCGATCTCTTTTTTGCAGATTGATACTCTCGCAAGCTTTTCAGCAGCCGCCGAGAAGGGTCCCAAAATCTACGAGGTTTTTCACGTTCCCAGTCGGGTAATTCCGCCGACACCGCCGGAGTATCTGAATTTTCGTGGGGCATCCGGTGCAGAGTCATCGTTTGCTGAAAGGGTTTCGTTCTATAATAGAACACTGAGAAGGAGGCGCTAGTGCGTTTCTTGGACGATTACTTTAAGACCGCGCGATAGGGTTGAATATAGCAATACGTAAGATACGGCGACAATCCAACCATGGGACGGCGACCAGCGACATGAAGCTGTCACAGGCTTGCCCTTCATCTGCCATGTGCGGCATGTACCGCTGTCGCGAGGCTGAAATGAGCATAACATGATCGACGTTTTCAAGAAGGTAATGGCGCTTTTCGATGCGCGCGAACGGCGAAAGTTTTTCATACTTGCCGTTCTGATGGTATTCGTAGCGTTTGCCGAGGTTTTTGGTATTTCCACGCTTCTGGTTTTGCTGCGGGTTCTGGCTGACCCACAGGTGGTTGCAAACAACGCATATCTGTCGTGGGCCTATGAAACCTTCGGCTTTTCCAGCATGTTTGCTTTCCAGATCGGCTTGTCCCTTGCCGTGCTTATGGTTCTTGTGCTCAGCCTCGTTATCAAAGCAGGCGGAACCTATGCGATCATCCGTTTCGCATCCATGCGAGGTTACGCGATCTCCAGCCGTATGCTCGAAGCGTATCTCCATCAACCGTATGCGTGGTTCCTGCAGCGCAATAGCGCAGAAGTATCGCGTACGGTTCTTGGTGAGGTGCAGAACGTTGTCGCCAAGATCATAGAGCCGGGTGGACGCTTGTTGGCAAATATTTTGCTTTCAGTTTGCGTCATTGGCTTTCTTGTAGCGGTCGACCCTTTGGTTGCGATATTCGCGGCGGTGCTTCTAGGGGGTGGGTATGCTGGAGTGTATGCTTGGCTGCGAGGGCGTCTTCTTGTTGTCGGTCATCGGCTTATGGAAGCCAATCGTTCCCGTTTTCGACTGACTCAGGAGGCCACTGGCGGCTTCAAAGAAATAAAGCTAATGGCGCTCGAGCAGAGCTATGTTGACAGGTTTCGAAAACCGGCAAGATCTCTGGCACGCAACGCGGCCTTGTCGCAGGTGATGAACCAAGCTCCACGTTTTGCGCTGGAAGGGCTGACTTATGCGGTGCTGCTAGGAGTTATTTTGATCCTCCTCGTGAAGAATGATGGCGATTTGGTAGCCGCCGTCCCAACCCTGGGTGTTTTCGGTGCCTCTGCAATGCGGTTGTTGCCCGCAATGCAACAGATTTACATGGCTCTCGCGTCAATTCGTGCCGCGAAACCGGTACTAGACCATGTATACCGCGACTACACGGGCGGAGTGGGCCATGTCGTCGCCGCGAATGCGATCGGCAAATCCGCTGATCAGATACAGCTCAAAAAGGAACTTGTGCTTGACGGAATTGAATTTGGATATTCGGGAACTCACATGCGCGCATTGAACGATCTGAGTTTGAGTATTCCAGCTCTGACTACTGTGGGTTTTGTCGGCGGGACAGGTGCAGGGAAGACCACGGTTGTCGATGTCATCTTGGGGTTGCTCACCCCTGAAAAGGGACAGGTAATCGTTGATGGCAACATTCTCACGTCCGACAATCTTCATCTTTGGCGCCGATCCATCGGCTATGTGCCCCAATCTATTTACCTTACGGATTCCTCGATCGCTGAGAATATCGCCTTTGGCGTGCCGCCCGAGAAAATCGACATGAACGCTGTGATACGCGCCGCGAGAACGGCCGCACTTCATGATTTCGTCGTGAACGACCTCGCAGAGCAATATGAGACACTCGTGGGTGAGCGCGGCGTGCGCCTTTCCGGTGGTCAGCGCCAGCGTATCGGTATTGCACGGGCACTTTATCATGACCCTTCTTTGCTCATTCTCGATGAAGCAACTTCGGCGCTCGACAATGTCACCGAACGTGCCGTGATGGAGGCCGTGCAGCGCGTGAGGGACAAGAAGACAGTGATCATGATCGCCCATAGGCTCAGCACTATCCGCAATTGTGACCGAATTTTTCTGCTTGAACGTGGTCAGATACGGGCTTCTGGCACCTACGAAGAATTGCTGGATGAAAGCGACGCATTTCGGAAAATGGCGGTCAATGAATAGATGGGTTTCATTGGCTGCACTCGAATTGTGCACTTTTTGTATAGTTTCAGACGAAGTTTTGTGGTCGAAGTGTCCCTCAGCGGGGGGGCATTTTTTAGGTCCTACTGGGCTGTATTGAATAGAGGAGCGTCACGCACATGAGTGACCGTTACTACGGAAATGTTCGCCGCGATGTTTTCCCGCTTCTTCCAGAAAAATGTGGGCGCGTTTTGGATCTTGGTGGAGGTTTTGGCGGCACATCATCGCACCTAAAGCGCGAGGGGCGAGCTGATTATGTTGTGCTGGCTGATCTGGTCGCAGACTCGCACGATCCGGATGTCGATCGAGCGTTCGCAGGCAACTTGGAAGATTCTTCCTTCCTCGAAAAGGTGATTGAGGCCGAAGGGCCGTTCGATACCGTTCTTTGCCTCGATGTGCTCGAACATCTCCGCGAACCTTGGGATGTAATCGTTTCGCTCCACAAAGGCTTGTCAAAGAATGGGGTGATCGTGGCCAGCATACCGAACATGCGCCATGTTAATCTGACCGTCCCGCTGGTTTTGAAAGGTGAGTTTGAGCTTACAAATAGCTACCTGAGGGACCGCACCCACCTTCGATGGTTCACGCGAAAAAGTGCAGTTGAGTTGATGACTCGAACCGGTTTGGCGCTTGAAGACATAAAGAGGAATAAATCCTGGGAGCGATGGCATAAACTGACAGATCTTCTCACATTTGGCTTTCTGTCAGATTTCTTTACTATCCAATATGTTATTCGTGTTCGGAACCGTTGAAAAACAATTGACCTCGAGGCGTTGCTGGTGATCTCAGAAAAGTATGTACACCGTGCAAGAATGGTCCATTGGTGGATCAAGGGTACTATCGAGCATGCTAGAAAAGGGTGCCATCTTTCCAAAGCCTACATGCATAGCTTGCCCGTGGCTCAAAGTGAGAACGCACTGATCGACGTCGTATCGAGTGCGCTAGGCCCGTTTTCGCAAACAGATTGGTTTGTTTGCGGTAAGAAGCCAGGAATTTCCAGGGGTGAATTCTTCAAGGACGCGCATCCGCACCCAATAGCACGGTCACAGACATTCGTTCTCTGGTCTGATACGCGCGGTAATGCGGAATGGATACGTAAACTTGGGGCATCTCTGTCGAAATGTGCACTGCTTTATATGCAAGTGTACGAGAAAGAGGTCGTCGATCTGGTCGACGCGGTCCTTTCACACGGATTGGAACCGGTGCTGCGTGACGAAGGCGGTAAAGCCGGTTTCCACATCTTGTTCCTGCGAAAAAGAGACATCGAAAACGGAACGTTCGATCAACTACCCGTTTGGGTGCGATCGGCAGTGGACTGCCGGTCATCAATGAACTCTAAGCAGGCTGCTATTCCGGCACTGATCCCATGTTTCAACAATCAAACCTATTGCCGATCAATGATCTCCCAACTGCGCAATCATGGTTTCGCTGACATTACTTTGCTCGACAACGCGTCAACAAGTCCAGAAATGCACAGCTTTCTTGATGAGGTTTCCGGCCAAGTCACGGTGCGGCGGTTGGAGGAAAACCTCGGTCCCAAGAAATGTTTGTTCGCACCCGGCGTCTATGAAAACTTGCCCCGATACTTTTGCGTCACCGATCCGGATATAGTTTTCAATCCCTATCTGCCTAGCAATTTCGTACATCAGATGATCGATCTCACAAAGAGGTATCGCGTAGGAAAAGTCGGTTTCGCACTGGATATTTCCCACCGACAGTTTTTTCGTGAGATCACGGTCAAACTCCTGTACCGGGATTGGAGTACAGCTGAGTGGGAAGAACGTTTTTGGTCTCGGTCAATTGGTCAGACAAAGACCCGTGACCGGATATTCGACGCGCCTGTCGATACAACCTTCGCCGTCTATGACAAGGAAAAGTGGTCGCAAGACAATTTCACCGCAGGTTTAAGGGTCAGCGGGCGATACACGGCCACGCACGCACCTTGGTATGACGATCAATCTGTTCCCTCGTCCGAACGCGAACGTTACTCTCGCGAAAGTACGGCATCATTTTATAGAATGTGAGAGAACCAGGATTTCAAGAGGCGTTCAGTTCCAAGGTATAGCCAAGCATTTCGAAGTCTTTCTTATAGTATTCTGCAACGCGCGCTTGGCTGTCTCTATCGAAGAAATCCTGCCAAACGGTGTGTTTATCCTTTTTTCCAAAGACGCTTTTTGTATCACCCCTTAAAAAGGAAGCCACCGCCAGTTTGATGGCCTTCAACGGTTCTTGCGTCGTCCTTTCAGATGATGCGTTGATGTGAGGTAGGTCCGTTTTTAGTCCGATCCGTTTGCGAAGGTCAGCATACCCCTCTGATATAGACTCCAGATTGTATATGGTATCGACCAAAACCTGATTGCCCTCAACTAAGTAGTCTGTCTGTGGCCTAACGAAATAAAAAAGTGGATGGCTCTTCTCGTTTGTCAGCGTTGTCCGTACGAAGTCACGAAATTTCTGCTTGGTTGGCAGATACTGATACATCGAAACCACTCTGCGAAACGGGTTTCGAACAACGGCAAACTTGAAGTAAGCGTCGAACATTTCTTGTGGAACATAGCCTAGACCGACGTAATCTCGAGCCAGCAGATGGGACAGGACCGGCGGTCCTAGATCTGGGTTGTTATTCGGGCGCAATAGCAAAGGCGCACGCCTGCGCCAGTCTAGTCCTATGTCTTGCAAGAAAGCCGTTTCAATGCTTTGGCCGCCGCATTTCGGAATGTGTACGAAGATGCATTTGTGGTGATGTGAAATCATGGTTGTGTCAGTCGTTGGCTCAATCGCTGGCACAGTAGCCAAAAATTCATTTTTGCCGCAATGTACTTCTGTAAGGTTGTTGCTTTGAATGGCCGTATGAGCACATTTCATAATTACTTAGCCACCATGGCTGTTTCTAATAGCCGAAGGTTTGACAAACCATTGTGATTTCCGCTTTGCATTGGAACCGGGGGGGCTTGTTTGTCTCGCATTTTTGATCTCGAGGAAAACGGATGTTGGTTGTTCATATCGGCATGGGCAAGACGGCCTCAACGACGCTTCAGAAGCGAGTTTTTCCCACGCTTGCGCAATTAGAGCCAGAGATCACTGTCAATGATCCTGATGTTGTCCAACTTTGCCGAAAACAGCACTTTTTACACCTGTCGGATGAGGAGCGTGATTTCCTTCGCGGTCGTGTGCGCGCTGCGGATAAGGCGCTTCTCAGCATGGAAGGGCTGGTCAACACGGATCCTCGCAACTGGGAAAGAGCTGCCAATGCGAACCTCGACCTTTTCGGCCGCAACGCGGTGATCGTAATAACAGTCCGTGAGCCGCTGTCATATCTGACGTCTATTTATCAGCAAAAAATCCACGAAGGTCACGTGCGTCCACCAGAGGAATTCTTTCTGTCCAGCGTGGACTATGATCGCATGCAGGTGCCAAAATCTGATTGGCTTCTGGAGTTTTTCGATCTTGGTGCATTCAACTTTGAACGCTTGCACCAGCTCTACAAAGAGCGCTTCAATACGGTCTGGTTCGTGCCAATGTCCCGAATTCGAGAGTTCGAATTTCTGCGCGCCCCTTTTGATCTTAGCGACCCAACAGTTAAAGCCTTGCAAGCTGCATTCGAAGACGCACCCCGTGAAAATGTGGCTTATTCAGATCTCGCTATGCGATTTACATTTGCGCGAGAACGTTTGCTTCGCGCTTGCGGCGCAAGAACGATAGGTTTCAATGAGCGCATGTTCGAAGGCTTTTTAAAAGAACAAAAAGGCATGGTGTTGCCTTCGCCCGACCACAGGAGGTTCCATGAGCTTGGGATGGGCGCAAAGGCAGTCCGTATTACAAAAAAGATCTCGACACCAATTCTAAGTTGGAGAAGACTCATGCAAGGAGGCGTCAACCGGTTCCTGCCATATCGAAAGTATCGATTGCCGGAACTTACTGCGCTTGACGCAGAGTTGTTGGAGCAAAATCGACAGTATCTTGCAAGATTTGAAACCAAGGCGCGCTGAATATGCGATCTTGAAAGTCGCTGTCCTTTCGTTCCCAGGGCCTGTTTTCGGAGTGTGCTCCATGCGGACAGATGAATCTTTGCCGGCATCGTGGTGGACTATGATTACTTTGTTTTTGCAAAAGACTGAATGTTGCGGCAGTATTTATTAAGCCTAAAACAGAAACTCATGAAACCTCAAAGGTTGCGCTAACTACGATCTACGTGATTCCAATAGTGCACTCATCTAGGGTCTGGACTCATTGAGTTTCAAAGCCAGTAGATGACGATGGCCGCGAGAGCGATGGCTGACAGGAAGACCTTTGGGCACCTGTCGTAACGGGTCGCAACTCGCCTCCAATCCTTGAGCCTGCCGAACATGAT
>NZ_FNEB01000005.1 GCF_900100005.1 Lutimaribacter saemankumensis
AAACCTAGAGACGCGATATACAGACATCCAATCCGTCGAAAAACAGACCAAACCGCCCGCATATCTCTTCAGTATCATAACAATGTCAAACAGCGATCAGGGCACAAAATCGACCGAGCGCGTCCTACATAACCGACGCAACCAGCTCGATATTAAACCATGATGTTTCCGCCTCGTCTGCCTTGCGACCCCGTCTGGCGTCCCGTCGTCTGCCTCAGCAGCGCCGGTGAAGGGGCTTTTACGGATAAGCCCTGACCCCCGCAACCCCTTTTTTGGGAGATAGGCGGATTTTTTTCATTTTTCTGATTTTCCCCTGTTTTTCATAGGCTTGAGGGAATCTTTTTTCTTTGGGGGCGCGGACCAGGCAAGAAAATTTCAGGCTGCACGCCCGCTCAGCCACAACATATTGAGTTATCCACCGGGTTATCCCCAAAAGGCCCCGTGGGTTGGTTCAAGATTCATCGATTTCACCCGGCAACGCCGAGTCGCTCTTGCAATTTTTCAGGCGACTCGCGTTCGGAACGCACCACGCATGCGCAGCGCCAGCAACGCGACGATCACCACGAGATAGACAAGCGGCTCGACCTGCCAGCCCTTGCGCAACCAGATGAAGTGTACCGCCCCAAGCAAGACGACCGCATAGGTCAACCTGTGCAACTGCCGCCACCGCGGACCCAAACGGCGGACCGACCAATTGTTCGATGTCGCCGCCAACGGCACCATCAGAACAAAAGCTGACATCCCGATGGTGATGTATGGCCGCTTGACGATGTCGGCCCAGACCCGGTCAAGCGCCTGAACATCCAGCACTGCCCAGACAAGCAAATGCATTGTGACATACGAGAACGCCAGCAGACCCAAGGCGCGGCGGAACTTCACAAGGTTGATACCGAACTGCCGGCGCAACGGCGTAACGCACAGCCCGGCGATCAGCAGCTGCAACGCAAGCTCGCCATATTCGTGTTCCAACGCCTTGACGGGTTCGACCCCCAGCCCACCCGTCGCACCAAGATAAAACAGCCAGGGTGCGGGCAAAGCGCCAACGAGGTAGATCACCCAGGTTGGTATCCGCCTTGCCCAAGCATTGATACGGTCGCGAAAGCCCATCAGAAGAACTTGCGCAGGTCCATGCCGTCGTAAAGGCCGGCAACATCGTCGGCGTAACCATTGAACATCCGGGTCGGGATATTCTTGGCGAACAACCCGCCGCCGATGCGGCGTTCGCTCGCCTGGCTCCAACGGGGGTGATCGACCTCCGGGTTAACATTCGAATAGAATCCGTATTCCCGCGCATTCGCCTTGTTCCAGCTTGTCGGCGGCTCGCGGTCCGTCAGAGTGATCCGCACGACGGACTTGATGGACTTGAACCCGTATTTCCACGGCACGACCAGCCGCAGCGGAGCCCCGTTCTGCTTCGGGATATCGCGCCCGTAAATACCGGTCGCCATGATCGCCAGCGGATGCATGGCCTCGTCCAACCGCAAACCTTCGACATAGGGCCAGTCAAGAACCGGGAAACGTGTGCCGCGCATCTCGTCCTTGTTGAGGTAGGTTTCGAACGCCACGTATTTCGCGCCCGACTTGACCCCGGCGAGGTTCAGAAGATCGGCAAGCTCGAACCCGTTCCACGGGATCACCATTGACCACGCCTCGACGCAGCGGAAGCGATAGATGCGTTCTTCAACGGTCATCTTCGCCATGATGTCGTCGAACGCATAATCCCCCGGGCGGTCGACCATCCCGTCGATGCGCACGCTCCAGGGATCGATCGTCATGGCGTCGGCATATTTCGCGGGATCGTCCTTGCCGGTGCCGAACTCGTAGAAATTGTTGTAGCGGGTGATCTCTTCCCAGCTATTCGGTTCATCCGTCGCCGCGTGTGCGGAACCCGCGATACCGGCAAGCCCCAATCCCGCGAAGCCGCCCATGATCTGCCGGCGGTTCAGCCACACAGCCTCGTCCGTCACATCGCGATCCGTCAGGTCGTTCTTCCAGCGAAATGCCATTTGTGCACCCTCATTGCCACTTAGCGTTGGCCAAAGACGTAGAGGCACGCACCCGCACAGGCAAAACAAGCGATTTCACGAAACGGTGGCGCATTGAAACATTCCGGCGCCGTCACGGCGGTGCGTTGAAGCTCGGCCTGATCTTGTTCAGCGGAAGCGACGTGCCATCGGCCTGCACGATACGCACGTGCCGCCGCCGCATCAGGCGCGGTTCGGCCACGCCGACGGAATGCGCGATGGTTTCGACCTCGTTGATGATCGAACGGGCATAGTTGGCGACCTTCCTGTACTTGTCTTCAACGACAAGGCCACGCTGCAGGTATGGATCATGCGTGGTAATCCCGGTGGGACAGGTGTTGCGGTTACACTTCAGCGCCTGGATGCAGCCCAGCGAGAACATGAAGCCGCGCGCCGAGGTCACGAAATCCGCGCCGGCACACAGCGCCATCGCCACGTCGCCTGGATTGACCAGCTTGCCACTGGCGACAATGCGAATGCGGTCCTTCAAACCGTGACGGTCGCGCAGGTCCACCATCCGCATCAATGCTTCGCGCAGCGGCATGCCCACAAGATCCATCAAGGGCATCGGTGCAGCGCCCGTCCCACCTTCGCCACCGTCAATCGTTATGAAATCCGGTGCGCTGTCCGATCCGCGTGAATTGATCAGTTGGAAAAAGGCTTCCCACGCATCCGATGATCCGATCACCGTCTTGAAGCCGCACGGCTTGCCGGTGACTTCACGGATATGCCCCACCATGTCGAGCAGGTCGCCGAAATCGTCGATTTCCTGATGTCTGTTCGGTGAAACGCTGTCCTTGCCGACGGGAATGCCACGGATCTCGGCGATTTCGGCATTCACCTTCTCACCGGGCAGGATACCGCCCTTTCCCGGCTTCGCGCCCTGCGCCAGCTTCAGCTCGAACATCTTGACCTGCGGGTTCTCGGCGACCTTGCGCAGCTTTTCGTCGCTCAGATTGCCATGTTCGTCCCGAACGCCATACTTCGCCGTCCCGATCTGGTAGACGATGTCACAGGCGGCGGTCAGGTGATACGGGCTCAACCCGCCTTCCCCGGTATTCAGCCAGATACCCGCCTCGGCCGCTCCGCGGCTCAGCGCCTCGACAGCCGGACGCGAGATCGCGCCATAGCTCATGCCGGAAATGTTGAAGATGGACTTTGCATTGAAGGGAATGGCCGCAGTCGGGCCGATCAGCATGGGCTGGGTGGCTGCAAACTGATCGTCCAGAGGGGGAAACACCGCATTCACGAAAATCGGCGTGCCGGGAACACCAAGGTTTCGGGTCGATCCGAAAGCGATCGTGTTCCCTTTGCTCTTGGTCGAATGATAAACCCAGTCCCGCTGCGCGCGGTTAAAGGGCATTTCCTCGCGATCCATCGCAAAGAAATACTGGCGGAAGAATTCCCCGAGCGACGTGAATAAATGCCTGAACCGCCCGATCACCGGATAGTTGCGGCGGATCGCATCGCCCGTTTGCGTTCGGTCGATCAGAAACAGGGCGGCCACGATCAAGACGGCTGCGCCCAGCGCCAGAATGAACAGAAGCGCCAGCACCAAAAGCGCGTCCAAAACGAATTCCATACTCACCCCCGGTTGACTTGGGTCAAAGTGACACCTTGCATGAACCTTATGATGTAACGTTACACATTGTGCGACGCGGCCGGAACCGCCGCCTACGTCCGGAGGACACGAATGAAACGATTTTTGATGGCGACCATCCTTTGCGCAACGGCTTCGATCGCCCAGGCTCAGGATCCTGTCACCTACGCGACCGAAGACAGCTTTGACGACGTGATCTTCGGCCTCGAGAACGCGATCCTGGATCAGGGCCTCGTGATCGACCACGTATCCCACACCGGCGACATGCTGGAACGGACCAAGGCCGATGTTGGTGGTGAAGTCACGCTCTTCACCAAGGCGGACATCTATTCGTTCTGTTCCGCGGCGCTCAGCCGCAAGGTGATGGAGATCAACCCGATGAACGTACAGTTCTGCCCGTACGACATCTTCGTCGCGCAGCAGCCCGGCGGTCAGGTCATGATCGGATACCGCACTTTCCCCGCGGGCGAAATGCAAGAGGTGCAAGAGCTGCTCGACAGCATCGCAAGGGCCGCAATCGGACTGGATTGATCACGTCGCGCTCGCGAAGGATCACAAAGATTCCATTTGAATGCATCTATAGGCGCGGCTTAGGGCTGCGCCTTTTTTCGTCAAGCCCGGTCGGCAAGAAACCCCGGTGAACCAGTGGGGCGAAACTTTCGTAGTGCTCATCGATGCCAAACAGGCATTCGCTGAAACAACGATGGGAGATTTACCATGTTTCGCAGAACTTATCTTGCTCTGACCGCAGCCACCTTCCTGGCCGGCCCCGCACTTGCTGGCGGCCACTCCAAGGACATCGTGGACACGGCCGTTGACGCCGGCAGCTTCACCACCCTTGTCGCCGCGGTCCAGGCCGCCGGTCTTGTCGACACGCTCAAGGGTGACGGCCCGTTCACCGTCTTCGCACCCACGGACGAGGCGTTTGCCGCTTTGCCCGAAGGCACGGTCGAAGATCTGCTGAAGCCCGAAAACAAGGACAAGCTGACCGCGATCCTGACCTACCATGTCGTGCCCGGCAAAGTGATGTCGGGTGATCTGTCCAACAACATGATGGCAACCACTGTTCAGGGCGGCGATGTCACGATCATGACCGAAGGCGGCGTCACCGTCGACGGCGCCAATGTCGTGACTGCGGACATCGAAGCATCGAACGGCGTCATCCACGTCATCGACGGCGTGATCATGCCCAAGTAATCCGTCAGCGGATTTTCAGGCGCGCGCAGGGGGCTGCGCGCGCCGCTAACAAATTCTTTTCAAATCACTCACACCGAACGGGAGGACACTCCATGAAACGTCGTACATTCTTCGCAGCGATCGCCGCTGTCGGGCTTACCACCGCAGCCGGGTGCACTATGGCACCCAGCCAACCGGATGTCGTCGACATCCTTGCCGCCAATGACCAGTTCTCGACCCTTGTCGCCGCCGTTGGCGCCGCCGATCTGGCTGGCACCTTGAAGGGCGACGGTTCCTTCACCGTCTTCGCACCCACGAACGCAGCGTTCGAAGCCCTGCCCGCCGGCACGGTTGAATCGCTGCTCCAGCCGGAAAACAAGGACAAGCTGGTCAGCATCCTGACATACCACGTCGTGCCTGGCACCGTGACCTCGGATCAGTTGGCCGGTCAGCGCCTGAACGTCGAAACCGTGCAGGGCCAGACCGTGCATGTCGACGGAACCCATGGCGTGCGGGTCAACAAGGCCCGCGTGATCCAGGCCGATGTTGCCGGCTCGAACGGGGTTATCCACGTGATCGACAAGGTGCTGTTGCCCAAGTAACCGCACCAACGGACAAAAAAGGCCCGCCCGGATAACCGGGCGGGCCTGTTTCTTTGTCGGCGCGGACGATCAGTGAACGACCGCGTCGTCGGGCTTGGGCCTCTTGGTCGTGCCCAGCCGGTCCCCGATGATCAGCCCGTCGGCACCCGCCGAAACCGGCACCACGCTGTCATCTGCAACCTCACCCGACAGGATCGCTTCGGCTAGGGGATCCTGCAGCGCCTTCTGGATCACCCTCTTCAGCGGGCGGGCGCCATAGACCGGATCATAGCCTTCGTCGGCCAGCCACGTCTTCGCCGTGTCGTCCAGTTCCAGCCTGATCTTGCGCGCAGCCAGACGCTTGGTCAGACGGCCCAGCTGAATATCGACAATGCCATCCATCTGGTCGCGGGTCAGGCGGTCGAACACGACGATTTCGTCCAGACGGTTCAGGAATTCAGGGCGGAAATGGGCCCGCACCGCATCCATCACGCCACGCCGCGCATCCGACGCATCGGCCCCTTCCGGCAACTGGCTCAGCGCCTGGCTGCCGAGGTTCGAAGTCAGCACGATCAGCGTCTGCTTGAAGTCAACCGTGCGCCCCTGCCCATCGGTCAGAACACCGTCGTCCAGAACCTGAAGCAGTACGTTGAACACTTCGGGATGCGCCTTCTCGACCTCGTCGAACAGCACCACCTGATAGGGGCGCCGGCGCACGGCCTCGGTCAACACGCCGCCTTCGTCATAGCCGACATATCCCGGAGGCGCACCGATCAACCGCGCGACCGAATGCTTCTCCATGAACTCCGACATGTCGATACGTACCATCGCCTGATCGTCGTCGAACAGGTATTCGGCAACCGCCTTGGTCAGTTCGGTCTTGCCCACGCCGGTCGGGCCGAGGAACAGGAACGAACCCAGCGGCCGGTTCTCGTCGTTCAGGCCGGCGCGCGCACGGCGCACCGCGTTCGACACGGCCTTGACGGCTGCATCCTGTCCGATCACCCGGCGGTGCAACTCGTCTTCCATACGCAGCAGCTTTTCACGCTCGCCTTCCAGCATCTTCGAGGTCGGGATACCCGTCCAGCGTTCGACCACCTGTGCGATCTGCTCGGGGCGCACGGCCTCTTCGACCATCACGTCCTCATCCTCGGCCTCTTCGGCCTGGGACAGCTGCTTTTCCAACTGCGGAATGATGCCATAGGACAGCTCGCCCGCTTTCGCCAGGTTGCCTTCGCGCTTGGCGATGTCCAGCTCGGCGCGGGCACGATCCAACTGCTCCTTCAACTCGCGGGCCGAAGCCAGCTTGTCCCGCTCGGCCTGCCATTTGGCAGTCATCTCGGCGGATTTGTCCTGAAGATCGGCCAGTTCCTTTTCCAGCTTCTCCAGCCGGTCCTTGGACGCCTTGTCGTCCTCAAGGCGCAGTGCCTCGGCTTCGATCTGCATCTGCAGGATCTGACGGTCCAGGGCATCCAGTTCTTCCGGCTTGCTGTCCACTTCCATGCGCAGCCGGCTGGCAGCCTCGTCCACCAGGTCGATCGCCTTGTCCGGCAGGAACCGGTCGGTGATATAGCGGTGCGAAAGCGTCGCCGCCGCCACAAGCGCCGAGTCCGAGATCCGCACACCATGGTGCAGCTCGTACTTTTCCTTGATGCCGCGCAGGATGGAAATCGTATCCTCGACGGTCGGCTCTTCGACCATCACGGGCTGGAACCGGCGGGCTAGGGCGGCATCCTTTTCCACGTACTTGCGATACTCGTCCAGCGTCGTCGCCCCAACACAGTGCAGCTCGCCCCGCGCCAGTGCCGGCTTGATCAGGTTCGCAGCGTCCATCGCACCGTCGGTCTTGCCCGCGCCAACCAGCACATGCATCTCGTCGATGAACAGGATGATTTCGCCGGCGGCAGCGGTGATTTCCGACAGGATCGCCTTAAGGCGTTCTTCGAACTCGCCCCGGTATTTCGCACCGGCGATCAGCGCGCCCATATCCAGCGCCATCAACCGCTTGTTGCGCAGGGATTCCGGCACATCGCCGTTGACGATACGCAGCGCCAGCCCTTCGGCAATGGCGGTCTTGCCGACACCGGGCTCACCGATCAGGACCGGGTTGTTCTTGGTCCGGCGGCTCAGAACCTGCATCGCGCGGCGGATTTCGTCGTCTCGACCGATGATCGGGTCGATCTTGCCCTCGCGTGCGGCCTCGGTCAGGTCGCGCGCATATTTCTTGAGAGCGTCATAGCCTTCTTCGGCGCTGGCGGTGTCGGCGGTGCGGCCCTTTCGAATATCGTTGATCGCCTCGTTCAGCTTTTGCGGCGTCACGGCACCCGCATCCAGCGCATCCTTGGCGCCGGATTTCACCATGGCCAAGGCCATCAGCAGCCGTTCGACCGGAACGAAACTGTCACCGGCTTTCTTGGCGATCTTTTCGGCCTCGTCGATGATACGGGCCATGCTGTTGTCCAGGTAAATCTGACCCGCATCGCCGGTTACCTTGGGCAGCTTGCCCAATGCCAGTTCCAACGCCTCGACAACGCGCTCGGGCATACCGCCCGCACGTTTGATCAGGTTGCTGGCCAATCCTTCGGGGTCATCCATCAGGGCTTTCAGCAGGTGCTCGGGCACAAGCCGCTGGTGATTTTCGCGCATCGCGATGGTCTGCGCAGCTTGGATGAAACCACGCGACCGCTCCGTGAACTTAGACAAGTCCATCGTCACTCTCCTTTTATAAGCGCCCGATTTTTGTAGCGCCCGCTTGGCGGCACGCCCCGGTCCGGGCCTCTTCACCTATGTGTGAACTGCGCCGCACCTGTTCAAGAGGCGATGCCGATGACGCAAACGGATAGGTGCGTGAAAGGCCGCTGTTTAATCACAATCGGACCACAATCCAACTTTAGCGATTAGGTGGATACTTAAAGAAGGAGAAAACCATGCATATCCAAGGGTAGAATTCTCCGAACTGCGCGTCGAAGACAGCCTGTGCGCCGCAGACGTGATCCTGTCGACCAGCAAAGGCACCACGCATTGCGTCTGTCATGTCCCGGTTTCGGCCTACAACGACCTCGAAGAAATGCGCACGGGTCTGTTGCAGGATGCACTTCGCCAGATCATGCGCATGCCCGAATACCGGCGCGGCACACGCCGGATCACGTTGGAAACAGACCTGCAGTCGATGCCTCTGGCCGCTTGACGCAGCGGACCTTTTCCACAACAACGGCGGCAACCTGATCCAAGGAGCCGCCCATGTCCGATGACCGCCTGATCGTCGCCCTAGATGTCGCCAACGCTCATTTGGGGCTCGAGATGGCCGGGAAGATCGGCGATGCCGTCAGCTTCTACAAGATCGGCCTTGGCATGCTGACCGGCGGCGGGCTGGCCCTGGCCAACGAGCTCAAGCAAGAGCACGGCAAGCGCATCTTCCTCGACATGAAGCTGTTCGATATCGGCGCCACGGTGGAAAACGCCGTGCGTGGACTGGCGCAGTTCGATCTTGATTTTCTGACGGTGCATGGCGATCCCCACGTCGTACGCGCGGCAAAGGAAGGCGCCGCCGGCAAGGACATGAAGATCCTCGCCGTCACGATCCTGACCTCGCTGGACCGCAGCGATCTGGACGCCGGGCTGATCAAGCCGGGCGACATTGCCGATATCGTCGCAGAGCGCGCGGCCCGCGCGTTCGAGGCCGGGGCAGACGGCGTGATCGCCAGCCCGCAGGAATCCGCGATGATACGCGCCCTTCCCCAATCCGAAGGCCGATTGATCGTAACGCCGGGCGTGCGGCCGGCCGGCGCGGATCTGGGCGACCAGAAACGTGTAACCACCCCGGCACAGGCCATCGCCAACGGTTCCGACCACATCGTGGTCGGACGGCCCATCTGGAAGGCGGCCGACCCGCGCGCAGCGGCGCAGGCCATCGTCGACGAACTGGCGGGCGTCTAGGCCACGCTGCCGCGTTGCATGACGTGCAGGTACAGCTTCAGACGTTCCTTGAAATGCGGGATGCCCAAAGGGTGTGACAGGTAATCTGCCGGCTGCATGAGCGCCCATGCCTGGCCCTCATCTCCCAAACGGATGGACGCGGCCGCATCGGCCGGCAGACGCCCCACGAATAGCCATCCAACCGCGCGATCCGGGCGCAAGAACGCGCGGTTCCAGACCAAGGCCTCGCGCGGCACGGCGATCCCCAACTCTTCTTCCGTTTCGCGCAAGGCGCAATCCTGTGCGGTTTCACCACCTTCGCGCCCGCCTCCGGGAAAATCCCAATACCCGGCCCAATCGAGACCCGGCCGGTCGTCCCGCCGGATCACGGCCAACCTGTCCCCAAGGAAAAGCGCCAGCTTGGCGCCGATGAAATCGCTGTCGTCCCGCATCCTGCAACCTTATATACTGCGTTCCATCGCAAACCAGCACCAAGCCCATGCCAGCCCTTTGCCGCGATTGCCTGACTGCCTTTGAAGACGGAGCCCGCTGCCCCGCCTGCCGGTCTCCGCGTGTCACGCGGCATGCCGAACTTTTCGACCTGGGGATCGCGCATATGGATTGCGACGCCTTTTACGCCAGCGTCGAAAAACGCGACAATCCCGATCTTGCCGACAAGCCCGTGATCATAGGCGGTGGCCGTCGCGGCGTCGTATCGACCGCATGCTATGTCGCACGGATTCGCGGAGTGCGGTCGGCAATGCCGATGTTCCAGGCACTGAAACTTTGCCCCGATGCGGTGATCATAAAGCCCCGCATGTCACTCTATGCCGAAGTCAGCCGCCAGATACGCACCATGATGGAAGAGCTGACACCCTCGATCGAGCCGCTTTCGCTGGACGAAGCATTCCTTGACCTGACGGGCACGGCCAAGCTGCATGGGCATCCCCCGGCCATAATGCTGGCGCGGCTGGTCAAACGCATGCGATCCGAGTTGGGTATCACCGGATCCATCGGCCTGAGCCACAACAAGTTCCTGGCAAAGGTCGCCTCGGACCTCGACAAACCGCACGGGTTTTCCGTCATTGGACGGGCAGAAACCGCCGATTTCCTCCGTGACAAACCGGTTCGTATGATCTGGGGCGTCGGCCAGGCCGCGCAGGCCTCGCTGGATCAGGCGGGCATCCGCACGTTCCGCGACCTACTCCGCTGGGAACAGCGCGATCTGGTCGCGCGTTTCGGGTCGATGGGCGACCGGCTCTGGCACCTTGCGCGGGGACAGGATAACCGCAGGGTCAGCCGCGATGCGCCGGTCAAATCGATCTCGAACGAAACCACCTTTTCGGAAGACACAGCCGACACCGACCTGCTGGACGGGCATATATGGCGCATGGCCGAAAAGGTGGCGGATCGCGCCAAGGCAAAGGGAAAAGCCGGCCGCGTGATCACGCTGAAACTGAAACGCGCCGATCACAAGCTTCTGACGCGCCGGACGTCCTTGCGCGACGCCACGCAGATGGCCGACACGATCTACCGAACGGCGCGGGCGCTTTTCGACCAGACAGACCACAAGTCCCCCTATCGCCTTCTGGGCGTGGGTTTGTCCGAGCTTTGCGGCGAAGACGTCGCCGACCTGTCCGGTGACCTGCTCGACCCGCAGGCGCGGGCCCGTGCAAAGGCAGAACGCGCAACAGACGAGATTCGCAAAAGGTTCGGCGAAGACGCGATCCTGAAAGGGCGCGCCCTGCGCTAGGTCATTCGGCAGCGAGGGGCTGTTCGGTGGCCGACCCCATATCGGATATCTCGGCGATAACACCGCTCAACAAAGTCTGCATCGCTTTGAAATTGCCATTGGGCCGGATCATCTGCTCGTTCATGTAAAGCGAACGGTCAATCTCGATCTGCACGACATGCTGACGGCGCAGCGGCCGGCCATAATGCTGTGCGGTGAACGCGCCCGCGAAAGGCGCGTTGCGCACCACGTTCAGCCCGGCCGCAGCAAAGGCCGCTTCGATCCTGTCCACGATCTCGGCGCTGGCGGATGCACCGAAGCGATCGCCAAGAACCACCTCGGGTCGGCGCACACCGGCGCGTGCGATACCGTCCATCGCTTCGTGCGGCATCGAATGGCAATCGATCAGGATCGCCTCGCCGAACAACTCAAGCGACTCGCGCAGCAGCTTTTGCAGGGTGGCGTGATAGGGGCGCCAATACGTGTCGATGCGATTCAGCGCCTCGATCCTCGAAAGCTTCCCGCTGTAGATCGCCCGCCCACCCGCAACGACACGGGGCACGACACCCAGCCCTGACGCGACGCGCGGATTATGCGCCGGTTGGCGAACATCGGAAATCAGTGCCGGGTCCAATTCGTCCGCACTGCGATTCAGATCGATGAAGGCACGCGGCGCACCTGCCAGCAGCAATGGCGCCCCGTACTGCGGCGCAGCCGCGAACAGCTTGTCCACAAAGGCGTCTTCCGAGCTGCGGATCGTATGCTCGTCGAGAATCGAGCGTTGCAGGAACCTGCGCGAATAATCCCGCCCGCTATGCGGCGACGCGAAAACGACGCTTGTCGTGCGTTTTACGGGGGCAATCAGTTGGTAGGCGACCTTGGGCATCTGCTATGATCCGGGCTGCTCGTTCGCTTTCAACATAGACCGATAACAACGGATGCCAAAAGCCCTTGATCCCCCTGCCGACTCCTTTTATAGGAACGCGAACCGGCGCGGACTTCCGCGCCCCTATTTGTTAGGGGCGATGAAAGTGTCGGTACTTCGGGCGGTTAGCTCAGCGGTAGAGCACTACGTTGACATCGTAGGGGTCACTGGTTCGATCCCAGTACCGCCCACCATGAATTCACTGTCCCTTCGGGGACGACCTGCAATGGCGCACGCCCGCGCCGCGACGAAAGGAGAGGACCGATGAAGGTCAAGAACTCGCTCCGCTCGCTCAAGCAGCGTCACCGCGACTGCCGTGTCGTGCGCCGCAAGGGCCGCGTCTACGTCATCAACAAGACGCAGCGCCGGTTCAAAGCCCGCCAGGGCTGATCTGAACCGACGTTCGAGCATGAAAAGACCGTTGCCTGCGATCCAGGCGACGGTCTTTTTTCTTTGGCGCATCGAAAACCGTCACCCGGCAGATGCGTCGAAACTGTCCAGGAGAATATCGATCCCTTCCGCAGATCCCGGAAAGGCAACCCGCCGCGCCGTGATCTCAGGCGTGAAAACATTCGAAAAGTTCTGCAGGGTCTCTTCGAAAAACACCTCGGCCGTGTGCTCGGAACAAAGATTCGCTTCGACGCACAGCCCCAGAAGATCAAAGTAGTAGATCACGTTGTCGAACTCGGCCTGCGCTTCGGTCGTCTTCAGAACGGCAGCGGCAACGTTCCTTTCCATGCGTTCCATCAATTCGGCGCTTTCCTTTGCCGCCTGCCGGTCTGCTTCGGGAATCGAACGCTCAACCGTCACGAACCGATCCCGCAGGGACAGGAAATCGGCGCGATAGCCCTCTTCGGTCCAGCGGTCGATCAGGTTCAGGGTTTTCTCGGCGCGGCCCGCCTCGAGCGATTGGACATATTCGAAGACGCCGAACAGCACCCCCAGTGCGGTAACGGCCTGAAACAGGTTGCCCAACGCGCTCCAGCGGCCGGACGAAAGGCCAAGAAGGGCCGGTTTTTCGGGTACAGCCATGGGGTCACTCGCACTCCGTATCCAATTCGATCCGCAGATCGGACATCTGGCGCGCGGTGCGCAGCCGCTGGTTCACGCATTCGATGGCTTCGAGATCCAGCAGGTATGTGACACGCGGCGTGGTTTGCCGTGCATCGGCAAGGCTGTCGAGATTCGGAAAGGCATCCAGGCCCCGTGGCCCGCCACAATCCTTCAGGTTCACTTCGGTGCGTTTGGCAGGGTCGGTCTGCGCGGCGCGGCGGAACTCTTCCGCATTCATCAAAAAGCACTTGGCCGTTTTCGGCGTGAATTCGACCACCCGGTCGCAGATAAAGCACTGGGCCATGGCCGATACCGGCAGTAACGCCAGCCAAAGGCCCGAAAAGACGCAGCGCAAGGTGGCGTTCACGAACATCCTAGGCTTGTCTCCAATGCCTTGATCTGGGCGATTTCTGCACGTTCGGCCGGGCTTAGCGGGACATTGGCGGCCGTCAGCCCCGGATTGCAGTTCGCGTTGGGAAATGCCGCCTGACCACGGGCACTCCGAAAGCAATACCCATGCCGCGCGAAGAATGCGTTGCGCTGATACCAAAGCGCATCGCACTGGTTCGCGCCAGCCGCCCGGGGTTGCAGCGCGGTGATCCAGTTCGAATGGGCCCAACCCGTCAGGCCGGTTTCGGTTCGTACATTCAACCAAGACCCCTGCGCGCCCAGCACGACCAGTCGCGTACCTTCCGACATCTTGGCGATCCGTTGCGCGCCCGACGTGGTGCCGTTGCGTAGCGCAAGAAAGTAGTCGCCGTTCGGATCGAGGCCCGAAACCATATGCGTGAACTCTCCGCTGCGCGTGGCCGGTGCGGTCTGAACGGGTGGCGGGGGCACCGTGGCGGGCGGTGCCTGAACCGCACTGGCCGGTGGCGCTGCGGACAAATAGACCCGTTCGATCAGGGACGAGTTTTCCCACGGCACCTGCGCCCCGCCGGTGTCGCGCACCACATCCCCCCGAACCTTGCGCATCAGCTCGTGCAAGTCGTCATTGGCCGATGTGATATGACGCAACAGCGCAGACGTGAACGGGCTGTTGCGCCCTGCCCCGTCAAGCGCCACGTTGCCGGGCTGGGTCGAGAAGGCGATGTATGACCCGATGCCGGCGTCCACCTTCGCAAGGCCGCGGGCCGCGCTGCCAAGCGACCGGCCTTTCGCCTCGGCGGTGAAAGGGTTGTTCCGGCAGGCGTCCAGTATGATGATGTTCGTGTCGGCGCGCAGCTCCATCTCTTTCAGGATCGCCTGCAAGCTGACCGAGCTTGCCTTCATTTCGTCGGCAGTCGCCCCGTGCGCATCCACCGGAATGACAAAGTTCTCGGCACCGATCTGCACCCCGTGCCCCGAAAAATAGAACAGGGCCACGTCGCCTTCGGACAGTTTCGCCGTCACGTCTGCCGTGAGGCGCAGCATCTCGATCCGGGTCAGATCATACCCGTCATGGACATCGAAACCGATCCTGCGCAAGGCCGCGGAAACATCGCGGGCATCCTGGGCCGCGTTCGGCAGATACCCGTCGCCGGGGTAAGACGAATTCCCGATCACCAGGGCGACACGGCCGTCCGCGCGCCCCGCCGAAGGAACGACAATCGGCGCCACACAGAGAAACAGAAAGAACAATAGTCGGAGCAAAGGCATCTACCGCCCCCAGGCAACAATCCCTAAAGGGTGGCACATAAGCCTGTTCCAATCAATCGCGGTGGTGAAACCGCGCGACCACTCAACCGTAGTCGCGCGTGTCCTCGATGACTTTGCCGTCATTGGGCAGGCTGCCGGGCGCCACGATTTCGACCTTGCCCTTTAGTTTCAGCACTTCGGCCACGGTCCGGCCGAACGCCTCTTCCGACCCGCCCGACGCCTCGATCTGAACGGTCATGACATCCATTTCGCCATCGCGGCCGGCGATCACGCGGGCACGCGAAATTTCGTTGTGCTTCGCGACCAGTTGGGCCACCTGTTCGGGGCGGACGAACATGCCCTTGATCTTGGTGGTCTGGTCCGCGCGGCCCATCCATCCCTTGATCCGCATATTCGTGCGCCCGCAAGGTGAGGTGCCTTCCATCACGGCCGACAGGTCACCGGTGGCGAACCGGATCAGCGGGTAATCGGGGTTCAGCGTCGTCACTACGACCTCACCGACCTGACCGGGGGCAACGGGATCGCCTGTACCGGGTGTAACGATTTCGACGATCACACCCTCGTCCACGATCATGCCTTCCATCGCGTCGGATTCGTAGGCGATGTTTCCAAGGTCCGCGGTCGCATAGGATTGCAGGCATGTGATCCCGCGATCCGCGTATTCCTGCCGCAGGCTGGGGAACAGGGCGCCGCCACCCACAGCCGCCTTGGTGATCGCCAGTTTGACGCCCATCTCGTCGGCTTTGTCCAGGATCACCTTCAGATAGTCTGGCGTGCCTGCATAGGCGGTGGTGCCGATGTCGCGTGCGGCCGTCACCTGCAATTCGGTCTGGCCGGTCCCGGCGGGCAGAACTGCCGCCCCCACCGCCCTTGCACCCGACTCAAAGATCATGCCCGCAGGCGTCAGGTGATAGCCGAAACAGTTCTGAACGATGTCGCCGCGTCCGATGCCACAGGCGTTCAGGAAACGGCCCATGCGCCACCAGTCATGCTCGATTCCACCCGGTTCATAAATCGGGCCGGGCGACTGAAAGATATGCGCAAAGCCGCTGGCCGGACGCGTGGTCAAACCGCCGAAGGGGTTTCCAGCATCCTGAACCGCGCCAAGATCGGATTTACGAATGACAGGCAGCCGCGACAGGGTGGCCGCATCGACAACCTGCGCGGGGTCGAAATCATCCAGTCGTCCGTCGTAGCCGGGCAGCCCCTTGGCCCGAGCGACCTGTTCCGGCAGCGCCTTTGCCAGCGCGGCCGAGCGTTCATCCGCGCTGCGGGTTTCCAACTCGTCAAAATATCCGCTCATCTGCATATCCTCTCAGCACCCAGGCGCATCCGGGCCTGCGGGCGGTCAGTTCTGGTCTCGAAAGGTCGGTGCGTCGTCCGGCTCAGCTCAGCCAACGCTTACGGCGGCGATAGGATCGCACGTCACGAAAGCTCTTGCGGCCTTCGTCCGACATACCGAGGTAGAATTCCTTCACGTCCGGGTTCTCGCGCAGTTCCTTGGCGGGCCCGTCCATCACGACACGGCCGTTTTCCAGGATGTATCCGTAATGCGCGAACCGCAGGGCGACGTTCGTGTTCTGCTCGGCCAGAAGGAAGGTGTAGCCTTCGCTTTCATTCAACGACTTCACGATATCGAAGATCTGTTCGACCAACTGCGGCGCAAGGCCCATGCTGGGTTCGTCCAGAAGGATCGTTTCCGGCCGGCTCATCAGGGCGCGGCCGATGGCGACCATCTGCTGTTCACCGCCCGAGGTATAGCCAGCCTGACTGCGGCGCCGCTCTTTCAGGCGCGGGAAATAGTTGTAGACCATTTCAAGATCGGCATCGATCTCGGACTTGCTCGACCCGCGGGTATAAGCCCCGGTCAGCAGGTTTTCCTCGACCGTGAGGTGCTCGAAGCAGTGACGCCCCTCCATCACCTGGATCACGCCTTTCTTCACCAGGTCCGAAGGGTTCAGATCCTGCACGCGTTCGCCGCGATACTGGATGTTGCCCTTGGTCACCTCGCCCCGCTCCGAGGCCAGAAGGTTCGAAATGGCTTTCAGTGTCGTGGTCTTGCCCGCACCATTGCCTCCAAGAAGCGCGGTAATCCCGCCCTTGGGCACTTTCAGGCTGACACCCTTCAGCACGAGGATCACGTGATTGTAGATCACCTCGATGTTGTTGACCTCCAACAGGGTCTCTGTCTGCGTTTCAGCGGCGTCCAGCATGTCCACGCTCCGTAAATCGGTTGATGCGGGCCGCCGCACGATACGGCGGCCCGTCTGTCCTGGCTTAGTTGCAGCCCGCGGTGATGCCGTTTTCGGACGCATATGCGGCCGAGTCGGCTTCGATCAGCGGCTGCAGCACGTCCTGGTCGGACTGCATGTAGTCGGTGATCATCTTCCACTCGCCGGCGGCCGCGTCCCACTGGCCCACGGCACCAAAGCCGTTACCGCCGTGGTTCTGGCAGCTGACGCTGAACTCGGGGCCGAAGTTCGGCAGGCCCAGTTCAGCCATTTTCGCCTCGGTCATTTCCAGTGCTTCCATACCGTCACGCATCTGCGCGGGGGTGATTGCGGTCACACCGTGGATGCCTTGCGCGGTCTTGGCCGCTTCGGCTGCCAGCATCGCGGCATAGAGGCCGCGGTTGTAGAGCACGGTGCCCACCTGGTCACCCGCACCGGCGGCCAGACCCTTGTCGATCACATGGGTCTTGAGGTCGTCGAACAGCGGATAGTTGGTGCCGAAGTTGTGGAAGGTCAGCGCCTTGTAGCCGTTGGCGCCATCGCCTGCCGGCTTCACGTCGTTTTCAGAACCCGACCACCAGATGCCGATGAAGTTTTCCATCGGGAAACGGATGTTCACGGCTTCCTGGATGGCGACCTGGTTCATCACGCCCCAGCCCCACATCAGCACGTAATCCGGGCGGTCACGGCGGATCTGCAGCCACTGCGACTTCTGTTCCTGACCGGGGTGATCCACCGGCAGCAGGCTCAGCTCGTAGCCATGCTTTTTCGCCAGCTCTTCGAGCGTGCGGATCGGTTCCTTGCCGTAGGCCGAGTTGTGATAGACCAGCGCGACCTTCTTGCCGCTCAGGTCGCCGCCGTTGATGTCCAGCAGGTGCTTGATGGCGATCGACGCGCCATCCCAGTAGTTGGCCGGGTAGTTGAAGACCCAGCGGAACACTTCACCGTTCTTGGCCGAGGTGCGGCCATAGCCCATCGAGTGGATCGGAATGCTGTCAGCGGTCGCCTTGGGGATCAGCTGATAGGTGATCCCGGTCGACAGCGGCTGGTACACCAGCGCGCCGGTACCTTTGGTCGACTCGTAGCATTCAACGCCTTTTTCGGTGTTGTAGCCGGTTTCGCACTCGACCAGGTTGATCTTTTCGCCGCCGATGCCGCCGTCGCGCTCGTTCAGCAGGGTGAAATAGTCCTGGTAGCCATCAGCAAACGGAATGCCGTTCGCCGCATAAGGGCCGGTACGATAGCTGAGCGCCGAGAAGGTTACTTCAGCCATCGCCGGCGCAGCGGCCACGACGGCTGCCAGCGCAGTTGCGATCAGTTTCATTTTCATCGGGTTTTCCTCCCTTGGTTATTCCGATGTCTCAATTCCGGGATATCCCCGAAACCTGTGCCCTGCCCCGCATGCATTGCGGGAAAGGGATGTTCCCAAAGCGCCCCCGCGTCAGTGCGGGAAGGGCCAGAGTCGCAGTTTCTCTTTCGCCACGCGCCAGAGCTGCGCCAGCCCATGCGGTTCGGCGATCAGGAAGACGATGATCAGCGCGCCGACGATCATGAACTCCAGATGCGCAGCCAGATCGGTCGGCCAGCCCAGCGCGCCTACAAGCGTGTTCTTCAGAAGAACCGGCAGCAGGACAAGGAACGCAGCCCCCGCGAACGAACCGAAGATCGACCCGAGGCCGCCGATGATGACCATGAACAGCACCAGGAACGATTTCTGGATTCCGAACGCCTCGCCCACTTCGACCGCGCCCAGGTAGACCGCAAAGAACAGCGCACCGGCGATGCCCACGAAGAACGAGCTGACGGCAAACGCCGAAAGTTTGGCCTTCAGAGGGTCCACACCAATGATCTCGGCCGCGATGTCCATGTCGCGGATCGCCATCCATTTGCGCCCCTGCGCACCACGGGTCAGGTTCCGCGCGATGATCGCGCAGGCCACCGTGAACACGAGGCAGAACAGATAGGTCGCCCAGGCTTCGGTGTTCGCGCCCGTCACTTCGACGCCGAATACCGACCGCTCGGGCGCGTTGATCTGCCCCGAGGCCGAGTAGTTGTAGAACCACGACACACGGTTGAAGAGCCAGACAAGGAAGAACTGCGCCGCAAGCGTCGCAACCGCCAGGTAGAACCCTTTGATCCGCAGCGAAGGCAGGCCGAACAGAACCCCCACAAGCGCGGTGATCCCACCCGCCGCGATGATGTGAAAGAAGATGTTCACATCCGGGAAGGCCGTCATTAGCTTGTAGGATGCATAGGCCCCCACCGCCATGAAGCCGCCGGTGCCCAGGCTGACCTGCCCGCAATAGCCCACCAGGATGTTCAGGCCGATTGCCGCGATCGAATAGATCAGGAACGGCATGAAGATCGCGTTCACCCAGTAATCGTTGATGACGAACGGCACGATCGCAAAGGCGAATACCAGAACGAAGTAGTAACGATACCGGTCGAACTTGATCGGGAAGGTCTGGCTGTCTTCCACGTAGGACGTTTTGAAATCGCCCGCTTCACGATAAAGCATCAGGCATTCTCCCCGTTTTCTTCGATTTCCAGATGCGACCGGTCCGCCCGGTTCGGGCGTTTGGCGTATCCGGTGTGTTCATTGATACGGATCAGGCGGAAATAGGCCCACAGGCCCAGCGCACCGCCCAATGCCGCAAGGATCGCCGCCGTAATCATCTGGCCTGTCTCGGTGACATTCGAGGACAAGGCCAGGTAGCCGAAGGCCCAAAAGCCCGACCATGCGATCACGTTGATGATGGCGATCAGCTTGTTCATGGGTCTACACCCTTTCGATGATCTTCTCGCCGAACAGGCCTTGCGGCCGGAACACGAGGAAGATCAGCGCCAGAACATAGGCAAACCAGTTCTCGGTCGCACCACCGATCAGCGGACCAACCGAGAATTCGAACAGTTTCTCGCCCACTCCGATGATCAGGCCACCGACGATGGCGCCCGGGATCGAGGTGAAACCGCCCAACATCAGTACAGGCAGCGCCTTCAGCGCGATCAGCGACAGGCTGAACTGTACACCGGATTTCGTGCCCCACATGATGCCCGCCACCAGCGCGACGAACCCGGCCAGCGACCAGACCATCACCCAGATGAAGTTCAGGCTGATGCCCACGGACAACGCGGCCTGGTGATCGTCGGCCACGGCGCGCATCGCGCGGCCCTGCTTGGTGTATTGGCTGAAGATGACCAGCGCGACCACAAGGATGGCTGCGATCACTGTGGCGACGATATCGAGATTGTCGATGAAGAAGCCGTAGCCGAACCAGCCATAGGTCGTTTCGTCGATCGGAATGTTGATGCCCTGCGGCAGACCCACATCCAGTTTCTTGATGTCGGCGCCCCACATGATGTCGCCGAAACCTTCCATGAAATAGGCAAGGCCGATCGTCGCCATGAACAGGATGATGGGTTCCTGGTTGACCAGGTGGTTAAAGATCAGCTTGTTCACCGCCCAGGCAAGGAAAACCATCACGGCCATGGTCAGCAGGATCGACACCAAGGCGGGCATATGCCAACCGAAATGGTGCACATCCGTGCCGAAGACGGCGTTGATCAGGTGCGAGAACGGCACCTGTCCTTCCATGATGCCCACCAGCGTCAGCGCGGCGAACAACGCCATGACGCCCTGCGCATAGTTGAAAATGCCGCTGGCCTTGTAGATCAGGACAAAGCCAAGGGCGACAAGCGCATAGAGAACCCCGGCCATAAGGCCATTGAGGAACACCTCCATCGCGAAAACCAGTTGATCGGGCATGGCTCAGGCTCCTCCCTGCGAAAGCATTGTTTGCAGCTCAGTCATGGGCGACCCCCAGATAGGCGTCGATCACGGCCTGGTTGCTGCGGATCTCGGACGGTGTGCCGTCACCGATCTTTTTGCCGTAATCCATCACGACAACCCTGTCGGACAGGTCCATGACCACGCCCATGTCATGTTCGATCAGGGCGATGGTGGTGCCGAATTCGTCGTTCACATCCAGGATAAAGCGGCTCATGTCCTCTTTTTCCTCGACGTTCATGCCGGCCATGGGTTCGTCCAGCAACAGCAGGCTGGGTTCAGCCGCAAGCGCACGGGCCAGTTCCACCCGCTTCTTGAGTCCGTAGGGCAGGCGCGCGACCGGTGTCTTGCGGATCGACTGGATTTCCAGGAAGTCGATGACCTTTTCCACCACTTCGCGGTTTGCCGTTTCTTCCTTTTCAGCGCTTCCCTTCCAGAAAGCCTGCTGAAGAAGATTCGTCTTCATATAGTTCAGCCGCCCTGTCATCACGTTGTCGAGCACGGTCATGCCTTCGAACAGCGCAATGTTCTGGAACGTGCGGGCAATGCCAAGCTGCGCCACCTGGTAAGGCTTCATCGGAGGGCGTTTCTTGCCCTTGTACCAGACCTCGCCTTCCTGAGGGACGTAGAACCCCGAAATCACGTTCAGCATTGACGATTTGCCGGCGCCGTTCGGGCCGATGATCGCGCGGATCTCACCCTCGCGGATGTCGAACGAGATATCCGTGATCGCCTTCACACCACCAAATCGCAGGGTGATGTTCTTCATCTCCATCAGAACGCCGCCGATCTTGCGGCCATCCTCGGTGACGTAGCCTTCTTCGCTTGCATCAAGCATGGCGCAGTCCCTTCATCGTCAGATATCCCCCCTCGGCGCGGATACGCGGCGTCATTCCGCCGCCACCTTTTGCGTCGTGACCGGAACCGTCTTGGCGTCGCGGATTTCCAGCGTTGCCTTGATCGATCCCTTGCGCCCGTCTTCGTAGGTTACTTCGGTTTCGGTGTATTGCTCGGTCTTGCCGGAATAGAGCGCGTCGATCAGGTCGGCGAACTTCTCTTCCACGATCCGGCGGCGCACCTTCCGTGTGCGGGTCATTTCGCCGTCATCGGCATCCAGTTCCTTGTGCAGGATCAGGAAGCGGTGCACCTGGCACCCCGACAGCATCTCGTCATCCGCGATCGACCGGTTCACCTCTTCCACATGGTTCTGGATCATGTCGTAGACCTTGGGATGACCGGCCAGTTCCTGGTAGCTGGAATAGGCGATGTTGTTGCGCTCGGCCCAGTTGCCCACCGCGCTCAGGTCGATGTTGATGAACGCCATGCAGCGGTCGCGGTTGTTTCCAAAGACCACCGCCTCAAGGATGTTCGGATAGAACTTCAGCTTGTTTTCCACGTATTTGGGCGCAAACAGGCTGCCATCGGCCATCTTGCCCACGTCCTTGGCGCGGTCGATGATCCGCAGGTGGCCCGTGTCCGGCTCGATGAAACCGGCATCCCCGGTTGCAACCCAGCCTTCGGCATCCTTTGTCGATGCTGTGGATTCGGGGTTCTTGTAATACTCTTCGAAAACGCCGGGGCTGCGATAGAACACCTCGCCGGTGTCGTCGATCTTCAACTCGACACCCGGGGCCGGAACGCCAACGGTATCGGCCCGCACTTCGCCGTCCGGCTGCACGGTGATGAACACCGACGCTTCGGTCTGGCCGTAAAGCTGTTTCAGGTTGATCCCGAGCGACCGGTAGAACTGGAAAATCTCGGGGCCGATGGCTTCGCCGGCGGTGTAGCCGACGCGCACGTTGGAAAAGCCCAGCGTGTTCTTCAGCGGCCCATAGATGAACAGATCGCCAAGCCAGTACTTGAAGCGGTCCCAGCCACCGACCGGCTTGCCGTCCAGAATCCGGGGGCCAACTTCGCGGGCATGGGCCATGAAATAATCGAACAGCCGCTTTTTCAGCTTACCGGCGTCTTCCATGCGGATCATCACGCTGGTCAGCTGCGTTTCGAACACGCGCGGCGGCGCGAAGTAATAGGTCGGCCCGATTTCCCGCAGGTCGGCGGAAACCGTTTCGGGGCTTTCCGGGCAGTTCACGCAGAAACCCGTCCAGAACGCCTGACCGATCGAAAAGATGAAGTCGCCGACCCAGGCCATGGGAAGGTAAGCTAGGATTTCCTCGCCCGGGCCCAGATGGTCGAACTCGGCCGAGCTCTTGGCCGACTCGATGATGTTTCGGTTGGAAAGAACCACACCCTTGGGCTTGCCCGTTGTCCCCGACGTGTAAAGCATCACGCAGGTGGAATCGTAGTCCAGCTTTTCCCGGCGCTTGTCCAGTTCGGTCGCGAACTCGTCGCGCGCGGCGTGGCCCTGATCCTGCACGTGGCTGTATTCATGCAAATGCGCGTGGTCGTATTTCCGCATCCCGCGCGGATCGAGATAGATCAGATGCTCGAACTGATGCAGCCGGTCCTGAACTTCGATCACCTTGTCGACCTGTTCCTGGTCTTCGACGATCACGAAGCGCGCACCGCAGTGATCCAGAACATAGGCCATCTCTTCGGCGGCTGAATCCTGATACAGCGGCACGGGGATCGCGCCTGCCCACTGCGCGGCCACCATCGACCAATACAGATGCGGGCGGTTATTGCCGATGATCGCGACAAAGTCGCCTTCGTTCACACCGAGATTTATCAGGCCAAGAGCGAGATTGCGGATCTCCTGCTCGGTCTCTTTCCAGGTCCAGCATTGCCAGATCCCGAATTCCTTTTCCCGATAAGCCGGCTTGTCACCGAATTCCGCAGCGTTACGAAGCAGCAGCGCCGGAATGGACGCAAGCCCTCCGGTCGCCTGAGACGACTGTGCCAAATCTGTTCCTCCCTATGCCCGAAAAATCAGGCAGATGACCGCCTGTCCCGGCGATTCCTCCGGCACAGATGGTGCAGACCGCACGCTCGTCGTCAACTTTTTCCTGATCATTTCCCAATCCTTACGAATTGTTACAGGCGCGCAGCAGCCTTTGACAGCGGGCAAAGCGGTGCTATCGCGGATCAGCAAAAGGGACATCATGCCACAGGATACCCCCCATAGCGCCGCCATGATGATGGCCGGCCTGAACCTGATCCAGCAGGCGCTGTCTATCTATGACAGCGGCCTGCGCCTGGTGGTGTGCAACCGCATGTTCCGCGAAATGTTCGATCTGCCCGTGCACCTGACGGAACCCGGCGCGCGGTTCGAGGATACGATCCGCCACCTTGTCGAGCGGGGCGAATACGGCGCGATCGACAACATCGAAGACGCCGTGAAAATTCGCGTCGAACAGGCCCGCGCGTTCGAACCGCATTACATGGAGCGCACACGCGCCAACGGCCGTGTGATCAGCGTGGAAGGTGCCCCCCTGCCCGAAGGCGGCTGGATCACCGTCTACACGGACATCACGCAAACCAAGAACCAGGAGGCGCTCCTGCGCGCGCGCTCGGAAGAGCTCAGCGACAAGGTTCTGGCCTATGCCGAAGAGCTTTCCGCGACGAACCGGCAGCTTGCCAGCACCATCGCCGCACTCGAAGAGGCCAAGCGCCAACTGATGGAAACCGAGGCGCGCACCCGCCTGACGACCGAAATGATGCCGGCCCATATTGCGCATGTGGGCCGCGACATGACCTATACGTTTTCGAACCGGCGGCTGAATTCGATCATTCCAGGACGCCCTTCCATGATCGTCGGCCTGAACATCCGCGAGGCGCTTGGCGAAGAGGCGTATGGCCATATCCGCCCGCAACTCGAAGCAGCGTTCCAGGGCCAGCCATCGACATTCGAGTTCACCCATGAAGGATCGTCCCGGCGTATCAGAACGGCTTTCACCCCCGACCTGAACACCGATGGCGAAATCGTCGGCGTGTATATCCTGTCCACCGACATCACCGAGGAAACACAGGCGCGATCGGCCCTGCAGCAGACCCGCCGCCGCGAGATGGCCGCCCAGCTTATCAGCGGCATGGCGCATGATTTTTCCAACCTTCTGACGATCATCCTTGGCAGCCAGTCGCGCCTCCAGCGCCTCGACCTGCCGCCCGGCGCCCCCGAGCTGGTCAGCGCCACGCTCAGTGCGGCGCATCGCGGCGGTACGTTGCTGACCCGGATCGGCGACATCACCGGGGCACGCGAATGGCTGCCGCAGCCGACCGACCTGGGCGCCCTTCTCCGCGATCTCGAAACGCTGGCGGCACCCGCTTTGCCGCAAGACATGCGGCTCGAGATTTTCAACACGCTGGACGCAAATCGCCTGATGCTCGATCCGGGCATGCTGCAGGATGCGCTGCTGAACCTGTTCCTGAACGCCCGCGACGCCATGATCGGCAGCGGGCGCATCACGTTGACGGTCACGACGGTGCAGGGCACATGGGCCGATTTCACGGTTACCGACACCGGGCCGGGGTTTTCGGAAATGGCGCTCGAACACGCGCTCGAACCATTCTTTTCCACCAAGGGTGGCGAAGGATCGGGGCTTGGTCTGGCGATGGTCTACGACACGGCAAAACTCGCCGGCGGCCGCGTCCGCCTGACCAACACCGAACCCGGCGGCGCACAGGTCACCTTGCGCCTGCCACTGCGCCCGGCGCCCGCGCCCGTGGCCCCCGGCCTTGTCCTGCTGGTCGAGGACAGCGCCGATTTGCGGGCAGGAATCCGCGCGATGCTGACAGATCTTGGCCAGACAGTGATCGAGGCGACGACCGTCGAAGAAGCCCTGAGCCTGCTGGGCGAACTGCCCGATATCGCGCTGATCCTGTCCGACATATCGCTGGAAGGCGACGCAACGGGCATCGACCTTGTCAGCGCCTTGGACAAGGACGCACCGCCCTGCATCCTTATGACCTCGATGCCGCCCGACCACCCGCTGCACGTCCAGGCGTTGACGCTGGCGCCGGTTCTGCGCAAACCGTTCTCGGCGCGCGATCTGGGCGCGTTCCTGTCCACACAGGGGACCACGGCATGACGCAAGCACTTGTATCCATACTGGACGACGAACCCGCGATCCGCACGATGCTGGCCGATGCGCTGGAAGAGGCCGGTTTCCGCACCATGAGTTTCGGCCGCGCCACCGAATTCGAAGCCGCGCTGAAAACCCACACGCCCGATGTCTGCCTTGTCGATCTCAGCCTGCCCGACAAGGACGGGCTGACGTTGGTGCACCGGCTGGCACTGGAACAGGGTGCGACCGTCATCATCATCTCGGGCCGCGCGCAGGTTCAGGACAGGGTGACCGGTCTCGAACTGGGGGCCGACGACTATGTCACCAAACCCTTTGACCCGGCCGAGGTCGTGGCCCGTATCCGCGCCCGCCTGCGGCGCGACCGGCCCGTGGCCCAGACAGGAAACTGCGCGCGCTTCAACGGCTGGACCGCGTGTTTCGACAGCTACACATTGATGGACGAGACCGGCGAACAGACACCGTTTTCCCACGCCGAGGGCGAGGTACTGCGCCTTTTCCTGGAGCGCCCGAAACGGCTGGTATCTCGCGCCGTGATGCAGGAAACGCTGGGTGGTGCCGCCGGGGAAAGCTTTGATCGGGCGATGGATGTGCGCATCTCGCGCCTGCGCACGAAGCTGCGCGAAGACCCGAAAAACCCACGCCTGATCAAGACGGTCTATGGCGCGGGCTACATCTTTCTGGGCGATGTCGACTGGTCGTGAAAACGCCCGCCCGGTGTCACACCCACTTTGCCAGGGGTGGCAGGCTCATCAGCACCGCGTTTGCGTCGTGGCCCGTGGCAAGGCCGAATTTCGTGCCCCGGTCATAGACCAGGTTGTATTCGGCATATAGCCCCCGATGGATCAGCTGCGTGTCCTTGTCGGCATCGGTAAAGGGCTGAACCCGCCGCTTTTCGATCAGCGGCACAAAGGCCGGCAGGAACGCCCGCCCGATATCCTGCGTCAGGGCGAAATCCGCCGCCCAGTCGCCGGAATTCTGATCGTCCATGAAGATACCGCCGACCCCGCGCGCCCGCTTGCGGTGCGGCACGAAAAAGTACTCGTCGGCCCATGCCTTGAGCTTGGGATACCAATCCGCGCCATGCGGATCGAGATGCGCCTTTTGCGTATCGTGGAAATGCGCCGTGTCCTCGGCGTATTCGATACAGGGGTTCAGGTCGGACCCGCCGCCGAACCACCATGCATTCGGGGTCCAGAACATGCGCGTATTCATGTGAACCGCCGGGCAATGCGGGTTCTGCATATGCGCGACCAGGGATATGCCGCTGGCCCAGAAACGGGGATCACTATCCATTCCGGGCACACCGCGCGCCGCCATCGCCTTTTGCGCAGCCTCGCCCAGCGTGCCGTAGACGGTCGATACGTTCACGCCCACTTTTTCGAACACCCGGCCACCGCGCATCACGCTCATCAGGCCACCGCCCGCGTCGGACCCATCATCGGAATGGCGCTTTGTTTCGGTCACTTCGAACCGGCCCGGCGCCATCTCGGAAAACGGACCCTCGGCATGGCTGTCTTCCAAACCTTCGAAGGCGGCGACGATTTCATCGCGCAACTGGCGGAACCAGGCGCTGGCTTTTTCTTTCTCGGCGACGAAATCGGTCATGGCATCTCTCCCTTTGCGGTCAAGACTTACGGTTTTTGCAGATAGGGGTGAAGCCCAAACCGTCAGCCGGGCCAGACAGTCAGTGCGCCGGCGCGGCCACCGGGTCCAGCAGGGTGCGCCCGCCATCCACTGTCATGATCTGGCCGGTCATGAAGCCGGACCCGTCGGACGCCAGGTAATGCACCGCTTCGGCCAGTTCACCGGGCGCGGCGATGCGGCCCAGCGGCGTATGATCCTCGATGTCCGAGCGGTAATCCGAATGCTCTTTCAACGTGCCCTTCAGGCTGTTGGACATGACGGAACCGAACGCCACGGCATTCACGCGGATACGATGCGGCGCCAGAGCGACGGCGAGCGAGCGTGTCATCTGGTCCAGTGCCGCCGTCGAAACGGAATAGGCCATCAACTGCGGATTCGACCGGCGCGCCGCGATCGACGACAGGTTCACGATCGTGCCGGCGGTGCCTTCTTCCTGTCCCTCGGCCTGCTTGATCATGCGCTTGGCCACTTGCTGGCTCAGCCGCAAAGACGTCAGCAGGTTCTGTTCCAGCAGCGTTTCCATCGCGTCGTCATCGGGATTGAGAGGGTCCGAGGCGATGACCTGACGCGATCCGTTGATCAGGATATCAACCCGGTCGAACGCATCGATCGTGGCAGACAGAAGGTTGGCTACGGTCAGCTTCTGCCGCAGGTCGCCTGCGAAATACCGCATGTTGGACCCATCGGTTTCTTCGCCGATTTCCTTGATCAGCTTCTCTTCGTCCATGTCCGCGAAGACGACATTCGCGCCCTTGTCGACGAAATGCTTGCCGATGGCGAGGCCGATGCCATTGGCTGCCCCGGTGACGATGGCGGTCTTGCCCGCAATGGAAAAGGACATCAAATCCCTCCTGATTCTGATCGACCAGACTAGTGGATGCTACCGCTTGTGACGAGTGGGCCTGTGCGCGGCCAGAACCTTGAACCGGTTGTCGCCGGCGATTTCCTCGCAATGGGCGAAATGATGAGCAAGCGTGGCTTCGTAAGGAAGATGCCGATTGGCCACCAGCCAAAGCCGCCCGTGCGGTGCCAGACATCCCGCCGCATTGGCGATAAAGGCCTGCCCCAGTGCAGGTTCGGCAGCACGGCCAGTGTGGAAAGGCGGGTTCATGACCACGGCATCCAGCGGATGCTCGGGCCGCCATCGCGTGGCATCGGCCCAATGAAACCGGGCCCGCGGATCGGGCACGTTGCGGCGCGCGCAGTCCAGCGCCCTGTGATCGTCCTCGACCAGGTGCAACTCGGTGGTCTCGTCCCGGTCCAGCACCTGCCGCGACAGGTAACCCCAGCCCGCGCCCAGATCGGCGACCGTCTTGCCCAACCGCGCCGGAAGACTGTCAGCCAGCAGACGCGAGGCCGGATCGATCCCGTCCGCAGAAAAGATACCGGGCACGGTGACAAACCCCTCGCCAACATCCTGTGGCGCATCTGGCAGCGCCCAATCGGCGAAATCCGCAGGCGCACCGCGCAGCACGAACAGTTTGCCATGCGCCTTGGAAATCACCTCGGAAAGATCACCACGTTTGCGACAATCCTTGAGGATACTGTCGACGCCATCTGTTTTCTGACCATCGACGATCACCGGCCCGGCCGTTTTCTCGACCGCAAAAGCGATCAGCCCGCGCGCCAGAACCTTGGCCCGCGGCAAAACCACGATGGACAGGGGCGGCGCCTCTGGTGACTCCAGGGCCACGCGCAGCCCGGTCCGTTCGCACGCATCATGATCGGTGCGCAGCGGCGACACGACAACAACACGGTCGGTCGGCAGATCGGAAAAATCTACGCCTGCGACCGAACCGGATACCGCAATATCCCCGCTTTCGGGCAAGTCGAACAGGTGCGCATCGCGCGCAAGGCTGAACCTGGGATGTGTCACGGGGCGCTTTATTCCCGCTCCATCGTGCATTGCAGCGGATGCTGGTGCTGACGGGCGAAATCCATGACCTGTGTCACCTTTGTTTCGGCGATTTCGTGGCTGAACACCCCGACGACCGCCAGACCCTTCTTGTGAACGGTCAGCATGATTTCGAAAGCCTGCGCATGGTTCATGCCGAAAAACCGTTCCAGCACATGCACGACGAACTCCATCGGGGTGTAGTCGTCATTCAGCATGAGAACCTTGTAAAGCGGCGGTCTTTGGGTTTTCGGCCGCGTCTTGACAACAACGTCGGCCTGGCCGTCGCCGTCTTTCTTGTCAGACATGTTTTCTGGCCAATCGGTCATCGCATCGCTTTTCCGGTTTCGGGCTTCGGCCTGTCTATATATCGTTCTGGCGGTGTTAGAAAAGGGTTGACCGGGAAAGGCCCCTCCATGACGCGGAATTTGACAACAATTGCCTTCGATGCGGACGACACGCTGTGGCACAACGAACGTTTTTTCAAACTGACACAGGCCCGTTTTCACGATCTGCTGGCTGATTTCGCCGACCCCGACCATTTGGGCGAACGTCTTTTGGCGGCGGAAAAACGCAACATCGCGCAGTATGGATTCGGCATCAAAGGCTTTGTCCTGTCGATGATCGAAACCGCCATCGACGTCACCGAAGACCGTGTTCCAGCCCGCGTCATCCGCGAGATAATCGAAGCCGGGCAAGAGATGCTGCGCCACCCGATCGAACTGCTGCCCAATGCAGCCGAAACCGTGGCATCGCTTGCGGAAACGCATCGCGTTTTACTTGTCACGAAGGGCGACTTGCTGGATCAGGAGCGAAAGCTGGCCCAATCGGGCCTCGGTGAACTTTTCGACGGTGTCGAAATCGTCAGCGCGAAAACACCACCCGTCTACCACGCGATCTTCGACCGGCACGGCGAAGGCGCGGCACATGCCATGATGGTCGGCAACTCCATGAAATCAGACGTCATTCCCGTGATCGAGGCCGGCGGCTGGGGCGTTTTCGTGCCGCACGGGTTGAGTTGGGAAATCGAACATGCCGACCCGCCAGACCGGGCAGAACGGTATCGCGAAATCCCTGATCTCGGGGCGCTTCCGGCGCTTGTCCGGTCTCTGGATTGAAATGCCACATTCCCGCCACAATCGACAGTGTTGGGGGTAACAACAGGCCAACCCCCAACATCTTCCATACTCAATGCACTGCAGACACGAAAATCTATGCAAAATGAACGCTTTAAAGGCGCAAGTTATTGTGATACTCTTTTAACAAGAGCAAGAATGAAGCCAGACCGGAAAACCGGCGGCATTGAGGCAGAGAAGGCAGTGATCGTGAAGGATCGGCAGTGGACGCCGGGCCGTTTGGGCCTGTATTTTATCGCGGCAGTGTGGATGTTCGTTGTTGTCCCGCTTAGTGCGGTGGCAGCCCCTTATGCCGCAATGGTCATTGATGCGCGCACCGGCGAGGTGCTTCATTCGCGAAACGCGGATACGCGCCTGCACCCCGCATCGCTTACCAAGATGATGACACTCTACATCGCGTTCGAAGCTGTCGAGCGCGGTGAGATCAGCCTTGATACAATGGTGAGTGTCTCGGCAAACGCCGCGGCGGAACCGCCAAGCAAACTTGGCCTCAAGGCGGGCCAGCGCATCAAGCTGCGCTACCTGATCCGCGCAGCGGCCGTGAAGTCCGCTAACGACGCGGCAACTGCCATCGGTGAGGCGATCGAAGGATCCGAAGCGGCCTTCGCACGGCGCATGAACCGCACCGCCAAGGCGCTGGGAATGACGCGCACCACGTTCAAGAACATGCACGGCCTCACCGAAGAAGGCCACCTGTCGACCGCACGCGACATGACGACGCTCGGCCGGCATCTGCTTTACGATTACCCGCAATATTACAACCTGTTCTCGCGCCGCTCGACCGATGCCGGGGTGCGCGAAGTCGCGAACACCAACCGCCGCCTTCTTGCCGCCTACAAGGGCGCCGACGGCATCAAGACCGGATACACCCGCGCCGCAGGTTTCAACCTTGTTGCCTCGGCCGAACGCGGCAACGAACGCGTTATCGCAACGGTCTTTGGCGGACGCTCGTCGGCGTGGCGCAATGCGCGTGTGGCCGAGTTGCTGGACATGGGTTTCCGGCGTGCGCCCAATCAGGTTGCCGCGCGCAAGCCGGAAAAACCGACCTACACCGCCGAAAGCGGAACGACCACTTCGGGCGCCGCAGGCAAGACGATCCGCATCATGACGGCCGTCAGGCAAAGCCTGCGTCCCAAGCTGCGTCCGGGCGGCACGGAAGAACCTGCACCGGTGATCGTCGCGATGCAGGATGACATCAAGGAAGCCCTGCAAGAGGCGCAGCAGGTCAGCACAGCCCAGCCCGACACCCCGGCCAACGTGACCCTTGCATCGGCCGCGCCAGCAGAAAGCATCACTCCCCGAATTCGCCCGAAAACCATTGCCGCACAAGCAGTTGCGCCCGCCGCTGAACAAGAGGTCGTGACCCGCGTATCGACCTCGGGTGGCCGCCACTGGGGCATAAATGTTGGCCGCTACTCCAGCCAGTACAAGGCCGAACGCGTCCTTTTGCAGACCGCATTGCTGGAGATGGACACACTGGACGGCAGCCTGCGCAAAGTGGTCAAGCGCAGCACAGGGTTCGATGCGAATTTCCTGGGCCTGACGCGCGAAACGGCGGACCTTGCGTGCCGCCGCCTTCAGGCCCGTCAGGTGACCTGTTTCATGGTCGGCCCACCTCCTGGCTGACGCTTGCGTATATTTGGTTGCCCACTGAATATACCAAAACCGCGCGGTTTCTCCCTTGAACCGCGCGGTTTTTTTTCGGGTAATCCCCGTGCCAGTGCGCCCCCTGCGCCCCGACACGAGAGGACATGAAATGACACGTTTTCCCGGAACTGGACTGGCCGCTTTCGCCATGGTCAGTATCGTCTGCGTCGATGGCGCGATGGCGGACCCGGTCTCCTACAGGTTCGAGGCTGAATTCCGGGGGGGCACCGGTTGCGCCGCCGCCCGGCAGCGTGACGGCGATGGCTGCAGGAATGGAGAAACTGTCGGGCACCTTCGGGTATGACACCGAAACGCCGCGCGCGGCGGGTGCCAGCAGCCCCGGTCGCGTGGCGTTTGCCGAATACGGCACGGGATTTGTCACCATCGACGGGATCGAGATCACGGGAATACCCGGCGACATGTTCGTCGAGATCACGGATGGTGTGCCACAAACCGATAGCTCCACCGTCGCGATTGCGGACGCGGTCACGCTGACCACCCGCGCTGTTTCGACCGAGGCACCGATAGACGCGCTGACCCTGCGGCTGAGATATGCCGATGCCGAACGGCTCCAATCCGTTGCGCTGCCGGATGCGCTCGAACTTGCCGACATGGCCGGGATGGGCCTGACCTTCAGCACACGGATCGATCAGATGGGCACCCGCGCGCAGGGTGCGGGGAAAGATGCCGGGCTGCTGGGACTGGTGCAATTCACCATCACGGCAATCGAACGGATCGAGTGATCCGCCGGTCAGCCGCCGCTATTGCTTGGGCTTGTCGTCATACTTGCCCGACAGGATGCGGCGCGCATCGCCTTCGGGGTCGTCATACTGGTTGGTCTTGACCGTCCAGACAAAGAACAGCAGCCCGATTCCACCCATGATCAGCGAGATGGGGATGAGGTAGGCCAGAACTTCCATTGGGGTTCACCTTAGACGCAGCGCGTTCAGCGACACGGTAATCGAACTGGCCGACATGGCCAAGGCCGCGATCAGCGGCGAGCAAAGCCCCGCCACCGCCAGCGGCACCGCGATGATGTTGTAGACGGTCGCGATGCGGAAATTTTCCTTGATCCGCCGCGTTGCCTTGCGCGCCGTCAGGACGGCATCGGCAATCGGCGACAGATCCCCGCCCAGCAACACGATGTCGGATGCCACCCGCGCGGCATCGAGCGCGGATGCGGGCGAAATCGACACATGCGCCGCGGCCAGTGCAGCGGTGTCGTTCAGGCCGTCGCCCACCATCAGAACCCGGTGTCCCTGGTCAGTGAGTGCAGAAATGCGGGCAACCTTGTCGGCGGGCAGCGCCTCGGCCATCCACTGGGTGATACCCAGACGTTTTGCCAGCGCTTCCACCGCCGGCGTCGTGTCGCCGGAAATCAGGATCACCTCGTGCCCCGCATCGCGAAGGGCGCGCACGGCCTCGGCCGCGCCGGGGCGCAGCGCATCGGCAAAGGTGAAGGCGCGCGGGCGTTCGTCGCCGATACGCAACCAGGCGGTTGTTTCCGACCGCGCCTCGGCCCCGACCCATGCCGCGCGGCCCAGACGGACTTTCATGCCCTGCCACACGCCTTCGGTGCCATAGCCGGGCAATTCGCGGATATCGGCCACCTCGGCCGGTGTGACATCGCCCGCATCACAGGCCGCGACGATCGCCTGCGACAGCGGGTGCGACGAGGCCGCCGCCAGCGCCGCCGCGATCTGCAGATCGCTGGTGGCGTGATCGGCCAGATTGGTCAGTTCCGGTGTGCCCTGCGTCAGCGTCCCGGTCTTGTCGAACACCACGGTGTCGATTTCGGCCAGACGTTCGAGCGCGGTGGAGTGCTTGATCAGCATGCCTTTGCGGAACAGCCGTCCGCTGGCCGCCGTGGTCACGGCAGGCACGGCAAGGCCCAGCGCACAAGGGCAGGTGATGATCAGGACCGCGGCAGCGATATTCAGCGCGGTGCGCACGTCCCATGTATAAAGATACCAGCCCACGAAGCTGAGCGCCGACAGGATATGCACCCCCGGCGCATAAAGCTTGGCCGCCTTGTCGGCCAATGAGGTATAACGCGACCGCCCGGATTCAGCGATCGCCACCAGGTCGGCCATCCGGTGCAGCGACGTCTGTTCGCCCACTGCCGTCGCGCGCACGGTAAGCGGGCCGGTCAGGTTGACCTCGCCCGCCGATACGTCGCGGCCCGGTTCCGCGAATACGGGTAACGTTTCCCCGGTCAGAAGCGACCGGTCCAGTTCCGACACGCCGTCGGTGATGACGCCATCCACCGGCATGCGGCCGCCGGGGCGCACGCGGATCAGGTCGCCCAACGCCACCTGTGCGGCGGGAACCTGCACCTCTTGCCCGTCGCGCAGAACCCAGGCGCGGGGCACTTCGAGTGCGGCCAGTTCCTCGGCCGCAGACCGGGCGATGGCGCGCGTGCGGTGATCGAGATACCGGCCCGCCAAAAGGAAGAAGGTCAGCGCAAGGGCTGCGTCGAAATAGGCGTGTTCACCCGAAAGCGACGTTTCCCAGAGCGACGTCACAACCGCCAGCACGATGGCCAGCGTGATCGGCACGTCCATGTTCAGCCGCCCGTGCCGCAGCGCCGCCCAGGCGTTGCGGTAAAAGGGCTGCCCCGAGAAAACGATGACCGGCATCGTGATGAAGGCCGAAATCCAGTGAAACAGGTCGCGCGTGGCATCCGCCGCACCCGACCAGACCGACACCGACAGCAGCATCACGTTCATCGAGGCAAACCCGGCCACGGCAAGGCGCATCAGCAAGTCGCGCCCGGCCTTGTCGTTTTCGGTGGCCGACAGCGTCCCGGCGTCCAGCTCGTGTGCCTCGTAACCGATACCGGCCAGAGCCTTGACCAGATCGTCGGGCATCACGTCCGGTTCGGCCTCGATGCTGGCGCGTTTCATGGTCAGGTTGACCCGCGCCTCGCGCACGCCGGGGTGGTCGTTCAAAGCATCCTCGACAGCCGCAATGCAGGCCGAGCAATGGATCGTCGGCAGCGACAGGGCGATGCGCGCGTTCCTGACCTCGGCCGCGTCGGCCAGCGCCTCGGCCGCGGGGGCGGCGGAACAGGCGGGACAGGCCGAAATCGTTGGGCGCATCGTGGCGGTCATGACCGTTTGCCTTTCCTCAGGAATTCACATGCACGTCGAGGCGCTGTTCGAACGGTTCGCCCGCCAGCGACTGCGCCTTGAGATGCAGGATCCATTTGCCGCCCGACAGCTCGACCGGGGCTTCGTAGACGCGGCCGTTGAACACCAGCTCGGGCGTGAAATCGTCGCGGTTCGACGTGGGCCGCCCGACAAGCGCCTGCACGTTGCCGGCCTGAACCGGCTGACCCTGGGCATCGGTGATGGCGACCGAGAGGCGGCCGTCGTTCACCTCGACCCGTGCAGTCCAGCCCAGCGCCTCTTGCGCGGCGCGGCGGTCATCGAAACTTTGGCTGGCGACATAGCCGTTGCGCACCTCGAGACCCGGAAAGGTGGATATCGCGCTATAAGCCATGACGATATTCACCGTGATGATCACGCCGAAGAACGCGACGAACCCAAAGAATACCTGGCGGCCCGTGATCTGACGTTCAGCCATCAGTTTGCCCTCCCGTTGAAGATGGTGTCCTTGTAGACGCGCTCGCCGTTGGAGATATCCTCGACCCAGAAGCGGATATCCCAGCGTTCGCTTTCAGCGGGCTCGGAATTCGGCGGGGCAAGGACGTAGACGCGCTGCAGCTGCGTGGTGTCCGCCGGCACGTTCACCGAACCGTAAGGCGTGCCTTCGAGCTGCACGCGCAAGGCCGGGTGGCCCTTGACGCTGATTTCGAACGGGCGGTCCTCGCCATGCTGGTTGCGCAGGCGCACGTCATAGGTGTTGCGGATCGTCCCGTCGGACAATGTGACGAAGGTCGGGTTGCGCACGGGCGCTACCGTGACGCTGATATCGGCACGCACGAACAGCGCGACCACGAGGCCCACACCCACCAGCGACCAAAGCGTCGTGTAGAGAAGGGTGCGCGGACGGAACACGTGTTTCCAGACCGATTTCGGCGGGTTGCCGGCGCGTTCCGCGACCTCGTCCGTCAGCGCCATGTAGTCGATCAGGCCGCGCGGCTTGCCCACCTTCTCCATGATCTCGTCGCAGGCGTCGATGCACAGCGCACAGGTGATGCATTCAAGCTGCTGCCCGTCGCGGATGTCGATGCCGACGGGGCAGACGTTGACGCAGGCCATGCAGTCGATGCAATCGCCCAACTCTTCGGCGCCTTCGGCCTTGCGGTGCTTGCCGCGCGGTTCGCCGCGCCACGAGCGGTAGGCGACGGTCAGCGTGTCCTCGTCCATCATCGCGGCCTGAATCCGCGGCCAGGGGCAGGCGTAGATACAGATCTGTTCCCGCGCGAAGCCGCCAAAGGCAAAGGTCGTCGCCGTCAGGATCAGGATGGTTGTGTAGGCGACAGGGTGTGCGTTGCCCGTCACAAGATCGACGGCCAGAGATGGCGCATCGGTAAAGTAGAACACCCATGCCCCGCCGGTTGCGAGCGCGATCAAAAGCCACGACACCCATTTCGTCAGGCGCAGGCGGACCTTGCGGAAATCCCATTTCTTCTGACGGTGCAGGCGCAGACGCGCGTTGCGGTCGCCTTCGATCCAGCGTTCGACGAGAATGAAAAGGTCGGTCCACACGGTTTGCGGACAGGCGTAACCGCACCAGACCCGGCCCAGGGCCGAGGTGAACAGGAAAAGCCCCAGGCCCGCCATCACGAGAAGGCCCGCGATGAAATAGAATTCATGGGGCCAAATCTCGATCCAGAAAAAGAAAAAGCGGCGGTTGGCCAGATCGACCAGAACCGCCTGGTCCGGCAGGTTCGGCCCCCTGTCCCAGCGAATCCACGGCGTCAGGTAATAGATACCCAGCGTCACGATCATGATGATCCATTTCAGATTGCGGAACGTGCCGCTGACCCGCTTGGGAAAAACGGGCTCGCGGGCGGCGTAAAGACTGGGGGCTTCGGGTTGCGTGTCGGACACGGAATCACTCCGTCGTATGGATTGCGTCACGCCCCTTGTCTCAACCAAAGGCATCAGGCTCATTGACCTGTGTCAAATTTTGACTCTGAAACACATCTATTTGACCGACCGTCGCCAGGAACCGGCACGGGTCGCAGCGATCCCGCGTCACGATGCCACGGCAAACACGGAGAAAAAAACAAAGGCGCCACGCGGGCGCCTTTGAATTCAATCGTTTGGATGCCTGTCAGGCAAAAGCCGCCTTGCGCCGGCGGCGCGAACGCAAGCCCGCCAACCCGCCGAAGGCCGTGATCAGGAGCCACGCCCCGGCCGGAAGCGGAACGGCACCGATGACCGGGTCTTCGTCCTGCGCATAAGGATCCGCGAAGGCGAGCGCGAAGTTACCGATGCCGTTGGTGAAGAGCGACGGCGCCGGACCGCTCAGCCCCTCGAAGGACACATCCACGGACGCAAAGCTTTCCGGCAGAGTGCCTGCCACGTTCAGGAACTGAAAGCTGTCGTTCGTGCCCGGCGTGAACCCATCCAGAAACTTGACCACGACCGATGCAAGGCTGTTTTCCGGCAGGAACAGGTTGCCCGCGATGTTCAGGATGTCGTACTGGCCCTCGCCTGTGCCTGCGAATTCCAGCTCCAGCACGCCAGAGGTCAGTGTCAGGTCGCCTGCGATATCCAGAATACCGGGAGAGGCACCGGGACGCAGCGAGCCGCCGTCCAGGATGACATCGCCCAGGATCGAGCCTTTGGACCCCATGAGCACGCCGCCGGTCTGCACCACCAGATCGCCACCGCGCAGGTCGACGACGCCCTTGTTGCCGACCTTCAGAACGGCATCGTTCGTGGCCGACCCGGTGAGCGTGATCTCATCCGACCGCAGAACCGAACCGTCGCCATCGACAAGGACCGACCCGTTGGCACCGACGATCACCTGGCTGTTGCCCCCGAACAGGTCGACTTGACCGCCATTGGTGATCTGCACATGGCCCGCGGAGTTTCCGCCGCCCGCCTGCTGAATCTGGCCGACATACATTTCGTCGGCTTCGACAATGCCGTTGGCACCCACATTGAGGTTGCCCGTGCCGCCATCCGGCATACCCGCATCGGCGCCTGACACGCCGACATAGAGAGTGTTGGCGAAAACGGAGCCCATTTCCGTTGCGCTGACGCCCGACACGTTCAGCGTACCGGTACCGCCCGGGCCGGTCGTGCCGGCGCCCGCACCGAACGGATCGACATTGTTTGCACCCAGGATGATTTCCGAGGTGAAGCCAGCGTCAAACATTCCCAGGTTACCACCCTGGACGTTGATCGTGCCGGAACCGCCGGCCGATGCGCCCGCAACCAGACGCGCATCGCCCGTCGACGAGACAAGACGAACCTGCGATCCCAGACGATCAAGCGTCAGCGTCCCGCTGCCGCCATCCGTGCCCAACGCCATGATTGCGTTGCCCTGTCCTGCAGCCAGCTTGAGTTCACCGGAACCGACATTGACGACGCCGATCCCATCGACACCAAGCTCCATCGCCGCGTCGCCACCGCCATCGGGCATCAGATACACCGTCGACCCACGGCCGATTGTATTCGTGCCGATGCTCAACTCGCCCGAGCCGCCATTCACGCCCAGTTGCATGTAGGACAGGGTGTTGCCCTTCAGCTCGATGCCGGACTCGTAAAGATCGACCTTGCCGTTGCCGTTGTCACCGATACGCATGATCGCGGCGGTATCGCGCGAATTCATTTGAATCAGCGCATTGGGCCCAACGCTGACGCGCGAAGTCGACCCGCTGTTGTTCTTGCCGACGGTCATTTCCGACCAGCCGTTATCCGAGAACAGGAACAACGACGAACTGTCGACGAACAGCCGATCGTCGGAATCGAGGTTGAATTCAAGACGCGCGCTGCCCGCGTGCAGGACATGTTCGCTGACACCGGCATTGACCGTCGAACGATCGGCTCCGTTGTCATAGGTGCCCCAAACCGCGACATCGCCGGCAGGACTCACGCGACTTACGCAATTGGAGCCCTCAAGCGGGTCGACACCGCCGCCGCCCGTGCTGCAGGCAGTTGCGCCCAATACCGGCAGAGGCATGGCCTGGATTTCAATTGGCACAGCACCGGCGCCAGACGCGTGGATCAAAGCCAACGCCGTTGTCATGGTCAAAATACGCACAGAAAAATTCCTTTCTCATTCCTGTTCCCGCAACCCCGGTTTTTTTAGGAATTTGAAAGCTTTGTGGCAAGTTTTCGACATCATTTGCCGTCAATTGAACCTGCTCCGGTGACAATTCGTGACGCTTGTGCAGGGTTGTCCACGCAGACTGCGTTTTTTTGACCCTACCCGGGGTTGCAACGCCCGTATTCATCGCGGCCAAACTGCGCGGCATCAGGCAGGTATACCCCCGACAAGATGGATGACGGCGGGTCGGATCGGGCGTTGCGGACAGTCCGGCAAGCCGAGATTCGTCGGGAGAAAAAGAAAACCGGTGGCGGTTAAGGCTTGACGCCTGTAACCGCCACCGGGGTAATAGGTGGCACCGGCCTTCCAGGAAACGCGCGAACAGGACGGAAGGGCCGGTGCCGAACCCGCGGGCTTGCGCCCGCGGGTGTTCTTTATTCAGGGGCCTCGCCACCACCAAGCTGGTGGACATAGGTGGCCACGGCGCGGATCTCGGCTTCGGTCAGGTCGGCACCCCCCATCGGCGGCATCACACCAAACCGCGCGTTCCAGACGGATTCGCGGATCGTGTCGAAATCACCGCCATAGAGCCAGATCGCGTCGGTCAGGTTCGGAGCGCCCTGGAACCGGTCGCCCTTGCCGTCTTCGCCGTGACAGGCCGCGCAGTTGATCGAATAGACCTCGGCGCCCGCTTCGACCAGGCCGGCATCGACCGGCGGATTGGCCGGCGACAGCGACATGACGTAGTTGACCACCTGGTCGACCTCTTCTGCGGTCAGCAACTCGTCCCGACCAAAGGCCGGCATTTCCGAGTAGCGTGCATCGGGGTCTTCCTCGTTACGAATGCCGTGGGCCACGGTGTAATGGATGTCTTCCATCGTGCCGCCCCAAAGCCATGCGTCATCCTGCAGGTTGGGATAGCCCTTGGCACCAGCCGCACCGGAACCATGGCACTGTGCGCACCAGGTCTTGAACACGGCGGCACCGGCGGAAACCGCATAGCCTTCGAGTTCGTCGTTGCCGCGGATTTCGTTCAGGTCTGCCGCCACCAGCTTGGCGTTGATCGGCTCAAGCTTGGCTTCGAACTCTGCGATATCCTCGGCCACCTGGCCGCGGGTCGAGAACCCCAGATACCCCGAAGTCGCTTCTTTCACGCCAGGCCAGGCCGGGTAAGCGACGGTGTACCAGATGCCCCACACGATCGTGGCGTAGAAGACCCACAGCCACCAGCGCGGGAGGGGGTTGTTGTACTCTTCGATGCCGTCCCACTCATGGCCTGTGGTTTCGACGTCGTTCTTTTTCTTCGGTTGTTGTGCCATGGATCAAGCCTCCTCGGGCCGGCCGCCGCGTTGGGCGGGTTTGTCTTCGTGCCGGAACGGGATGTCTGCCACGTCGTCGTAGACCTTCGTCGCGCCGGGGCGGAAGGCAAAGATCACCACCCCGACGAAGAAGGCGAACATCGCAAGCAGAACCCAGCTGTCAGCGATCTCGCGGAGAAGGGAATATGTGTCCATCGTCCCCTCCTTTACCGGCTTTCGTCGGGCGTGAAGGTCGAGAAATCGACCAGCGTGCCCAGCATTTGCAGGTAGGCGATCAGCGCGTCGGCCTCGGAGATTCCGGGCTGTCCGTCGAAGTTGCGCACATTGACCTTTTCGCCATAACGCTCCAGCAGCCCGTCATAGTCGCTGTCGGGATCTGCCTGCGCGGCAAAGTCTTCCATGCCGTTTTCCAGCATCTCGTCAGAGTAGGGAACGCCGACCAGCGCATGGGTGGACATCACGTCTTCGATATACTTGCCGTCGATCATGCGGTTTTCGAGGAAGCCGTATTTCGGCATCACCGATTCAGGCACAACCGATTGCGGACTGCGCAGGTGGTCGACGTGCCATTCGTCCGAATAGCGGCCGCCCACGCGGGCCAGGTCGGGCCCGGTCCGCTTGGAGCCCCACTGGAACGGGTGGTCGTACTGCGATTCAGCCGCAAGGCTGTAATGGCCGTAGCGTTCCACCTCGTCCCGCATCGGGCGCACCATCTGGCTGTGGCAGACATAGCAGCCTTCGCGAATGTAGATGTCGCGACCGGCCAGTTCGAGCGGGGTGTAGGGGCGCATGCCCTCTACATCCTCGATCGTGTTTTCCAGCCAGAACAGCGGTGCGATCTGCACGATGCCGCCGATGGTGACCACCAGGAAGGCGAAGATCGAAAGAAGCGTGATATTCTTCTCAAGGATCGTGTGTTTGTCGAGAATTGCCATCTCTCCGGCCCTCCTTATTCAGCCGGGACCATCTGGTTCGTCGCCTCAACGGCAGGCGAACGACGGACGGTCATCCAGAGGTTGTAGCACATGATGATGGCACCACCGAGGTAGAGAACCCCACCCAGTCCGCGCACCACATACATTGGGAACTTGGCGGCCACGGTGTCGGCGAACGAGTTCACGAGGAAACCGTTTGCGTCCACTTCGCGCCACATCAGGCCTTCCATGATGCCGGTCACCCACATGGATGCGGCGTAGAGGATGATGCCGATCGTGGCGAGCCAGAAGTGCCAGGACACGAGGCTGAGGCTATAGAGCCGCTCGCGGTTCCACAGGCGCGGCACGAGGAAGTAGAGCGCGCCGAAGGTGATCATGCCGTTCCAGCCCAGAGCGCCGGAGTGAACGTGGCCGATCGTCCAGTCGGTGTAGTGCGACAGCGAGTTCACCGCGCGGATCGACATCATCGGACCTTCGAAGGTCGACATGCCGTAGAAGCCGACCGAGATGACCATCATGCGGATGATCGGATCGGTGCGCAGCTTGTCCCAGGCCCCCGACAGCGTCATCAGGCCGTTGATCATGCCACCCCACGAAGGCATCCACAGCACGATCGAGAACACCATGCCCAGCGTCGAAGCCCAGTCAGGCAGCGCGGTATAGTGCAGGTGGTGCGGACCGGCCCAGATGTAGATGAAGATCAGCGCCCAGAAGTGGATGATCGACAGCTTGTACGAGAAAACCGGGCGTTCGGCCTGTTTCGGCACGAAATAGTACATCATGCCCAGGAAGCCCGCGGTCAGGAAGAAGCCCACGGCGTTGTGGCCGTACCACCATTGCGTCATCGCGTCCTGCACGCCCGAGAAGACCTGAACCGATTTCGAACCGAAGATCGACACCGGGATCGACAGGTTGTTGACGATGTGAAGCATCGCAACGGTGATGATGAAGCTGAGGTAGAACCAGTTGGCCACGTAGATATGCGGCTCTTTGCGCTTTACGATCGTCCCCACGAAGACCGCAAAGTAAGCCACCCAGACGATGGTCAGCCACCAGTCGACATACCATTCGGGTTCTGCGTATTCCTTGGATTGCGTCGCGCCCAGGATGTAGCCCGTGGCCGCAAGCACGATCACCAGCTGGAAGCCCCAGAAAACGAACCATGCCAGGTTGCCGCCCCACAGGCGCGCGGCGCTGGTGCGCTGCACGACGTAGAACGACGTCGCGATCAGGGCGTTGCCGCCGAAGGCGAAGATAACCGCCGAAGTGTGAAGGGGACGCAGCTTGCCAAAGTTCAGAAACCCTTGCGCCCATTCGAAATTGAGCTGCGGGAAGGCCAGCTGGAATGCGATCGTCACACCAACGAGGAAACCGACGACACCCCACAGGGCGGTGGCGATAACCCCGGCGCGCACGACGCCGTCCATATATTCACCCGAAAGATCGACATTCGGCACAGGCTCGTCGGTGCGGCGCAATGTCCAGATGAACAAAGCGATCGCGGCAAGTGCCACGGTCACCGCATTGACGAGATATGCCAGATCGCGTGCGTAATTGGCCGCGATCAGCGCAAAAAGCGCGATCAAGCCAAGCGCGATCAGCTTGAAGTAGTTAACCATTTTGCGTCCCTTCGTCTGTCCCCGCGCGATTCGCGTTGTCACACGGGTAGGTTTAGACTGTTCGCTTAATGGGATGCGCGGGCGGCCTGTGCCTTGATCTGCATCAAAGGCGGCATGCGGTTTTTTTGACCCGCATCAAGGAACGGGACCGCGCCGCCGGATTAGGGTGGCGGTGCAAGCAGGGCGTTTTCGCGACGTCCTGACGGAATCAAAGGAGACCGATATGGCCTACAAGTCGTTGTTTTCAGTACTTACCGACGAATCCTTGGCGGGCCCTGTCCTGTCACAGGCGGCCAGGCTGGCCGAAATGAACGATGCCCATCTCGAAGCACTGTGCATGGGCGTCGATCGCAGCCAGACCGGCTATTACTACGCCGGGGCAAACGCGATGATCCTGCAGGAAAGCATCGCACGCGCCCAGGAAGAGGCCGAGACCGTCGAAGCCCGCGCCCGTGAGATCCTGGGTCCGTGGGACGTGCGCTGGAGCACCGAAAGCGGCGTGGCGCAACTGGCCGATATCGGTCGGCACGTCGCCGCGCGGGCACGGTTCTCGGACCTTGTCGTGCTGCCCCGCCCCTATGGCGACAATCGTGGCGTCGAACTGGAGCCGGTGCTGGAAGCCGCATTGTTCGAGGGCCGCACACCGGTTCTGGTCGTGCCGGACGAGAAAACCGAAGTGACGGTGCCGAAGAAAATCGTGCTGGCCTGGAACGAAAGCTCCGAAGCCCTGAGCGCCGCGCGCGCCGCGCTGCCACTGCTCAAGGCGGCCGACAGGGTGCATGTCGTGGTGATCGACCCGCCGACCCACGGGCCGAACCGGTCCGACCCCGGCGGGCTGCTGTCGCAGTACATCTCGCGCCACGGCGTCAAGGTCGAGATCGACGTGCTGTCCAAGACGATGCCGCGCGTATCCGACGTGCTGCTGCGCCATACCAAGGACATCGAAGCCGAGCTGGTCGTCATGGGTGCCTACGGCAAGTCGCGCTTCCGCGAGGCGATCCTTGGCGGGGCCACGCGCTATATGCTGGAACAAAGCGAAGTGCCTGTTTTCATGGCGCATTAGGCCCCGGCAGGAAGGGACCAGGACACAAACCGGGGGCGCGCGACACATCGCGCGCCCTTTTCATTTCCGGGCCGGTGGCCTCACACGGGAACCTGTGCGCCCGGTGCAATCGTCGGCGGCGCGGCGTTCAGCGCCTCGATGGCGAACCCTGCCGCCTTCTTGTAGCCAGCCATGAATTCGGCGCGCTCGGCCTCGGGGAATACATCGTCGATGTCGTCGAATTCGCCGCCGCAGCGGTCGTCGACGATATTCAGCATACCGAACGGGCCTGCGCCGCGATTGCGCAGGATCAGTTCCGATACCGGGCCGCAAAGCCGCGCGTCATAGGCCGCGAGTGCCTGGGCATTTACCCCGTGTGCCACCAGCTCGGACCCGATCACGCGGGCATCGATGATGGCCTGGCTCGCACCGTTCGAACCGGTCGGATACATCACATGCGCCGCGTCGCCCATCAACGCCACGCGCCCGTCGACCCATGTCGGCACCGGCTCGCGGTCGATCATGGGGTATTCATACACTTCGGCCGCGCCACGGATCAGGGCAGGCACGTCCAGCCAGTCGAAATTCCAGCCTTCGAAATGGTGCACGAAATCTTCGGCGCTGACCTTCTTGTTCCAGTCGCCTTCCCAGCCCGCGGAATTGTCGAATGTCTGTTCCGCGATCCAGTTGATGGTGGCCATGCCATCGGCATCCGTGTGCGAGATCGGATAGATCACCATGCGGTGCTTGTGCGTACCAAGCCCGACAAAGGACGATCCTGTTCGGATCGGTTTCGCCCGCGTCACGCCGCGCCACAGGATCGCACCGCCCCACTGGATCGGCGGCTGGTCGGGATGCATCTGCGCCCGGATCGCCGAATGCAGCCCGTCCGCCCCGATCAGAAGTGTCCCGGTGGCGTGGCTTTCGCGGCCTTCGGCATCGGCCAGAACCGCCGTCACGCCATCGGCGCCTTGTTCGTAGCCCGTTACACGGAGTCCCATTTGCACCGCATCCGGCCCCAGGCGTTCTACAACCTTGCCATAAAGCAGCATCTGCAACTGGCCACGGTGCACGGCATATTGCGGCCAGTTGTAACCTGCCAAAAGGCCACGCGGTTCGGCGTAGATGTCATTTCCATTGCGCCCGACCAGCGCCCATTCGCGCGCAGGCACACCGACGCGGTCAAGTTCGTCAGCGGTGAACCCCATGTCGAACAGCTCGCGCACGGCGTTCGGCTGGAGGTTGATCCCCACCCCCAGCGGCCGCAGTTCCGGCACGGACTCGTAAACCGTACAGCGAACGCCGACCTGGTGCAGCGTCAGCGCGAGCGAAAGACCGGCAATGCCGCCGCCGGCAATGAGAATGTGGGGGTTCGTCATGTCCTGAGCCTTCACCTGTTTGCCAGGTGTTTATCAAGTATAACGATTTGCGCAAATACGCTGTGCGACGTCAGGACAGCATCCCGCCGTCGCTGTCGTCGCCGGCCTCGTCCAGAAGGCGGCTGAAGTCGGGCACCGTCACATGACGCTTGCCTTCGAGTTCGATGACGCCGTCACGCTTGAGCGCCGAAATCTGGCGGCTGACGGTTTCCAGCGTCAGCCCGAGATAGTCGGCCATCGCCTCACGCGTGAGGGGCAGGTCGAAAACCAGCGAGTTCTGCTGCGTCTGCAGGTTCAGCGTCGCATCGCGGCGGGCGATGATCGACAGCAGGCTGGCGATCTTTTCCCGCGCCGTCTTGCGGCCCAGAACCAGCATCCATTCGCGCGCGGCATCCAGTTCGTCCAGCGTCATTTCCAACAGGCGGTGGGCGATATGCGGCGTGTCGGCCATCAGCTCTTCGAACGGTTTCTTGCGGAAACAGCACATCACCATGTCTGTCGTTGCCACGACATCATAGGGCGATCCATCTCGGCCCGGACGGCCCACGAAATCGCTGGGCAGCAAAAGACCCACCATCTGTGTGCGGCCGTCTTCCATCGTCTGGGTCAGCGTGGCGATTCCCGACACGACCGAGCCCACGAAATCCATCCGGTCACCCGACCAGATTATCGTCTGGCCGGCCTGGAAGTTGCGGTAATACTTGATTTCTTCCAGCCGCTCGAGCTCGTCCGCCTCACAGCGCGCGCATACAGCCCTATGGCGAATAGGGCAGTCGCCACAGTCGTGTGCAACCGTTTTTATGTCTTCATTCAGCATGTATGCGTTCGCGCGCTTGATCTGGGTCAATGATGACCCGTGTGTCCTGCTGTACAGGCTAGGCTTATGGCCACGAAAACGCAACTTGCAAAACTGGGACTGTTTGACGCGAAGGTGCCGCGGTACACGAGCTATCCGACCGCGCCGCATTTTTCGCCAGCCATCGGACCCACCGATTTTGCCAACTGGATCAGCGCGATTTCGCCCGGATCCCGTATCTCGCTTTATGTACATGTACCGTTTTGCCGCCGTTTGTGCTGGTTCTGCGCCTGTCGCACCCAGGGCACCCAAAGCGACGAGCCCGTCCGTGCATACCTGGAAACCCTCAAAGCCGAACTTGCGATGCTTGGCGCCGCACTGCCGCGGGGCGTCACGCTGTCGCGCCTGCACTGGGGAGGCGGCACGCCCACTCTCTTGAAGCCCGAGATGATGCAGGAACTGGCCGAATCGATTTTCGCGGTCGCGCCCCTGTCGGACGAAGCCGAGTTCTCGGTCGAAATCGACCCGAACGAAATCGACGCCACGCGGTTGGATGTGCTGGCCGCTGCCGGCATGAACCGGGCATCCATCGGCGTTCAGGATTTCGATGACGAGATCCAGAACATCATCGGACGTATCCAGGGCTACGAAGTGACCCGCAAGGCCGTCGACATGATCCGCGAGCGCGGTGTGCAAAGCCTGAATGCGGACATCCTTTTCGGCTTGCCGCATCAGTCCAAGGCGCGGATCACCGAAACCGTCCAGAAACTGCTGTCTTTCAACCCGGGTCGCGTGGCGCTTTACGGGTATGCGCATGTGCCCTGGATGGCCAAGCGCCAGCAACTGATCCCTTCGGATGCGCTGCCGACGCCGCAGGAACGGCTGGATCTATTCGAAACCGCGCGGCGGCTGTTCATGTGGGACGGGTATGACGAGATCGGCATCGACCACTTCGCCCGCCCCGAGGACGGATTGTCGCGTGCGCTGCGCGCAGGCAAGCTGCGTCGAAATTTCCAGGGCTACACCGACGATCCGGCCGATGTGCTGATCGGGGTTGGTGCCTCGTCGATTTCGCGGTTCCCCCAAGGTTACGCACAGAACGCGCCCGCGACCTCGGCCTATACCGCGGCCATACGCGACGGGCGGTTCTCCGTCGCGCGCGGACATGCGTTCAAGGGCGAAGACCTGTTGCGGTCGCGGATGATCGAGGCACTGATGTGCGATTTCCGCATCGACGCGGATGAGATCACCGGCAGCTTCGGCATTCCGAAAGCCGAGTTGATGGCCCGGCTTCAAGCCGTGGCGGCAGAGTTCGACGGGCTGATCAAAGTGACCGATGCGGGGCTCGATATCCCGGTCGACGCCCGTCCGCTGACCCGCATGATCGCACGTGCCTTTGACGCCTACGACCTGAGCAAGGCCGGCCACAGCTCGGCCATCTAGGCCGGGCCGGTGCGCATCGGCACTTTCAACATCCAGAACCTGCGCCTGCGTGGCGCGGTTCTGGATGGCGCGCATGATCGCGACACACCAGACACCCCGGATTCCTGGGCCGACAGGATAGACCGCCGGCTTGGGGCGCAGGTGATCGCAGCACTGAATGCCGACATTCTTGCCCTGCAGGAGGTGTTCGACCAGGCCACTCTGGACCATTTCCACGACACCTACATGCTGCCGGCCGGTGTGCCCCCCTACCCGCACCGCATCTGCATGCCCGGCAATGACGGGCGCGGGCAGGATGTCGCGCTGCTCAGCCGGGTGGCACCGCTTGCAGTATCCAGCCATATCGACCTGCGCCCGGCGGATCTGGGCCTGGCGCCACCGCCCGGAGTGCATCCCGACACGCCGATATTCAGACGCGACTGCCTCGAGGTCGAGTTCGAGGCGATCACGCTGTTCATCTGCCATTTCAAGGCACCCTATCCCGATCCCGTCGCAGCCTGGCCCGTGCGCCGGCAAGAGGCACTGGCCGTCCGCCACCTGGTCGAGGCACGGGGCCGCGACATGTGGCTGATCCTGGGCGATCTGAACGACCCCGCGCACCCTGCGGGCGATCCGGCCACGGCACCGATCCTGCCGCCCTTTTCCGTCGACCTGTTGGCGCGCCTGCCACAAGGCGCGCGCTGGTCGGCGCATGACCCGTGGGACGACATTTACTGGCGCTCGGACGGGATGCTGGCCAGCCCTGCACTGGCGCGGGCCTGCCCCGACGCGATCCCCGACCTGCACCGCGAGGGCTTGTCGCTCGAGGCGGGACGCAATGCCGGTCTTCACCTGCCCGAAGTCGGCCACCATCGTCCACATGCCAGCGACCATGCCGCATTGGTGATCGACCTGCCGCTGGCTTGACAGGATGGCCGCAGAACAGGACCATCGGGCATGCTCCACCGTCTTTGCCTTGTTCTGTTACTGACGCTCGCGCCGCAGGCGGGCCAGGCAGGGGACATAACCCATATCTGCGCGACAGGCGATACGGTGACAGCCCCAGACTCCGCGTTGGTCGAACGCGCCTGCGCGGCGCTGGCCACGGCACTGCCCAGGCTGGCCCAATGCCATCTGCCCAGACCGGAACCTTTGAGTATCCTCGTGACTGACGCGATCCTCGGCGACCACCCCGATTGCATGGGGCTGTTCGACTGCAAGGCAAACCTGATCCAGGTTCTTCCGCCCAGCGCGCTGGAACAGATCTTTCGCGCGGATTCACCCTATCTTCGCATCTCGTCCACGCTGTTGTTCGAAAGCCTGATCGTGCACGAGGTGACTCATGCCCTGGTCTACCAGGCGATGGGGCCCGACAGCGGCCCCCGCGCGCAGAACGAATTCATGGCCTACGCCATGCAATACGATTTCCTGCCCGATGCCGCACGGGAAAAGCTGCTCGAGGGGCGCGCAAACGGTGGCACGGTCACGCTTGAATCGATCAACGGGCTGATCCTGGCCATGGCGCCCGATGCCTTTGCCGCGCGGGTATGGTTCTATTTTTCCCGGCCCGAAAACGGCTGCGACCTGTTCGGCAAACTGATCCGGCGCGAGATGGTGTTCGACGGCGTCCACCCCTGACCGAGCCGGTCAGCCCGCCAGATCCAACGCTGCAGACAATAGCGTGCGGGCATATTCTGTCTGCGGATTGGTGAACAGATCCTCGGCCTTGCCGGCCTCGACCACATCGCCCTGTTTCATCACGATGATCTTGTGGCTCATGGCGCGAACGACGTTCAGGTCGTGACTGATGAACAGGTAGGCCAGCCCGTATTTTACCTGCAGATCACGCAGCAGATCGACGATCTGCACCTGCACGGTCATGTCCAGCGCGCTTGTGGGTTCGTCGAGCACCACCAGACGCGGCCGCAGGATCATGGCGCGGGCGATGGCGATGCGCTGGCGCTGGCCGCCGGAAAATTCGTGCGGATAGCGGTGCATCGTGGCGGGGTCCAGCCCCACCTCTTCCATGATCTCGGCAACCATCTGGTTGGCGTTGCGCCCCGGCGCCGTGCCATGCACGCCCAACCCTTCGGCAATGATCTGTTCGCAGGTCATGCGCGGCGACAGGCTGCCAAACGGGTCCTGGAACACGATCTGCATCTCGCGCCGCAACCCGCGCAGCTTTTTCGTCGACCAGCCGCGCACGTCCTGCCCGTCATAGGTGATCCCGCCGGTGGACTGGATCAGCCGCATGATCGCCAACGCCAGCGTGGTCTTGCCCGATCCGCTTTCGCCGACGATTCCCAGCGTTTCGCCCTCGCGCACGTCGATCGTGGCGTCGTTCACCGCCTTCACATACCCGACCGTGCGCTTCAGAAAGCCCTTCTGGATCGGGAACCACACACGCAGCCCATCCGTCGACACAAGCGACTTCGCCTCTTCGGGCACGGGTGCCGGCGATCCGACCGCGCGCGCACCCAACAGCTTTCGCGTATAGGGGTGCTGCGGGTTGGCGAATATCTCGGCGGTCGGCCCGGCCTCGACGATCTCGCCATCCTTCATCACGCAGACCTTGTCGGCAATGCGCTGCACAATGCCCAGGTCATGGGTGATGAACAGCAGGCCCATGTCCTCGGTCTGTTTCAGCTCGGCCAGCAATTCCAGGATCTGGGCCTGGATCGTCACGTCCAGCGCCGTCGTCGGCTCGTCGGCGATCAGCAGGTCGGGCTTGTTGGCAAGCGCCATCGCGATCATCACCCGCTGGCGCTGCCCGCCGGACAACTGGTGCGGATAGGCGTTCAACCGTTCCTCGGGGTCGCGGATGCCAACACGGTTGAGCAGTTCAAGAATGCGGTCGCGCACGGCGCTGCCCTCAAGGCCCTGGTGCAGTTCGATCGATTCCCGAAGCTGCTTTTCGATCGTGTGCAGCGGGTTGAGCGAGGTCATCGGCTCTTGAAAGATAAAGCTGATGTCGTTGCCACGCACCTGCCGCAGCAGCTTGTCGCCCGCGCCGATCATCTGCTGGTCTTCATAGGTGACGGACCCGCCCACCTGCGCACTGGGCGGCAGCAGGCCGACGGTCGACAACGCGGTCACCGACTTGCCCGACCCGGATTCGCCCACCAGAGCCACGGTTTCCCCACGGTCGACGGAAAACGAAACACCACGCACGGCGGGGTTGACCTTGCCGTCCTGCCGGAAGGCCACGGTCAGGTCGCGGACTTCGAGCACACTCATTGAAACGTCTTTCTGGGGTCGAACGCGTCACGCACCCCTTCGAAGATGAAGACCAGAAGCGACAGCATGATCGCGAAGGTGAAGAAGGCGGTGAAGGCCAGCCAGGGCGCATCCAGGTTCTGCTTGGCCTGAAGCGTCAGTTCCCCCAGCGACGGCGCCGAGGACGGCAGGCCGAAGCCCAGGAAATCGAGACTGGCCAGCAGCCCGATCGTTCCCGTGACGATAAAGGGAAGCATGGTCAGCGTCGCGACCATCGCGTTGGGCAGCATGTGGCGGAACATGATCGTCCAATTGCTGACGCCCAACGCCTTGGCCGCGCGGACGTATTCCAGGTTCCGCGCGCGCAGGAACTCGGCCCGCACCACGCCCACAAGCGCCGTCCAGCCGAACAGTACCGTTATGAAGACAAGCAACCAGAACCCCCGCCCGAGTATCGCGAACAGGATGATGATCACGTAAAGCTGCGGCATCGCGGTCCAGATTTCGATCACACGCTGGAATATCAGGTCCAGCCACCCACCGAAAAAGCCCTGCAACGCCCCCGCGATGATGCCGATGATACTGGCCAGCGTGGTGACGATAAGCGTGAACAGGATCGACAGCCGGAAGCCATAGATTACCCGCGCCAGCACGTCGCGCTTGGTGTCGTCGGTCCCCAGCAGGTTCTGGTCGTTGGGCGGCAGCGGCGCGGCGCCGGGCCGGTCCACCGTCGTGTCGTAGGAATAGGGCAGTGGCGGCCAGAGCGCCCAGCCCTTGGCGATCTCCGAGCCGTCGATCACGCCGTCCTGCGCATCCTCAATCAGGTCTTCGGGCTCGTCGAAACAGGCGTCGGTTCCGCCGGTTTCGATCAGGCATTGCACCACCGGATCGCGGTAATCCGCCTCGGTCTGGAAATCGCCACCAAACGCGGTTTCCGGGTAGAACCGGAAGATCGGCGTGTAATATTCGCCCCGGTACTGCACCAGGATCGGTTTGTCGTTGGCGATGAATTCGGCGAACAGCGACAGGCCGAACAGAACCGAGAACACGATCAGCGACCAGAAGGCCCGCCTGTTGCGTCGAAAGTTGCGCCAGCGCCGCTGGTTGAGGGGGGAAAGCGCCATTTACCCCTCTCTCTTTTCGAAATCGATGCGCGGATCGACCAGCACATACATCAGGTCCGACAGGATGCCGACCAGCAGGCCGATCAGGCCAAAGATGAACAGCGTGCCGAACACGATCGGGTAGTCGCGCTGCAACGCGGCCTCGAACCCCAGAAGACCAAGGCCGTTCAGCGAAAACAGCTTTTCGATGATGATCGAACCGGTGAAGAAGATGCTGATGAACGCCGCCGGAAAGCCCGCGATCACGATCAGCATGGCGTTGCGGAAAACATGGCCATAAAGCACTTGCCGCTCGCTCAAGCCCTTGGCGCGGGCTGTGATCACGTATTGCTTTTTTATCTCGTCCAGAAAGCTGTTCTTGGTCAGCAGCGTCAGCGTGGCAAAGGCGGAAATCGTCGAAGCGACGACCGGCAAGGTGATGTGCCAGAAATAATCGCCCACCTTTTCCCACCAGGTCAGCGTGTCCCAAACCGCCTGTTCGCTCGTCAGCCCCCGGAACGGAAATATCTGCAGATACGATCCGCCCGCGAACAGGACCAGCAGCAGGATCGCGAACAGGAAACCGGGGATCGCGTAGGCCACGATCACCACCGTCGATGTCCAGCTATCGAAACGCGATCCATCCTGCACGGCCTTTCGGATGCCCATCGGGATCGAGATCAGATAGGCCAGCAAGGTCGACCACAACCCCAGCGAAATCGATACCGGCATCGCCTGGATGATCAGGTCGGTGACTTCCTGTTTCTTGAACCAGCTTTCCCCGAAATCCAGCCGCGCATAGTTCCACATCATGTTCAGGAACCGTTCCAGCGGCGGCTTGTCAAAGCCGAATTCTTGTTCAAGCTGGGCGATGAATTCAGGCGGCAGGCCGCGCGCGCCGATATATTCCTCGTTGTCGGGCACATCCATGCCGGCGTCATTGCCGCTACCGGCAAAGCCCGCGGTCACGTCGCCCTGCCCCTGCATCTGGGCGATCACCTGTTCGACCGGTCCGCCCGGCACGAACTGCGTGAGGACGAAATTGATGATCATGATCCCCAACAGCGTCGGGATGATCAGCAACAATCGCCGAAGGATATAGGCGCCCATCTGCCGGTATTCCCCCCGCTTATCTCAGCGCGCCTTCGGCCCTGAGCTTTTCGGCTTTCTCCGCGTCATACCACCAGAAATCCAAAAGGCCCACGGAATAGGTCGGCAGCTCTTCGGGGTGATCGTACTGGTCCCAATAAGCGATCCAGACGCTGGGATTGTACCAGACCGGGATCATGAACCGTTCCCAGCGCAACGCACGGTCCAGCGCGCGCAATGCGACATCACGCTCTTCCACGGTTTCGCTCAGCAGGGAAATGTCGATGATCCGGTCGACCATCGGACTGGCAAGGCCCGCGGGGTTGAACAGGCTGAACGCCGCCTCCTTGGAGCCATACATCTGGTGCAGCCCGGTCCCGGTATCCAGGAACGCGCGGTACTGGTCGAAAATCAGGTCGAAATCGCGGTCGCGTTCCCGTAGCGTGTATTGCGACGGATCGACCTTTTCCACCGATGCGTCGATGCCCATTTTCTGCAGGTTTTGCACAAAGGTTTCGACCACCGATTCCAGCGTGGGAGAACCCGCCGTGTTCAGCAGGAAATCGATCTTCATCACCCGGCCCTGCGCGTTGCGGCGAATGCCGTCATCGCCCACGGTCCAGCCGGCCTCGTCCAGCAGCTTCATCGCGCGGCGCAGATTGCGGCGGTCGGTCAGCCGCTCTTCGGACGAGCTGTGCGCCATGACGGCCGGTTCGGTCAGCATCTCGGGCGGCACGATGTCGCCCAGCGATTTCAGCAGTTCCAGCTCGGCGCCTTCGGGCACGCCCTGCGCCTCGAGAGGGGAACCCTGGGTAAAGGAATGGCGCTGCTCGAACAGGCCGTATTGCAGCGACGCGTTCGTCCACTCGAAGTTATAGGCCAGCGAAACCGCCTCGCGCACGCGGCGGTCCTGGAACTTTTCCCGCCCGAGGTTGAAGATGATGCCGGTCGGCGCGGGTGGTGTGCCGTCAGGCAGGTCTTCCATCTTGACCCAACCTTTCTGCACCGCCGGGAAATCGTACCCGGTGGCCCAGAGGCGCGAGTTGCCTTCGGGACGCACGGTGAATTCGCCGGCCTTGAAGGCCTCGAACGCGGCGGTGTCGTCCCCGAAATATTCCACGCGGATACGGTCGAAATTATGCCGGCCCTTGTTGATCGGCAGGTCTTTGCCCCAGTAATCGGGATTGCGCTTGTAGACGATGCGCCGGTTCACCTCGACCTCTTCGACCATGTAGGGGCCCGATCCCGGCGCCGCTTCGAGCCTGGGTTCATCCAGCCGCGCGCCCGTCTTTTCGAACCAGTGCTTGGGCCAGACCGGAACGCTGCCCACCTGGTCGATCAGCGACCGGCGGGAAATGTCCTTGGCAAAGGTGAACTTGACCGTGTGGTCGTCCAGCGCTTCGGCGGTCAGAACGCGCACCTTCACCGCCTGCGCATAGGATGGCAGGCCCTGTTCCAGCAGCAGGTTGTGCGAAAACACCACGTCATGCGCCGTCACCGGCACCCCGTCCGAAAACCGCGCTTCGGGCCGCATGTGGAAAATCACCCATTCCTTGGATTCGGGGTATTCCAGGCTCTCGGCCAGCAATCCGTACATTTCGCCATAGACATCCGCAGGCGCACCGGCACCGCTTGTCGGTTCTTCCCCCAGAAGGCTTTCGTACATCATCCACGAATACCGCCCCGCGCGCCCCTTTCGGCTGTAGGGGTTCATCGAATCGAACGTCCCCATCGCCGCAAGCGAGATTTCCCCGCCCTTCGGCGCGTCCGGGTTCACGTAATCGAAATGCGGGTAATCCTCGGGGTAGGTGAGATTGCCGAAGTAGGAATATCCGTGGCTGCGGATCATGGCATCGCCATCCTGATCCTGTGCCAGCGCCGGGATGGCCAGCGCGACAACGCCCAGCAACATCCACGTCAGAAAGGCAGCGATCCGGGCCGTCTGTCGCGGGCGCGCAACGGCGCTGGTGCGGGGGGCGGGTGTCATGCTCATCCTCCTGTCGCGTTCCGGTTCGGGATACGTCTGATATCAGTGATCTAAGCTAATGGCGCGCCTTGGCCACATTCAAGGTAAGATTGCGTGAACACGCGTGATTTCCGGTCATACAACGAAAAAGGCCGCCACCTTTCCAGGTGACGGCCCGAACCGGTCATAAAGTGTATGTGTTCACTGGCCGATGGTCGCGAGATAGGCGATCACGTCGGCACGATCCTCGGGCTTCTTGAGGCCGGCAAAGGACATCGTCGTGCCAGGCGCCCATCCCTTGGGGTTTTCCAGGAAGGCAAACAAGGTTTCCGGGGTCCACGCCTCGGCGCCCTGCTCTTCGAGAGCGCCCGAATATCCATAACCCTCGGCCGAGTCGATCGGACGCCCGACCACGCCATACAGGTACGGCCCGGTCGCGTTCTCGCCCTTTTCAAGCTTGTGGCACGCCTTGCACTTGTTGAAGACGCGTGCGCCTGCACCGGGATCACCAGCCGCCAGAACTGCGGCGACATCCATTTCCTCTGCGGGTTCTTCGGCCGCGTCATCGCCGCCTTCGACCTCGATCACGTAACCGGCGGTGTGTTCTTCGCCGCCGTGACCGCCGCCCATATGATAGAGCGTTTCGGCCCCCCATTTGCCCAGAAGAAAGATCAGAAGAGCGCCGCACAGCGCGCCACCGGCTTTCGTGATCGTCATCGTGTCAAACATGGTTCGCCCGTCCGTTTCATATCCGTCGCGGGCTATCTATTGCTTCCCCTTCGCGGTGGCAAGGTATAGTTAGCGCGACGAAACGCCCGACTTGGGCATTTTTGATGGAATACCCATGACGAAAACCAACCGCATCGCCTTTCAGGGAGAGCCGGGCGCCTATTCGCACCAGGCCTGCCACGACGCCCGCCCGGAAATGGAGGCCCTGCCCTGCCGTACCTTCGAGGACGCGATCGACGCGGTCCGCGAAGGCCGTGCGGACCTTGCGATGCTGCCTGTCGAGAACTCGACCTATGGCCGGGTGGCGGATATCCACTCGCTTTTGCCGGCCTCGGGGCTGCATATTATCGACGAGGCGTTCGTCCGGGTGCACATCAACCTTCTGGCGGTGCCCGGCACGCGCCTGGAACAGGTCGAACAGGCCATGAGCCACACCGTCCTGCTGGGTCAGTGCAAGAAATTCCTGACCAGGCACGGCATCCACCGCGTCACCGGCGCGGATACAGCCGGTTCGGCCAAGCATGTGGCCGAACTTGGCGATCCGTCCCTCGCCGCGCTTGCGGGCGACCTTGCCGCCGAGATCTACGGGCTGGACATCCTGGCCCGCCACATCGAGGACCAGGGCAACAACACCACACGGTTCCTCGTAATGTCGCGCGACGGCGATCACAGCCGCCGGGGCGACGACGGCATGATGACAAGCTTTGTCTTCCAGGTGCGCAACATCCCCGCCGCGCTTTACAAGGCGATGGGCGGTTTCGCCACCAACGGCGTCAACATGACCAAGCTGGAAAGCTACATGGTCGGCGGGTCTTTCACGGCGACGCAGTTCTATGCCGATATCGAAGGTCACCCAGATGACGACAATGTACGCCTTGCACTGGATGAACTCAGCTATTTCACGTCCGAGATGAAAATCCTGGGCGTCTACCCGGCCGATCCACGCCGGCACTGATCACCGGCGTTTCGGCCCCAACGCCGCCAGGCGCCGCGCGTTCTTGCCCGCCTTCTTTCGGATCGGTTTCAACCCGGCCCTCAGGATGGCATCGGGTGGCTGTCCCTCCAGCAACGCTTTCTGCATCGCCCACTGCGCCTTGAGCAGCGCGCGCGGCTTTTCCGTCACCATCCGCGTGGTTTCACCGGTCGATACCGCCCAGAATCCGGCCATGCCACCCAGTCGCATGGCGATAACGGCCTGCGCGTCGAACATCGCACGTGACGTTTCAAGCGCAAGCTTCCACGGGCCAAGAAAATAATCGGGGGTCCACATCGCACATCCTGCCCTTCACCCCACCCATAGGTATGAATCATAACACGAATATGGTGTCTCCGCGCGTCCGCCGCTTTCGCCGCGCGCAAATTCCGGTGTCCGCATGCAACCGCGCCACAGCGCGCGCGTCAGCCGCCCTTGGGATGCTCAAGCCGCAGGACGGGGGCGTCTTCGGGATCGGGGGCAAGTTCTTCGAAATCGAAATTGTCCAACCGGCGCGCACGGCGGCCCGCCTTGTCCGCGCTGATCTTGATCTCGGAAATATCCTTGGCCGCCTGCCCGAAGTGCCGGTCGAGGTTCTCGACCCGCGTGCCCAAACGCTCCACATCGGCAAACAGCAGGCCCAACTCACGCCGGATCGCACCCGCCTGTTCACGCATCCGCGCGTCCTTCAGGATGGCGCGCATCGTGTTCAGCGTGGCCATGCAGGTCGTGGGCGACACGATCCAGACCCGCGCGGCGAATCCTTCGCGAACCAGTTCGGGGAACCGCGCATGCAATTCGGCATAAACCGCCTCGGAGGGCAGGAACATAAGCGCCCCATCCGCGGTTTCGCCATCCAGGATGTATTTTTCCGAAATCGCCTTGATATGGCCCCGCACCGATTGCCGCATCAGGGTGGAGGCGCGGTTCAGCTGTTCCTGCGTTTCGGCGTTAACCAGCGCCTCGTACGCCTCGAGCGGGAACTTGCTGTCGATCACGATAGGGCCGGGCGGGTTGGGCAGGTAGATCAGGCAATCCGCGCGCTTGCCGTTCGACAGCGTCGCCTGCCACTGGTAGCTGTCCGATGGCAGCGCCTTGCCCACGATGTCACGCAACTGGATTTCCCCGAACGCCCCGCGCGTCTGCTTGTTTGAAAGGATGTCCTGCAGCGACAGCACGTCGCCCGACAGCTTTGTGATGTTTTCCTGCGCCTTGTCGATCGCCTGCAGCCGCTGCTGCAACTCGCCCAGCGACTGCGCCGTGCGCCGGGCCGAGCCTTGCAGGTTCTCGTTCATCTTCTCCGACACCTGGCCCAGGCGCCGCTCCATCAGTTGCAGCATGTTCGCCTGGGATGCGGCCTGCGCCTCGGACACATGGGTCAGCCCGCCCGCCAGTTGCTGCTGGCCCTGGCTCAGCGTTTCGACGCGCTGGCCCAGCATCCCGATCTGCTGCGCCAGCGGTTCGGCCATCCGCGCCGACCGTCCCGCCGCGCGCACCGCGACGACCAGCAGGATCAGGAACAACAGCGCCAGCACACCGCCCGCCAGCACCAGCAGGACCGCCGGGTCGTTCAACGCATAACTCTGGTCGCCAATCTGGATCATGTCCGCCCGAACAGCCTTTCGATATCGCTCAGCTTAAGCTCCACATAGGTGGGCCGCCCGTGGTTGCACTGGCCGGAATGCGGCGTTGCCTCCATCTCGCGCAAAAGCGCGTTCATCTCTTCGGCCCGCATCCGGCGGCCCGACCGGATCGAGCCGTGGCAGGCGACCCGGCTCAGGATCGCCTCGAGCCGCGCCTGAACGTTCATGCTGTCGCCCTGGTCGGCAAGCTCGTCCAGGATATCCAGCACCATCGCCCGCGCGTTGACCTCACCCAGAAGGGCGGGCGTTTCGCGCACCGCGACCGCACCGCCGCCGAAGGGCTCGAGCGTCAGGCCAAGGCGCGACAGGTCGTCGGCATGTTCCATCAGCCGCGCACAGTCGCCCTCCGACAACTCGACGATCTCGGGGATAAGCAACGCCTGCGCCGCAACCCCGTTTTCGGCCATCTGGCGCTTGAGCCGTTCATAAACCAACCGCTCATGGGCGGCGTGCTGATCGACGATCACGATGCCCGTGTCGGTCTGCGCGATGATGTAGTTTTCATGCACCTGCGCCCGCGCCGCACCCAGCGGCAACCCCTCATCCGCCGCTTGCGGTGCGTCCTGGGGTGTCTCTTCAACCCGCGCGCTATAGGCCAGCGCGGTTTCCGCGAATCCCACTTGCGGGGCCTGCGCCTGATAGGCCATCTGCCGCGCCCCGGGGCCGGGGCGGTCCATCTGGTAGACACGCGGCGCAACCGGCTCGGGCCGCATCGCGCCCAGCGTGGCCCCCGCCACGGTCGAGGACGCCCGATGCCCCGCCTCGCCCAGCGCATGGCGCAGCGCGCTGACGATCAGCCCGCGCACGGTGCCCGGATCACGGAACCGCACCTCGGATTTCGCCGGATGCACGTTCACGTCCACCAGCGTGGGCGCGCAATCCACGAACAGCGCGGCGACCGGGTGCCGGTCGCGGCTCAGGAAATCGAAATATGCCGCACGCAACGCGCCGATCAGCAGCTTGTCGCGCACCGGGCGGCCATTGACGAACAGGAACTGCGCCACCGCCGCACCACGCGAATAGGTGGGCAGCGCGGCAAAACCCGACAGATGAAAACCTTCGCGCTCGGCGTCGATCCGCAGGCTGTTTTCCGCGAATTCCGCCCCCAGGACGCTGGCAAGCCGCCCGTGCAGCGCATCGAACAGATCACCCGATTCCGCATCGGCGCGGAACACCACGCGCCCTTCGCCGCCGCCTGACACGTCACGCAGCACGAATGCGACGAACGGTTCGGCCATGGCCAGCCGCTTGACCACGTCGGTGATCGCCTGCGCCTCGGCCCGGTCGGTGCGCAGGAATTTCAGCCGCGCCGGAGTGGCGTAAAAGAGATCGCGCAACTCGACCACCGTTCCGGCGTTCAGCGCGGCAGGTTTCACCGGCCCGACCTGTCCACCCGCCACCGTGATCTGCGCGGCCTCTTCGCCAGCCACGCGGCTGGTGATCGTCAACCGCCCCACCGCACCAAGGCTGGGCAGCGCCTCGCCACGAAAACCGAAGCTGTTGATGTTCAGCAGGTCGGTCCCGTCGATCTTGGACGTTGCGTGGCGCGACAGGGCCAGCGGCAGATCCGCCGCCGCGATCCCGCAGCCGTCGTCACTCACCCGGATCAGCGTCTTGCCGCCATCGGCAATCGCGATGTCGATGCGCCGCGCCCCGGCGTCAATGGCGTTTTCCACCAGCTCCTTGACTGCCGAGGCCGGGCGTTCCACCACTTCGCCCGCCGCGATGCGGTTGATCGCGGCCTCGTCCAGTTGGCGGATTACCGGGCGTATGTTGGGGGCATGGGTGTTCATCCCACAAGACCTAGCATGGCACAGGCGATTCTGCCACCGGGGATCAAGCGGCCCACGCCAATCAGATACGCGCGCGATAGAGCCTGATACGCAGCCCCCCATGCGGCACGGCTGGCCCGGTATGCAGTGTCAGCCCGGTTGCCTTGGCAAGCCCCTGGTCGCTGGTCACGATCCCCACATGCCAGCCCGCGAAACGGTCCTTCAGAACCTGGCCCAGCGCGCCATAAAGCCCGAACAGCGGCTTTCGCTCGCCGATCCGTGCGCCGTAGGGCGGGTTCACGATCACGATGCCGGGCGGGCCATCGGGCGGGGTCAGCTCGCTCACCGCCTGTTCCGCGAAACTTACCCAGTCGGATACACCGGCACGAGCCGCGTTTTCGCGCGCCATGCGCACCGCACCGGGATCGCGGTCGAACCCGAAGAACCGCGCCTTTGGCACGGCCGGCCGCGACGCCCCGCGCATCGCCGCCCACCGGTCCGGCTCGAACGTGGCAAGCTGCTCGAACGCGAAATCCCGGTCGCGTCCGGGCAGCAGACCGGCGGCGATCTCGGCCGCCTCCAGCACGAAGGTGCCCGACCCGCACATCGGGTCCACGACCGTCTGGCTGCCGTCAAAGCCCATCTGCCGCAGAAACAGCGACGCCAGCGTTTCGCGCATCGGCGCCTTGCCCATCGCCTGCTTGTGCCCGCGCTTGTGCAGGCTTTCGCCGGATGTATCGACGCTGATCGTGACAAGGTTGTCGTCGATCCGCACCTTCAGCGCCACAGCCGCATCGCTGCGCACCGGCGCGCCCAGGCCGTCGGAAATCGCCTTGGCGATCCGCTGCGCCGCCGCGCGCTCGTGATAGATCTTGGAGCGGTGCGATGTCACCTCGACCTTCACCGGCACGTCGGGGCGCAACACCTCGGCCCAGGGAAACTTGCTGGCGCGCTTGTCCAGTTGCGCCAGGTGAAACGCCCGGAACTGACCGATCCGCACCAGCACCCGCGTCGCCCCGCGCAGCACGAGGTTCGCGCGCCAGGCATCGTCCCATCCGCCATTGAAACTGACACCGCCTTCGATCGCCTCAGGCAGCGGAAAGCCGGCCGCGCGCGCCTCGTCGGCAAGCGTACGCTCCATGCCTGGCGGGGCCACCAGGAAAATGTCCATCTTGTCGCTCATGCCCGCGGCATAGCGGGAAACGCGCGCCACGGCGAGAGGGTTCGTGCCCTGCGCCTAGCCCCCGACCGCGTTACGGTACCACGCGACAATCTTTTGCCTCTCTTCGTCTTCCATGTAGCTCAGGTTCGCGGGCGGCATCGCATGGGTCAGCCCCGCCTGCAGATAGATCGCCCGCGCCTGCCGCGCGATATGATATTCGGTGTCCAGCCGCACACCCTTGGGCGCCCAAAGCAGCCCGTCCCAGAACGGTTCCGAGGCGTGGCACATCGAACAGCGGCCCAGAACGATGTCATGCACCTCGTCGAACCCTTCGGCCTGCGCGAATTTCACCGCAGCGCCCTGCGCCTCCTGCGGTTCCTCGGCGCGGAACATCGGCGCGGTCGAAAGCCACATGATCAGCACGAAAATCGCCGCCGTCGCCGCCCAGGCCCAGTAGGGCATTCCCTTGCGCGCATGCATCGAGTTGAAGAAATGCCGGATCGTCACCCCCATCAGGAACACCAGGCTGGCGATGATCCAGTTGTATTCGCTGGCAAAGGCCAGCGGGTAATGGTTGCTCAGCATCAGGAAGATCACCGGCAGCGTCAGGTAGTTGTTATGCGTGCTGCGCTGCTTTGCGATCTTGCCGTATTTGGGGTCGGGCCTGTTGCCCGCGATCAGGTCGGCCACCACGACCTTCTGGTTCGGAATGATGATCATGAAGACATTGGCACTCATGATCGTGGCGGTGAACGCACCCAGGTGCAGCATTGCCGCCCGTCCCGAGAAAACGCTGGTATAGAAATACGCCATTCCCACCAGCACAACGAACAGCGCCACCATCAGCCCGGTCTGGTTGGCGTTCACGAACCGGTCGCACAGGAAATCGTAGACCAGCCAGCCAAAGGCCAGCGATGCCATCGAGATCACGATCGCCCAACCCGGATGGATGTCCCAAACGGCCGGATCGACAAGGTAGAACTCGGCCCCCAGGTAATAGACCACCGCCAAAAGCGCGAAACCCGACAGCCAGGTGGAATAGCTTTCCCATTTGAACCACACCAGCCCGTCCGGCATGTTCGACGGCGCCACCAGGTATTTCTGGATGTGATAGAACCCCCCGCCATGCACCTGCCATTCCTCGCCATCCGCGCCGGTGGAAAGGTTGCGGTCGCGGTGCAGGCCCAGGTCCAGCGCGATGAAATAGAACGACGACCCGATCCACGCGATCGCGGTGATGACATGCAGCCAGCGAATGGCGAATTCGGCCCATGCGCCCATGGCAGCCAGGTCGTACATCGGTATCTCTCCCGGTTGGTTTCGGCACAGGCTATCCGAGCCGGCATTTGTCTGTTAATCCAGCAGCTAGCGGGAACAGTTTCAAAAAGATTCTGAAAATGGCTTATGTGAACAACATCCGCATGTTCGTCCGTGTCTACGAATTGGGCAACATGAGCGCCGCGGCACGCGATCAGCGCACCTCGCCTGCGGTGGCCTCGTCCCGCATTGCCGAGCTGGAAAAACACCTTGGCGTCCGCCTGTTCAACCGCACCACTCGCGCGCTGAACCCCACCGAACACGGGCGGCTGTTCTATGACGGGGCCTGCCGCATACTCGAAGCGATCGACAGCGCCGAAGCCGCCGTGATGGAAGCCAGCCAATCCCCGCGCGGCACCCTATTCGTGGCCGCACCGCTGGGCGTGGGGCGGCGGTTCATCGCGCCCGCCGTGCCCGCATTCAAGGCGCAATACCCCCAGATCGACATCCGATTGCGCCTGTCCGACCGGATGATCGACGTCACCGGCGAGGGGCTGGACCTTGCCTTTCACCTCGGGCCATTGGTCGACAGCGATCTCAAGGTTCGCGTGATCGAGGAATGCCCCCGCGTGCTGTGTGCCGCCCCGGCCTATATCGAACGGCGCGGCATGCCCCGCGACGGGCAGGCGCTGATCGAGGATGGCCATGACTGCCTGAACCTGCGCTTTCCCGGCGCGCGCGAATTCCAATGGACGCTGCAAACCGCCGATGGCCCACGCCGTTTCGAAATCTCCGGCCCGCTGGAAAGCGACGATGGCGACGTCTTGACCGGCTGGGCACTGGATGGCGCGGGCATCGTCCTGAAGCCGCTGTTCGAAGTGGCCGAGCACCTGGAAACCGGTGCGCTGGTGCCCGTGGCGACCGATACGCCGCCGATCCCCACTCAACTGGCCTGCCTGTCGCCTTCGCGCCGGTATCGCGATCCCAAGGTGCAGGTCTTCACCGAATTCATGGTCGATCACTGCAAACGCGCCCTGCGCGAATTGCAGCCCTGATCATTGCCGCACATCCCGGCATTCCGGGCGGCACCCCTTGTCATTTGATTACATTCTATTACCTGCATGTGAAACACATCTTTTGACCGCTAGAGGAGGTTCTGCATGTTTTCCCGCACCAGCCCATCCACCGGCCCGGCTTCGCCCGAGGTGACGGGGTTCTATGACCCCGCCACAGGGTCGATCATGTACGTGGCCGCCGATCCGGCGACGAAAAAGGCCGCGCTGATCGACGTGGTGCTGGATTTCGACCCTGCCCACGGACGCACCCGCACCGACAGCGCGCAGGAGGTGCTGGATTTCGTCGCGGCACAGGGCCTGACGGTCGAATGGATTCTCGACACCCACCCCCATGCCGACCACATGATGGCCAGCGCATGGCTGAAGGACCAGACCGGCGCCCCCAACGCGATAGGCGAGAAAACCCGCGATATCGCCGCGCTCTGGGCGGAATTCTACAACCTGCCCGACGCCTTCGACGTGGACCGCGATTTCGACCGGCTTTTCGCGGATGGCGACAGCTTTGCACTGGGCGGGCTGGAGGTGCGCGTGATGCTGCATCCGGGCCATACGCTCGGCTCGATCAGCTACGTGATCGGCGATGCGGCCTTTGTGCATGACACCCTGATGCATGTCGATTCCGGCACCAGCCGCGCCGATTTCCCCGGCGGATCGTCAAAAGATCTGTGGGACAGCCTGCAATCCATCCTGTCCCTGCCCGACGACACCCGCCTGTTCGTAGGCCACGACTACCCCCCCGTCGGCGACCGCAAAGACCCGGCATGGGAGGCGACCGTGGCCCGGCACAAGGCCGCGAACAAGCATCTTGGCGGCGGCACGGCCGAAGCAGCCTTTCGCAAACTGCGCGACGATCGTGATGCCACGCTGAAACTGCCCGACCGGATGCTTTACGCGCTTCAGGTCAACCTGCGCGGCGGACGCCTTGCAACGCCCGAGGCCGATGGCCATTCTTACTTCAAGATACCCGCGAACAAGTTCTGAAAGGAGACGCGCGATGAAAACCGAGAAAGTGGACGACGCCAGCCTGGAAACCTGGACGGTGGAAGAAGCCGCCCAGGCCTTCGACCGCAACGAGATCGTCCTGATCGACGTGCGCACACCCCAGGAATACATGTTCGAACATATCGAAGGCGCCCTGTTGATGCCGCTGGCCTTCTTTAAGGGCGACAAGCTGCCCGACCAGGTGGAAAAGCGCATCGTGTTCCACTGCGGCTCGGGTGTGCGGTCCGAACGCGTGGCCCGTGCCGCGATTGCCGCGGGCGTCAAGAAAATCGCCCATATGGAAGGCGGGTTCGCCGCGTGGAAAGGGGCGAAAAAGCCTTATATCGGCACCAACATGGCCACCGGTGCGCCGCAGGCCGTGATGCCCGAGTGATCCCGGCAGGGAACCGGCCAGGCCCGGTTCCCACCCGGCGCCGTCATTCGGTGTTCAGCAAGATCACCTCGACCCGGCGGTTCGCTTCGCGGCCCTCGGGGGTGGTGTTGGGCGCAACGGGCGAAAGATAGCCCATGCCCTCGGCATCCATTCTTTCGCGTGGCACACCATGGGCGCTGACCATCCGCTCCAGCACCGAGGCCGCCCGCCGCTTCGACAGCGCGATATTGCCGTCCAGTGCCCCCACCGCATCCGTATGCCCCACCAGCGCAATCCGGGCCTGCGGGTTGTCGCGCATGAACGCGCCCAGCGCGTCCAGTGACGGATAGTTGCCGTCGCTCAGGTCGGATGACCCTGTCGCGAACTCAAGATCGTTCAGGATTGCATGGCCCTGGGTGGTCAGGCGCTGCGCAAGATCACCGTCATCGGACACGGCGGGCACGGTTTGCAAGGGGCGCACCGTGACATTCGGCACACGCCTGTCCGATCCTGCTGCCGTCACCTGGATCAGCTGCACGAAACCGGCGCTGCCCGTCCGGCTGACCAACAGGCTGACATGTTCGTCCGCACCCCTGCGCGCCGAAAGATGCCGGAAATCCGAAAGGCTCACATACATGTCGGGGGCTGGCAGCACCTCGATCTCGAACCGGAAATCGAACCCGCCGCAATCCTCGTCGGCGCATTCGAACAGGATATTGAAACCCGCGGCCTGCAACTGCTCGCGCAACGGTGCGAACATCTGCAGCGTCGTCATGTTCTGCCCGTCCATCCGCCAGGCCTGCCGCGAAACCCGGCCCTCCAGCATCCGCGCAGGCAGTTCGCCCGACGAATAAGGTCCGGTCGGCAGGGCATAACTGTCAGGATCGCTGACCGTTTCGGCAGTGGCGCGCGCGTTGCCCGGCAGCGTCAGGTCCAAGGCCGATACAGGCGCAGCGGCCAGGCAAAACACGAAGGCAGCGGCAAGTCGGATCATCTGTTCTGGGCGTGATACTCGTCGTTGGGCCGCATATCGAGCGCCGACGCCACCCTGTTCGTCATGTTGTAGAACCCGGCAACATTCGCGATGTCCCAGATGTCGCGGTCGCTGAACCCGTGATCGCGCAGCGCCTGCCGGTCGTCTTCCTCGATGCGATAGCTTTCCTCGGTCATCTTCACCGCGAAATCCAGCATCGCGCGCTGTTTCGGCGTGATATCGGCCACGCGGTAATTCATCACCAGCGCCTCGCCCAGCTTGGGATCGCCCGACAGTGCACGCACCGCCTGGCCATGGGCCGTAAGGCAGTAAAAGCACCGGTTGACCGAGCTGACGGCCACGGCGATCATCTCGCGCTCCAGCTTGGACAGGCCGCTGTCACCCAGCATCAGCTCGTTATACAGCGCCGAGAACGTGTTCAGCTTTTCGATATCGAAGGCATGTGCGCGCAGCACGTTCGGCACCAGCCCCAGCTTGTCCTGGCAGATGTCGAAATACTTCTGCGTGGACGCCGGCAGCGGATCGACCTGCGGCAGGTTCAGGGCTGTGGGCATGTCGTCGCGGCTCATGCGAAATCCTCCTCGTGCTTGCGATAGTGATACTGTCCCACAAGCGTCATGCCGAGGGAAGAATAGAGCGCGTTGGCCCCCGCGTTACCCTGCGTGCAAACGACTGCCAGGTGGGTCGCGCCATTGGCCTGCGCCCAGAACGCGGCCTCGCGCATGAAATAGCGGCCCATGCCCTGCTTGCGCTGATGTTCCAGCACCTCCAGCGCGTGAACCATCGCGATGCCGTCATGGATGGCGACGAAACCGGTGCCGCCGGGATGGTCGTTCAACCGGCCGATCAGCGATGTCTTCGGCCCGCGCGCGCGGTGCATCACCGCGATGCGCCCCGGCCCGATCCCGCCTTCGGCCCACATGTCGATCTGGATCGCCAGCGGCTCCCATACCGTAAAGGTGGTGATGCGCGGCGGCCGCTCGGTCGCCACGTCCGCCACCGGCGCGACATAGAGGTTCACCGGATCGACCACCTTGTAGCCCCGCGCCTCCAGCGCGGCATCCAGCGCCTCGTCGCCCTTGCGGATCATGAACAGGCGCGGCTGGCCCAGCGCCTGCATCGCGGCCTCGGCCCGCGGGATGTCGGCCTCGGTCACGGGATCGACGGCCGTTGCCGCCGACACGCGTTGCCCGCCGCCCTGACCCTCGCGGATCATCCACGGTCCCTCGCGCCGGAAAGCGGCAGCCGGCCATGTGCCGTCCACCACGTCATAAAGCATTTCGACCGAGGGCATCATGCGCCGAAGATCTCCGACAGGCGGGTCATCGCCGCATCCACTTGCGCGCCGTCCTGCCCCCGGATCACGATCTGCGCGCCGTAAACACCGTCCTTCTGGAACGGGTAGGAACCGATCGACAGGTCGGGGAAATCCGCGGCCAACTCACCCAGGGGTCCGGCGATGTCGCCCTCGCCGCGGAAAATCCGCAGGCTTTGCGACATCAGCGGTCGCCCCCCCACCAGCGTGGGCAGCACGCTGGCCACCATCGCCTCGAACACCGCCGGAACGCCCGCCATCACATAGACGTTCTCGATGGTGAACCCAGGCGCGGCCGATACCGGGTTTTCGATCAGGCCCGCGCCTTCGGGGATGCGCGCCATGCGCAGGCGCGCGGCGTTCAGCTCGGTCCCCATCCGGTCGTAATGCGCTTGCAGGATCGCCCGTGCGTCGTCGCGCACGTCGATCGACCGGCCGAACGCACGCGCCACGCAATCGGCGGTGATGTCGTCATGGGTCGGCCCGATCCCGCCACTCGTAAAGACATGCGTGTAAGCCGCGCTCAGGGCACGCACCGCACCTTCGATCGCCGCCGCGTCATCGCTCACCACGCGCACCTCTTGCAGGTCGATCCCCACCTTGGTCAGCTCCTGCGCCAGGTAATGCATGTTGGAATCCCGCGTGCGCCCCGACAGGATTTCATCGCCGATGACGATCATGGCAGCGGTGGGGTTCGGCATGGGCGGGTCTCCTTGCGTGGGCGTCCGTCACGGTATAGGCCCGCAATCATGCGCTTTCAAACCCCCCTTGTGCCCGCCGTGCTGATCCGCCGCTACAAGCGGTTCCTGGCCGATTGCCGGCTTGAGGACGGGCGCGAGATCACCGCCCATTGCGCCAATCCCGGCTCGATGATGGGGCTGGCCGATCCCGGCATGCGCATCTGGCTGGAACCCAACGACGACCCCAAGAAGAAACTGAAATTCGGCTGGCGCCTCGTCGAACACGGCGGTGGCCATTTCACCGGCGTCGACACCTCGGTGCCCAACCGCGCGCTCAAGGATGCACTGATCGCGGGCAAGGTGCCGGGGCTGGCCGCCCCGACCGTCCGCCCCGAGGTGAAATACGGCGCAAACTCCCGCATCGATTTCCTGCTGTCGGGCGATGGCACCGACACCTATGTCGAGGTGAAATCCGTCACGCTCTCGCGCCAGCCGGGCCTGGCCGAGTTTCCCGACAGCGTCACTGCGCGCGGGTTGAAACACCTGCAGGAACTGTCCGCGATCAAGGCGCAGGGCGCGCGCGCCGTGATGCTCTATCTCGTGCAGCGCACGGATTGCCACCATACGGGCATCGCCGCCGATATCGACCCGGCCTACGCTGCCGGTCTGACCGCCGCCCATGCCGCCGGGGTTGAAATCATGGCCTTCGATTGCCGCATCTCGCCGCAGGAGATCACGCTGGGCCATCCCATGCCCTTCGAAATGCCGTAACGGCAGGGCGCGATTCGACGCACTGGCCCTTGGGTCAAAACTGTCCTAAATAGTGCGCATGATTTTGAAATTCGGCAAAGGGGCCGGCAAGGTGAACGAAGCGCATCGGGGCCGCACAACGCGCGAAGGCATCCGCATCCACGAACCGGGCGATTTCGCCGGAATGCACAAGGCCGGCGAACTGGCCGCGCGCATCCTGGACGAAGTGGCCGAACACGTATTCCCGGGCCAGACCACAGCCGAAATCGACCGCATCATCGAGGACAAGGTAAACGCCGCCGGCGCAAAATCCGCGACCATCGGCTACAAGGGCTACCGCCACGCTTCGTGCATCTCGATCAACCATGTGGTCTGCCACGGCATCCCCGGCGACAAGAAGCTGAAAGAAGGCGACATCCTCAATATCGACGTGACCGTGATCGTCGATGGATGGTTCGGCGACACCAGCCGGATGTATGTCGCGGGCAAGCTCAGCCGCAAGGCGGAACGCCTGATCCAGATCACCCACGACGCGCTGATGCTCGGGATCGAGCAGGTCAAGCCCGGCAACACTTTCGGCGATATCGGCCACGCCATCCAGACATTCGTCGAAGGGCACCGCATGTCCGTGGTGCGCGATTTCTGCGGCCACGGCCTTGGCCGCGTGTTCCACGCCCCGCCCAACGTGCTGCATTACGGCCGCCCCGGAACCGGCCCGCTGCTGGAAGAAGGGATGTTCTTCACCATCGAACCGATGGTGAACCTGGGCCGCCCCGAAACCAAGGTGCTTGCAGATGACTGGACGGCGGTGACCCGCGACAAATCCCTGTCGGCGCAGTTCGAACATTCGGTCGGCGTGACGGCGGACGGGGTCGATATCTTCACCCTGTCGCCCGCAGGTCTGTTCCACCCGACATACAGCCAGTAAGAACCGTCAGGCGTATTCCGCCTCCGAGAAATCCTGCTGCGCGGCTTCGTGCCATTCGCGCAGGGTCTCTACCAGTTCGGTCCGGCTCAGGTCCGGGGGCAGCGAAAATTCCGGGATCGGGATGTATTCCAGCGGCGACAGCATGATCAGGACAAAGCTGCCCATTTCCGCGATCTCGGTGACATCGGACCATTCCACATGGGAATGCAGCGCCCCGCCTTCGGATGCGATACCGTGCTCGTTGATCGCAAGGCTGCATTCCTTCTGCCGGATCGGCGCCGCCATCAGCGCCGCCTGCAGCCGCTTGTGACCCAGCGTATTGCCCAGCCCCAGCATCAACGCACAGGCCATGGCAGCCAGAACGGTGGACAGTTGCGTGCCCGTTTCATGCGGGAAAACGTGCTTCTGAAGAAGGATGAAGGTGGCAAACAACACCGTCACCGCCAAAAGCAACGCGATCCAGCGCAACGGACCGAAGAACCGCATCGTCAAACGGTTGGTAAGCTTGGCAACAGGTATGTCCCGCCAAGAGTAGGTAAGATAAATAGCTTCTCGCATCACTCCGCTCGCAGCAACGTAATCGTCGTATCCCCGTAGCGCCTCGAGTCTTCGCTAGAACACCAATGCGGCAGAATAATGTCGCCACCCTCCTCCCAGACGATAAACGCACCGTTTCCAATCCAACCACCATTACGTGCAGAGCTTAACGCCAATTCGCCCATCCCCTTGCCATAAGGAGGGTCCAGGAAGATCAGCGAATAAGGCCCGTCCGGGTTGTCCCCCAGCCGCCGCGCATCCCGCCGCAAAAGCCGCGCGCGCCCGCCCACGCCCAGGGTGTCTATGTTGCGCGTGATCAGCGACTGCGCCTTTCGCCCGTTTTCCACAAAGGTGACCTCGTCGGCCCCGCGCGACAGCGCCTCAAGACCCAGCGCCCCGGTGCCGGCAAACAGGTCCAGCACCCGCGCACCGGTGATCGGGTCACCAAAGCGCCCGCCCTGCAACAGCGAAAACAGGCTTTCGCGCACCCGGTCGGTGGTTGGGCGCAGATGTGCGCCCGCGTCGCCCTTGCCCAGGCTGGCCAACGGCCGGCCGCGAAATTCGCCGGCGATGATCCTCACGCTTTCATCAGGCTTTTCAAGTCGGTAGCCGGGTCCGCCACGACATCGGGCGCAACCGTTTTACCGTTGTCGATCAACCGTTTGCCCACCATGTAGGCACGCGGATCGTTGGCCGCGTCGACGGCCAGCAACTGCTCGCCCGCGAAATACCAGAAAGACACGCTGCCCTCTTTCTCGCCCTTGCGCGTGACGACCCGGTCATAGCCGGAATTCAGCCCGGCGATCTGCAGCTTGACGTCATACTGGTCCGACCAGAACCAGGGCTGTGGCACATAGGTCTTGCCGGCGCCCACGATGTTCTCGGCCACGCATTCGGCCATGTCGATCGCGTTGGGCACCGATTCCAGCCGTATGCGCCCGCCGGCATGGGGAAAGCTGGCGCAATCGCCCGCCGTCCAGATCGCCGGGTCGCTGGTCCGGCCCTGGGCGTCGGCCTTTATGCCGTTCTCGACCTCAAGCCCGGCCGCTTCGGCCAGTTCGGTGGCTGGCGTGATGCCCACACCGACAATCACGAAATCCAACGCCAACTCGCTGCCATCGCTCAGGACCGCGCCATTGACACGCCCCTCGCCCGTCAGCCTCTCCAGTCCCACACCCTCGCGGATATCGACGCCGTGGCCTGTGTGCAGATCGCGGAAATAGGCACTGGTTTCCGGCGCGGCCACGCGCTGCAGGATGCGGTCGGCCATCTCGACCAGCGTCACCTTCAGCCCCTTGGACGCGGCCACCGCGGCGGCCTCGAGCCCGATGTAACCGCCACCGACGATCAGCACCCGCGCGCCTTCGCGAAACTCGGGCGCCATGCTGTCCACATCCTTCAGGTCGCGCACGGTAAAGACACCCTGCAACGCACCGCCGATCGCCGCGGGCAAACGTCGGGGGACCGATCCGGTTGTCAGAACAAGATGGTCATACGGCACCTTCTGCCCGCCGGCGATCACCACCTTGCCGGCACGGTCGATGGCCGTGACGGTTTCGTTCAGATGCAGGTCGATGGCGTTCTCGGCATAAAAGCTTTCGGGCCGCAGATACAGCCGTTCGACCTCCAGCTCACCCAGCAGGTATTTCTTGCTCAGAGGGGGGCGCTGATAGGGCAGAGCGGGCTCTTCGCCGATCATGGTGATGCGCCCGTCAAAGCCCAGCGCACGCAGCTTCGCCACCAGAGATGCACCGGCTTGGCCCGCACCCACCACCACCACATTGCTCATCTCGCACCCTCCAGCAGGATTCCGTTGGTCTTGTCAGCGAACCGACCCTATATCCACGCTCACAGGAAACGCAAACCCAAGCGAGAACGAAGAGGACGAACCATGACGATTTCCGTTGGTGACACGCTGCCAGACGCAACGCTGACCCGCATGGGCGGCAAGGGCCCCGAGCCGGTGCAACTGTCGGACAAGCTCAAGGGCCGCAAGGTCGCGATCTTTGCCGTGCCCGGCGCCTTCACGCCCACCTGCCATTCGGCCCATGTGCCCAGCTTCATCCGCACCAAGGACCAGTTTGCCGCCAAGGGCGTGGATGAAATCATCTGCATTTCCGTGAACGACCCCTTCGTGATGGGCGCCTGGGGCGATGCCACGGGTGCAACGCAGGCCGGCATCACCATGCTGTCGGACGCCGGCAGCGATTTCACCAAGGCCATCGGCATGGATTTCGACGCCCCGCCCGCGGGCCTGATCGCCCGCTCCAAGCGCTACGCGATGCTGGTCGAAGACGGAGTAGTCAAGGTGCTGAACCCCGAGGAAAGCCCCGGCACCTGCGAGATCTCGGGCGGCGAGGCGCTTCTCGACGCGATCTGATACGCATCTGACGCGGCGGGCGGCCTTGACACTGGCGCCGCCCCCCGCGAACCATGCCCGCCGGAGCAAACGGGGGGACATGCGCCATGGGCATCCAAAACGGCATCTGGACACCATCGAAAGAGATCGCTGAAACCAGCACCATGGCGGCCTACATGCGCTGGCTTTCCGCCGAACGCGGGCTGGATTTCCCCGATTACGACGCACTCTGGCAGTGGTCGATCACCGATCCCGACGCCTTTTGGCGTTCGATCTGGGATTACAACGGCCTCACCTCGCCAACACCGTTCGACAATGCGCTTGCGAAATCCGGCATGCCGGGCGCGGTCTGGTTCCCCGGCGCGACGCTCAACTATGTCGACCAGGTGCTGCGCCACGTCCGGCCCGGCCACCCCGCCATTCATCACGAGGCCGAGGTCGGCACGCTCACCACCCTCACCTGGGACGATCTGGCCGCCCGCGTCGGCGCCCTGGCCGCCAGCCTGCGGGCGATGGGCATCGAAACCGGCGACCGCGTCGTGGGCTACCTGCCCAACACGCCCGACACGATCGTGGCCTTCCTCGCCTGCGCCTCCATCGGCGCGACCTGGTCGCTCTGCGCCCCCGACATGGGCGCGCCCACCGTGCTGGAACGGTTCCGCCAGATCGAGCCCAAGGCGATTTTCACCATCTCGGGCTACGACTTCACCGGCAAGTGGCGCGACCGCAGCGCCGAAGTGCAGGCCCTGCTGGACGGGCTGCCCACGCTGGCCCACTGGATCACGCTCGACGCCGCCCAAGGCATCGACCCACGCCACACCACGCGACACGGCTGGGCCGATCTTCTGGCCAACCCCGCCGCACCCGACCCGGTGAAACTGCCCTTCGACCATCCGCTCTGGGTGGTCTATTCCTCGGGCACGACGGGCAGCCCGAAACCCATCGTCCACGGCCATGGCGGCATCGTTCTGGAACATCTCGTGCTGCAGGGCCTGCACGGCAATCTCGGGCCTGATGATACGTTCTGCTGGTTCACCTCGACCGGTTGGATCATGTGGAACGCGCAGGTCGCGGGCCTGCTGACCGGCGCCACCATCGCGCTGGCCGAAGGCAACCCCAACCACCCCGACGCCGGCCGGCTCTGGCGTTTCATCGACCGCACCGGCACCACGTCGTTCGGCGCGGGCGCGGCCTGGTTCATCGGCGCGATGAAATCCGGCGTCAAACCGCACGATCAGGCCAGCCTGGAAACGCTCCGCGCGGTGGGGTCGACCGGCTCGCCGCTGCCGCCCGAAGCCTATGAATGGATCTGGTCGGAACTGGGCGATCACATCTGGCTGTCACCCATCGCGGGCGGCACCGATTTCGCGGGCGCCTTCCTGGCCGGCAACCCGATGCTGCCCGTGCGCGTCGGCGAAATGCAATGCCGCGCACTCGGCGCCGCGGTCGAGGCGTTCGACGACGACGGCAACCCGCTCATCGACGAGGTGGGCGAACTGGTCTGCACCGTCCCGATGCCCTCGATGCCACTCTATTTCTGGGGCGACGAAGGCGACGCGCGCTATCGCTCCAGCTATTTCGAAACCTATCCGGGCGTCTGGCGCCACGGCGACTGGGTGAAAATCACCCCCGAGGGCGGGGCGATCATCTATGGCCGCTCGGACGCGACGATCAACCGCCACGGCATCCGCATGGGCACCGCCGATATCTACCGCGTGGTCGAGGACCGCGACGCCGTGGCCGACAGCCTTGTGGTCGATCTCGAATATCTCGGCCGCGACAGCTGCATGATCCTGTTCCTGAAACTGGCTCCCGGCGCATCGCTGACCGACGACCTGCGCGCACAGATCGTGGCCGACCTGAAATCCCGCGCCTCGCCGCGCCATGTGCCGGACTTGATCGAAACCGCCCCCGACATCCCCTACACCCTGACCGGCAAGAAGATGGAAGTGCCGATCAAGAAACGCCTGCTCGGGCAACCCATGGCAAAGGTCGCCACCCCCGATGCAATGGCCAACCCCGGCTGTCTCGACTGGTACGACGCCTATGCCGAACGGTACCTTTCCGGGCAGGGGTGACGCGCGGTCATCCGCAGATTCTTGTTCCCAGGGGCGAGCGCCGCTGCTTAACTCTCCTTATGGTAAGGTAATCTCTGGGGGGAGATATGAAGACAGCACTTATCGCAGCCACAGTCGCCGTCGGACTGGCCACATCGGCCGGCGCCGCATCGGTCGATGACCGTTTCACCAGCTTCTACAGCTTCGGCGACAGCCTGACCGACGACGGGAAATTCGGCATGCTTGAACCACCCAGCTTCGAGGGCCGGTTCACCAATGGCCCGACTTGGTCGGAATATATCGAAGACACCTTCGACGCGGCCGGAAAGGACAACGCCAACTTCGCCCTTGGCGGCGCGACTGCCGGGCCGGTGAACCTGCGCCTTGCGGCTCCTCTGGCCACGTTCGCCGGTCAGATCGCCACCTTTACCGCCAGTCTTGGCGCCTCCGTGCTGGACCCCGGTGCAAATCCGCTGGTTTCGGTCTGGTTCGGTGCCAATGACATCTTCCAGGGCTTCAACCCGGTCGATGCCGCCAATGACGTGGCCGATGGCGTGCGACAGATCGCTTCGATCGTCGGGCAGAGCTTTGACGATTTCCTTGTGATCAAGTTGCCGGAAATTCCGGGCGCGCCGGGTGTCAGCGACCTGTTCAACGGCCAGCTTACCGCGAACATCGCAGCGCTGAAGTCCGAAGGGTATAACATCATCACCTACGACCCGGTGAACGCGACCAACGCCATCATCGCAGATTTCCTGAACGGGTCGCCGCTCTATGGAATCACCGATCTGGTCAATCCCTGCACCGCAGACCTGACCGATGGCAGAACCGCCAGTTGCCTGGATGACGGAATCGACCCGAACACGCGGTTGTTCGTTGACGCGGTGCATCCCAATGCGGTTGCCCACCAGATCGTTGCCGAACAGGTCAGCGCGACGATCATCGCGGCGATCCCGCTGCCCGCGACGCTGCCGCTGATGTTCGGTGTGCTTGGACTTGGCGCGGCCGCTGCGCGCCGCCGCAAGACCACACTGGCAAAGGCGGCCTGACCGAAGTCCAAGGATGGTGGCGGCGCCTTACCCGTGCCGCCATCTCCGCACCCGGAGAGTCGCGTGCAGAACTTTCGCCCAGTGCCCGCGCAATCCCTAACCACCGCGCGATTTCGGGGCAGAACCGCGCGGTTTCGGGCGGATGTGCGCAAAACGGGCCTCGTCGGCCCCGAAAAGCGCCGCAAGCCGTTAACACTCTGTCAGGAACCGCGCGGTGCAGGTCGCAACCCGCGCGGAATTTGTTAGCCTTTTGGCAAGAACTGCGCGGTTTTACGCGGCAATCGCGCGGTTAATGCGCCGTTCGCCATTCAGCCGGCAATCTGGTCCATCTTGCGGGCCAGCTTCACGTCCAACGCCGAAAGCCCCTCAACATCATGCGTGGTCAGCGTCACATTGACCGTCTTGTAGACGTTGGACCATTCGGGATGGTGATCCCATTTTTCGGCCCAAATCGCAGCGCGGGTCATGAAACCGAAGGCCGTCACGAAATCGGCGAACACGAACTCCTTCGAGATCGCATCACGCGTTTCGTCCAGGCTCCAGCCGTTCTGCAACAGAGGCTCCAGCATCGTCTTGCGGCCCGTATCGCTCAGCTTTTCGGTCATTCGGTTTCCCTCGCTTCTACTTTCCTGAAAGGTCCATAATCCGTAAGGATTTCAACCTCTTCGTCTACTGCGTCCCGCTCGGCGCGCAGGAACTGCGCCACCGCGTTGGCAAAGCCCGGATCGGCGATCCAGTGCAGCGAATGCGTCAGGCGCGGCAGGTATCCGCGGGCGATCTTGTGTTCGCCCTGCGCGCCCGCTTCGACACGGTTCAAACCATGCTCGATCGCGTAGTCCATGGCCTGATAATAACAGCACTCGAAATGCAGGCAGGGGTGATCTTCGACACAGCCCCAATACCGGCCGAAAAGCGCCGTCCGGCCGATGAAATTCAGCGCCCCGGCCACCGGCTGCCCTTCCCGCATTGCCAACACCAACAGCACGTCATCGCGCATGGTTTCCTGAACGATATCAAAGAATTGCCGCGTCAGATACGGCTGCCCCCATTTGCGCGCGCCGGTGTCCTGGTAGAACTCCCAGAAGGCATCCCAATGGCTTGGCAGGATCGCATAGCCCGTCAACTGCACGATCTCGCCGCCAAAGCCCTGCGCGCGCTGCCGTTCCTTGCGGATGGTCTTGCGCTTGCGTGAACTGAGCGCGGCAAGGAAATCGTCGAAGCCGCCATAGCCGGGATTTTCCCAGTGATACTGGCTTCCGACACGGTGCATCAGGCCCAGCCTCTCGCCGGTTTCAGCCTCGCCTTGGGTGCAGAACGTCGCGTGAAGCGAACTGATCCCGTTTTTCGCAGCAATGTTCACGGCGCCCTGCACAAGGGCCGACATGCCTGTTTCCTCGAACCCCGGCAGGGTCAGGAAACGCCGCCCCGTCACAGGGGTAAAGGGTGCGGCGATCTGGAATTTCGGGTAATATCGGCCACCCGCACGCTCATAGGCATGAGCCCAGGAATGATCGAAGATGTATTCCCCCTGGCTGTGCGATTTCAGGTATAGCGGCGCGCAGCCGATCAACTGCCCTTCGGCCCGCGCCAGCAGGTAGTGCGGCGCCCAGCCGCTACCTGGCCCGACCGATCCGCTGTCTTCCAGCGCCTTGAGGAAGCGGTACGTTGTAAACGGGTCTTCGGGGCGGCCGCCATCCAGCGCCTCGGGGCAGGCGCAGGCATCCCACTCGGCCGGAGATATACCGCCAAGGCTTTGAACGATCTCGATTTCCACCTGGGTTTCGGTCATGCCTGCTGGCCCATCCCTCTGCCCCGTTCAATCTGGGGCCGCGGCCGCGCCCTTCAAGACGGGAGCGCCGCAGCGTAGCCTTCGAACGTGATATTCTGGGCGACCTGTCGCGCCAATTTCTCTTGTTCCGCGGACCTTACCGTCCAACACAGAACCGGCACACCGCGCGATTTCAACTGCTGAACGCGCGCATTTTGAAGGTCGGTCACGTCATGACTGATGAACACGGCCCCCGCCGCATCGAAATCGGGAATGCCGGCCAGCCGTTTCAGCCGCACACCGGGAACGCCGGGCCAGTCGTCACGCGCGAAATCGCAGGTCGTCAGGCCACGCGGAACATGCGGGGCCATGCCGCCGAAAACCCGAACGGAATTGGGATTGAACGACATCACCGCCACATCCCCGCGATACCCCGCCAGATCGTCGGCCACGGCCTGTTCCAACCGGCCGACAGCCGGCCCAAGCGTGCCGTCCTGATCCTTTATCTCAATCAGCAGCGGCGCGCGCCCGGCCACCTGCTCGAGCACCTGTGCAAGCGTAGGTATGGTGTCGGAGGTGCCCGACAGGCGTATCCGGCCCAACTCGGTCGCATCGCGGTCACGGATGAAACCGGTCGCGTCCGTCAGCCGGTCGAGCCGGTAGTCGTGAAACACCATCGCGCGGCCATCGCGGGAAATCTGGATGTCGATTTCTATCCCGTATCCGGCACCGATTGCCGCCTCGATCGAGGCGGGCGCGTTCTCGGCCCGCCCCTGCGACAGGTCGTGCAGAGCACGGTGCGCCAGCGGCGCAGTCAGAAAGCTGTCGGGCAGCGTCATGCGATTTCGAAAATCGCCTCGATCTCGACGGCCACGCCAAGCGGCAGCGCCGCCGCCGACACGGCCGAGCGCGAATGCCGGCCCTTGTCTCCAAGCGCCTCGACCAGGAAATCGGACGCGCCGTTGATGACTTTGGGCTGCTCGGTATAGTCCGGCGTCGAATTGACGAAGCCGGTCAGCTTGACCACGCGCACCAGACGGTCGATATCCCCGCCACACGCGGCCTTAAGCTGGGCCAGAAGGGCAATCGCACAGGTTTTCGCGGCGGCAGCGCCCTCTTCAGTGGCCATGTCGTCACCGAGCTTTCCGGTGATGAAGGCCCCATCCCGCATCGAGATCTGGCCCGACACGAAAACAAGGTTCCCGGACTGGACGTAAGGCACGTAATTGGCCGCCGGAGCCGGCGCATCGGGAAGGGTAACGCCAAGTTCGGCAAGTCGGGATTCGATCACGCTCATCTGTTCACTCCTCAGGATGTTCGACGCGACGCTACAGCGGGGACCGGGCAAAGAAAACACCGGCATTTACCGGGACCATGTTTTGCACCCGGTCAGGAAACACAGTAGCTTTGTGATGTTGTCGCGAATCTGCCACATCATGGGGCAACCGCGCGCCAGGGGGTGGGCATGTTCGTGGTATGAATTACATACACCCATCAAGAGAGCTGCCGGAAAAAACATTGTCTGCTGATTGTCCCCCTTCCCGTTTGCGTCCGATCGCCCGTGGCCTTGCCGCGCTGGCGCTTTTGGCCGTCGCCGCCTGTTCGGCACCTGTTGCCAGCGGCATCAACGATCCCTACGAGGCCGAGAACCGCACCCGGCACGAGTTCAACCGAAAGCTGGATCGCGCGCTTCTGCGCCCGGCCGGCAAGGGGTATGTGCAGGTCGTTCCGCAACCCGTGCAGCAGGGCGTCAGCAATTTCGCCGCGAACCTGGGCGAACCGAGCCATTTCGTGAACCACCTGCTGCAGGGCAATGTCGAAGGCGCGGTGATGAACACGATCCGCTTTGCCGTGAACACGACCATCGGCCTTGGTGGGCTGGTCGACATGGCGGGAACGCTGGGCATCCCCGAATTCGACACGGATTTCGGGGAAACTCTGTACACTTGGGGCGTCGGTGAAGGCGCCTATGTGGAACTGCCCGTTCTCGGCCCGTCGACACAGCGCGATACGGTGGGACGCGTTGTCGACCTGTTCACCAACCCGCTGACCAACAGTTTGCCGAAGCCGGAACGCTATTATGCGCGGGGCACGTCGGTTGCATCGCGTCTGGGCGACCGGGGACGGTTTTCCGAAACGGTCGATTCCATTCTGTACGAAAGCGCCGACAGCTATGCGCAATCACGCCTGATTTACCTGCAGAACCGGCGTTTCCGGTTGGGCGGAAGTGGCGCAGACGCCTATGACGACCCATATTCCACCGGTGACGATCCGAATTACGAGGACCCGTATGATGACCCGTATGCCGACCCATACCAGCAAGAGTGACCGCCCCAACCGCCGCCGCGTCGTCGGCCTGATTGGCGCAGGGATAGCCGCGCCGTTGCTGCCAGCCCCCGCCTTTGCGATGAGCGAGGCAAAGGCGCAATCGCTGGTCGACAGCGTAGTTGCCGATATCAACTCGGTTATCAATTCGGGCAAATCCGAAAGCGCGATGCTGCGCGATTTCGAACGGATCTTTGCACGTTACGCCGATGTTCCGACGATTGCGCGTTATGCCCTGGGCGTTGATGCGCGCCGCGCCAGCCCGGCACAGTTGCGGGCCTTCACCGACGTGTTCCAGCGCTACATCTCGGTCAAGTATGGCCGCCGCTTCCGCGAGTTCATCGGCGGACGGATCGAGGTTCAGGGCGCACGCGCCGTCAAAAGCTTTATCGAGGTCAAGACGGTGGCGCACCTGCGTGGCGAGGCCCCGTTCGACGTGACCTTCCTGGTATCCGACCGCTCGGGCAGCGACCGGTTCTTCAACCTGTTCATCGAAGGGGTGAACATGCTGCTGACCGAACGCACCGAGATCGGCGCGATGCTGGACCGCCGCGGCGGCGACATCGACAAGATGATCGCCGACCTGCGCGCCGCAAGCTGACGGGTCAGCGCTGGCTTTCCGCCGTAGGCGCCTGACCCGGCTGAACACGGCCGCCGCCGAAAATGCTTTCGAGCAGGGACTCGATCCCGCTTTGTGTGTCGCGGTCGCGTTGGTTCTGACCTTCGGAAAAGATTGAGTTGCCGCCCGGCGGCTGCATCGGCAGGTCGCGCGGCGGCAGCCCTTCGTGAACGCGCACCATCGTTTCATGCCAGATTTCCGCCGGAAGGCCCGACCCGGTGACGCCGGTCAGCGGCGTGTTGTCATCATAACCCATCCAGACACCGGCCACATAGTCGGCGCTGAACCCGATGAACCAGGCGTCACGCGCCGCCTGCGTGGTGCCGGTCTTGCCCGCGACAGGACGATCGGGCAGTGCGGCGCGACGGCCCGTGCCCTCGGCCACGACCTTGTGCATCATCCAGGTCAGTTCGCGCGCGGCGTCTTCCTGGATCACGCGTTCGCCGATCCCGCCCGTGGCAGTCATCACGGGTTCGCTTTCCCCCTGCATCCGCAGATCGACAAGGCCATAGGGCGTCACTGCCGAACCGCCGTTCAGGATGCCCGCATAGGCCCCGGTCATTTCGATCAGGGTCGATTCAGACGCGCCCAGCGCCAGTGCCGGCCCAAGCGCCAGATCCGAGTCGATCCCGAAATCGGACGCCACCTTGCGCACCATTTCAAGGCCAACGCTTTGCGCCACCTTGACCGCGGGGATGTTGAGCGACGTGCGCAGCGCCTCGGCCAGGGTGACGCGGCCATGATACTGCCGGTCATAGTTTTGCGGGCACCATTCGCCCGAACCGGGCACGTTGATGCAGTATGGCCCGTCTTCGATCACGTCGCTGGCGGAATAGCCCATGTCCAGCGCGGCGGCATAAACGAACGGCTTGAAGGCCGAGCCAGTCTGACGCAGCGCCTGCGTGGCGCGGTTGAAGGCGCCCACGACCTTTGTCTTGCGCCCGCCGACCATCGCGCGGACGGCGCCATCGGCGCTCATCACGACGATGGCGGCCTGCGCCTTCGATCCCTCACGCACCTTGTTTTCGAAGATGTATTTCATCGCCTCTTCGGCGGCAGTCTGAATACGCGGATCGAGCGTGGTGCCGATGATCACGTCTTCGGTGGTGTTGCGGGTAAAGAACTCAGGGCCCGACGACATCACCCAATCGGCAAAGTACCCGCCAGCCTGCGCCTCGGCGGCCTCGGACAGTTCGGCGGGGTTTCGCAGCGCTTCGTTGGCCTCGGCCTCGGTCAGGTAGCCTTGTTCGCGCATCAGGCCGACCACCAGTGCCGCACGGCTTTGCGACCGTTCCAGGTTGTTGGTCGGCGCCAGCGAGGTGGGCGCGGTCAGAAGGCCAGCCAGCATGGCGCCTTCAGCGGGCGTCAGCTGTCCTGCCGTCTTGCCGAAGAAACGCTGCGCCGCGGCCTCGGCCCCGAAGGCACCACCGCCCATGTAGGCCCGATTGAGATAGATCGTCAGGATCTCGCTCTTGGAGTACTTGGCCTCCATCGCAAGCGCATAGATCGCTTCCTTGGCCTTGCGCGCCAATGAGCCGCGACGGCAATCCGCCTCGTAGGCGGCTTCGCTTTCCCACTGGTCGGGATCATATTCTACCCCGAGGCACATAAGCTTGGCGGTCTGCTGCGTGATGGTCGAACCACCATGGCCGCTGAACGGACCGCGGCCTTCACGCAGGTTGATGCGGATGGCCGACGCGATGCCGCGCGGAGACACACCGAAATGCCGGTAGAAACGCTTGTCTTCGATCGCGACCACGGCGTTTCGCAAATGCGGGCTGACGGTATCGGCTGTGACGACACCGCCGAACTGGTCACCGCGCCAGGCAAAGCTTTGACCGTTGGCGTCAAGTAGGGTCACCGATCCGCGTTGCCGCCCGTCGAGCACCTCGTTCAATTCCGGCAGGGTCGCATAGACATAGCCCACGGCCAGCGCGATCAACAGTGCGGTGACGGCGCCAACCCGCCAGGCAAAGCCCCAGAGGATACGCCAGAAAAACCCGATGATCGCCAGGAACAACGCAACGACCGGATTGCGCCGGCGTGCGGATTTGCGCGCGGATTTGCGTACAGGTTTGCGTGCCGCTGCCTTCTTCGATGACGCGGGGGACTTTTTCTTTGCCGTTTTGGGATAGCGGCGGTCCGCTACCAATGGCCGTTTTCTGCGACCTGAATCACTCATTGCCTGCCCTGCCCGAGCCTGTGTTGTTGTGACGATCATAACCGCCCGCCGGCCGGATGTAGACCCTGCAGACCGCACCGCACAGCTTTTTGTTTTGATTAATTTTTAATCATATCTCTATTTTTGATTAATTTTTGTGCATTTTGGCCGGATTTATTCGTGCACATGCGGGCATTCACCTTCCGTATTGCCCTGAGTCTCAGATTTTCTGCGCTTGCAAACAGGCGGGCACCCTCCGCCGCAAATCGCAAAGGGGATAAAGGTGAAACTGATCATAGCGACGATCAAACCGTTCAAGCTGGAAGAGGTCCGCGAAGCGCTGACCGAAATCGGCGTGCGCGGGATGATGGTGACCGAAATCAAGGGGTTCGGCGCGCAGTCGGGCCACACGGAAATCTACCGCGGTGCCGAGTACGCCGTGAATTTCGTGCCCAAGATCAAGCTCGAGATCGCGGTGAACGCCGCGATGGCCGACCAGGTGATCGAGACAATCGCGAAAACCGCCAAGACCGGCAAGATCGGCGACGGCAAGATCTTCGTGCTGGATCTGGAGCAGGCCGTGCGCGTGCGCACGGGCGAAACGAACGAGGACGCGCTGTGATGCGTGCTGGGGGAAAGGACAACATCATGAAACTCGCAACCAAACTGGGGCTGGCATCCGCTCTGGTCGCGCTGCCCTCGATGGGCCTGGCGCAAGACGCCGTGCCGGGGGTCGATGCATCCTCGGATTCGATCTTTATCTTCAATTCGCTGCTGTTCCTGATCGGCGGCTTCCTTGTGATGTGGATGGCGGCCGGGTTCGCCATGCTCGAAGCCGGGCTTGTCCGGTCCAAGAACGTCGCGATGCAGTTGACCAAGAACATCTCGCTCTTCGCGATTGCCGCGGTCATGTATTACCTCATCGGCTACAACCTGATGTATCCGCTGGGCAACTGGTCGGTCGGATCCGATGAGACCGGCGGCTATCTCGGCGCGTTCGGCGTTGCCGTCCTGGAAGCCGTGGGCGTTGGCCGCGACGCAGCCGACGATTACGGTTATGCCTCGACCGGCTCGGACTTCTATTTCCAGCTGATGTTCTGCGCCACGACCGCTTCGATCGTTTCGGGCACCCTGGCCGAGCGCATCAAGCTGTGGCCGTTCCTGATCTTCACCGTCGTCCTGACCGGGCTGATCTACCCGATCCAAGCATCTTGGAAATGGGGCGGCGGCTTCCTTGACAGCCAGTACGGCTTCCTGGACTTCGCGGGTTCGACCGTCGTGCATTCGGTCGGCGGCTGGGCAGCTCTTGCCGGCGCGCTGATCCTTGGTCCGCGCATCGGCAAATACACCAAGGAAGGCCGCACCGTGCCGATCATGGGTTCGAACCTGCCGCTGGCCACGCTGGGCACGTTCATCCTGTGGCTGGGCTGGTTCGGCTTCAACGGTGGCTCGCAGCTGGCGATGGGCACCGTGGGTGACGTGGCCGACGTGTCGCGCATCTTTGCCAACACCAACACCGCAGCCGCAGGTGGCGCCATCGCGGCCCTGATCCTGACGCAGGTTCTGTACAAGAAGGTCGACCTGACGATGGTTCTGAACGGCGCGCTGGCAGGCCTGGTGTCGATCACCGCCGAACCGCTGACCCCGACGCTGGGCGGCGCGACGCTGATCGGTGCCGTGGGCGGCGTGATCGTGGTCTTCGCCGTGCCGATGCTGGACAAGCTGAAGATCGACGACGTGGTCGGCGCCATCCCGGTTCACCTGATCGCAGGTATCTGGGGTACGATCGCCGTGGTCTTTACAAACAGCGATGCAACCATCGGCGGTCAGCTGATCTCGATCATCATCGTGGGCGCCTTCGTCTTCGTGGTGTCGGGCATCCTGTGGTTCATCCTCAAGGCGGTCATGGGCATCCGTGTCAGCGAAGAGGAAGAGATCACCGGCCTCGACATGGCCGAACTGGGGATGGAAGCCTATCCCGAATTCTCCAAGAGCTGAAACCTCCTTCCATCAGCTCTGTGACAACTGCCCGGGCGTTCGCGCCCGGGTTTTTTTTTGCCTCGGCCAATGGGCCGGAACACATCCAATTGCGCGCGCCGGGGGCGCGCCGCCGGCTGCCTCGTCGTCGGGCCTTGCCCGCCGCCTCGGGCACGTGGCACCGCGACGCCCATGCCAGGGGCTGCGCCATAAGGCGGGGGTCGGACCGGAGTATTTGGGGCAAAATGAAGGGCAAGGCGGACAGCATGGCAGTCGATGCGCAATGCACCCGGCGGCCGAGGAATTCCGCGCGGAAAAAGAAAAGGCCCGGGCGATGCCGGGCCTTTCCAGGTGTGATTTTAAGGCCGCTTAGTTCAGCGCCTCGTCCGTGATCGCATGGGTCCATGCGCCTTCGGGTTCCTTGGTGATGACGCCGCCATCCATGACGATGCCAACGGTCCGTTCATATGCGGCTGGATCAAGCGTGCCGTTGCTGCCTGCGGTCAGCTTGGCGATCTCGCCCATCATGCGGCGCTGGTGCTTTTCCGTCTGCGCGCCCGTTTCATCGTTTTCCAGAACGATGTCGGCCGCTTCGTCGGGGTTTGCCTCGGCGTATTTCCAGCCCTTCATCGATGCGCGGACAAAGCGCACCAGCTTGTCGACCTCGGCGGGATCGGCCAGCTTTTCCTCGGTGGTGTAAAGGCCGTCTTCGAGCGTCGAGATGCCTTCGTCTTCGTATTTGAAGACGACGAGGTCATCCGGCGTCAGGCCGGCGTCGATGACCTGCCAATATTCATTGTAGGTCATGGTCGTGGCGCATTCGACCTGCTTTTGCAGAAGCGGATCGACGTTGAAGTTGATCTTCTGGATCGTCACGCCGCCATCGGAGCCGTCGGTGGGAATGCCCAGCTTGCCCATCCAGGTGTAAAGCGGGATTTCATTGCCGAAGAACCAGGTGCCGAGCGTATGGCCGGGGAAATCCTCGGGCGAGTTGATCCCGTGTTCCTTCAGGCAGGTCAGCATCAGGCCAGACGAGGCAAAAGGCTGAGCGATGTTGACGATCGGCGCGCCCTTTTCGCGTGCGGCCAGAGCGGATGGCATCCAGTCGACCATCACGTCGGCACCGCCACCCAAAAGCACCTGAACGGGAGCGATGTCGGGGCCGCCGGGCTTGATCGTCACGTCCAGCCCTTCTTCCTCGTAAAAGCCCTTGTCGAGGGCCACGTAGTAGCCCGCGAACTGGGCCTGCGTCACCCATTTAAGCTGTAGCGTCACCTCGTCGGCGGCCGCGGCCATGCCGGCCCAAAGGCCAAGCGCGGCGGTGCCCAGTGTCGTTGCCATGCGTTTCATTTCATTCTCTCCTTGCTGGTTTTGGCTTGGTTGTTTTGTTGTCCTGTTACGCTCTGCCTCTTTGTGACGGGTGCCAGAAGGTCACTGCCTTTTCCAGCAGCGCGACCCCGCCATAGAATGCCGACCCGACGATGGCGGCGACGACGATCTCGGCCCAGACCAGATCGAGCGCCAGTTGCCCCACCGAGGTGGAAATACGAAAGCCCATGCCACGGATGGGCGAGCCGAAGAATTCCGCCACGATTGCGCCGATCAGCGCCAGCGTGGTTGCAATCTTCAGACCATTGAAGATGAAGGGCATCGCCGCAGGCAGGCGCAGTTTGAACAGCGTCTGCCAATAGGACGATGCGTAGGTGCGCATCAGATCACGCTGCATCCGGTCGCTGGCCTGCAGGCCCTGAACGGTGTTCACCAGCATCGGGAAGAACACCATCACCACAACCACGGCCGCCTTCGATTGCCAGTCGAACCCGAACCACATGACCAGGATCGGGGCCATGCCGATGATCGGCAGCGCGGCAACGAAATTGCCAACCGGCAGCAGACCGCGTTGCAGGAACGGGAACCGGTCTACCGCGATGGCGGTCAGGAAGGCCGCTCCGCATCCCAGGACATAGCCCGTCAGCGCACCCTTGATGACGGTCTGCACGAAATCTTCCCACAGGATGGACGTAGATTCTGCAAACCGTGCGGCAATAGCGGTGGGCGGAGGAAGGATGACCGAGGAAACCTCCAGCCCGCGCACGAAACATTCCCACATTACGATGATGGTCAGGCCAATGATCACTGGCACCGCCAATCCGGTGGCCCGGCTTTTCGGCAACCTTGCCAGCATCACGTTGGACCACCAGCCAACAAGCCATGCGGCGAGCCCTGCAAGAATCCAGCTCATTCCGCCATCCCCATTCGTTTCAGCGTCACCCGCTGTATCGCACCGATCAGCGCGACCATGACGGCCGCCAGTGCCGCGGCCATCAGCAGTGCGCTCCAGATCTGGATGGTTTGGCCATAATAGCTGCCCGCCAGAAGACGCGCACCCAGGCCCGCCACGGCGCCTGTGGGCAACTCGCCCACGATTGCGCCGACAAGGCTTGCCGCCATTGCCACCTTCATCGAGGTGAACAGATACGGCATCGAGGATGGCAGCCGGAGCTTCCAGAAGGTTTGGTTGGCGCTGGCGTTCCAAGTCTTCATCTGATCCAGCTGCATGACCCCGGGGCTGCGCAGGCCCTTGACCATGCCGACGACGACCGGAAAGAACGACAGGTACATGGAAATGATCGCCTTGGGCAGCAGCCCCGATATCCCGACGGCGTTCAGCACCACGATGATCATCGGCGCAATTGCAAGGATCGGGATGGTCTGGCTTGCAATGACCCAGGGCATGACGCTCATGTCCATCACGCGGTTATAGACGATCCCGATGGCCAGCCCGATACCCAGGACCGTGCCCAACGCAAAGCCCAGCAAGGTCGCCGACAGCGTGACCCACGAATGATAGACCAGGCTGCGTTTCGAGGTGATCTTTTTGTCGACCGTTGTGTCCCAAAGCTCGACCGCGACCTGGTGCGGGGCGGGAAGTTTGGGTTTGTCCTGGCTCCAGGTGTCTGCCACCAACTCGGAAAACGACAGCTCCACCCCGGCGCGCGCGGCCCTGTCATAGGCCCAGGCCGCATTCAGCCAGACGGCCGCCGCGTACCAGATCACGAAGATCGCGGCGACGACGGTGAGAACGGGCAGGACGGATTTCCTCATATGCGCCACCCCCGGTATGGTCCTGCCTCAATCGTCATAGGCATGCCCCGCGCGCAGGCCCTCGCGGACGCGATGGGCGATTTCCAGGAATTCCGGCGTGTCACGGATATCGAGCGGTCGTTCGCGCGGCAGGGTGCTTTCGATTACATCGGTGATCCGACCGGGGCGCGGGCTCATCACCACGATCCTGGTCGACAGGTACACCGCCTCGGGGATCGAGTGGGTGACGAACGCGATCGTCTTGTTCGTGCGGTCCCACAGCTGCAGTAGCTGCTCGTTCAGGTGGTCGCGCACGATTTCGTCCAGCGCACCGAAGGGTTCGTCCATCAGCAGGATATCGGCATCGAAGGCCAGCGCCCGCGCGATGCTGGCGCGTTGCTGCATGCCGCCCGACAACTGCCATGGGAATTTCTTCTCGAACCCGGCCAGATCGACCAACTCCAGAACGCGTTCCACCCGCTCGGCGATATCGGATTTCGGATAGCCCATGATTTCCAGCGGCAGCGACACGTTGCGCCCGATGGTCCGCCAGGGATAGAGCCCCGCCGCCTGGAACACATACCCGTAGGCACGGGATCTGCGCGCCTCTTCGGGGCTGACGCCGTTCACGGTAATCGCCCCGCCCGTCGGCGTTTCGAGATCGGCCATGCAGCGCAGGAATGTTGTCTTTCCGCAGCCCGACGGGCCAATGAAGCTGACGAAATCGCCTTTCTGGATATCCAGATCGACGTCCCTGAGCGCGTGCACCGGGCCATCGTTTGTCTGGAATGTCAGGTTCAGGCCCTTGGCGCTGATCACTGTCTCGGTCGTCACACCCGTGTCTCCCCTGTCGAGGCTCATGGCTCCCCGATCTGTTATTGTTGTCAAGGACTTGCGCCCAGGGAAGGCCCCCGGGCGCAAGAAATATCAGATCCCTGCCGGAATATTCATCGGATCGCGCTTGATCATCTTGGGCGCGGTCAATTCCTTCCATTTCGACAGCGCGGTATGCGCCGAGGGGAAGGCCGGGCGCGGTACGAAACGGCCACGTCCGGGGTTGGGCTGGCTGTTCTGGCCCCAGGCCCAGATCACCTCGCCGCGGCTGATGGTGTAGCGCGCCTGCGCCTTGACTTCGAACCCTTCGAACACGTTGTAATCGAGGATCGAATGGTGGTTCGACGCGCTGATCGTCTTGGTGATCTTGGGATCCCAGACCACGATATCGGCATCTGCGCCTTCGACGATCGCACCCTTCTTGGGATAGATGTTGAGGATCTTGGCCACGTTCGTCGATGTGGCGGCGACGAATTCGTTGGGCGTCAGGCGGCCGGTTTCGACCCCTTCGGTCCACAACACCGCCAGCCGTTCCTCCAAACCGTTCGAGCCGTTGGGAATGATGCGGAAATCATCGACGCCACGGCGCTTCTGTTCGGTGCTGAAGGCCGCGTGGTCGGTTGCCACGACCTGCAGAGACCCCGACTGCAAACCCGCCCAGAGACTGGCCTGGTGTTCCTTATTGCGGAAGGGCGGCGACATCACGCGGCGCGCGGCGTGATCCCAGTCCTTGTTGAAATATTCGCTTTCATCCAGCGTCAGGAACTGGATCAGCGGCTCGCCATAGACGCGCATGCCCTTTTGCCGCGCCCGGCGGATTGCCTCGTGCGCCTGTTCGCAGCTGACATGCACGACATAGAGCGGCACGCCCGCCGCATCGGCGATGGTAATCGCGCGGTTCGCGGCCTCGCCTTCCAGTTCGGGCGGGCGGGAATACGCATGGCCCTCGGGGCCGGTGATGCCCTGGTTAAAGTACTTTTCCTGCAGCTCGGCCACGAGATCGCCGTTCTCGGCATGCACCATCGGCAGCGCGCCCAGTTCAGCGCAGCGCTTGAACGACGCGAACATCTCGTCATCCTCGATCATCAGCGCGCCCTTGTAGGCCATGAAATGCTTGAACGAGTTCACGCCCGCATCGACGGCGTCCTTCATTTCGTTGAACACCTGCTCGTTCCAGCCGGTGATCGCCATGTGATAGCCGATATCGGCGCAGATCTGCGGGGCCGATTTGCGGTGCCATTCCCCGATCGCGTTCTTGATCGAACCGTCCTCGCCCGGCAGGCAGAAATCCACGATCATCGTGGTGCCGCCACAGGCTGCGGCCCATGTGCCGGTTTCGAATGTTTCGGCCGCCGTGGTGCCCATGAAGGGCATTTCGAGATGCGTATGCGGGTCGATTCCGCCGGGGATCACATAGGCGCCTTCGGCATCGATATATTCGTCGCCCTTCAGATCCTCGCCAATCTGCTTGATCGTTTCGTCCTCGATCAGGACGTCGGCCTTCCATGTGCGGTCTGCCGTGCAGACGGTGCCGCCCTTGATGACTTTGGTTCCCATCGTTCAAGTCTCCCCTTATTCGGGCATGCCGGTCGCACGCCTTGTCAGCTTGGGGAACGGCAAGTGCCGGCTGTCAACAGACCAACCCGCACCGTGTTCCCCCAAACTCGTCAGGCAGCTTCCCCCGGTGTTCAAGGCCGGGTCGCCGCCCATTGTTACACGATCCGCCGGCCCTGCGGGAGGGTCCGGCGACGCAGGCAAGGATCACTCGACGATCCCCGCTGTTTCCACGACGGCATGGAACAGCACATCCGCGCCGGCCGTGGCCCATTCCCTGGAAATTTCTTCCGCCTCATTATGGCTCAGCCCGTCGACACAGGGGCACATGACCATCGCGGTCGGCGCCACCTGGTTGATCCAGCAGGCATCATGCCCGGCACCCGAGATGATGTTCTGGTGGGAATAACCCAGACGTTCGGCCGCATCGCGGATTGCCTGAACGCAATCCTTGTCGAACTCGACCGGATCAAACCCGCCGACCTTTTCGAACTCGACCTGCAGGCCCATGTCGTCGGCGATTTTCTGGCCTTCCTCGCGCAGGCGCTTTTCCATGTCCTCGATCACCGACAGGTCGGGGCTGCGGAAATCGACGGTGAACACCACCTTGCCCGGGATCACGTTGCGCGAGTTGGGGAAAACGTCGATATGACCCGCGGCCCCCACGGCGTGAGGCGCGTGCGACCACGCGATTTCGTCCACCTTTTCCAGGATGCGCGCCATGCCCAGGCCCGCGTTCCGGCGCAAGGGCATCGGCGTCGAGCCGGTATGCGCGTCCTTGCCGGTCACCGTGACCTGCGTCCAGCTAAGGCCCTGGCCATGGGTCACGACGCCGATATCCTTACCTTCGGCTTCGAGGATCGGGCCCTGTTCGATGTGAAGTTCGAAAAAGGCGTGCATCTTGCGCGCGCCGACGGGTTCTTCGCCTTGCCAGCCGATCCGCTTCAATTCGTCCCCGAATGTCTTGCCGGCGGCGTCAACGCGGGACTTGGCCCAGTCTTCGGTATGAATGCCAGCAAACACCCCCGAGGACAGCATGGCAGGAGCAAAGCGCGTGCCTTCCTCGTTCGTCCAGTTCGTCACGACGATGGGGTGCTTCGTCTTGATGCCCAAATCGTTCAGTGTGCGCACGATTTCCAGCCCGCCGAGCACCCCCAGAACACCATCGTACTTGCCGCCGGTGGGCTGCGTGTCCAGATGGCTGCCGACATAGACCGGCAAGGCATCGGGATCGGTGCCGGGGCGCATCGCAAACATGTTGCCCATACTGTCGAGCCCCATTTCGCATCCCGCGTCTTCGCACCATTTCTGGAACAGCGCGCGGCCTTCGGCATCTTCGTCGGTCAGGGTCTGGCGGTTGTTGCCGCCCGCGACACCCGGCCCGATCTTGGCCATCTCCATCAGGCTGTCCCACAAACGGTCGCCATTGATCCTCAGATTTTCGCCCGGTGCCGGCATCGCATCCCCCTGTATCCCCGGCGGCTTGGCTTGCCGCTTTTTTACCATTTGGTAAAGTCACGATTGCCAAAGGCCCCGGTGGTGTCAAGATTCGTCTTGGCGGAGGCGCGCCCAGCGGGCTATCCCCCCGTGCAACATGATGAAAGATGCAGCAGCGATGGACCAGCCCACCAAGAAAAAGCCCAGCCGCATCCAGCAGAAGAACCGCAAGCGCATTCTTGAGGCGGCGCTCGATGTTTTTTCGCAGCATGGATACCGTGGCGCGACCCTGGACCAGATCGCCGAGGCGGCCGGGCTGTCCAAGCCCAATATCCTTTACTATTTCAGCGGCAAGGAAGAGATCCACGTCACCCTGCTGAACCGGTTGATGGAAACCTGGCTCGATCCGTTGGCCGAGATGGACCCGGATGGCGACCCGCTGGAAGAACTGTTGGCCTATGTCCGCCGCAAACTGCAGATGAGCCGCGATTTTCCGCGCGAAAGCCGTCTGTTCGCGAACGAAATACTTCAGGGCGCACCACGCATGGCCCCGCACCTGCAAAGCGGTCTGAAACCGCTGTTCGACGAAAAATGCACCTTGATACGCATGTGGATGGATCAGGGACGCCTTGCGCCGGTCGATCCGGGGCACCTGATCGTGTCGATCTGGGCCACGACCCAGCATTACGCCGATTTCGACGCACAGCTTGGCGTACTCATGCCCCCGGGCGCGCCGGGGGCAGAGAGTTTTCTGGACACGCTCTATACGCGTCTGCTGTCCCCGCTTGCACAGGGAACGGCCTGATCAGGCAAACCCGATCCCATCGGCCTTGAGTCCGGCCAGTCGGATGATCGACGACAGTTTCCAGTCCTTGTCGTCGCTGTTGTCTTCACCTGCATGCAACAGCGGGTCGTCATCCGGCCGCCAGCACGGATCGAGATTCAGCCAGCTGCACGGATCGCCCTTGAGCAAGCCCGCAAAGACCGAACAGACGATCGTCGATCCAAGCCGCCCCAGCGTGTTGCCGCCATTGCCCTGCGCCTCGCGCAGCACGTAGTACCAAAGCGCGTCGGGCTCGTGCTCCTTGAGCGACAGGGGCTTGAGGCAGAATTTCCGCGCCATCGCCGTGCCTTTCGGCAACGCGAATGTGTGCCCACGCTTGAGGTTGCGGAAAGCCAGCACATTGAGAGGGTCGCCAACCGGCCCTTCGTGAAGGAATGCCAGAGCATTGGCCAGCTTGGTGTCGATCTTGCGCGCCATCTGGGGGAACGGCTCGGGCCCGCCCATCGGCAGGAACCAATCCCACTGGATGCAGTTGCGGGGCTCCATCGGGCGGAAGCCGCGCAGGTCATCGCCCGTGCCTGCACCGGAATTGTCGAAGATCGGCGCGAACTGGCCAAAGCCGCGAACCGGAAAATTCGTCTGGTAGGCGTTCCGCACCATCGAATGGCCGAACCTGTAGGCAGCAACGGCGAACTCGACCGGCATGAAGGGCTGGTTCTTCCAGCTGTAAACATCCGATAGCCCGGCGACCCAGTGCTTGCGCTTGTCGCAGGTGGTTTCCAGTTGCAGTGCGCATTTCCAAACTTCATTCACGGTGACGCGCGGAATGAAATCCGTCCAGACCACCCACTGATAGAGCCAGCGCAACGTCTTGCGCGCGATTTCGAACACTTCGTCGTTGCTGGCATTCGGGTGCGCGGCGCGCGCGCGGTCGACAAGGGTGTTATGCGCCAGCAGGAACGCCAGTTGAAGCTGGCTTACCATGCTGTTTTCATCGTTGCGCATGTCTCCGATCAAGGCCCGGCCACGGAACCGTGGCAGATCCGGCAGATCGGGCTCCGAGTCAATCCGGCCGATCGCCAGTTTCACCGGATCGCCGTCATGGCCATAAAGATACGGCTGATCGCGCGGCCCCATCCCGTAGATATTGTCCAGATCCAGACGGGGCGTGCGGAAATTGAACAGCCCGTTTGGGTCGTTCTGCCGAACCAGCGACGACGCCGGATCGAATGTTATGTCGTGATCGACGAACTGACCGAAATAGGTGTAGCCGGCCGGGATGTTGGAACTGAATTCAGCCTCAAGATCGGCGACCACCGCCGGATCGGCCAGATCCCCGGGATTTTCACCGGGGCGTTCCAGCATGTGCTGGTTGGCGAAATCCAGCAGTTTGTCGTCTATTTCCTTGTCGCATTTTCCGGGCGCGACCCAAGGTTCGACTTCGGGACAAAGCCGCCCGAAGGGGCCGTGATAGAACTTGGATCGTGGCGCAAGAATTTCGAAATGGCTGCTGCCATGCGTCATGGGAAATCTCCTTGGTCATCAAATGGTTTTTCAAAAAAAGGGTGCGCTAAAAATCATGCGCACCCTGTTTCTACCATAGGATGTGATTCCCCGCAAATCGCGGATGGCAGTTTTCCGCTACTCTGCCGCGCAGGCACCCGGGTTGTTGGGATGGGTCGTCCAGTTCGCGTATTCCTTTTCGACCACCTTGCCGGTACGCGGATCCACCTCGCCAGGCTGCATTTCGACCATCGTGATGCAATCTTCGACCGGGCAGACGTTGACGCACAGGTTGCAGGCCACGCATTCCTCGTCCTTGACCGTAAAGGTGCGGTCCTCGGACATCGCAATCGCCTGGTGGCTGGTATCTTCGCAGGCGGCATAGCAGCGCCCGCACTTGATACACGCGTCCTGATCGATATGCGCCTTGGTCACGTAGTTCAGGTTCAGGTGCTGCCAGTCCGACAGGTTCGGCACCGCGCGCCCGACAAGATCCTGTACCGAGGCGATACCCTTTTCATCCAGGTATTGCGACAGGCCCGAGATCATCTCCTGCACCACCTTGAACCCATAGGTCATGGCCGCGGTGCAGACCTGCACGTTCCCCGCGCCGAGCGCCAGGAATTCGGCGGCATCCTTCCACGTCGTAACACCTCCAATTCCGCTGATCGGCAGTCCCTGCAACGATGGGGTGCGCGCGATTTCAGCAACCATGTTCAAGGCGATGGGTTTGACCGCCGGGCCGCAATACCCGCCATGGGCACCCTTGCCGTCGATGGTGGGCTCGGGCGCAAACAGGTCCAGGTCGACCGAGGTGATCGAGTTGATCGTGTTGATCAGGCTGACCGCATCCGCTCCGCCATCCTTGGCGGCCTGGGCGGGTTTCTTGATATCGGTAATGTTCGGCGTCAGCTTGACGATGACCGGCAGGTCGGAATGCTGCTTGCACCATTCGGTGACCTGCTGAACATATTCCGGCACCTGGCCGACCGCACTGCCCATGCCGCGTTCGCTCATGCCGTGGGGACAACCGAAGTTCAGTTCGACACCGTCGCATCCCGTCGCCTCGACCCGGGCAAGGATGGATTTCCAGGCGTCTTCGTTGACGGGCACCATCAGGCTGACGACAACGGCACGGTCAGGGTAATCCTTTTTCACGCGGGTGATCTCATCGAGGTTCACCTGCAGGGGCCGGTCGGTGATCAGTTCGATATTGTTCAGGCCCAGAAGGCGACGATCCGCCCCCCATATCGCGCCATAGCGGGGGCCGTTGACGTTGACGATGGGCGGGCCGTCCTCGCCCAGTGTTTTCCACACCACGCCGCCCCATCCGGCCTCGAATGCGCGGCGCACGTTGTATTCCTTGTCCGTCGGCGGGGCCGAGGCCAGCCAGAACGGGTTGGGGGATTTGATCCCGGCGAATTCGGTCGTCAGATCGGCCATGGCTCAGCCCTCCGCCGTCAGTGTTGCGTGGATGTCTTCGGCGGCATCGCGGCCTTCGGCCACTGCCGTCACGGTCAGGTCGTCGCCGCCGCTGGCGCAATCGCCCCCGGCCCAGACGCCCGCGATGCTGGTGCGTCCGGCTCCGCTGACCTTGATCTTGCGGCCTTCCAGTGCAGGCAGGCCGTCGCCCGAAAGCGTCTGCCCGATTGCCTTGAACACCTGGTCGGCAGCCAGACGGAAGGTCTGGCCCGTCGGTTTCAGGTCGTCGTCGGTGTATTCGAATTCGATCTCGCGCACGGCGCCGTTGCCACGCACGGCAACAGGCGTCGCGTTGGTGATGATCCGCACACCCTTGGACGCCGCAAGATCCTGTTCGAACTTGCTGGCGTTCATCCGGTCACGTCCCCGGCGATAGACGAGGCTGACATTGAGCGCCCCCAGCAGCTTGGCCTGCACGGCGGCATCGACTGCCGTCATGCCACCCCCGATGACGACCACGTCACGCCCGACGGGCAGCCTGGACAGGTCCGAGGCCTGCCGCAGATCGGCAATGAAATCGACGGCATCCAGAACGCCTGCCTTGTCCTCGCCCGGAGCGTTCAGCGCGTTCACGCCGCCCAGGCCGACACCAAGGAACACCGCATCGTAGTCGGCCTTGAGCCCATCAAGAGTGATGTCCCGGCCCAGCGCCTTTCCGTTCTCGACGGTGATGCCCCCGATCTTCAGCAGCCAATCGACCTCGGCCTGCGCGAAACCGCCCGGCGTCTTGTAGGCTGCGATGCCGTATTCGTTCAGCCCGCCGGCTTTTGGCCGCGCATCGAAGATCACCACGTCGTGCCCCTTCATCGCCAGCCGGTGCGCACAGGCCATGCCCGCCGGTCCGGCCCCGACCACGGCAATACGCCGCCCTGTCGAGGCCGCCCGGGAGAAAGGATGCACGCCCTGTTCCATAAGCGTGTCGGTGGCATATCTCTGCAACTCGCCGATCTTGACCGGTTTGCCCTCGGCCACTTCGCGCACGCAGGCCTGTTCGCACAGCGTTTCCGTCGGGCAGACGCGGGCGCACATGCCGCCAAGAATATTCTGCTGGAAAATCGTCCGTGCCGCGGCCTCGGGCGTGCCCGTCGCGATCTGCCGGATGAACAGCGGTATGTCGATATCTGTCGGACAAGCCGTGATGCAGGGCGCATCATGGCAGAAATAGCACCGATCCGCCGCAACCAGCGCCTCGTGATCGTCCAGCCTCGGGTGCAGATCGGTAAATTGTTCGGCGTAGTCGGCAGGGTCCAGACGCCCCGCGACAATACCGGGAGTCAGCGCATTCGCGGTCATCCCATTCTCTCCTGTTGGTGCCTTTTCGGTGCCTGTTGTTGAGAATCAGTATTCCACGATTCGATTTTTTATCAATCGGTAAAATTTACCGAATGGACAAAGATCGTCTGCGCCCGGACGGACGCTCAAGATTTGGGCAAACGCAGGGGCGGGGTCAGGCAGTGCGCAAAACGGCCATGTAAAACCCGTCCATCCCGCCCAGGTCGGGCCAGAAATCCGGGCGCAGGCGCAGGCCGCCTTCGTCGGTGATCCATGCCGGATCGACGCCCGGACGATCCAGCGCCGCGCGTTCGACTACAAGACCGGGGTGACGGCCAAGGGCGTCTTCGATCTGGCATTCACCCTCGTCCGGCAAAAGCGAGCAGGTGCAAAAGACAAGCCGCCCGCCCGGCTTCAACAGCGTCAGTGCATGGTCCAGCATCGCCGACTGCAACTCGAAAAGCCCGCCGAATTCGGCCCCGTCCTTGGCATGCGGAAGGTCGGGATGGCGCCGGATGGTGCCCGTGGCCGAACAGGGTGCATCCAGCAGGATCGCGTCATAACGCCCCTGATGCTCCAACGCGTCCCCGGCGACAACCCGAGCCTTCAAACCGGTGCGCGCCAGGTTTTCGCGCACGCGTTCAAGCCGTGCATCGGAAATATCCAGCGCCGTGACGTCGGCCCCTGCGGCTGCCATTTGCAGCGTCTTGCCACCCGGCGCGGCACACATGTCCAGCACCGCCTCGCCCGGCCGTGCGTCCAGCAACCGCGCGGGCAAAGCGGCAGCCGCATCCTGCACCCACCAGGCCCCGTCGCTGAACCCGGGCAACGCCGACACCTGCCCCGCCTGCGCCAGCCGGACCGAGCCCGTCGGCAACAAGACACCGCCAAGCCGCTCGGCCCAGCCGGCGGCATCGTCCTTGACCGTGATATCGACAGGTGCGCCGGCAAATTGCGCCGCCTCCATCGCCATCACCGCCTCGCCACCCCAGGCCATGACCAGCGGATCACGCAGCCATTTCGGCAGGCGCGGCACACGCAGCTTGGCCCATTCCACCGGGCCATCGGCCGCGATCTTGCGCAGTACGGCGTTGACCATCCCCTTCATGTGCTGACCCTTCTTGTGGCCAGCCGTCAGCGCGACGGCATCGTTCACGACACCATGCGCATCGCCGCCGCTGCACAGTTCGACCGTGGCAAGCCGCAGGATGTTGCGCACATGCAGGGGCGGGTTCTTGCGAACATGTTTGTCGAGAACGCGATCCGCCCGTTCCAACCCGCGCAGCACGTCCAACGCAAGCCGCTGTGCGCGGGCGCGATCTGCGGGCTCAAGCCGGTCCAGCGCGCCCTGGGCCAGCAATTCCGCCATCAATCGGCCCTCACCCAGAACCTGGTCCAAAAGGTAAACGGCGCTGCGGCGGGCGGAAGAGGGCTGTTTCGACATGGATCATGGCCTTGCTGTGCGGGGCCCGCGGCGTATATCAGGGGAGGATAAGGGAAGGAAGCCACCGATGTCCGAAAGCCCGCGCAAGGATTTGCCACCCGCCGCACAACGCGCCCTGGCCGAAGCCGAGGAACGCCGTAAGAAAGCGGAAGCAGAGGCAAAGGAAATGCCAAAAGAACTGGGCGGCCGCGACGGCCCGGAACCCGTCCGCTACGGCGACTGGGAAAAAAAGGGAATCGCGATCGACTTCTGAACTGCCGCTAGCGCAGCGTGAGGTCGGCAAACATTCCTTCACCACGGTCCGAGGTGAAACGCACCGTGCGCCCCTGCACCTTGACCTCCTGACAGTTGGGTCCAAGCTCGCGCTCTCCCCAGGTCAGGTCACGGCAGAAATACCCCTCTTGCCACTGCCAGGCACCGGTGACCGGACGGCCCAGTGCGCTGCCGGTGATCTTGCCATCCGGCATCACCTTCAGCGTGATCCCCCAAAGCGGGATTCGCAAATCCTTGCCCGACACCAGCGACAGGAACTTTCCCTTGTCGCGAACGGTCTGGAACCCTTCGGCAAGAACGGGAGTGGCCAGAAGAAACCCGGCAAACATGACGAACGACCTGATCATTGCGCGTGCCCTCGTTCATTTACGAGGAATTATACGGCTTTCCGGTCGCCTCGGATCACTTTGACAGCCTTAAAGCCCCAGAACATCCACCATGTCGTATTCACCGGGCTTCTTGTCCTGGCCCCAAAGCGCGGCCTTCAGCGCGCCCCGGGCGAAAACCGCCCGGTCGCTGGCAACATGGCGCAGGATGATCCGTTCGCCATCCGCAGCGAACATGACATCATGTTCGCCCACGATGTCGCCGCCGCGGATCGCATGGAAACCGATATGCCCACGTTCGCGCGCCCCGGTGATGCCATCGCGCGCCCGGTCGCTTACCGCATCCAGCGACACGCCACGGCCCTCGGCCGCGGCCTCGCCCAGCATCAGCGCGGTGCCCGAAGGTGCATCGACCTTGTGGCGGTGATGCGCCTCGATCACCTCGATGTCATAGTCCTCGTCCAGGGCAGCCGCGACCTTTTTCGTAAGTTGAACCAGCAGGTTGACGCCAAGGCTCATGTTGCCGGCACGCACCACGACGGCATGACGTGCCGCGGCCTTGATCTGCGCCAGGTCGTCATCGCTCAGGCCGGTCGTCCCGATCACATGCACCGCCCGCGCCTGCGCGGCGATGCCCGCAAATGCCACGGTCGCCGCCGGCGCCGTGAAATCGATGATGGCCTGCGCCTTGGAAAACGCCTCGAGCGCATCATCGGTCACATGGAGATCCAGCGGCGCTCCACCCATCGCAACGCCCACGTCCTGACCAACCCAGTCATGTCCTGCACGTTCGACAACGCCCACAAGCTTTGCCTTGTCGCTGGCCAGTATCGTACGGATCAGCATTTGCCCCATCCGCCCCGAGGCGCCCGTCACCACAATACCCGGAAGGTCGGTCATTTCCGTCGCTCCTATGCTTTCGCGCAGTCATAGCGAAGCCTTCCCCCATTGGCAAAGCCTTGCCAAACCCTTAAGTGCGGATCATGGCTAAGAACAAGTTTCACGATGGTCCCGGTCCCAGCCAGCGCCAGTTGCGCGTGGGCGAATTGATCCGCCGCTCTCTCTCCGAGGTGCTGGCGCGCGGCGACGTGCATGATCCCGACCTCAACCGCCTGTCGATCACCGTGGGCGAAGTGACCACCTCGCCCGACCTGCGGATCGCCACCGCCTATGTGCTGCCGCTGGGCGGCACGGGGCAAGAGGACGTGCTGCAGCTTCTGGCCCGCAACAAGGGCGAGTTGCGGCGGATGATCGGCAAGAAAGTCGGGCTGAAATTCACCCCGGACCTGCGGTTCCGCATCGACGAAACATTCGACCGCCTTGACGAAACGCGCCGCCTGTTTTCGCAGGACGATGTGCGCCGCGATGTCGAAGCGGACGACCAGGACGATACATGACCGGCCGGCGCGCTGCACTGGCTATGATCCTGGCCATGTGCGCCACTGCCGCGCAGGCTGTCGAATGCCGCGACACCACCTACGAAAGCAACAGCTACACGATCTGCAAAGTCGAAACTGACACCGAAGATCTGCGGCTGTTTCTCGAAGACGGGTCCGGCCAGAAATACACCCACTTCAACACGCTGGATGAACGTCTGGCAGCCGAGGGCCAAGAACTGGCCTTTGCGATGAACGCCGGAATGTACCATGCCGACCGCAGCCCGGTTGGCCTGTACGTGGAAAACGGGCAAGAGAGGATGCGCATCGTCACATCGGCCGGCCCAGGCAATTTCGGTCTGCTGCCAAACGGTGTCTTCTGCATCGGAACCGGGCGCGCGGACGTGTTTGAATCGCGCGCTTTCGCCGCGAAACCGCGCGATTGCCGTTTTGCCACACAGTCGGGCCCGATGCTGGTGATAGACGGCAAGCTGCACCCACGGTTCCTGTCTGACAGCACCTCGCGCTACATCCGCAACGGGGTGGGCACCAGTGCGGACGGCCGGACCGCGATCTTCGTGATTTCGAACAACCCGGTCACGTTTCACGAGTTCGGCAGCCTTTTTCGTGACAAGCTGAAAACGCCGAACGCCCTGTATTTCGACGGCAACATCTCGCGTTTGCATGCGCCGGCGCTGGGCCGTTCGGATCCCGGCTTTCGCATGGGGCCCATCGTCGGCGTTGTCGAACCGGCGGGTTAGCCCAGCCGCGCCACCGCCCAACGCGCAGCGTCGGCCACACTCGGATCAGGATCATCCACCAACGCCTGCGTCGCCGCACGCAAGGCCGGATCGCCCGAATTTCCTATTGCATACAGAACGTTGCGCACAAACCTGTCGCGCCCGATACGTTTGATCGGGCTGCCGGAAAACCGCGCCCGAAATCCCGCGTCATCCAGTTGCGCCAACTCGGCCAGCGGCGGATCTATCAGGTCGGGCCGCGCGCGATAGCGCAGCTCGCGCGCTTCAACCGCGAACTTGTTCCAGGGACAGGCCGCAAGGCAATCGTCGCAGCCGTAGATGCGGTTGCCCATTTTCGCACGCAACTCTTCGTCGACGGGGCCCTTGTGTTCAATCGTGAGGTAGGAAATGCACCGCCGTGCATCCAACTGGTAAGGCGCGGGGAAAGCATCGGTCGGACAGGCATCGAGACAGGCCCGGCATGACCCGCAATGGTCGATTTCGGGCGTGTCCGGTTCCAGATCGATCGTGGTAAAAACCGACCCGATGAAGAACCAGTTTCCCAAGTCGCGACTGACAAGGTTGGTGTGCTTGCCCTGCCAACCCAGCCCGGCCGCCTGGCCCAGCGCTTTTTCCGGCACAGGCGCGGTATCGACGAAAACCTTCACCTCTCCGCCACCCTCGGCGATCAACCAACGGGCCAGGCGTTTCAGCCGCTTCTTCACGAGGTCATGGTAGTCGCGGTTGCGTGCATAGACCGAAATCACGCCACGGTCGGGGGTTTCAAGGCCGGCCAGCGGATCAGTATGCGGGGTATAGCTTTCACCTAGCATGATCACCGACCGCGCCTGCGGCCAAAGCGCCGCGGGATTTCCCCGCCAATGCGTCCTGTCGGCCAGCCATTCCATCTGCCCGTGATAACCCCGCGCCAGAAACCCGGCCAGGCGTTCGGGCACTTCTGGCACCGCATCGGGACGGCAAATCCGCGCCAGATCGAACCCCTCGCTTCGGGCTTGCGCGATCATCCGGGATTTCAGGTCGTCCTTCATCTTGCCCGAAATACTCTGGGGGTGAATGCGCGCATAGCGCGCAGAGGGGGCAACGCCCCCTGACCCGGGGCGCGGCCGCAAGGCCGCGCAACCCGATCAGAAATCAAGATCGGCATAATGGGCCGGCGGCGGAAAGCCCGGCACCTGATCGGCCAGTATGCTGCGGAAGGCCGGGCGCGACTTGATCTTGGCATACCAGTCCTTGACCGTGTCGCTGCGGTTCCAATCCACATCGGATATGTAGTCGAGCGATGACAGGTGCGCCGCGGCCGCGAAATCGGCCAGCGTCATGCTGTCACCGGCCAGCCAGCGCCGCCGGTCAAGAAGCCAGGCCATGTAGTCCAGATGATACTTGATCGCCCGCGCGCCGGACTTGACGTTGCCGCTGTCGGGAAAGCCCTGCTTCATCACCTTCTTGTTCACCCGCTCGTACACGAGCTTCGAGGTAACCTCGCTGTGGAACTTGTCGTCGAACCAGGCAACAAGCCGACGCACCTCATAACGGCCGTCGCTGTCCTTGGGCATCAGCGCGGGTTCGGGATAGTTTTCTTCCAGCCACTCGCAGATCGCAGCACTTTCGGACATCGTGCGGCCGTCGATCTTCAGAACCGGCACCTTGCCCGCAGGATTGCGCCGCAGGAAATCAGGATTCTGTTCCCAATAGCGTTCCTCCACCAGCTCGCATTCAATCCGCTTTTCCGCCAGCGTCAGGCGCACCTTCCGGCAGAAAGGGGACAACGGAACATGATAGAGCTTTGCCATAAGGCGACCTCTTTGCGACACGCTCGGAAACTCGCCCTTGAATGCACTCTCGGGCGCGGAAATTCAATCCTCGAAACAGGCGGCGCGCCCATCCCGGCGGATCGTCTCTGCCCCGTCGAGAATGCTGGCGGCGCGTTTTCGCAGACTCGCTGTCGGGCGGGCGGCATTGCGGGCCTTGGGATTTGGCAGCACCGCGGCCAGACGGGCGGCCTGCACCGCGCTCAGCGCTTCGGGGCCGACGCCGAAATAGTGCCGCGCCGCGGCCTCGACGCCGAACACGCCTTCGTCGAACTCCACGATGTTCAGATAAACCTCGAGGATGCGCCGCTTTGACCATGTCGCCTCGACAAGTGGGGTGATCAGCGCCTCGAGCGCCTTGCGCGACCAGTCGCGCCCCTGCCAGAGGAACGCGTTCTTGACCACCTGCTGGCTGATGGTCGACGCGCCGCGCCGTGCGCCTTCTTCCAGCGCGGCACGTATCGCGCCCATGTCGAAACCCCAGTGCAGGCAGTAATTCGCATCCTCGGCCGCCACCACGCTGCGGGCCATGACCGGTGCAATTTCCTCCATCGGAACCCAGGCATGATCGACCGCGCCAAGCCGTCGGGATTCCTGCCAGATATAGGGCGTGGTCCGCGGGTCGATCACCTTGTAGGACAGCACCCAGGCCACCAAGAGAAAGACTGCGACCAGCACCGTGCGCAGCGTCCAGCGCAACACGAAACGCAGCGGCCGAAGCGGCGCGCGGCGCAGCGCGGACTTGAGCCCATCCTCGCCCTTTGCCCGCGTCTTCTTTTTCGATTTGCCCGATGATTTTGCCCGCGCCATGGCCCAAGCTATACCCGCAGTTGGCGATCCCGCAAACCCGTGACTTGGCGCGACGGCGATGCCGGAAGGAAAAAGCCCGGCCTCCTGGGGAAGCCGGGCTTTGTCGGTTTATCGCGCAGCGATCATTCGGCGGGGATCGCCCCCTGCTCCAACGTCAGGGGGTACGGAATCTTGTTCAGCATCTCCTTGGGGCAGACCTGCACGAAATTGGCACGCTCCGCGTCCCAATGCTGCAGGATATCGCCCGCCTTTCGGCTGCCGGTTTCGGCATGGTGCTGCTCGATCAACCCTTTGAGCTGATCCTCCCAGTGGTCGACCTCGACCGGGCAGGTCACGAGCGTTTCCATGTTCATCAGCGGCTGTGCCAGCCCATCGGGGTCATAGAGATAAGCCATGCCTCCGGTCATGCCGGCCCCGAAGTTGGCGCCAATCTGACCAAGGATCACGGCAACGCCGCCGGTCATGTATTCACACCCGTTCGATCCGCAGCCTTCGACCACAACGCGCGCACCCGAGTTGCGCACGGCGAACCGTTCGCCCGCGCGCCCTGCCGCGAACAGGTAGCCATCGGTGGCCCCGTAAAGGACAGTGTTGCCGATGATCGTGTTCTCGGATGCGACCAGCGGGCTGGCCATCGGCGGGCGCACGACGATGATGCCGCCGGACAGGCCCTTGCCGACATAGTCGTTGGCGTCGCCCGACACCTCGATCTTGAGGCCCGGAGCCGCGAACGCGCCCAGGGACTGGCCCGCGCTGCCGTTCAGCTTGACGGTCAGGTGATCGGGTTGGAGCGAGTTGCGCATACCGAAACGGCGCACGATGTGGCTGCTGACGCGGGTGCCCACGGTGCGGTGCGTGTTCTGCACCGCGTATTGCAGCTGCATCTTTTCGCCGTCTTCCAGGAACCGCGCGGCATCGCGCACGATTTCGGCATCCAGCGTATCCGGCACCTCGTTGCGCGGCTTGTTGCGGTCATAGACGATTTCGGCCGCGCCATCGACGGTGATGAGCAGCGGGTTGAGGTCCAGATCGTCCAGGTGCGCGGCGCCACGGCTGACCTGGCTCAGCAGGTCGGCACGGCCGATTACCTCGTCCAGGCTGCGCGCCCCGATCGAGGCCAGGATTTCGCGTACTTCCTGAGCGTAGAAAGTGATCAGGTTCACGACCTTGTCCGCTGTCCCGGTGAACTTGGCGCGCAGCGATTCATCCTGCGTGCACACGCCAACGGGGCAGGTGTTGGACTGGCACTGACGCACCATGATACAGCCCATCGCGATCAGTGCGGCGGTGCCGATGCCGTATTCCTCGGCACCCATCATGGCCGCCATCACGATGTCCCGGCCCGTGCGCAAGCCGCCATCGGTGCGCAGCGTCACGCGATCCCGCAGGTTGTTCATCGCCAGAACCTGATGCGCCTCGGTCAGGCCCATTTCCCACGGCAGACCCGCATACTTGATCGAGGTCGCGGGCGAAGCCCCGGTCCCGCCATTGTGGCCCGAAATCAGGATCACGTCGGCCTTGGCCTTGGCAACGCCGGCTGCGATCGTGCCGACGCCCGACGACGCCACCAGCTTGACCGTCACCTTGGCGCGCGGGTTGATCTGCTTGAGGTCATAGATCAGCTGCGCAAGGTCTTCGATCGAATAGATGTCGTGGTGCGGCGGGGGCGAAATCAGCGTCACGCCCTTGGTCGAATGCCGCAGCCGCGCGATCAGGTCGGTCACTTTCATGCCCGGCAGCTGACCGCCTTCACCGGGCTTGGCGCCCTGGGCCACCTTGATCTCCAGTTCTTCGCACTGATTGAGGTATTCGGCGGTCACGCCGAACCGGCCCGAGGCCACCTGCTTGATCTTGGCCGACGGATTGTCGCCGTTGGGTTCCGGCACGAAATGCGCGGGATCTTCGCCGCCCTCGCCCGAGTCGGACTTGGCGCCGATGCGGTTCATCGCGACGTTCAGCGTCTTGTGCGCCTCGGGGCTGAGTGCGCCGAGCGACATGCCGGGCGTCACGAACCGTTTGCGGATCGAGGTGATCGATTCCACCTCTTCCAGCGCGATGGGTTCGCCCAGCGGCTTGATCGCCAGCAGGTCGCGCAGATGGATCGGCGGGTTCGACTGCATCTTGGCCGAATACTGCTTCCACAGCTGGTAGCTGGCCTTGTTGCACGCCATTTGCATCATGTGCATCGTCTGCGCGCCCCAGGCATGGGTCTCGCCCGATTTGCGCGCCTTGTAGAAACCGCCGATTGGCATCACCGCGTCGGATTTCCAACCGCGTGCGTGCACCTCTTCGGCCTTTTTCTGGATGCCGCTGACGCCGATGCCGCTGATGCGGCTGGTCATGCCGGGGAAGTACTCGGCGCACATCGCACGGCTGAGGCCGACGGCCTCGAAATTCAGGCCGCCGCGATAGGACGAGATGACCGAAATCCCCATCTTGGCCATGATCTTGAGCAGGCCCTGGTCGATGGCTTCGCGATAGCGCGCGACCGCTTCGGTCAACGGGCCGTCCAACAGGCCGCGTTCGATGCGGTCGGCAATCGAATCTTCGGCCAGATAGGCGTTCACCGTCGTGGCGCCACAGCCGATCAGAACGGCGAAATAATGCGGGTCGATACATTCGGCCGACCGCACGTTGAGCGAGCAGAAAGTGCGCAATCCCTTGCGCGTCAGGTGGCTGTGCACCGCGCTGGTGGCAAGGATCATGGGCATCGCCACACGATCCGCCCCCTGGTGCTGATCGGTCAGCACAAGGTGCCCCGCGCCCGAACGCACGGCATCTTCGGCTTCGGCGCGGATGCGCTCCAGCCCCTTTTGCAACGCACCGGGGCCGCTGGCAAAGGTGCAGTCGATCTCGACCATGTCCGCGTTGAACGCATCCTGCACGCGCGCCCACTGCGCATTGCCCAGGAACGGACTGTCCAGAACGATGATCTCGGTCTGGCTGCTGCTTTCGTCCAGCACGTTCTTGAGGTTGCCGAACCGCGTCTTCAGGCTCATCACCCGGTACTCGCGCAAGGAATCGATCGGCGGGTTTGTCACCTGGCTGAAGTTCTGGCGGAAGAAATGGCTGAGCGGGCGATACTGTTTGGACAGAACCGCACTGGGCGTGTCGTCACCCATGGACGCCAGGGCCTCTTTCGCGTCTTCGACCATCGGCGAAAGGATCTGCTCCAGCTCTTCGATGGTGTAGCCGGCCGCGATCTGACGGCGGCGCAGTTCATCGCCGGTATAGATCGCCTTTTCGGTGACCTTGGCGAGTTCCTCGTCAAGTTCGGTAATCTTGCCGACCCATTCGCCAAAGGGCTGGCTGGCGGCCAGTTTGTCCTTGATTTCCGTGTCGTGATACAGCGCACCCTCGGCCATATCGACGGCCAGAAGCTGGCCCGGGCCAAGCGCGCCCTTTTCCTTGACCGTGCTTTCGTCGACGGGAACCATCCCGGCCTCGGACCCTGCGATCAGCAGACCATCGCCGGTGATCACATAGCGCATCGGGCGCAATCCGTTGCGGTCCAGACCGGCGCAGACCCAGCGGCCATCGGTCATGGCAAGGGCTGCGGGACCGTCCCACGGTTCCATCACCGAGTTGCAGTAGGAATACATGTCGCGCCATGCTTGCGGCAGTTCGACCGCCTGCTTGGACCAGGATTCGGGCACCAGCATGGTCTTGGCCATCGGGGCGTTGCGGCCAGCGCGCACAAGCGCCTCGAACACCGCGTCCAGCGCGGCCGAGTCCGAACTGCCCGACTGCACGATCGGCTTGATGTCCTCGGCCATGTCGCCAAACGTGGCGCTCGCCATGCGGATCTCGTGGCTTTTCATCCAGTTGACGTTGCCCTTGAGCGTGTTGATCTCGCCGTTATGCGCCAACATGCGGAAGGGCTGCGCCAGCCACCATTGCGGGAACGTGTTGGTAGAATAGCGCTGGTGATAGATCGCGAATGCGCTTTCAAAGCGATCATCCTGCAGATCGGGATAGAATTCGCTGACCTGCTCGGCCAGCATCATGCCCTTGTAGATGATCGACCGGCACGACAGCGATGCAAGATAAAGGTTGCTGATCCCAGCCGCGGCAGCCGCCTTTTCGATGCGGCGGCGGATGACGTAAAGTTCGCGTTCGAACTGTTCCTCGTCGACGCCTTTCGCGTTCGAAATCAGGATCTGTTCGATCTCGGGGCGGGTGGCGTTCGCCTTTTCGCCCAGAACGTCGATGTTCACGGGAACATGGCGCCATCCGTAGATGTAGTAACCCATCCGCAGCACTTCGGTTTCCACGATCGTGCGGCAGGTTTCCTGGGCGCCATGATCGGTGCGTGGCAGGAACACCTGGCCAACCGCCATCAGCTCATCCTTGCGCGGCTTGTGGCCGGTGCGTTCAATCTGGTCATAGAAGAACGCGACGGGGATTTGCAGGTGAATGCCCGCTCCGTCGCCAGTCTTGCCATCGGCATCGACAGCGCCGCGATGCCAGATCGCTTTCAGCGCGTTGATTCCGTTTTCCACGACCTTACGGCTGGGTTTGCCGTCAATCGAAACGGCAAGGCCCACGCCACAGTTGGCCTTTTCCTCGGCCTCGGAATACAGGCCGTTTTCGGCCAGCCATTTGCGCTTGGCCTCTTCGCGGCGCACCCATTCGGCATCATACTTGGTCATGTCTGGCCTCCTTTTCAGTGGTTGGCATGGCCGCCGTGACCGGCGTGACCATGCCCCCCGGCATACCCGCGCTCGCGCGCATAGATTTCTTTCTGGTCTTCGGTCAGCATCGGCGTGACCGTCAGATGCGCGCGCAGGTGAACCGCGCGCAGTTCGGCAAGAGCGTCGGAAGACCGCTTCAGCATCAGTTCGAGCCGCTGCGGATCGGCGTGGCCCATGCGGAACATGTGGCTTAGCATCGCTTCGGCCTCCACATAGGCGCTTCCGGCCTTTTGGGCGTCGGCCTTCATCGCGTCATAGACAGCCTGCACTTCTGCGCGTTGCGTGTCCGACAGGTTCAGGTCGTCCGCGAGTTCGAGAATGTGCAAGGGCCCCGGATAACCGCCAAGTTCCGCCGGCAGCGCAAGGCCCCAGCCGCGGCCGGCAAGGATCGCGTCGACATCCTCTTGCGAAAGCGATGCGATGTCGCGTGCGTCCATTCCGGCATAGGGCGCCTTTTCCGCAAGGGCCGCAAACGGGCCCGCGCCGATGCCGAACCCGGCAATCGTCACGGCGATCAATCTGCGGATGCTCTTGCGCATGTCTTTCGTGGTCCCGTCTGAACGTTTGCCGGCTTATTCCGCGGCAACCGCGGCCGGTTGATTGAGATAGTCGAGGATCGCTTCGGATGCGTCGCGCCCGTCACGGATCGCCCAGACCACCAGCGACGCGCCACGCACGATGTCACCCACCGCGAACACGCCGTCGAGGCTGGTTTTCCCGGTCGTGAACTCGGCCTTGATCGTGCCCCAACGGGTCACTTCGAGGCCATCCACGCCCCAGAGCTTGGGCAGGTCTTCGGGTTCGAAGCCAAGCGCCTTGATCACCAGGTCGGCATCTTCGACATAATCGGCGCCTTCGATCGGTTCGGGGCTTTGACGGCCTGTCGCATCCGGTGCGCCGAGGCGCATCTTCTGCACCATGACGCCTGCGACCTTGCCGCCTTTTTCGGTAAAGCCCTTGGGCGCGGTCAGCCATTCGAACTGCACGCCCTCTTCCTCGGCGTTCTGAACCTCGCGCTGCGAGCCCGGCATGTTCGCACGGTCGCGGCGATAGAGGCACTTTACGCTTTCGGCACCCTGGCGGATGGCCGTGCGCACACAGTCCATCGCGGTGTCGCCACCGCCGATCACGACGACCTTCTTGCCGTTGGCGTTCAGTTCGCCGCTTTCGAACTCGGGCACGCTGTCGCCGAAATTGGCCGCGCGGTTCGAGGCCGTCAGATAATCCAGCGCCTTGACGATCCCGGCCGATCCGGCGCCCGGGCCACCCAGGTCGCGGCTTTGATACACGCCCGTCGCGATCAGGACGGCATCGTGCTTGGCGCGAATGTCTTCGAACGAGATATCCTCACCAACGTTGCAATTCATGACAAAGGTCACGCCGCCGGCCTCAAGCTGTTCGTTGCGGCGCTTCACCACGTCCTTTTCCAGCTTGAAACCGGGGATGCCATAGGTCAGCAGCCCGCCGGCACGGTCATACCGGTCATAGACGGTGACCTGCACACCGGCGCGGCGCAGCATGTCGGCGGCAGCCAGACCACCCGGCCCTGCGCCGATGATCCCCACGCTTTCGGGGCGTTCCTGCGCTGGTTTGATCGGCTTGACCCAACCCTTTTCCCAGGCCGTGTCAGTGATGTATTTTTCGACCGATCCGATCGTAACCGTGCCATGGCCCGATTGTTCGATCACGCAGTTGCCTTCGCACAGGCGATCCTGCGGACAGATACGGCCGCAGATCTCGGGAAAGGTATTCGTGGCCTGGCTGATCTCATACGCCTCTTGCAGGCGGCCCGTGGCGGTCAGGTTCAACCAGTCGGGGATATTGTTGTGCAGCGGGCAATGCGACTGGCAATAAGGCACGCCGCACTGGCTGCAGCGGCTCGCCTGCTCTTTCGCCTTTTCATCCGCGTACTCGGCGTAGATCTCGTGAAAATCGGTGCGCCGTTCATCGGCGCCACGCTTTTCCGGCATGTCACGAGGAACGGTTACGAATTTCAACATAGGTTGCTTGGCCACGACGGGAGCCTCCGCTCAGATTCTTTCGGTCGCGACCGTTTAAACGAGTTCCGAGAGGAATAAAAGTAACTTTTGCTGACCTATTTTAAACATTTTGGGTGCGGCAGCGCAGAAAAAGAGTGGCGCAGGGCTGAATTTCGTTCCGTTTCGGACCTATTTGTGCGCTTTCCCTTTGTTTTGAAGGGCGCTAGCAAGGGGTGAAACCAACACGGACTGTTCGCATGACCCTGTTCCACATTTTCCTTGTCGCCGTGGTGCAGGGTATCACCGAATTTCTGCCGATTTCCTCGTCGGGGCACCTGATACTCCTGCCGGGTCTGACCGGGATGGAAGACCAGGGTCAGACGATTGATGTCGCGGTGCATGTCGGCACGTTGCTTGCCGTCATTCTCTATTTCTGGGCGGATGTCCGCATCGCGATTGCCGGCACCCCGCGGCTCCTGACCGGCAAGGCTGACACGCAGGGCTCTCGGCTTGCCCTGCTTTTGCTGATCGCGACGATACCGGCCGTCGTTTTCGGGTTGATCCTGAAAGTCACCGGCCTGAACGACGCGATGCGCGGCATCACGGTCATCGGCTGGACAATGCTGCTGTTCGGCCTGCTGCTGTATTGGGCAGACCAGACAGGCAAGACCGAAAAGACGGACGAAGACTGGGGCCTGGGTGACGCGATCAAGATGGGGTTGTGGCAGGCGGTTGCCCTGATCCCGGGAACATCACGCTCGGGCATCACGATCACGGCCGCCCGGATGCTGGGCTATAAAAGGCACGACGGCGCGAAGATCGCGATGCTGATGTCGATCCCCGTGATCATCGCCAGCGCAACCCTACTGGGGATCGAGGTCGTCGCCACGGCCAACGCACAGGCCGCGCGGGACGGCGCGATTGCGGCCGTACTTGCCTTTGCCGCAGCCCTGCTGGCGCTAAGCCTGATGATGCGGCTTCTGCGCGCAGTCAGCTTTACACCCTACGTGATCTATCGTGTGCTGCTGGGAATCGTCTTGCTGTGGATCGGCTACAGCTGATCAGGCGCGCAGGTTACGCGCCGATTTCTTGATCGCTGCATACTGCCCGGACGGACGGAACGACCACAGGTATTCCGGCAGTACCGCTTCGGTCGCGGTCGGCTGAATACCCAGATCGGCCAGACCCTTTGCATCCGTGGCAACGACATTGTCCACCGACAGGCTTTTGACCTGGTCGCGGGTGATCATCGCGTTCTTGACCAGCCCGGCGGTCGCCGCCTGCCCCATGTCCAGGAAGAACGCCATGATCCGGGCGATCCAAAACGGAACGTTGACGATCGGACGGCGCCGCTGGATGACCTCGAGCATTTCCTGCATCAACTCGCGGAAGCTGCGAACATCGGGGCCGCCAAGCTCGTAAATTCCGCTGGCCTTGCCATCGACGCCCATCACCGCGGCGGCGGCCACGTCATCGACATAGACCGGCTGGAATTTCGTATCGGCCCCCACCAGCGGCAAGACCGGCATCGAGGCGGCCATCGACGCGAACCTGTTGAAAAAGCCGTCTTCGGGGCCGAACACCACCGACGGGCGCAGAATCATCGCATCGGGCATGTGGGCCAGAACGCCCTCTTCACCCAGTGCCTTGGTCTGGGCATAGCGGCTGGGCCCATCCTTGTCGGCCCCGATCGCCGAGATATGCACCATCCGGGCGACGCCTTCTTCGGCAGCGATGCGTGCGATACGTTCGGCGCCTTCGTGCTGCACGGCATCAAAATTGTTCTTTCCACCGGCATCGAAAGTGCCCACGCAGTTCACGACCGCATCGGCACCCCGCATCACCGCGCGCACGCTGGCATCATCGCGGATGTTGCAGAAAACCGGCTCGACCTGGCCCGGTACACCATAGGGTTTCACATGCATCGCCTCATTCGGGCGGCGCACCGCGACACGCACGCGCCAGCCGTCCTTGGCCAGCCGCCGCGCGATATAGCGCCCCACAAAGCCCGATCCGCCATAGATGGTGACGAGTTTCGACATGTCTGCCTCCGGCGAAGTAAATCCTGTGCGTTCCTACCGCCAACCGCGGCCCGGAACAAGGCGGTAGAAAGGAATCTGAAAAAACGCCAGAATCGCCGTTGACAGTGCTGCGCGTCGGGTCTAAACGCCCTGCTCACGACACCTGCCCAGGTGGCGGAATTGGTAGACGCGCTAGCTTCAGGTGCTAGTGTCCGTACGGACGTGGAGGTTCGAGTCCTCTCCTGGGCACCATTTCCCGAATTTGTGATCATCCAGACCGTTCCGGCATTCTGCCGGGGACAAATATCCTTGCACCGCTGCTGGTGAGGTTGGATAACCCGGCAGACACCATGCAGGCCCCGTCAGGCACGCAAACGGCGCAAAGGACGATCATGACGAACCATCTATACAAGAACGATCTGCCCGATGGCCTGGACCTTGGTCCGGTGGTGGCCATTGACTGCGAAACCATGGGCCTCAATCCCCACCGCGACCGGCTGTGCGTGGTGCAGATGTCGGGCGGTGACGGCAATGCGCATCTGGTTCAGATCGAGAAAGGCCAGACCGAGGCCCCGAATCTCTGTGCGATGCTGGAAAACCCAGAGGTGCTGAAGCTGTTTCATTTCGGGCGTTTCGATATTGCAGCGCTCTACAATGCGTTCGGTGCGGTGACCGCCCCGGTTTACTGCACCAAGATCGCCAGCAAGCTGGTGCGCACCTACACCGATCGCCATGGCCTCAAGTTCCTGCTGCAGGAATTGCTGGGTGTCGACATCTCGAAGCAACAGCAATCGAGCGACTGGGGCGCATCGGCCCTGACCGAAGCACAGCTGGACTATGCCGCATCCGATGTCCTGCACCTGCATCGCCTGAAAGACGCGCTCGACCTCATGCTGGAACGCGAAGGGCGTACCGACATGGCGCAGGCCTGTTTCGATTTCCTGCCGATGCGCGCGAGGCTGGACCTGGCCGGATGGCCCGAGATCGACATTTTCGCCCATTGATCGCTGCGGATGACATATCGCGCCCCGGGGCTTGTGCGCCATGAGTCGCCGGGACAGGTATTACCCCCACATGATGGCCTGGCTGCGGATTGTCCTTCCGCTGCTGGCCCTTGGTATCCTGTCTACGCTCTTTCTGCTTTCGCGCAGCGTCGACCCGTCGAAAACCATTCCCTTTGTCGCCGACGAGATCGAGAACCGCGTAATCGATCAGCAGGTGACCGGGCCGGTCTTCTCTGGTGCGACAGCTAACGGCGATCTCATTTCCTTTGTGGCAGCGACGGCAAAGCCGGACCGCACCCAGGGTGAACGCCTGCTTGCCCAGGACTTGACCGCCCATATCGACTTTCCGAGCGGATCGCATATGGATTTCGCGGCGAACGAGGGCGTCGTGAACGATCGTCAGCAGCAGGCGCAGTTGATCGGAAACACGGTCATTACCAGCTCGGCGGGATACAGGATCGTCACTGACAAGCTGACCACCGCCATGGACAGGATCGAGGCCGAAACTGCCGGTCCGGTCACCGGAACGGGCCCTCCGGGGCGGATTGACGCGGGAAAAATGCAGATCGAAAGCGATCCGGACACAGGCAATGCCCATTTGCTTTTCACAAACGGCGTCAAGCTGGTATATGATCCGGCAAACTAGGGGGTAGCAGTGTCAGCCATTCGTCATGTCCTTGCCGTCTGCGGCTTGCTTTTTCTGGCATCTGTTGCGCAGGCGCAGACCACCAGTGTCGCCTTCGGAAACATGCAGCAGGACACCAGCCTGCCGGTCGAAGTCACGTCCGAACAGCTTTCCGTCGACCAGGAAACCGGTGTTGCGGTTTTCACCGGCGATGTGGTGATCGTACAGGGTGAGATGCGGCTTGCTGCGCCGCGCGTCGAGGTCATCTACAGCGAAGACCAAAGCAGCATTCAACGGCTCGAGGCCACCGGCGGTGCAACGCTGGTCAGCGGCGAGGACGCAGCAGAAGCGTCGCGGGCAGATTATGATATCGACACGGGGCTGGTCGTCATGACAGGCGACGTTCTGGTGACACGCGGCATCAACGTCATGACGTCGGATTACATGACGGTCGACCTGAAAACCGGGTCTGCCGAAATGCAGGGACGTGTGAAAACCATTCTCCAGCCGCAGGAGTAACCCGATGGCACGTCCCGAGCTGACAGTCACCGACGGCGATCTCGGCCTGCGCGTGGTCAACCTGCGCAAGAGCTACAAGAAACGGGTGGTCATCCGCGAGTTCAGCATGGAGTTGAACAGGGGCGAAGTTGTCGCCCTTCTGGGACCGAACGGATCGGGGAAATCCACGACCTTTTACATGATCGCGGGGTTGATCACGGCCGAGGCCGGGAATGTCATTCTCGACGGGCGTGACGTGACCAATTTGCCTATGTATCGCCGCGCCCAGCTTGGTATCGGATACCTCCCGCAGGAAATGTCGATTTTCCGGGGCCTGAGCGTCGAAGACAACATTTCCGCCGTTCTCGATATCGCCGTGAAGGACAGGCACAAGCGTCGCGAACGGCTCGAAGAATTGCTGAGCGAGTTTTCGATCGAACACCTGCGGCGCGCACCGGCGCTGGCCTTGTCAGGCGGCGAGCGGCGGCGGGTCGAAATCGCAAGATGCCTGGCGGCTGACCCCAAGTACCTTCTTCTGGATGAACCCTTTGCAGGCGTCGACCCGATCAGCGTCGGCGATATTCGTCACCTTGTCGCCGACCTGAAGAAACGCGGGATCGGTGTTCTGATTACCGACCACAACGTGCGCGAAACGCTGGAAATCATCGACCGCGCCTATATCCTGCACGATGGCAAGGTATTGATGTCGGGAACCCCGGACGATGTGGTGCAGAACGACAATGTGCGCCGCGTTTACCTTGGCGACAATTTCCGTATGTCCTGAAACGGCGGTCTGACGCATGAACGTGATGTTTCATCGGTTTCGATTGACAGCACCCGCCCGACTCGCCTCAAATGGGGCTATGACATTCTTGGGTTTTGCACCGCAACCGCGCATGGCCTGTTCGCCAAGGCCCGGTCGGGAACAATCCGGAAGAATGTCTCTTCTCAGCATTCGGGCATAAACAAACCGGCCGCATTCCGCTGTCGGGAAAAGACCCCGATTTGTCACGCAAAGGAGACAAGATGCTCTATCAGATTACCGGCAAACATATCGACATCGGCGAGGCCCTTCAGACCCATGTGAAGACCGAACTGGGCAGCACGGTCGAAAAATATGCCGGACGCCCCACGGACGCGAACGTCACTTTCTCGAAATCCGGCCATGAATTCGTGTGCGAGGCAACTGTGCATCTTTCCACCGGCCTGACCGCTCAGGCCAAGGCACACGCCACAGAAATCTATGCCGCCTTCGATGGCTGCAACGAAAAGATGGACAAGCAACTGCGCCGCTACAAGCGCCGGCTGAAGGATCATCACCGTGAACGGTCCGAACCGGTTGAACTCATGGGCGCGTCCTCGTATATCCTCGCCTCTGACAAAGATGACGCGGAATCAGAGCCCGAAACGCTCCAGCCGATGATCATCGCGGAAATGGAAACCCGCATTCCGTCGCTGTCGGTTGGCGAGGCGGTTATGCAAATGGAACTTGCAGGGGCGCCGGTGCTGGTGTTCCGCAATGAGGGCAAGGACGGATTGAACGTGGTCTACCGCCGCGAAGACGGCAACATAGGGTGGATCGATCCGAACTGATAAGAGAGGCGGCCGGTCACGCCGGCCGTCCACACAGACAGGACGAGCATGCAACTTTCCACGATCCTCAAGCCGGAGGCCGTCAAGGTCGTTTCTTCGGCATCGAGCAAGAAACGCCTGTTGCACGATCTTGGCGATCTCGCAGCCAGCGCGCACGGAATTGATCCAGCGCGCGCAGTCGAGGCGTTGATGGAGCGCGAAACGCTGGGACCGACCGGGGTGGGCCATGGCGTGGCCCTCCCCCATGCACGGATCGAAGATCTCGAAGACGTGGTCGGCGTGTTCATCCTTCTTGAAAAGCCCGTCGATTTCGACGCGGTCGACCGGCAGCCAGTCGACATCATCTTCGGGCTTTTCGCCCCCGAAACGGCCGGTGTCGAACACCTGAAGGCCTTGGCGCTGGTTTCGCGTACGCTGCGCGAGCAGTCGATTTGCAAGAAACTGCGCGCGAATGCGGATGCGCAGACGCTCTACACGATCCTGACAGAGGCGCAGACCGTTCAGGCCGCCTGATCAGCTCCAGCGATCGAAGCCGAAGGTCACGTAGTCGCGCTGATACACCTGCGCGGCAAGTGCCTCGATCTCGTCATCATAGATCTCGGCCAAAGCTACGGGTGCATCATCCTGCGCCGGGGCCAGTGCCGGAATTGTATCACAGCCGACCCGACGGGCGAGATCGGGCAGCGCCTCGCTCATTTCGGACTCACGCAGGATCACGTCTGGCAACGCGAAATTGGCAAATCCCTGAATCACCTGTGCCTGACTTGCCCATGAGGCATCGACACGAATTCCAGTCTGCCCGTTCAGGTTTTTCTTTAGAAACTCGAGAAAGGCCAGAAACGCCGTTCGATGTGCTGCGCGGTCATAATCCGCACCAGGCGCCTGGCCGGGGATCGGAAGCTTGAAAGCTTGCCGCAAGGTCTTGCGAATCTCAGCGTAGCTGCCCGGCCCCGTCGCCAGGATACGCCGGCAAAACGCGTCATGCGCACGCGCCACCGGATGGCGCAGAACCGTGAAACTGCGGTGCCCAGGGGACTGGCGCTTCCACTGGCGCAGGGTTTTCTGGGTGAATTTCGACTGGAGTTCTTCAAGCGCGACCCCATCGAGGGCAGACAGCCACGACATGACCTGCGCCTCGGGGCCCGAGCGCACCGGCATGTAAAGCAACGGCGCCTTTGCCGCCGCAACAAAGCTGGGCACCTGCGCGCCGCGGCGGGGTTCGAAATTGGGTGTGCGGCTGAGGTTGAACCGATCAAGGCGCGCCAGGGCATCGCCCATCGCGTCGAAATTCCTGACCTTGTCCGCCATCGGTTCGGGATTTTGCTTTTTCAGGCTCTGATCCAGGCTTTCCAATTGCCCCGATACCCCAAGCCATCGGGCAAGGCCGTTCATGACCTCGACGCTTTGCAGGTCTTCGTAATCCACGTAAAAGGCCGTTTGCCCGGTGATCTGCAGACCGTGCAACAGCTGCAACTGGAACGCCTGCAGGGCACCCAGATGCGACTCGAATTCGTCACGGTCGAATGTAATGCGGCTGTCCTTGCGCCGGCGCGCGTCAGTCAGTTTCCATTGGCCGGTCGCCTGCGCGATTTTCCAGCTCACATAGCTTTCCGCCGGATTGCGCGTCAGGATGATCTTTGCACAACGCGGATCGCCCAACACGGCATCCAGAACCCGCGCATCGTGGTCATGAAAGTACCGGAAACCACCCAGGCCTTCTGTCTGATCCCGTATCGTGGTCACAAGGCGCAACGGATCGGCATCGCGCATCGCCTGCGTGACACCCAGGATTTCGGTCGTGTTCGGGTAACCGATGAAATGCGGGTTGAACGCCTCGCCATGACAGGTGATGCCATCATAGGCGTTCAGGTTCGTTTCCAGGAAATTCGATCCCGTGCGCATCTCTGCGAAAACGACAAAGTAATCAAAGCGCGAAGTCATGGTTTACTTGACCAGGTAGGGTTTGCGCGGACGGGTTTGCTGCGGCCCAAGATCACGCTCGACCGGGAAATCACCCATCAGATAGGGATGCATGCCCTGGTTCTTGAGGTTCTGGAGGAATTGGCCAAACCCGGTAAGGTCTTCCATCTTCGGAACTTCGGCAAGCCGGCGCAGGGATTTGTTGCCGATCTCATCGACGATGGATTGCAGCGGTTCCATCGGTGCTTCGATGAATTCGGCCATCGTCCAGATGCGAATGCGCGCCTTGGCGTGGGGCGAGCGCAGGACATCCAGAAACTCGGATTCGATGCGCTGCAACTGCGCCGCTTCTTTTCGGATATCCGCGAAATTCCGGTTCGACTTGAACAGGGGAACGGCCCACGCACCAGACACAACCGAAATTTGCGCATTGGGGTCCTTGGCCATGAACCAGTTGATGTCCTGGTTGTCGCCCGGACCGAACTGAAAGCACTGTCTTTCGCCGCGCGTGTTCCAGACCAGGTTCGTCAGAAAAGCCTGCGGATTGTAATCGCGGGATTTGGGGTTGTCGGAAAGCGCGCCGTTCATGATCGTCTGGCGCTGCGCGTATTCGACCCGCGTCGGCCCGAACAGGTGGCCGTGAACGCGCGCGCCGGTCGCCTTGGTCAGCCAATTTTCGAAATCCTGAAAGAGATCCGAGAACCCGCAAAACACCGAATACCGCCCCGAGGTGACACCGTTTTCCCAGCCCTCGTTCGGAAAACGGCTCTGCATGTACAGACCCGATCGCCCACGCGTCCGCTTTTCGACGGCCTTTGCAAAGATGCGGTCGATCTTGCCCGGGTTCGGCTCGGTCCGTTTCATCGCGCCGGCCGGGTCGGTCAGAAACGCCTCGTACAGCCGGTCGGCATGCGGCCAGATCTTGCGGGCGACAAAACAGTCCGAGCGCCGCAAGAGCTGGAGATGGTCATCATAGAAAATGTGCGGTTTGCCCTGGAAATCGAACTTGGACAGCGTCAGTGATCGGCTTTCGATATTGGTCGAATAAAACCGTGCGAGTGTCTGGAAATAGCTTTCGTCCGGGATCCAGACCTTTGAAAAATACGCGTCATACGTGTCGCGTTCCGGGTCTTGCAAGATCGCGGAAAGCGTCTGCCGGGTCAGGCACCACCACTGGCTGCCCATATGCGGCACGATACCTTTCGGAATCTTGCGATACAGGCGCAGCCTTCGCTGAAGTTTGACATAGGCATCGAACATCGCCCGGTTCCGTTTCCAGCTGAACGGAAACCGCAGGGTGAAACGTTCATGATCCAACCCGCCAACCGTCCAGGGAACATCGGCGGTGGTCGCGCTTTCGATGAAATCGGTGCGCGGACGGTCGGCAAGATAGTCGATCAACTCCTGCACGGGACGAAGCGGCAGACAGGAGCCTGACGCAAGATAAACGTGGCGCACCTGCGGAAACTCTTCGAGCATGAGTTCCGATGCGCTTTGCGACGCCGCGACGATGCCCCAGGTGCCCCATTCGCACCGGTGTCGGCTGGAAAAGCGCACATTCGGCAAATCCGACAAGGCATCGACAAACGCGGAATAGATTTTTCGCGGAACGCTTTTGTCGGCATGGATCACAACCGGGCATCCGGCCGCATGCCAGTGGCGCGCGACCTGTTCGGCACGGCCAAGTGCTGTATGCACCAGCATGACGATCCCGACGGTCATTCGCACGCACCCCACTTCATGCCCAGTTGCCCTTGGACATGAGACCCAAAATTTCCAACTGCCGCCAATTTATGTACTTCTCCGACCACTTGCACCAAAGATCGGGATTGTCCTTAAGCGTTTCAGCGTAGGCCTTGTATTCGACGCTTGCCGCATAATGTTGTTTGCGGCTCAGCTCTTCGGCGGCTTTCACCGTGAAGGTGTCAAGAAACTTGGTATGAAGCAGCACGCCGCTTGCCTTTTCGCCCCCCCATTCGTCGTAGACCAGGTTCAGGCCCCGCGGCAAAAGCATATGGGTCGAACTGACATAGGCATACCGCCTGTCCCATTTCACCAGCGGGATCTTGTTCAGCGCCGGCGCCTTTTGCGGCATGTCGGGAAAGAAAACACGCGCGCGCGGCCCGCCTTGAATCCAAAGGTTCCCGAACCGGTGGTTCTTGGAGATCGTGTAGTTTCCTGAGTCGAACCAAGTGGCGATTTCAACGGGATCCTGGCCGGCGCGATAGGGTTGTTCGTCGATACGGCCCTTGGGGTACATATCCAGAAGCATAGCCGAAAACGACTTGATCGACGAAGCATCGAGCCAGTCGGTCAGGGCACGGATCGGGCGCGTGTCACAGAAGGGATAGACAAAAAATTCGTCTGGATCGACGACCAAGGTCCAATGACCATGCCCATATTTCCGCTGTAACCAGTTCAGCCAGTCCACCCCAAAGCGCGACCGCTTGTAGCTGCCCTTCGTGTGCCACAGCGACACGTCCGGCTGATCCGCAAGATAGTCGACCGACCCGTCGTTGCTGTCGTTGTCGACGATCAGAAAATGGTTGATCCCCATCTCGCGGTAGTAGTTCAGGAAATACGGCAGCCGGATCTTTTCGTTCCGCTGTGTAGAAAAAAGCAGGATATCACCGGGCCGGATCTGCGATGTCCGGTCGATCACAGTCTTCAATTCGCGACGCTTGCGAAACGCACGAATGAGCCACCGCTTTCGCTGCAGTCTCAGTCGGTATGATTGCAAAGCGCCCAAATCGTCGTCCCTGTCCCGCGCCGGACTGATCTGCCCGGGCGTGCACCTATACCAGTCTGCTTAAGACGGTATTGAAATGCGCGTCCCATCCCGGCACGTCGATCAGTCGTTTTTCGGATCCTGCCCGATTATCGGCCAATATGGCCATTATTATGCGCTGCCAAGGATATATGTCGTCAACCGATGCGTAAACGGGAATATCGCCCAGCGTTTCCCGATATACCGGCAGATCGTTGCAAAGAACCGGAACGCCCAGCGCGGCTGCCTCGATGGCGGGCAGGCCGTACCCCTCGGCATGACTGGGAAACAGCAACCCCGCAGATGCACCTAGTACCGCGGCCACTTCGGCATCGGTAAGCCCCGGCAGTTCGAACACATCGCGACCAATCATCGGGTCGGTGTCCAGGCGGTCGAACACCGCCTCATTGTTCCAGCCCCGCGTTCCGCAAATCAAAAGTTGAGGTATCGGAGCCTTTCCGTGCTGCACAAGGCTGGCCCATACATCCAGAAGAAAACCATGGTTCTTGCGCGGTTCGATTGTGCCCAAGGTAACGAAAAACGGACGGTCGGGATCAAATCCTTCGGGCCTGGGCCACGACACGGCCGGTTCAGGCAGGCCCACGCCCAGATGCGCCACGATAATCGGCGGTATCGCACCCCATGGGCCCATCACACGCTGCAAATCCGCTTCGGTTTGATGGGAATTGCAGATAATCCAATCGGCCCGCGCCCGCACGCGGCGTAGCATCGGACCGAACCGTTCGACCACACCCGCCCTCTGGAATCGCGGGAAATCGACGGGGATGGTGTCGTGCACAAACACGGCAACACGTGCTGCTGCACCCTGTACGACCGCCGTCAGAACCCTGTCGGTCAGGTTGCTGTGACCTATGTTGAAATAAATACCGCCACGCGGGACATGCTGCTTTAACATCCGCGTCAGTCTCTGCGGAAGGCACCGCGCGATTGCCAGACGCCGCACATCCGCCTCGGCCCGTCTGCGCGGCTCGGACAATCCCCTGCGCATCCGCGACAAACGGTCGGTTTGGCCCCACGGTGTTGTTCCGGCGAACCTGGCACGCAGCTCCGACATCCCGGTGCGATCGAGCAGGGCAAACCCATAGGCAGTGCGGACAAGTCCGAAAAGCGGCGCATCGCCCTTCAGAAGGTTATCCAGATAGGCACGCTCGACGCGATCAACGCCAGTCGGCATACGCCCGGCGCGGCTGACCAGCCGGGACAGATCCAGCAAGTATGCATGGTGCGATGGCCGGGGTTCGGCTGACACGGCCAAAAGGCCGCCTTACTCGGCGGCCTTCTCCAGCGAAACGACCTCGCGGAGGTACTGCGCCAACTCATCCCGAAGTTCGGGTCTGGACAATCCAAAGGACACCGTCGCCTGCAGGAAGCCAGCCTTCGATCCGCAATCGAACCGCTGCCCACGGAACCGGTATCCGAAAACATCGCGGCCGGCGTCGATCTCGGCAGCGATGGCATCGGTCAACTGAATTTCGCCGCCAGCACCCGATTTCATCTTGTTGAGGTTCTGCAGAACGCTCGGCGTCAGGATGTAGCGGCCGATCACGGCAAGGTTCGACGGTTCTTCGCCCTTCGCCGGTTTTTCGACCATGCCCTTGACGGAAACGACGGACCCCATGTCCTCTTTCACGTCGAGAATACCGTAAGCACCGGCCTTTTCCTGGGGCACTTCCATGGCGGCGACGATGTTGCCGCCCGTTTCCTCGTAGGCTTCGACCATTTGCTGAAGGCACGGCTTTTCTGCCGCAATCACATCGTCCGGCAGCATCACGGCAAACGGTTCGTTGGCAATCAGCCTGCGCGCACACCAGACGGCGTGACCCAAACCAAGCGCCTTGTGCTGGCGAATATAGGCAATCGCCCCGCTTTCCATGTTGGTGTTCTTCAGGATTTCGAGCAATTCGTTCTTGCCGGATTTGCGCAAGGCCTGCTCCAGCTGGGGTGCTTCGTCGAAATAATCCTCAAGCGCGCCTTTGCCGCGCGACGTGACAAAGATGAATTCCTTGATGCCTGCCGCGCGCGCCTCGTCGATCGCATACTGAATGAGCGGTCGGTCAACCAAGGTCATGATTTCTTTCGGAACCGACTTTGTTGCCGGCAAAAAGCGCGTTCCCAAACCGGCTACCGGAAAGATCGCTTTGGTAAGTTTTCTTCTCATATCCTGACCTCTAACTCGTGATCCACTTTCTGACGCGTGGCCTCGTTTTGCGCATTCTCGCACATAGAAATTGGTAAAACATGTTAATTTCCGGGCAGCGAGGGGAAAAATCGCAAAAATTCTGACCCGATGCGGAAAAAAACCACTTTCCGGGCATCATCGGCAATGTGCGCTGCGCCCGGATTCTCGTTTTACGCGATTCGAAAAACGCCACCATTGCCAGACAGGATCTTCTCTCTCGCTCCGCCCCCACAACCCGCCACGCTGATACCAGACCCCGTTCGGCAGGAATCGCACCGAATGATAAAGCGCAGTATGCGAAAACACATAGACGGACACAGTGGTTCCGTATTCGGCGCGCCGGGCGGCTTCGCGCTGCAGGCGCCCACGGCTCCAGATCCGGCCTGCCAGAGTTTCCACCGTCCCAGTTGCACGGCTTGGAAACGGCTGAAATCCGCGGGGCGGCGCGGGAATGGGCACGGCAGGCACAACCGGGCGCGTTCTGCCCTCTTCCACCCCGGCGTCAAAACCCGCCAAGGTGATCCGCACATCGCGTGGCTCGGCACGGCCATCGACCATCTGTTGCAGCAAACGCCGTTTTTCCGCACGCCGCATCTCGTCGATCAGACCGGGCCAAAGCGCCTGATCGGGACAGTGTTTGCGAAGAAAAACCATCTTCGACGCGCCGATCTCATGCAGGTCTGTCACAGCACGGTCCGCAGTACGGCGGACACTTGGCGCATAGGCATGATGCACCTCGGCCATCGGCACGACCGCCGTCGCATGGCCGGCATTGGCCAACCGCATGTTCAGATCGGTCTCGTCCAGAAAGAAACGGTAGGCCGGATCGAAACCACCCATTCCAGCCAGCAGGTCACGGCGAACGGCCATATTCGTGCCTTCGGTCTTGACGGCCCGGCCTTGCGGCGGGATCAGGACCGTCGGCCGTTCTTCGTCGACACGCGCGGGATATGCCCGCCCGGTGGCATCCACCACGCGGGCCTTCCATTGAAAGGAAATCCCGTTTCGCCCCCTGACGAACCCGCCGGTCGCGGCGACGCGCGCATCTTCGAACGGGCGCACCAGGTGTTCCAGCCAGCGCGGCTCGGGCACGGCATCGTCGTCGATGAAGGCCACGACATCCCCGGCGGCTTCGGCAACACCCAGGTTGCGCGCCTCCGAGATGTTCGCCCGGTCGAACCTCACAAGCTTTAGATGCGTGGAAAATGGCAGGGCCTGCGCGGCCTCGATCCCTTTCGAATCCGCGACGACGATCACTTCGTATTCGGCGTTGCGCAACCTCGCCACGCCAGCCAGGCAAAGCGCCAGGGTTTCTGGCCGTCCCCGGCTGACGATCACGACGCTGGCCCGCGTCAGCGTCATTCCATCCCCATCTCGGCCATCATCGCCTCGATCCGCGGAACGTCCTCGGGGTTGTTCAACTCCCAGAACTGGCGTCCGCGCGCGGCGACCTCGACGCACAGGATCGCACGGCCACGTTCAAGAAAGCGCAATTGTTCGAGACCTTCCAACTGCTCGAGCGGCCCGCTGTCCCAACCGGGATACGCCGACAGCGCGTCCGGCCGATAGGCATAGACACCGACGTGATGGAAAACCGGCGTTTCGGCGTCATCGGCATAGAGATCCGACGTGTAGGGTATCACCTCTTTCGAAAAATAGAGCGCATGGCGCGCCGCCCCGAAGACCGCTGTGGTTCCGCCCACCCGGCCCGCCTTTCGGTCGTCAAGAAACCCGTTCAGCGCACGCCCATCGCAGCGCAGAACCGGGGTTGCAACCTCGGCCGCCGGATCGGATCTCAATCCATCTACCAGATCCTCGACGAACCAGCTGGGCGTCAAAGGCGCGTCGCCTTGCAGGTTCACCACGATGTCGTATCCACCGCCCAGCGCGGCGTGCGCTTCGGCACAACGTTCGGTTCCATTCTGGCACTCCGACGAAGTCATCACGACCTCGGCTCCGAATGCTTCGGCGGCGTCGCGTATCCGGTCGTCATCGGTGGCAACCACCACCCGGTCCACGCCCTTGACGCCATTCGCGGCCCGCCAGCTGCGTTCGATCAGCGTGCGGGTTTCGCCGCTTGCGCCCGTCAGGCCGACCAGCGGCTTTCCCGGATACCGGGTCGAGGCATAGCGCGCGGGTATGACGATCAGGACGCTCATGCCGGTTTCAGATCGACACTTGGGGCATAAGCAATGAAGAACGGGTTGGCATAGCCGTCTTTTCCGTACGTCAGCGGGTTATGGTCATCGAAGCGGACAACCCGCCCACCGGCACCTGTCAGAACCGCATGACCGGCAGCCGTATCCCATTCCATCGTGCGTCCCACGCGCGGATAAAGATCGGCTTCTCCGGTCGCCACGAGGCAGAATTTCAAGGACGAACCAGCGGATTTCGTATCGGCCACGGAATACTTGCCGATATAGTCGTCAGTTGCCTGATCCCGGTGCGATTTCGACGCCACCACGTTCAAGGCCGCATTGTCCGCCACGTTCACGCGGATCGGGCGTGCCGTACCCATCTGCGCCTTTTCGAACGGGCCGTCTTCTTCCACAGCCGTGCCATCCGCAAGCGTGATGAACATGCGCCCCTTGGCAGGAGCATACACAACGCCCCGCGTCGGCACGCCGTTTTCCACGTAGGCGATATTCACGGTAAAGTCGCCACGGCGGTTGATGAATTCTTTTGTTCCGTCAAGCGGATCGACGATCAGAAACGTGTCGGCCCTGCGCGTATGCGACGCAGCCTGTTCTTCGGTCACCAGCAAGACATCAGGGAATTCCGCGCTCAACCCCGCCGAGATCAGGGCATCCGCCGCTTCGTCGGCTTCGGTTACGGGGCTCGAATCCGACTTCACCTTCACGTCGAAATCATCGGCGTCATAGATGGCCATGATCGTGTCCCCCGCCTCAAGTGCGAGGCGCCGCATCACGCGGGTCAGCTTTTCGTAATCCAAAACGGTTTCTCCTGTATCGTCCGCCCTGCGGGTGTGAATTGCCAGAACAGGCTCGCCCCCTTATGATCCGGCGATAACGGAACGGCAAGAATTCCGTGTCACACCCCACAGGCAGAGCAGTCAGCCCATGTTTCAGCAACGACCTGTCCGTCAGTCCAGTATCAGTTCGGCCATCCAGATATTCGAGCTGATCTATCACAGTATCGTCCGCAACGTGCGCAAGGCACACGGCAATGCGCTGATGGCGATCGTCATGAACATGCTGCAGGTGGCGATCTTCGTTCTTGCGTTCTATGTGCTGTTTTCGGTCCTGGGCCTGCGGCAGGCCGCTCTTCGCGGGGATTTCCTGCTCTACATCATGTCGGGGATTTTTCTCTACATGACGCACGCCAAGACACTGGGCGCAGTGGTCGGTTCCGAAGGCCCCGCATCACCCATGATGAAACACGCGCCGATGAACACGATCATCGCGATCATGGCCGCAGCCCTTTCGACACTCTATATTCAGGTTCTGTCGCTGTTCGTGATCCTGTTCGTCTATGACGTGGCAATCACCCCGTTCGAGATACAAGATCCCGCCTCGGCCTTTGGTATGGTCATGCTGGCGTGGTTCACCGGGCTGGGTCTCGGCGTTCTGCTGCTGTCGATCAAACCGTGGTTTCCGACATTCGTCAGCATCTTCACCACCATTTACCAACGCGCCAACATGATCGCATCGGGCAAGATGTTCGTGGCCAACACCCTGCCTGCCTACATGCTCGCCATGTTCGACTGGAACCCGCTGTTCCACTGCATCGACCAGTCGCGGGGATATGTGTTCGTCAACTATTTCCCGCGCTATTCATCGTGGGAATACGCGCTGTGGGTTGGCCTGATCCTGTTGATGATCGGGCTCATGGGTGAATTCTATACCCGCCGCCATGCCTCGCTCAGCTGGAGCGCGCGGCGCTGATCAGACCTGCATGGTCGCCGCGACAGCAGATTGCCATCGGGAATAACGCGCTTCGCGCTCTTGTGCATCCATGACCGGTTCGAACCGCCTGTCGCAGCGCCAGCTTCCTGCAAAACCCTCCATGTCGGGACATACACCGGCAAACATCCCCGCCAGCCAGGCCGCCCCCAACGCGGTAGTTTCCTGAACTTCGGCCCGATCCACCGGCGCGCCAAGGACGTCTGCCAGGAACTGCATCGTCCAATCCGACGCGCACATCCCCCCATCCACCCGCAGGACACTGTCACCGGCACCCGTCCAATCCGCGCGCATCGCCTCCAACAAGTCGCGGGTTTGATAGCCCACGCTTTCCAACGCGGCGCGCGCGAACTCTGCCGGGCCCGTGTTCCGCGTCAGGCCAAAGATCGCCCCGCGTGTTTCCGGGCGCCAGTACGGCGCGCCCAGCCCGGTAAAGGCCGGAACGATGACAACGTCCTGCGCAGGGTCGGCCGCTTCGGCAAGCGGCTGGGTTTCCTTTGCCTCGCGAATGATCTTCAACCCGTCGCGCAGCCATTGCACCACCGCACCGGCGATGAAAATCGACCCCTCCAGCGCATAGGTTCTTTGCCCGTTCAGTTGATAGGCGAGTGTCGTTAGCAATCGGTTTTCGGACTGCACCATTTCCGCGCCGGTATTGAGCAGGGCAAAGCATCCGGTGCCATAGGTCGATTTCATCATGCCCGGCTTGAAACAGGCCTGTCCGATCGTCGCTGCCTGCTGATCGCCCGCGACACCAAGTATAGGGATCTCGGCACCGAAAAGATCGGCCCGCGTGCGTCCGAAGTCAGCCGCGCAATCGCGTACTTCGGGCAACAAGGCGCGCGGAATGTCCAGCAAGGTGCAGATTTCGTCGCTCCATTCCCCGCTGCGAATATCGAAAAGCATGGTGCGGGCAGCGTTCGTCGCATCCGTCGCGTGAACGGCACCGCCCGTCAGGTTCCAGATCAGCCATGTATCGACAGTGCCAAAGGCAAGTTCCCCGGCCTCGGCTCGGGCCCTTGTTCCTTCAACGTTGTCGAGAATCCAACGGATCTTGGTGGCCGAAAAATAGGGATCGAGCAAAAGCCCGGTCGTCTGCGATATCGTCGCCTCGTGACCCGCCTTGCGCAACTGCGCGCAGGTTTCGGCGGTGCGACGATCCTGCCAGACGATCGCGTTGTGAACGGGTTTGCCGGTCTTGCGATCCCATATCAGCGTCGTTTCGCGCTGGTTTGTGATCCCGATGGCCGCGATGTCGCCGGTACGCAGTCCCGCCCGTTCGATCACCGCACGGCAACTGCCGGCCACGGTTGTCCATAAATCGGCTGGATCATGTTCGACCCAACCGGACGCCGGAAAATGCTGCGGAAATTCTTGCGACGCGCTGGCCAGCGGGCGCAGGGATGCGTCGAATATCATGGCGCGGGACGATGTCGTCCCCTGATCGATCGCAAGAATATGGCTCATCTCCGCACCTCCCGTTCATGGTGCATCGTGGCTTGCAGGCGTGACCGCGACAAGCCTTTCACGAAAAACCTTCGAGATACGCGGCAAGCGCAGCGACCTGGTCCGGCCTCACACGCAATCCCAACCTTGTCCGCCGCCAGAGTATGTCTTCGGCCGTTTGCGCGAACTCATTTTCGACAAACCAGTCAACTTCGGCGGCGGTCAACCCGGCGCCGAAATCCTGACCCAGATCGCTGGCGTTCCGGGCATCGCCCAGAACATGCCAGGTATCCACGCCGTGCGTCCTGAACAATCGAACTGCCTGATCCCGCGACAGGAACGGATAGTCGGCCAGCAGCCGGGCGACCAGCTTATCAGTTTCCTCCAACGGAAAGTAGCCGCCTGGCAAAGGGGCGTCCGCTGTCCAGACCGCGCGATTTACGGGCAAAACCGCGCGGAGTTTGTCGACCGCCGCTTCGGCCAACTTACGGTAGGTCGTGATCTTGCCGCCGAACACATGCAGCACCGGCGCGCCTTCGGCGTCCAGCCTGAGAGTATAGTCGCGCGTCGCAGCACTTGCCGAAGGCTGTCCATCATCCATGAGCGGCCGAACGCCCGAATAAGTCCAGACGACATCCCCGCGCGTCACGGGCCGCTGAAAATATCGCGACGCGAAGGTGCAGAGATAATCCTGCTCTGCTTCTGTGCATAAGGGCGGGGTATCGGGATCGGGGTGTTCGACATCGGTCGTGCCGATCAGCGTAAAGTCCTGTTCATAGGGAATGGCAAAGATTATGCGGCCGTCAGGCCCCTGAAAGAAATAGCTTTTCTCGTGTTCATACAGCTTTTTCGTCACGATATGGCTGCCGCGGACAAGGCGGATGCGTGTGCCGTCATTCTGTCCCATCGCGGTGCCGATGACCTGTGTCACCCAAGGGCCCGCGGCATTGACAAGGCACCGCGCGGCGACCTCGTGGCGTTCACCCGTTCTGGTATCTTCAAGTGTGCAAAGCCACCCGTCCGTATCGCGATCGGCACGCAGCAGGCGTGTACGCGTAGCAATTCGCGCACCCCGTGTCCGGGCATCGCGGGCGTTCAACACCACAAGACGGGAATCCTGAACCCAGCAGTCGGAATACTCGAAAGCCGTTTGATAAAAGGATTTCAGCGGCGCACCTTCCGGCCGTTTGCGCAAATCCAGCGTGGTGGTTGGAGGCAGAACCTTGCGTCCGCCCATGTGGTCGTACAGGAAAAGCCCCAACCGGATCATCCACCCCGGACGCCGGCCCTTTTGCCAAGGCAAGAACAGTGCCAACAACCGGCCCGCCGGCGTTTCGCTGTCGAACCTCATGTCGGGGTCCAAGGGAAGGACAAACCGCATCGGCCAACTGATATGCGGCATGTTGCGCAGCAAAACTTCGCGCTCGCGCAGGGCCTCGCGGACAAGGCGAAACTCGAAATACTCGAGGTAACGCAATCCACCGTGGAACAACTTGGTCGAAGCGGATGATGTGGCCTGGGCAAGATCACCCTGTTCCACAAGCATGACAGAAAGGCCGCGCCCCGCCGCATCGCGCGCGATGCCGCATCCGTTGACGCCGCCGCCGATCACCAGCACATCGACCGGCTCGGGTAATTTCTGATCTGCCATCTGTGTCACACCATGAATTGCGCCGGGAACCAGGCCGACTTGTCAATCATGCCGCTCCGTAAACCGGTGACATGACAGACAAACAAAACGGGCCGCGAAATCGCGGCCCATCCGTTCATCTGACGCCATCCGGTCAGAAATCGAGGTTCTCGACGTTCAATGCGTTCTGCTGAATGAACTCGCGGCGCGGTTCCACCACGTCGCCCATGAGCTTGGTGAACAGATCATCCGCCTCGGCCATGTCGTCGACTTCGACCTGCAAGAGCGTACGCGCTTCGGGGTCTAGCGTGGTTTCCCACAACTGGTCCGGGTTCATTTCACCCAAACCCTTGTAGCGCTGCAGCGTGAGACCCTTTTCACCCTCTTTCAGGATCGCATCCAGCAGGTCGAGCGGACCGTGAATTTCCTGCATCCGGTCCTTGCGCAGCAGATGCGCCACATTGGCATAAACCGCCTGCAAAGCTTGTGACATCGAGCCAAGCTTGCGCGCCTCGCCCGAGCGCAGAACCTGCCCGTCCAGAGTTCGCACTTCTTCGACACCACGCACGACACGGGTCAAACGAATACCATGGTCCTGCGTAATCCGCCCCTGCCAGCCGCGTTCGTATTCTACAGCGACCTGATCGAGGCGGCGCGCCACATCATCCGCGATCCCCTGAAGGTCTGCATCGGCACGCCCGGTTTCGAACGCGCCCGCGATGGCAGCCTGTTCCAGGATGTGGCGCGGATAGTGGGTTGGGAAGGCATCGAGAATCCGCTTGGTCTGACGCGCCTCTTCGACGACCCGAACCAAATCGTTACCGATGATTTCCTCGCCGGATTTCAGCCGCAACGCGGCCCCGTCGGTGCCCTGGTCGATCAGGTAATCCTCAAGTGCGGTCTGATCCTTCAGATACACTTCGGACTTTCCGCGCATCACCTTGTAGAGTGGCGGCTGCGCAATGTAGAGGTACCCGCCTTCGATCAGCTCGGGCATCTGCCGATAGAAGAACGTCAACAGCAGCGTTCGAATATGCGCACCGTCCACGTCGGCGTCGGTCATGATGACGATCTTGTGGTAGCGCAGCTTCGAGATATCGAACTCATCCCGGCCGATCCCCGTACCCAGTGCCATGACAAGGTTGCCGATCTCCTGCGAGCTGAGCATCTTGTCGAACCGCGCGCGTTCCACGTTGAGGATCTTGCCGCGCAGGGGAAGGATCGCCTGGGTGCGCCGGTCGCGGCCCGTTTGGGCCGATCCGCCGGCGCTGTCACCCTCGACCAGGAACAATTCAGTCTTGGACGCGTCTTTTTCCGAGCAATCCTTGAGCTTGCCAGCCAAGAAATTCACATCCATCGCAGTCTTGCGGCGAGTCAGTTCACGGGCCTTGCGGGCCGCTTCGCGCGCAAGCGCGGCCTCGACGATCTTTGAGACAATGATCTTGGCCTCGTTGGGGTGTTCTTCGAACCACTCGCCCAGTTTTTCGTTCACAAGGTTTTCCACAGCCGGGCGCACCTCGGAGCTGACCAGTTTATCCTTGGTCTGGCTGCTGAATTTCGGGTCCGGTACCTTGACCGACAAGACGCATGTCAGCCCCTCACGGGCATCGTCGCCGGTAAAGCTGATCTTTTCCTTTTTCGCGATCCCCGACTCCTGCGCATATTTCGTCAGGGTGCGGGTCAACGCGCCGCGGAATCCCGCCAGGTGCGTGCCGCCATCGCGCTGGGGAATGTTGTTCGTAAAGGGCAGAACCGTTTCGTGGTAGCTATCGTTCCACCACATTGCGACCTCGACGCCAATGCCGTCGCGCTCCCCTTCCATGAAGATGGGCTCAGGCATCATCGGGGTCTTGGAGCGATCCAGGTACTTTACGAATTCGCGCACACCACCATCGTAGAAAAGCTCGGTTTTCAAGGACTCGGCAGGGCGTTCATCCTCCAGGATGATGCGCACGCCGGAGTTCAGGAAAGCCAGCTCGCGCAAGCGTTTTTCCAGTGTCTCGAACTGATAATCGAGGTTCGAAAACGTGGATGTCGAAGCAAGGAACCGCACCTCGGTGCCTGTTTCACCATCGGATTCACCGACGACGCGCAGATGCTCGGAGGTTTCGCCGCGTTCGAACTTGGCGAAGTGTTCCTTGCCGTTGCGCCAGATGCGCAGTTCCAGCCAATCCGAAAGCGCGTTCACCACGGAAACGCCAACGCCGTGAAGGCCGCCGGACACCTTGTAGGAGTTCTGGTCGAACTTACCGCCAGCATGAAGCTGGGTCATGATGACCTCGGCCGCGGATACGCCCTCTTCTTCGTGGATATCCACAGGAATTCCACGGCCGTTGTCGCGCACCGAAACGCTGCTGTCGGCGTGGATTTTCACCCGCACGAAATCGGCATGGCCGGCCAGCGCCTCGTCGATGCCGTTATCGACGACCTCGTAGACCATGTGATGCAGGCCCGAGCCGTCATCGGTGTCGCCGATATACATCCCCGGACGTTTGCGCACCGCTTCCAGGCCCTTGAGAACCTTGATTGAATCGGCACCGTATTCTTGCGGGGACTGCGCGTTTTCTGCCATGCATGACTTCCTTGTTCTTTACGCCGATTTATACGAGTTGTGGGGGGGATTGTCACGCAGATACACCAGATTTTGCGCCACTTGCGCAATAGTTCCGGTCAATCCCTGCCGGTTGCCGCGGCCCGCGACGTGCCGGCATCTTCTGTCACCTCGACATACTGGGCCCTGTCGCCCAGTTCGGCAAAAAGTTCGGGTCCGGTGCCCGTCATCCAGGCCTGCGCGCCAAGGGCACAAATCTCATCATAAAGCGCCGCACGCCGGCCTGCATCGAGATGCGCGGCGACCTCGTCCAGCAACAGCAGCGGGGGGGCACCGAAATCGCGTGCCAGCGCGCGGGCGTTGGCAAGGATAAGCGACACCAGAAGGGCCTTTTGCTCGCCCGTTGAACAATCGCGGGCTGGGACGCCCTTTGCCGCATAGACACCGTACAGGTCCGTGCGGTGCGGCCCGACCAGCGTGCGGCCCGCGGCAAGGTCGCGAAATCGTCCCTCGGACAAGGCGTCACGCAGATCATGCGCGTCTTGCGGCATTGCCCCTTCGGATTGAACCAGCTCCAGGTCTGCGGCGGGGAACGCTGTTTCGGCCTCTGTCTGGGCATCGGCCAGTTGCGCCAGGGCAGCTTGACGGTTGGCATGGATCTGCGCGCCCGCCTCGGCCATCTGGCGCTCCAGGGCAACATACCAATGCCCGTCGCGCACCTGGTCCTTCAGCAGGCGGTTACGTTCGCGCATCGCCTTTTCGTAAGCCAGCACCGCTTCGGCATGATCGGGGGTGAAACTCATGGTCATGCGGTCGAGGAACCGACGCCGGCCTTCCGACCCTTCGATCCAGAGCCGGTCCATGCTGGGAACCAGCCAGAGAACGCGCGCGATCCGAACCAGGGCCAACTGAGTGGCTGCCTTGCCGTCTATACGCACCTGCCGCGCGGCGCCCTTTTCCGACCAGATTTCGACCTCGTGCACCTGATGCAGAGAATGCAGAACCCCGGTGATCTTCCAACCCAGGGCTTCGGGGCGGCGGGTCATGTCCTCGGCCGACGACCGCCGGAGGCCACGGCCCGGCGAAAACAGCGAAACCGCTTCGATCAGGTTGGTCTTGCCGGCCCCGTTGGGACCAAAGATCGCGACAGGGCGCGGATCAAAAGAAAGCCGCGCGCCCAGATGGGAGCGGAAATGGGAAAGCGTCAATTCCGACAGATACAGGCCAGCCATGTCCCTGCCCTTTACCGATCAGATGATGCGCGGGCCAAGATGCCCGGTCACACCCGCATCGGCATGACGACGTAAACCGCGCTGGTGTCATTGCCTTCGCGCATCAGCGTCGGATCGCCCGCCGAATTGAACAGGAACACCGCGTTTTCCCTATCTACCTGGCTGGCGATCTCGAGCAGGTATTTGGCGTTGAAGCCGATTTCGAGCCGTTCGTCACCATAGGCCACGGCCAACTCTTCTTCGGCGGCGCCGCTGTCGGGGGCGTTGACCGAAAGGATCAGGCGGTCTTCGTCCAGCTGCATCTTGACCGCGCGCGAACGTTCCGAGCTGACGGTCGCAACGCGGTCCACGGCAGCGGCGAATTCGCTTGCGTCCACTTCCATCTTGCGGGTGTTCCCTTGCGGGATGACGCGCGTGTAATCGGGGAAGGTGCCGTCGATCACCTTCGATGTCAGAGTGATATCAGGCGTTGCGAAGCGGACCTTGGTTTCCGACACCGACACCGCGATTTTCGTGTCGTCGTCTTCCAGCAGCTTGCGCAGCTCGCCCACGGTTTTGCGCGGCACGATCACGCCGGGCATGTCTGCCGCACCTTCGGGCAGATCCGCGTCAATACGTGCAAGACGATGGCCATCGGTGGCCACGCAACGCAGCACTTTGCCGCCATCGGCATCGGCCACATGCATGTAAACGCCGTTGAGGTAGTAGCGGGTTTCTTCCGTCGAGATCGCGAATTTCGACTTGTCGAACAGACGGCGCAGCACCGGTGCGTCGGCCGAGAAATTCGTCGTGTATTCCGACGACGCCATGACCGGGAAATCTTCTTTCGGCAGCGTTGCCAGGTTGAACTGCGAACGGCCAGCCGTCACAGCCAGGCGTCCATTCGCGCCGTCATCCGTCAGAGTGACAAGCGCACCATCGGGAAGTTTCCGCACGATTTCATGCAGCGTGACGGCTGAAACGGTTGTGGCGCCAGCGCGTTCCACCTGCGCAGGGGCCTTGTCGACCACCTCGATATCCAGGTCCGTCGCACGAAACTGGACTGTGTTTCCTTCGGCCTCGATCAGGACGTTGGCGAGGATCGGAATTGTGTTGCGACGTTCGACAACCGATTGTGCCTGGGCGACCGCCTTGAGCAAGGTGCCTCGTTCGATGCTGAGCTTCATGATCCTCGTTCCTTTCCCGTGCCGGACACACGCCGGGAGCGGCAAGGTATCGCAAATCCCCGCCTGCTCAAGGCTTTTGTTCGGTTGTCCAAGGAAAAGCAAAAGGCGTCAAGGGCGGCAAGGGATGCCACTGCCTGACGCCCAGTATTCGTGTCGATTACGCCTCAAGCGTGCGGCGCAGCATCTCGATATCTTCGGCGATCTGCCCGTCCTGCACCTTCAGCTCTTCGATGCGCTTCACGCCATGCATGACCGTGGTGTGGTCGCGGCCACCGAAGCGGCGGCCGATTTCCGGCAGCGAGCGGCTGGTCAGTTGCTTGCACAGATACATGGCAACCTGACGGGGCCGGGCAAAGGTGCGCACACGCTTGGGCCCGACAAGATCGGACAGGCGGATGTTGTAATGCTCTGCGACCTGGCGCTGGATTTCCTCGATCGTGATCTTGCGTTCCGAGGCGCGCAGGATGTCGGCAAGACAATCCTGTGTCATGTCCAGCGTGATCTCGCACCCGACAAGCGAGGCGAACGCGAACAGCCGTGTCAGCGCACCTTCGAGAACGCGCACATTGGTGCTGATCCGGTGGGCCAGGAACTCCAGAACGCCATCGGTCAGAACAAGGCCCGGATACTGATCCCGGAACTGTTCGACCTTGGACTGCAGAATACCAAGTCGCAATTCGTAGTCGGTCGGATGCAGGTCGACCACCAGGCCACACTGCAGGCGGCTTTTGATACGGTCCTCGAGATCCTTGATTTCACCCGGCGCACGATCGCCCGAGATGATGATCTGCTTGTTGCCGTCCACCAGCGCGTTGAAGGTATGGAAAAACTCTTCCTGGGTAGAGTCCTTGCCGGCGATGAACTGCACGTCATCGACCATAAGCACATCGACCGCACGGAACAGTTGCTTGAAATCCATCATGCGCCGGTCGCGCAGCGCCTGCACGAAACGGTACATGAACTGTTCCGCCGAAAGGTAGACGACATTCAAATCTGGCCGGCGCGACTGCAATTCATGCGCGATGGCATGCATCAGGTGCGTTTTGCCCAAACCGACACCGCCATAGAGAAACAGCGGATTGAAGGTCACGGGGCCACCTTCGGCGACACGTCTTGCCGCGGCGTGGGCCAGTTCGTTCGGCTTGCCAACGACGAATGTGTCGAAGGTAAAGCGCGCATCGAGCGGCGCACCGGGCAGCAACTCATCCTGAATGCCTGGACGGGACGGCGCGCGGGGCGCTTCGGCGGCCATCGGTTTGGCTGCCGGCCTGGGCCGGACCGTGTCATTGGCCGCGACCTGGAACTGAAGACGGCGCACGTTTTCACCTGCATTGGTCAGCTGGTGAAGGATCAGTTCGCCAAAGTTCTGTGATACGTAGTTGCCAAGAAAACTCGTGGGCACGGTGAAGACGGCCACCCCGTCCTTGATGTCCGAAAATTCGATCGGCTCAATCCAGTTTGCGTAGTTGTTCTTGCCCACTGTCCCCAGCAAGTTCTTACGCAGCTGTCCCCACTGTTCTTGCGTCATCTTTTCCCCGTTTCTCGCCGCTCTTCGTCCACGCACACATGTCCACGATCCGCATAAAATCGTGAATCAAAACAACACTATAACCCGCTGACACTGCTCAGCCGGACGCTGCCCTTGAGAGGGCCGCATTTGCAAAGTTCGGACATAGGTACGTGCGCGGGGCGTCCCCTCCCCGATAACCGCACGGTGCCCCATGCACCGAGTTACTTGTCGGACTGGCCGGGCAAGAAAACACCCGTAGAAAGCAGGCATGCGCAGCAGCTGCATACATGTCGCTTTCGATAGACCTGGTTCCGCTCCTGTCTGGCGTCTGCAGGTCTTACCTGTCCCCCCAAGGCGATGTGACTCGCTGGAATGGAAGCTAGCAATTTGGCCAAGCGCCGGGCAACTGATCTTCGCGCTTGACTCTGGCTTTTGCGAAAAAGAATCTCTCGCGCTTGCGGCAGTGCATTGAATCTCTTGGAGTCATGAAAAAAGGCGCTGCAGAACTGCAACGCCTTTCATTCAATTTGGGTCGCTCAGAAGCTTAGCCAAGCGCCTTAACGCGGGCCGACAGACGCGAAATCTTGCGCGAGGCGGTGTTCTTGTGGAAGACACCCTTGGTCACGCCGCGCATCAATTCGGGCTGTGCCGCGCGCAGTGCGGACTGTGCCGCATCCTTGTCACCGGAGGCGATCGCCTCTTCGACTTTGCGCAGGTAGGTGCGGATGCGCGAACGGCGGGCTTTGTTTACGGCAAGACGGCGCTCGTTCTGGCGGGCGCGCTTCTTGGACTGGGGCGAATTTGCCATGATATCTGACCTTTGTGGTTCGGGTTCGGTTCGTTTTGTTCCACGATGCAAACCCACCCGGCAGGCCAAAGGCCGGTATCGATTCGAGCCATAGCGGGCTGCACGCGCATGTATGACGGCGGGCTATAGCGGAAAGTGCCGGATTTGCAAACCGCAAAATCGCCCGCCCGGAATACGAGCCCGGCGTGGCCGCCGGGCTTGCATTGGATTCAACGGTCGCGGAATTGCGCGGTGCGCTTTTCCAGGAAGGCGGCCATGCCTTCCTTCTGATCTTCCGTCGCGAAAAGCGAGTGGAACACGCGCCGTTCGAACAACAGACCTTCACGCAGCGGCGTTTCGAAAGACCGGTTCACCGATTCCTTGACGGCCATCACGGTGATCATGGATTTTTCGGCGATCTTCGCGGCTGCGGCCATGGTTTCTTTCATCAATTCCTTGCAGGGAACGATCCGGCTGACCAGGCCCGCGCGCTCTGCCTCTTCGGCATCCATGAAGCGCCCGGTCAGGTTCATGTCCATTGCCTTGGCTTTGCCAATCGCACGTGTCAGGCGCTGGGTTCCACCGATCCCCGCCATGACGCCAAGGTTGATTTCGGGCTGGCCGAACTTGGCAGTGTCCGACGCGATGATGAAATCGCACATCATGGCGAGTTCGCAGCCGCCGCCCAGCGCATAGCCGGACACGGCAGCGATGATCGGCTTGCGAACGCGGCATATCGCATCCGTTTCATTGGTGAACAGATCGCCTGCAAACACGTCGACAAAGCTTTTCTCGCTCATCATCTTGATGTCTGCACCGGCGGCGAATGCCTTTTCGCTTCCGGCAATGACAATGCAACGCACCTTTTCGTTGTCCTGTGCCGCCGTCAGGGCATCCGACAGCTCGCTCAGCAACTGATCGTTGAGAGCATTCATCGCATCGGGGCGGTTCAGTTTGATAAGGGCAACGTGGTCTTCTACTTCGACGATGATCGTCTCATAGGCCATGAAATTTCGCTTTCGCTTGTTTCGCTCAGATCGGTACGATTATCACCGTTGCCACGCGGTTCAAGCTATCTTTGGCACGACGGGCAGTAGAAACTCGACCTGCCGGATTGAACGATGCGCCTGATTTTCGCTTCGCACCCCGGCGTTCGGCAGGGGTGTCCTTCGCGCCCGTAAACATCGAAAGAGTGCTGGAAATATCCAAGTTCGCCGTCCGCTTGCCGGAAATCCCGCAAGGATGAACCGCCGGCCGATATCGCGTCTGCCAGAACCTCGCGAATGATCGGCACAAGTGCGGCCACACGCCGCGCCGAGATACGCCCCGCCTTGCGCCCCGGATGGATGCGTGCGCGGTAAAGTGCCTCGCATACATAGATATTTCCCAACCCGGCGACGATATGCTGATCCAAAAGCGCGGCTTTGATCGGCGTGTTGCGACCATGAAGCGCCGCGACAAGGTGCGGTTCGTTGAAATCGTTTCCCAGAGGTTCCGGGCCGAGTGCAGCAAGCAGTTTGTGCGCTTCCGCGGTGGCGGTATCCATCAGGTCCATCGCGCCGAATCTGCGCGGATCGTTGAACGTGATACGCGCGCCGGTCTCCATCTCAAGCACGACATGGTCGTGTTTTTCCGGTGCGGGATGGTCGTGCACGAAAACGCCCAGCGGATCGCCCGAAACCAGCATGCGGCCTGACATCCCAAGGTGAATCAACAAAGTCTCGCCCGAATCGAGATCCGCCAGGATGTATTTCGACCGCCGCCGCAGGGCCTGCACACGCCGGCCCGTCAGCCTTTCGGCCATACGCGGCGGAAACGGCCAGCGCAGGTCGGGCCGGTTAACACTTGCGTGTGCGATGACGTGGCCCTCCATTACCGGGGCAAGGCCGCGGCGCACGGTTTCGACCTCGGGCAATTCGGGCATGTTTGCAGACCTCTCTGACAGAAGGGCGCATTGCAGCGCCCACTCAGCGCCCTATAAGAAGGGCAGAGGCAAAGGAACGGCAAGCCCCATGAGCGACGAGTATCAGAAAACCACGCATTTCGGCTTTCAGGATATACCCGAGTCCGAAAAGGCGGGCCGCGTCCGGGGTGTGTTCGGGTCGGTGGCGTCGAAATACGACGTCATGAACGACGCGATGAGCATGGGCATCCACCGCGTCTGGAAGGATGCAATGATGGATTGGCTGGCCCCGCGCCCGGGCACCCGGTTGCTGGATGTGGCGGGTGGCACGGGCGACATCGCGTTCCGCTATCTTGCGCGCGCCGGTCACGCGCATGCCACCGTGCTGGACCTGACCGAACCCATGCTGATCGAAGGCCGCAAGCGGGCCGAGGCCGAGCGGCAGGCCGACAGCCTGGACTGGGTGGTGGGCGATGCAATGGCCCTGCCCTTTCCTGACAACAGCTTTGACACCTACACGATTTCCTTCGGCATACGGAACGTCACCCGCCCGCAAGAGGCCCTGAACGAAGCCTACCGCGTGCTGCGCCCAGGCGGGCGATTGATGGTGCTGGAGTTCAGCCAGATTCCGAACGACCTGATGCAAAAGGTTTATGACCTTTATTCCTTCCACATCATTCCCCGCATGGGGCAGATCATCGCGAACGACCGGGACAGTTATCAATACCTCGTGGAGTCGATCCGTAAATTCCCCGATCAGGATACGTTCCTTGAAATGGTCCGCACCGCAGGTTTCGGGAATGCCAAGTACCGCAACCTGACGATGGGCATCGCCTGCCTGCATTCCGGCTGGAAGATCTGAGTTGCGCGGCCCTCACAACATATGGCGCCTGATACGGACAGGCGCGACGCTGGAACGCACAAACGCGATGAGCGTCGTGCTGGATGCCTTCAATGCGCCGCGGACGGTGCGTCTTGTCTTGCGGTCTGTCGTCTGGCCGTTCCGATGGCTGGGGTACAAGGGCGACCCGTCGATGCCTCCGGCGACCCGCGCGCTGACGGCACTGGGCCCTGCTTACATCAAGTTCGGTCAGGTGCTTTCGACCCGGCCCGACGTCGTCGGCGACGAGCTGGCCAATCAGCTGCGCGTGTTGCAGGACAAGTTGCCGCCATTTTCCCTGGCCGAAGCACGAAAAAGCATCGAGACCGAACTGGGCGAACCGGTTGACGACGTGTTTCTGGAGATCAGCGAACCCGTGGCGGCTGCGTCGATCGCACAGGTGCACAAGGCGAGGCTGCGTGAAACCGGCGAAGCTGTTGCGATCAAAGTGCTGCGTCCCGGCATCGAACGCGCCTTTCAAAAGGATATCGACGCTTTTTACCTTGCTGCCAACGTAATCGAGTTCCTCGCCCCCTTTGCCCGCCGCCTGCGCCCGAACGAAGTGATCACGCATTTCGAGGGCGTGGTCATGGGTGAACTCGACCTGCGCCTGGAAGCATCTTCCGCAAGCGAATTCGCCGCCAACACCGCGAATGACGAAGGTTTCCAGCTTCCTGAGGTAAAGTGGCGCTATTCCGGGCGTCGCGTGATGACATTGGGTTGGGCCGAAGGTGTCGCGCTGGGCGACAACGATGCTCTGGATGCCGCCGGGCACGATCGGGCGCAACTGGGTGAACGCGTGCTGCGCCTGTTCCTGAACCACGCCCTCCGCGACGGCTTTTTTCATGCCGACATGCATCAGGGCAACCTCAAGGTCGCGCCGGATGGTGACATCATCGCCTATGATTTCGGGATCATGGGGCATATCGATGAATACACCCGGCGCGTCTATGCCGAGATCCTCTACGGTTTCATCCGCAAGGATTACAAGCGCGTGGCCGAAGTGCATTTCGAGGCAGGCTATGTTCCCGCCGATCGCGATGTCGATGAATTCGCCCGCGCCTTGCGCGCGGTCGGAGAACCGATCTTCGGTCTTGATGCCACCAAGGTTTCGATGGGCCGGTTGCTGAACTACCTGTTCGAAGTGACCGAGCGGTTCGGGATGGAAACGCGCACCGAACTGATCCTGTTGCAACGAACAATGGTCGTCGTCGAGGGCGTGGCGCGGTCGCTGAACCCGCATATCAACATCTGGAAGGTCGCGCAGCCGGTTGTCGAGAACTACATCCGCACGTCGATCGGCCCGGCCGCACTGGCGCGCGATCTGGGCAAGACGGCCATCGTTCTCGCGCGGTTCGGCCCGCGCCTGCCCAGTCTTGTCGAGGCGGCGCTTGTTCGCCAAGCGTCACCGCAAGACCAGGCGCCGCAACGCAGCGGCTGGCTGACTTGGTTGGCTGTCGTGGTCGGGGCGCTCGGGGGTGCCGCTGCCATGGCTCTTGCCGTGCATCTGCTTGGCTAGGACGCGTCTTTCAAGGCCGCGATTTCAAGTTCCAGAGCTTCCGAATCCCGCCCGTCGCTGCCCGATTGCTCGGACCGCCACTGGCAATATGCAGCCATGCGCCAATGAAAGGCAGAAGCCAGAGATTTGTAGCGGTCGGTCACAATCGCATCCCCATAGGCCGCGAGAAAGGACTCGACCTCGATCCGCGACAATGGACCTGCACCGTAAAGGAGCTGCATTGCCGGCGAAAGAAAAACCGCAAGGTCTTCTGCCGGGTCGCCCTGGGCTGGGCACTGCCAATCAATCAAACATACACCGGTGTCCGTCGGGACCGCGTTTGCGGGGACCGGATCACCATGTAGGAAGACGGTCTGCTGAACCGGTTCGACCGCGACGGTCGGGCGGAAAGTGGCAAGGCGGCCGGAATCCCGACACATGGCAAGTATTCTGTCCCCTTGCGCAAGCACGGCCCGAGAACCCGAAGGCGGCTGGCGCATCCCCTTGAATGGCGAAATCCGATGTAGGGATGCCAAAGCATGTGCCATGCCGATTGGCGTCACCATGGGCTGCGTGCTTTCAACATGGCGGTAGATCACGCAGCGCCCATGCCGGGTTTCGACATCACCGATCAGCTTGGGCGCCAGGCCGGTTGTGTCCAGACATCGAAGAGCGGCCACCTCGGCGTCGGGATCGTTGGGAAACATCGGCGTCGCGGCGCTTTCGACGAAAAGCTTCACCACCAGAACATCATCGCCAAAGTTCACCCGCCAAAGCAGGTTGGTGCGGCCACCGGTAAGACGCTCCCAGACAGCCCCGCCGGGAATCCATTTCCGCAAAACAGGGTCTGACGCCATTTGCGCAGAACCTTGCGCGCAATCCGACTGTTTCATTCAATTCCCATTGCCAGTGCAGGCGGTCCAACAGTTACGTGGTTGGACGACAGGGAACAAGGATGACAATCATTGGCCGCGCAGTGCAGAAACCGAGCTGGCCGGGATGATCTGACCGAATTCTGTCATCAGTACGATACCCTGTGACGTTTGCTGTGCCTCGATCACACGGGAATAGGGTTCCGCGGCAAGCCGGTCGATGACCGATCCGTCGGCGGAACGGCTTTCGACATCGAATTCGTAGGTGCCATGCAAGGCCGTCCCTCCTCCTGAAAGGGCCCCATGCCACACCGTCCGGCCACCGTCGCCTACAATCGGGTCGCGCGACACCTCGTTTCCGAAACCGTCGCGCACAACAAGGTCGGCCTGATCGGCACCCGCGGCCGGTTCGGCCCAAACGGCAATCGGTGCGCCATCGAAATGGGCCGGTCCGGGGGCCCGCACCTCCATGCCGACAAAACCGGCCATCTGCGTAAGACCGGCACCCGATTGCCCCAAGATCCGCCCCAGCAGATCGTTGGTTAGAACCTGTTGTTCCACCGCCGAAAACGTTGCGAGCTGCACGGCAAATTCCGAGGATTCCACCGGGTTGAGCGGATCCTGATTTTGCATTTGCACGGTCAACATCTTCAGGAAGGTTTCAAAGTCCGAGCTGAGCGCGCTTTCCTTCTTTCCGGTCGTGTTGTTCGTGCCCGACGAAGCGGAGTAAGCGGGCTGGATCGTCTGAAAATCGGTCATTATTTCCTCTCACAAGCGGATATCGAGCGAATCTGGTTTTGAGCGCGCAACTTCACGCGGGGAAACATCGTGCGCCTCAGACTCGCATTCGAGCCTTTGATCGGCATGGATGGCGCTTTGGTCATTGTCTCTGGCCGACGGCCCACGATCCCCACCAATGGCCACCTCCAGCTTGGCAAAGCCCTGCGCCGCGAATGCGTCGGATAGAAGCGTGATGTTCCGGCGCACCAGTTCCAAAGTCTCGGGCCGGTCCGCAACAAGGTTCAGAACCGATGCGCCATCCACATGCGTCAACGAAAGGCGCAGTCGGCCAAGCTCTTCTGGACGCAGGGTGATTTCGATACCGCCATCCGCAAGACGTGGAACGACGTCCAGTATCTGACGCACCACATTCTGAACCGGAAGCCCGGCCCGCCACTGGGCATCGGCATGGTAGCTGACATACGCCCTTGCAAAGCCGCCCTGCAACGCATCATGGCCGCGCAATTCCGGGACGATTTCTTTCTCCGGTTGGATCGTTGTATCTGGTCCGAGGACAGAGATTTTGGCTTCGAGCGGCAAGGCGGATGAAACAGGCTTGTCCTGGACCGGATTGGTCAGCACCGGCAAGGCGACATCCGAAACTTGGCGTTCCTTCGACGTGGTCACGAGTTGGACTTTGACTGCAGGATCGCTCGGCCCCGAAAACTCGGGCTTAAACTCCGTTTTAAGGTTTAACAGACCCGAATTTCCAGAAATCTTCAATGTCGGTGATGTTGGGCCGACCACTGTCTGTGGCTGCGTCGAACGCTTCTGTATCCTGTCCAGTTCGTCGACAGATAGCTGCCCCGAAACGGCTTCAACATTGACCTTGGGTCGCTCCCGTTCAGGCTCTAACGAAGGTGGCTTTGACACGGAGTCTTGGTCGGCAGGTTGCGCAAGTAGGCCCGGTTTCGACTGAGTTGCCGTGGCTGGAATTGGCTCGCCCACAACGCTGTTTGTCACAATCTTCTGCACCGGATTGCCCGTGCTATCCCCGGCACTACCGGCCAGAATAGTTGGGATAAGTCCCTGTTTCCCCCTTGCCGAAGGTTTCAAGGCTGACTGGTCAGAAAGTGCCGCATCAAAGGTCGCTTTCTCGGGTTCTGGCGCATTTCGGGCAGGCACATGGGAAAGCCCGTGTGCCGCAGGTGTAACAGCTTTGTTCACTTTATCGACGTCACCGGGGAAAACGACCATGCGATCCGGGATCATTCCATCCGGTGTTGATGATGAATCGATTTCGGCCGGAACACTGGCTGCCTGGTAGAACGTGTTCTGACCGGACTGTGATTGCAGTCCTTCTTTTCCTTCCATCACGACGGAAGACGGTTTCCCGGAACTTCTGGAAACTGGTGCAACAGGAATGACGTCATCGGCTATTGGGAGATTTGGCGGAACATCGGCCCCTTCGAAACCCTTCTCAGTGTTTTGGTCGAAATCCCCCGTTGGCCCGGTGTCGCCTGCCGGTTCGGTCCCCTCCAACACCAGGTCCGGCGAAGGGGCGATATCTGTGGCGTCGCCACTGAACTCCAGAACGAAATCCACGGGCGGAACCAACTCGTTCCCAGCGCTGCCGGGCTGTCGCGCACACTTGGCAAGCGGCTGGCCAACTACGCTGCCCACTACTGCGATACCGTTACTCATGTCAGCCCCGTTCTGGTTCTTCGGCACGAGTATCGCCTCTGGTCGTTACCGGTTTTTTACCGATTGCCGCTCATGCTTGGAAAAATCCGTTGAATTGAAAGAAAGCGTGAAATGACCGAACTGCCCCGGATTGAAGGCCCCCTAACGGCGGACAGCAACCGCAGGCTGCGCGCAGTCGCGGTTGAGCTTGAGGCAAGTTTTCTTGCCGAGATGCTCAAATCCTCCGGTCTCGGCAAAACACCTGACGCATTCGGAGGCGGGACAGGCGAAGATCAGTTTTCGTCCTTTCTCGTGCAAGAGCAGGCCCGCGCCATTGCCGAGCGTGGCGGAATCGGACTGGCCGAAACGATTTTCAACAGCTTGAAGGACCGAGGACATGAATGACAGTTCCACCCAAGACGCCCTGGAAGACCTGCTTGAACGAGAAAGAACCGCTCTTCTGGCAGGCGATCTTGAGTCGATCATTCGACTCGCAGACGAAAAGGAGCGTCTTGTCAGCGCCCTTGCGCCTTTCGAGAAAGACGATCTCGAATCCCTGCAAGCAAAGGCGATGCGCAACCAGCAGCTATTGAACAGCGCGATCGAAGGCATTCGCGCGGTATCCAATCGGCTGGCCACATTGCGCGACACACGCGACCGGCTGAATACCTATGACAAGACCGGTCGACGCCAGACCATTGAAGGTACCTTTCCCCGCAAACTGGAAAAAAGGGCGTGATTTCATTTCAAAATATTGGTTTCGTTTGGAAAAATCCCACGGATATCGCCAACGGCGATTAGGTATCTCTTAGTTCTTTTCACTTCAGTCTGATCACGCACCTCATAGGTGGCGCGGACCTGCAAAGATCGGTTCGCAAACGTCAGAAGACGGTCGATCCTTCCCCGCTTTCGATGGGGACGGAAAACCCAAACGGGCGGAAACCGCCTCTTGACTGAAGGAAACAAGATGTCGAGCATTTTGACGAATAACAGCGCCATGGTTGCGCTGCAGACGCTGCGTTCGATCAACAAGAACCTCGCTACCACCCAGAACGAGATTTCGACGGGTAAATCGGTGGCATCGGCCAAAGACAATGCGACAGTCTGTATGACCTTCGCATTCGACGAATACGCGCGCTGGGTCTGGATCATCGACGTGAGTTCGCCCGCCACATCCGTGGTCGATTCTTCCCGCGAATACGCGACGATATCGCCGGTCGGACCGTCACCGGCATCCCAAAGGAAGTACGTACCGCTTTCCGGTGAGGGCAGATATGTCTGCCGGTCCAGCGCGACCATGCCGTTCGGGTTCGGCATATCCACCAGGGGCACCTGATAAACACGCCGGGTGATCCCGGTGTCAAAGAACGCGTGGACGAAACCATTTTCATCCACCTCGACCGAAGTCATGTTGCCGACCGGTGACCCGTCCTTTGAAATCGCCACTGGTGCAAAGCTGTCGGATAGCTGGGTCAGGCCGCTGGAATCCCCGGGCCTGCCGATGGTGATCTCCATTGGCCCGCCAGCCACGTTCACTGTCAGCATGCCAGTTGACGGATCATAGGCCCCGCCCGATACCGTGGCGATAGAGTTCAGCGTTCCGCCGGATGTCCGGCTGTCATCGAATGTCAGCGTGTACTCCCCGATCGCCGCCCCGCCCTGGGCCGAATCCTTGATCACCATCGTCCACTCGTTCGACGATCCGGTGGCTGGAACGGTCGGCGTGAATTCGACCGCCAGGCTTTCAGAAGTCCCAAGGTTGTCGAAATATTCGACGGACAGTTGTTGCGTGGCGCCGGCTGCGCCAGAGGCTGTCTCGGTGGCGGGCAGGTTCACACCCAGAGACATGCGGGTTGTCGGCTCACCGGTAAACTGGTTCACGTTGATGCGCACAGGGCTCAAACCCGCGGATGTATCTCGGGGATAGGCCGGAATAGTGCCATCGGCCAGCGCAGGCCAGCCAAGAAGCACAAGGCCGGATTCGGTGCGCAGATACCCGTCGGCATCCGTGCGGAACGATCCGGTGGTTGTAAGGAACATCGTCGTGTCGCCGTTGCCCAAACCGACCTCGGTCGCCTGCGCGACGGGGACGAACCCCCGGCCCCGCACGCTCAGGTCAGTCGGGTTCGACGTGGTGACAAGCGAACCGCTTTGATCGATCAGTCTCTGGTTCGTCGTACGAACACCGCCCGCGGTATAGGCGTGACTGGAACTCGACAGTACCATCGAGTGGAAATCCGTTTCGACCCGCTTGTATCCAAAGGTCGAAGAGTTGGCGATATTGTCCGAGATCGAAGCCAACCGGCTGGCATTGGCCGCCAGCCCCGCCACACCCGCGTTAAGCGAAGAGGAAATCGTCATGGATACGCCTTTCTGCTGCATCACCCTGTTTCGGGATGCAGTGATAAAGGCGTCGGCTTAACACCGGACTAATAGCTAAAATTCCATCAACCTTCCGTGCGCAGCAGAACGATCTCCAGCCTGTTGTTTCGCGGGGACATGGGGTTTCTGATGCTCGGCTCCCGATCTGCATGGCCGGTCACCCGTTCGATCCGGGCGCTGGGCATGCCCTTGGCTTCCAGCAGCCGGCGCAAGGCATCCGCCCGGTCCGCAGAAAGACCCCATACGGTATTGTTTGCGCGGACGACGGGCTGCGCGGCGACATGGCCGCCGATGGCGACAGGATTGCGCACAAGCCCAAGAACACGCGTCAGCATCTGCGCAAGCGCGGTCAAAAGCTCGGTCGGTGCATCCGACTCGTCTTCGAACAGGGTTGCACCTTCGATGTCGAACAGCTCGATCACCAACCCCTCGTCGGTCACGCGGGTCACGACGTGCCGCAAGAGGTTGCGTTGAGTCATGCTTTCTCCACCACGCGCGAGAAGCGCGGTTTCGACCTCCTGGAAAGCCGCAGTTTCCGAATCGTGATCCGCGCCGCGATCGGACAGGCCTGTTTCGCCACGGGACAGCCGTGCTTCGGTCGGGCGCATGTTCGTACCACCAGTACCGGTGCGCGCCATGGTCATTTCGGAAAACATGCTGTCGCCGCCCAACGTCCCTTCACCACCGCCCGATATGCGCGCCAAGGGTACGGTGGGGCTGAAATACTCGGCGATGCCTTTTCTTTGCTTCTCGGTTGTTGCGTTCAACAGCCACATCAAAAGGAAAAACGCCATCATTGCGGTCACGAAATCGGCATAGGCCACTTTCCACGCACCACCGTGGTGACCATCGCCCGCAACGATCTTTTTCCGTTTGATGATGACTGGCGCCGCATTGCTATGCGCACCCATCTTCACCACCTTATCAACTCACCCAATCACAGGCATAGCGTCGGAAATCTTGCCGGTCCGTTAATTGGCTACCAGAGCAGCTGGGCCCAGACCGCGCGATTTTAGACGAAAACCGCGCGATTTCAGGTGACGACCCTGCATGTCAGATTGATACGCCCACCCTTCGGCAAGAGTGTCGACGATCCAAACCTGATCCGGTCGACACCGTGATGCACCAGGCGCGCGTCACCGGCCATGACCAACACGTCACCCGATTTCAGCCAGATGCTTTCAGTGGCGCCTCCGCGCTCAATATTCCCGACCCGAAACAGGCCTTCATCCCCAAGACTGACCGAAAGAACGGGCCAGGAGAAATCGGCCTCATCGCGATCCTGGTGCAATCCCATCCGCGCACCTTCGCCATAGTAGTTCACCAGGCAGCAATCCGGGTCGCGCGTGCGGCTTACCAAGTCATGCCATATCCCAAGCACTTGCTGGGGAATGTCGGGCCAGGGGGGTCCCGACGGATGACGTGGCTCGTAACGGTATCCGCGCCTGTCGCTGACCCACCCAAAGCGCCCCGCCGATGTCATCCGCACACTCATCTGCTTGCCCCAACGTGTTTCGGGGTGAAACATGGGCGCCGCGGCCACCACGTCGCGCAAAGCGTCAACCAGAGATCTTTGTGCAGCGGCGCCCAGAAAGCCCGGGTAAATCGCCACTCCACGCAGCATTTGGTGCGGTTGATTCAAGAAATTACCTCCGATTCACGAATTCGGTCTATTTGCGGCGCTTGCAGGGTGCCAGACCCCTCCTTATATACGCCGGGAAGCGTGGCGTCGCACCCTGACGCCGCACACAGCCAATTCGGGGCAGGGATGCCGTAACGGGTCCGGGCCTCGTGTCATCGCCTTGAAAAGAAAGGGATCGAAAACATGGGTAAAGTCATCGGTATCGACCTTGGGACGACCAACAGCTGCATTGCAATCATGGATGGTTCGCAGCCCAAGGTAATCGAAAACTCCGAAGGGGCGCGTACGACGCCTTCGATCGTCGCATTCACCGACAACGAGCGCCTGGTCGGCCAGGCTGCGAAACGTCAGGCCGTCACCAACGCGGCCAACACGATCTTCGGCGTGAAGCGCCTGATCGGTCGCCGGTTCGACGACGAAGATCTCGCCAAGGACAAGAAGAACATGCCCTTTGCTGTCGTGGACGGCGGCAACGGCGATGCGTGGGTCGAGGTGAAGGACGAGAAATACAGCCCAAGCCAGATTTCCGCCTTCATCCTGGGCAAGATGAAGGAAACCGCCGAAAGCTATCTGGGTGAGGAAGTGACGCAGGCCGTCATCACCGTTCCCGCCTATTTCAACGACGCACAGCGCCAGGCCACCAAGGACGCCGGCAAGATTGCCGGTCTTGAAGTGCTGCGGATCATCAACGAACCGACAGCGGCCGCGCTTGCCTATGGTCTCGACAAGGACGAAAGCCACACGATCGCCGTCTATGACCTTGGCGGCGGCACGTTCGACGTGACCATCCTGGAAATCGACGACGGCCTGTTCGAAGTGAAATCCACCAACGGCGACACGTTCCTGGGTGGTGAAGACTTCGACATGCGGATCGTCAACTACCTGGCGGACGAGTTCAAGAAAGAGCACAACGTCGACCTGACCAAGGACAAGATGGCCCTGCAGCGCCTCAAGGAAGCTGCCGAAAAGGCCAAGATCGAATTGTCCAGCTCCAGCCAGACGGAGATCAACCAGCCGTTCATCGCGATGGACCCGAACAGCGGCACCCCGCTGCACATGGTGATGAAGCTGACCCGCGCCAAGCTGGAAAGCCTGGTCGGCGACCTGATCAAGCGGTCGCTCGATCCGTGCAAGGCCGCGCTGAAAGACGCGGGACTGAACGCCAGCGACATCGACGAGGTGGTTCTGGTCGGCGGTATGACCCGTATGCCCAAGGTCGTCGAGGAAGTGACCAAGTTCTTCGGCAAAGAGCCGCACAAGGGCGTGAACCCCGACGAAGTGGTCGCCATGGGCGCCGCCATCCAGGCCGGCGTTCTGCAAGGTGACGTGAAGGACGTCGTTCTTCTGGACGTCACTCCGCTGTCGCTGGGCATCGAAACGCTGGGTGGTGTGTTCACCCGCCTGATCGACCGCAACACCACGATCCCGACGAAAAAGTCGCAGATCTTCTCGACTGCCGAAGACAACCAGTCGGCCGTGACGATCCGTGTCTTCCAGGGTGAGCGTGAGATGGCCGCCGACAACAAGCTGCTGGGGGCCTTCAACCTTGAAAACATCCCGCCGGCTCCGCGCGGTATGCCCCAGATCGAGGTGACGTTCGACATCGACGCCAACGGCATCGTGTCGGTCAGCGCCAAGGACAAAGGCACCGGCAAAGAGCAGAAGATCACGATCCAGGCATCGGGTGGTCTGTCGGATGACGACATCGAAAAGATGGTCAAGGAAGCCGAAGAAAACGCCGAGGCCGACAAGCAGCGCCGCGAGCTGGTCGAAGCCAAGAACCAGGCCGAGTCGCTGATCCATTCGACCGAGAAATCGATCGAAGAGCATGGCGACAAGGTCGATCCGGCGACGATCGAAGCGATCGAACTGGCTGTTGCCGCACTGAAGGACGAACTGGAAAACGACAATGCCGACAAGATCAAGTCCGGCATCCAGAACGTCACCGAAGCGGCCATGAAGCTGGGTGAAGCGATATACAAGGCGCAGGCCGAAGAAGGCGAAGACGCCCCGACCGCAGCGGATGAGGCCGGCGGCCGTGCAGATGACGACGACATCGTCGATGCCGACTTCGAAGATCTCGACGACGACAAGCGCTCGTAATCGCGCTTTACGGAACCAATCAGGGCCGGTCCGGGCACCGGGCCGGCCCTTGACGTTCCGGTAAAGGGGACACCCAATGGCAAAACGTGACTATTACGAAGTGCTTGGAATCTCGAACGGCGCAGATGCCGACGAGATCAAGAAAGCCTATCGGAAAAAGGCCAAGGAACTGCACCCCGACCGCAACGCGGACAAGCCCGATGCAGAGGCGCAGTTCAAGGAAGTGAACGAGGCCTACGACGTTCTGAAAGACCCCGAAAAGAAGGCCGCGTATGACCGGTATGGTCATGCCGCCTTTGAAGGGGGCATGGGCGGTGGCGGCGGACATCCCGGCGGTGGGTTCCACGGTCAGGGTGACTTTGCCAGCGCGTTCTCGGACATCTTTGACGACCTGTTCGGAATGGGGGGCCGTGGCGGGGCCGGTGGCCGCCAGCGCGCGGCGCGCGGGGCCGACCTGCGGTACAACCTGCGTGTCACTCTGGAAGAGGCGTACAAGGGCCTGCAAAAGACGATCAACGTGCCCACGTCCGTGGCTTGCGATGCCTGTAACGGCACCGGCGCCGAGGGCGGCGCGGAACCGACCACCTGCCCGACCTGTTCGGGCATGGGCAAGGTGCGCGCGCAGCAAGGGTTCTTTACGATCGAACGCACCTGTCCCACTTGTTCGGGCCTTGGCCAGACGATCAAGAACCCGTGCAAGTCCTGTGCCGGCCAGGGCCGTGTCGAAAAGGACCGCGCACTGAGCGTGAACATCCCCGCGGGCGTTGAAACCGGAACGCGCATTCGCCTGGCGGGCGAGGGCGAGGCCGGTATGCGCGGCGGGCCGGCGGGTGATCTTTACATCTTCATCGAGGTTGCGCCGCACAAGATCTTTGAACGTGATGGCACCAACCTGTTCTGCCGTGTGCCCGTGTCCATGACGGCCGCCGCGCTTGGCGGCGATATCGAAGTGCCGACAATCGACGGCGGGCGCAGCCGGGTCAAGATACCCGCAGGTTCGCAGTCGGGACGGCAGATGCGGCTGCGCGGCAAGGGCATGCCCGCCCTTCGCGGAGGGTCGGCCGGCGATATGTTCATCGAACTGGCGGTCGAAACGCCGGTGAACCTGACCAGCCGTCAGAAAGAGCTGCTTCGCGAGTTCGAGGCTTTGTCGGAAGACAACAATCCCGAAAGCAAAAGCTTTTTCTCATCTGTGAAAAGCTTCTGGGATTCGATGAAGGGCTGACCTTCGCGAACCACGGCACCATCGAAGGGGCGCGCCGACGTATCGGGGCGCCCTTTTTCGTCGGCGTTAACCAGTTGTTCACATCGTGGCACGCAGTCTTTCCGCATGACGGACCGCGCCAATGCCTTCGGTGAAATGCCTCTGCCCCTGTTCGATCTGGACGAGGCCGTTGATGCCGCGCCCGTTCCAGCGGGCAGGATGCCATCGTATATCGCGGATCACCGTAAACGGCTGCGAACGCGCTTTTTGCAAGGCGGCGCGCAGGCCCTTCCCGACTACGAGATGCTGGAACTGGTCTTGTTCCGGGCGATCCCCCGGCAGGACGTAAAGCCGCTGGCGCATCTTCTGTTGAATACCTTCGGCGATTTCAACGGGGTCATAGCGGCCCCACCCGAACGTTTGAAACAGGTCAAGGGCATCGGCGACGCCGTGATATGCGAATTGAAGGTGATCGAATCCGCAGCACAGCGCCTCGCCCGGTCGCGGGTGATGCAGCGTCATGTCGTGTCGTCCTGGGACGCATTGATCGACTATTGCCACACCACGATGGCCCACCGTGAAACTGAACAGTTCCGCGTCCTGTTCCTGGACCGGAAAAACGTGCTGATTGCCGATGAGGAGCAGGCCCGCGGAACCGTCGACCATGTGCCGGTCTATCCGCGTGAGGTTGTCAAACGGGCGCTGGAACTGAATGCCAGCGCGCTGATCCTCGTTCACAATCACCCATCGGGCGACCCGACCCCATCCGAAGCGGACATAGCCATGACCCACCAGATCGCGGCCGCGGCGACGGCGTTGTCGATCACGCTGCACGATCACCTGATCGTCGGAAAATCACGCGAACTCAGCTTTCGGTCCGAGGGGCTGATCTAACGCACCCAGACCTCGACACGCCGGTTGACCAGCCGGCCCCAGGCGCTGTCATCGCAGGCCATCGGCATCGCCTCGCCAAATGCATCGACATCGATACCGATCCGCGAAAGATTGGCGGTTTCCGCAGCCGCAACCACGGCCGCGCGCACGGTCTCGGCCCGGCGTTCTGCGATCTCGCGGTTTATCCGCGCAGAGCCTTCGCCATCGGAAAATCCGACGAAAAGCAGATCCCGCGTGTCATAGACCCCTGCCTCCAATGCGCGCGCAAGCTGTTCGACGTTCGACCGTGATTGTGCATCCAGCCTTGTCGATCCGGGCTCGAAACGGAATGTCGTCGTCAGGCGTTTGTATGGGGACAAGACCGACACCATGCGCTGCAGATCTTCCAGGCTGGTCTCGTCACCTGCCCGCGCAATGGCATTGGCAAAGCGGTTTCCCTGGGCTTCGATCGCAATCTCTTCCGGTGTCTGATCAACGAAACCCGCGCGCCGGATCACCAACTGCGCCTGCGGATCGCGCAGGTATGACAGGAAATCGCGCGCAAGAGATGGCAGACGACGCGCCGGAAGATACAGGAACAATGGCGCGGTCAGCGGATAATCCTCGGTTTTGACGTTACGCCGTTCGGCCCGCAGCGAGAACCCGCACGCACCCGAAAGCGCCAGTGGCCGCGCGGCCCCCAGTGCGGCTGCCGATGCAAGCCCCAGACCGAATGGATCACCTGCCACGGCATCAGCCAGCGCCCCGTTCGAAGAATGCCGCACCGCACCTGCGCCAAGACCGGCGCCTATGGGGGCAAGCAACCGGTCCACCACCGCCTGCCCCAGCCCCGACCGGGCGTCGCGCAGATGCAGCGTTATCGGAGCATCCGGTCCGCCCAGCGCCTTCCAGTTGTCGATCTGGCCGGAAAAGACGCGGGCAAGCTCTGGCGTGGATATGACACCGACCGGATTGTCTGGCGCCACGATCGGCACAAGCGCATCCAGTGCCAGCACCCGCACACGTCCACGGCCGCGCAGATCGCCCATTCCGGCCTCTTGCGCGCGCGCCGCTTCGGCTGCACGCACCTCGCGCAGGGACATGACGATATCGGCCTCGTTGACCAGAAGATCGGCAAAACCTTCGTCGGTGTTGGTCGCGTGGATATGAAACCGTCCGACAAGCTGACCTTGGGACTTTTCCCGCAAGAGATAGGTGATCCGCGCGGGCTCGTCCTGCTCGCGGGTGGCGGACAAACCGTTGCGCAGGGCAAACGCCTCGACAAGGGCCGGCATCAGGACCGAGCCCATCGTTTCGGCGCCGGAAAGACGCAGCTCGGCCACGAATGCCGTCAGGTTCGGGCACGCTGGCCCCTCGCACAGCACGCCGGACCCGTCGACGGTCAGTTCGCCGTAAACAGTGTCTACGCGATAGAACTCGCCATCAAAGCCAAGCAGCGTGCCGGTGATCTCCACCGAACCGTCGCGGGACGTCAGCGTGATATCCTGCGCGACAGCGCCAATGCTGCCAAAGACAAGGAAAAGTGCGGCGCATAACGCCGCACGAAAGAAAACCATCTACGCTCAGCCCCGAATGTTGCGGTTCTAGTTACGCGCGATTTTCAGGTCTTGCAGCAGGTTTTTCAACATCAGAATATCGCCCGCCACGTCGCAGGAGGGCATTGTAAGCGCCAGATCCTGCACCGACAGGTCGCCAGAGCGCGAAATCTGCAGCGCCTGCGCCTCGATGTCACGGGTACAGTTGGCCTCGCTGACCACGGCTTCGGCACTGAGTTCGACCGAAGCGTCTTCCGCACCCGAAACGGGGTAGGTGTAAACCTCGCCGCGCAGACCGTCCTGGATCGACCGATCACCCAATACGGCGATGAAACCACCTTCGGCGTTTTCCGCGCGGGTGATCGTGCCGGGCGCATCGCGCCAGACATGACCCTGCGCGCCGTAATCGGCACCATTTTCCAGGGCGTGGATTTCGAAACCCGCATCGCCACGCCATTGCAGAACAACCCTTTCGAAATCGGCCAGGTCAGAGATCTTTGCGCGTGCCACCGCACCCGTGCCGTTTTCAAAGGACGCGATGAAGACTGCGTCTTTCGACAGGGCGGGAACGCGGATTTCGGCGTCACCGTCTTCGTCGGTCAGATAAGACAGCATCATCCCGTTATGGTGAATGGTCACCCGCGCCTGCGGCAAGCAAGCCGCCGATACCCCCAGGTCGACCATCGCGGCAGGTGCCGGCGTGGCGGTCATTTCGACACTGCAAGAGTCGCTTTTCCGCACGGGGTCAGGCTGTGCATCCGACATGGTTGCGGTCTCGTCGTCCACCGGGGTCGCTGCGGCGATTTCGGTTTCTTCGTCGATTGGGGCCGCGTCCGTTTCCGGGGACTTTTCGACGGCCTGTTCAGGCTTGGGATTGGCCGAAGTGTGCGTCACACCGCTCAGGTCCAGCGCATCAAGATCGGCAGCCAAACCGGACTGCACGACAGAAGGTGCATCGCTGCGGGTATCAAGGGACGCGGTCTGCGTTGCAGCCACCTTGCCAGTCGACGGCGCGTTCGCCCCTGGCGATTGCTGCATAACGAAACCAATGCCCAGCGCGACGACGACCGTCCCCCCGGCAAGGATATATCGTTTCGGATCGAACATCCCGTTCTCCTCGGACCCAATGCTTCAAGAATGGGGTGAACGAGAAAAGCGGCGCCGATGTGGCGCCGCTTTGGAGTTATTCTGACGTTTGGTTTTCGCGCATATGGCGAAATCGGTCAGGTCAGCCTGCCATGGCAGTGCTTGAACTTCTTGCCCGAGCCGCAGGGGCACGGCTCATTACGGCCGGGGTTTCCCCATGTTGCGGGGTCGTTTTCGTCAAATCCGTTCTCGAGCTCGGCGATCGTGCGCGCCTCGGAGGCTTCGGTCGCTTCGTCCAGCGCGGCCTGCTGTGCCGCCTGTTGCGCGGCAAGCTGCTGGATCATCTCCTGCTGCTCTTCTTCCGTCAGTGGGCGGATCTGCGACAACTTCTGCGTCACCTCAAGTCGGAGCGAGTCGAGCATGCTTTCGAAAAGCTGGAACGCTTCCGTCTTGTATTCGTTCAGCGGGTCGCGCTGCGCATAGCCGCGGAACCCGACGACAGAGCGCAAGTGCTCCAGCGTCAAAAGATGCTCGCGCCACTTGCCGTCAATCGTCTGCAACAGCACCTGCTTTTCGATTTGGCGCATGGTGTCGGCACCGAAAGCAGCGGCTTTCTCGGCCATCATCTTGTCGCTGGTGTCTTCAAGGCGTTCGGTGATCTCTTCGTCGTCGACACCTTCCTCGGCGGCCCAATCGGCGACCGGGACATCGACCATCAGGTATTCCATGCAGGCATCGTGCAGACCATCGGTATCCCACTGATCCGCATAGGTCTTGGGCGGCATGTACTGATCGACGAGATCAGCGATAACTTCGTGGCGCATGTCGGCGACAATCTCGGAAAGATCCTGCGCCTCCATGATCTCGCGGCGCTGCGCAAAGATCACCTTGCGCTGCTCGTTCATCACGTCGTCGAATTTCAGCAACTGCTTGCGGATGTCGAAGTTGCGCCCCTCGACCTTGGCCTGAGCCCGTTCCAGAGACTTGTTCACCCAAGGGTGCACGATCGCCTCGCCCTCTTTCATGCCAAGGGTCGAAAGCACCTTGTCCAGCCGTTCGGACCCGAAGATGCGCATCAGGTCGTCTTCGAGGCTCAGGAAGAACGCCGAACGACCTGGGTCACCCTGGCGGCCCGACCGGCCACGCAACTGGTTGTCGATGCGGCGGCTTTCGTGGCGTTCGGTGGCCAGGACGAACAGGCCACCGGCCTTTTTCACCTTCTCTTCGTCGGCAGCATGTTCCGCCTCGATCCGCTTGCGGATCTCTTCCGGGTCGGTATCGGGACTGGCCTCAATGGCTTCCATGATCTTGAAATCGACGTTGCCGCCCAACTTGATGTCGGTCCCGCGGCCCGCCATGTTCGTGGCGATTGTCACGGCGCCCAACTTGCCGGCGTCGGCCACGATCTGCGCCTCTTTGTCGTGCTGGCGCGCGTTCAGCACGTTGTGCGTGATCCCGGCCTTCGTCAGCATTTGCGACAGGAACTCGGACTTTTCGATGCTGGTGGTCCCGACAAGGGTCGGCTGACCCTTTTCATGGGCTTCCTTGATCGTTTCGACGATTGCATCGTACTTTTCCTGCGCCGTGCGATAGACGGCATCGTCGTCGTCTTTCCGCGCAATTGGGCGGTTGGTCGGCACTTCGACCACGCCCAGCCCGTAGATCGTCTGGAATTCCTCGGCCTCGGTCGACGCCGTGCCGGTCATGCCGGCCAGCTTGTCGTAAAGGCGGAAATAGTTCTGGAACGTCACCTGCGCCAAGGTCACGTTTTCAGGCTGAATCTTGCAGCTTTCCTTGGCCTCGATCGCCTGGTGCAGGCCGTCCGAAAGACGCCGGCCCGCCATCATGCGGCCGGTGAATTCGTCGATCAGCACAACCTCGTCATACCCCAGCGACTGACCCATCGGATTGGTCGCCGGACGGACGATGTAATCCTTGTCGCGCTGGAACAGCTTGTGGGCGCGGAGGGCCTGGTTGACGTGGTGAACGACCGTCGTGCTTTCGGGTTCGTAAAGCGACTGCCCTTCCGGCAGGATGCCACGCTCGTGCAACTGCTCTTCGAGCCATTCGTTGCCTTCATCGGTGAAGGTGACGTTGCGCTGCTTTTCATCGAGCGTAAAATGATCGTCCTGGATTTCGGGAATGAAGGCGTCGATCGCGACATACAGTTCGCTGCGGTCCTGCGCGGGGCCGGAAATGATCAGCGGTGTCCGCGCCTCGTCGATCAGGATGCTGTCCACCTCGTCCACGATGGCAAAGTGGTGACCGCGCTGCGCCATGTCCTTCAGCTCGGCTTTCATGTTGTCGCGCAGGTAGTCGAACCCAAGCTCGTTGTTGGTGGCATAGGTGATATCGGCCTGGTAGGCCGCGCGCTTTTCGTCGTCGGGCTGCTGGGGCACCACGACCCCGGTTTCCAGCCCAAGCGCGGCATAGACCTTGCCCATCCATTCGGCGTCCCGGCGGGCCAGGTAATCGTTCACCGTCACGATATGGACGCCCTTGCCGGTCAATGCGTTCAGATAGGCCGGGAAGGTGGCCACCAGCGTCTTGCCTTCGCCGGTCTTCATCTCGGCGATGTTGCCCTGGTGCAAAAAGATGCCGCCCATCAACTGCACGTCGAAGGCCCGCAGGCCCAGCGCGCGCTTGGCCGCCTCGCGGCAGTTGGCAAACGCCTCGGGCAGGACCGCATCGAGCGACTCACCCTCGGCGACGCGCTTTTTCAGTTCTTCGGTCTTTTCGATCAGGCCGGCGTCGCTGAGCTTTTCGAAGTCAGGCTCCAGCGCGTTTATCTTTTCGATCAGCGGGCGCGTGGCCTTGACCTTGCGGTCGTTCGGTGTGCCAAACACCTTTCGGGCAAGAGTTCCGAATCCCAGCATGATCCATCCGTTCCGGTCGTTGACGATTTCGTGCGAGCCATTTGCTTGCCCGCTCTTTCCACACCGCCTAAAACGGGCGGGAAATAACAGCCAAACCGGCCACAAGGCTACGTAAGGGGCGGCTGTGAAAGTGTCAACGTCAGGGGCATAAACTGCCCATGAAAGGATCGTATCCATGCCCAAACGCCTCACACTCGCCGCAGCGACTGCACTGGCCCTCGGACTGGCAATGCCCGTCGCCGCCGAAGAGACGCCCACAGCCGAAACCGTCGTCGCCACGGTCAACGGCAAGGACATCACCCTGGGCCATCTGATCCTGGTGCGGGCATCGCTGCCGCAGCAGTACAGCCAGCTTCCCGACGAGGTGCTGTTCGACGGCATTCTGAACCAGCTTGTTCAACAGTCGGTTCTGGCCGAAACAATTGAAAACACGCCGCGCCGCGTCGAAATCGCGCTGGAAAACGAACAACGCCAGATGCTGGCGGCCGAAGCGATCGACGATCTGCTTGCCGGTGCAATGACGGACGAGGCCGTTCAGGCGTTCTATGACGAGAACTTCGCCAACGCCGAACCCGAACAGGAATGGAATGCCAGCCATATCCTGGTCGAAACGGAAGAGGCCGCAGCCGCATTGGCGGAACGTGCCCGCGGTGGCGAAGACTTTGCACAGCTTGCCCGCGACAATTCGACCGGCCCGTCCGGCCCGAATGGCGGTGAGCTGGGATGGTTCAGCGCCGGCATGATGGTTCCGCCCTTCGAAGAAGCGGTCAAATCCATGGAAAAGGAAGGGGTGTCCGATCCGGTGCAAACCCAGTTCGGTTGGCACGTGATCCGGTTGAACGACACACGCCAGAAAGACGCGCCGCCGCTTGAAGAAGTCCGCGACCAGATCGAAGCGCAACTGCAGCAGCAGATTGTCGATGCTAAGGTTCAGGAACTGACCGACGCGGCAAACGTGGAACGCAAGGACGAAGGCTTCGACAAATCTCAACTGTCGAACCTCGGCCTTCTGGAGAAGTAAGTGATGGGCAAATCGCTGGCCGTTTCCCCGCTGGCACCGGCCAGCTTTCCAACGCTGCCCGATATTGCGGGCGTCGAAGTTGCAACCGCTGCCGCGGGTGTGAAGTACCGTGACCGCACGGATGTGATGCTTGCACGCCTCGTTCCCGGAACGGCGGTCGCAGGGGTCTTCACACGGTCGGCGACACGCTCGGCGCCGGTTCTCGATTGCCAGGCCAAGATCGGCGGATCGCCCGATCAGGGCGCGGCGATACTGGTGAATTCAGGAAACTCCAACGCCTTTACCGGAGGGCGCGGCGTTGAATCGGTTCACGCGATAACCACCGCTGTCGCGAATGCGGCCGGCGTCCCGGTCGACCGCGTCTTTACCTCGTCCACCGGCGTGATCGGTGAACCGCTGCCGCATGATCGCATCATTGCCAAGCTTGACGAAATGGCCGCCAACCTGGCCCCCGCCCGCCTGGAAGACGCCGCGCGCGCCATCATGACAACCGACACCTTTCCCAAGGGCGCAAGCGCGGAAATCACGGTCGACGGCAAGGCCGTGCGCATCGCGGGTATCGCCAAGGGCTCGGGCATGATCGCGCCCGATATGGCGACGATGCTGGTCTACATTTTCACCGATGCCGCAATCGCGCAGGATCGGCTTCAGACGATGTTGTCCGATCTGACGGACAAAACCTTCAACTGCATAACCGTGGATAGCGATACATCCACCTCGGACACCCTGTTGCTGGCAGCGACCGGGGCATCGGGTGTCAGCGTCGATGCGTCCCCGGACTTCGAAACCGCTCTGCATGGCGTGATGCTGGACCTCGCGCATCAGGTGGTGCGCGACGGCGAGGGCGCGACAAAATTCGTTGAAGTGACGGTAACAGGGGCTGCCAGCGATGCAGACGCCCGTACGCATGCGATGTCGATCGCCAACTCGCCGCTGGTGAAAACCGCAATCGCAGGCGAAGATCCGAACTGGGGCCGCATCGTGATGGCCATCGGAAAATCCGGTGCTGCCGCCGACAGGGATCTTCTGTCGATAAAGTTTGGCGATATTCTCGTCGCGGAAAACGGCTGGGTTTCGCCCGGTTACCGTGAGGAAGACGGCGCCGCCTACATGAAACAGCCCGAACTTGTGATCGCCGTCGACATCGGGCTGGGCAGCGGAAACGCCACGGTCTGGACCTGCGACCTGACCCATGGATACATCTCGATCAACGCGGACTACCGTTCATGAAGGTTGTGCTGGTCGCAGCCGTGGCCCTTATCGACGCCGATGGGCGCATCCTTCTGGCACAGCGCCCCGAAGGAAAATCCATGGCGGGCCTATGGGAGTTTCCCGGTGGCAAGGTCGAACCGGGTGAAACCCCCGAGGCGGCGCTTGTGCGCGAATTGCACGAGGAGCTGGGCATCGAGACAAGGAACAGCTGCCTGGCGCCGCTTACCTTTGCCAGCCATACATATGATGATTTCCACCTGCTGATGCCACTTTTCGCGTGCCGCAAGTGGAGCGGAATTCCCCACCCGAAAGAAGGTCAGACCCTCAAATGGGCCCATGCGCGCGACCTGCGCGAATACCCTATGCCACCTGCGGACATACCCTTGATTCCCATACTTAGGGACTGGTTGTGAGTCGAAACCGGGCAAATCCCTGAACAATACCGCAAAAATTTAATTCATTGTTTACCCGCAGGCCGCTATAGTGCGGTACGTCAACTGTGGGGATGATTGGCATGCTGCGCACCATCACGATCGGGAGTTGCGTATCGATTCAGGGACAGTACGTCCGCGACCTGCCGGATGGCAGAACGGTTATCCGCGTCGGTGAACGCGAATTCGTCGGTTTTGCGGTAATGCCCAGAGCCGCCTGAAAATCGCTTCATCACCGTGGGAAAGACAAAGGGGACAGCAACCGCCGTCCCCTTTTTTTCGTGAATTCGAAACTCAGGATCAGTCCAGAGTACGCGTCACTTCCTCGCGCTCGAAGATCTCGATCACGTCGCCTGGGCGCACATCGTCGTAGTTCTCGAACGCCATACCGCATTCCTGGCCCGATTGAACCTCGGACACTTCGTCCTTGAAGCGCTTCAGCGTTTTCAGCGTGCCTTCGTGGATCACCACATCGTCGCGCAGCAGGCGGACGCCAGCAGAACGGCGCGCCACACCCTCGGTCACAAGACAGCCGGCAACCTTGCCGACGCCCGACACCTTGAACACTTCCTTGATCTGCGCGTACCCGATGAAGTTTTCACGGATTTCGGCCGACAACAGACCCGAAGCAGCCGCTTTCACATCATCCACGAGGTCGTAGATCACGCTGTAGTAACGCAACTCGACGCCCTTCTGGTTCGCCGTATTCCGTGCCGACGCGTTCGCGCGCACGTTAAAGCCCAGGATCGGTGCGCCCGATGCTTCGGCCAGGCCGACATCGGTTTCCGTGATCGCGCCAACACCCGAATGCAGAACGCGCACGCGCACTTCGTCGTTGCCGATCTTTTCCATCGCCTGAACGATGGCTTCCGCAGACCCCTGCACGTCGGCCTTGACCAGAATGGGCAGTTCCTTGACGTTCTCGTCCGCCTTGGCCTTGGCCAGAAGCTGGTCCAGCGTGGTCGCGGCACCTGCTGCGGCACGTTTGTCCTTGGCGGCCTGCTCACGATATTCTGCGATCTCGCGGGCCTGTGCCTCGGTGTCCACAACGTTCAGAACGTCGCCGGCTTCGGGCGTGCCGTTCAGGCCGAGCACCTCTACGGGAACGGATGGGCCAGCCTCTTCGACGCGGTCGCCACGGTCGTTGATCAGCGCACGGACCTTACCCCACTGCTCACCCACGACAAAGATATCGCCCTGATGCAGGGTGCCTTTCTGCACCAGCACCGTCGCGACCGGGCCGCGCCCGACATCCAACTGCGCCTCGATCACTGCGCCTTCGGCGGCACGATCGGGGTTGGCTTTCAGTTCCAGGATTTCCGCCTGCAGCGCGATCGCCTCAAGCAGTTCGTCAAGGCCCTGGCCGGTGATGGCCGACACTTCGACATCCTGCACTTCGCCCGACATCGCCTCGACGATGACTTCGTGCTGCAGCAACTCGGCGCGCACCTTGTCAGGATCGGCGTCGGGCTTGTCGCACTTGTTGATCGCGACGATCATCGGAACACCCGCCGCCTTGGCGTGGTTGATCGCTTCGATCGTCTGCGGCATGACCGAGTCATCGGCGGCGACCACCAGGACAACGATATCCGTCACCTGCGCACCGCGCGACCGCATCGACGTAAAGGCCGCGTGGCCCGGCGTATCGAGGAATGTCAGAACCGAACCGCCATCGGTCGTCACCTGGTAGGCACCGATATGCTGGGTGATGCCGCCAGCCTCGCCAGCCGTCACCTTGGCGTCACGGATCGCATCCAGAAGCGATGTCTTGCCGTGGTCGACATGGCCCATGATCGTGATCACGGGGGGACGCGGCTGCAGGTCTTCGTCCTTGTCCTCGACCTGGCTGATCACGTCCTCTACGTCCGCGTCCGAAACGCGCACGACGCGGTGGCCGAATTCTTCGATGATCAGCTCGGCTGTGTCGGCGTCGATGGACTGGTTCTGCGTGACCATCATGCCCATCTTCATCAGTTCCTTGACCACGTCGGCAGAGCGTTCCGCCATACGGTTGGCCAGTTCGCTGACAACGATGGTTTCGGGCAGCTGCACGTCGCGCACAACCTTTTCACGCTCTTGCGCACCGCCCATAGCCTTTTGGCGCATGCGTTCCTGCTTGCGCTTCATCGCGGCCATGGATTTCTGGCGGCCACCTTCGCCACCGGAAAGGGCCTGGTTCAGCGTCAGCTTGCCGGCGCGACGGCCACCGTCATCACGGCCCTTGCCGCGCGGACGCTGCTCTTCGCGTTCGACCTTGCGAGGGGCCTCTTTTTCCTTGGGCTTGCCACGCGCGGCCGGTGTCGCCTCTTCCGGGGCGGGCGCGGCGGCGGCGCGCTTGGCCGCGTCTTCCGCCTCACGGCGCTGGCGCTCATCTTCCTCGGCCTTGGCCTTGGCACGCTCTTCGGCCTCTTTCTGTTCGCGCTCTTTCTGTTCCTTTTCGGCACGCATGCGCTCACGCTCTTCGGCGCGGGCTTTTTCCTCGGCCTCGCGCTGCGCCTGCTCCTCGGATTCCTTTTCCTTGGCCAGTTGCAACGCCTTCAGGCGGCGCTCCATTTCCGCATCGGTGATGCCCGCGGGCCGCTTTGCCGGATCGGAAGAGCCCTGCTTTTGGCCGGCGCCGGTGGAGGCAGCAGGCTTCGACGTCGCACCCGGCTTGGGCATCACGACGCGCTTGCGCTTGGTTTCCACCACGACGTTCTTGGTCCGGCCGTGGCTAAAGCTCTGCTTTACGTTCCCCGAACGGGGCCCGCCACGTACACCCAAAGTTTTCTTACCGTCGTTATCGCTCATTTGCGTCTTCTATCCTTTCCGGCAGAGTCCCCGCCGTCTGAGAGGCGCAGACCCTTAAGTCTTGCGGCCTCCTCTACAACACGCGACGCCAAACCACCAGCGGCAAGCGCAACGTGTATCACGTTTTGTCTTCCAAAGGCCAATCCCAGCTCATCGGCGGTCAGCCATCCGATGAACCTTCCGCCTTGCGGCGTGGACAGCTTCGATTTCCCCCGGCCCGAGCCGTCGCTGGCTTGAATCAGGATGTCGGCCTGATCCTTCGACAGCCAGTCCTTGACCTTTTCGAACCCGGCTACGGCCTGCCCGCCCTTTCGGGCCAGGCTCAACAGATCGACAACGCGGCGCGCCAGCATGGCTTCGACCCTGTCGGCCAGATCGTCGGGCGCCGTGACCTGCATCTTCGCAGCGCGCGAAAACAGGCCCTTCTTCCCGGCCTTGTCGATCGCCGCACGGTCCGCCGACACCCATATGCCGCGCCCCGGCAGTTTCTCCGCAAGGTCGGGAACGACCGACGCGTCGGGGCCGACCACAAAGCGGATCAATCCCGTCTTCGGCGCGGTCTGCCCCGTGACGATGCACTTGCGTTCGGGTGCATCGCCCTTTGTCTTTGGCTGTCCGCCCCGCGTCATCCGCGCGCCTCCGAGGCCTGAGATCAGGCCTCGGCCTCCTCTGCGGTGTCGTCGTCGGAGTCGCTTTCGGCTTCGTCCGCTTCAAGATCGGCCAGATCGACCCAGCCCAGCTGGAGCCGCGCCGACATGACAAGGTTCTGCGCTTCTTCAAGGCTGACTTCGAAGGGTTCCAGCAGACCGTCGTCCTTGACGCGTTCACCGTCGACGGTCGTCCAGCCACCGGCCAGTTCCCAGTCTGCGCAGGTTGCGAAATCTTCAAGCGATTTGATGCCGTCTTCGGCCAGCGCCACGATCATTTGGGGCGTCAGGCCCTCGAATTCAACCAGGCTGTCCTGAACACCCAGCTCACGGGCGCGTTCCAGTGCGGCGCGGGCCTGCTCTTCCAGGACGTCGCGGGCGCGGGCCTGCAGCTCGTTGGCGGTGTCCTCGTCAACCCCGTCGATCACCAGAAGTTCGTCAAGCTCGACATAGGCGACTTCTTCGAGGCTGGTGAAACCTTCGGAAACCAGCAGCTGGGCAAAGAACTCATCCAGGTCCAATGTGTCCATGAACAGCTTGGTGCGCTCTTCGAATTCCTTCTGACGGCGCTCGGATTCCTCGGCCTCGGTCATGATGTCGATATCGAGGCCCGTCAGCTGGCTGGCAAGCCGCACGTTCTGGCCCCGGCGACCGATGGCCAGCGAAAGCTGGTCGTCGGGCACGACGACTTCGATGCGCTCGGCGTCTTCGTCCAGAACCACCTTGGACACCTCTGCCGGCTGCAACGCGTTCACAAGGAAAGTCGGCACATCCTCGTTCCACGGGATGATGTCGATCTTTTCGCCCTGCAGTTCGTTCACGACGGCCTGCACACGGCTGCCGCGCATACCGACACAGGCACCCACAGGGTCGATCGACCCGTCATAGGAAATGACGGCGATCTTGGCGCGGCTGCCGGGATCACGGGCCACGGCCTTGATCTCGATGATGCCATCGTAGATCTCGGGCACTTCCATCTTGAACAGCTCGGCCATGAATTCGGGTGCCGTGCGCGACAGGAAAATCTGCGGGCCACGCGCTTCGCGGCGCACGTCCTTGATGTAGCAGCGGATGCGGTCGCCGTTTCGATATGCCTCGCGGCCGATCTTCTCGTTGCGGCGCAGGATGGCTTCGCCCCGGCCGACATCGACGATGACGTTGCCGTATTCCTCGCGCTTGACGATCCCGTTGATGATCGTGCCGACGCGGTCCTTGAACTCTTCGAACTGGCGGTCACGCTCGGCTTCGCGGACCTTTTGCAGGATCACCTGCTTGGCCGACTGCGCGGCGATCCGGCCCATTTCGACCGGCGGCACTTCTTCGATGAACTGGTCGCCGACCTTGGGATCTTCGAGGTACTGCTTGGCCTGCTCGACCGTCATTTCCGCCTGGTAGTTTTCCAGCTCGTCATCCTCGACCACCGTGCGCACGCGGGTAAACGTGGCGCGGCCGGTCTTGCGGTCGATCGACACGCGAATGTCCATTTCGCTGCCGTAGCGGCTCTTGGCGGCACGCGCGAGCGACTCTTCCATCGCCTCGACCACAAGGCCGGGGTCGATCATCTTTTCGCGGGCCACGGCCTCGGCCGTTTGCAAAAGCTCAAGCTGGTTTGCAGAAGTGATGGCCATGTTTTCAGTCCTCCTGGGAACCGTCTTCGGTTTCTATGTCGTCAAACGCGGTTTCGTTCAGAACGCCCGCTTCCTTGCGCGCCTTCAGCATTTCCTTGATCAGGTCGTCGGTCAGAACCAGCTTGGCATCCGCCAGCCAGTCGAACGGCAACCCGATCGTGCCTTCGGTGACGTTGATCAGAACGTCATTGTCTTCGACACCCGCCAGCACGCCCTTGAACCTGCGGCGGCCGTCGATGTTCTCGACCGTTTCCAGCTTGGCTTCGTAGCCCTCGAACGCCTCGAAGTCCTTGAGTCGCGTCAGCGGCCGGTCGATGCCGGGGCTGGATACCTCGAGAATGTACTGATCCGTGATCGGGTCTTCGACGTCCAGGACGGCACTGACGGCGTTGGAAATCTCGCCGCATTCGTCGACCTCGATTCCACCAGTCGGACGTTCGGCCATAATTTGCAGCGTATTCGTCTTGCCGCCCATCAGCCGCACGCGCACCAGTTCGAACCCCATATCCTCGATAACGGGGCCGATGATCTCGGCGATACGCCGGTCGATGGCGGTTTTGGCGATCAGGTCGCTCATGCGTGCTCCAGACACAAAAAAACGGGCCAGCGGGCCCGTCGAACTTTCCGGTGGGCGCCGGGTGTGGACCCCAGCGCGCCGCTGTTGAAGGCGATATAGGCGACCGGACCCGAGTCTGCAAGCCGTTAAATCACGCGGCCATCTCCGCAAGCGCGTCCATGATCCGCACCAGTTGCGAACTGATGCCTGGCTCGCTCAGGGCGTGACCCGCATTGCGCACCATGTGCAACTCGGCTTCGGGCCAGCGTTGGGCCAGTTCCCAGGCGGAATGCGGCGGGCAGATCATGTCGTATCGCCCTTGCACGATATCGCCGGGAATTTCCGCGATCTTTTCCATGTCCTGCAGGATCTGACCGTCCCGGTCCAAAAAGGCCTTGTGCGTGAAATAATGATTCTCCAGCCGCGCAAATGCCCTTGCGTAATCGCCCGGCGCCTCGCCCGCATGGCCGTTCGACCCCATCGACGCCAGCGCGTTTTCCCAGGCCGACCACGTGCGGCCGAACCGCATCTCGGTATGCATGTCGCCGGAAAACAGACGCCTGTTATACGCCGCGATCAGATCGTGCCGTTCGTCTTCGGGGATCGGATCGACGAAGCGCGCCCAGACCTCGGGCCAGAAACGCCCGGCTCCGCCGCCATAGAACCAGTCCAGCTCGGCCTGCGTCGCCAGAAAGACACCACGAAGGATCAGGTGCCGCACGGCTTCGGGATGGGTCTGCGCGTAAATTAGCGCCAATGTGGCGCCCCAGCTGCCGCCGAAAACCATCCACTGATCGATTCCCAGGGTCGTTCTGATACGCTCGATATCCTCGACCAGGTGCCATGTCGTGTTGGCGTTGACGCTGGCATGGGGCCGCGACCGTCCGCAGCCACGCTGATCGAACAGAACCGCGCGGTACTTGTCAGGATCGAAAAACCGCCGCATCACAGGGCTGCAGCCGCCACCGGGACCGCCATGAAGCACGACAACAGGGATGCCGTCGGGGTTCCCCGACTGCTCGACATACAGCGTGTGGCCGTCGCCCACCTGCAACATCCGTTGATCGAACGGATCGCGCGACGGGTACAGATGCCGGACCGCGCTGTTTTGACCTGCGTATTTATCCATAAGCGCCCTATATAGGTTGCCGAGGACCACAAGAGCATATGGAGAGCCGAATGCAAACCGCCCAAACCACCGTGGACCCATCCGAAGTCGCCAAATTCGAGGCGATGGCCGCCGAATGGTGGGATCCCAAGGGCAAGTTCAAACCGCTTCACATGCTGAACCCCTGCAGGCTCGACTATATCACGCAGCAGATTGCCGGGGAATTCGGACGCGACCTGAAGGCCGAAAAGCCCTTCGATGGGTTGCGCATCCTGGATATCGGCTGCGGCGGCGGACTGCTGAGCGAACCGATGGCGCGGCTTGGCGCAACCGTGGTGGGCGCCGATGCGGCCGAACGCAACATTCCGGTGGCGCAGATACATGCCGAACAATCAGGGCTGGAGATCGACTATCGCCACACCACGGCCGAAGCCATGGCAGACGCAGGCGAACAGTTCGATGTCGTTCTGAACATGGAGGTCGTCGAACATGTGGCCGATCCACTCGCCTATCTGACCGCTTGCCGGCAATTGCTGAAGCCCGGCGGGCTGATGATCTGTTCGACCATCAACCGCAACGCCAAAAGCTTTGCCATGGCGATTGTCGGGGCCGAATACGTGATGCGCTGGCTGCCCAAGGGCACGCATGAGTGGTCGAAATTCATTACCCCGGATGAGCTTTATGACCTGATTCAGAATGCGGGCCTGACACCCGTGGATCGCAAGGGCTTCGTGTTCAACCCGGTCACCTGGGACTGGTCGCTGTCGTCGCGTGATCTGAGTGTGAACTACGTGACCGCCAGCACCAAACCGGCCTGATCGGCAGGAACAGAGCCTGTTTCAGGCCGGTCAGCCCTCGTCTTCAAGCTTTAGCCGCATCTCACGCAGGATGGGCAGGATCGCGCGCAGCTTTTCCTCGCCCAGTTCCTCGGCCATTTCCGTGATCATTGGCGAAATGGCCGAAAGCGCCGCATCACGCGCCTGGCGGCCTGCCGGGCTGATCGCCACCATCTTGCGCCGCGCATCGTCCCAATCGGGGCGGATATGCACATAACCGGCCCATTCCAGCTTGCCCAAGGTATTGGTCATCGCACCGCGTGTGACGTGAAAGGACTTCGCCAATTGTGCGGGGCTGCGCTCACCGCCCGCGCGGGCAAGGTGGTTCAGAACTGAAAAATGCGAAATCTCCATTCCCTTTGGCAACACCCGCGACAAGCGGTTGCGCACCAACTGATCGGCGGTCAGCAACTCGCTAAACAGCGCAATGGCAAGTGGGCTGGCCGCATCAGACATCGGGCCCTCCATAAGCACGATCATGGGTCAGGGATGGAACGCGCCGCCGCGCATCGGATACCGCCGCCATGTCAAGATCGACAAGGTAAACGCCCGGATCGTTTCCGGCGTCCAGCATAACCTCACCCCAAGGTGAAACAACCATGCTGTGCCCATAGGTCTTGCGCGTTTTGCCAGTGGTCGACGGGTGGCTTCCTGTCTGGGCGGGCGCCAACACGAAGCAGCCGGTTTCAATCGCGCGCGCGCGCAGCAAAGCCTCCCAATGGGCGGCGCCTGTGACCGGCGAGAATGCCGAGGGCACGGTAAGAATTTGCGCCCCGGCCTGCGCCAGAGCGCGATAGAGATGCGGAAAACGCACGTCATAGCAGATCGTCATGCCGACCCGGCCCCCATCCGCATCCGCGACGACAGCACGGTCGCCAGGCCGGTAGCCGGCGCTTTCACGATAGGTTTCCGCCTCGCTCACCTGGACGTCGAACATGTGGATCTTGTCATATCTCGCGGCAATCTCTCCCTTTGGCGAAATCAGGAAAGAGCGGTTCGCAAAACGGCCATCCGCATCGTCCGTCTTCAGCGCCAAAGAGCCGATCAACACCCAGACACCCGACTGCACCGCGGCATCGCGAATTGCGGCCAGCGTCGGGTCATCGTCTTCATGGTGCAAGACCTCTTTCTGGTGCGCCCGGCTGGCGGAAACGCAATTCGTGACTTCGGGCGTCAGAATGAACGTGGCGCCCTGCTCGACGGCCTGCTGCACCATGCCCAGCGCAATGGGCAGATTATCCGACGGCACATCGCCGGAATTCAGTTGCAGCAGCGCCGCGCGCACAATTCAGCCCGCCAGGAGCGGGTCGAGTTTCCCCGCCCGTTCCAGAGCATAAAGATCATCGCAGCCCCCGACATGGGCACCGCCGATGAAAATCTGCGGCACGGTGTATCCACCATTCGCACGCTCGATCATCTCGGGCTTGCGGTCGGGGTTGGCCCAGACGTCGATTTCGGAAAATGTCACGCCCTTCTGTGCCAGCAGGCGCTTGGCTGCGTGGCAAAAGCCGCAAAGCGGCGAGGTGTAGATTTCGACAGGTTGCATAAATGTCCCCTTGCGGAATTTGTGTGTTCTAAGGGGATTTAGGGCCGCTTGGCAACGCGCGCCATAACGATCACGCAAACCTGTGTTGCCCCGGCGGCAAGACAGGCGTCGGCACAGGCGGCAAGCGTCGCGCCCGAAGTCATCACGTCATCCACCAGCAAAACCGCGCGGTTTCGTATCAATTCCGCGCGGGTCCACGGCACCTTGATCGTTGCACTCAGCGCCGCGAACCTCTGATCGCGTCCCTTGCCGTCGAGAACCTCGGTCCTTTTCATGCGGCGCAACAGGTCGGGGCAATGCGGCAGGCCAGTTTCCCGTGAAATCGCACGCGCCAGCAACGCGGACTGATTGAAACGTCTTTGCAAAAGACGCGTCCAATGAAGCGGCACCGGAGCGATCACTGAGTCCGGGTCGAGTATGGGACGGGCCGCCTGCACCATCCAGCGGGCGGCCGGTTGCACGATTTCGTGTCGATCATCGTGCTTTAGCGCCAGAACCAACCGTCGCCCGGTGCCATCGTAAACAAGTGCCGCCCTGCCGCGTGTCCAGGGTCGCGCAATCGCAAGGCAATCGTCGCAATGTGCAATTTCGCCGATTTCTCCGCCAGGCAGCGGCGTTCCGCAGAGATCGCAAACGACACCGCCGATAAATGGCGTGTCGCGCCAGCAGGGACCGCACAGGCCGAAATCGCTTTCGACCATTTCACCGCAATTCAGGCAACGCGGCGGGTAGATCATGTGCATCAGCGTTTGAAGTGCCACCAACCTGCCTCTATATCAACGCGCCATGACAGACGTGCCCCGCCTGACCGACCGCAGCGCCCTGGAGCGCAACCGCGCCCGCGCGAACCGCAAGGGCGCGGCCCTGTTCCTGCACGAGGTCGCGCGTGACGAGATCGATGATCGCCTTTCGATGGTTAACAGGACGTTCACCAATCCCGCCATCATCACGGGATTTCCCGATTTCTGGGCCGCGCACTGGCCGCAGGCGAAAATCGTTCCCGACGACGAGGTTCTGGACCTGGAGCCCGCCGCGCACGACCTGGTGATCCATGCGATGTCCCTGCACTGGGCAAACGACCCGGTGGGCCAGGTGATCCAGTGCCGGCGCGCCCTGAAAGCCGACGGTCTTTTTCTGGCGGTGGCGTTCGGAGGCCAGACCCTTGCCGATCTGCGGACGGCACTTGCCGAGGCTGAATCGCGCGTGACCGGAGGGTTGTCGCCACGCATCGCGCCAATGGCGGAAATCCGGGATATGGGGGCATTGCTGCAACGTGCAGGACTGGCGCTGCCGGTGGCCGACGCGGTTCCGCTGCGCGTGTCATACCCGGATACGCTGGCGTTGATGCGCGATCTACGCGCGATGGGCGAAGGGAATGCCCTGCAGGCCCGGCTGCGCCACCCGACACGCCCGCAGGTTCTGACACAGGCGGCCGCGATCCATGCGGAGCTTGCCGCCGGCGAGGATGGCAGGATCACCGAAACCTACGAAATTGTCGTCCTGACGGGCTGGGCCCCGGATGACAGCCAACCCCAGCCGCTGCGCCCCGGTTCGGCGCAAACCCGGTTGGCCGAGGCGCTTGGCACAAAGGAAACGCCGCTTCGCGATTGACCTGAGCGGAATATCCCTTATGTCCCCGTGCAATTCATGCAAATTCGCGAATAGAACAAAAAGAAACGAGGCCCAGGAATGCTGGATGCGACATCTCAGGCCACGCGCCCCGAACATGCCCCCGCGGATCACCCTGCGATCCCCAAGGAAAAGATCGGCATCCTGCTGGCCAATCTGGGAACGCCGGACAATTACGACTACTGGTCGATGCGCCGGTACCTGAACGAGTTTCTCTCCGATCGCCGGGTGATCGATTATTCGCCCTGGCTCTGGCAGCCTTTGCTTCAGCTGATCATTCTGACCAAGCGCCCGTTCACCAGCGGCGCGGCTTACAAGTCGATCTGGAACGAGGAACAGGGCGAAAGCCCGCTTATGACCATCACCAAGGACCAGACTGCCGCGATCTCCAAGGCCATGCAAAACAAGTATGGTGACAAGGTCGTCGTGGATTTCTGCATGCGCTATGGCAATCCGTCGACCAAATCGAAGGTGCGCAAGATGGTCGAAGCCGGTTGCCGCCGCATCCTGTTCGTGCCGCTCTATCCGCAGCAGGCCGGCGCAACGTCGGCCACCGCGAACGACCAGTTTTTCCGCGCATTGATGGAAGAGAAATGGCAACCGGCAGTGCGGACGATCCCGGCCTATTTCGATCACCCCAAATACATCGAGGCGCTGGCACAATCGGTCGAGCGCGCCTATGCGCAGATGGACGAAAAGCCCGACATGCTGGTGTGCTCCTATCACGGCATGCCAAAGCGGTATCTGCTGGAAGGTGATCCCTACCACTGCCAGTGCCAGAAGAACACGCGCCTTCTGAAAGAGCGGCTGGGCTGGGATGACAGCCAGATCTGCACCACCTTCCAGTCGGTTTTCGGATCGGAAGAATGGCTGCGCCCCTACACGGTCGAACATGTGGCGCACCTTGCCGAAGAGGGCAAAAAGAACATCGCAGTCATCGCGCCCGCCTTTGCCGCCGACTGCATCGAGACGCTGGAAGAGATCAACGAAGAGATCAAGGAAAGCTTCGAAGAGGCGGGTGGCGAAAAATTCACCTACATTCCGTGCCTCAACGACGAGCCTGCACATATCGAGGCCCTGTGCGACGTCATCGAAACCGAACTCGAAGGCTGGATGGTTTCGACCTGATCGGCGGTTTCCACCTGTCCCCTGGATAAAAAAGCGCGGATGTGTCCAGAAGACGCATCCGCGCAGTCACAGGGAGAAAGAGGAAAAACTTTGCGCGGACCCCGCGCGGTACTGGCAAATAAGGTCAGGATACCTTTGCGAGGCACATGTCGGCGACCTGGCGTGCGCTGAAAAAATTCACGTTCTGCGCGATCCTGACGCTGCCGAATGTGGCCGGGATAAGGTGCAGTTCCACATCGACGCGATCGGCAAAGGGATCCGAACGCAGATCGACGAATGTATCCAGTTCGCCATGCGCGACCAGGTCTTCGAAAACCAGCGCGTCATTGCAGAAAAGCTGCACCAGCATCCGTCCGGTGATCTCGAACTGCAGGTAGATCTGGCCGCCCGTCGCCTTGAGCCCCGACGTGGACGTCCGCAGCGTCCCACCCTCGGATTCGTACTTGATCGTGCGTCCGTATGCCCTGCGCACCCAACCTACGGGCTCGACCGGCATCCATTTGGTATGTCTCAGGTTCGTGATCATTTCAGACCTCCTCGCTCAGGTCGGATGGACCGACACGATCCACCACACGTATCATCCATTTCAGCACTTCCCGCTGGGCGTCGCCGATATCCGGGCGCGCCTGAAGGCTTTGTGCCTGCAACCGCATCTCAGGCCAGCGCCTGTAGAAATCGATCAGGTCTTTGATCATGCGGTCATTCGTCGTCACCATCATCAGATGAGCCTTCCGGAAATTTCGTGATGGGGCCCATCGTAGTTGACGCATGGGAATGCTGGGTGTGAATAAACTGTGAACCTCTTGGTTAACACGAATTTGCGCAGTAACGTTTCAATCATTAAGGGAGGGCCAAGGTGGCGACAAAGCTGGAAATTTCCCTGTTCGGTACATGCGTCGTGCGCATCACAGGCGATGAGCCGCAGGAAATTCGCGGCGCCAAACACCGCGCATTGTTCGCGATTCTGGCCACTGCTCCGCTTGGTCGCCGCACGCGGACATACCTTCAGCAAACGCTGTGGGGCGACACCTCTTACGATGCCGGGCACCAGAATCTGCGCCGCGCCTTGTCGGATCTTCGCGGTATGCTGGGGGATGAATTCAGCACCCTTCTGCATGTCACGAACAGCGATGTCGAACTCGATGTGGAACATGTCACCTTCCAGGGGTCGCCCAATGACGGCGCGTTCCTTGAGGATCTGAACATTCGCGAACGGGCCTATCAGGATTGGGTACAAACCATACGTGCCAATCCCGACCAGGTGGCAGCGCTGTTCCGAACGACGCCAAGGGTGCAGTTCGGGCGCCCGCGCCCCCGGGTCACCGCTTTGCCCCTGAAGGTGGTCGGCGCCGACCCCGAGCTGGGGGTTCTGGCGGATTGGGTCGCGGAAGAAACCTGCCGGTCCTTGTCGCGATCCAACCTGCTGACCGTGATTTCGCACCTCAGCAGCCGGGCGATGGCGTCGCGAAGCTTCGATATCGCGGATATTCGCGCGACATTGAATGTCGACTACCTGATCACCGGCACGATGCGCCGTTTCAAGGATGAGATCGTCGTCGATTTCGATTTCATGGATGCCCGCAGCGGCAACATCCTTTGGAACAGGCACCTGAGCTGCCCGGCAGGAGAGTTCACCGATCAGCTGCAGGGGCGGTTGATCAATGTGATCCAGTCGATCGGCAGGACGATCGCAGACATGGCCATCTCGTATGTCCGTGACCGGCCGTTGCCGCAGATCGAGGACCACAACCTGCTGATCGCTGGCGTGTCGTTGATGCACAAACGCCAGATGCGCGATTTTCTCAAATCCCGTGAATTGCTGATCGAGGCGGCGAATCGCACACCGGACGCCGCTGAAATCCATGCCTGGCTGGGAAAATGGTATGTCCTGAGCGTTTTCAACGGTTGGACCGTGGACGCAAAGGATGACACGCAAAAGGCGTTGGATCACACGGCAAGGGCGCTGGGCATCGACCCTGAATCGAGCTTCAGCCTGACGATTGACGGGTTTGCCCACAACAACCTTCTGCAAGACATGGCCGTTGCGGAAGAACGCTATAACATGGCGCTTGAGGCGAACCCGAACGAAAGCCTTTCATGGCTCCTGCGGGGCACGCTCATGGCTTTTCAGGACGATGGCAAGGCCGCCGTACGCGGTATCGAAACGGCGCGCACCCTGTCGCCTATCGATCCGTTCGGCTATTTCTATGACAGCCTCGCAAGTACTGCCTATGTCGCGGCCGAGGACTATCCCAAGGCACTGGAATTCGCCGACCGGTCGCTGGCATTAAACGATCGGCACCTTTCGACGCTGCGCACACGGGTGACGGCCCTGCATTTCCTTGGCCGTACCGATGATGCGCGTGTCACCGCGCAGGAACTGATGCGCCGCCAACCCGATTTCAGTCTCGATTATTATCGCCGCACCCATCCGTCGGCGAACCATCAGGTCGGTCAACGCGTGATCGAGGCGCTGACAGCCGCCGGTATTCGTTAACATCAATAGGGAGAAAGCAAATGTCACAATATGGCGGTTTGGGCGGCCTCGGCGGCCTTGGTGGACTGGGAGGGCTTGGCGGTCTCGGGGGGCTTGGCGGCTTGGGTGGCCTGGGGGCCTCGGGCGCTTATTCCGGTGCAGTAACGTTGGGATTGCAGACCACCGCCGAGGGGTTGAGCCACCTGGTTGGCACCGATCCCGCCGCCGCGGCCGAGCCGATGGATTTCGCGAGCCCGGCAAACCTTTCACGCTGGTCGGGTTGGGTGCGGGGCTCGCTCTATCTCACTGAATACGCCAAAGGGCTGGACTGGAGCGCGAATGCCGCTGCCGAGACCGTGAAGATCAGGATGGACGGCGCAGCGATGGTGACGCTGGCACGTCCGGCAGACACTATTCTTGCCAAACAGGCTGCAATCGTTCGCGACTATGCCGATCTTCGGGCGGACCGGACGGTCGAGATTACCTCGCAACTGGGTTTCCCGACGGAATACTTTTCAATGATCCTTGGCCTGCACAATGCGCAGCACGCAAAAACGCTGGAACTGCTGGCGGCAACGCAAGTCGCGGCAGCGCACACGGCGATGATCGCGAAATACGCCCTGTCCGTGCGGCGACCCGACCAGGTGGATGGCCGGATATTGCCGATGATCGCCACACCGGGTCACGGCAGTTTCCCCAGCGCGCATGCAACCGAAGCTTATGCCGCCATGACCGTGCTTTCGCATGTGGTCGAAGGGTGGGCATCCATGTCCGATCAGACCACGCGTTTGGCGCTTTTGCGCGGCCTGGCGGAACGTATTGCCGTGAACCGCACGGTTGCCGGCGTACACTTCCCGGTCGACAGCTGGGCGGGGGCAACGCTGGGAACAGCCGTCGGACGGGCGGTGTTGCGGCGCTGTGGTCAGCAGGTCGAAACGCCATCTTACTCCTATGCGGCAGTGCATGGCGACTTTACCGATCATGCGTTCTTGAACGATGCCCAGGCAAACGGTCTGACGACGGGGCCGGAATACGCGGTAACGCAGAGCCCTATTTTCAGCTGGATTTGGGACGAAGCGATGAAAGAACGGCAGGGTCCGGGTTCGGGGGCTTGAGCCATGTTTTCACAACGCCCCGATGACCTGCGCATCGACCGCTATACCGGGCCCTACGAACGGTGGGTGTATTCACCCGAACTCGGACAGCCGTTCGTCTTTCCGTCACATGCCGACATTTCGGCGGGCTATTTCACAGCGATGCTGGAAGGGGGCGATACATTGCCGTTTCCGGCGGGGCTCAATGCAAGGTTGCCGCCGATATGGGCGCCCGATGATGTGGGCCACACAATCCTGCCCTTTGCGTTTCATCGGCTGATCCCTCATCACAAGAACGACAAGCTGGATCAGGATGTTGCCGCGTTGCTGAAGGACGCCGGCGATGCCCGGTTTCGGGTGAATTTCCCGATCCGGCCAGATGCCTGGGTGGACGGCTACGACCCAGGCTCGGGGATGGAGGGCTGGGTTGCGCCTGCGACACCGCCAAAGGCAATCATCGCGGTCATAGATGACGGTATTCCGTTCGCGGGCCGCGCGTTTCTTGGCAGCGACGGCCGCACGCGCATCAGCCACTGTTGGCTGCAATCGGCGCCGGCGCAGGAACGCGATGCCGTACCGTTTGGCCGCGAACTTGCGAATGCTGAAATCGATACCCTTCGTGCAAGCGCGGGCCACGACGAGGCCGAGGCTTACCGGCGTTCCGGTACGCTGCTTGAAGGGCGCGAGGGCCGGAGCGGTCTGTTGCGCCGCACGGCGACGCATGGGGCGCAGGTTCTCGCCGCAGCGGCGGGCAACGGCCCGGGAATCCGGGCCGAACCCATAGGCGATGACGTGCAGATCATCGCGGTCGAATTGCCGAACGCCATTTCGTGGGAAACATCCGGTTTCGGGAAAGAGACCTACATCCTCAGCGCGTTGCACTACGTGTTTGACCGCGCCCGCAGGATTGCCGCGGCAACAGGCTCTGATCCGGCGGAATTGCCGCTTTTCGTCAATCTCAGCTATGGGTGGAACGCGGGTCGCCATGATGGCGGATCGGTTCTGGACGACGCGATCGGGCATCTTGTGACCGAGCGGCGAAAATTCCAGCCGCTGACCCAGATCCTTATGCCTACGGGAAATGAATTCGACGCGGATCTGCACGCCCATATCGACGAATCGCGCTTTTCGAACGGGGCGTGCCGGTTGGGGTGGCAGGTGCAGCCCGACGACATGACCTGCAGCTACATGGAAATCTGGTTTCCCGAAGGCATGGACCCTTCGGAATATCAGGTGGACCTGATCCCGCCACACGGCCAGCTGAGCGGTCGCGGAGAGTTGCCGGTAAGCCCCGATCCGGCACTGCCGGACGGCGACCCGCGCAGGTTTGTCGAGATTGAAATGGGGGGACGCAACATTGGTCAGTTGTCCGCCGATATGGATCGCGGGACACGCTGGCGCGTACTGATCGCTCTTCTTCCGACGTGGCACATGCCGGGGCAGATGCGCGCCGCCCCACCCGGCCGCTGGACAGTCGAAGTCAGTCGTACCGCACAGGCCAGCCCGTTGTCGGAAGGCGAAGCGATACGAATCTGGGTCCAAAGGGACGACGACCCGGTCCGAATCGGAACCGGTGGGCGGCAAAGTTACCTGGTGGATCTTGGATCACGCCCGACAAAGGACGAATTGGCGATTTATGACGGGCGGCTGGACCTGGTCCGGGGCTACGGCGGGCTGAGCGCAATCGCCACCTCACCCGGTGTCACGCGTGTCGGCGGGTACGAATCGTTCACGGGGTACCCGTGCCGGTATTCCGGCAGCCCTGGCATATCGGCAAACGGAGCTTTGCCGCCCGCGGTCGATGTATCGGCCCCGTGCGACCGCAGCCGCTTGCGTCCGGGGATGCCTTCGGCGGGTGTGTTCAGTGGGTCGCGGGCCATGCTGTCAGGGACCAGTGCGGCCTGCCCACAGGTAACGCGGCTTTTCGCCCTGAATTGTGTCGCCGGCCGCGATATCTGGCACGGATTCGAAAACCGCCCCGCGCATCTGGGCAATTCGCGCAAAGAGCCGGTATCCCCCATCGCCACGGCACAGCACAACTCTCGGCTTGGAGACCGGATTGCACCACCCCCGAAACGCTTTCTTCTATGAAGTGTTGGAAAGGGATTTCACAAAAAGAAAAGGCGGTGGAAATCCACCGCCTCTCTTTTTGAACGTGTGTTCGAACTTAGTCCGAAGCAGCCACGGCCAGAACCGCCAGCAGCAGCAGCGGGATGGCGATGCCACCAGCCGACGAGCTTGCGGTTTCTTCAACGATGACCGGTGCTTCGATCACGGGCTCTGCCATGTTGCCGGCAAAAGCATTGGTTGCAGCAGCGGCGAAAGCGGCAGCCAGAACGAGTTTCTTCATGTTATCCTCCAGATATTCGCCTGTCGCACACACATGGGCGACGACAAGCACCCAAGACTTACCTCGTAACTATTGGTAAAGCAGCAAAAACTGTCAATTGCAAACCCAGTTTTGCCGCTCGCGCGCCGCTGTGGCGAAAATGTCGTCAAATAAGCAACACCTGCGTACCGACCTTCGTAAGCGCGAACAGCTCGGCAATATGCTCGTTGTAAAGGCCGATGCAGCCGTTCGACGACCGGCGTCCGATCTTGCGCGTGTCATGGGTGCCATGGATGCGGTAATACGTCCAGCTGAGATAGAGAGCATGCGTGCCAAGCGGGTTGTCCGGGCCCGGCGGAACGTAATCCGGCCATTCAGGATTCCGTTCTTTCATCGACGGCGTGGGACGCCAGTCGGGGCCTTCGACCTTGCGGACAACGCTGGTCCGTCCACGGCGCGTCAGATCCTCGGACAGAGGCACGGAAGACGGGTAAAGCTTGTAAACCGACTCGTCCGCAGACCAGTAGTGCAAGGCGCGGCTGTCGATATCGACAAGAACTGCGCCGTTGTTCAGGTTCGAGAAATACGGCCGCCAATCCAGCGTACGGAAGCTCGAGATATTGCGGCGCACCGCCTGGCTGAGATCGCGTTCGACCTCGACAGTGCCGGTGCCGTTAACATCCGACGTGTTTTGCGCCAAAGCAGGCGCCGCCATCATTGCAGCGCCTGCTGCAACAAAGCCGCGCCGTGTCAGTTGAAAGGGCGTCTTCTTGGTCATCGTCTTCTCCGCGGAAATCACAGCGTTCATGATGTCGTTCGTTTATATATTGCGCGAAAGCCGCAGTCGCAAATCAAACGCGCGTCATTTGGCCGACTCACGGTGATGTGGGTTGGAAACACAACGCTACGCACGATAAGCCAGTTCAAAACAACCGCGGACGGACCCATGCGTATTGCTGCCCTTTTCGTTTCTCTTGCCCTTGCCCTGACCGCGTGTGCGCCGACGGCCCCCCAAATGGGCGCCGATGGTAAGCCCCTTCCGCGTCTTTACCGGATCGGAATGGGGGACAAGGCGCGTATCCAGTATCGCATGCTTGATGCGGTCAACGCGTTGCGCCGGGCGGCCGGCGCCCCCGAGGTCGAACTTGATGCCAAGCTGACAGCCGCTGCCGCGACCCATTCCCGCGACATGTCGGTTCAGAATCGGCCGTGGCATTTCGGATCGGACGGATCGTCCCCGATCGACCGCGTGCGCCGCGTCGGATATGACGGCATGCTCTTGGGTGAAAACATCTCGGAAACCTACGAAACCGAGCTTGAAACGCTGGGCGCCTGGATGGAGCAACCCGACACCCGCCGCGTCATCGTCGATCCTGACGCACGGAAGCTGGGTTTTTCCTGGTACCAGGAATCGAACGGCAAAATCTGGTGGACCCTGATCACCGGAACCTGACCCAACCGATCACGGTCGTATCGTGATCGGCGTTCCGTCACGCACCATGGCGTAGATATCTTCGATTTCCTTGTTGGAAACGGCGATACAACCCGCTGTCCAATCGCGCCCGCCCTTGCGGTACTTCCAGGGTCGGCCATGAATGAAGATGTCCCCGCCGGGGCTTTTTCCGGCTTCCTGGGCAAATTCGCGATCGCCGTCACCCGGATAGTTGATGCCGAGCGACAGATGAAACTCGCTGTTGGGGTTGCGGCGGTCGATGATGTAGGTGCCTTCCGGCGTCCGGCCGTCGCCTTCGAACTGCTTGTGCCCGACCGGCGCGAACCCCAGCCCGATGTTATATGCCTTTAGCGCCTGGTCATGGTGTAGCAGGTACATCCTGCGCTCACCCTTGTTGACCAGAACATGCGTGACCTCGGGGCCGTTGTAGGTCTTGAACTTGCTGGCGCAGCCAGAAAGCGCAAGCACGGCGGCCAGGATAGCCAGTATACGAAACATGATAGTTTTGCCTGCTGCGATTTGCCTTTGTTCTGACGCCACAAATACACCAGAGCAACCACCGCGAGCCAGAGATTTTCCGATGTAATCGAAACAGTCAGCTTATTCGCGCTTGGCCAGCATGGCCTCGATCGAATCGAGCCGCGCAAGCACCTCGTCGCGGTAGGCATCGGTGCGCTGGTTGTCTTCTTCGTGGTGCGCGTCCTGCATGGAGTTCACGATCAGGCCCACCAACAGGTTCACGACCGCGAAGGTCGTCACCAGTATGAACGGAAGGAAGAACGCCCACGCATAGGGATAAACCTCCATCACCGGGCGGACGATCCCCATCGACCAGCTTTCGAGCGTCATGATCTGAAACAGCGAATAGGCCGACCGGCCCAGCGTGCCGAACCAGTCGGGAAAGGACGCGCCAAACAGCTTGGTCGCCATCACTGCCCCGATGTAGAAGATCAGCGTCATCAGCATGAAAACACTTCCCATGCCGGGAAGCGCGTTCAAAAGCCCCTCGACCACGCGGCGCAGGCGGGGTGCAACGGAAACCACGCGCAATACCCGCAGGATGCGCAACGCCCGCAGCACCGACAGGCCCTGCCCCGCAGGCACAAGCGAAATACCGACGATCACGAAATCGAAGATGTTCCAGCCGGATTTGAAGAACCGCGGACCCTTGGCAATCAGCTTGAGCACGATCTCGATGACAAAAACGGCCAGGCACAGCTTGTCCAGCAGGACGATAAGGTCGCCAAACCGCGCCATCGCCACTTGCGAGGTTTCCAGCCCCAGGATGATCGCGTTGAAGATGATGACAGCCACGATCGTGTTGCGCACGACCGCCTGATCAAGCCATCTATCCAACTGTTCACGCATGAAAAACCGGGCCCCTGCTTCCGTGAGTTTCGGTCACATATGGGGCGCGGTCAGACGGGCGACAAGCTCTACATGGCTGGACCAGCGGAATTGATCCACCACCTGCACCCAATCCAGGTGCCAGCCCGCATCGACCATGACACGCGCATCGCGGGCAAAGGTGACCGGATTGCAGGAAACAAAGGCGATGTCGCGGATACCGCTTTGGGCCAAATCGGCCACCTGTGCCTCGGCACCGGCGCGCGGCGGGTCGATCACGGCGGCATCGTAGCCGCGCAGGTCTTGGGCCATGACCGGATTGCGGAACAGATCGCGCGCTTCGGTGGTGACGCGCTTCAACCCCTGCGCCATACGCCAGCCTTTGTCGAGTGCCGCAAGCATGGCTGCCGACCCTTCGACGGCGTGCACCTCGGCGCTTTCGGCCAAGGGCAACGCAAAGGTGCCGCAGCCGGCAAACAGGTCGATCACGCGTCCTGCGTCACCGATGATTTCCTGCACCGCGGACAGCAGCGCGGCTTCTCCGTCTTCAGTGGCCTGAAGGAACGCGCCGGGTGGCGGGGACACCTCGGCGCGACCCATGCGTTGCGTCGGCGGCATGCGTGTCGCGATCACTTCGTCATCCCAGGACAAGCGGGCAAGACCGGATGCTTCGGCCACCTGGGCCAGTTCCATGCGCAACGGTCCGTCCAGCGGCTTGCCGCCCGTAACGGCAATATCCAGACCGTTCAGCGTCCGGGTGACCAAAACGGCCAGCTCGCCCTTTCGGCTGCCGCCGATGATTGCAAGGCGCTCGGCAACCGCAAGGGCAGGCTTCAAGTCAGGATGAACAAGCTCGCAATCAGCGATTTCGACAATCGTACCGGACGCGCGCCCATGAAATCCGGCAATAGCCCCCTTTTTCGTGCGCCGCGCGGACAGCCCGGCACGCCGGCGGCTTTGGGCCGGGGATGTGTGAACGGGACGGAAAGTGGCGGTCAGTCCCTGCGCTTCGAGTGCGGTGCGCACGACACCCATCTTCCATTGAGCGACGAAATCGTCGCTTGCATGCTGCAACAGGCAACCACCGCAGGATTTGAAATGCCGACAAGGCGGCGCGACACGATCGGCCGATGGCGTGATGATCCTGATTTCCGTCAGGCGCGACCCGTCCCGCACGCCTTCGACCACCTCGCCCGGCAGGGTAAGTGGCGCAAAAACGGGACCGGCAGCGATACCGTCGCCCTGATGGCCCAGGCGTTGAATTTCGAAACGTTCCATGGCTGGGGGATACCGCGCATACAGGCGCTGGCAAAGCCCTATTCGGCAGCGTCGTTCAGTCCGATGAAGCCGCCCGACTGCCGGTTCCAGTAACGCGCATACAGCCCGCCCTTGGCCAGCAGGCTGTCATGCGTGCCTTGTTCGACAATTCGACCCTGATCCAGCACAAGAATGCGGTCCATCTGCGAAATCGTGGACAGTCGGTGCGCGATGGCAAGGACGGTTTTTCCCTCCATCACGCGTTCCAGCGCGGTCTGAATCGCTGCTTCGACTTCGGAATCGAGGGCGCTTGTCGCTTCGTCCAGAACCAGGATCGGCGCGTCCTTCAGGATGGCGCGCGCAAGCGCGATACGTTGCCTTTGCCCTCCCGACAGCTTGACCCCGCGTTCGCCCAGATGGGCATCGTATCCCTTGCGCCCCTTGTGGTCCTGCATCTCGAGGATGAAGTCATGCGCCTCGGCCTTTCGCGCAGCGGAAATCATCTCGTCCTCGGACGCGTCGGGCCGGCCATAAAGGATGTTGTCCCGGGCCGAGCGGTTGAACATCGCTGTTTCCTGCGTAACCATCCCGATCGAACGGCGCAGGCTTTGCTGCGTGACCTGCGCGATATCCTGCCCGTCGATCAGAATATGGCCCTGTTCCGGCTGATGCAGCCGCAAGAGCAATGACACCAGCGTAGATTTCCCGGCGCCCGACGCACCAACGATGGCAAGCTTTTCACCCGGCGTGACAGTCAGATCGATATCCGCCACGCCGCCGACATCGCGACCATAGGCAAAGCTGACATGGTCGAAACGAATCTCGCCTGCATCGACCTGCAACGGCGCCGCACCCTGGGAATCTTCCAGCCGGATCCGCGGTGTCAGCGTGCGCATACCGTCCTCGACCTCGCCCACGTTGGAATAGATCGTCATCAGGGTGAAACTGACCCAGCCGGTCATCTGCGCGATCCGTATCGAAACCGCCCCGGCGGCCACGATGTCGCCCGCGCTGGCGCCACCGGACGAGAAATCCCACAAGGTGATCCCGACCAGCAAGACCGGCAGAATACCGGCAAGCGTCATCAACGCCAGGCGAAACCCGGCGGCCAGGCGGCCAAACCCCAATGCGGTATCGCGGAACGTCTGCATCGCACCAAGGGCCGCGCGGTCTTCGTGGTCGTCATGTGCGAACAGCTTGACCGTCTTGATGTTGGTGATCGTATCCACGATCTGCCCGGATACGTGCGCACGCGCCCCCGCGCGCTGCCCTGCCCGTTGCCGGACGCGCGGAAGGAACCAGCGGATCGTCAGGAAATAGACACTAAGCCAGCCCAGGAATGCCCAGGCTATCTTTCCGTCAATCGCCGCCAACAGCGCAACCGACCCCACAAGCGATGCAAGGGCAAACGCCACGACATTGATCGCTTCGGCGACGACATCCGTGATTGCCCGCGCGGTTTGCATCTGTTTCTGCGCGATCCGGCCTGCGAAATCGTCATCGAAGAACCGGACAGCCTGGCCAAGCGTCCAGCGATGCAACCGCGACAGAACCAGCGGATTCACGTTCGGCTGCACAAGCATCGAGTTCGCAGCGGACGACAGACCGAACGCAACAGGGCGGGCCACCATGAAGAACACCACCGCCCCGACAAGAAGCGCGATGTTCTCGGCCGTCAGCAGCACGTCCTGCCCTGCGTCGACGGCCCCGTCGATCACCCAACCCAGGATCAGGGCCGTCCCGGCCTCCATCACGCCGGCGACGGCAGATGCAAGTGTCGCCAAAATCAATACCGGCCAGGCGCCATGCAACGCCCACCCGAAAAACCGCCACAGGGTTTGTGGCGGCGGCCCATCGGCACGCTCGAACGGATTGATCAGATGTTGCACAGGCGCTTCCTTGCTATCCGCAGGATACTGGCGCTTGTTTCGGCAGGGTCAATGCAAGAGTTGTTCGCGCGTCAGCGTAAAGTCGGATGCGATCCAGCGCTCTTCGAGCTCTTTCAGCTTTGCGCCCAGCGCAGCGCCCTGCAAATCCGGCATCAGGTCACCTGCCTTGATGGGAAAAACCTGCCCTGCGCCATGATCCGCCGCAGCCAGTTCGGCTGGATCGAACGGAACAGAAAGCAATGCTGCCCGCAAAAGCACGATGTCCTTCGCAGCCCGCGATCCCAGTCGATACCCAAGGGCCGACGCCTTGGATTCAGTCCCTGTTTCGTCACGATAGGTCGAATACAGGCGCGCATCTGACTTGGACAGCCGCAACCTGTCTTCGACATCTTCGCCGCCCAAAGCTGCCAATCGACGAATTGCGTTCGGGGAAATCCCGGCCTCGCCCTCGAGATGCACCAGCGGCGACAGCGCGGTATCGTCCGCACCCGGCAGAACCACCCCCAACACACCGACCGATCGCATGGCGGCCACTGATGGCGCGGGATCGGGCGCTGCCAGAAGCTTGCGGATCTCTGACCCGACCCTTTCGCGCGACAGCATCGGCAAACCATCGAGATTTGCAGCAATCGCCGACAGCGCATCGGCATCCAGTCCGGCAGCAGGGTCGCCGTACCAGGCATGGAACCGGAAGAACCGCAGAATGCGCAGGTAATCCTCGCGGATGCGTTGTTCGGGGTCTTCGATGAAACGCACGCGCCGCGCCTGCAGGTCGGGCAAACCACCCAACGGGTCGATCACAGTGCCATCCGCCCGCGCGTAAAGCGCATTCATCGTGAAATCACGGCGCCGGGCATCCTCGGTAACATCGTCGGCAAAGGCCACCACCGCCCGTCGCCCATCGGTTTCGACATCGCGTCGAAAGGTCGTGACCTCGTGCGGGATACCGTTTTCGACCAGCGTGACGGTCCCATGTTCGATACCGGTCGGGACTGCCTTGATCCCGGCCTTTTCCGCCAGTTCGATCACACGTTCGGGACGGGCCTCGGTCGCGATGTCCATGTCGGAAACCGGTTCGCCCAGCAGCGCGTTCCGCACACAGCCACCGACCAGAAGCGCATGAAAACCCGCGTCCTCGAGCAGCGAACAAATCCGCTGCAAGCCCGGTTCATTCAGCCATTCATCCGTTATGCGCATCAATCCTGCATCCGGTCCGCCAACCCGCGCAGAATACGCGCTGTTGCGCCCCAGATATAGTAGGGCCCCCAAGGCACGGTGAAATAGTGCCGCATTGTGCCGCGCCAACGGCGCGACTGGATGCTGAACCGCGCCGGATCGGTCACATGATCAAGCGGCACTTCGAAGACCTCGTCGACCTCTCCCGGTTCCGGGACGAAATCGAAAGGCGCATGAATGCGCGCAATGACCGGCGTGACCTGAAACGATGTGACCGTTTCATGGCTGGGCAAAGTCCCCAGAACCTCGGTGTTGGCGGGATCGAGGCCAATCTCCTCGTGCGCTTCGCGAAGGGCGGCGGCCACTTCGTCCGTGTCGCCGGGATCGACTTTGCCACCCGGGAACGCAATCTGCCCGGGATGATGTTTCAGGTGGCTGGACCTTTTTGTCAGGACAACCTGAACACCGTGCGGCCGTAACAAAAGACCCACCAGAACGCCGGCCGGCCGCAAAATCCGACCCTCCGGCAATACAGTACCGGGATTCAGGTCAAAATCAGACGAAGCGGCACTGTTTCTGCCCAATGCATCAACTATAGGGGTTAGCGGGTCACTCACCCTCATCCGGTCCTTTCGTTGCCTCAAACCCCAGCGTAGCCGGATCGAGATCGTAATGCGCACCGCAGAACTGGCAATCGGCGGTAACCCGGCCTTCTTCGGTTGTCATCTTTTCGATGTCCTTGGCCGAATAGATCGACAGGCTTTGGCGAACGCGATCTTCCGAACAGGTGCATCCAAACCGAACTGCCTGCGCATCGAAAACGCGAGGCTGTTCTTCGTGGAACAGGCGAACCAGAAGGTCCGTCGAGGTGACGCTTGGGCCGATCAGCTCCAGATCGTCGACCGTATCGAGAAGAATGTTCACCCGGTTCCAATCGTCACGATTGTTGTCCGAAACCACATCCGCGGCATTAAGCAGACCACCCTCGCCGGAACCGCCGCCGGACACATGCGGCGATGCCTTGGGCATGTGCTGCAGCATGATGCCGCCTGCACGCCAGTGTTCTGCCCCACCTCTTTCCGTCGATTTTCCGAAGGACAGCGAAAACCGTGTCGGAAGCTGCTCGGACTGCGCGAAATAGGCCTCGGCGCACGAAGAAAGCGAGCCGCCAGAAAGCGGCGTGATGCCCTGGTAAGGCGCCATTCCCTTGCCCTGGTCGATGAGGATGGCGAAGTATCCCTCACCGATCTGGTCAAAGGGTGCACCAGCAGACAGTCGGTCTGCGTCATAGCTGGCATAGGCGCGGATTCGGGCTGGCTCACCTTCTTTCTGCGGGCCGAAATAGTCCGTGGCGATCATGCGCACGGCGCCCTTTGACTGAACCTGCAGAGACAGCTTCCAGCGCAGTTTGATCGTCTGGCCGATCAGCGCGGTGAGCAGCGCCATTTCGGCGACCAGCGCCTCGACCTGCGGCGGATAGTCGTGCTGTTTCAGAATGCCGTCCAGCACCCCGTCCAGTCGCGCAACGCGGCCGCGCATATCCGAGTTGTCCAGCTGGAACGGCAGTACCACATCGTCCCAGGCGAGTTTCGATCCGATGGTCATGGGATTTCCTTTGGCGCCTTGTCTTGGCATACCGCCTCCATATAGGTGCCGCAAGGCAGTGTCCAAGGAGGTGGCAATGATCCCGCGTTTCGGCCCTTCGCCACGGCCCGATGTAAAATACCACTTGCGGCCTGGTGTGTATGCCATCCTGCCGCATCGGGGTGACCTGCTTTTGACCTTTCAGGAGCGGCCGGTCCCCGAGCTGCAATTGCCGGGCGGCGGCATTGATCCGGGTGAGTCTCCGCTCGCCGCGCTCCATCGTGAGGTGTTTGAGGAAACAGGCTGGAAAATCGGATCGCCCCGGCGACTCGGTGCGTTCAGGCGGTTTGTCTATATGCCTGAATACGATCTCTGGGCAGAGAAGCTGTGTACGATCTACATGGCGTACCCGGTGCGGCAATTGGGGCTGCCGACCGAACCGGACCACAGCACAGTCTGGACCACACCCCGGATCGCCGCCAAGGAGCTGGGCAACAGCGGCGATCGCCGCTTTGTCGCGCGGTTTGCCTTATAGGCACTAGGCAGGCCCCAGGTATTCGAGCAGCACGGCCGAAACATCGTCGGCCATCTGTTTACCGCCCTCGCGCTTGTGAAGCTCCCAGAACATGTCATCCAGCATTTCGACGCCATGCCGTCCCGCATGGTCCGACAGCAGACGGGTCAGCCCATCCTCTCCCAGCATGTCGCCATTTCTGTTTTCGCTTTCCGTGAACCCGTCGGAATAAAGAAAAAGCCTGTCGCCCGGTGCAAGGCGTGTTTCGAAACATTCGTAGTTGGCATCTGCAATCAGACCGACAGGCAGGCCGCCAATGCCAAGAAACTCGACCCGGCCGTCGGCGCGCTGCACGGCAGGATGTGGATGGCCTGCCTGAACGATCCTTGCCACGCCCGAGTGCAGGTCGACGGAGGCAAACGCCATGGTAAAGTATTCCTCGACACCTGCGTCGGACATGAGGCGGTGATTCAGTATCTGCGCCACTTCACCGGGCGGGCGCATGTCGAAAATACCCTCCGGCCGGCGGCTTAGTGCGATGTTCTGATCCAGGAACCGACCGCTTAGATAGCTGGCAATACGGGCGGTCATCAGCGCCGATGTGATGCCGTGCCCGGAAACGTCTATCGAATACAGTCCGATGCGGTTTTCGCCGGGGGAAAACACACCGACCAGATCTCCCCCGATATGACCGCAGGGCTTGAGCAACATCGACACTTCGGTTGGCCCGAAGGTGCGGAACCGTTCCGGCACAAGGGATTCCTGTATTTTCCGTGCCTGAACCAGATCGCGGTCTATCGCATCATAGAGACCCTGGATTTCATCCAGAGCGCTTGCCAGCCGTTCGGATTTCGCCTGCAGCTCGCGCTCGACCGTCAGAACGCGCTGACCGGCCCGTATGCGCGCGCGCAGTTCGACGGTGTCCACCGGCTTGGTCAGAAAATCGTCCGCGCCACAATCCAGGCCCCGCGCAACGGCGTCCTTTTCCGTCTTCGAGGTCAGAAGGATGAAATAGCCATAGCTGTCGCGGCGCATCGCGCGAAACCGCCGACAGAACTCCAACCCGTCCATGCCCGGCATCATCCAGTCGCTAAGCACAAGGTCCGGCTGACGTTTCATGCACTGTTCCAGCGCAACAAGCCCGGATTCCGCCTCGACAACGTCGAATCCCCACCGTGCCAGCGAGGCAGCCAGGATGCGGCGCTGTGCCATGCTGTCATCGACCACAAGCACACGCATTGGCGGCTTGGTGTCAGACCGGTCGATGCCGTCGATTAATGGGGAGGCCCGCACAAACACCACCTGTTGAAATTGCCGTTATCCGTGTGTGCATCCGGGGCAATTAACAGAAACTGAAAGATCAAATCCGAAGGTTTCGGCGCGGCTCACCTCGGACTTCGTTAACCGCCATCTTTCATTCTGCGCCAATGGAGGATCGCGATGATTGATTGGGAACGATTGCAAACGATGCGGGATGAGATCGGCAGTGACAGCCTGCAAGAGATCGTTTTGCTTTTCCTGCAGGAAATGGATGAAGGGATTTCACGGCTTCAGTCGGCGCCATCGACCGAGGCACTTGGCGCCGAAATGCATTTCCTGAAGGGCTGTGCGCTCAATCTCGGATTCCGGGATTTCGCCAGGCTTTGTCAGGAGGCAGAAACATTGTGCGCACAAGGCAAGGCGGACCAAGTCGATATTTCCCGAATCCTTGCCTGCCATGGTGCATCACGCGCTGTCTTTTCGGAAGGTCCGGACGCGGCCGACGCCACCTAGATCAGGAAATCGGCCAGCACTTCGTCTTGCGTCACGTCGCGGAACGCGAAACCACGATTGTTCACGCGATCGAACAGGCCGGGAAAGTTTTCTGCAGAGCTGGTTTCGATCCCGATCAGGACCGAGCCGAAATTGCGCGAGTTCTTTTTCAGATATTCGAACCGGGTGATGTTGTCGTCAGGCCCCAGCATGTCCAAGAAATCGCGCAGTGCGCCCGGCCGCTGCGGCAGCCGGAGGATGAAATACTTTTTCAATCCTTGCCAGTTCATCGACCGTTCCTTGACCTCGGGCAGCCGTTCGAAATCGAAATTGCCGCCCGACGTCACGCAAACAACGCGCTTTCCCTTGATGCGGTCGGCCACATCGACCAGCGCATCGACAGCCAGCGCACCCGCGGGTTCCAGAACGATACCTTCGACATTGAGCATTTCCAGCATCGTCCCGCAGATGCGGTTTTCCGGTGCGGAAATCACATCGTCGGCACTGATGTCCGACAGCTTGGCGAACGGTTTTTCCCCGATCCGCGCGACTGCGGCGCCATCGACGAAACTGTCCACCCGGTCCAGCGTGACGGGCTCGCCCGCGCGAACGGCGGCATAAAGGCTGCGGCCCCCGGCGGGTTCGACAAACGTATAGGTGCACCGCGCGCCGAAAAACGCGCGCACACCGGCGCTGAGCCCGCCACCGCCGACAGGCAGGATGATGTGATCGGGCGCACCACCCATCTGCACTGCCATCTCTACCGCGACGCTGGCCTGCCCTTCGATCACGTCGTCATCGTCGAATGGCGCTAGAAAATGCGCGCCTTCCGCAGCACAAAATGTCTTTGCCTCGGCCAGGGTGTCGTCGAAAAAGTCACCGGTCAGACGAATCTCGACCGCATCGCCCCCAAAGATCTGGGTCTTCTGAATCTTCTGTTGCGGGGTGGTGACGGGCATGAAAATCACGCCGCGCACACCGAAATGCCGGCACATGTAGGCAACGCCCTGTGCGTGATTGCCTGCACTTGCACACACGAACAGCCCTTGGTCCGGCTGCGACTCCAACACCTTGCGCATGGCGTTGAAGGCCCCACGCAGCTTGTAGGATCGAACAGGCGTCAAATCCTCGCGTTTCAGCCAGATCTCGGCATCGAACCGGTCCGACAAATGTGCGTTCAACTGCAGCGGAGTCTCGGCGAAAACCTCGCGCATCGCACGCTCGGCCACGCGGGCCATATCCTGAAAACTGGTCATGGGCACCGTGATGGCGGGCAAATCCGTGCTTGGCAAGACGCCTGCGCGGTATTCTTCGGCACACAGCGCCATGTTGCGTCCCACCGCCAAAGGCGCTAGGCGATGGCGAACCAAATTTCCTTGGAGAGTCCCATGTCCGCGCCCAAGAAAGTCGTGCTGGCCTATTCCGGCGGCCTAGATACCTCGATCATCCTGAAATGGCTGCAAACCGAATACGGCTGCGAGGTCGTGACATTCACTGCCGATCTTGGCCAGGGCGAGGAACTTGAACCCGCCCGCCAGAAAGCCGAGATGCTGGGGATCAAGCCCGACAACATCTACATCGAAGACGTCCGCGAAGAGTTCGTGCGGGATTTCGTTTTCCCGATGTTCCGCGCCAATGCCGTCTACGAGGGCCTGTATCTGCTGGGGACGTCGATCGCACGGCCGCTGATTTCCAAGCGTCTGGTCGAAATCGCCGCCGAAACGGGCGCCGATGCCGTGGCACATGGCGCGACGGGCAAGGGCAACGACCAGGTCCGGTTCGAACTGTCCGCCTATGCCCTGAACCCTGAGATCAAGGTCATCGCGCCCTGGCGCGAGTGGGATCTGACCAGCCGCACGAAACTGATCGATTTCGCCGAAAAGAACCAGATTCCGATCGCCAAGGACAAGCGCGGCGAAGCGCCGTTCAGCGTGGACGCAAACCTGCTGCACACCTCGTCCGAAGGGAAAGTACTGGAAGATCCGGCACAGGATGCGCCCGAATACGTCTATCAGCGCACCGATAGCCCCGAAGAGGCGCCCGATACGCCGGAATACATCGAAATCACTTTCGAAAAAGGCGATGCCGTCGCGATCAACGGCGAGGCGCTCAGCCCCGCAACGATCCTGACACGGCTGAACGAATACGGGAAAACCCACGGTATCGGCCGGCTCGATTTCGTCGAAAACCGTTTTGTCGGCATGAAATCGCGCGGCATCTATGAAACGCCCGGCGGGACCATCCTTCTCGAGGCGCATCGCGGGATCGAACAGATCACGCTGGACAGCGGCGCGGGCCACCTGAAGGATTCGATCATGCCGCGTTATGCCGAGCTGATCTACAACGGTTTCTGGTTCAGCCCCGAACGCGAGATGCTGCAGGCCCTGATCGACAAGAGCCAGGAACACGTCAGCGGCACCGTCCGGCTTAAGCTTTACAAGGGTTTGGCGCGCACCGTTGGCCGGTGGTCGGATCATTCGCTGTATTCCGAGGCACATGTGACCTTCGAAGAGGATGCCGGCGCGTACGATCAGAAGGATGCGCAAGGCTTTATCCAGCTGAACGCGCTGCGCCTGAAGCTGCTTGCCGCGCGGAACCGTCGCCTGAAAGGGTAGCGGCACCTACGTCAGCCTTGCGTAATCATCGAAAATACCCGCCTCATTGGGCGGGTATTTTTGTTATGGACCACTGACACAATGCTGAACGAAATCGCCGAGCGGATAAACCAGGGCCTGGCCGGGCAGGAATTCGACGGATCGCTGAAATTCGATTGCGGCCCGGACGGCGTGCTTGTTCTGGCTGACAACAATGCCACGACCATTGATCAGGAAACCGACTGCACGATCCGGCTTAGCCTTGAAAACCTAAAGGCCCTTCTGGCGGGCAAGCTGAACCCGATGACGGGTGTAATGATGGGCAAGCTCAAGCTGACCGGTAATCCAGCCGTGGCGATGAAGCTTGGATCACTGCTGAAGTAGAGCCTAATCCAGCCGAATTCGCCGTTCGGCCAGTTCGTTATAGAATGGCAATGCCAGATCTGCGAGGTCAGCCAGCCTGCCTTGCAGCGCGGGCAGATCGCCTTCGGCGGGCGCAAATCCCGTGCTGTCATGGACGGCGCCGTACCAGTGCGGGGCCCAGGCTCCATCGTCAGGGTGCCCACCCTTTGGCCACGACAGCATCTTGTCCGTCCAGGGAATCCCGATTGCCCGGCACAGCTTTGAGAGCATCTGCGCAGGGTCGCGACGGATATCGGCGCTGTCGATCACCACGGGATTTTGCCCAAGCGACACGCAGTAATCGTGCAGTTCGGCCTGTTGGATGAACCCGATATCGGTCAGCGAGGGGCTTTCGTATTTCGCGCCGAAACTGGCCGCCACGCGCGCGGGATGCCGGATCAGAAAGACATTCACGGCATCTGCCATCCAATCGCGCGGGACACCGTCGATCATATGTTGGCACATGTGTTTCTGATAGAAATACGGCTTTTGTGCCGGATTGGGTCCAGACAGCACCGCAGCCACTTTACCTGGATTGGTGGATTGGCTGGCCAGAATCTGTTCTCGCATCGGGTGGTTCAGCGCGGTGAAGTGCAGATAGGCGGCATAGAACGGCTCATCTATGACCGCACAATCCCCGCGCGCCGCAAAGGAATACATCATGGCGGTCGAAAGGTTCCGTGGCCCACTCCACATTGCGATCTTCATTGCGCGCATTCCCGGGCGATAAGATCCTTGTAAAGCGCGCGTATCCGCCGGGTCATCGGGCCCATTTCGCCATCACCGATCTGCCGGCCATCGATTTCGCCCACCGGCGTCTGTGCGCCGAACGTGCCGGTCAGAAACGCCTCGTCCGCGCCATACGTATCGACAAGGCTGAAATTCCGTTCGAACACGGGAATACCGTTCGCCCGGCAAAGATCGATCACCTTGGCGCGGGTGATTCCGTTCATGCAGTAATCGCCGGTGCTGGTCCAAACCTCGCCCTTGCGGACGATGAAAAAGTTGCAGGCGTTTGTCGTGTTCACGAACCCGTTCACATCCAGCATCAGCCCCTCGTCCGCGCCAGCCTTTTCGGCGGCGATGCAAGCCAGGATGCAATTCAGCTTGGAGTGGCTATTGAGTTTTGGATCCTGCGTCATCGGCAGGCCCCGGATGTGCGGCACCGTGGCAAGCCGGATTGGCCGCGGGATCGACGGACGGGAATGCTCCATGATGATTGCGACGGTCGGACCCTGCTGGCTGAGACTCGGGTGCTGGAACGGACGGGTTTTCACACCGCGCGTGACCATCAGGCGGGCGTGCGCGTCATCGGTCATTTCATTGGCTGATTGTGTCTCTAACACGGCCGAAACCACCTGTTCCCGGGTCATCCCGATATCCAGGTCGATGGCCTTGGCGGCTTCGAACAGGCGATCCATATGCTCGTCAATGAAAGCCCAGCGGTTGTTGTAAAGGCGCAGCCCCTCCCAAACGCCATCGCCCAGCATGAAGCCGCTGTCATAAACGCTTACCATCGCCTGCGCCTTTGGCACGATACGCCCGTTCAGCCAGATATTGATGCTTTCGTTACGTGCGTCTTCCTCGGCCTGGTGGGTGGTTACATGTTCGGTCATCGGGGCCTCCGTTTTGGCAACGCTAGACCGCAGGACCGGCATAGGAAAGCCCCTCACACGCTGTCACCGTTGCGTGACATTGCATTGCAGGGGCTATGCGCAGCGGCGGTTTGGGATCAGGCTTGTTTGGCAACATCGGAGGGCCGATCAATGACTGCACGTCTCGCACAATTGAAAAGCATCACCTTGGCCTTTGCCATCGCCTTGGGCTGGATCGCACATTGCACCGAAGCCCGCGCCGCCGACACGCAGGTTCTGACCGTGGCGGGCGGCTGCTTTTGGTGCGTCGAGTCCGATTTCGAAAAGGTCAAAGGCGTCAAGGAAGTCGTTTCGGGTTACACCGGCGGAACTCTGAAGAATCCGACTTACAAGGATGTCACGCGCGGCGGGACAGGCCATTATGAAGCGGTGCAGATATTCTTCGATCCAGCGCAAGTGAGCCGCGAACAACTCCTTTCGATGTTCCTGCGCTCGGTCGATCCGACCGATGCCGGCGGGCAATTCTGCGATCGCGGCGATAGCTACCGCACGGCTATTTTCGTGTCTGACGCAGCTGAAAAGAAACTGGCGCAAGCAGCGATTTCGGACGCCGAAAGCGAACTGGGGCAAAACATCGTCACACCCGTCCTGAACGCGAAAACCTTTTACAAGGCCGAAGACTATCACCAGGACTACTACAAAGGCGAAAACCGCGTTCTCACAAGGTTCGGCCCGATCAAGCAATCAAAGGCCTACAAGCGGTATCGCGATGCCTGCGGGCGCGATCAGCGTGTGCGTCAGCTTTGGGGCAAGGCCGCGCCTTTCGCCGGCTAATCCGACAGGAAAGCGTCAACTTCGGTCCGAAGGGGAATGGCGTCAGCCGTCCCCGCGCGCGTCACTTTGAGCGCGGCCGCTGCCGACGCAAAACGCAGGGCGGATTCGGGCTCCATCCCCTGCGAAAGCCCGGCGACCAGGTAACCGGCAAAGGTATCCCCGGCACCGGTCGTGTCGACGGGTGCAACGGAGTGGGCGGGAATCGTGATCGTTTCGCCCGTTTGCAGGTCATGCCATTCGGCTCCGTCCGCACCCTTCGTCACGACGACCTGCGGAACCGGCAAATCGCTTACCGCAACGCCAAGCGCATGGGCGAGCTGCCGCGCTTCGACCGCGTTCAACAGCAACAGATCGGTATGCCGCAAGACCGCCGTCACGGCCTCTACATCGAACGGAGCCGCCGAATAGGCCACTTTCGCCCCCTTTGCGCGGGCACGTTCAGCAGCCTGAACCTGTAGGTTGGTTTCGTTCTGAAGCATCAGCCAGTCACCCGGCCCAGCGCTATCGAGAATGGCAAGCTGAACCTCGGGCAGGGCCCGGTTTGCGCCTGTATAGAGAATGATCTGGTTCTCCCCCGCGGGATCGATGCAAATGTTCGCGTGGCCCGTGGCGATGTCGATCTGCGCGATGTGGCTGGTCCCGACACCGTATTGTGCAAGACGGTCAAGCGCCCAGGCGCCATCCGGGCCGACCGCTCCGACATGAACAACATCGGCGCCGGCCTTGGCAGCGGCAACCGACTGGTTCGCACCCTTTCCCCCAAGGCCCGTCGACAGCGACATAGCCGCCAGCGTTTCACCCGGTCCCGGCAGATGCGGAACCGCATAGAAATGATCGGCGTTGATCGAACCAAGGTTGTAGATGGTCATTCGTGCATCCCCCTGCCCCGACGCTACAGCAGCCGGGGCAAGGCGCAACCGTTTACCCCACCTTGCAGGACGCGAGAACCGCCATGTTCAGGATGTCGGTTGCCGTCGATGTCGAAGAACAGATCTGGATCGACGCGTCGATGCCCGACAGGATCGGCCCGATCACCGTCGCGCCCGCCATTTCCTGCATCAGCTTGACGCTGATCGATGCCGAATGACGCGCGGGCACCACAAGGATATTCGCCGGGCCGGACAGGCGCTGGAACGGATAGGCCGCCTGCGCCTGCGGGTTCAGGGCCACGTCCACCGTCATCTCGCCCTCGAATTCGAAATCGACTCCGCGCCGTTCAAGCACGCGCGGGGCAAGGTGCATTTTCTCGGCCCGCTCCGAGCGCGGGTACCCGAAGGTCGAAAAGGACACGAAAGCGACCCTGGGCTCGATGCCAAGATGCCGGGCCACGTCGGCAGACCGCTCGGCAATGTTGGCAAGATCCTCTTCGTCGGGCCATTCGTGCACCAGCGTGTCGGCAATCAGCACGATACGCCCCTTGTGCAGGATCGCCGTCACACCAGCCGCACCGTGCGACGCATCGGCATCGAAGACGTGGTTGATCAGCTCCATCACATGGGCCGACTTGCGCGTTGCGCCCGTGATCATCCCGTCGCCGTGACCATGCGCCAGCATCAGCGCACTGAAAACATGGCGGTCACGCGCCGCGAGCCGGTGTATGTCGTGACGGTCAAAGCCCTTGCGCTGCAAACGCTCGTACAGGAACTGCTTGTAGGTTTCGAGGTGCCGGGTGTTGGCGGCATTCACGACCTCAAGTTCGCGCACGGCATCGCCCATTCCGGCGGCTTCCAGCTTTTCCTTGACGTCGTTTTCACGGCCCACGACCAGCGCCTTTCCAAGGCCCTGCCGCTGATACATCACCGCAGCACGCAAGACCCGCACATCGTCACCTTCGGCAAAGATCATGCGCGCCTGCGCATTCCGCGCACGCGCATTGATGCCGCGCAGGATCGATGCGGTCGGATCCATCCGGGTTTTCAGGCCCAGTTCATAGGCGTCCATGTCGATGATCGGCCGGCGCGCCGCGCCGGTATCCATGCCTGCCTTGGCGACAGCGGGCGGAACGCGATGGATCAGGCGCGGGTCGAAAGGCGTGGGAATGATGTAATCGCGCCCGAATGTCAGCTTGCGGCCATAGGCCATCGCGACCTCGTCCGGCACGTCCTCGCGGGCAAGCTCGGCCAGAGCTTCGGCGCAGGCGATCTTCATTTCATCGTTAATGGCGCGGGCATGAATATCCAGCGCACCACGGAACAGGTAGGGAAAGCCCAGGACGTTGTTCACCTGGTTCGGATAGTCGCTGCGCCCTGTGGCAACGATCGCATCCTGGCGCACCTCATGTGCTTCTTCCGGGGTAATCTCGGGGTCCGGGTTGGCCATCGCAAAGATCACCGGATTGTCAGCCATGCTGGCGACCATATCCTGCGTCACCGCCCCTTTGACGGAAACGCCCAGGAACACGTCTGCGCCGTTCATTGCCTCTTCGAGGCTGCGCAGCTCGGTTTTGATGGCGTGGGCCGACTTCCACTGGTTCATGCCCTCGGTGCGGCCCTGATAGATGACCCCCTTGGTATCGCAGACAATACAGTTCTCGTGCCGTGCGCCCATCCTCTTGAGCAGTTCGATACAGGCGATACCCGCCGCACCCGCCCCGTTCAGGACGATCTTCACATCCTCGATCTTTTTGCCCGAGATGTGCAGCGCATTGATCAGACCCGCCGCACAAATGACCGCCGTGCCGTGCTGATCGTCGTGGAAAACCGGGATATCCAGCTGCTCTTTCAGCGTCTGTTCGATGATGAAACACTCGGGCGCCTTGATATCTTCAAGGTTGATGCCGCCGAATGTCGGCCCCATCAGTCTGACCGCCTTGATGAATTCGTCAGGGTCTTCGGTGTCCAGCTCGATGTCGATCGAATTCACGTCGGCAAAACGTTTGAAAAGAACCGATTTGCCTTCCATGACGGGTTTGGAGCCGAGCGCGCCAAGATTTCCCAGCCCCAGCACCGCCGTCCCGTTCGAAATCACCGCAACAAGGTTGCCCTTGTTCGTGTAATCATAAGCCAGCTCTGGGTTTTCCGCGATCTCTTCGCACGGAACCGCGACGCCCGGCGAATAGGCCAGTGAAAGGTCGCGCTGGGTTGTCATGGGAACGGTCGCATTCACCTCCCACTTGCCAGGCGTGGGTTCCAGGTGAAAGGCCAGCGCCTCTTCGCGGGTGATACGGTTTTTCGACATCTCAAGGGGCCTGTGATTGGGTCGGGCTGGTGCCTCTTACATGGCCCGCGCGTTTGCCTCAACCGTTTGCGCCAATTGCCCCTTGGACGCACGCCATGCCGTTTGTAAGGTCGCGCGAAACCAAGGGGGGTTTTCCAGTGTCGAATGTCACGCCGATGATGGCGCAATATCTTGAGATCAAGGCGCAATACCCCGATGCGCTCTTGTTCTACCGCATGGGCGATTTCTACGAGCTGTTCTTTGACGATGCGGTCGCGGCGGCCGAAGCGTTGGATATCGCCCTGACGAAGCGCGGCAAACACCTGGACCAGGATATCCCAATGTGCGGAGTGCCTGTGCATTCGGCCGAGGGGTATCTTCTGACCCTGATCCGCAAGGGGTTTCGCGTCGCCGTTTGCGAGCAGATGGAAAGCCCCGAAGAGGCGAAAAAGCGCGGATCGAAATCCGTGGTCAAACGTGATGTCGTCCGTCTGGTCACCCCCGGCACGCTGACCGAGGAATCCCTGCTCGAGGCGCGGCGCCACAACTTCCTGGCGGCCTTTGCAACCGTCAGGGATAAAAGCGCCCTCGCCTGGGTCGATATCTCGACGGGTGAGTTTCATGTCATGCCGTTGACGCAAGTGCGGCTTGGTCCCGAACTGGCGCGCCTTGCCCCTTCGGAGGTGATCGTATCCGAGTCACAAGAGGCGGATCTAGCCGAAACAGTGTCTGAATCCGGTGCGGCATTGTCGGCGCTGGGGCGTGCTGCCTTTGACAGCCAGGGCGCGGAAAAAAGGCTTTGCAGCCTGTTTTCCGTCGGGTCGCTCGACGCGTTCGGGCAATTCACCCGCCCCGAGGTTTCGGCCATGGGCGCGATCGTCGAGTACCTGGAGATCACGCAAAAGGGTAAGCTGCCGTTGCTGCGCCCGCCCGTTCGCGAGGCCGAAGCGCGGGTCATGCAGATAGACGCAGCGACGCGCCGAAATCTGGAAATCACTCATTCGATGAATGGCGGCAGGGCCGGATCATTGCTGGCCGCCGTGGACCGGACACTGACCGCAGGCGGGGCGCGCCTGTTGGAGCGGCGGCTGTCCAGCCCGTCCCGCGTGCTCGAGGTCGTTCAGGCGCGGCTTGAAGCGGTCGAATACGCCCACGAACAGACACGGCTGTCCGCAGACCTCCGCGCTGCGCTGCGAAAAGTCCCCGATCTTGACCGGGCGCTGTCCCGGCTGGGGCTGGATCGCGGGGGGCCCCGCGACCTTGCGGCCATTCGAAACGGGCTGGAGCAGGCAGCGGGCATAGCCGAAATCCTGCCGGACGACATGCCGGACTTGCTCATCGAGGCAAAACAGAGCCTTTTCGGTCATGACGAATTGCTGGACCTGCTCGATCAGGCGCTAATCGCTGAGCCCCCTCTTTTGGCGCGCGACGGTGGATTCATTGCGCCCGGTTTCGATGCCGAGCTGGACGAAATGCGCCAGCTCCGGGACGAAGGCCGCGGTGTGATCGCGGCCATGCAGTCGCAATACCAGGAGCAGACCGGAATTTCCTCGCTCAAGATCAAGCACAACAACGTGCTGGGTTATTTCGTCGAGGTTACCGCAACCCATGCCGAGAAAATGCTGTCCGAGCCGCTGAGCGACGGCTTCAAACACCGTCAGACAACGGCCAATCAGGTCCGCTTTACCACGATCGAACTTTCCGAGATGGAAACTCGCATCCTGAATGCCGGTGGACGAGCGATCGAGATTGAAAAACGTCTCTATGACAGCTTGAAAGGCGAAGTTCTGAGTCGCGCGGCGGAACTGGCGCAAACCGCCCGCGCGCTCGCCGAGATCGACCTTGCCACGGCTCTGGCCGACCTCGCGCGGGGCGAGGATTGGTGTCGCCCGCGCGTCGATGACAGCCGTATGCTTCTGATCGAAGGCGGCAGGCACCCCGTGGTGGAGCAGGCATTGAGGCGTCAGGGCGGTGAGCCGTTCATTGCCAACGATTGCGCGCTTGGCGAAGCGTCTGATATCTGGCTTTTGACGGGTCCGAACATGGCCGGCAAATCGACATTCCTCCGGCAGAATGCGCTTATTGCCCTGTTGGCACAGGCCGGAAGCTTTGTTCCGGCAGACAGCGCGCATATCGGGATGGTAAGCCAACTGTTCAGCCGTGTCGGCGCATCTGATGATCTTGCCCGCGGACGATCCACCTTCATGGTCGAGATGGTGGAAACCGCCGCAATTCTGAATCAGGCAGATGACAGGGCGCTGGTGATTCTGGACGAAATCGGGCGCGGAACGGCCACCTATGATGGCCTGTCCATCGCCTGGGCAACGCTCGAACATCTGCACGAGGTCAATCGCTGCCGTGCGTTGTTCGCGACCCATTACCACGAACTGACCCAACTGGCCGGAAAACTGCCGCGCGTGGACAATGCCACAGTCGCCGTTCGGGAATACGAGGGCGACGTAATTTTCCTGCACGAAGTGCGCAAAGGTGCTGCCGACAGGTCGTATGGGGTTCAGGTCGCAAAGCTTGCTGGTTTGCCAGACTCGGTCGTGGCGCGGGCGCGGGTCGTGCTGGATGCGCTGGAAAAGGGTGAGCGCGAAGGCAGTGCGAAACCCAAAGCGCTGATCGACGATCTGCCACTATTTGCGGCCGCGCCGGCCCCAGCCACAAACGCACCGCCAAAAGCGTCGGAAGTAGAAGAGCGGCTTCGGGATATTCACCCCGATGAACTTACGCCGCGGGACGCGCTGCAGGCGCTGTATGAACTAAGGGAAATGTTGCAAAAGGACGGCTGATGATCAGCCGTCCTTTCGAATTATCCGGCCGTGTTGGACGAAACCCCGACCTGCGCCGGACGCAGAAGGCGATCATACAGCATGAACCCTTCGGCCGAGACCTGGATGATCTGTCCGGCCTTCGTGCCGGGAACCGGTGCCTCGAACATCGCCTGGTGCAATTGCGGGTCGAACGTGTCGCCTTCGGCCGGGCTGATCAGCTCGATCCCGTGCTTGCCGAAAACGTTCAGCAGCTCGCGCATCGTAAGCTCGACACCTTCCAGCAGCGGTCCGAACGCGGCGCGCTGTTCGTCGGTCGCGGCCTCGAGCGCACGCTTGAGGTTGTCGTACACCGGCAGCATATCGCGGGCCAGCTTGGATCCGCCATACTGCTCGGCCTCGCGGCGATCCTTGTCGGCGCGTTTTCGTGAGTTTTCCGCATCGGCGAGCGCGCGCATGAACTTGTCGCGATACTCGTCACGTTCCGCGCGCAGGGCGTCCAGCTCTGCAGCTTCGTCTGTGATTTCTTCTTCTTCGGCGGCGTTTGCCTCGGCCTCGGCCTGTTCAATGTCGTCGAGGAAATCGTCTTCCTTTGGCTCTGCCATCTTTCACCTCTAACTGCGGTCCGAAATCAGTTTTCCGACCAGCTGCGCCGTGTAGTTCACAATCGGCACGATGCGTCCATAGTTCAGGCGGGTTGGGCCGATCACTCCAACTGCGCCCACGATCTTTCGGTCAGCGTTCATATATGGAGAGACGACCAAAGATGAACCCGAAAGTGAGAAAAGTTTGTTCTCTGACCCAATAAAAATTCGTACACCCTCGCCCTGTTCGGCCAATTGAAGGAACTCTGCGATATCTCGTTTGCGCTCTAGATCGTCAAACAGAGACCGGATGACTTCAAGATCGGCCTCTGATGCCTCTTCCGACAAAAGATTCGACCTTCCGCGCACAATCAGGCGCTCACCCCGCTCGCCTTCGTTTTCCCAAACGGCAAGGCCGCTTTCGACCAACTCGCGGGCAAGGCTGTCGATCTCTTGCCTGCGCTGTGAAATCTCTTGCCTGATGACTGCCTGCAGTTCGCTAAGCGTGCGGCCCTCGGCCAGGGCGTTCAGGAAATTCGCTGCCTCGCGCATTGCCGACGGCGTTTGGCCGACAGGCGGTGTAAAAAGGCGGTTTTCCACATGACCGTCCGAAAAGACCAGGACAACCAGTGCCCTATCGTTACCCAGGCTCACGAAATCGACATGCTTGATCGGCGCTTCATGCTTTGGTGCAAGAACAAGCGATGCACCTTGGGTCACACCGGACAGGGCGGTGCTGACCCGGTCCAGCAGGCCCCCGACATCCTGACTGTTGCTGCCTGCGGTTTCGTCGATCTTTTGCCTGTCGGTTTCATCGAGATCACGCACCTCGAGCAGACCGTCAACGAACAAGCGCAGGCCCAATTGCGTCGGTACGCGCCCGGCGCTGACATGGGGGCTGCCCAAAAGGCCAAGAAACTCCAGATCCTGCATGACGTTGCGGATGGTGGCCGCGCTGACCTTTTCGTTCATCGTGCGGGTCAGGGTGCGGCTTCCGACCGGATCGCCACTATCGAGATACCCCTCGACCACTCGGCGAAACACCTCGCGCGAGCGGTCGTTCAACTCTGCCAGAATGTTCGTGTCGTCCTGCATCGTCGGAACCTCAAACAAGAGGCCATTAAAGGGGATGAATCACAAAGGTCAATCGGGGTTGCGCATATGCCCCGCACGCCTGTATCCCCAGATAACAAAGCGAGGAGATGCTATGCGCCCGTCTGGACGAGATTTAAGCGAAATGCGCCCGGTTTCAATCGAAACAGGTGTTACGAAACATGCTGAAGGGTCTTGCATGATCCGCATGGGCGATACGCATGTGCTGTGCACGGCGACGATAGAAGATCGCGTTCCGCCCTTTATCAAGGGCTCTGGCCTGGGCTGGGTAACAGCGGAATACGGCATGCTTCCACGTTCGACGACATCGAGGATGCGCCGCGAAGCTTCGGCCGGCAAGCAGGGCGGGCGTACCGTGGAAATCCAACGGCTTATCGGGCGGTCCCTGCGTGCGGGCGTCGATCGCGTCGCCTTGGGCGAAAGGCAAATCACCGTGGATTGCGACGTCATCCAGGCTGACGGCGGCACGCGATGCGCATCCATCACCGGCGGATGGGTCGCGTTGAAGCTGGCGGTGAACAAATTGATCAAGGCGGGGGATGTCATCAGCGATCCGCTGATTTCGCCTGTTGCGGCCGTATCTTGCGGGATTTATGCCGGTCAGCCCGTTCTCGACCTCGACTATCCCGAAGATTCCGAGGCGGGCGTCGATGGCAATTTCATCATGCTGGCGGACGGTCGCCTGATCGAGGTTCAGATGAGCGCCGAGGGCGCGACCTATTCCCGCGATCAGATGAACCAGCTGCTTGATCTTGCCGAAAAAGGTGTGAACGAACTCGTCTCTGCGCAGTTGGCTGCCGTGTCATGACCCGTAAGTTCGAAGACAAGCAACTGCTTGTCGCAACGCACAATAAGGGAAAGCTGGAAGAGATTTCTGCCCTTCTTGAGCCTTTCGGCGTCAGCGTTGTCGGCGCGGCCGATATGGACCTGCCCGAACCGGTGGAAGACGGCAAAAGCTTTGTGGAAAACGCACGGATCAAGGCACACGCCGCCGCCAAGGCAACGGGCCTTCCGGCCCTGTCGGATGATTCCGGCATAGAAATCGACGCGCTGGACGGCGCACCCGGTGTTTACACCGCCGATTGGGCCGAAACAGAGACTGGCCGTGACTTTGTCATGGCGATGACGAAGGCACATGATGAACTCGTGAAGTCGGGCGCACCGCAACCATGGGCAGCCCGGTTTTGCTGCACCCTGGTCCTGGCATGGCCTGATGGCCATGACGAGGTTTTCCCGGGTGTCATGCCAGGCAAGGTTGTCTGGCCCATGCGTGGGAACCAGGGTCACGGGTATGACCCGATCTTCGTACCCGAAGGTTATGACGTGACGTTCGGTGAGATGGATCGGTGGGAAAAGAACCGGATCAGCCATCGTGCAGATGCCTTCCGCAAGTTTGTTGCAGGCTGCTTTGGCTGAAGACTGGCAAGAAGGAGGCTTTGGCCTTTACCTTCATTGGCCCTTTTGTCAGGCCAAATGCCCGTATTGCGACTTCAACAGCCATGTCGCGCGAGAAATCGATCAATCGCGGTGGTTAAGGGCGTATTTATCCGAGATCGATCGGTTGGCTGAGATTGTTCCCGGCCGTGTTCTTACGTCCGTGTTCTTTGGCGGCGGAACACCAAGCTTGATGCAGCCCGAAATCGTCGCAGGCATTCTTGATCGTATCCGCGCGAAATGGCCGATGGCCAACGATCCCGAGGTGACGCTGGAGGCAAACCCCGGCTCGGTCGAGGCTGGGCGCTTTGCTGGCTATGCCGACGCAGGCGTCAACCGCATCTCAATGGGCATACAGGCGCTGAATGACCGCGATCTTGCCCGGCTTGGCCGTATTCATACCGTGGCAGAGGCAGCGCAAGCCTTTGATATTGCAAGAGAAAGATTTGATCGCGTAAGTTTCGACCTGATTTATGCCCGACAGGATCAGACTCTGGACGACTGGCGGCAGGAACTCAACCAGGCGCTATCGATGGCCGTTGACCACCTGTCGCTCTATCAGCTGACCATCGAGCAGGGCACCGCATTTGGTGACCGTTACAATGCCGGAAAATTGCGCGGGCTGCCGCAGGACGACACCGCGGCCGACATGTACGAGGCGACGCAAGACATATGCGGCGAGGCCGGTTTTCTGTCGTACGAAGTGTCGAACCACGCAAGGCCAGGAGCGGAATCCCGCCACAACAGGGTCTATTGGCGCTATGGCGATTACATTGGCATCGGGCCCGGCGCGCATGGAAGACTGACGTTGAACGGCGTCCGTCACGCCACCGAACAATGGCGGGCGCCTGGAAAGTGGCTCCTCGAAGCGGAGCGGGGCAATGCCGACTCGGTCAAGGAACCGATTGAACCCGACGATCAGGCAGCGGAATTCCTTATGATGGGCCTTCGACTGACCGAAGGGGTTGACCCACGTAGATATGCCCGCATTGCCGGCGCCCCTTTGCCAGACGAAAAACTGCTCTATCTGCAGGACATAGGCATGATCGACTGGACGCCTGAAAGTCTGCGCGTCACGCGCGGGGGTCGCCTTGTCCTGAATGCCGTCTTGCAACATCTAATGGTGGGCTGATGCATGCGATTTCTCTGGGCCAGCCTTGGGCTTGTTTCGGTCGGCCTGGGGCTTATCGGAATTTTCCTGCCGCTCTTGCCAACTGTCCCGTTCATGATCCTTGCGGCGTTCTTGTTCGCTCGTTCCTCGGAGCGGCTACATAACTGGATACTGGCGCATCCAACATTTGGCCCATCCATCGCTGATTGGCAGGAGCGCGGAGCCATCAATCCGCGCGCAAAACGCCTTTCTACCGCTTCGATCGCGGCAGTTTTCTGCATCTCGCTCGTACTTGGTCTGAGCTGGAAGATCCTGGCACTTCAAGCCTTGGCGCTTGCCTGTGTGCTTGTGTTTATCTGGTCGCGCCCTAGCGCATAGCCGACAGGCGCATGCACAGATCGTCCAGATCGTCGAGCGATCCATAGCGAATGACCAATCGACCCGATTCCTGCCCTTTGTCGTGATCTATCTCGACCTTCATACCCAGGCTCGCCGACAGGTCGCCCTCCAGCGCTTTGGTATCGGCGTCCTTGTCCGGGGTGTGTTTTTTGGTCGGTTTTTCGTCGTCCGAAAAGATGTTCCCCACGGCTTTCTTGGCAAGCTTTTCGGTTTCGCGAACAGAAAGCCCGTTTCTTATGACCTTCCGGGCAAGGGAAACAGGATCTTCTGACGTGATCAACGCGCGCGCATGACCGGCCGACAGCTTTCCCTCCCGCAGGTAGGACTGAACCTCTTCCGGCAATCCCAAAAGGCGCACAAGGTTGGCGATATAGCTACGGCTCTTGCCCAGAACCTCTGACAGCTTTTCCTGCGTGTGCCCGAATTTATCCATCAATTGCCGATAGCCTGCCGCCTCTTCTATCGGGTTCAGGTCGGCGCGCTGGATGTTTTCGATGATCGCAACTTCCAGAACTTCGGTATCGTCGAAGTCGCGAACCAGAACCGGGATCTCATGAAGCCGCGCCATCTGCGCCGCACGCCAGCGCCGTTCGCCTGCGACAATCTCAAATTCGTTATCGTGGCCAGGACGGGGCCGCACGATCAGCGGCTGGATAATACCCTTTTCCTTGATCGAGGCTGACAGCTCTTCAAGCTGTTCGGGGGTAAAGCTCCGGCGCGGCTGATCCGGGTTCGGGTGAATGCGCTCTATCGGCACCGCCATATCCGGTCGGCGCGATGCAGGCTGGGCCCCCTGCTCTTCCGGGTTTACATCGGCCATAAGCGCGGACAGCCCGCGACCCAATCCACGAGATTTGCTTTTCTTGTCCATTCTCCGCCTCCAACCTATGCCGCGAGTTTTGCGTGATTCTGCAGGATTTCCCGTGCCAAAGCCATATATGCCAGCGCGCCCCTGGACGTCGGATCGTAGTCCAGCACCGGGACAGCATAGGATGGGGCCTCGGACACACGGACATTACGCGGAATCACTGTTTTAAACACCAACTCTCCGAGATTGTCCCTGGCGTCCTGCTCAACCTGCTGACTCAACCTGTTGCGTTTGTCGTACATGGTCAACACAACACCTTCGATTCTCAGGTTCGGATTGGCTGTCTGACGGACCTCTCTGATGGTCAGCATCAATTGCGACAAGCCCTCCAGCGCAAAGAACTCCGACTGCAGAGGAACGAGAACCGAATGCGCTGCCACCATTGCATTGACGGTTAAAAGATTAAGCGACGGCGGGCAGTCGATCAGTATGTAATCGAAGCGAAAGTCATCCATCGCGTGTTGACGCAAAGCGTCGTGCAAAAGAAAGCTTCGCTTTTCATTCGAAATGAGCTCGATATCCGCCGAGCTCAGGTCAATCGTCGCCGGAACGATAAAGAGGTTTTCGGTTTCGGTCTGCTGAATGACGTCTTTTAGGGCAATATCTTCCAGAAGCAGCTCGTAGGTCGTGTATTCGCGGTCATCCACCTCGACACCAAGCCCTGTGGATGCGTTTCCCTGGGGGTCAAGATCGATAATCAAAACGCGCTGGCCCTGCGCAGACATGGCCGCAGCCAGGTTTATTGCCGTCGTGGTTTTTCCCACCCCACCCTTTTGGTTTGCAACAGCGATGATGCGCGGCCCGGGGGGGCGTGTTGGGTCAGACACGGGCGACTCCTTCGATCCTCAGGATGACGGATTTTTCTTCTGTTTCACTTCTATACGGCTCGCAAGAGAATTCCCACGCCTGCCTTGCGTGGAAAAGCTCTTTTTCCCAAGTCGCTCCCTTGGGAAACAGCCCGGTAAACCCCTTGGCCCCATGCCTTTCCGCGTAGCCCAGCAGCGTCGACAAGTCCGCCAGCGCGCGGGCCGAGATAACGTCTGCCCCCTGGGGCTCGACGCTCTCAATGCGCCCGCTCACCACATCCGCATCCACGCTGGTTTCGCGAATAACCGTTCTAAGGAACGCGCATTTTCTCTGGTCGCTTTCGACCAGAACGACACGGCCCTGCGGGTTGATCTCATTTGCAGCAATCGCAACGACAAGCCCGGGAAAACCGCCGCCACTGCCCAGATCCACCCATTTTTTCCAATTCAGCGGGGCCAGCGAGATAATCTGCAATGAATCCCGGATGTGGCGCCCCCACGCGTCTGCGAGCGTGGATTTACTTACAAGGTTGATCCTTGGGTTCCATTTTTCCAACAAAGCGACGTAAGTTTGCAACCGCTCTGTTGTTTCACGTGAAACATCAACCTTGGGCGCGAAACGCATCACGCTGTTTTCTCTCGTTTTTCACGGCGCAGACGGGCCAGAATGAGCGTCAAAGCGGCTGGCGTCATCCCGTCAATCCGCGCCGCCTGGGCAAGGTTTCCAGGGCGCGTTGCCTCAAGCTTCGTTTTGAGTTCGTTGGATAGCCCGTCAATAAGGGCAAAATCAAAGCTTGCGGGAATAGCCTGCTGTTCATCCCGCTTCATCGCCTCCACATCGCGCTTTTGCCGCTCGATGTAATTTGCATACAGCGCATCCTTTTCAAGCTGACGGCGCGCTTCTTCGTCAACATCCTGCAGCGTAGGATCAAGTCGCGCCACCTCCTCAAACCCGACATCGGGAAAGGCCAGAAGCTGGAATCCGCTTCGGCGCGCGCCATCCTGATTTACCGAAACACCCAACGCAGCCACTTCGCGTGGCGTAAAGGTCTGACGCTCCAAAAGATTTCTGCCGGACTCTAGTCGCTGCATTTTCTCTTCGAACGCCTGCTTTCGAGGTTCGCCCACGCAGCCTGCCGCCAATCCAATCGGCGTCAAGCGCTGGTCTGCGTTGTCGGCGCGCAGCGACAACCTGAACTCTGCTCGGGACGTGAACATGCGATAAGGCTCGCTAACACCCCGGGTCGTTAGATCATCGATCATCACGCCTATGTAGCTGTCGGACCGGCTGAACACCACGGGATCCTTCCCAAGCGCCTCGGCCGCCGCGTTCAGTCCGGCCACCAGCCCCTGGGCGGCCGCCTCTTCGTATCCTGTCGTTCCGTTGATCTGTCCAGCCAGATACAAGCCCGGCACATCACGAACGGCCAGCCGGAGATCCAGCGCGCGCGGATCGACATAGTCATACTCAATCGCATACCCAGGCTGCAGAATAACCGCCTCCTCTAGTCCGAAAATCGAACGGACATAGGCGTGCTGCACATCCTCCGGCAGGGATGTCGAAATTCCGTTGGGGTATACCGTGTGATCGTCCAGCCCCTCAGGCTCAAGAAATATCTGATGCGACGGCTTGTCCGAAAACCGGACGATCTTGTCTTCGATGGATGGGCAATAGCGCGGGCCCACGCCCTCGATATGTCCGCCGTACATGGCAGACCGCGAAAGGTTCTTCTGAATGATTTCATGCGTTTCTTCGTTCGTGTGCGTGATCCCACACGAAACCTGGCGAACGAATGGGTCACGAGAGAGGAAGGAAAACATGACCGGATCGTCGTCGCCGGGCTGCTCTTCCAGCTTGTCCCAGGCGATCGTGCGCCCATCCAGCCGCGGCGGCGTTCCCGTCTTTAGCCGGCCGAGCGGCAACGCGAAGCTGTCTATTCTTTCCGCAAGCTTCACAGAGGGCTTATCGCCCATACGCCCGCCGGGGCGCGATACGTCCCCGATATGAATGACGCCGCGCAAGAAGGTGCCCGTCGTAAGAACGACTGCCTTTGCCCGAACCTCGCTACCGTCACCCAAGACAAGGCCCGACACGCGATCGCCGCTCATCAGGAAATCGACGGCCTCGCCCTCGATAATGGATAGGCCTTCCTGCCCTTCCATCTCGGCAAGCATCTCTTTCCGATAGATTTTACGATCGGACTGGGCGCGGGGCCCCTGCACTGCCGGACCTTTTCTGCGGTTAAGCAGCCGGAACTGAATGCCCGCCTTATCCGCAACGCGCCCCATCACACCGTCCAGCGCGTCGATCTCGCGCACCAGATGGCCTTTGCCAAGCCCGCCGATGGCCGGATTACAGGACATGACGCCAATTCCATCCCGCGTCAGCGTCACAAGCGCAGTCCGCGCGCCCATCCGCGCAGCTGCATGAGCAGCATCGGCGCCAGCGTGACCGCCGCCAACCACCAGAACGTCGAAGTCAAAATGTTTCACGTGAAACACTCCTTACTTCCCAAGACAAAAGCTGGCAAAGATTTCGTCCAGCAAGTTCTCGACATCTATGCGACCAAGCAAGGATTCAAGGGCCCGAACAACATTCCTCAATTCCTCTGCGGCCAGATCATACTGTTCGGTACCGATTCTGACATGATCAACAGCCGCCTCTAGGCCGGAAATTGCCTGAGCCAATGCAAGACGGTGGCGCTCTCTCGTTGCCAGCCCGGCCTGCGCCGCCTGACCCTTCAATCGGTTCGTGATCTCTGTCACAAGCTCGCCGACGCCGTGCCCCGTCAAACCCGAAACGCCAGCCCCACGCAGGTCGGCTTTGGCCTGGATCACGATGTCGCCTTCCTTCGGTGTCAGCTCGGGTGGCTGCCCGTCTACAAGAAACACCCGCAAGTCCGCACGCATTGCTCTTTCCCGCGCGCGTGCAATTCCAATTCCCTCAACGTGATCTTCAGTTTCTCGGATTCCGGCGGTATCCAGAACCGTTACCGGCAATCCTCCCAGGTCCATACGCACTTCGATTACGTCCCGTGTCGTACCGGCATATTCCGACGTTATCGCCGCCTCGCGACCTGCCAGAGCATTTAGCAGTGTGGATTTACCAACATTCGGCGCCCCAACGATCGCGACTTCAAAGCCCGATCGCACCCGCTCTGCCGCATCAATTCCCTTTAATTGCTCGGCAACGCTCTGACGGGTTTTCTCCGTCAACGCGATCACCTCAACGGATACGTCCTCTGGAACTTCCTCATCCGCAAAATCAATCGTTGCTTCCAGTAATGCCGCTGCACGTATCAGATCACGCCGCCAAATTTCGGCTTTTTGGCCAATCGCTCCATCCAGAAGCCGTTGTGCCTGTATGCGCTGTGCCTCGGTTTCGGATTCGATCAGATCTGCCAAACCTTCGACTTGCGTCAGGTCCAGCCGCCCGTTTTCAAGCGCACGGCGCGTGAACTCTCCGGGCTCGGCCATCCGCAAGCCATCGACCTCACCAAGGGACCGCAACACCGCCGACGTGATCGCAACCGATCCGTGGCATTGAAACTCAACAACGTCTTCGCCGGTAAAGCTATGTCCGGCTTCAAAGCACAAAACCAGAGCCTCATCCAAAACGCCGCCCTGCTTATCCCGCAAGCGGCGCACGCTTGCCCGACGCACGGACGGAACCGGCCCGGCGAGTTGCTCACAAGCTGCGAATGCCGACGGGCCGGAAACACGGATCACCGCAACTCCGGCCTTGCCGGCAGCTGTGGCAAGGGCAAAAATCGTGTCCATCGGTCAAACCTCGGCGCCTGCGCGCGTCAGGTGTTCATGGAATCGAAGAATTCCGAATTCGTCTTGGTCTGCTTCAGCTTGGAGATCAGGAACTCGATAGCATCCGTAGTGCCCATCGGATTCAGAATCCGGCGCAGGACATAGGTCTTGGCCAGATCGGCCTTGTCGACCAGAAGATCCTCTTTCCGGGTGCCAGATTTGAGGATGTCGATCGCCGGGAACACGCGTTTGTCGGCAACTTTGCGATCCAGAACGATTTCGCTGTTACCCGTACCTTTGAATTCTTCAAAGATCACTTCGTCCATTCGGCTGCCGGTATCGATGAGTGCGGTCGCGATGATCGTCAGAGAACCGCCCTCTTCAACGTTACGCGCCGCACCGAAGAAACGCTTGGGCCGCTGAAGCGCGTTTGCATCGACACCACCAGTCAGAACCTTGCCGGAAGACGGCACAACTGTGTTGAACGCCCTACCAAGTCTTGTGATTGAGTCGAGAAGAATAACAACATCTCGTTTATGCTCGACCAGGCGCTTGGCTTTTTCGATCACCATTTCCGACACGGCAACGTGACGCGTGGCCGGTTCGTCAAACGTGGACGAGATCACCTCACCCTTCACGCTGCGCTGCATGTCGGTCACTTCTTCGGGGCGTTCGTCGATCAGCAGAACGATCAGATACACCTCGGGGTGATTGGTTTCGATCGAATGCGCGATATTCTGAAGCAGAACGGTCTTACCCGTCCGCGGCGGCGCCACGATCAAGGAACGCTGCCCTTTCCCGATCGGGGAAACCAGGTCGATGATCCGGGCTGAACGATCCTTGATCGTCGGATCTTCGATCTCCATCTTCAGCCGCTCATCGGGGTAAAGCGGCGTCAGGTTGTCGAACGCGATCTTGTGGCGCGCCTTGTCCGGCTCTTCGAAGTTGATCGAATTGACGCTGGTCAGCGCAAAGTAACGCTCGTTGTCATCCGGCGCCTTGATGACACCCTCGACGGTGTCACCCGTACGCAGCGCATACTGCCGGATCATGTCTGGCGAAACGTAGATATCGTCGGGACCGGGCAAGTAGTTCGCTTCGGGCGAACGCAGGAACCCGAATCCATCCTGCAAAACCTCAAGAACGCCGTCACCGCCGATTTCCCAGCCCTCATCCGCCATCTCGCGGAGGATCTGGAACATCATTTCGCCTTTGCGCATCGTCGACGCGTTTTCGATTTCCAGCTCTTCGGCCATGGCCAACAGATCTTTCGGGCTTTTTGCCTTCAGCTCGGCCAGGTTCAGACGGTTCTCGGACATTGGATTACACCTTGCATACCCAGCCACGCCTAGCGCGGCCAAAGTTCAGTTCTTTGAATGGAAGATATCCACCCGGACGGGCGGCTTAACCGGGCTTTTACGCCTGCACGCGATCCGAGTCAAACAAACTCAGAACTTCACGACGACGGACAGAACGATCACAATCATCAAAATCGTCGGGACTTCGTTCATCATGCGATAGTTTCGGCCACTCAACGTATTGTTGCCCGCTGCAAAATCCTTGAGCCGCAATCCAAGCCAATAATGAAACCACGTCATCGCAAGAACGGATGCAGCCTTTGTCCAGGGCCAGACCATCCCCCAATCCACGATTCCGGGGGTAAACACCAACGCCAGCCCAAACACCCACACGACGACCATCGACGGATTCATGATATAGCGAAAAAGCTTGTACTCCATGATCCTGAAAACCTGGTCCCGAGGATCACCGGTTTCCGCCTGTTCAGCATGGTAAACAAAAAGCCTCGGTAGATAGAAAATACCTGCCATCCAGGTGATCACTGCCATGATATGAATGGCCTTGTTCCAAGGATAAAGCGTGGCAAGAAGGTCGGACATACAGAAGCCTCGGATCGAACGGCCCATCCTTATAATCATTAAATATATAAAGAAAGAGATGATGATTTTGTTGGGGGCCGTCACGTCCGTGGATTACGTGGTTATCACGGTCTTTCCCACAGGGTGAATGTTTTAATCCAAGCCAAAGGAACAAGTTGAGAAGGCGGAAAAAACATATTAAAAACAGATACTTAATTACGAAACATCGAAAATTCCTTGTGTATAACTATCTGGATTAATCCAAGGAACTCAGGCTTTCCACAGAAGCAGACTTATCCTTTTCACAGGTGAACGACTCGTTGAAGAACGCGCTGGGTTTCCCGGCTTATCCTCTCTCGGATCGAAGCGGTGGATTTACCCCGCCTTCTTCCTTAAGAAATCCTTTAGGTTTCCCACGGAATTATCCACATGGCGAAAAAAATCATACTCGCATCGGGGTCTTCGATCCGCCAGCAAATGCTGAATCGGGCGGGTGTCGATTTCGACGTTCAGATCGCCCGTGTCGACGAAGACATGATACGCGATGCCCTTCTGGCAGAAGACGCCTCGGCGCGCGACATTGCCGATACCCTGGCCGAGATGAAGGCCCGGAAAGTCAGCGACCGGAATCTGGGGGCGCTGGTGATTGGGTGCGATCAGGTTCTCAGCTTTGAAAACCGCCTCCTGACCAAACCGAAAACCCGTGAAAACGCCGCCAGCCAGCTCCGGGAACTGCGTGGCAAGCGTCATCAGCTTTTGTCAGCAGCGGTGATCTGCGAAGACGGTCAGCCGATCTGGCGTTTTGTGGGCACCGTGCGCCTTTTGGTGCGCGACTTCTCCGATGCATTCCTGGATGGCTATCTCGATCGGAACTGGCCGGGTATTTCCGACAGTGTCGGAGGCTACAAACTGGAAGAGGAAGGCGTGCGCTTGTTCTCTCGTGTCGAAGGCGATTACTTTACCGTGCTTGGTATGCCGCTTCTTGAGCTTCTGTCGTACCTGACGCTGCGGGGGGATCTGCAACAATGACGTTACCGCGTATTCCGCTGGCCGGGGTTATCGGCTCGCCCATCGCCCACTCGAAATCCCCGCAACTGCATCGGCACTGGCTGAAAACCTATGGAATTCCCGGTTACTATATCCCTATGGACGTTTCCCCGGAAAACCTGAGCGAGGTGGTGACCACGCTCCCCAAGGCGGGTTTTGTCGGTGTGAACATCACCGTCCCGCACAAGGAAAAGGTGATGGAGATTGCCGATCTCATCACAGACAGGGCAATCCTGATCGGCGCGGCGAACACCCTGATCTTCCGTAAGGATGGTAAAATCCATGCGGATAACACCGACGGGTACGGTTTCGTTGAAAACCTGCGGCAGGGCGCGCCCAACTGGAACCCAAAGGCAGGTCCGGCCGCGGTTCTGGGTGCGGGTGGCGCGGCGCGCGCGGTTATCGCATCCCTTCTGGATGTGGGGGTGCCTGAGATCCTGATTTCCAACCGTACGCGCATCAGGGCCGACGCGCTTCAGCAGGATTTCGGAAAACGGTTGAAGGTCGTCGATTGGGTGCAAGCCGGCAACATGCTGGAAGAGGCGGTTACCGTCGTGAACACAACAAGCCTGGGAATGATCGGCAAGCCCGAGCTGCGCGTTCCCCTCGATGGTCTGCGACCGGGTGCCGTTGTCACCGATCTTGTCTACGCGCCCCTGCAAACCCGCCTTCTACGTGTGGCCGAGGAAATGGGCTGCGTAACCGTGGACGGGTTGGGCATGTTGCTCCATCAGGCCGTGCCTGCATTCGAACGCTGGTTCGGCGTGCGCCCGACAGTCGATGCAGCAGCAAGAGCTGCGGCCCTGCGATGACGTTTCGTCTTGGCCTGACAGGGTCGATCGGTATGGGGAAATCGACCACCGCCAAATTGTTCGCCCAGGAAGGTTGCGCCGTTTGGGACGCGGATGCAGCCGTGCACCGCCTTTATGCCAAAGGTGGCGCCGCGGTTTCGCCGATGGCAGAGGCGTTCCCTGGCGCAATCGACAACGGCATGGTTTCACGCGAAAAACTAAAGGAAATCATCGCACAGGATCCGACAGCCCTTAAGCGGATAGAACAGATCGTCCATCCGCTGCTTGGAAATGATCGCGCCGAGTTTGTTGAAAACGCAAAGTCGGACATACTGGTTTTCGACATTCCGCTTCTGTACGAAACCGGGGGCGAAGCCCGCATGGATGCTGTTGCCGTGGTTTCGGTCGATGCCGACACCCAGCGCGATCGCGTTCTGGCCCGCGGCACCATGAGCGAACAACAATTCGAAGCGATCCGCGCAAAACAGATGCCCGACGCGGAAAAACGGGCGCGCGCGGACTATGTGATCGTGACGGATACGTTGGACCATGCCCGCCAACAGGTGCAGGATGTGATTGCCGACATAAGGAAACGGATGAAAAATGCGTGAGATCGTACTCGATACCGAAACCACGGGGTTTGAACCGGACCAGGGTGACCGGATCGTCGAAATCGGCGCGATCGAGCTGTATAATCATATGCCGACCGGGCGCACCTATCACCAGTATATTAACCCCGAACGCGACATGCCCGACGGCGCGTTCGAAATTCACGGCATCGGACCGGATCTTCTGACCAACCCCCGCCCGCCAAAGGATGGCGAGGTGATCTTGCGCGACAAGCCCGTTTTCAAAGAGGTCGGTCAGGCCTTTTTCGAATTCGTGGGCGATGCCAAGCTTGTCATTCACAATGCCGCCTTCGACATGAAGTTCCTGAATGCCGAACTGCGCTGGATCGGCCTACCGCAACTCGAGTGGGAACGCGCCATCGACACGCTGGCGATTGCGCGTCAGAAATTTCCGGGCTCTCCCGCCTCGCTGGACGCACTTTGCCGCCGCTTCGGCATCGACAACTCTTCGCGTACGTTGCACGGCGCTCTCCTTGACTCGGAAATCCTGGCAGAAGTGTACCTCGAGCTGATCGGTGGACGTCAGCCAGATTTCGCGCTTGCCACGGTGTCGACCGAAAGCGGCGACAGCAGCGATACGACGTGGAAGCCCCGCCCTCGCCAAGTGCCGCTGCCGTCAAGGATCACCAATGAAGAAGCCGCCGCCCACGAAGCCTTTGTAAAGGCGATGGGCGACGGCTCACTCTGGTCGAAAATGGGCTGACGGATCAGGCGTTTGCCTGACCGTTGCCCTGTTCCTGCTGCCGGCGCAGCAATTCGTTGCGATAAAGCTGAACGAAATCGATGTTTTCCAGGTTCAGCGGGGGGAACCCACCGTCACGGGTGACGTCCGACACGATCCGGCGCACGAACGGGAACAGCATCCGCGGACACTCGATCAGAAGGAATGGATGCATCTGGTCATCCGGCACACCTTCGATGTGGAAGACGCCTGCATAGTCCAGCTCCAGAAGGAAAAGGCGCGCATCGCTACCTTTTGCTTTCGATTCCACCTGCAGCTTGATCGTCACCTCGAACTGGTGATCGGCGTTGCGCTTTTTCGCATCCAGGTTCACCTGAACCTGAACATCCGGCTGCACCTCGCCCTGCACGCCTTTCTGCGCAAGGATATTTTCGAAAGAAAGGTCGCGAATGAATTGTGTCAGGATGTTCATCTTGACCTGGGGCGCCTGCTGCGCGCCTTGGGTATCGGCCATGTCTATTATTCTCCAGAACCGTTTCGAAACTTGCGCGTTTTCTTAGCAGGATGGTTTGGGGGCCTCAATGCTTGGTCCATCCTGACGGACGATGCGTTGGACGCTTGGGCGGCTCTACCTGAACGGCGTCTTCGTCCACTTCGTGAAATTCACCATCGATCACATCGTCGCGCGCGGGTCGCCTCGGGTCATACGGATCACGCGGGCGGGGGCCATCTGGCCCGAAATGAACGCTCTGCACCTGAATACGGGATCGCACATAGGCCAGCACTGCCTTTCTTACCGGCGGCAACAGCAACGACAGCCCCAACGCGTCCGTAAAAAAGCCCGGCGTCAAAAGAAGAACGCCAGCGACAAGGATCATCGCACCGTGGGCCAACGGTTCTGTCGGATCGCGCAATTCATTGAAGGAACGCTGCAAATCCTGCATCGCAAGCGCCCCCTGCGCCCGCATCAACATTGTGCCGGCCACAGCGGTAAGCACAACAATCCCCAGCGTCGGCCATGTGCCGATTGCGCCTCCAACCTGGATGAACAGGGCAATTTCGATGATGGGAACGGCGATGAACGCCAGCAGCAACCACATGCCACCCTCCTTTTTTGACGGGCCTCGCGGTGGACTCGGCCCGGTGCGTCACCTACATAGGTTCGGTGAGCGCCCGTTACCATGCCCCGTTAAGAGGATACGATGAACAACCCCATTCTTCAGCTTCTGGTTTTGGCCGGCATTGCTGTGTTTTTGATCCTGCGGCTAAAAAGCGTGCTGGGCTCCCGTGAAGGGTTCGAACGCCCGCCATCGCAAGTGAACCGCTCTGGTGACGAGCCGCGCCGCCCTGGCCTTTCGGTGATCGAGGGCGGGCCGGATCACGACATCATCGACCACGCCCAGGAAGGCAGCGAAACCGCAAAGGCCCTCGCCGCGATGAAGCGGATCGAACCCTCTTTTGCCGTGGGTGATTTCCTTCAGGGCGCGCGGGGCGCATATGAAATGATCCTGATGGGGTTCGAACGCGGCGACCTGGCCGAGATCAAGCCGTTCCTTTCCAATGATATCTACGAGGCTTTCGCCGAAGTTGTCGAAGCTCGGGAAAAGCAGGGCCTCACGGTCGAGGCGGACTTTGTCGGCCTGCGCGAACTCGCACTGGACAGCGCGACCTTCGACGACACCACCAAGGAAGCCGAGGTAACGGTGCGCTTTGTCGGCGAACTGACATCCGTCGTGCGCGACAATGCGGGCGAAATCATCGAAGGCAAGCCGAACGAGATCAAGCGCCAGCGCGATGTCTGGACCTTTGCGCGCGTGATGGGGAGCAACGACCCCAACTGGCAGCTGGTCGCCACGGGTGAGTGATGCGTGCGGCGCTGCGTGCGGCAATTCTGGCGGGATTGGTCATGACCGCACCAGCCAGCGCCGAAACCACCTACAAGGTTCTTGATTTTTCGGACCTGGGCGGCTGGGAACAAGACGATCACGCGGCCGCCCTTAGCGTTTTTCGCAAGACCTGCATCGATATGCAGGCCCCGGACTGGCAAAGCCTCTGCGCGGTTGCGGAAAACATCGAAAGCCCGCGCGCATTCTTCGAGCTCTTTTTTCGCCCGGTCCTGATCGAGGACGGGGAACAGGCGCTTTTCACCGGGTATTTCGAACCCGAACTTGACGGAAAGCTGCGCCCCGACGGGCGCTTCCGGTATCCGGTCTACAGCATGCCGCCCGAAGCGCGCCGCGCAGCCAGGTGGCATAGCCGCCGCGAAATCGAAGAGGGCCCCGTGCTGCAGGGGCGCGGGCTTGAAATCGCCTGGGTCGACGATCCGGTCGAACTGTTCTTTCTCCAGGTCCAGGGCTCGGGCCGGATCAGATTGCAGAACGGCCGCACGATCCGGGTTGGATATGCGGGCTCGAACGGGCATGACTACAGATCCATCGGGGTCGAACTGGTAAGGCGCGGCGTGTACAAGCCGCACCAGGTCTCGGCGCAGGTGATCAAGAACTGGGTTAACCGAAACCCGCTCGAGGGGCAGGAACTGCTCTGGCACAATCCCTCTTACGTGTTCTTCCGCGAAGTATCCGAGGTTCCGGCCGAACTGGGCCCGCTCGGCGCGATGAACCGCTCCATCACGACCATGCGCTCAATCGCCGTAGATCCGCGATATGTCCCCCTGGGCGCGCCTGTCTGGATCGAAAAGGAAGGCCAGAACCCGCTGCGCCGCCTGATGGTCGCGCAGGACACAGGGTCGGCCATCAAGGGCGCGCAGCGCGCCGACATTTTCTTTGGCACCGGCGATCAGGCAGGACGTGCCGCAGGCCGGCTGCGGGATCCGGGACGCATGATGGTTCTGCTGCCCATCCAGCGCGCCTATGCCCTCTTGCCCGAGGGTGAGCAGTGACCCGGCGCCGGTTAAGGCCGGACGAGGTCGAGCTTTGGCGCAAGGTGGCCGATACCACGCAACGCCTGCATCCCGAACGCAAACCGAAGGATGGCCCCCGGCCAAAACCCAAGCCGGTAAAAGAGCCCAAGACTCGCATCCCGGATTTCACGCTTGGGCAGACCGCCCAGCCAATCGGCGGTACACACGATCTGGCGCCAACGTTACGCGACGCCCTGGACCGGGCGCCGGTCGCGATGGATCGCAAGACATTCACCCGAATGAAAAAGGGAAAGCTGGTCCCCGAGGCGCGGATCGACCTGCACGGTATGACGCTGGACCATGCGCATTCCGCGCTGACCCGGTTCATCCTGACGCAGCACGCCAAGGGCCGCCGTCTTGTCCTGGTCATAACGGGCAAGGGCAAGGATCGCGACCACGACGGCCCGATCCCGGTGCGTCGCGGGGTGCTCAAGCATCAGGTCCCGCAATGGATGGCCATGCCGCCCTTGGCGCAGGCAATCCTTCAGGTCACGCCCGCCCACATATCCCATGGTGGTGACGGCGCCTATTACGTCTATCTACGCCGCCACAGGTAGATCCTGACGCGCGCCAAGAACGCCGATTGTCATCATGAGTGTCGCCAGCAGGAAATAGGCCGCGACACCGAGGTACTGGACTTCAAGGCCGACGCCCAGATCGATCAGTACACCCGTGATCCCCGGTCCGATTGCAGACCCCAGCACCATGACCGCAGCGGCCATCGCCTTGATCGCGCCGATATGGCCAGTCCCGTAGAACTCAGCCCAGAACGCGTTGATCAGGGTCGAATTGGCACCCGTCGTCACGGCAAGGAAAAACAAGCCGACCAGCGCGCCCGCGGGCGAGCTTGCCATGGAAAACGCAATGAAGGCAGCCACCATCGGCAGTTGGTACATCGGCATCAGCCGTGCCGTTCCCCACTTGTCCAGCGCCCAGCCCGAAATCACCATCGCGCCGATGCTCATCGCGGTGAAGACCGGGAAAAGTGCGACCAGTTCCAGATGCGCCCAACCCTTGATTTCGGCGAAATGGACCTGCTGGAAAAAGAACGCGGTGTTGAAGGCCGACGGCCCAAGCAATGCGGGGACCATGAACCAGAAAAGCCGGTGCCGAAATGCCTGCCCGCGCGTCCAGTGCCGCCCGCCCATTCCCGGCGCCTGGTTTTCACGGGCCATGGATTGCGGCGTACGCTCATTGCGCAGAAGCGCGATGAGGATGGGTATTCCCAGCAGGGCCATCGCGGCCGCAACCATCCACAGGCTGCGCCATCCCACCGGGCCCATCAGCCAAACGAAAACGATCGGCAACAATGCCTCTCCGACCGCGAAGCCCAGCAGGGCAACCGACAAGGCCCGCCCGCGTGTCTTCACGAACCAGCGCGACATCGCCACGACGGCCACATGGCTTGTCATGCCCTGGCCGCAAAACCGAAGCGCCAGTATGACGCCCGGCAAGACCCATGCGCTTTGCGCTGTGGCCATCCACGTACAGGCGCCGGCCAGCAGAACCAGAACAACGGGGGCCAGTGTCCGCACGCGGAACCGGTCGGTCAGCCCTCCGGCCCACACCATGACGGCAGCGGAAACCGCGGTTCCCAGCGTATAGATCCCGCCCCATTGCCCGTGGCTCAGTCCGAATTCGTCCCGGATTTCCCCCGCGAACAGCGAGATGAAAAAGGTTTGCCCAAAGCTTGAAAGGAACATCAAAAGCGCCCCGACCGACAGCCAGTTGGCGTTCAGCCGAAAGAACTCGAACCCGCGGGCCAACGCGCTATTCCTGCAAAACAAGATGGGGCGACAGGATCAGCTGGGTCGCATTCTGCACTGTTATGACCGTCCCCGGCAAAAGCCCGGACCTGCCAGACCGGTCCCGCTGAAACGCTGCATCCAACTCGGTGCTCTGGCCAAGGATCTGAAGCAACAATGGCGAGTTTCCCAAAGTGAAATGACGCAGCCCGCCCTCGGCAAAGGCGGTGACGTCGATCAGGGTAACGGGCAGTTCGGCCAGCGCGTCGGGATCGGTCAGGTTGCCAAGGCGCGCGCTGGCCCCGTTGATCCGGCTGGACAGCGCCAAGGCTCGGTCACGGGAATTCACGAAGATCGCGAAGGGTTGCGGTAGTTCCGCGATCCGGCTTGCCTGCATCTCGAACACCTCGACATCCAGATCCGGCGAAATCAGGATCACGCCGCCCAAAGCATTTTCCGCCCAGCGCGGTTCACGGATTTCGATCTGCCGCAGCGTTTCCATCACCAGCATCGTGCCAAGCGAGTGGCCGACAAGAATGATCCGCCGCGCACCGGCCTTGCGCAGATCGAACAGCATCCGCTCCAACCCGTCACGCGCATACAGAACGCTGTCGCGATCATACGTATACCCCAGCGGATTTGCTGCGCTGGGCCAGGAATAATGCACGGGCACACCGGGCAAATCGAGGTCGTGATAAAGCTGCGCCATGCGATAGACGCCATCGAGATAGCTGTTGTTATAGCCGTGCACGAAAACCGTAATCTCGCGCTCGCCCGCCGGCAGCTTAAGCAGCCTGTCGCGGATGCGTTGAATGAATGCGCCATCGTCTTTCAGGTCGGTGCGCGCCGCGACGGTGAATTCGCGCCGCGGATCCGGGCGCGCCAGACCGGCCCGAACCTTTCCGGGCTCGTGTTCAGGCGGAACAGAGATTGAAACCGTGGAAAAAGACAGCTCTTTCGCGCGCTCTGATCCAAACCACCCCTGCTCGTTCGGGGCGCGCAGGGTTGCGACATGAACGTCGCGTATCGTTCCGATATTCAGCGCCTCGGGCACGATCACCGTCGCACCGCGATCGACGCAAGCCGCGATCAGAAAGACAAAAAGGATGGTCAATACGCGGCGCATGCCGAAAAACTCCACGAACGGTTGTCGGCAGGGTAGATGCCAAGCCGAATGAATTCCAGCACCCCCATGGCCACTCACCGTGGAATCAGACAGAGTCGCCCTGCATCGGCAAAGGAGCGCCCATGACCGAAACAACACGCATCTTCGACGGGCACAACGATGCCTTGCTCCGGCTTTGGCGGGCGGATGCACCCGCGACCGACTTGTTCGCAGCGCCAGAACCCGGCCACATCACCATTCCGCGCGCAAAGGCGGGCGGTTTCGGCGGCGGATTCTTTGCTATGTTCGCGCTTGATCGGGCGCGCGGGCTCGATTTTGCGATCTTCGATGATCCGCCATACGACACGCCTCTGCCGCCGGAACTGGACCGCGCCGCCGCGTGGGACATGATCCAGGGACAGGCGCACATCGCCAATGAACTGGACAAAGCAGGCCAGGTCTGGCTGTGCAAGACCGGGGCCGAACTGCGCCGCGCCTGGAATGCCGGCGATCCGATGGCAATGATCCTGCACCTCGAAGGCGCGGAATGTATCGGTCCCGACCTCGAGGGTCTGGAAACGCTTTACAATCTCGGCCTGCGCTCGATCGGGCCGGTCTGGTCGCGCCCGACGATTTTTGCGCATGGCGTGCCGTTCCGTTACCCCTCGAACGGAGATACAGGGCCCGGACTGACCGATGCCGGACGCGCGTTGGTTCGGGAATGCGCCGCGCGCAACATGGTCGTGGATTGCAGCCACATGACGATGAAAGGCTTTTTCGACGTGGCAGAAGAGGGCGCGCCGCTCGTGGCGACCCATTCGAACGCTCATGCCGTTTCGCCGTCCGCACGCAACCTGACAGACGACCAGCTAAGCGCCATAGGCGAAACAGGCGGAATGGCGGGCCTGAACTTCGGAACGGTCTTCCTGCGGCCGGACGGGCGCCGCGACGCGGCGGGCGCTCTGGACCATGTCATCGCGCATCTCGACCACATGATCGAAATGGCGGGCGAAGACCATGTGGGCCTGGGGTCCGATTTCGATGGCGCGCCGATGCCCGAAGGGCTGAATAGTGCCGCCGACCTGCAGGCGCTGGTCAAGCGGATGCTCGATGCTGGTTATGGCGATGCGCTGATCGTCAAGCTGTGCCACGAAAACTGGCTGCGGTTCCTCGAGCGCACGTTGCCCTGACCGGGCGCTACAGAACGTAGCGGCTCAGGTCCACGTCCTTGGTCAGCTCGCCCAGGTTCTGGTCGACGAAATCCGCGTCCACGGTCACCTTCTGCCCCGCCTTGTCAGGCGCGGTGAACGACAGCTCTTCGAACACGCGCTCCATCACGGTATAAAGCCGCCGCGCACCGATGTTTTCGACCGACTGGTTTACATCTGCCGCAATCCGCGCCAGCGCCTTGATCCCGTCCTCGGTGAAATCGACAGCGACCTCTTCGGTTGCCATCAGCGCCGTGTACTGCCGCGTCAGGGCATTGTCGGTTTCGGTCAGGATGCGCACGAAATCGTCTTCGGTCAGCGCGCGCAGTTCCACCCGGATCGGCAGGCGCCCCTGCAATTCCGGCAGCAGGTCCGACGGTTTGGCGATGTGAAACGCCCCCGACGCGATGAACAGGATATGGTCGGTCTTGACCGGGCCGTATTTCGTCGAAACGGTCGTGCCCTCGATCAGCGGCAGCAGGTCGCGCTGCACGCCTTCGCGGCTGACATCACCGCCCCGCACATCCTGCCGGGCGCAGACCTTGTCGATCTCGTCCAGGAACACGATGCCGTTTTCCTCGACCGCCTCCAGCGCGGTGGACTTCACGACCTCTTCATCCAAAAGCTTGTCGGCCTCCTCCGCGATCAGCGTTTCATAGCTTTCGGCAACGGTCATCTTGCGGCGCACGGTGCGCTGGCCAAAGGCTTTGCCGAAGATCTCGCCCAGGTTCATCATGCCCATCTGGCCGGGCTGGCCGGGGATATCCATCATGCCCATGGGGTTGGCGGTATCCGCGACATCCAGCTCGATCACGGTGTCGTCCAGCTCCCCGGCAACCAGCTTTTTGCGGAACATCTCGCGCGTGGCCTCTCGCGCGTCTTCGCCGGCGATGGCGCTGATCACGCGTTCCTCGGCCGCCTTGTGCGCGCGCGATTTCACCTCGTCGCGCATGTAGTCCCGCGTCATCGCGATCGACGCATCCACAAGGTCACGCACGATCTGTTCCACATCCCGCCCGACATAGCCGACTTCGGTGAATTTTGTTGCCTCGACCTTGATAAAGGGCGCACGCGCCAGCTTGGCCAGGCGGCGTGAGATCTCGGTCTTGCCGACGCCGGTGGGCCCGATCATCAGGATGTTCTTGGGATACACCTCGTCGCGCAGATCGTCGCCCAACTGCTTGCGCCGCCAGCGGTTGCGCAATGCCACGGCCACGGCGCGCTTGGCGTCCTTCTGGCCGATGATGAACCGGTCCAGTTCGGACACGATTTCGCGGGGGGTCAGGTCGGTCATTTGGAAATGCTTTCTACGGTCAGGTTGCCGTTGGTGTAGACGCAGATGTCGGCGGCAATCGCCATGGCCTTGCGCGCGATATCCTCGGCCGACAATCCGTCGGCCTCCATCAATCCGCGCGCGGCGGCCAATGCGAAATTCCCGCCAGACCCGATGGCGGCCACGTTGTGTTCGGGCTCCAGCACGTCGCCCGCGCCGGTGATCACGAACATGTCGCGCCCGTCGGTGACGATCAGCATCGCCTCGAGTTTTTGCAGGTACTTGTCGGTACGCCAGTCCTTGGCCAACTCGACACTGGCGCGCGCCAGTTGTCCGGGCGTTGCCTCCAGCTTGGCCTCCAGCCGTTCGAGCAGGGTAAAGGCATCCGCCGTCGATCCGGCAAACCCCGCCACCACATCGAACCCGCCGGGCGACAGGCGGCGTACCTTGCGCGCCGTGCCCTTGATCACCGTCTGGCCCAGGCTCACCTGCCCGTCGCCTGCGATGACGACCTCGTCGCCCTTTTTCACGCCGATGATCGTTGTGCCGTGCCAGCCGGGGAAATCGCTGTCTGCCATGGGGGCCTCCGTTTCACGCTGATGGCCTATATGGCGGTCATTTCCGCCCGGAACAAGGGCGGGCCCTTGTTCGCGCACCCTGCCCCGGCTACCAAAAGCCATGAGTGACGCGCGCGTTCTACGGTTCTATCTCGACCCCGGTCTTCGACAGAGCGCCGAGGCGGGTCGGCACAATTTCATCGGAAAGATTGCGAATGTGGCGCAAGCCGCCGGCTTTCGCGTCGAATACCGCGCGAATTCGCCCCAAAACCGCGCGAAATCAGCAATGCGCCGGGGATATTCCATGTTCCACATGGAGCCGCCGACAAACGACCGCGGCCTGACATTCCGCCGCGCCTATCATTACCCGTTCTGGGGGATCGAACCCCTGGCCGAGCGCTGGCACTGGCATATCGCACGCAGCACGTTCGACCCCGCGACGATCGACCCGGCCGAGGCCGAAAGGTTCGCCACCTTCTGGCGCAAGCGGCTTTTTCCCGATCTGATCCCTCGCGACGACGGTTTTGTCTATGTTCCGTTGCAGGGCCGGCTTCTGGATCACCGGTCGTTCCAGTCGATGAGCCCCGTCGATATGGTCAAAGCCGTTCTTGCCCATGATGCGCGTCCCGTGGTCGCCACGCTGCACCCGAACGAGACTTATACCAACGCGGAATGCGCCGCCCTGACGGCCCTTGCTGAAGAACACCCGCGGCTGACGCTCGATACCGGCGGGATGGAGCGTTACCTGCCCGCCTGCAGCTATGTCGCCACGCAGAATTCCAGCGCCGCCTTCAACGGGTATTTCTTTGAAAAGCCCGCAATCCTGTTCGGGCAAGTCGATTTCCACCATATCGCAGCAAACGTACCCGCGCTGGGCGTCGATGCGGCGTTCGCGTCACTTCGCGGTCTCAGCCCGGATTACGCGCAATACCTGTGGTGGTTCTGGCAGGAAATGTCGATCAATGCAGGCCGCCCCGATGCGGGGGAAAAGATCGCTGCCGCATTGCGCCGTGCCGGCTGGCCTGTCTAGGCCAAAAGAAAAAGGGCGCCCCGAACCGGGACGCCCCTCTTGTATCTCGGTTGCAGCCTTTACAGCGCGCCTTCGATCCAGCTTTGCAGCGCGGCCTTGGGGGCTGCGCCGGCGCGGTTCGAAACGATTTCCCCATCCTTGAAGATGAACAGCGCCGGGATGCCGCGCACGCCCATGGCGGCGGCTGCGTTGGGGTTGCTGTCCACGTCGACCTTGGCGATCTTCACGCGGCCGGCCATCTCGTCCGACAGCTCTTCCAGGGCCGGGCCGATCTGCTTGCAGGGGCCGCACCACTCGGCCCAGAAATCCACCACGACGGGGATATCGGAATTCTTGACTTCGGCGTCAAAGGTGTCGTCGGTGACAGCTACGGTTGCCATTTCGGTCTCTCCTGAGGGAATGTCGATTGGACGCGAAGGTAAGCGCCGGGTGTGGGGGCGTCAAGCGGGCGGGCCATGCACGATCCCGTGACGGGTTGTCGCCTCAGAGGATCACACGATGCTCGGGAACCCCGCGATACGGTGTTTCCACGGCGTATGTCTTTCCGTCGGCCGCGCCATCCAGTCCCAATGCCGCCGAAGTGACGAAAAGCGTGGACATATCCGGTCCGCCAAAGGCCGGACAGGATGTCTGTCGCGCAGGAAGGCCTATTACCTCGCGCAGCTTTCCGTCCGGGCCGTATCGCGCCACCCGGCCTGCGCCCCATTGCGCGTTCCAGATGCAGCCTTCGGAATCCACGACCGCGCCATCCGGGTTCAGGCCCTCGGCGCGCAGATCCAGGAAAACCTCGGGCGCGCCTGCCGGAAACCCATCCGATGGGTTCAGCGCCTGCCGAAAGACCCGGCGGCGCATCGTGTCGGTGTAATAGGCACAAGACCGGTCCGGGGCGAAACAGATTGCGTTGGCGATACTGATACCGGGATAAAGCAAAACCATTTCCCCGCGATAGAACCGCCAGATCGCCCCGGCGCCCCGCTCGGCATCGTCGTGCATCACGTTTTTGCCCATCGACCCGATCCAGAATCCGCCCCAAGGGTCGGCGCGCCCGTCATTCGAACGTGTCACCGTATTTCCGGGCTCGAACGGGCAGACCGTTTCCTGGCGGCCCGTTTCGACATCGAAAACGAACAGGCGGGTTTCGCCAGCGATCAGCAGGCGGCTCTGGTCCACCCAGCCGCAGGCCGATACGGTTTCATCGAATTGCCAATACCGTTCATCGCCGTTTTCGCCGGAATAGAGCCTGCATCCCAGCACATCGAACCAGTAAAGCGTGCCCCGCAACGGGTGCCACAATGGCCCCTCGCCCAGTTCACAACGTGTTTCAGAAATGACCGAAACGGGCCCCATTTCGCAGGCTTTCCTTTCTGGCATTGGACAGGCGGGCACAATCCGCCTATCACCGCGCAGAACAAGTATCCGAGTATGGGGCCGAAATGTCCAAGTCTCTCTTTGGCACCGACGGGGTGCGCGGGCGTGCGAACACCTATCCGATGACCGCCGAGGTCGCGCTGAAGCTGGCAGCAGCCGCTGGCCGGCATTTCCGCCGTGATCAGCAGGAACATCGCGTCGTGATCGGCAAGGATACGCGCCTTTCCGGCTATATGATCGAAAATGCACTGACTGCCGGGTTTACCAGCACCGGAATGAACGTGTTTCTTCTGGGGCCTGTTCCGACACCGGCGGTGGGATATCTGACCAACAGCCTACGCGCCGATCTGGGTGTGATGATATCGGCCAGCCACAACCCGGCCAGCGACAACGGTATCAAGTTCTTTGGCCCGGACGGCTTCAAACTGTCGGACGAGGCCGAGGCCGACATCATGCGCCTGTTCGCCGAAGGCGTTGCCCCGGCCGCACCCCAGAATATCGGCCGCGCCAAGCGGTTCGAGGATGCCCGCGGCCGCTATGTCGAATACGCCAAGACGACGTTCCCGCGCGGCAAGCGGCTGGATGGCCTGCGCATCGTTCTCGATTGTGCCAACGGCGCGGCCTATCGCACAGCGCCCGCCGTCCTGTGGGAGCTGGGCGCCGAAGTGATCCCGCTGGGTGTTGAGCCGGACGGTTTCAACATCAACGAGGATTGCGGCTCGACCCACCCCGAGGCCGCGGCCCGCAAGGTGCGCGAAACCCGCGCGGATCTGGGCATTTGCCTGGACGGCGATGCCGACCGGGTGATCCTGATCGACGAAAAGGGCAGGATCGCGGATGGCGACCAGATCATGGGCCTGATTGCCGCGCGCTGGGCGGACGAAGGGCGACTGGCAGGGAACGCCCTGGTCGCGACGGTCATGTCGAACCTGGGCCTAGAACATTTTCTCAATGACAAGGGCATCGCGCTGGAACGCACCGCTGTGGGCGACCGCTATGTCGTGGAGCGGATGCGCGCAGGCGGCTTCAACCTGGGCGGCGAACAATCCGGTCACATCGTGATGACGGATTATGCCACGACCGGAGATGGCCTGATCGGCGCGCTGCAATTCCTGGCGGCCATGGTTGAATCGGGTGAAAAGGCCAGCAAGCTGGTGCGCGTTTTCGATCCCGTTCCGCAAAAGCTGATCAATCTTCGGTTTGCGGCGGGCAAGGCGCCGCTTGAGGTCGAATCTGTCAAGGATGCAATCGCAAAGGCGGAAAAGGCGTTGGGGGCAAACGGTCGGCTGCTGATCCGCAAGTCCGGCACCGAACCCCTGATCCGCGTCATGGGCGAGGCGAACGACCTGGCCCTGCTCGATCAGGTTCTCGAAGACGTGACAGGGGCCATAAAGGCCGAAGCCTGACCCGGTCAATCGCCCGTATTCGACGCGGTGCGCGCCGCGCCAAAGGCCGATCCGATCAGTTCCAATACCGTGCGGGCCGCCGTCACGGGTGACTCGGTCGCCAACACGGTGTCGCCCGGATGAATGTTGAACTTTCGCGCCGCGAACAACCCGCTTGCATGGGTCAGGTCGAAGGTGAAAACCGTCTGCTCCATCTCCGGCCCGCTGCCATCCGTCCGCAGGGCCGAGGCGGGATAATCCCGCAGGATCAGAACGCCCCTTGGGTTCGCGCGTGCGTCGTTCAACCCCCCGATGATCGACAGCGCCTCCAACGCATTGACGGTTTCCGTTTCGAAGGGCACCAGCCGCTCGGACCCCGTCGCGCCAAGCGCGGTGAAATACCGGTCGTCCTCTTGTACGATCACCTGGTCGCCGCCGCGCAGGGCGATGTTGGCGCCACTGTCCGAGAACAGCTTTTGCGCGCGGATTTCATGCTCCTGCCCCGCACGGATCAGGCGAACGAGCGGGTTTTCCAGCGCTTCGGACACACCGCCCGCCTGCGCGATCAGCGACAGGATCGAACTGTTCCGATCCGGTAAGGGATAAGTTCCCGGGCGGGCCACACCCGCAACCATATCGACCGAGTTTCCCCTGCCGGGCGCGACCGTCACTTGGACCTGCGCCGAGGGAATGCTGGGTTCCAGCCGTTCCTGAATGCGCAGCCTGGCCTTGTCCGGCGACAGGCCGCTGACCGAAATCTCGTCGATATAGGGAACAAAGATCGTGCCCGACGGGGAAACCTGGATACCTTCGAGCGCGACGGTTTTCTGCCCCGCAGTCGTCAGGAGCGAGTTTTCCTCGCTATCCCAGATCACGAGGTTCAGGCGGTCGCCGCTTTTGATGACGCTGCCTTGCGGGCCACGCCCGCCCTTGATCCAGCGATAGCTGCCCGACCAGCCGGTAGCCGGCCATCGCGCGATTTCGCGGACGTTGTCTTGTGTGACCGGAACGACGGCGAATGTCGGCTTGTCGCTGCTGTGCTGTTTCAAGACCTCGCCGGTCAGCGCGGCACCTCGTGGCAAAGTGCATCCCCCCAAGGCGATGACCGCGACTGCCAGGAAGATCAGCTTAAAACCGTGTCGCACCTGTACCCCCGGAACACCAACAGATCACCGCGGGCTTTCTACAACCAAAAGAAGATCATATACAGCAATAAATTCTCCTTTAAGACGAGTTCACAAAAAATGCAGCCTACTGACTCGACCGATGCCGATCCTGTCGTTGTCCTTGGCGCCAATGGGCGGTTGGGGCAGGCTCTGCGCCGGACCTGGGCCACACGCCCGGATGTATTCTGGCAAAGCCGGATGGCCGGGGCCGACATCCGCTGGGCACCGGGCGATCGCTGGCCCGGTCCGCCACGCGTTCGTGCGATCGTCGCGCTTTGGGGCGTCGTTCCGGGAAAAGGCGACCCGATGCAAAATGTGCGGCTGGCCCTTGCCGCGATGGATCTGGGCGCGGCGCTTGGCGCGCAACGTGTCCTGCATTGTTCGTCGGCAGCGGTCTATTCGCCTGCGCCCGCGCCATGGCGCGAAACCCAATTCGCGCCCGCTTCGCCATACGGAAAATCCAAGCGAATGGCAGAACGGGCCGTCGCGGATTGGTGCGGCGAAAGGTGTGACGGCCCCGAATTCTGCATGATGCGTATCGGCAACGTCGCCGGGGCGGACAGCCTGTTTGACGCGCTGAACCGGGACAAACCCCTTCGCATTCACCGCTTTAGCGGCGGCGGCGGACCACTGCGCAGCTATATCGACCACGCGAGTTTTGCGCGGGTTGTCGATACCCTGCTGACCTGCCCGGTTTCCGCGCTGCCGGATATCGTGAACGTTGCGAATGGCGGCGTCATCGACATGGCCGACATAGCCAGGGCAGCGGGCCGCGATCCCGTCTGGAGCGCTGCCCCATCACCCGCCTTGGACCGGGTCGAGCTGGACCTGACCCGCCTGCGCCGGCTGGTCGATCCCGGCAAGACAAACCCCGCCAAGCTGCTGGCAGACGCTGCGGCACTTGCCCAGGTGACGCAATGATACCCGGAAAGCGCCTGTTCGACATCCTCCTTGCAATTTGCCTGTCGGTGCCGGTGGTGCCGATCATCGCATTGGTGGCGCTTGTCATCCTCCTGACGGATGGGCGGCCGGTGTTTTTCGTCTCCGAAAGGATGCGTACGCCCCGGCACCCCTTCATGCTGTTGAAGTTCCGCACGATGCATGTGGTTGAACGGGACGCAGGGGTGTCCGGTGGAGACAAGGCGCATCGCATCACACCTGTCGGGCACATTCTGCGGCGCCTGCGTGTCGATGAATTGCCGCAGCTTTGGAACGTGCTCTGCGGTGATCTCAGCTTTGTCGGGCCGCGCCCACCATTGCGCCGGTATGTCGAGATGTGCCCCGAACTCTATTCCGAGGTTCTGAAACAGCGGCCCGGCATCACCGGCCTTGCGACGCTTGTCTATCACCGCACCGAGGAAAAGCTGCTTGCCGCCTGCCGAACGGCCGAGGAAACCGAAAACGTCTATGTCCGGCGGTGCGTGCCGCGCAAAGCCGAACTTGACCTGATCTATGCCCGCCGCAGAACCATGTGCCTCGACCTGCGCTTGATGGCAGCGACCCTGTTCCGCCGGTTTTCCCCCGGTCGCGCGGCCTGTCGTCAACCGTCGCCGTAACCGTTGGGATTTTGCGACTGCCACGCCCAGGTGCTGGCGCACATATCGTCAAGGCTGTGTTGTGCCACCCATCCCAGCACGGCGTTGGCGCGTGACGGATCGGCAAGGGATTTTGCGATGTCTCCGGGGCGGCGGTCGGTGATTTCATAGGGAATGTTCTGGCCCGATACGCGGGAAAACGCCTCGACCATGTCCAGAACGGAATACCCCTGCCCCGTTCCGATATTGAAAACTTCGGCTCCCTCATGCCCCGCCGCATGATCGAGCGCCGCGATATGCGCCCGCGCCAGATCGACGACATGGATGTAATCCCGAACACCGGTGCCATCCGGTGTGTCGTAATCGTTGCCGAACACCGACAGCGCCTTGCGCCGTCCGACGGCGACCTGGGCGACGAACGGCATCAGGTTGTTGGGGATGTCCCTCGGGTCTTCCCCGATGCGTCCCGACGGATGCGCACCGACAGGGTTGAAATAGCGCAGCAGCGTGACCGCGCTGCCGGGCGTGGCCCTCTGCCAGTCGCGCAGGATTTCTTCGGCGAAATGTTTGGTCCGGCCATAGACATTCGTCGGCTGGCAGGGATGCGCCTCGTCGAATGGCAGATACACCGGTTCGCCATAAACAGTGGCCGAGGACGAGAACACGATCTGCCGGCAATCTGCAGCGTCCATCGCTTGCAAAAGAGACACTGTTCCACCGTTATTCACGTCGAAATACCGCAATGGCTGCTCTTCGGCTTCGCCGACCGCCTTGAGGCCCGCGAAATGGATGACCGCGTCGGGGCGAAAATCCTGCAATATCCCGGTCATCGCCGCCGTATCGCGGACATCGGCCTTGTGAAAGGTCATGTCGCGGTTGGTCAGTTCGTGGATACGGTCAAGAACCCTGGGCGAGGAGTTGTCGAAATTGTCGACAACGCACAGTTCATGCCCCCGGGCCAGAAGCTCGATGATCGTGTGCGACCCGATATAGCCCGCACCCCCTGTTACCAATACCCGCATCGCAGTCACCTCGGTCTTACTGGCAGCGTGATAGCGGCAATCCGGTAATCGGCCAACATCAATCTGCCGCGGGCTCTTTCGCGGACGGGTCGGAAAGATACCGCGCGACCGCCGCATCTGTCAGGGCATCCGGCACGGTCATCAGTGTGCCATGGTGCGTCCAAAGCACGGCGGTTTCGATGCGGTGGTGCGGATAGATCTGGCGCAGCGCATGGGCGTATGCGCCCAGTTGCCGCAAGATGCCTTCGGGGATGGTCTGCGCGTCATCGGGGATCGTTGCATTTGTCTTGAAGTCAACGGCAAGCACCCGGTCGGCGTCGATCACCAGCCGGTCGACGATCCCGCTCAGGCGCCGGTCCTGGCCAAGCATGGCGCTCAGCGCGACTTCGGCAAGCGTATCCGGCGAAAAGATATGCGACAGGCCGGGGTCGGACAGGTTGCGCAAAGCTTCGTCATAAACCGCGCGGAATTCGTCCGATTCCGCGCGGTCCGGCCCGTTTGACAGGATCTGACGCGCCACAGCCTCCCATTCCCTTTCGGGGTGCGTTGGCAAATGTTCCAGCAGGGCGTGCACCTGGCGGCCGTGACGTTTGGCGGCGTCTTCATCCTGCCCTTCCGAGCCGGGCAGCGCCTTGGCCCCGCCCAGGTCTGACGGGCTGACAAGCTTGACCCGGTCGGCCGGTGCCGGGGCATCGCGCAGGAACACCTCCCGCAGGATGGCCTGGGGTCCGGGCGCGCTGGTTTCAACGGTTTGAGCGGGCGATGACCAATCACCCTCTTCCAGCCGTTTGCCCGCGCCAAAGCCGAAATCGTGATCGGCCTGCGCGCAATGTGCCATTCCCGCGGAAATCTTTTCGTACCAGCTTTCACCATCCTTGCCCAAGTCGCCCGCCGCGCCGACGATCAGCCATTTTTCGGCGCGTGTCATTGCGACATACAAAAGCCTGTCACGCTCGGCCTTTTGCGCGTCGATCAGGGCCTCGCGCATACCGGAAGCGGAGCGCGGCATGGCGGCTTTGGATACCGACCAGAACGCCCTGTCCTGATGTACCAGGAACGTGTCGCGCAATTGCACATCGCGTTTTGCGGTGTCGGGCAAGATAACGATCGGCGCCTCGAGCCCCTTCGCGCCATGCACCGTCATTACGCGGATGCGATCCCCGGCATTGTCCATCTGGCGCTTGATTTCCAGCTCGTCGGTTTCCATCCATTGCAGAAACCCCGCCAGGGACGGAACGGCATTTCGTTCATAGGCCAGCGCCTGCGACAGAAAGGCATTGATGCCGTCCTCGGCCTCGGCGCCCAGTCGCGCCAACAGCCGGCGCCGCCCGTCGTGGCGCGTCAGGATTCGTTCGATCAGGTCGTAGGGCCGCAAGAAATCTGTCTGCCCCAGCAGGTCGTCCAGAATGGCGACGGTTTCGGGAAACTCTGCCCGGCGCGCGCGCAGCGCCTGCCACAGGTACTTGCCGCCGCGCCCGTGGGCGAGATTGAACAGCGCCTGTTCGGTCCAACCGAACAGCGGCGATTTCAAAGCGATAGCAAGCGACAGATCATCTTCGGTCAGGTCGAGGAACGACATCAGCGCGGCAAGGTCGCGCACCGCCAGTTCCGCCCCGACTTTCAGCCGGTCGGCGCCCGCGATGGGCAGGCCCATCTCCTTGCAGGCGCGGATGATTTCGGCAAACAGGGCAGAGCGGCGCTGCACCAGGATCAGGAAATCCCCGGGGCGCACCGGCCGCATACGGTAGTCGCCGGAGTTTCCGATCTCTTCGGGAATCGTGGTTCCGTCATGGATCATCCGGTGGATTTCAGCGGCGATCCGTCGGGCCATCTGCTTGGTGTGGTGATCCTCGGACAGCAGGTCGACGGGATCGTGCCAATCGCTTTCCTCGGCCTTTGTCACCGGATCTATCACCGGCCAGATATCCACGCGCCCCGGCATCCTGTCCTTGAACGCCCGGTGACGGTTATCCAGCGGAAAGCCTGAATTGTCGCGCCCGGCAAAGGTTTCGTCGACCAGCCGCAGGATCGGACCGGCCGACCGAAAGGAATATTCCAGCGACGACCGCACCAGCCCCTTGCCGGAATTTTCCAGCCGTTTGCGAAACTCGTTCTGCATCCGGTCGAATTCGCGCGGATCGGCACCCTGGAACGAGTAGATCGATTGCTTTTTGTCCCCCACGACAAAGATCGTACGGTCGACATCCTGCCGGGCGCCCTCGCCTGCCGTGAACTCTTGCGCCAGTAATTCGATCACGCGCCACTGGTCCGGGCTGGTGTCCTGCGCCTCGTCCACAAGGATGTGGTCGATCCCGCCATCCAGCCGATACAGAACCCACGCAGCCACGCCGGGATCCGTCAAGAGATCGCGCGCCTTCAGGATCAGGTCATCGAAATCCAGCCAGCCCAACGCCTGCTTGCGCGCGGCGTAGCGCGGCAGAAACGCGGCGGCGAAGTTGTAAAGGGCGGTCGTCTTGTCCAGCAGATCCATCGCAAGGCGCAAGTCGCGCGCATCCTCGACCCGCCGCATCCAGTCTTCGATCCTGGGCATGACGCCCGTGATTGCCTTGGCGGTCCCTTTCGTCGGAAAAGAGCCTATCTTGGCTGAAAACGGCTCTTTTGCTTGTGCGCCGGTCAGAAATACGCCTTCGAGAACCGGCAAAGCGGACAAGTCGAAAGCCCCGATGTTGCGCAACTTGACGGCGGCCTTCTGGTCGTTTGACGAACCCGCCTCAAGCGCCGGAAGCAGGGTCGCCATCAAATCCGCTTCGTCCCCCAGGAAAACCCGCGCCACAAGGTCAGCGGCGCGGAATCCCGCCGGAAGGCCCAGTTCACTGGCAATGTCATCGCGTGACCGCGGATCACTGAACACCCCGCGATTGCCGACGATGGCCCCGGTCACATCCTCGAAATCCTGGTCGGTCAGGTGCAGCGCGAGCGCCTGAACCGCGCGCGCGTCGGCGCTTTCGGCCATGTCCTGCACAATCTCAGCCCGCAGCAGCGCGGCGGCGCGGTCCTCCATCTCGGAAAAGCCGGGGCTGACCTCGGCCTCGAGCGGAAAGCGCCGCAGAATCGCCGCGCAGAAGGAATGGATCGTCTGGATCTTGAGCCCGCCCGGCGTTTCGATCGCGCGGGCAAACAGCGTACGCGCCCGCGCCAGTGTTCTGTCGTCGAACGGGCCTTGCTGCCCCAGATCGTTCAGGCGGGCGCGCAAGTCGTCATCCGGCATCATCGCCCAGTCGCCCAGCCGGTCGAACAGGCGGTTCTGCATCTCGCTGGCCGCCGCCTTGGTATAGGTGAGGCACAGGATGCGCTGCGGTTCCGCGCCTTCCAGCAAAAGCCGTGCGACCCGGTCGGTCAGCACCCGCGTCTTGCCCGATCCGGCATTCGCGGCCAGCCAGGTCGAATTTCCGGGATCGGCCGCGCGCACCTGTGCTTCGGTTGCGTCGTCGCGCATCATTCCAGATCCTCCGGCACGGGGTCTTGGGTCGTGTCCCACTCACCGAAACGCGATAGCTGGTCGTAATCGGTGGGGTCGTCCTCTTTGAACAGGGCGCGCCGCGCCGTGAACCCCTGCCCTGCGTCCAGATAAGCCGAAACCAGCTTTGCGAATTCGGCCCAAACCTTTTCGGGCGGGTGGTCGTCCAGCGGGGCGTCGACCTCTTCCGGGGTGCTGCCCAGCCCGATGAAAACCGCGCGCGCCACATCCGCCGGATCAAGCCCCTCGAACGCGCCTTCGGAAGCCATCGCCGCCTCAAGCAGCAGTTGCTTGTCGAAACTGGTCTGCTGGCTGGTGCTGGGCGGTTTGCCGGTCTTGTAATCGTAGATGTGCAACCGCCCCTCGGCGTCCCGGTCGATCCGGTCCGCCTTGGCCTTGAGCGTGAAAACCGGGTTTGTCATTTCGTGCTTGCCGCTGATTTCGAACCCGGCCGGTTTGGCGCGGCGCAACCTTTCGGCTTCGGTGGCAACGAACCAGTCTGCGACCCTTTCCAACCGGGCAAGCCACAAGGCGCGCATTTCGGGCCAGGGCACCATTTCGGCCAGAATAGTCTCTGCTTTGTCCATCAGGGTTGCTGCCGACAAATCTTCGCCATCGTGCGTCACGGCCGTCAGGAACCGCTCCAGCACATCATGCGTCACGATCCCGCGCAGCAAGGCATCGGGTGCCCGCATGAGCGGATCGAGCGGGCGCAATTTCAGCACATGCTTGGCGTAGATCGCGTAAGGATCGCGAACCAGGTGCTTGATCTCGGTAACCGACAAGGCGCGTGGACGGGCTGCAACCGGCGGCCGCGGCGATGGGCGCATGACAGGTGCGACCGGGGCGACGCGTTCCAAGGCGGCGATCTGTGCCATCCAGTCCTGCCCCCGGGCGCGCGCATCGTCCAATGCCTGCCTGCCGCCTTGATCCGGCAGACCGTGCGACAGGTTCAGCAGACGGTTCAGCCAGCGCGACGGAACGGTCTGCGCATCGTCGGACCGGACCGCGCGGGTCAGCCAGACCTCGGGCGCGGCGATTGCCTGTTGGAAATCATGCGCGGACAGTCCGATCCGCCGCTCGGGCAGCAAAAGACCTGCGTCATGCCGCATCTGGCGGTTCAGCCAAGGGTCGGGCGCGGGCATTTCGGGCCATGTGCCTTCGTTCAGGCCACCAAGAATTAGAAGATCGGCGCCCTGCACGCGGGCTTCGAGCGTCCCCCAGATCAGGATGTCGGGATGCGGGGCATCGCGGTCGCGCACTTCATGGCGGGACAGGATCGCGTTGAACAGCGATGCGTAATCCGTGGGTCCGATCGGCCCGCCCGCGTCAGCCTCTTTTCGCAGCTCCGCCACGGTTTCCTGCGCCTTGCGCCCGGCCTTTTCCTTCCAGAGCGCGCCGCTGCCAACGCCAACCGGGCCTTGCGCGATGCGTTCGGCCAGTTCGATATGCCTGGCAAGCTGGTCCGACAGGGGCAGCGCCTGCGCATCGCTGCGGTTCAGAAGACAGGATGCCGCCCATTCCGCCCACTCGCTTGCGCCGTCTTCGTCGATTTTCAGGGCCCAGGCCTGCAGGGTTTCGGCTGTGGGATGCGGCACGCCCTTGCGCCGCAAGTGCAGTTCCAGTTCACGGGTCCAGCGCAGGTGCGGACCGCGGTCGTTTCCGCTGTGCGTCAGCGGATGCTTTAGCAGCGTTACCAGCATCTCTGCGTCGGACTTCAGGTGAAACAGGGCCGCAACATGCCGCAGGAAACGGCCAGGTGGCGACAGTTGCAGCGGGGTGCCCGCGCTGTCGTCTGGCAGAATGCCCCAGCGGTCCAAGGCTGCCGTGACCTGGCGGGTCAGCATGCGGTCCGGTGTGATCAACGCGGCAGTCCGCCCGGTTTCCGCCGCTTCACGCAGGCGCAGGGCGATGGCCAGCGCCTCTTCGCGCTGGGAGGGGGCTTCGATCAGGGTGATGCCCTCGAATGCGGGGGCCAGATCGCCCAGCTTTGGTCCCTCTGCCAGCCAGCAATCGGTGACAGGGGCGGGACGCAACGCAAGCGACACCAGGCGGTTCCGCGCGCCGTTGGGCGCGGTGGCGTCTGTCCAGCGCCGGATGTCGCCGGGGCCAATCCCAAACGTTTTCATCAGCGCCCGAAACCGGAACTGCGGATGATCCTCACCCGTCAGCGCCTCGTCCAGATCGGACCAGGCCTCTTTGGGCATGTCAAAGTCGTATCCGGGCAGAACGATCGCCCCTTGCGGCAGTCGGGCGACTGCCTGCATCAGCATCATCGTCGTTCCACGCGACCCCGTGGAGCCGGCGATGATCACCGGGTCGGCGGGTGGATTTTCGTCCCAAACCTTGCCCAAAGCGCTCACAACCATGCGCTGGCGCGTTTCGCTGTCAGGGGCTTCGTCCGCGCGGTCGAAATAGTGCTGTACGATCTGCAGGAATTTGAGGGACCGCGCCCAATGTGCCGAATGGTTGCTGACATCCAGCTTGTAAAGCGTGTCGGGTGACACGCCTTCGCCGTGCATTTCATCCATAAGCGCGGCCAGAGAATCCGACAGGTCATAAAGCGCGGATCGCGGGGCTAGGCTGCGCTCGCGCTCGAGCAGGCCGGCGACAAGTTGCGTGATCTCAAGTCGGCGGCGCAGGGGCGGGACGGCGGCCGGAATTCCGGGCAGAACGCGCGCTTCGGACAGGTCGGTCAGCAGCTCGATCCGAGGCAGCAGCCGTGTGGGCCCTTCGGCGAACAATTCATGGATTCGGCGTTCCATCCGGCGCGTGTTGACGATCAGCCGGACACGGGCCAGCGCCTCGGGCGGTTGATCGGCATAGGCCTCGGTCAGGCGCTGCACCAGCGCTGCGGGAAAATCGACGCCGGGCGGCAGCCCGAAAACCCGTGGCTTGTCGGACGGATCAAACATGGTCACCGCCGATCATTGCTTTGGCCAGCGCGATGCCTTCGGGCCGGCCAACGTCGCACCATTGCCCCGGATAGCGGATCCCGCAGAGCCGGCCGCTTTCCAGCATTCTGTCCCATAGCAGGTTCAGGGAAAACGCGGTTTCCCGAACGTCGTGCAGCAAGTCCGTCTTGATGATCTGCGCGCCGCCGTAGATGTTGCCCGGTCCGCGCGTCAAGCGCCCGCTGTCATCCATCAGGAAATCCCCCTTGCCGTTGTGTCCAACGGCGTTTTCGGCAGGAATAGTCACAAGAAGCGCGTCCATCCTTTCGGGATCCCAGGCTTCGGCCAATAGCGACAATGGGTTCGGGCCGCGCCAGACGGCATCGGTGTTCATGGTGAATACGGGACCATCGCCCAGCAGTCCCAGCGCGTGCCGAAGGCCCCCGCCCGTTTCCAGGATATCGGGCGATTCATGTGACACGGCAACGCCGGTGCCCCGCAAGTGTGCGTCGATCTGATCGGCTAGGTAATGCGCGTTCGCAACCGCGCGTGGCACGCCTGCTTCCCTCACCATGTCCAGCGCATGATCCAGAAGCGCCCGCCCGGCCACTTCGATTAGCGGCTTTGGCCGGTCACGCGTCAGCGCGCCCATCCGCGTGCCGAACCCGGCGGCGAACAACATCACAGAGTCGGGACGGTTCCGCATTGATCCTTTAACCTTTGGAGAACGTTTTGGTCCGGTTCGGGTAGAACGTCGACAATCATCGACCGGACCGGGGACAGGGCCGGGTGATCCAGGTCACGGATCAGGTGATCCCAGACGCGGGGTATCAGGTCGACATAGTGCGGTTTCCCGAAATGCATCGAAAGCCGCGCGAAAACGCCAAGAATGCGCAAGTTGCGCTGGGTGCCCAGAATGGCATAGGCCGCCTCGAACGCTGTCGGGTCCATGTCGTTTTCATATATGTAATGCGCGATCATCGTGGTTTCGATTTCCGGCGGCACATCACGGCGGGCATCCTGCAAAAGCGACACCAGATCATAGGCGCGGTGCCCTGCCATCGCGTCCTGGAAATCGAGCAAGCCGACACGCGCAACACCTTGCCTATCCGGCAGCCAAAGCAGGTTTTCGGCATGGTAGTCACGCTGGATCAGCACGTCTGCCGTGCCATCCATCTGTTGCAAAATAGGCTCGAACGTTGCTGAAAACGCCGATTTCGCCGTCACGTCCGCCCCGTGTGTGCCGCGCAGGTACCAATCATGCGCCAGCGCTGCCATCCGTGTCATCAAGGCCGGGTCATATTCGGCAAGTTCCGCTGGCAGGGATGCGCGGTGCAGGGCGCTCAGCACATCGGTCGCGGCGGTGTAAAGCATCTCTTCAAGCCCTGGCTCGGCCAGAACGACCCGCGCGAACAGCGCATCACCCAAGTCTTCCAGAAGCAGGAACCCGCGCCCGGCGTCCTCGGCCAGGATGCGTGGCGCGCTCAGCCCTTGCGACGAAAGATGGCGCGCGATCCTGGTGAACGGGCGCACATCCTCGCCCTTGGCGGGATCGGCATCCATCAGCACCGCACTTTGCCCGGTTTGGGGGTGGAACACCCGATCGTACCGGCGGTTCGACGCATCTCCGGCCAGCATCTCGCGCCGTGCACCGCGCCAATCGGTGCCGTTCAAAAATTCGCTTGCCAGCGCCGCGCGGTCACGCATCGGCCAACTCCTTGATCCGCTCATCCCATCGGGCATCCTGCCACGAAAGTCTGACGTTGCGCATCTCGTCATCCGCGCACGGTGTCAGCGATACCTTCAGGGCGGCAGGTGGCTGAAGGTCGCCCAACCTGTCGGGCCACTCCACAAGGCTGATCGCCGTGTCGAACGCATCGAGCAACCCAAGTTCGACCACCTCGTCGGGGTGGCCCAGCCGATACAGGTCGCTATGCCAGATTTCGCATTCAGGGCCGTCATAGGTCTGCACAAGCGTAAAGGTCGGCGATGGCACGTCTTCGGGCTGGGGCAGCAAAGACTGGATCAGCGCCCGCGCGAAATGCGTCTTTCCCGCGCCGATCGGCCCTTCGAGCAGAACGACATCCCCCGGCAGCAGGCACTGCCCCAGCCGTGCGGCAAGCTGCGCAGTATCCTCGGGGGAATTCAGGGTCAGGTCCAGACGGCGATCGGATGGCATGCCAGCGACAGTAACGCCCCTGTGCGCACCCGCAAGGGGTTACGCCACGCTTGGTTCGGGCTGATGGGCATGGCACCCGAACATGACCAGGCGGGCCCCGTTGATCAACGGGCGCACGCGGCATTTGCGGGTTGTTCCATCTCTCATTTCAATCGCGAGATCGTCCAGAGCCGTTCCTGAAACCAGCGCCTCTTCCACCTGGGCCCACGATGTGTCCGGGCTGCTTTCCCTCCGCCAAATGGCGATGGCATCGCCGATGGTCGTGTCAGCAAAGGCACTGTCAGGATCCACCCGCCAGGTCGCCCGGAATTCCGCGTTCGAAAACGCCAGGACACCATCTGCGGAAAACACCGCCATTGCCGCGTCCATCTGGTCAAGCACCGCGTTGCCCAACGCCAGTTCAGACCGGAAACTGCGGGTCAGCGACACCTCGTGGCTGATATCCTCGAACATGAAGGCCACGGCCCCGTCAGGATGCGGCCGTCCCGTCACGCGATATGTCTGCCCCGATGCAAGCGACCAGGTTTCCTGGAACGTGCCGTCGCTGGCGGCCGCGACCAACGTGCCGATCCGCTCACGCCAGCTTGAATAGTTCTTTGGCTCCGGCATCATCTGCTTTTCGCGCAGCATGTCGAAGAAACACAGGATCGTCGGTCGCGCGCTCAGGAAATCGACGGGCAGTTCGGTTAGGTCCACAAGCGCGGGATTGAACAGAGCAAGCTGACGGTCGCGGTTGAAGATCGCCAATCCGATGGCAAGGTGCGCGAACGTCTTGGTGAGCGTCTGGACAAAGTTGCGCTGGGCGATTTCCGCGTTGACGACCGTATCGATGTTCAGCGCGTACGTGACGATGCGCGGGCCCGCATCGACCGCGCAGAGAGAATACCAGTGCTGCACATCCCCGCCCGGTTCCGGCAGGCAATCGCGGCGCGTTGCCGACGCCTTTTTTTCAGGTGCAAGCGGTTCGAACAGGGCAGGAAGCGCACGGCCTGACGCGGGATAGCCCATGTTTCGCGCAAGTGAAACATAGGCCCTGTTCGCCCACTGGATGCGGCTGTCCTTGTCGCTGATCCAGATCGGATTTGGCGTATGCGCCAGGCTGTTGCGCATGTAGCGCAATTCGATCAGCGCGTTCTGAAGCTGGTGATGAACCGACCCGCTGATGCCTTGGGTCGTGTCGCCGTGCAAGACCAACCGCACGTTTTCGCCATCTCGGGTTGCCACCAGGAAGCCACGGTCAAGCGGGTCCGGTGGCGACAGCGTGGTTTCCCGCTGTTCGAGCGCATCGGGATCGTCCGGGAAGTCTGGAAAGCGCAAACTCATGGATTGCGCGACAACCGCCCAGTCATCTTCGCCGCTGCTCGTGGACCGGTCGAACAAGCCGGACGCATCGGACAGATCGCAAAGCTCCCTGCCTTGAAACACGAACACCACCGGATCAGCCGAAGCCGCTGCTACAGCCGGGACGGTGTTGTCGCGCAAAGGCGCCTTGGCCAATCGTGACAGCCAGACCAGACTGGTCATGCCTGCCGCACAACCCAATGCGACCGATGCGACCAGAACAAGGAAATCAAGATTTGCCGCCATCGCCCCGACCTGACTGTCTGTGCGCCGTCAGCCTGACTCGGCAATGGTTACCAAATGGTTAAAACACTCATGGCCCCAACAGGATGTTTTGCGCCGTGACGGGAATATCGAAGGCGCGCACGTCGATCCTGTCGCGTGGCCAGACGACCTCGATGATCGCACCGCAACGTTCGGGGTTCTCGGACGGTGCAAGAAATGGGTCATGCCCGTTGGCAAAGCTCAGCTCCGCCCCGCTCCGTTCCAACAGGGTCTTGGCGATGAACAGGCCCAGCCCCATGCCTTCGTATTCAGGCCGTTGACTGCGGTCTTCGGGGTTGCGCCGCCGCCGCATGAAGGGATCACCGATCCGTCCCAGCAACTGCTGCGGAAACCCGCGCCCGTCATCCATGATCCGAACGCTGATCCGGTTTTCATCCCATTCCGCCTCGATCCAGACCCGTTCGCGCGCGAAATCGACGGCGTTCTGGATCAGGTTGCGCAGTCCGTGAATGATTTCGGGCCGGCGCAGGATCGCGGGTTGAACGGCATCTACGCCCTCGGCTGGCTGATAGTCGAACAGCAGCAGCTTTCCACGGTTGCGGTGCGGTTCGGCGGCCTCTTCTATCACTGCGCTCAGCGGGGCCTGCCGCAGATGCAGATCGTCTTTCCCTGCCCGCCCCATGGATCTAAGGATATCGCGGCACCGGTCGGCCTGGTCGCGGATCAGGCGCGCGTCGTCGGCCAGGTCGGGCCGGTCATCCAGCTCTTCTACCAACTCGGCGCTGGCAAGTTTGATCGTGGCAAGCGGCGTGCCAAGCTCATGCGCGGCGGCTGCCACCACGCCCCCCAGATCGGTCAGCCGCTGTTCACGCGAAAGCGCCATTTGCGTTGCCTGCAACGCGTCCGACATCGTATGCATTTCCACCGTGACCCGGCGGGAATAGATGCTCAGAAACGCAACGGCGATCACGATCGAGACCCAGTTGCCGAAAATGAACAGGTCGGGAATACGCAGGACAAACCCCTCGGCCGTGCGAAGCGGCACATAGGCCGTGGACAGCACCGTCACCGCCGCGATAGCCGTGACCGCCAGGAACACGGTCGACCGCAAAGTCAGAACATTCGCCGATATGACGACCGGCCCGAGGATCAGAACGGAAAACGGGTTGTTCAAACCCCCGGTCAGATACAGCAGCAAGGACAATTGCAGCAGGTCGAACAGAACCATCAGCAGGTTTTCGGTTTCCGAAAGGCGCTTGTTCTCGGGGAATATGAACATCGCGATCAGGTTGCCGATAACCGAGACACCCACCACCAGCAGGCACAACCCGTATTCCAGGCTCAGGTCATAGGCCTGGTTTGCCACCATCAGCGCCGAAAGCTGCCCGGTGATCGCCCCCCAGCGCAAAAGGATCAGCGTGCGCAGCCGGATCCAGTTGCCCCTGTCGCGTCCTTTGAGAATACTCAGATTAGGTTCAGCCATCTGCGCCTTTTCGTCCCGTTGCATCCCCTGCCGCAGCACTGAATATGCGCCGCGTATTCACATTTTCCCGGAATCTCCGGGCCGGATTTTTGAAAGGAAACCCGTCATGACACGTCTATACGCAATCGCCGCCGCTGTCGTCGCCATTGTGTTCCTGGTTGGCGTCTGGGTTTTCACGATGGGCGGCCAGCCCGATGACAAGTTCGCCCAGTGCCGCACCGCCGCCGTTGCCGGCGGCACGTCGCAGATCGGCGGACCGTTCACGCTGATCGACGAAACCGGCAAGACCGTGACCGACAAGGACGTGATCGACGGGCCGACCCTGCTCTATTTCGGCTACGCGTTCTGCCCCGATGTCTGCCCGCTGGACAATTCGCGCAACGCCGAAGCCATCGAAATCCTGGAAAGCCGTGGCGTGATGGTCAAACCGGTATTCATCTCGGTCGATCCCGACCGGGACACACCCGAGTTGCTGGCGGATTTCACCGATAACCTGCATCCCCGCATGCTGGGGCTGACCGGAACGCCGGAACAGATCAAGGCCGCCAGCCAGGCCTATCGCACCTATTTCAAGAAACAGGAGCCCGAAGAAGGCGATGAGGAATATTACCTGATCGACCACTCGACCTTTTCCTACCTGACCTTCCCCGAAGAAGGCTTTGTCGAGTTCTTCAAGCGTGACCTGACGCCCGAGCAACTGGCCGATCGCATCCAGTGCTTTGTCGAGGCGCGCTGACCGTTTCTTGACCTGCGAAGGTTTGACGCAGGGTTGTCCGCGCTATAGAAAACTCTAACTTTTGCCCGCAACAGGAGGGAGCGCCGGATGGCCGAGCAACTTCAGGATCTGGGAGAGGACCGGAGCCTTCTGCTCGTCGATGACGACGAGCCGTTCCTCAAGCGCTTGGCAAAAGCGATGGAAAAGCGCGGTTTCGAGGTTGAAACCGCCGGTTCTGTCGCGGCAGGCAAGGCAATCGCCACCGCCCGGCCACCGGCCTACGCGGTCTGCGACCTGCGGCTGGAAGACGGCAATGGCCTCGACGTGGTCGAGGTGCTGCGCGAAAAGCGCCCCGATTGCCGGATCGTCGTTCTGACGGGCTATGGTGCAATTGCAACGGCGGTTGCAGCGGTCAAGATCGGGGCGACGGATTACCTGTCCAAGCCCACGGATGCGACGGACATCACCAACGCGCTTTTGGCCAATGGCGATGAAATGCCCCCGCCCCCGGAAAACCCGATGAGCGCGGACCGCGTGCGCTGGGAACATATCCAGCGCGTCTATGAACTTTGTGACCGCAATGTCAGCGAAACCGCGCGGCGGCTGAACATGCACCGCCGGACCCTGCAGCGCATCCTTGCGAAACGGTCCCCGCGCTGACGGCCTTCTAACGCGACAGCACCCACAGCCCATGGACCGCCATGTAGATCACGATCAGTGACCCGATGGTGTAGAAACTTGCCCGCATCTCGTGCGATTGCCGGCTCGCGTAGGCCGCGAAATGGCCAAGCCGTGCGGCAAGGAACCCGAACATCAGGCTCTGTGCCAGCCAAAGAGCAGGTTCCGAGATCACGAAAAGAAACCCCGCCATCCAGAATGCCGGGATGTTTTCCAGGTCGTTGCGGTGCATGCGGCGCGACCGGTCGACATAGTCGTTCAGATCCAGTTGCCCAGGGTGCGGCGCCCTGTTCAAAGGGCCGGTTTGCATGTCTTCGGGGCTGGCGAACCCTGCCTTCGCCGTCATCATCCGGTAGACGGTCATCCACCCCTGGCCCATGACTTTCAGCACCAGCAACGCCGACACGATCGCGTAGGTCGTGAATACCGGGTTCTCGGGCGATAAGGCTGTCATGCTGTCACCTTTCCTGTTTCGGTTGACCAAAAGGGGCCGCCAGAACTTGCTTACCAATGGTAAGTGAAATACCTTACCGATGGTAAGTCAGTCAAGGATTCCGCCTTTGCCCCCGAAAAAGACCAGCGATGAAATTCTGGAAATAGCCCGGACAATCCTTGCCGATGCAGGTCTGTCGGCCTTGTCTTTCGACGCAATCGCACGGCGTCTTGGCCGTTCGAAACAGGCGGTGCTTTACTGGTTCCCGACGAAACGCGATCTGCTGGCGGCCCTGTTCCTGCCCTGTCTGGAAGCCGAAACTGAAACAGCGGTCACGGCGCTTGCCGGCAGCACCGACGATAGGGATGCAATTGCCAGGTTCATACGCGCCGTGGCCGATTTTCACCTGCGCGATCTCGATCGCTTTCGGATGATGTATCTTCTGCCGCAAATTCAAAACGGCGCCAGCGCGGATACGGCTGGGGCACCGCTCGTTGAACAGGTGCATCCGGTCACCGACAGGCTCTATTCGAGCCTGGCGCAGCACCTTGAAGGCAATGAACCGCAGTCGCGAAAGGACGCCGTTGCCATCCATTCCGCTGTTCTGGGTCTGGTGCTTATGGTCGCCCTCGCAGACGGGTTGGGCGACCCGCTGAAACACGCATCTAAAGATCTGGTCGAGTCACTGATCGGAAAATTCACAGGACGCTGACTGCAAAACGAAAAGGGCGGGCGCACCCGCCCCTTGTTTCCGGGTCAGGCTTGCGTCTTTTCCTTTCCGGCCTCGTCGTCCTGTTCCTCAGCCGGCTTTTCCGAGTCGTCCACCAGCTCGGCGTCGACGATTTCGGCCTGCTCTTCTTCGGCGGGCTCCTCGGTCTTGTCCTCGATCGAGCCGACGATCAACGGGAGCATCTCCACACCCGTGGGCGCGACGACCTGTGAGGCAGGCGGAGACCGCCAGGTCAGTGTATCGAAGGAATGGCAATTGCCGCAGACGGGCGTCCATTCGGAATGGATGTTGTGGCAGTTGTCGCATACCCATTGCGGCCCGCGCGGTGCCGAAAGCGCACGCGCCAGCCACCCCTTGACCACCGCGTCCGACGCCCCTTCGCCACGTTCAATGGCGGCCATGATGGTAAGCGCCCGTGCATCGGGATCTTTTTCGGCCAGATCGCCCAATGCACGCCGCGCGGCGGGGAAATCCTCGGCTGCGATGTAAAGTTCGGCCTGCAACAGCTTCGTTTCCCGGTCATCGGGGTTCAGCTTGATAAGTTGCTGGAACCGCTTGATCCGTGCCTCGGGTGTCTCGTCCGGCTCCACCACCGCAAACGCACCGGCAAGATCGGGATGAGGCTGCGCGGCCCACGCCTTTTTCAGGACGCGGACGGCGTATTTCTTTTTGCCCTGTTCGACATAGCTGCGCGCCGCGAGGACGGCCGCGGGAACTAGATCGGGCGACAGCCGGTTGGCCTCGATCGCGGCCTCGCGGGCCTCGATGTCCTTGCCCTCGTCCAGGATGCCCTTTGCCTCGGACAGCGCCAGAACGGCATCGCGCCGCTTGTGCACGTCACGCGGCAGCGTGCCGGTGCGCAGCTTGGTGCGCAGGGTGCTGCGCGCCCCGGCCCAATCTTCGGCCCGCGCCTGAAGTTGCAACAAGGTGTCCTGGGTCTCCTCGTGGCGCGGTTTCAGCTCCAGCGCCTTTTCGGCCAGCTTGCGCGCGGTGTCGGTGTCACCATCCGCCAGCTTCTGCTTCATGATCCCGCGCACACCGACGAACCGCGTCTGATCGTTTTCCAGCAGCCGCTTGTAAACCTCTTCCGCCTTTTTCCGGTCGCCCGAGATTTCGGCGGCCTGCGCGGTCAGCAGATTGGTCAGCGCGGGCTTGTTCAGATACTTCTCGGCCCGTGCGGCTTTGGCCATGGCAACGCGCCCTTCGCCACTGGCCAACGCCATCATGCCTTCGCTCAGCGCCTCGAAACCCTTGCGCTCGCGGTTGCGGTCGAAATAGCGGCTCAGCGCGGTTTCGTCCCCATTGATGAACTTCCAGGTCGCGATCAGCAAACCCAGCAGCTTTAGGAAGACCCAGACCGCGATCACCAGCACGACAAGCGCCAGCACGGCCATGATCGGCGTCAGCGTCACCTCTATGCCGGCGGCCTGTATGGTCACGCCACCTTCCATGTCCAGCACGTACCACGCGCCCATCGCAATGCCCGCGACGAGGACGAAGAAAACGAAGATCTTTAAAACGGACCAAAGCATGCCCTGTCCCCCCTCAATTCGCGGTCAGCGATTGCGCCAGCTCTTCAGCGGCAGCAATGGCGTTCTGACGCGTTTTGGCGCGCGCAACCCAACCTGACAAGGCCGCGCGGCCCTGTTCCGGCAGCGCCTCGATTTCGGCAAGGGCATCTGTCAGCCGGCCATCGCGCAACGCCGCTTCGGCCCGCGACAGGATCGCGTCGGGGCTGTCGCCTTCCTGCGGCTCCAGCGATCTCACGCCCAGTTGTGTGCGTAGAAACCCACCCAGACCACCGTCCTCGCCCGCAGCCTTGCGGGCCGCGCCAAGCGCCTCGCGCGCAGCGCCGGGAAATGCCGCCGCAAGCTGGGCCAGCGTCGGAACGCCCGACGCCTGTTCCGCCAGCGCACCGGGCACGGAAACACCGGCCGCGCGCAAGTCATCCAGCGCCGCGCCATAGTCGCTCCCGGTATCGAGCGCGGTTTGCACGCGGCTCAGCGCCGCGCGGGCCAATGCCTCTTGTGCCGTCGCCTCTGCCGCAGCCTCGCGCGCCTGCGCTTCGGACAGCAATGTGTCGATTTCCGCGCGCTGGGCGTCAACGCCATCCTGCAGTGCGCGCAGTTCTGCCGTAACAGCGCTTGCGTCCCCGCTTCCGGTCTCGGCGACAGGGCGTGTTTCCAGCGCTTCGATCCGTGCCTGAAGGTCGGTCAAGGTTCCGGCAATGCCGTCGATGCGCTGGGACAACTCGGCCAAGCCATCGGCGTTGCCAGCCACCTGCCCTTGCAGATCGCCAAGGTTCAGCCCGTTCAGCGCACCGGCAATCTCGTCGATGCGGCTTTCCTGGGCTGCGCTCGCCTCGGTCAACTGGGCAAGGGTGCCATCCTGCGCACCGGGCCAGGGCCAGCCTTCGGGCAAAACATACCGCGCCGCTCCGAAACCGATGACCGCGGCGGCCACGCCCCCCAGAAGCATGGGAACGAAACCGCCCCTTTTCACCACGACCGGGTCAGCCTGCTTTGTGGGCGTGTCGCTGCGTTCCGGTTCCGGTTCGTGCGTTTCGACGGTCTCTGGTTCAGTCAATTCGTCTTCGGTGGAAACTGTCTCATCCGCGTCCGGCTGTGCCTCGACACTGGATACGCCGTCGCCCTCGCCCGGTTCGTCGGGAATTTCGCTATCCGCGTCCGGCTGTGCGTCGGTTTCCGACGCCCTGTCCTCATCGCTGGAATCGGTATCCGGTTCGTCCAGCGTTACCGGCACATCCTCTTCGGTGCCGGGCGTGTCGCCATCGCTGTCAGCGGCCGTTTTCTCGGGTTCGTCCGGTGTGTCGGACTGGGCTTCGTCTTCTTCGACGATCACCGCATCGACAATATCCTGGGCATCGTCGATCTTGGGTTTCGCGGGCTTTTTCCTGTTTGCCACCGGTGGGCCACCTTTCGATTCTCATTAAAACATCTACTTGTGTCCGACCCAACCTTACTGCGCACGCGACCCCCCCTCAAGCGATTGCGCTGCGTCGTACAGTCCGCAAGTCACTGACACCATGGCAGCCATGGTCGGTTCCCGGGCAATCTTCAACTCTGCACAGGTCAATTGCGCGGCTTCGGCCACCGCTGCGCTTAGCGCAGCGACGAAAAGGGGTGCCGGTCCGTGCGCCTGATCCGCGAACACCGCGGCGCTTCTTGGCGAAAACAGCGGAACAATCACCGGCGCGGTGCCTTGCAGCAACTCCTGCGCCTCATCGGAAAGCGGTTGCCCGACCTGATCGTAAACGACGACCTCCCGCGCGGTCAGACCCATGGCGCGCAGATTGCCCACCAGATCGCCCGCACTGTGCGCCCCGCGCACATGCAAAAGCGGGCGGTCCGGGCGTTCGTTGGCGATCAGGTCCAGCAAGTCGTTCACATCCCCCCCGGCCGAGCGCGCGGATATTCCGGCCGCTTCGGCAGCCTGCGCCGTCGCATCGCCAACGGTCAGGCAATTCAGACCCTGTTTCAGCCCAAAACCGCGAAACGCAATCCCGTTGCGCGAGGTGAAGATCAGGATCGGATCGTCAGAAAGATCGGGAACATCCCCTGTCGGCACGATCTTCAGCACCGGCGAGGTCACGATCCTGACCGGGCCAAGCGCATCCTGCAGCGCACGGGCAAACCGCGCCGCGCCATCGGCAGGACGGGTCAGAAGGATCGCGGGCATCGCGGCCACCGGGATTGTTCCAGACACGTTACGGTGTTACCTGCCGGGGGTTGAAACCGCAACGGGGCCATGATGCGCACCCTGACCATTCTCGGGCTGGAAAGCAGCTGCGACGACACCGCCGCCGCCATCGTGCGGCGAACGGGCGATGACGCGCCCGAAATCCTGTCATCTGTCGTGATGGGTCAGAACGACCTGCACGCCGATTTCGGCGGCGTCGTGCCCGAAATCGCGGCCCGTGCCCATGCCGAACGCCTGGATATCTGCGTGCGCCGAGCGCTGGCCGAGGCCGGTCTCTCGCTGGCCGATATGGATGCGGTGGCCGTCACGGCGGGCCCGGGCCTGATCGGCGGTGTCATATCCGGCGTGATGTGCGCCAAGGGGATTGCCGCTGGCGCGGGCCTGCCGCTGATCGGCGTCAACCACCTTGCGGGCCACGCGCTGACGCCCCGGCTGACCGATGGCGCCGGGTTTCCCTACCTCATGCTCCTGGTATCCGGCGGGCATTGCCAATTCCTGATCGCCCGCGGCGTCGACGATTTCACCCGTCTGGGCGGTACGATCGACGACGCCCCCGGCGAGGCGTTCGACAAGACCGCCCGCCTGCTGGGCCTGCCGCAGCCCGGCGGCCCCAGCGTTGAGGCCGAGGCGCGCTCGGGCGATCCCGCCCGCTTTGCCTTCCCGCGCCCTTTGCTTGACCGTCCGGGATGCGACATGTCCTTTTCCGGGCTGAAGACTGCGCTGCTGCGCGCCCGTGATGCGCTGGTCGCTGAAAAAGGCGGGCTCACCCGGACGGATCGCGCGGATCTCTGCGCCGGGTTCCAGGCTGCCGTCGTTGACGTTCTGGTCGAAAAAAGCCGCCGGGCCATCGCGGCCTATCTCGAAGAAATACCCGCGCATCCATTGCTTGCCGTGGCGGGGGGCGTGGCAGCAAACAAGGCCATTCGCGCAGGGTTAGAGAGTGTTTGCACGGAAATGGGCGTACAATTTACCGCGCCGCCCTTGCGCCTTTGCACCGATAACGCGGCCATGATCGCCCACGCGGGACTGGAGCTTTTCGCAAAAGGGCGCAAGGATGACATGACACTGGCCGCGCGCCCGCGCTGGCCGCTCGATCAGCGCAGCCCGGCACTGCTGGGTGGTGGAAAGAAAGGGGCCAAGGCATGATCTGCGTGGCAGGCGCCGGCGCGTTCGGCACGGCACTGGCGATCTCGCTGGCGGCGAACGGCCCGGTCATCCTGTGGTCGCGCGACCCCGACCATGCGCAAGAGATGCGGAAAGCCCGCGAAAACACCCGCCGCCTGGCCGGCATCGCCCTTCCCGACAATGTTACCGTGACGTCGGATTTCGGCACCATCCCGCCTGAAATCCCTGTTCTTCTGGCTGTGCCGATGCAGCAGTTGCGCCCGATGGCCCAAACCCACGCCGACCAGTTAAAAGGCCGCCCGCTGATCGCCTGCTGCAAGGGGATCGAACTGCAAACCGGGCAGGGCCCAACCGCCATCCTGTCTTCGATCCTGCCGGGCACGCCAACCGCCATCCTGACCGGGCCCAGCTTTGCCGCCGATATCGCCCGCGGCCTGCCCACCGCGCTGACGCTGGCCTGCGCCAACCCGGACCTTGGCGTAACCCTGCAGGGGGCTTTGTCGACGCCCACACTCAGGCTTTACCGAACCACCGATACCGCGGGGGCCGAACTGGGCGGCGCACTGAAAAACGTGATCGCCATCGCCGCGGGCGCCGTCATGGGCGCGGGCCTTGGCGACAGCGCCCGCGCCGCGCTGATGACCCGCGGCTACGCCGAGATGACCCGCCTTGCCGTCGCCATGGGGGCGCGGCCCGAAACGCTGGCGGGGCTGTCGGGGTTCGGCGATCTTGTCCTGACCTGCACAGGCACCCAATCGCGCAACTACCGCTTTGGCCACGCGCTGGGCGCTGCCGCCGAATTCGACCCGAACATTACGGTCGAGGGTGCCGCCACCGCCCGCGCCGCCCTGACCCGCGCCCACGAGGCCGGGGTCGACCTGCCGATCACCGCGGCCGTCGTTGCGCTGCTTGACGGGTCGCTCTCGGTTCTGCAAGTCATGGACAGGCTGCTGTCCCGCCCATTGAAGGAAGAATAGATGCTCGTTGCCCTCATCGCCCGCGACAACCCCGGTGCGCTGGAAACCCGCCTTGCCAACCGCGAGGCGCACCTGGCCTATGCCAAATCCGCGCCCATCACGCTGAAATTCGGCGGCCCCTTCATCGATGAGGGGGGCAATATGTGCGGCTCTCTGCTGATCATGGAGGTCGACAGCATGGCCGACGCCCAGGCGTTTGCCGAAAACGATCCCTACGCCAAGGCGGGGCTGTTCCAGTCGGTCGAACTGATCGAGTGGAAGCAGACGATCGGCTGATGCGCTACTGGCTGTTCAAATCCGAACCAGACACATGGGGCTGGGACGACCAGGTTGCCAAGGGCGATGTGGGCGAGGAATGGGACGGCGTGCGCAACTACCAGGCCCGCAACTTCATGCGCGAGATGGAGATCGGCGACCGTGGCTTTTTCTACCACAGCCAGAAAGACAAGGCTGTGGTGGGGATCGTTGAGGTGATCGCCAAAGCCCACCCCGACAGCACCACCGACGATGACCGCTGGGAATGCGTGGATATCAAGGCGGTGAAACCCGTCAAAACCCCCGTGACGCTGGACCAGATCAAGGCCGACGAACGGCTCACCGACATGGTCCTGGTCCGCAACTCCCGCCTGTCCGTCCAGCCCGTGACGGAAGAGGAATGGCGAATCGTGTGCCAGATGGCGGGGGTTGAGGGGTAGTTTCGGCCCATTGCGGACATTGGCGCAGTGCTCAGCGAATGACGCCTTCGAGCCCATACCTATCAGATGCTGCACCTTGCCCGAATACCTGCTGTGCGCCGTGACTCAGGCACTCGTCTTGGGAAGCATGACCTTAAAGGCCGGCTGAGCGTTACTACATAGAGAACATACGTTGTAGCGACGGCCAAATGAGCCAAATCGCGACGCCCCAAATCGCGATGAGCGGCCATTTTTTTCCTCGTTTTCTTTTTTTGTCCAGCGCCACAATCAATTCTTCGACGCGTGCTTCAACCCGGCGCCCAGCGAGAACTGCGCGCATAGCAACGGGTTTCACGGCCGCTTCGCCTCCCGGCGCGGCAACTTTCATCGCTTCGAAAATCTCTTGCGCCTGCTGTTCTTCAGCATGCGCAAGTAGGCGTTGATTGATTGTTAACTTTTCGAGCGCGGGTTTTACGATCTTTGCGCTCAAAGCCCAGGGAGCAATGGGACCGGCTGCGGTGTCGAGATAGATGTGGACACTCGGGCTCTCATTGCCCAGATAATCCCCGGGGACATGCGTGTACCCCCCCGCGTTAATCCGCCTCTGTATGCGCTCGAACAGATCAAACATCTCTTGTTCGTCGTGAACTTCTGGGTTCGCATGATACGCCGCATCACCAAGATCAAACATGAAAAGGACGGCTAGGAGCGGGCAGTCTTCACGATCCGCAATTGCGCCCATGGTTGATGCAACACAAGAGTCCCAACTGTGACTCAGGACAGCCTCTACGAGGTCTTCGCGACGCAAAGAGGTCGCGATGGCGGTTTCTTCTTCACATGTCGCGGCATTTTCAAATGGGTAGGCCATGCGGATCGCTTCCGTGTCGATGTTAAGTCGGGATCTCACTGTCTGATGTCATTTTTAAGACTGAATGCGGGACGACAGTTTTGTAAGTACGTGTCGCAAGGAGCAGCAAACCCCTAAGGACTTTCCGAGCAGGGAACACTTACAAAGCGGTCATACAGCTTCAGAAATTGAATGGAAGCTTTGTCCGCTCAGCAGACCTTGCAGCACAAAGCAGCGAAAGTCCGCCTCTCCGCCCATCGCACGGTTAACCCAACACCCCATCCCACCAACCCAAAACCGCGCGGTTTTGTCCCCAAACCACGCGGGTTTTGCATTTTTACGCGCCTCATAAACATACGAAAAAGAAAACGGAGGGTCCGGGGACGCCCCGGAACCCTCCGCCACCCCACGTGCTCCCTACGCACCACACGTGATCCTGGAATAAGGGTCCGGCCGTCCTGCCCGGATACCTGTTTCTACCGCGAAACCGGGTTTGGGGACAAAGGGATAGTCTTGAAAATAAGGGTCAAAATGAAAACGCCCGCCGGTTGGGCGGGCGTTCCTGTCTGGTCCGTGACGGTGTCAGCCGTAGACGGAGTCCTTGCCGAAATGCTTGGTCAGCATGTAATAGACGACGGCGCGGTACTTGTTGCGCTCGGACCGGCCGTAGGTGTCGATCACGCTGTTGATCGCATCCATCAGCGCAGGGCTGTCGGCAAGACCCAACTTCTTGATAAGAAAGTTGTTTTTCACGGTCTCAAGCTCGCCTTCCTGCGTCGCCGCGACGGTCGAGGCATCGTCGTTGTAGATCGCCGGACCGCACCCGATCGTGACCTTGGTCAGCAGATCCATGTCCGGTTCCATCCCGCATTTGTTGCGCAGATCGTCGGCATACTTGGCGATCAGCTCGTCACGTTTTCCCATCGTATTCTCCCACCGTTGCCGGTTTTCCAGTTAACTCGACAGCCCCTACAAACCGAAGCTGAGCGAAGGTTAACCCCAGATAGTGCGGCCCACAAAGGGAAATTTCGCCCTGCTTCCCTGCAGTAGAGCCGCAGGCATTTGCACCCGGGCCCAAAAGAAAAGGGCGGGCCCACCGGCCCGCCCTGTCCCGCGCCGCGCTTTGCGACGTCAGTAACGGTAATGCTCGGGCTTGAACGGCCCCTCGGGCGTCACGCCGATATAGTCGGCCTGCTCTGCGCTCAGTTGGCTCAGCCTGACCCCGATCCGGTCCAGGTGCAGACGGGCCACTTTCTCGTCCAGGTGCTTGGGCAGGATGTAGACCTTGTTGTCGTACTGCTCACCCTTGGTCCACAGCTCCATCTGGGCCAGCACCTGGTTGGTGAACGAAGCGGACATGACGAAGGACGGATGACCGGTGGCGTTGCCAAGGTTCAGCAGGCGACCCTCGGATAGCAGGATGATGCGGTTGCCGTTCGGCATTTCGATCATGTCCACCTGGTCCTTGATGTTGGTCCATTTGTGGTTCTTCAGCGCGGCAACCTGAATTTCGTTGTCGAAATGGCCGATATTGCCGACGATCGCCATGTCCTTCATCTCGCGCATATGCTCGATGCGGATCACGTCCTTGTTGCCGGTGGTCGTGATGAAGATGTCGGCCGTGGCGACCGCGTCTTCGAGGGTCACGACTTCGAAACCGTCCATCGCGGCCTGCAGCGCACAGATCGGGTCGATCTCGGTCACTTTGACCCGGGCGCCGGCGCCGCGCAGCGATGCGGCCGAACCTTTGCCCACGTCGCCATAGCCGCAAACCACGGCGACCTTGCCTGCCATCATCGTGTCGGTGGCGCGGCGGATGCCGTCGACCAGCGATTCCTTGCAGCCGTACTTGTTGTCGAATTTCGACTTGGTGACGCTGTCATTGACGTTGATCGCAGGGAAGGGGAGGTGGCCCTTTTCCATCATCTTGTACAGGCGGTGCACACCCGTTGTGGTTTCCTCGGACACGCCCTTGATCATGTGGCGCTGCTTGATGAACCAGCCCGGCGTTTCCGCCATCCGCTTGCGGATCTGGGCAAAGAGGTACTCTTCTTCCTCGCTGGTGGGAACGGCGATCAGATCTTCTTCGCCTTCTTCGACGCGCGCGCCCATCAGGATGTAAAGCGTCGCGTCCCCGCCATCATCGAGGATCATGTTGGCGCCACCTTCGGAAAACTGGAAGATCTGGTCGGTATAGCTCCAGTATTCTTCCAGTGTTTCGCCCTTGACGGCAAACACGGGCGTCCCGCCAGCGGCGATCGCGGCGGCCGCGTGATCCTGCGTCGAAAAGATGTTGCACGAGGCCCAACGCACGTCGGCCCCAAGCGCAACAAGCGTTTCGATCAGAACGGCGGTCTGGATCGTCATATGCAGCGATCCGGCGATGCGCGCGCCTTTCAGCGGCTTGGCTTCGCCGTACTCCTCGCGCAGGGCCATCAGGCCCGGCATTTCGGTTTCGGCGATGTCCAGTTCCTTGCGGCCGAAATCGGCCAGATTGATATCCTTGACGACGTAATCCTGGGTCACGGGGGAAAGCTCCATATATATTTGGCGCTGGACCTAGCACGCAGGCCCGGGCAGGGCAACGCTGTCCGGTTTACAGGGCCTTGGAGCAGGGTTAGTGAAGCGTTATCTGCTCAATCGAAGGACGATTGTTTCCGATGAAGCCCCCCAGCGCATGGCAACGCATGCTTTCAGGCCGCCGGCTGGACCTATTGGACCCCACGCCGATGGATATCGAGATCGAGGATATCGCCCATGGCCTGGCCTTTGTTGCGCGGTGGAATGGTCAGACCCAGGGCGACTATGCCTATTCGGTGGCCGAGCATTCCCTTCTGGTCGAGGAACTGTTTTCCCGGCTGGTGCCGGGGGCCACGCCGGTATCACGTCTGACGGCGCTTTTGCACGATGCGCCCGAATACGTTATCGGCGACATGATTTCACCGGTGAAGGCCGCTGTCGGACCGGGGTACGAAGAACTGGACAAGCGACTGTCCGCAGCGATTCACATCCGGTTCGGCCTGCCCGCAGTGACCCCGGCCGCATTGAAAAAACAGATCAAGAAGGCCGACCGCATCAGCGCCTGGATGGAAGCGACCCAGATCGCCGGTTTCGCGGAAGCCGAGGCAAGCCGGTTTTTCGGCAAGCCTTCGCCCGACCTGATCGCCGGGTTGAACATACGCTTGCGCCCGCCTGTAGATGTACGCGCGGATTTCACAGCCCGCCACGTGGCCCTGCTGGAGCAAACCGCTTGATACATATTCGCCGCGCCGGTGGCATGGATGCCGGGCCCATGGCCGAGCTTTTGAACGCGATCATTGCACAGGGCGGCACGACAGCCTTGACGCAGCCCGTGACCCGTTCGGATCTGGCAACCAAGATGGCTGCCCACGCCGGACGGAACGCATGGCACCTCGCCGAGGATGACGCCGGCGCGGTTCTTGGCTTTCAATGGATCGCCCCGAACGATGCCTTGCCGCCCGAAGCCGCCGATATCGCGACCTTTGTCCAGATCGGTCGCACGCAGCTTGGAATCGGGTCATCGCTGTTCCGCGAAACCTGCGCGGCGGCAAGGCAATTGGGATACCGCTGGATCAACGCCACCATCCGCGCCGACAACGCGGGCGGGCTGGCATATTACCAATCGCGCGGCTTTGAAACATATGGCAGGCAAACCGATGTCACCCTCGCGGATGGCACGCGCGTCGACCGCGTTCTGGGCCGTTACGATCTATAATCTTTGCGCTTGAACGCCACAGGCCTTGCCGATAAAAGCCGCGCGAGCGCCGCTGTAGCTCAGCTGGTAGAGCACGTCATTCGTAATTAGCGGGTCCCCGCTCGAATGACTTGCAAAACCAAAGAGTTCGAGGCACGCGAGGAGAACTAGTAGGGCCATAGTAGGGTCCAGGAAGCCGCTGTAGCTCAGCTGGTAGAGCACGTCATTCGTAATGATGGGGTCGGGGGTTCGAGTCCCTTCAGCGGCACCACAAAAAACCAAGAAGTCCTAGGGCCTTACCCAGGTTTCTACTGGGGTAATGTTAACTGATTTCCTGCTTAGTCACAACTTTTGTCACAATTGCAGACCGTGGCCCATCAATACGAATGGTCCGCGCTGCGCTTGACCTGTGCGCGTGTGCGCATGACCGTGCTCTACCAGCTGAGGGCAGAAACCGCGAATTACTTCAAAAAATTGGACTTTCGCGGTTGAAAAACTTCTTCGCGTTCTGCGGGCAAGCTTCCGAGAGTTTCAAGAGCCGGAGATAGTGAAATACATGAACAGCTTCCCTACGCACAGACGGAAGGCCACTAGAATTACTCGTGTTCAAACACGGCAGACCCCACTTCAGACCGTCCGTAAGAATGTAAACTTTTACTGCTAATTGCGCTGGATTTTCAACATACTCTGCTTGGAATAACTAACGACAGGATAGAAAAAACACTCTGGATTGCCACCTCAATCAGTCATTTCTAAAACGCGCGGGCACTTCTGCCTGGACCGAACAGGAGTGTCGATATACGCTGTGACGAAAAAGGAAGAGCACATGACCAAAGGCTTCGCATTCATTGACCTGTTCGCTGGTATTGGCGGGCTGCGGCAGGCAATGGAGGGCATTGGCGGTCGCTGTGTGTTTACCTCTGAATGGGACAAGTTTGCCCGGCAGACATACGAAGCGAACTACAAAGATAATCGACCGATTAATGGCGATATTCAGTGTATAGATGCTGCGGATGTACCGGAACATAATGTTCTTTGCGCTGGGTTTCCCTGCCAACCGTTTAGCCTTGCAGGAGTTTCCAAGAAAAATGCCTTGGGGCGTGCTCATGGCTTCCTTGATGAAACCCAAGGAACACTTTTCTTTGATGTTGTAAGAATACTGAAGCATCATCGCCCAGAGGCATTTTTGCTGGAGAACGTTAAAAACCTCAGGAGCCATGACAAGGGTAAGACTTTCAAAGTCATCATGGGATCCCTGGAGGAACTTGGGTACACGGTGAAATCGGAGATAATTGATGCGCAACACTTCTTGCCACAGCATCGCCAGCGGATCGTTCTCGCTGGCTTCCTGAAAGACACAGGTTTCGACTTTGTAGATCTGGAGCTGCCGCAAAAGGGTTCTTCCAAACTCTCAGCAATTCTCCACCCGGAGGATGGTAGCGAAGAGCCAGAATACCCCTTCACCTTGGGTGACATCGGCTTGGTTAACCCGAAGTATACGCTTTCAAACCATCTCTGGCAGTACCTGCAAGACTACAAAGAAAAGCATGCGAAAGCAGGTAATGGTTTCGGCTGCAGTGTCTTTGGGCCTGGCGATGTCGCGCGAACTCTTTCCGCCCGATATCACAAAGACGGATCTGAAATACTCATTGATCAGGGGGCGGGGAAAAATCCGAGACGTTTGACCCCTCGGGAGTGTGCACGCCTCATGGGTTATTCCGACGATTTCAGAATCCCTGTTTCCGACACGCAGGCATATCGCCAGTTTGGTAATAGTGTGGCGGTACCTGTATTCAAAGAGGTCGCGCGTATCATGGCGCCGCATATTGCGGCCAATATTGATGCGAAGGAGACTCTTGCTGGCTGACGTACACGACGAAAAGACCCGCAGTCGGAACATGGCTGCAATCAAGTCGAAAAACACAAAGCCAGAAATGGTTATACGCCGAGGGCTTCATGCGCGTGGCTTCCGCTTTCGCCTGCATGATCGAAGTGTTCCCGGAGCACCGGATATTGTCCTGCGGAGACACAGTGCTTTGATCGATATCCGTGGCTGTTTCTTCCACGGCCATGATTGCGAACTGTTCCGATTGCCGGAAACACGCCGAAACTTCTGGCGAGATAAAATTGACGCAAATCGGGATAGAGACAAGAGGAACCTACAAGCTCAGAGGGAGCTCGGCTGGCGCGTGGCTATTGTTTGGGAGTGCAGTCTACGTGCACCTGGGAAGGTAGATACTGTCGAGTTAATCGATTCTCTCGAGCGCTGGCTGCTTTCCAAAGAAAGCTTTCTTGAACTAAGAAGTTCATCTTAGTGTTCACTGTATCGCCATTGAACGGCAGAACATATCGACGAAGCACAAACTTTCGCAACAAAGTGCCTCGTCTCTACCTTGTCAGATCTCGTGGTATTCGGTCGTACCATTTTGACGTGTTATGCAAATTTGGATGAATTGCTACATGTATCGCAGAAACTGAGAATGCTGCTTGACGTAACTTGCTCAAATTTGTCTTTCCGTCCCTCAGGTTCCTTCATCTAACATATACATTGCTCGAGCTTCTGGTAGCAAAACCGTTGGTCTGAACAACTTGAACCAAGGCGAGCTCTGTCCAATACTCCCCAAACGTTTTAGTTGTGCTTATGTAAACATCGCACCGGATGGCCAAGCAGAGAGGACAGATGTCAGATCTTATCAACCAACCTGATGCAACCAGACTAATTTTTGGTCTTCGAGACACGGGTTATAGCTTTAACACCGCGGCGGCGGATATTATCGACAATTCTATTGCGGCGGATGCAACCCAGGTCCATGTGCAGATCGAGATCATGGAAGACGGACGAAAGTTCGTTTTCTTTGGTGATAACGGCACCGGAATGGATTACGACGAGCTTTTCGACGCAATGCGCTACGGCGCTCCTGTTCGCGCAAACCTTGCCAGTCTCGGAAAGTTTGGTCTTGGTCTAAAGACTGCCTCGAGCTCAGTTTGTCGGAAGTATTCTGTTATCTCTCGAAAGACCGAGGATGCTTCTTTAGAGAAACTCACATGGGATCTCGACCATGTAGCAGAGTGCAACAGATGGGAGATGATCCGCGAGCCTATTTCCAGCGATGAGAAGGAGATCTTCGAAGAACTGTGTGGCGACAGTGGGACTCTCGTCATTTGGGAAAAATGCGATCGGATACTCGCTCGAGAATACGATGAGCCTGGTGGTGCAAAAGAGCGCAATGCCATTGCTCAACTCGCGAGGCGACTGAAAGAGCATGTAGCCGTCATTTATTATCGGTTCCTTGACCCTGAGGATACGCGGCAACGCAATGTCACGATTACAGTCAACGGTGAGACAGTTGCTCCGTGGAACCCGTTCTACCCCGAGAAGGCAGAGCAGGTGCTTCCAGAAGTCCATCAAATCCTTCACATCGAAACCGAAGAAGGAGAGATCGAGACTGCGCATATTCGCGCTTGGATTCTTCCCAATAGCAGGGATCTGACGGACGAAGAGAAGAAGATCGCCAAGATCACAAACCGGGGTCAGGGTTTCTATATTCACCGCGAAGGACGATTGATCCAGCAGGGGGGCTGGCTAGGCGTATTCGGTGCTGTTGAGCCACACTACTCGCTACTGCGAATTGAGTTCGACTTTGACCACAAGCTCGACGATGCGTTTCATGTGCCGGTCGACAAATCGAAAATCCGCTTCGATCCGGCCCTTGAAGAGGCTTTAAAAGAGTTGTTGGCACCGACCTACAGAGAAGCAGGAAACAGGTATCGCCGAAAAGAACGTGCGGCGATAGTTGAGCGTGGCGTCGATCATAAGAGCTCTAACAAAGCAATAGGCGGAACACCGAATACAAAGAAACCCGCAATTCAGTCTGCAGATTCTTCTGGCACCTCGGTAACCCTCGATAACAACAGAGGTATAGGGATTAAGCTCCGAGTGCATGTCGACATGAGTGTTGACCCGGACAACATCCACGTTGAGGCATCCGAGAAAATTACTAGTGGACATCTTTGGGAACCAGCGATGCGGAGGAACGACGATGGCACCCTCGTTCCTGGGGTCAGCATCAATAAACATCACGATTTTTATCAGAAGATCTATCAGCGTGCTGCTGCGAGCGGTTATGCGGTCGAGGGTATGGATCTTCTACTATGGGCGTTCGCTGTCGCCGAACAGAACAACTCGAATTCAGAGCTCGAGGATATCTTCGAAGATATGCGTGACGAGATTTCCAGCAATCTCCGGAAGCTCCTACGTGACGTACCGCTTCCTGATGAAGAGGATATGTCGGAAGTAGACTTACAGGACTGATAAATGCTCGCACGTAAGAAGCGCCTAATTCTGGATGAGGTGACCGCAGGTACTGGCGCCCAGATTAGGATGGAAGAGGATGCTAACGGCATTCAGTCTGGTCTTGTCTTGTCCTTCCTAGACTTGAAACGGTCGCACAGCCCTGCAGTCACTCTTCGCCCCAAAGGCCTGAACGGTTTTGTTGCACACCTGTCATTTGGCAATTTTGCTGCAGACACCATTAGACAGATGCAGAAAGCAAGCGATGAAGAAGTTCAGCTCGCAAGAGCGCTGATTGCATCCATAAAGAAAGATGTGTCCATCTCCGTTACCATAGAAGGCCAACAAAGCCTGACCTCATGGAAGCTCACTGACGGACAGTTTACGATCACAGCGGAAAAGCGTGGGCTGAAGAGACGGTATGATGATGATGTACTAGTTGAGACCTGTCGGGAACTGGTGACTCCCATGCTTGCGGCTATGGCCGAGTTGTATGGTTACGACCCAGTTGTGGAAGTTGAAGAGATTGGCCCAGAGGCAGCTATGGAAGGTGCTGTCTCTATCCGCCAGATTCGGAAAAGAGAGCGCAATCCTCGAAACAGGCTACTGTGCCTGCGTATTCACGGTGAATCCTGTCAGATATGTAAAACCAATCCCAAAATGACTTATGGAAAAGCCGGCGGGATTCTCGAAGTCCATCACGTTCAACCACTCGCTTTGTCCGACGAACCCCGCGTCTATGACCCGACAACTGACCTGATCCCACTTTGCCCAAACTGTCACCGTGCCGTACACACCCGTCGTCCGGTTCCGTGGAAACCCGAACAGATCCTTGAGATGATGCATACTCATGGATGAATACTTGGCACAATTTCCACGCCATTTCCGGGAGCTCTCAGTCTCTCCGCCGGAAGGTTATGAGATCTCGCAGCGTCTGATTGAACCTGAGCTTCGTCTGGAGAAGGTGGGCGAGCGTTTCCACGCAGTTCTAGCCGGCACAAAAATCGTAAAAGGCGAAAAGAAAATATGGAGGGCCATTAGTCCAGACGCTAACTGGGTCGCAGATGGATTCACCATCCGGCCGCTCCCGCATGATGCTCCGGACTTTTTCCGAAAAGCGATCGGTAGTCGCGATCCTGAGAACCTGACATTTGCCGAGGTTGTTGCACTCATGAGAGATGCGGAACAGGCAATTTCTATACATGCTGATGACAGCGTGTTCCGCCCAGCTAAAGTAGCTGCCGATGGGGAAGTTGTTGACCAGCCCATAGAGGGTTTAAATGCGTCTCTGTTTCCTTATCAGGCAAAGGGAGTGAGCTGGATGAACCGGACCATCTCCCACACTGGCGGGATTCTATTGGCTGACGAAATGGGGCTTGGGAAAACTATTCAGATAATCGCGCTGCTCATGTTACAGAAACCGTCGAAGCAGCATCCAGCCCTGATAATCTGTCCTACGAGCCTAATCGCAAACTGGCGTTCAGAGATTTTCCGTTTTGCCCCGACGCTCTCGATTCTTATTCACCGAGGTCCTAAGAGGGCGGGTGTCAGTAGCGGGCTGAAACGGGCACAGGTTGTCCTGTCAACCTATGATACCGTCGTAAACGATGTCTCGATATTTGAAGGTGTTGAGTGGTCCTGGCTGATCTGCGATGAAGCACAGGCACTGAAAAACCCGGACTCTGGAAGACGCAAGAGTATTGCGAAACTTCCCCGACAACGAACCATTCCGATGACGGGCACGCCGATCGAGACTTCGCTTCTTGATCTGTGGTCACTGGTAGATCTCGCCATCCCAGGTCTGCTTCGTGACAGAGATGCGTTTGAGAAAGAATTTCCGAACACGGAGGAATCAGCACGCGAACTCGCCGGCCTGACAGATCCGATTGTTCTTCGGCGGGAAGTCAAAGATGTCGCGTCTGATCTCCCTGATCGGATTGACATCGACATACCAATTGAACTCGGCGCGAGGCTGGCTGCGCTATATGATGCCGTTCTGGATGATACACTGGCAAAGTATCCAACTGCCGGGGCACTTGTGGCGACCGGGCAGCTCCAACTGTTTTGTGCGCATCCTTGGCTTCAGGGTGAGGGCGGGAACGCTGACGACGAAGAGACAACACTGGTTCGCTTGCCTGAAGTAGACCTCTGGACGCCAAAGATCGAGCGGACGATTGCGATTTTGAAAGACGCCTTCGCAGCCGGAAAAAAGGTCTTGATATTCGCAATTTTCAACCGATGCGGCGAGATAATTCGTGAGGCGGCTGACCGTCAGGTTCCCTCAGCATACTGGGGTGCAATCAACGGAAGCACGCCTCCGAGTGAAAGGCAAAAGATTGTTGATGAATTTAGTGAATACGAAGGCCCGGGATGCCTCGTGATGAACCCAAAGGCAGCGGGAGCAGGGTTGAACATCACGGCAGCTACGATTGTGATTCACTACACCCTGTCATGGAATCCCGCGCTCGAGAAACAGGCAAGTGCAAGGGCTCACCGGCGGGGACAGAAGGAACCAGTATACGTCTATCGACTGTTCTACGAAGATACGGTGGAGAGGGTTATGTTAGATCGCTCAGAGTGGCGAACAGCCATAGGCAATGAGGCAGTCCCCGTTTCGACGCGCGATGAAGAGGACCTGAAAAAAGCACTTTTGATACGCCCAGGAGGAACTGAATGAGTGCCGAAGAGACCTTCGAGAAAGAACTGACGGCAAACGACGTGGGGGAGACGAACTCCCATCAGGCCGGCATCCATATACCTAAAAGCCAGAAAGACCTCCTTGCATTCCTTCCTGAACTAGACCCTTCAGTAAAGAACCCCGATGCTTGGCTGGTTGCAACCGATGACGCGGGTATCGAATGGAAATTCCGCTATATTTACTACAACAATAAGTACCATTCGGACCGAGGCACCCGCGACGAATATCGTATTACGCATATGACGAAGGCGTTGCGCGCGCTTGGCGCAAGTGCCGGCGACACGCTGTCAATCGCAGGAGTACCGCGCTCCGGCAAAATTCGCATAAAGATCAGGCGTGACGACGAACCCGAAACTAGGGATACATCCGCAAGCGTTGAAACACCCCAACCGGTGAGAGTAAAGTTGGCAGGCTGGCGAAAAGTGCACTGAAAACCCTTCCGGAGATAAGCCAAAAAATTCTTAGGGCGCACCATTCCGAGAAAAGGATGGCTTGGGAAAGCTAGTCCGGTCCGTTAGGAGAATGCGAAAAAGCGTCTGAGAATTTTCCGGCAGAAAACCCAAGAAAGAACATTGAATAACGCTGGGATGGGTAACGGGTACCATTGTGTGACGCCTGCCGGCAGCATAGAGAACTTGAAACGAAGAAAGAGAAGAGATGATAGTACCAACCGTAGAATGAATTGATGAAGCTGCTGCCAGGCTACCTCAAGGGGTAATATCGGGCCTATATATTAACGTCATATGTTACCCCTATTCTCCTACGTTTTTCTTTCTGATTTCGTGAAACCAAATATCTTTTGATAAGACTTCAAGCCCCTTGTTTATCTGCCTTACCTTGTATTTTGAGTAAGCAGAATTGTCTGCCGGAGTATACGAGATACCATGTAGGTTCTGAGCTTTTTCCTTCGGCGTCAATCCGGTCAGTCGTGGTAGGTTTCCAAGTTGGCCAGCGATCTTCGATCCTTCGAAAAGCTCTGCCAACAGTTTGGCACATGAAGATGAAACAACCACAACTTCGATTGGCTGGGTGTTTTCCCGCACACGTAGCGAGCAACGACCGACGGTTTGGTAAGTGTTTGAAAAGCGCCAAAGCTCATATAGGTAATCGTCCTCGAGCCCCAAGAGTTCCTGCAGCCTATTCTTGACCCACGGTTGAGGGTTTATGCACTCTAGGCTCACAACTCCATCGTGCTGGCGAAAGTGGTCGAGACCAGCGCTCCTAACTGGCATTCTTACTCCAGAGAGGATTTTCTCTTCATTCCTGAAGCTGTCGTTGGCCGCCCAGCAGTATTCACGTCCGGCGAAATGTTCCTCTACATAGTGTGCTATCTTTGAAATTATCTGTTTAGACTCTTCTTTTTCATTTATCTCCGTCGTTTCCGCATTCCTTGAAAGGTTGCGCTTGCTCGGATGGTCTCCTTCACGAAGCACATGCCATATGGTCATCAAAGCGCCCTTGGATGTGTGCGCGTTAAAAAGCCCGTCCTGATTTGGGAAGTCGTCGAATTCTATGCCATGGCGCTTTTCCCATAGTATGGGAAGGAGAGTTCTTTCAAAAATCGCTACTATCAGAGTAATGCGTTTGAAGTGCTTGAGTGGTTCGGGAGAAAATAGTCCGAGTACTTCGATGCTCTTGTCTGTTTCAGTTACGAAGACATCATAATTATCTGAAACGATAAGTTCACAAATACTCCGGAAAGCGCTGACGGCCAAATGCTCAAGATTTTGTCCCTTGAGCTTTTTCGGTGCTCGCGCGACCCATTCCAAAATTTCCTTCTTGCCTGGCGACGCGGAAGCAAGTCCGGTCTCGTCTACTTGCAGATACTGTAGGAATTGCTCCTTGTCGCCCGGGCTAAAGCTTTCCTGCTGGATTGCCGGAAGCCCTTCGTCCACGAAAGCCTCAAACCTGTTCTTCTCGTGAGGCAGCAGTTGCTCCAACAGAAACTCAAATGTCTTCGTAGTCACAATCACGATAGGTGGAACGTCTGGGTTATAGTTGCGACAGGCTTCAAGCGCTTTTCCATAAACGGCACCGGGTTTGACATTGTCTGATGTGATCAGACAAAGGGGCCCGTAGTTCACATATTCAGGGTGCGCATGAAGTTCTTTGAGCAGCCTTTTGTAGATCTCGCTGCAAAGCTGCTTGGTAGGCGCAACGTAGATGAACCCGTGCCCGAGGTTTTCTCTAATATACTCCAGAACAGCTTGCGTTTTTCCGGATCCAACGCTGCTAGAAAGCTTTTGAAACAAAAGGATCCCCCAAGCTTTAGGACAACAACCTCAAAGTATGCTCTGGCGTTTACGATTGATCACTCCAATAAATCCGAGGCTGGATATGAGCAGCAGAAGCCCTGCGGGGAGTGGGATTGGAGCACTGGCTATCACACCCGGCTTAACATTCACCTCTTGAAACTGCAGACCTGTTTCTATGCCAGAAATGACTGACCGATTAGCGTAATGGCCATCTCCTCCAAAAATGTCGAAGGTCCCGCCAGGCTGCTTCGTGATAAAGAAGAAGCCATTGAAGAACGTCCGACAGTCCTCACTTTCGCAGCGCTCAAAGAAAAGCACTTCGTCTTGAAACGACAGAGTAGCTTCGGTGGCAACGAGACTGCTGTTGTAGAAACCTATTCCAGTAATAGCATTGGGGTCGACATCGCCAACACTTGAGAAAGATACAGTTCCGTTTCTGTCCTCATACTGAAACGACCACGAAAGAATATTTGAAACCGCTAGAGTCCCTAAGGTTCCGTCGGTAACGATTTCCCCAAGAATGCTGACCGTATCCACGCCGGTCGTATTTTCGTTTAAATCCCAGTCGAATACGTAGTCATCGGCCGTAAATGCCAATTTGTAGCTCGCCGCCAGGCCCACAGACGCACTGCCAACGAGCAAAACTGCGGCAGTTAAAATACTCTTAGCGTCAATCATGATGCACCCCGTCGCGTCGATGTCGATAAGTGACAAAAATGAACCTGAGTCATTGCAAAATCAAGTTTTTACCTTCTTGGCTAGCGATATGTCGACGTCTGCCACTGATGGGAAAGTCAACTGCGTGTGGAATTCTTCTGATTCTTGAGAAGAAGATTTCTGACTCTTGAAGTGGTATCCGATTTTATTCTTCAGCAGACTTTAATCGTGGGATGGGAGGGGCTTTCATGTCACAGAGTTCTTGTGTGACAAATTCATTTAAACTACTGAATTTTAGATATTTTGTATAGCATGTGCTATGAAGTCGATATGGCTTAGAGAAATTTTCGGCTCACTATCCTCCCCCGGGGAAGGGGGGGGGGTACTGTCTTGCCTATTACCCAAACGCAGCTCCGGATTTTCTGACAAAAAATACTGGAATTGGTACTGTCGGTGGCACAGTCAACATTGGGTTTTTTTGCAAGCTTGACGCCCATCCGTTGGACTTGCATCGAAGTATTTTAAACATTTGAAATGTATTGATAAAAAAAAATGGGCAGTGTCCACACAGTTAGAAAGCAGCTGTTCTGTCTGGGAGAAGATCAGTCAGACCAGTTTTAGCAGTTTTCCGTTTCCCTGAAAGGTGAACAACACCGCCATTCCTCGCATCTAGTGCTGTACTTTACACTCTGTTGAAAACTTTTTCCGCTCGGAAAACACCAATCACAAGATTAGCCGCTACATCCCGAGACATGGTTCGCGATCCTGGAAAATATCGCCCGTGACACGATTGGACTGACACTGTTGCCAATCATCCTATGACTGTGCCATTTCGTATCATGAAACTCGAACCAATCAGGAAAACCTTGAATGCGCGCTGCTTCCCGCACGCTTATAACTCTAGGTTCGACGGGGTGGATCGGCCGAGCAGCTTGAAAAGAGCCCCGGTCTGATCCGGTTCCAGCCCGCAGAGTGGGTGCCGGCTTGTCCCAAGCTAAGCGGGGATATCTACTTTTTGTGTCTTTGCCGCCTTGAGGAACCTTTGAAAAGCGCTCCTGTATTTCTAAACGGTGTGTAGTGCACTGGAAGCCTGAAACACCCTTCTCCCGATAATCCATGTCGTGAGGTGAAAACATCAAATCTAGACGCTCCCCGAAAGGATCTAAAGTTATCTTGCATTTGTCTTTTTTACCAGGGGGCGGAAGGCCTCCAATTGCATCTTGGACCGTGATTTCGTCCGTTTCTGGAGGATCAAGAAGTGACGAAGGAAAAGGCGCGATTTGAGATGTATCTGCGCCGACGACGAATACTCGACGTCGACGTGTCGCTGCTCCAAACTTGCTTGCATCGACAATCTTGGGCTCTAGAATGACAAAGTCTCGTGGAAGCTTTCTAAGTCCATCATCCAGCAATGGGCGGTTGCGCGCATTGAGCAACCCAGGAACATTTTCCATGATAAAGAATGCTGGGCGAAGTTCCGAAACGAAGTGAAAAAACCGGAGGATCAGGTCATTTCTTGGATCATTCGGAATCCGTCTACCTATTGAGCTGAAGCCTTGGCACGGTGGTCCTCCAAAGACCCCAAAAGGTGCAGATCCAAGATGCTCAAGCAAGATGCTGGGCTCAAGCTCAAAGAGGTCAGCTACAAGCAACTTCCCGCGCTTATGGTTGCGCTCATAGGACGATGACAATACCGAATCCACGTCGACAGCTACGCGTGGTTCAAACCCTGCGGCCGAAGCGCCGAGGCTCAAGCCGCCGCATCCACAAAATAAATCAACACATGCGTTCATATGGCTATCCTCTAATCCCGCCAATGCAGAATAGCGAGAGCCGTTTTCTTTGTCGATCGCTGTTTTCGGGGTTGAACATCTCATTGAAAAGGGCAGAAATACAATCAAGAGGAGAATTCATATGGCCGATGTCCTAAGGTTAGACGGATCGCCGACCAAGCGTTTTTTTGTAGAGATGCTGCCGAGAGACATCGAATTGGATGATGCCATTCTCGATCTCGTAGACAACAGTGTTGATGGTGCTATGCGGAGAGCACGCCGCGAAAGAACACCAGATGAGGAACGCTACAAAGGTATGTGGTGTCGCCTTGAGATCGACGCTACCCGCTTCTGCATTTCAGATAACTGTGGGGGTATTCCGGAAAAGTATTTCGAAGGTGCCTTTCATCTTGGTCGGCCATCCGTGGATCTGGACGACGACATTCCGACGATCGGTGTCTACGGAATCGGGATGAAACGCGCCATTTTCAAGATTGGGCGAAACGGGAACGTAGAAACACGACATCCCGGTTTTAGACGCCGCGTCAGCTACCCGCGGGGATGGTTTGATAAGAAAGATTGGGAATTAGAAGTCTCCGAAATTAACCCCGACTCAGAGCCTGATGGAGTGAAGATCATCGTGGATGATCTCCTCCCTGACGTAGCTGACCAATTCAAGAAGGAGGCCGCCCTAAATAACTTACGGTCGAAGCTTGGGCTGCATTTTGCCTACATCATGGAGCTTGGTTTCTGCATTACTGTGAATGGCGTCGACGTTGTTCCCCAAAGCGTACTCCTCAAGAATGCTACTACTGGGGGCATTGTCCCGTTTGCGTTTTCTGCGAACGTCAATCGTGTTGAAGTCACTGTCTCCGTAGGTGTGTTTCGGCGGTTGGCGAAAGAATCTGAAATTCAAGATGAAACCGAAATCGATGGACCTCGCTCACTTCTAGAAGAAAAGCAAACCCAGAAATCTGGGATCACGGTTATCTGCAATGATCGTGTGGTATTGGTGAATGACACCACAGACCTTACTGGCTGGGGAGTGGGCGGAGTGCCCAAATACCATCCACAGTTTCGTGCGATTGGAGGGCAAATAAGCTTCAAGAGCGACGATGCATCGTTGCTGCCGATTTCAACCACCAAGAGGGACCTGGACACACATACAGCTCTCTACAATATGGCTCGCAATGAAACCATGACCGGCCTGAAAGCGTTCATCTCCTTAACGAACAAATGGAAGAGGCAGGAAGAAAAACTTAATGAGCAGATAGACAACGCGCCCGCAGTAGATGCGAGAAGCGTCGTTGCCGCGCTGATTACAAGAAAAGAAGCAACCAACGTTAGAAACCTGCCGGGTGCAAAGCGATTTGTTCCCGAGCTCCCAAAACCCCAAGGAAAATCTGACAGTGTTTGGGTGAGATTCGAACGTCCTCAGAGCGAAGCCCGGCGCCTTGGAGCAGAGTTGTTGGAAGATCCCGGAGCGAAGCCCAGCGAAATCGGTGAAGCTGTATGGAGGGACGCTCTGAGGCGTTATGATAGCGAGTGAGCGCGTCTGGACTCCCATATCGGCTTCGCCCGGCCAAATATGTTGATCGCGAACTGTTTGCGGAGCTCGTGGCCCAAATCGTTGCGCAAAATGGACGAGACGGCTGGATGTATGCCTCAATGGCCGGAGAACACTTAATCGACATTCAGGCGATATATCGAAGATCGGGCATCAAAGCGTTCTATACTTTCGATGGTGATGAACGAGTGGTTGAACGTCAGAAGTTTAATCAACCCCTTCCCAACATCCAATTTGGGCACCACATGTCCACGGAACTCGCTGATCGCCTTGATGCTGTTGTGGAAAAGGCAGAAGCTCAGCGCTTGATCGTCTGGCTCGATTTTACAGGTACGGGAAGCCGCAAAGACCAGCTGGACGATTTTGTAGCAGTCCTCAGAAAGCTCGCCCCAGGTGACGTCTGCAGAATTACAATGGATGCAGGGCACTATTTTTTTAAGCAACTTCGGGACCATCTTGTTCCAGAGGGGATGGAAGAAGAGCCTGTTCATATTAAAGTGGCAGCAGCGTTTAGAGAAGCATTGGCACCATATTCAAATCCAAAAACCACTGCACTCGACAAAGCTGAAATAGCTAACGAGCTCGTTCAATGCATTGGACGCGCATGTCCAATGGCAAATGCACGTGTAGACGGGAATGTTCAGTTTGTGCCTCTACTATTGACCCGTTACGGGGACGAATCCACCATGATTACGGTGACAGTGCGATGTGAAAAGGAAGATCAACCACTGAATATTCCTGCCTCGTGGGATTGGGCGCCAGCCGATTGGTCCGACGTGTTGATGATCAACGCAGACCTACTTTCCCCAAGGGAGCGTGCAACAGCAGATGCCCGCATCGACGATCCAGATGTCGTTTGTACCGAATTGCCGTTCGTCGATGAAGATACAATCAGAGCATATGCTCGCTTTCACAGATACCAGCCGAACTTCCAGAATGTTGCCGAGTAAAACCAGCTCGAGAATCCATTGCGATACTTGAGTTAACGTACTCTTTCTTTCAAAGGCTATGATGCTATTGACTGATGACTACTTTTTACCTCGAGGCATTTTGGGATAAATGGCGCCTCACCAAACCTAACATGACAAAACACAATCATTGAGATCGTGAAATGTCTCGATTGAGGCGAGGCTTTCAAATAACCGCTTTGAACCATGGTCTTCCGGAAAGGTTAGGCACGCCGACCCCTTTGATCCATTATCTTTTCATTCGAGAAAATCTAAAACATCTTTCACGCAAAGATGAGTATATCTTTGAACGCTTCTTACATCGCGGTGACCACTTACCATCATTATCTGCGCCTGATTGAAGCCTCGCTTAGCGACTTCTGTGATCCTTGTATGCCGAAGTTGGTGCATTCGTACGTGATCATCCAGCCCAGCCCGATCCCGAGCCCTTCTGACGGCCTTTGAGACACTGTGTGCGGCCACGGGGTACAGTCGCGTTTCGGGCGTCCTACAGCGCTCCTGCGCGCCTCTCAGTAGAGCTATTGCCCGCCTTGTGAGTGGTACAGTGCGATCACCGGTTTTTCCATTCTCGACCAGCAGTACTCTGTTATCCAAGTCTAGGTGGCGCGGTGTCAGCTTTATGATTTCACTTCGCCGCATGGCCGTTTCATAAGCAATCTCGACAATCTCCCGCATTAGAGGGTTGATTTCTGCAAGCAAGGCTTCGAGCTCATGCCGTTCAACTACCCGATTGAGGGGCTTTGACGAGGGCGGCAAAGCGATGTTCTGAGCCGGTGAGCGTATGGCAATATCGCCAAATATCATTTCTCGCTCGGCCCAACGGAACAGCTTGTTGATAGCCTGGATTTCTTCTCGAACGGTTGGTCCGCTGACCTCTAGCAATCTTCTTGATTTGTAAGCGTTCACATCCATACGCGAAATTGAAATAAACTCTTGTGGGAAATGTTTCGCGATACGCTCAAGCCTTTGTAGCATCAAATGGCAGGATGGCTTTCCATGAAGCTGCATGTCGCAATACTTCCTAGCGATTGAGAGCAGTGTCTCAGTCTTTTCCGACTTATCTACAGGGGTTGAAGCCAGCCGGGTTTCCTCGCATTCCGCCCAAGCTTTTGCATCGTCAATGTTGTTGAATGTTTTTGATATATGCGGGTGCCCAGTTATCCTGATCTGGACGCAAAATTTCCCATTGGCGCGCTTTCTTATCGAAGCCATTGTGACAGCCCTTTCAAGTGTTTGGGCGACCTGAAAACGGCTTGGTTTTCGTAATGATGGGGTCGGGGGTTCGAGTCCCTTCAGCGGCACCAGTTCTTCAAACAAATCCAGGTGTTTATGTGACTTCGGCGCATGCTGAACAGCCATCGGCTGGTCTCGATGTTGAAGCCTCAGCCACGCTGCAATGCTTCGTGTGTCGCGAACGGCTGGAGCCGGCAAGACGTCAGAACTAGTGAATGAGTTTCCGCGCGTTCAAAGTCAGCAGTGCTGAGCAGCCCGATCTGATTGGTCCAAGGTAATTGTTAGTGCATGATCGGGCTGGTTTCCATTGGGATGATGGTTTCGGGAGCCGGCGGCCGATAGCCCAATGCACTGTGTGGTCTCTTGGTGTTGTAGTGTTTCCTCCATTGCTCGATCAGGATTTGAGCCTCACGCAGGCTATAGAAGATTTCCCCATTGAGCAGTTCATCCCGCATCCGCCCGTTGAAGCTTTCGCAATACCCATTCTCCCAGGGCGAACCTGGCTCTATGAATGCCGTCTTTGCACCGACAGCCGTGATCCAATCCCGAACCGCTTGGGCAACGAACTCAGGTCCATTGTCCGACCGAATGAAAGAGGGAGC
>NZ_FNEB01000035.1 GCF_900100005.1 Lutimaribacter saemankumensis
GGCTAGGGACGCCTTCGTCCAATTTTCAGGCAGCTTTGGCCCGGCACAGGCAGCTTGCCCGAATTGGGATGTCGGCACGCGCGACAGCTTGGTCAAGAAGCAGCTTTACATGCGGGAGTTCGACAGTTTCGCCCCGCTTCGCCAGGCATTCATGCAAGCCGTGCAGGGCCCATACATTTCGCGGGTGCTGGCTGGGGCGTGGCAGTTTCCCGTCCAGGCCCAGATCAGCACGATATGCCGCTTCTGCTTCTTCATACTCGCCTGCTTCCATCAAGAGCGCGCCCAAGGCGTGGCGCGTGGGTTGGGGCCAGGACCATGGCTCTTCGTACATCAGCCCATCGTCCCGGGCGACCGCCTCGCGCAGGTAGCGCAGACCCTCATCGTGTCGCCCGGCCTTGAAGGCGATCTCGCCCAGCATCATTTGCTCGGCAACTGCAAGCACGTCACGCGCTGAATTGTTGAACAGCATCCGCTCCTCCGGCACTTGGGCATAAGCGGCGTCGAACTCATGCCGCACTGCCTCGGCTTCGTCATGCCTGCCCAGGTTGGCCAGCGCCACGGCGCGGGCATAAAGGATCAGCGCGTTGGTCGTCGTGTACAGTTCCTTGTCTTCGGGCTGGTCGAGCTCCAGGATCTCAGACCACATTCCGAAACGGATGTAGACATGCGGCAGGGCCGCGACGAAGGTTTCGAAAAGGTCGGGGTAGACCCGCACAACCTCATCCGGCACTTCTCCACGCAGGCGGACAGCGGCATCGATTGCTGCAGCCTTCTGGCCAAGGAACATGGCGCCATACAGGGCGAAATGAAGATTGTGGATGCGATAGAGCGCATAGAAATTCGCAGCCCCGGCATATGCCTTGAAGCGGTCATCCACCTCTGCGGCCGCGAGATTGCGGGACAGGACATTTTCATAGTCGCCACATAGAACATCGATATGGCTGGCCATGTGGACAAGATGTCCGGCCTCGGGAACCAGGGTGGTCAGGCGGTCGCCGTGCCGCAGGGCCCGTTCGGGGTGTGGGGACATCTCCATCAGGTGGATATACATGTGCAACAGGCCCGGATGATCCCATGCCCCCGGGGTGTGGTCGAAAGCGCGTTCCAGAACAGCCATCGCTTCTTCAGTGGATGCCTCTGGGTTCGGCACGCCTTTGTGAAAGTCCCACAATTGCCAGGGCGTCCGGTTCATCAATGCCTCGGCATAGACGAAGGCAATGTCGAGGTCGTCCCGATTTGCCTCGTACACAGGCTTCATCGCAGCCGCGAAACCGTCATTGAAAGGTTGGTAGTCTTCGATTTCTGGATCAGTGGGATACCGAGATGCCAGCGCTTCCAGCAGCGCCCGTTCCGCGGGTTTCAATGTTTCCAGGGCAAGGCCGGCGGACAATGCCTTGTGCGCACGTTCAAGCGCCGGGGCCTTTTCTTCGGGGGTGAAAACCTCCCATGGCTTGTTGTAGTTCGGGCCTATGGCATAGGCGATGCCCCAATGCGCCAAAGCACATGCCGGGTCAGCCGCCAAAACCTTTTCAAAACAGACGATTGCCTCTTCGTGATTATAGGCAAACAACCAGACCATACCTCGGTTGAACCAGGTTTGCGCCTCGGCTTTGCAGCTTGCGGGGCGGCTGTAGTCGCCGAGCTCAAAATAGTCTGACATCTCTCTTCCTCCCTGAAGACAGGTTTCATGATAGCACAGGTTCGACCAATCTGGTCGAAGCGGCCCAAAGCGATGGGAAAACGCCTTCAACAGGCTTAATGGAAGCCTTTGCTTGAAAAGCGTCGCCGGTATTCTGTTGGATTTCGCCAGGTCATCTTCCTGAAAAGCTGACGAAACGCCCGTGCGTCCGCATAAAGCTCTCCGTCTGGCGCGTAGATATCCCAGCCGTTCTTCAACAGCCTTTACCATCTCGAACGGTGGTCAGGAGCGGCTGTCTCATCTGTAAACAGCCGCTCTCAACGCTAATGCCCGACGGTGCCCGCATCTTGGCGGCGCTCCGACGT
>NZ_FNEB01000012.1 GCF_900100005.1 Lutimaribacter saemankumensis
CCCGCGCCCCCCTGCCCGGTCAAGCCGGTCCAGCACCGTCACGCGATACCCCTTGGCCCCCAGGCGCATCGCCGCCGACAGCCCGCCAAGCCCCGCTCCGATCACCACCGCATGAGGGGCCGTGGCCCTGGCGGCCTGCTCGGGCAGCGAGGTGTCTATCCGTGTCATGGCGGCCTCCCAGTCAAAATGTCTAGTTTAGTTTACATTCTTTCTGCGACACCTTCCATCTGAAATCAATATGTGTCAGACTTAATTGACACTTTTGTGGGAGTCGCACGTGCAAACCGTGACCCTCAGCCTTTTCCGCTTTGACAGCATCGCTGCGCGCCTGTGGGCATTCGGGATGATGGGCGCCGGCCGATTCGCCCTGCGCCGCGTGCCGGGGCTGCAATTCTGGAAGCTGTGCGGCACAGGTACCGGCGAAGGGTTCACCCCGCACCCCAACACCCATGTCTACGCCATCCTCTGCGCCTGGCCCGATGCCGAAACCGCGCGCACCCGGTTGGAAACCGCGCGGATCTTTCGCCGCTACCGCGCCCGCGCGGTCGAGGACTGGACCGTGTTCCTGACCCCCACATCGGTGCGTGGGCAATGGTCGGGCACCATCCCGTTCCACGCCCAATCCGCGCCCGAAACCGGGCCGCTGGCGGCGATGACACGCGCCTCGGTACGGCCCAGCCGCGCCTTGCGGTTCTGGGCGCGTGTGCCTGACATTTCAGCCGTCATCGGGGCCGATCCGAACGTGATCTTCAAGATCGGCATCGGAGAAGTGCCCCTTTTGCACCAGGTGACCTTTTCAATCTGGCCGGATGCGCAGACGATGGCCGCCTTCGCCCGCGACCGCGACGGACCCCACGCCAGGGCCATCCGTGCGGTGCGCGATGAAAACTGGTTCCAGGAGGAACTTTACGCCCGCTTTCGCGTGACCGGCGAACGTGGGACATGGGGCGGGGCAAGCCCGCTGGCCCCGGTAAAAGGACACGCATGAAACACGCCTTTCCGTTTTCCGCCATCGTCGGTCAGGACGATATGAAACTGGCCATGATCCTGACCGCGATCGACCCGAAACTCGGGGGTGTCCTGGTCTTTGGCGACAGGGGCACCGGCAAATCCACCGCCGTGCGCGCGCTTGCCGCGCTGCTGCCGCCGATCCAGGCGGTCAAGGCCTGCCCGGTCAATGCCGCCGACCCCTCGGAAGTGCCGGATTGGGCTGGTTTAGACACGCATGAGATGGTTGAACGCCCCACCCCCGTGGTCGATCTGCCGCTTGGCGTGACCGAAGACCGCGTGACCGGCGCGCTCGATATCGAACGCGCGTTGACGCAGGGCGAAAAGGCGTTTCAGCCCGGTCTGCTGGCCCAGGCCAACCGCGGTTATCTCTACATTGACGAGGTCAACCTGCTTGAGGATCACATCGTCGATTTGCTGCTGGACGTGGCGCAATCGGGCGAAAACGTCGTCGAACGCGAGGGCCTGTCGATCCGGCACCCCGCGCGGTTCGTGCTGGTTGGGTCAGGCAACCCCGAAGAAGGCGAATTGCGCCCGCAGCTTCTGGACCGCTTCGGACTGTCCGTCGAGGTGCGCAGCCCCAACAACATCGAAGACAGGATCGAGGTGATCAAGCGCCGGGATGCCTTCGAAACCGACGCCGCAAAATTCATGCGCAAATGGGGCAAGGAAGACCGCAAACTGCGTGATCGTATTCTGGCCGCACGGGCGAAACTGGCCGAAATAGACACGAAAAAGCCTGCCCTGCGCGATTGTGCGGAACTCTGCGTGGCCCTTGGGGCCGATGGCCTGCGCGGCGAGCTGACGCTGCTGCGCGCCGGCCGGGCCCTTGCGGCGTTCGACGGCGACACCGCCCTTGCCCGCCCCCACCTGCGCCGCGTGGCGCCCCTGGCCCTGTCGCACCGCCTGCGCCGCGATCCCCTGGACGAGGCCGGCAGCGCCGCCCGTGTCGCCCGCACCGTGTCCGAGGTGCTGGGATGACAGCCCCACAATGGGACGCCGCGCAGTTGGCGCTGGCGCTGTTGTCGGTCGATCCCGTCGGGCTGGGCGGCATGGTTGTCCGTGCGCGCTCCGGCCCGGTGCGTGACGCGTTTTTGGCTGAATTAGGGTCGATTCCCCTGCCCCGCCGGCGTATTCATCCCGACATCTCGGATGACGGCCTGTTTGGCGGTCTGGACCTGTCGGCGACACTTGCATCGAAAAAAATTGTTTTTTCACAAGGGGTTATGCATGACCCTGCGGCGCTTATCCTGACAATGGCAGAACGCACGCCCGCGGACCTGGCGGCAAAGCTGGCGCAGCGGCTGGATCTGGACGGCACCCATTGTCTGATCGCATTGGATGAAGGGGCCGAGCCGGACGAACGCTGCCCCCCTGCCCTGTCGGAACGATTGGCATTCCGTGTGGATCTGGAAGCAATCGGGCGGCTGCAGGCCACGCCCGGCGACCTGCCCGACCCGGCGATCGCCCGCGCGCTTTACCCCCGCATCGCGGCAACGGCCGAAGCGATCGAGGCGCTGACCGCACTTGCGGCGCGATACGGTGTCGACAGCCTGCGCGCGCCCTTGTTCGCCCTGCGCGCGGCGCGCGCCCATGCGGCGCTTTTCGGGCGAAACAGTCTCACATCGGATGATATTGCCGCAGCAGCCGGGCTGGTGTTCGCGCACCGTGCCACGCAGATGCCGCAAGACGCCGAGCAAGAGGACAACGCCCCCCCGCCCCCACCCGAGGACGAGGGCGACAGCCCGCAGGATCAGGGCGAGGACCAGATGGAAATCTCGCAGGAAATGCTGATCGAAGCGGTGCGCGCCATGCTGCCCGACGGGATGCTGGAAAGCCTTGTCCCCGCGGGGACAGCCCGTGGCGCAAGGGGTTCTGGCGCAGGTGCGCGGCGCAAGGGCAACCGGCGTGGACGTCCCCTGCCCTCGCGGCCCGGACGTCTGGATGGCCGCGCCCGGATCGATCTTGTCGCAACACTGCGCGCCGCGGCGCCTTGGCAACCCATCCGGCGCAAATTGTCCCCGCGGGGACAGAAGCTGTTGATCCACCCCGGCGACATCCATCTGAAGCGGTTCGAAGACCGCTCGGACCGGTTGCTGATCTTTACCGTCGACGCATCTGGCAGCGCCGCGCTGGCCCGCCTTGCCGAGGCGAAGGGCGCGGTGGAACTGCTGCTGGTGCAGGCTTATGCACGGCGCGACCACGTGGCGCTGATTGCGTTTCGTGGCGAGGGGGCGGACCTGCTGCTGCCCCCGACGCGGTCGCTGGTTCAGACAAAACGCCGCCTGGCCGCCCTGCCCGGCGGCGGCGGCACGCCTTTGGCCGCCGGGTTGCAGGCCGCCGGAGAGCTTGCCGAGCATGCGCGCAGTCAGGGCTTGTCGCCCGCCATCGCCGTTTTGACGGATGGGCGCGCGAATATTGCCCTTGATGGCAGCGCGGACCGTGCGCAGGCGGCCGAGGACGCCACCCGCATCGGCACCTGGCTGCGGGCCTGCGGGTTGCCCGGCGTGGTTCTGGACATGGGCAACCGCCCGACGCGGCAACTGGGCGATCTGGCCGCACATATGGGTGCGCGATACCTGCCCCTGCCCCGTGCCGATGCAGAACGGCTGAGCGCGGCCGTGACAGCCGCCCTGGACGCCTGAGATGGATTGGGCGCGCGACCTTCCGACCTGGCCGCTGAGCGCGCTGTCACGCCGTGTCACCTGCCGCCCGCACCGTTGGCATGTGCAGGAGACCGGCACCGGGCCGACGATCCTGCTGATCCACGGGGCCGGCGGCGCAACGCATAGCTGGCGTGACGTGATGCCGATACTGGCGAAACAGGCCCATGTCGTCGCGGTCGACCTGCCCGGTCAGGGATTCACCCAGGCGGGCACGCGCGCCCGTTCGGGGTTGAACCCGACAGCGGCGGATATCGCCGCGCTTTGTGCGCAGGAAGGTTGGTCACCGGCCGCGATTGTCGGTCATTCGGCGGGCGCGGCGATTGCGTTGCGGCTGTCGCAAACGCTGCTGTCCCCGCGGGGACACCCCCCGGACGTGATCGGGATCAACCCCGCGCTTGGCAAGTTCGAAGGTGTCGCCGGGTGGCTTTTCCCGGTTCTGGCAAAGGCGCTGGCGCTGAACCCGCTGACCCCGTGGCTTTTCACGATGGGCGGCGCATCAGAGCGGCGGGCAAGGCAACTGATCGAGGGCACCGGATCGCAGCTGACACCGGACGGATACAGGCTCTATTCTCGCCTGATGGGCGACCGATCCCATGTGGCAGGCACGTTGCAGATGATGGCAAGCTGGGTTCTGGATGGGCTGATTGCCGACTTGCCTAACATCACGGCGCGCTGCCTGTTCCTGGCTGCCGAGAACGACAGGGCGGTTCCGGTCAGGGTGGCGGAACGGGCAGGGGATGCGATACCGGATGCGACGGTGGAAACCTTGCCCGGGCTTGGCCATCTCGCCCACGAAGAAGCGCCCGACCTTGTGGCCGGGCGCATCCTTGGGTTCGTTGGTTTGGATCAGTCTGACAGCGTATCCAGAAACGCCTGAAGCGCCTCTTCCAGGCGGCGACGGTCCATCGCCGTGAAATCCCGGTTCACCTGCAGTTCAAGCCGCCCATCCGCGGCGGTGCATTTCGCCACGCCTTCGGGGCGGCTGAGCTTGAAGGTGGTTTTCGCCGTGCTGCGCGGCGCGGGCTTGGGTTTTGTCCCCGCGGGGACAGGCTTGGCAAAGCTTTGCAGGATGGCCAGTTCGGTCTCGACATCGGGGCGTTGCGTGTTCAGCAGGACGTGCTGGATGTCGACGGCCAGATCCGGGTTTTCCTCAAGCCGCTTGACCAGTTCCAGGCCCAGCCTGCGGGGAATGGCCTCGGCGTGTTTGAGCGCCGGGCCGATGGCCCTCATCAAGGTGGTGAAATGCTTGATATAGGCCCGTTTCTGGCGTCCTGCGCTGGCATAGAGCCTATCCACGGCATCCAGCGGCCCCGCGACGGTGGTTTCCGGCTCACGCGCATAGGCGACGGCAAGCTGCGCCATCTCGGCAAAGGAAATGTCACGGCGGATCAGGTTTTCGTCGACCATTCGGATATACAGTTCGTCCAGCTTCGCACCGCGCGCCACCAGCCCCGCGGGGATACGCGCATAGGCCGGATTGCCGGTTTCCTTGTAAAGCTCACGATAGGCGGTCAGACGGCGCCAGCCTTGCACCAGTTCCCAGCCGTCTTCGTGTTCTTCGACCCGGATCGGGTTGGACAGGCCCACCGATTTGATCGAGTCCTTCAGCTCGTCTATTTCGTGGTCGCGTTTCGGCGCACGGTCGCGGATCAGCTTGTCCGTGCGGATCTGGTCGATCGGAACGAGATCGACGATCAGGCCCTGTTTTTTCAACTCGACGAATTGATGGGCGAGCCGGTCGTTTTCCTCACGGATCGCGGCCTCGGCCTGTTGGCGGCTGGCCAGGGCCTCGGCGTTTTCGGTGATGGCCGCGGCCATCGGTCCGCGACGCGCCTCGGGTGCATCTGTCCCCGCGGGGACATCGTCCAGCGGGGCGTCGAAATCGATATCGAATACGCGGCGTTTCTTGGTCATGTCGTGGCCTCCATCCGATCCCATGCGGCGATCAGGTTCGTTTTGAATTCGTCATAGGCGCGATCGAAGGATCCACGGGCGCGCCGCCAGGTTTCCCGCGTCATGTCGCGGTAGTCGATTTCGTAGACCGAGCTGAGAAAGCGGCCGGATTGTTCGACCGCGCGGGTCAGTTCGATCGGGTGGTCCGCCAACCTGTCGCCGAACACCTTGCCAAAGGCTGACTGCATCGCGCGGTGCAAGTCGTTGTTGGGTTCGAACCGCGTCAGCAGAAAGCGGATGTCGAGAAACGCCTTGGGCAGGCCCATTGTCCCCGCGGGGACAAGCCCGGAAAACCGGCCCAGATCCTCGAGCGCCTCGGCAAGCTGGCCGATGAAGGACGTGGTGGAATCGTATTCCCAATAGCCGGGCCCCGACGGGATATAGAGGACGTCGGCTGCGAAGACCGCGTTCATCGACTGATACCCGATCGCGGGCGGGCAATCGAACACGATCAGGTCGTAGGCGTCGTCGGGAAGCTGATCGAGGAACCGCGCCACGGCGGCAAAGAACGACCATTCCGGGTTCATGTGCCGGTATTGGGCGCTGGCGAATTCCACGAAGGCGGCGTTGGCGCAGCTTGGCACGATGTCGATCGTGGACCAGTTCGTCGGCTTGATGAAATCGGACAGCCGCAGATCGGCAAGGCCCATTTCCGTGATCGCCGAGGGAAGGCGGCGCTGGGGCAGGGCGGTGCCCGATTCCGCCCCGCGCGCGGCGCTGTTCATCCTCTCGGTTTCGCGGGCGAGGTCGCGGGCCATGATGCCCCAGACGGTATATTCCTCGGACACGTCCGTCAGGCCCATCGAATGGCTGAGCGTCGCCTGCGGGTCGAAATCGACGCAGAGCACGCGGTAGCCATCGAGCGCGGCAGCATGCGCGAAATGCAGCGCCACGGTCGACTTGCCGGCGCCGCCCTTGAAGTTGGCGATGGCGGCGCGGATCGCGCGCTTCCCCGCGGGGCGCGGCGGCATCAACGACTTGCGGTTGATGCGCAGCTTGCGGCGGATCTCGTTTACCTCATCCAGCGTGTACCAGCGTTGGCGGCCGTCCTCTTCGACCAGGCCCTGGGGCAGGGACGGATCGGCGGCCAGCTTGCCGCGCAGGGTGGATTGGTTGACCTTCAGGATCAGCTCGGCCACCTCCCAGCTGGAAAAACGGCGCAGCGTCTTTTCACGTTCGGGGCTGTAGGTCTGTTGCCTGATATAACCTTGCAGTTTCAGCGACTGCGCCTGAAGGCGTTCAAGGTCTTTATGTGTGAACATGCTCTGCCTCTTTGGTGCCTGTCCCCGCGGGGACGCAAATTCCTTGCATTTCCTGATTTACGCTGAATTTGCAAAAAACGCAAAAGCGAATATCGTAAATCCATGGATTTCGTGAATTTGCGTTTTGGCCTTTCATTCCTGGTTCCGACGCACCTGAACGATTCGCAAAACGGCGAGTCGCCTGCCGCAGAAAACCACAACCAATTGGGGGACGCTTTGACGGCAACCACGACAGATTGGGGGACAAAAGGGCGCGAATAGGGGACAGCCTGTATGTCCCCCAATACCATTGATACCTATTTTTCATTTTTGAATTGGGATCGAATTGGCTGCTTTCAGGTTTGTCCCTTGACAGAATCGCAATTCAGGACGCAAATCAGGACACGATAAGGAAAAGCGCCGAATAACGGGGCATCATAATTGGGTCGGTCTATTCATCCCGAGTTAACCGGCCAGAGGCAGAAACCGGCTACCAGACCGGAGAAGTGAGAGCAGAGAATGCACGCCATCCGCCCGGTGGGCCGCGGGGCCAGTGCCAGGAAATACGACATACTGACCGCGCTCGGTGCACACGCGCTGGCGCAGCCCAAGGCCGAGCAGCGCCGCGTTCTTCGCCTGATGACACTGGTCACGGCGCGGTACAATTGGGGACGGGACGAATTGGCCGTCGGTCAGCGCGAGATCGCGCAGCTTTGGTCGGTGGACGAACGCACCGTCAAACGCGAGATGGCCGAACTCCGGGCGCGGGGCTGGCTGGTGGTGAAACGGCAAGGCGCGCGTGGCCGCGTGACGGAATACCGGATGGATATCGCGCGGCTGCTGGCGGATACGCGCCCGGCCTGGGCCTCGGTCGGGCCGGATTTCGTGCTGCGGATGGAGACGGGGCAGGGCGAGGCGCCGCAGCAGGTGGTGCCCTTGCCCGTCAAGGGCGACGTGGCCCCGCCCGATCTGTCGCCCGGCACGGAATGGGCGCTGGCGCAGGGGCTGCTGCATGCGCAGGATCAGGCGAGCTTTGCCTCGTGGGTGCGGGGGCTGAAGCGGGCCGAAAGGGCAGGGGGGCGGCTGACCCTGCGCGCACCCAGCCGGTTTCACGCAGCCTATGTGCAGACACACCTTGCGGGGCGCATACTGGCCGCCTGCCAAGAGGTCGATGACACTGTCGCGGAAATCCGCATCGTGGACTGACGTGGGAATGTGTGTATGATCATGCGCATAGCCGGAGTGACCCCATGACTGCCACCAAGCGCCGCACCAACCTGACCCTGGACGAAAGCCTTTTGCAGTCGGCCCGCGCCCACGGGCTGAACATATCCGCCATCGCCGAAGAGGCGCTGGGGCAGGCCGTGCGCCGTGCCGAGGCCGAGGCATGGGCGCGTGACAACGCCGATGCGCTGGCGGAACGGCGTGCCCATGTCGATCGTCAGGGGCTGGCCCTGGATCGCCACCGGCTGTGGCAGGCGGAATGACGCAACACTGCGTCTACCGCCTGGCTGGCGGCCTGCTGGTGCTGGATCTGCAATCCGATCTCGTGGAGGTTGGCAGCCGTGTCGTGGCGCCGCTGATACCCTTGGGGCAGGGGCCTGCCGCCATTCCACGGCTGGAGCCGGTGCTGGAGGTCGATGGCGCGCCCCACGCCCTGCGCACGGCCGAGATGGCCGCGATCCTGGAAAGCCAGCTACAGGGCCCTCCTGTCGCCGATCTGGGCGCGCACCGGTACGAAATCACCCGCGCGCTGGATTTGCTGTTGAGTGGCGTTTGATCACGCGGAAATGAAAAGGGCGCACCCGCAGGCGCGCCCTGTTCGCAAGTCGCAACCGGAAAATCAGTTGCTCATCTCTTCCTTGGCTTCGGGTTCGGGCGACACGCTTGCAAGGTAGGCCCAGATGTTGGCCGCGTCCTCGACATCGCGCAGCTTGTAGCTCATCTTGCCGCGCGCGCTGTCATCATCCAGGTAATCGCGCAGGTACGCGGTGGGATCCTGGACGTATTTCACGAATTCCTCTTCGCTCCAGACCAGGCCAGCCTCGCCCGCGGCAACCATGGAGTCGGAATAGCGGAAATCCTCGTAGGTGCCCGCCGTGCGGCCCACGACGCCCCACAGGTTCGGCCCCGTGCGGCCGCCGCGCACGACGTCTTCGCCGTCGGCGTTCTGGATCATGTGGCAGGACTTGCACTTGCGGAACTCTTTTTCGCCGGCTTCGGCATCGCCCGTGGCATGGCCACCTGCATAAGCAGCGGTCGATAGCGCCAGGAAGGTCGCTGTGGTCAGAATGGTTCTCATGGGTCTTGCTCCCCCTGATTTCTTTTCCGGGTGACACAACCTAGCCCGTTGTGAGGGCTGTCAACCGGATCAGGCAACCGCGTGGGCGATGGCGCACTGCTTCCACAGCACGGTCAGCGCCTCGACGAGGTGGTCGATGTCGGCATCCGTGTGCAGCGGGCCCGGGGTAAAGCGCAGCCTTTCGGTGCCTTTCGGCACGGTTGGATAGTTGATCGGCTGGACGTAGATCCCGTAGTCGCGCATCAGGATATCGGCGAGTTGCCGGCACTTGACCGGATCCTTGATCATCACCGGAATGATGTGGCTGGGGTTGTCCAGGTGCGGAATGCCGCGCGCATCCAGTTTCGCGCGCAGCTGTGCGACCTGGCGGCGTTGTTGCCGGCGTTCGGCATCCGAGGTCTTGAGGTGCCGGATCGAGGCCTGCGCCGCCGCCGCCACGGCCGGGGGCAGGGCGGTGGTGAAAATGAACCCGCTGGCAAAGGACCGGATGAAATCGCACAGCGCGGCCGAGCCGGTGATATAGCCGCCGACGCAGCCATAGGCCTTGCCCAGCGTCCCTTCGATCAGGTCGATGCGGTGGGCCAGCCCGCGTTCCTCGCTGACGCCGCCGCCGCGCGGGCCATAGAGGCCCACGGCATGCACCTCGTCGAGATAGGTCATCGCGCCGTGCTTTTCGGCCACTTCGACGATTTCCTCCATCGGGCAGATATCGCCGTCCATCGAATAGACGGATTCGAAAGCCACGATCTTGGGCGCGTTGGCGGGCAGGGCGGCCAGCTTGCGGTCCAGGTCTTCGGGGTCATTGTGTTTCCAGATCACCTTTTGGCAGCGGGCATGGCGCATGCCTTCGATCATGCTGGCATGGTTCAGCGCGTCCGACAGGATCACCGCGTCGGGCAGGCGCGCGCCCAGGGTGGACAGGGCCGCCCAGTTCGACACGTAGCCGCTGGTGAACAGCAGCGCCGCCTCTTTTCCGTGCAGGTCGGCCAGTTCGTGTTCCAGCGCCACATGGTGCCGTGCGGTGCCCGAGATGTTGCGCGTACCGCCCGCGCCGGTGCCGCACCGGTCGATCGCATCCTTCATCGCCTGGCGCACGACCTCGTTCTGGCCCATGCCGAGGTAATCGTTGGAACACCAGACCGTCACCTTGTCGGGCGCGTCGGCATCGTGGCTGCGGGCTTGGGGAAAGGCGCCGCATTCGCGCTCGAGCTCGGCGAAAATGCGGTAGTTGCCTTCTTCTTTCAGCGCATCGAGCTGCGCATTGAACATGGCGTCAAAATCCATGGTGACCCTCCACTTTCCCTTTTGTCTGTTTGGGCGCGGGCAACATCCAGCGCCAGAGTTTCGCATCAGGCAGCGGCACCACCATCAGCCAGTGTTCCAGAAGCGCAAGCGCGGTCATCGCCGTCAGTAGCGCAAAGCCCACGATGTCGAGAGCGGCATCGACAGCGAAAAGACGCTCCAGCCAGCAGGCCACGGCAAAGGACAGCGCCGTGACCGAGATCGGAAACAGCCAGTTCGCGCGGCGGATGCGGAAATGACTGGGCAGGTGTTGCAGCGCACCGGGGATGAACTCGGTATTGATGCGCGGCACGCCGAAATACAGGTTCAGCTTGGCGGATATCCGGGCGAAATAGAGCACCGCGAAGGTCCAGAAACCGAACGCGTTGGCGGCTTCGCTGCTGGCGATCCACATCCACAAAAGCGCGGCAAGCAGCGCCATCTCGTGATAGGCGACGGTGCCCCAGGCCCGCAGGAACCGTTCCCATTCCGGCAGGGTTGCAGGGCAGGGCCGCAGGTTCGGCCCCGTGACCAGCCCCGTCAGAAAGGCGAGTTCGATCCAGCCCCAGATCGCGAGCGCCGCCAGGAACCCGTGATAGGCCGCCGCATGGCCGGCGCCATCCAGCGTCACCAGATAGCCCCAGATACCAAGACCCAGCAGGGGAAGCCCGGCCAGTGCCGCCACCGCGCCGGCGCGCCCGCCCATGCGGTCGGCCAGGCGCACGACCAGCAGGATCGCGCCCGTGGAAAACCACCACAGGAAAAGGGCCGCAAGGGCTGCTATCCAGGGGTCGGCCAGGCTCATTCCCGCATCTTTCTCTTTCCGAAAATATCCCGGGGGGTCTGGGGGGCAGCGCCCCCCAGCCGGTCGACGCCAAAGGCGTCGAAACCACTCAATAGACCGGCTCCAGCCGGGTGCTCGCAGGCACCGTGTGCTTGCGGGCCGGGATCGTGTAAAGCGACACGAAGGCCAGCGCCGCCTTTGCCGATCCGGCCATCTGGCTCAGCTTTCCGCCCAGCCCGCCGCGTTCCTTCGCCTCGGCGATCTGCACGTTGGCGTGGTGCAGGCGTACGAGGTTTCGCTGCCAGCGCGGGTGCTCGATATCGAGCGTGATCGGAAAGATCTGCTGGCTCAGCGCGGATGTCTTGGTGAACACCTCGTGCGCGTACCAGTCGGGATCGACGCCAAGCGCCTTGTGAAAGGCCGGGCGCTGGTGGTCGCGCACATACATCGTGGCGTAGACCGCGGTCAGGAAGAACTTGATCCACAGCACGTTCACGCCGCTGGTCAGCTTGGGGTCGGTCTTCATCAGCAGGGCGAAGGCCTCGCCATGGCTGAACTCGTCGTTGCACCATTCGCAGAACCATTTGAAGATCGGGTGGAACCGCTGTTCGGGATGCGCCTCGAGGTGGCGGAAGATCGTGATGTAGCGGGCATAGCCGATCTTTTCCGACAGGTAGGTGGCGTAGTAGATGAACTTGGGCCGGAAATACGTGTATTTCTTTTTCTGCGTCAGAAACCCCAGGTTCACCGCCACGCCCGCCTCGCGCAGGGCGTCGTTGATGAAACCCGCATGGCGGGCCTCGTCGCGGGCCATGAGCTGGAAAAGCTGTGTGATGTCCTTGTTGTTGCCGCGGCGCTTCATTTCCTTGTAGAGAACGCAGCCCGAAAACTCGGCCGTGCAGGACGAGATCAGGAAGTCGATGAACTCCTTGCGCAGTTCCGGGTCCATGCCGTCCCAGTCGATATGGTCCCAGTCCTCGTTCTTCTTGAAATGCCCCTTGTTGGGGTCGGCCACCATCTGGGCGATCAGCTTGTCCCAGTCGTCGCGCACGGGTTCGACGTTGATCGCGTCGAGCTCGTCGAAATCGGTGGTGTAGAAGCGTGGGGTCAGCAGGGTGTTCTGCATCGCCACTTCGGTGGCCGCGACGCTGTCGAATTTCGCCTGCTCTTCCTGGATGGCAAGTCCTTCTTCGACGGTGGTCGCATCGGCTGAGTGCTTGGCCTGGATGTTCATAGCTTCACCTCCTCGGAGAAGGAAAATTCGCACAGCTCCATCACCTCGAAATCGCCGGTCAGGCGGGTCCAGAGTTGTTCGAGCTTGCTGGCGCGGACGATGATCGCCTCGCGATCCTCGCGCACTATTTCGCCGAAGGGGGCCATGATCTCGGGGCCTTCGACTTTGACTTCGTCGCCCGGATAGACGACGGCGCCATTGTTGAACCGCACATGCGCGTGCAGGCTGTCAAAACAGTGGCTGACCTCGACGGTGCAAGGCGCCCTTTCTATTTCCCTGGTAATCAGACCCATGGTGTGTGTCCTCCCTTTAGGTCAGTCCAGAAGCCTGGCGAAGGCCCTGGCGTTATCCGCACCGAACCCCATCAGGTCGGCGCTCCACCCCGTTTCGGGGTCGTGAATGGCAAGGCGGCCGTTTTCGCCGCGTGTCAGCGTGACGGGGGCGTCCATCGACAGCCCGGCCTTGCGGCGGTTGAATTCGATGACGCGCGCCACACCCGAGATGAACCCGCCCTGTTCGGGGGCCAGATCGGCGATCAGCGTGCCGTCGGGCGCGGTGATGCGCACGGCGCCCGACATCTCGGCATCCAGCACGAATTGTGTCTGGTCCACCGTCGCGCTGACCGGCGGGGTCGATGTGACGGGCCGTTTCGAAATGGTGGCCGCGGTGACGATCGTCAGTGAACAGACGATCAGGAACACGACCGCGCGCATCAGGCCCACGGGGATCTTGTCGGGCTCGGCGCGGCGGTGGCTGGTATGGGCGGATTGATACTGCATGATCCGGCCTCCTTATTCCGCCGCCACCGGGGCAGGCGCCCCGGCCGTGCTGCCCTTGCGGGCGATGACCGGTGCCGCGATCCGCGCCTCGGCCGCGTCCGAGATCATGGTGGCGATCTTTTCGGCCTCGGGGATGCAGCGCAGCGCCGGTTGCGCGGGCACGCGCCAGGGCCGCACATGCGGCCAGCAGGTGAGATAGCCCAGCTTGACGTCGTCCGGCACTTCGAAGGCGATGGTGCCGCGCCCGCCGCGCCGCATCTGCAGCGAGGCGTTCACGATCTGCGTATAGGGCAGGTTCAGCGTCACCGTCAGCGCCGCGCCGATCCGCATCGCCACACGCCGGTTGGTCACGGTGTAGACCGTGGTTCGGGCCTGCACATAGGCCACGATCATCAGCAGGGCGCAGACGATCAGCCCCGCGATCAGGAAGGGCACGGTCAGCGCGATGACTTCCATCAGCGGGCGCTGGTCGACCAGCGAAACGAAGCGCCACGCCCCCAGCAGGACGAAATAGCCCATGACCCACCAGAGATTCAGCGCGTCCTTGGACAGCGCCCACCAGTCGGGCCGCCCCTGCCAGAGGATCTGTTCCCCCTCTGGCGGACGTTCCGGCAGGCCTTTGACCGGTTCTACGGCGAAATCATCGTGGCTCATGGTTGTGTCCTCCGGTGAGCGTGGCAGTCAGGGGATCAGAGCTGCGGTTCCAGCCGGCTTTCGTCGGCATAGAGCTTGCCGCCCGCGTAGTAGGCGCTGATCTTGTCCTCTTCGAGCTTGGTGACCTGGCTGTCCGAGGCGGTGCTGGGCACGCCTGCGAAATGCTTGCCGTAGATCGAGTGGATCGCGACGCGGTCGGACTTGATCCGGGCCAGCGTCATCGGGACAAGGCGCTTGCCGCTGCCGGCCTCGCCGTCCAGCGTGATCTCGAGGTAGCGCACCAGCTGTTCGGGTTCGTCCACCCACATGTCGCTGATCCGGCCCACGATGGCGCCGTCACCGGCCTGCACGGGCAGCCCGCGCGGGTCGCGGCCCGCCGCGACATGGAAGTGATCCGAGGCGGCCATCGGCACGATCTTGGGTTTGCCGTGGGCGTCCAGCTCGGGCACGTCCTTGCGGTTGACCCAGCTTGCCGGACCGACGCCATCGGCCAGCGGATCGCCCGTCGGCACAAAGGGAAACCCGTTCGCGGCATTGGTGCGCGCCAGCGCGATGTCCTTGCGGTCGCCCGGCTGACCCGAAGGCACGGTCAGTTCGCCCTGGCCGTTGGGCAGAACGAAGGTCTTGTCCTTGGGCAGGGGGAACAGGCCCTGGTTGGCGGCCTCGTTGCCGTCTTCGTCGACAAGGGGGAAGCCCTCGCGCATGTTCTCGGTCTGCAGGTAGTAGATCAGCCCCGCGAAGAAGATCCAGAAAAGCCACAGAGTCAGGCTTGCCAGATCGAAGTTGCCAAAGAATGCTTCAGTCATGGTCCTGTCCTTTCGGTGAGGTTCAGGTGGGGAAATCGGCGAGCCCGATGCGACCGGTCTCCCCGCTTTGGTGAAGGGATGGGCGATGCGACCGCACCAGCGGCCCCAACGCGATGAGCGTGACAAAGATCAGTGCGATCTCGGTGTGATAGACAAAGGAATACCCGGTCGCGGGCGACATCAGCGGCGTGCCCCAGTCGCCTGACAGGGCGTGGGCGTTGACCACGTCGCGCAACGTGCCGCCGATGGCGATGGACAAACCTGCGGCGGTGGCCTGCGCAGCGCCCCAGGCGCCGAGCGCCAGACCGCGGCCTGCCAGCCCTTCGGCCGGCATGGTCATGGCGGCGGTCAGGGTCGAGACACTGAACAGCCCGCCGCCGAACCCGATCAGGGTGGCCCCGGCAAAGAAAAGCGCGCTCGATCCCAGTGGCGCGGCGAAGATCACGGCGGAAAAGGCAACAAGCCCGGTCAGCAGGCCGGTGCCCGCCATGCGATAGGCATCGCGCCCGCGTGCCAGGCCGCGCCCGGCAAGCGCAAAGGCCACCAGCGCGCCGGCGGCCCAGGCTGCCGTCAGCAGCGTGGTCGAACTGACCGACAGGCCGAGGATCTCGCCGCCATAGGGTTCGAGCAGGACATCCTGCATGTTGAAGGCCATCGTTCCCAGGAACACCACCGCCAGAAGGCGGCCCGCCGTGCCGCCGCGCGCCAGGTCGGCCCAGGCGTTGCGGAAGGACGGGGCAGGGGCCTCGCGTTCCTCGCGGGTCATGGGGCGGACGCGTTCCTGTTTCCAGAGCGCGATCACGTTCAGGGTGATGGTGACGACGGCGGTGCCTTGCACCACCTGGATCAGCAGCAGGTCGTTGAAGTCGCGCAGCAGCCATCCGATCACGATGGCCGAAATCGCCATGCCGGCGAGGTAGCTGACATAGAGCAGCGCGACCACGCGCGGGCGCGTTTCATCGGTTGCCCTGTCGGCGGCCAGCGCAAGGCCGGCGGTTTGCGTCATGTGCATCCCGAGGCCCGTCATCAGAAAGGCCAGCCCGGCCAGCACTTCGCCGGCAAAGGGCACGTCATGCACGGTGTTGCCGCCAAGGACCAGCAGGGCCGAGGGCATCACGGCCAGCCCGCCGAACTGCCACAATGTGCCGAACCAGAGGTATGGAATGCGCTTCCATCCGATGGCGCTGCGGTGGTGGTCGGACTTGAACCCCAACAGCGCGCGGAACGGCGCCGACAGAACCGGCAGCGCGATCATGATCGCCACGATCGTGGCGGGGACCGTCAGCTCCACGATCATCACGCGGTTCAGCGTGCCGAGCAGCATCACGCCCGCCATGCCGACCGAGACCTGGAACAGCGACAGGCGCAAAAGCTGCATCAGCGGCAACTCGTCGCTCGCCGCGTCCGAGAACGGCAGCATCGAGAGGCTGAATTGCTTGAGAATCCGTGCGCCCTTGCTCATGCCGTGAACTCCAGCGCCTGCGAGATGTAGAACCCGACCGAGACCCGGCCGATATCCTTGATCCTGCCGATATCGCGCACCGCCTGCGCCAGTCGGGCAGGGGCATGAGGGATCATGACGGGCGAGCGGTCGGAGCGGGGGAACGCCTTGCCCGCATACCACATGCCCATCAGCAAGGGCGTGCGCGGGGCCACGGTGAACACAACCGGCCCGCCGCAGCGTTTGCCTAGGCCCGACAGCGCGTTGCGTATGTCGCCGGCCCGGTAATAGATCAGGCTGTCCATCGCCATGACCGCATCGAAACGGCCCAGCGACGGGTCGAGCATGTCACCCGCGTGGAACGTCACGCGCGGGCGCAGGGCGCCGGGCATCCGGGTTTCGGCGATGCCGACAAGCTGCGGAGAGATATCGACCGCCACGACATCCGCGCCGCGCGCGGCCAGTTCCTGCGTCATCATTCCGGTGCCGCACCCGGCATCCAGAACGCGCGCGCCGGTCAGATCCTCGGGCAGGCGCGCCAGCATGCGCGCGCGCATGTCGTCGCGCCCGCGCCGCACGGTTTCGCGGATGCGGCTGACGGGGGCGTCGCTGGTCAGCCTGTCCCACACCCGTGTCGCGGTCTTGTCGAAATAGGTCTCGACCCGCGCGCGGGTGGCGTCATAGCTGCCGGTGTTGTGGCCCGAGGCGTCGGTCATCAGTCAAACCCCAGAAGTTCGAAAATCTCGCGGTCTTCCATCGGCGCGGGGCTGAGAGGATCGGTCCCCGCGTAAAGCTGTTCGGCCAGCCGGATGTATTCGGCGCGGGCCATGACGATGTCGTCCTCGTCCGGCATTTCGAACAGCGTCTTCTTTTTCAGCCGCGACCGGCGGATCGCGTCGTAATCGGGCATGTGCGCGATGCGCTTGAACCCGACCTCGCGGCAAAAGCGGTCGACCTCGTCGGTGTCGCGCGACCGGTTCGCCACGCAGCCGGCCAGCCGCACCTTGTAGTTGCTGGACTTGGCCCGCACGGCGGCGATGATGCGGTTCATCGCGTAGATCGAGTCGAAATCGTTGGCGGTGACGATCACCGCGCGGTCGGCATGTTGCAGGGGCGCGGCGAACCCGCCGCAGACCACGTCGCCCAGCACGTCGAAGATCACCACGTCGGTGTCTTCGAGCAGGTGGTGCTGTTTCAGCAGCTTGACGGTCTGCCCCACCACGTAGCCGCCGCAGCCGGTGCCCGCGGGCGGGCCGCCGGCCTCGACGCATTTGACGCCGTTCCAGCCTTCGGTCACGAAATCCTCGGGGCGCAGTTCCTCGGCGTGGAAATCGACCTCTTTCAGGATGTCGATCACCGTGGGCTGCAACTGCCCGGTCAGGGTGAAGGTGCTGTCATGCTTGGGGTCGCAGCCGATCTGCAGCACCCGCTTGCCCAGCTTGGAAAAGGCCGCCGACAGGTTCGAGCTGGTCGTCGATTTGCCGATCCCGCCCTTGCCATAGACCGAAAACACCTTTGCGCCCTCGATCTTCATGGTCTCGTCCTGGTGCACCTGCACCGATCCTTCGCCGTCCTGGCCTTTCAGAACCGGGGGCGCGCCGATGCCGCGCGCTTTCAACCCGGCGGCTTCGCGCATGTTGGCCCGTGTGGCCGGCGGGTTCTTTGCGTCGAGTGGGCTCATGTCGGTTTCCCTTCCGATACAGGGCGGGCCTGCATCTTTCTCTTTCCGAAAATATCCCGGGGGTGCGGGGGCAGGGCCCCCGCCCGGGTTGCCGCCAGTGCGGTGCGGTATGTCGTTTGCGTGGTCATTCGGCAGCCACCCCTTCGACCCGGTCTTCGAGCGCGTCTGCGGCCTCTTGCAGGGCGGCGAGCGTTTCGGCGTCGGGTTGCCAGTAATTGCGGTCGCTTGCCTCGAGCAGGCGGTTCGCCATCCGGCTCGAAGCGACCGAGTTCAGCTCGGCCAGCCGCGCGCGCATATCGGGGTCCAGCACGAAGGTTTCGCTGAGCCGTTGATAGACCCAGGGTTCGACCTTGCCGGTGGTGGCCGACCAGCCCATCGTGTTGGTGACCTGCGCCTCGATCTGGCGCACGCCTTCTGCGCCATGCTTGAGCATGCCTTCGAACCATTTCGGGTTCAGGCTGCGCGACCGGGTTTCCAGCGCGACCTGATCCGCTAGCGTGCGCACCTTGGCCGCACCGCGGGTCTGGTCACCGATATAGACGGCGGCCTCTTGTCCGCCGCGGGCGCGCTTGACCGCGCGGGAAATGCCGCCGAGCGTGTCGAAATAGTGATCGACCGTCGTGACGCCCAGTTCGACCGATTCAAGGTTCTGATAGGCCACATCGACGTCTTTCAGGGCCTGTTGCAGCAGCGCGGGATTGGCGCTGGCCTTGCCGTTCACACCATAGGCAAAGCTTTTGCGCGCCTCGTAGGCGTCGGCCAGTTCGTCCTCGTCGCCAAAGGCGCTGCTATCGACCAGCGCGTTGACGTTCGAGCCATAGGCGCCTTCGGCATTGGAAAAGACGCGCAGCGCGGCGGTTTCGATGTTGGTGCCCATTTTTTCCATGTAATCAATGGCGTGGGCGCGGATGAAATTCATCTCAAGCGGTTCGTCGGCCTGTGCGGCCTGCAATGCGGCATCCGCCAGAAGGCGGGTTTGCAGCGGCAGGAGATCGCGGAAGATGCCCGACAGCGTGATCACCACGTCGATGCGCGGGCGGCCGAGTTCGGCCAGCGGGATCAGATCGGCGCCCGACAGCCGCCCGAAGGCGTCGAAACGCGGTTTCGCCCCCAAAAGCGCGAGCGCCTGGCCGATCGGGCCGCCGTCGGATTTGATGTTGTCCGACCCCCACAGCACCAGCGCCACCGAGCGCGGCAGTTCCGGGTGTGTATCGAGCAGAAGCTGCGCCTGTTTCGCGCCTTCGCGGCAGGCATATTCGGTGGGCATGCGGAACGGATCGAAGGCGTGGATATTGCGGCCCGTCGGCAGGATGTCGGGGCTGCGGATCAGGTCGCCGCCATGCACGGGCGGAATATAGCGCGCCGAAAGCGCGCGCAGCAGGGCCGGGATTTCGTGATCTTCCTGCAGGATCGCCTGCACCCGCGCGCGGGTGTCGTCGTCGGCATCCTCCATAACGTCGGCATAGGCGGCGCGTTCCGCGTCGGTCAGTTCCTTGCCCAGGATGTGCAGGCCGTCGGGGATCAGCGCGTCTTCGGTTTCGAGCAGCTTCAGCCACATCTGGGCCGGGCCGATCCCACCCATGTCGACCGCTTCGGCCTGTTCGGCAATGAGGGTTTCCAGATCGTCGCGGTCGGGGCCGTCTTCCATGCCGCGCCAGCGCGACAGGCTGTCCTTCAGCTCGGCCAGGCCCTTGTAAAGCCCCGAGGCCGCCAGCGGCGGGGTCATGTGCGTCACCGTCACCGCACCCGAACGGCGTTTCGCAAGCGAGGCTTCGGACGGGTTGTTGGAGGCGTAGAGATAGATGTTCGGCATCTCGCCGATCAGACGGTCGGGCCAGTCGCGTGCGCCAAGGCCGGCCTGCTTGCCCGGCATGAACTCCAGCGCGCCATGCATGCCGAAATGCAGTACCGCATCGGCCTGGAACCTGTTCTTGAGCCAGAGGTAGAACTGCACGAAGGCGTGGGTGGGCGCAAAGCCCTTTTCGAACAGCAGGCGCATCGGGTCGCCTTCGTAGCCGAACGTGGGCTGCACCCCGACGAACACGTTGCCGAAATGCTGGCCCAGCACGAAAACGCCGCGCCCGTCGGATTGCACCTTGCCGGGGGCGGGGCCCCAGACGGATTCGATGACCTTCAGCGGCGGGGTGTTCGCCACGATGTCGTCGGCGCTGACATGGGCGGCGACATTCGCCTCTTGCCCGTATTGGCGGGCGTTGCCTTCCAGCACGGCGGCGCGCAGTTCGGCTACCGTGTCGGGCACGTCGATCGTGTAGCCCTCGGCCTTCATGCGCTTCATCGTGTTGTGCAGGCTTTCGAATACGTTGAGATAGGCGGCCGTACCCACGGCCCCGGCATTGGGAGGAAAGCCGAACAGCACGATTGCGATTTTCTTTTCGGCAACCTTGCGGCGGCGCAGGCGGGCGAGGCGCTGGACCTTTTCGGCCAGGCTGTCGATGCGTTCGCGGCAGGGCGCCATCGCCTTGTCCGAGCCCGCGCAGGGGCAGGCATGCTGGCATCCGGTGCAGCCTTCGGCGCCGTGGCGGCCGCCAAAGACCGTGGGGCTGGTCGCCCCGTCCAGTTCGGGCAGCGCGATCAGCATCGTGGTTTCGATGGGGCCAAGGCCCTGTTCGCTGGCCGACCACTGGCCCAGCGTCTGGAATTCCAGCGGATGGGCGGTGATGTAAGGAATATCGAGCCTTTTCAGCACCTCGACCGCGCCCGCGCTGTCGTTATAGGCAGGGCCGCCCACCAGGCTGAACCCGGTAAGGGACAACAGAACGTCGATCTTTGCCGCGCCATCGTCGTCAGCGAAGAAGGATTTGATCGCGGGGCGGCCATCGAGCCCGCCGGCATAGGCGGGCAGGACGCGCAGACCGCGCGATTCAAGCTGGCGGATCACCTGGTCGTAATGCGCGGTGTCCGAGCTGAGGATATAGGACCGCATCATCAGCAGCCCCACGGTGCCGACAGGGTTTTTCGGCCCCTTGATGTCTGTCGGGTCGGTGGTGATCCGGTCCTTGAGATCGGGGTGATACAGCGCGACCTCGGGGTATTCCAGCGGCTCGGCTGCTTGCGCGCCCAGCCATTGCGGGCGGGTTGCGGCGTATTTACCCAGCAGGTAGCGGACCATCTGTTCGATGTTGTCGTCGGACCCGCCCAGCCAGTATTGCATGACAAGGAACCAGCTGCGCAGATCCTGCGCCTTGCCGGGGATAAGCCGCAGGATGCGGGGCAGGCGGCGCAGTTGCTTCATGCGCTTTTCGCCGCTGTCGCTGTTGGGTTTCGACCCGCCGCGCAGCTTTTTCATCAGCTTCATCATGCCGCTGGCGGGCTGCGCCATATCCAGGCGGCCCAGCTTGGTCAGCTTGATGATCTCGGCATCCGCAATCACGCCGATCATGCCATCCACACGGTCGCGCACGGCCTGGAGGTCGGCGAGGACGGGGCGGATATGTTCCTCGAGGAAAAGAAGGTTCGCCACGACCATGTCGGCCTCGGCGATGCGGGCGCGGGTCTCGGCCAGGGCGTCCGGCGTTTCGGCCCATTCGGCGGCGGCGTGCACCGTGACGGTGAGCCCCGGAAAATCCTGCACCAGGCGCAGGCCCGCACGGGCCACGGGGCCGGCCGCGTGGCTGTCGAGCGTGATAATCACGATGTTGTAGGGCTTGACGCCCGTTGTCACATCATCACCGCGCATAATGGGCCTTGGCCTCGTAAAGGGTGTCGACACTGATTTCGGAAACGCCGCGTTCGGCGGCGAAGGTTTCGGTGTTGCGCCGCGCCTTGCCGCGCACGAAGAAGGGGATCTTTTTCAGTTCCTTTTCGGCGGCGGGCAGCCAGACGACCTCGACGCTGCTTTCGACAGGGGCGGGGGCCATTTCGGGCCCGTCCGTCGCGGCGGGCGCGTCCAGATCGCGCAGCTTGGCCTTGTGGCCGTGGTGGCTGGCACCAGCGTCGTCGTGGAATTCGAAATCGTCGCGGAACATGTGCAGAAGATGTTCCTCCAGCCCCATGACCAGCGGATGCACCCAGGTGTCGAAGATCACGTTGGCGCCCTCGATCCCCATCTGCGGGCTATAGCGGGCGGGGAAATCCTGAACGTGGACCGGGGCCGAGATCACGGCGCAGGGGATGCCGAGGCGCTTGCCGATATGGCGCTCCATCTGGGTGCCGAGGATCATTTCGGGGGCCAGATCCTCGATCGTCTTTTCGACCTCGAGGTAATCGTCGGTGATCAGCGCCGGAACGCCGTAATCCTTGGCAAGCGTACGGATGGTGCGGGCCTGTTCGCGGTTGTAGCAGCCCATGCCCACCACTTCGAAGCCCATCTCGTCGCGCGCGATGCGGGCGGCGGCGGCGACATGCGTGCCGTCCCCGAAAAGGAACACGCGCTTGCCGGTCAGATAGGTGCTGTCCACGCTGGCCGAATACCAGGGCAGGCGAAGGCGGCTTTCGTCCAGAACGGTGTTGCGCCCAGTGATCGCCGCCACTTCGGCCACGAAATCACGGGTCGCGCCGACGCCGATCGGCACGGTTTTCGTGTAGGGCAGGGCCAGTTCCCGCTCCATCCAGCGGGCCGCGGTTTCGGCCGTTTCGGGATACATCAGCACGTTGAAATGCGCGGCACCCATTCGGGTGATGTCATGCGGTGTGGCGTTGTAGGGCGCCACGACGTTGACCCCGATCCCCATATCGCCCAACAGGGCGGTGATCTCGGTGATGTCGTCGCGGTGGCGGAACCCCAACGCTGTGGGGCCGATCAGGTTGGCCGTCGGGTGTGCCGACTTTTCGACCGGCTTCGCCAGTGCCTTGACGATCTGGTAAAAGGTTTCATCCGCGCCGAAATTTTCCTTGCGCTGGTAGCTGGGCAATTCCAGCGGGATCACCGGGATGGGCAGGCCCATGGTTTCGGCCATGCCGCCGGGATCGTCCTGGATCAGCTCGGCGGTGCAGGACGCGCCGACGATGATCGCCTGCGGCTGGAACCGGTCATAGGCATCTTGCGCGGCCGACTTGAACAGGTTCGCGGTGTCGGCGCCCAGATCGCGCGCTTGGAAGGTGGTGTAAGTCACCGGCGGGCGGTGATTGCGCCGTTCGATCATGGTGAACAGCAGGTCGGCATAGGTATCGCCCTGCGGCGCATGAAGGACATAGTGCAGATCCTTCATCGCCGTTGCGACGCGCATGGCGCCAACATGGGGCGGGCCTTCGTATGTCCAGACCGTCAGCTTCATTCCGCGGCCTCCAGTTTCAGCAGGTCGCGGCGGCGCAGCGGACGTGAGAATAGCCCTGCCAGATCGCCCGCCTGTTCGTAGAAATGCACCGGGGTAAAGACCAGCTCGATCGCCCATTTGGTGGTCAGCCCCTCGGCCTCGAGCGGGTTGGCAAGGCCCAGGCCGCACACCGTCAGGTCGGGCTTGGCGTCGTGCACGCGATCAAGCTGCAGATCGACATCCTGCCCTTCCGAGAAGACCGGGCCTTCGGCCATCAGGTCCATGTCGGGGCCGACAAGATCCTTGTGGATGAAGGGGGCGCCGACCTCGATCGCGGTCATACCGCATTCGCGGGTCAGGAACCGGGCGAGCGGGATTTCCAGCTGACTGTCCGGGAAGAAAAAGACCGACCTGTTTTCCAGCGCCTCTGCCGCCTGCGCCACGGCGCGCCGGGCGCGGGCGCGGGGGGCGTCGGTGACTTCGGCGAATTTTTCGTCGGATACGCCGAATTCATCGGCCACCGCGCGCAACCAGGCGGTGGTGCCCTGTTCGCCAAACGGGAAAGGCGCCGCGATGTGGCGTGCGCCCCTGCGGACCAGCGCGGCGTGCGTGTCGCCAAGAAAGGGCTGCGTCAGCGCGAAAACGGCATTCGGGCCAACGGCCACGGGATCGTCGGCGCGCGCCGACGGCAGCACCGTGACGGGGCCGACGCCCAACCGGTCGAGCAGGTCCAGCGCCTGGTCCTGCACCACGTCGGGCAGGGCGCCCACCAGCATCAGTTGGCGGTCCTGGGTTTCGGGCAGGCCGGGCACCATCGCGGCAAGGCAGGCGTCTTCGCCCTCGGTAAAGGTGGTTTCGATCCCCGAGCCCGAGAAGTTGATGACACGCACATGCGGGCCGTGCCGTGCCGACAGCCGTTCGGCTGCCTTTTCCAGGTCCAGCTTGATCACCTCGGAAGGGCAGGAGCCGACAAGAAAAAGCTGGCGGATATCGCCGCGCCGTTCCAGCAGGCGGCCAACCTCTCGGTCTAGCTCGTCCTGCGCATCGGCCATGCCGGCGAGATCGGTTTCTTCCAGGATCGCGGTGCCGAAACGCGGTTCGGCAAAGATCATGACACCGGCGGCGGATTGCAACAGGTGCGCGCAGGTGCGGCTGCCCACGACCAGGAAAAACGCATCCTGCATCTTGCGGTGCAGCCAGATGATCGATGTCAGCCCGCAGAACACCTCGCGCTGGCCACGCTCTTTCAGGATGGGCGCATTGCGACAGCCCTGGCCGGTGTTTGGAACATCCTTCATACCCGGCCCTCTGCCTGAAGCCGGGCCATGCGGAGTTTCCACAGGAACTGACCGGCGTTGATGACGTAGGCAAGGTAGGCCGCCAGCGCGAGAACCATCTGTTCCGTGGGGCCGAGGGATCCGCTCCAGACCGCCCAGAGATAGGCGGTGTGCAATGCGATCACCGCAAAGCTGAACACGTCTTCCCAAAAGAATGCGGGCGCGAACAGGTATTGCCCGAACACGATCTTTTCCCAGATCGCGCCGGTGACCATGATCGTATAAAGCACACCCGTCTTGACGACGATCGACGCTGTCGCCGCCCAGTACCCGTCACCCGTCCAGAGATAGCGCAGCACAAGCGCCAGCGAGACGAGAAAGACGAGGAACTGCAGAGGCGCGAGTATTCCCTGAACCAGGGTCCAGACCGTCGCATCGCGCCGAGCGCGCTGCTCGGGCGTGTAAAGCCCCGTGGCGGGCATCTCGCTGCCATGATGCGTGGGCATGGCCGATTCCCTCCTTGCCATGGCCCAAGCGTAGCGGTCAGAAAGTCAAAGTGTCAATTAAAAGTTACACTCATGAATTGACATTCGATGGATGGGTGAGGCGCGGTTTTTCGAGGAAAGACAGGGCCTAAAGCCTTGTTTAAAAGGGAAAATCGCTCAAGTCCTGACAGATCTTGCCGGCAGAGACATTCCATTGTGTCTATTGTCTTTGACATTTTGCCAAGCTTACGTGACACTTGTTCATGTCGCGGACTCGGGTTCCGGCGGCGCACGCGGCGCTTTTGGCGGAATACTCGGCGGCAGCGAGGAGTTGGCCCATGACTAGCGACGTTTCTCCGAAGAAGTTCCAGCGCGCGGTCAGTCGCCACGTCGATGCATTGGCCAGATCGGTCCTGACATCGCTCAGGACTTACCCTTCGCCGGATTTGCGGGCAAAACTTTCGTTGGCGGCAAGTGACCTTGCGTCACTTTCCATCAGTTCCGGGATCTTCGACGCCGAGGCGATCATGGAGGATCTGAAGGGCCGCAAGTTCAGCAATGCCGACATCATGGATTACTGTATCCCGGAGGCCGCGCTGCTTGTCGGGCAGGGCTGGATCGAAGACCAGGTCTCGTTCTGGCAAGTCAGCCTGTCCGGGGCGAGACTATACAATCTTGTCAAACGGATAAGTGCCGAATGGGTGCCGTCGCCCAGGTCCGATCAACGCTTTGCGGTTCTGTTGGTCGTGTGCCGCGAACAGACCCATATCCTGGGCCCGGTTCTACTGGCGGATCAACTGCGCCGCGCGAACTGCTCGGTCACTCTGGTGACGGCGGAAACGGGCGCGGAATTGTCGTCTAGGATCAATCAAGGCTTTTACGATATTGTCGTTTTTTCCTGTTCCTCTCTGGAAGTCCTTGAAACTGCGACCCATCTCGTTAAACACATCCGCCAAGAGGCATGTGTGGTGCCACCTTTGGTATTGGGCGGGCCAGTGATCGACCATGCGGAAAATATCCGCGAAACAACGGGCGTCGACCTGGTCACGCGTGACATCAAAAAGGCGCTCAGCCTGTGCAATCGAGCTGTAACACCGATGGAATTGAAAGTAGCTGAGTGATGAACTCTGGAAGTGCGCCAAAATGGAAGGGCGGATCGATCCCCATGATCGAGCCGGAACTTCTGAATGGATTGTTGGCGTCGGAGTCCGATATCGTTCTGGTGCTTTCGGGGGCAGGGCAGGTCATGTCCGTCCTGATCGATCCGTCATCGCCCCTCGCCCCCAAGGTCGAGAAGTGGGAAGGCAAGTCGATCCGCGACATTCTCAGCAGTGAAAGCGTGCCCAAGATCGACGCCCTGCTGACGCGCATCGCCGATGGCGAGACCGTTCCCCGTGCGATCGAGGTCAATCACAACGACACGTTGTCGTCCTTTCCCGTCCGGTATTCGATCCATCCGACCGGCAAGGACGATACGCTTTTGATGCTGGGGCGCGACCTGCGCGTGATCGCGGAAACGCAACAGCAGCTTGTGCAGGCGCAGATCGCGCTGGAACGCGGATACGAAGAACGCCGCGAATACGACGCGCGCTATCGGATGCTGCTGGCGACAACCCGCGATGCGATGGTTTTCGTTTCGGCATCGGACGGGCGGATCAAGGATCTCAACGCGCCGGCGGCCAGCCTGCTTGGCGCGGCGCGCGATGAATTGACCGGCGTCGTCTTTGCGCAGGAATTCAAGGACCGGCGCGCGGGTGAGTTCGTCGACAACCTGATCAGCCTGGCCATGTCGGAAACCACCAGCAACCTGATGGTGACGGCGCGGCGGTCCCGCAAAAAGCTGCATATCCAGCCGTCGATCTTTCGTGCGGCGGGCGAACGCATCCTGATCTGCCGCCTTGACGCCGAGGCCGACGGGCAGGCGGTTGACGATCGTCTGGCGATGAACCTGTCTGCGATCTATCGCGGCAGCACCGACGGTTTTGTCTTTACCGATCCGAAAGGCGTGATCGAAGACACCAACGAATCCTTCATGGAAATGGTCGATGCCGCGCAGCTGCGCGAATTGCGCGGCCGCAGCCTGGCCGATTTCCTGGCGCGTGGTCAGATCGACCTGAGCGTGATGCTGGAAAACGCCATGCGCGCCGGCCACATGCGCACCTATGCGACCCGCGTGACAAACGAATTCGGCGCGAAAGTGTCCGTCGAAGTATCGGTTGTGCACCTGAACAACCGTGAACAGCCGTCTATGGGGTTCATCATCCGCGATGTCAGCCGGACTGAGGCGCTGCGCGGTGGCCCGCCGGTGATCGGTGGGGACGAAAGCGCGCATTCCAGCGTGATCGAACTGGTCGGTTCGGCTTCGCTCAAGGAAATCGTGGCCGAAACCTCGGAAGTGATCGAAAAGCTTTGTATCGAGGCGGCGGTGGATCTGACGCGTAACAACCGCGCCGCGGCCGCCGAAATGCTGGGCCTGTCGCGCCAGAGCCTTTATGTCAAGCTGCGCAAATACGGCCTGCTGAACAAGGACGGCGAAGACTAAGCCGCCGGACCGGGAAATTCCCCTGCTTTTTCAATTGACTGACCCGCCAGGTGCCGGGCTGTCGCAGGGTGTCGAGTTTTCTTGCAACGACTCGAAGTGTCAGGCAAACTAGACACATGAGCGTTACATCAGATTTACACACCCGCGCCTATCCCGAACCGGCGGCGATGCTGCGCCTGATAAAGCCGATCACCTGGTTTCCGCCCATGTGGGCCTATTTGTGCGGCACGGTTTCGTCTGGTGTGTCTCCGCTGGAAAAGCCTGCGCTGGTGGGTCTGGGCATCATCCTGGCCGGGCCGATCGTCTGCGGCATGAGCCAGGCAGCGAACGACTGGTGCGACCGCCATGTCGACGCGATCAACGAACCCGACCGCCCGATCCCGTCGGGGCGCATTCCGGGCCGGTGGGGCCTTTGGATCGCCCTTGCGATGTCGGTGCTGTCGCTGATGGTCGGCGCGCTGCTCGGTCCCTGGGGATTTGCCGCCACGGTGGTGGGCGTTCTGGCCGCCTGGGCCTATTCCGCCGAACCGGTGCGCCTGAAACGGTCCGGCTGGCTGGGTCCGGGGCTGGTCGGGCTGAGCTATGAAACCTTGCCCTGGTTCACGGGGGCAGCCGTGCTGGCCGCGGGCCGCCCCGCCGACGAAATCATCTGGATCGCCCTGCTGTACGGCATAGGCGCGCACGGGATCATGACACTCAACGATTTCAAGGCGCTGGAAGGCGACCGGCAGATGGGTGTGAACTCTTTGCCGGTTACGCTTGGCCCGGAGCTTGCGGCCAAGGTGGCCTGCGCGGTCATGCTGATCCCGCAGGCGGTCGTCGTGATGCTGCTGGCGCAATGGGATCGTCCGATCCACGCCTTCGCGGTGCTGGCGCTGGGTCTCGGGCAGGTCTGGGCGATGTCCGTCATGCTGCGCGACCCAAGGGCCAAGGCGCCCTGGTACAACGGAACAGGCGTCTTGATGTATATTTCGGGGATGATGGTTGCCGCCTTCGCCCTGCGCGGGTTGGAGGTGATGTGATGACACTCAGCTGGTTGTCGATCCTGCGTCTGGGCCTTGTGCAGATGGCGCTTGGCATGATCGTGGTGCTGACCACGGCCACGATGAACCGCGTGATGGTGGTCGAGCTGGCCCTGCCGGCGATCCTGCCGGGCCTTCTGGTTTCGCTCTATTACGGCACGCAGTTTCTGCGCCCGCATTTCGGACACGGGGCCGATGCCGGCGGGCGGCGCACCCCCTGGATCATTGGCGGCGTGGCCGTTCTGGGCGCAGGCGCGATGCTGGCGGCCTTTGCCGTCGGGGTGATGGAACGCGCTACGGCGCTGGGGATTGCCACGGCTGTCCCGGCCTTTCTGCTGATCGGCCTGGGCATTGGCGCGGCGGGCACGAACCTGCTGGCGCTGCTGGCCGCCCGCGTGGCCGAAGGGCGGCAGGCCGCCGCCGGCAGCGCGGTCTGGATCATGATGATCTTCGGCCTTGCCGCCACGGGCATCACCGCGGGCCTGCTTCTCGATCCCTACAGCCCCGCGCGGCTGCTGGCCGTGACGGCGGGTGTGTCGGGCGTGGCGTTGCTGCTGACGCTGGTCGGCGTGGTGGGCCAGGAACGCAGCCCCGCACCGCAAAAACCCAACCAGAACCGCAAACTGGCGTTCCGTGCCTCCGCGGCCGAGCTTTGGGCCGACCGCCGGGTGCGGGGTTTCACGATCTTCGTCTTCGCCTCGATGCTGGCCTACAACCTGCAGGATCTGATCCTCGAACCCTTTGCCGGCCATGTATTCGGCATGACGGTGGGCGAAAGCACGCAGTTGGGCGGAATGCACCATGCCGGGGCGCTGGTGGGCATGATCGCGGTTCTTCTGTCGGGCACGCTTTTGTCGCGCTGGTTCACCGTGCCGATCCGGGTCTGGATCGTGGGCGGCTGCCTGTTGTCCGGCGCAGCGCTGATCGCGCTGGCCTGGGGCGGGCTGCATGCGGCAAGCTGGCCCATCGCGCCCAACATCTTCACTTTGGGGCTGGCCAACGGCGCCTTTGCCGTGGCCGCCATCGGCGCGATGATGGGCCTTGCCCGCGAAGGCGACGAATCCCGCGAAGGCATCCGCATGGGCCTGTTCGGCGCGGCACAGGCCATCGCCTTTGGCGCGGGGTCGTTCCTGGGGACGGCGGCCGCCGACATCATGCGCAGCCTGACCGCCTCGGACGCGTTGGCCTATGGCAGCGTCTTTGCCGCCGAAGGGGGCGTATTCCTGATTGCCGCATTCCTGGCCATGTCGTTGGGAACCCAACCGAAACAGGCGCCTGCCGCCGACCTGATACCGGGGGAGTAAGGACACATGTTTGACGTCGTTGTCGTGGGCGGGGGGCCGTCCGGCGCCACAGCCGCCGAAGACCTGGCCCTGCTGGGCCGCAAGGTGGCGCTGATCGACCGGGGCGGGCGGATCAAACCCTGCGGCGGCGCGATCCCGCCGCGCCTGATCCGCGATTTCCGCATCCCCCAAAGCCAGCTGGTCGCCAAGATCACCACCGCGCGCATGATCTCGCCCACCGGACGCCGCGTGGACATACCGATCGAAAACGGATTCGTCGGCATGGTCGACCGCGAGCATTTCGACGAATACCTGCGCGCCCGCGCCGCCGATGCCGGGGCCGAGCGCCTGACAGGCACCTACCTGCGCATCGCGCGCGACAGGACCGGCACGCATGTCATCTATCGCGACAAGCAAAGCGGAGAGGAACGCAGCCTGACCACGAAACTGGTCATCGGCGCCGATGGCGCGCGTTCGAACGTGGCCCGCACCGAAGTGCCGGGCGGCGACAGCATCCCTTACGTGATCGCCTATCACGAGATCATCGAGGCCCCCGGCCCACGCGGCGACTATCATCCCGACCGCTGCGACGTGATCTATGACGGGCGGATCAGCCCAGATTTCTACGGCTGGGTTTTCCCGCATGGCAAATCGGCCTCGATCGGGATGGGCTCTTTCGTGAAAGAGGTCGATCTGAAAAAGGCCACCGCCGATCTGCGCGCGGCATCGGGCCTGTCCGATTGCCCGACGATCCGCCGCGAAGGCGCGCCGATACCGCTGAAACCGCTCGACCGGTGGGACAATGGCCGCGACGTCGTTCTGGCGGGCGATGCCGCCGGGGTCGTCGCGCCAAGCTCGGGCGAAGGGATATATTACGCAATGATGGGCGGCCGCGTCGCCGCCACCGCGGCCGAATCCAAGCTGAAAACCGGTCTGATCCGCGACCTCGGCCTGGCGCGCAAGCTCTTCATGAAAGAGCATAAATCCGTCTTCAAGGTGCTGGGCGCGATGCAGAACGCCTATTACAAATCCGACGAGCGCCGCGAAAGGTTCGTCAGCCTGTGCCACGATATCGACGTGCAGCGCCTGACGTTCGAGGCGTACATGAACAAGGAACTGGTCAAGGCCCGGCCCTTGGCCCACCTCAAGATTGGGGTTAAGAACCTCGCACATCTGACAGGGCTCGTACGGGCGGAGTATGTATGACGATCATGATCCCGGCCTGGGTGAACGGAGATCTGAAACCGGTGGAAAAGCTGGACGCGCATAAACGCGGCCTGCGCCACAAGGCCGTTTCGGTCTTTGTCATGGATGGCAACCGCGTGCTGATCCAGCGCCGCGCCCTGGGCAAGTATCATACGCCGGGATTGTGGGCGAACACCTGCTGCACCCACCCCGATTGGGGCGAGGACGCGGCCGCCTGCGCCACGCGCCGCCTGCGCGAAGAGCTGGGGATTACCGGTGTGACATGCGACTACCGCGGCCAGGTCGAATACCGGGCGGATGTCGGCGGCGGCTTGATCGAGCACGAAGTCGTCGAACTTTTCCTTGCCCGTGCGGGCGCGGATCTCAAGGTGTCACCGAACCCGGACGAAGTGATGGACACACGCTGGGTGGCCGCCGACGTGCTGGCCGAAGAGGTGGCGCAGCATCCCGAACGGTTCACGCCGTGGCTGCGGATCTATCTTGCAGAACACGGCGACAAGATCTTCGCCACGCAGCCCGCGCAGTAACTTACCATAAGACGGATTATGCGCCTAGGCGCGCATAGGGCGCGACCCCGCCTCTTCATCTTGCTGAAAATACTCATGCGACGACCGGAACGGGCGCAGCGCCTGCGTTGGACGCAAGGCTGCCCGCAGGCGGCCCGAGGGCCGGGCCAAAGGCCCGGTTCCGAGATACAGCTTGCGCCGCAAGGCGCGCATTTGGATCAGACGACGCTCGACAAACTCACGACGCTTGCAGCGGGGCGCAGGATGCTCCGCGCGGTTTGTGCGATGCTGTCGGCCGTCAGGCCCGCGTCGGCATACATGTGCGCCGGGCTTGCCTGCGGAATGATCCGGTCGGGCAGCGTCATCGTCCGCACGGCAAGCCCGCGGTCCAACAGGCCACTGGCGGCAAGATCGTGCAGGACCATCGCGCCGAACCCGCCCTGGGCCCCCTGCTCGACCGTGATCAGCGCACGGTGTTCGCGGGCCAGCCGCTGCAGCAGGTCACGGTCCAGCGGTTTGGCGAAACGCGCGTCGGCCAGCGTCACGCTGACGCCCTCGCCTTCCAATTCGGCGGCGGCGCGGCGGCACTCGCCCAGATGCGCGCCCAGCGACAGGATCGCGATGTCGGTGCCTTCGGAAATGATGCGGCCCTTGCCGATCTCCAGGATCTGCCCGCGCTCGGGCATCTCGATCCCCTCGCCTGCGCCGCGCGGATAACGGAACGCGATCGGCCCCTCGTCAAAGGCGGCGGCGGTGGCGACCATGTGCATCAGCTCTGCCTCGTCGGCGGCCGCCATCACGGTAAAGCCGGGCAGGTTGCACAGATAGGCCAGGTCGTAGGCGCCGGCATGGGTGGCGCCATCCGCGCCCACCAGTCCGGCCCGGTCGATGGCGAACCGCACGGGCAGCCCTTGCAGTGAAACGTCGTGAACCACCTGGTCATAGCCGCGTTGCAAAAAGGTCGAATAGATCGCGCAGAACGGCCGCAGCCCGCTGGCCGCCATCCCGGCGGCGAATGTGACGGCATGCTGTTCGGCGATGCCTACGTCGTGCACCCGCGCGGGGAACCGCTCGGCCATGATGTCGACGCCGGTGCCGCCCGGCATCGCCGCGGTCACGGCGACGATGCGCGGATCTCGCGCGGCCTCGTCGGTCAGCGCCTTGCCGAATACCGAGGTATAGCTGGGCGCGCCTCCGCCTGATTTCGATTGCGTGCCGGTCGCAGGGTCGAACTTGGACACGCCATGATACTTGCAGGCGGCGCTTTCGGCGGGCGCGTATCCCTTGCCCTTGACGGTGCAGACATGGATCAGCGTCGGCCGCGTCGCCCGCGCACGGGCGGCGCGCAGAACGGGCAAAAGCTGCGACAGGTCATGCCCGTCGATCGGACCGATATAGTCGAACCCCAGCTCCTCGAACAAGGTGCCCTGCCCGCCCATGCTGCCGGTCACCAGCTGCCTGGCCCGGCGTGCGCCTTCGCGCATCGGCGGGGGCAGCGCGGCCTCGAACCCTTCGGCAAGGGCGCGCATCTTGGCCAGCGGTTCGTTGGCGTAGAGCCGCGACAGATAGGCCGACATCGCGCCCACGGGCGGGGCGATGCTCATTTCGTTGTCGTTCAGGATGACGAACATCCGACGCCCTTCGGCGCCTGCGTTGTTCAGCGCCTCATAGGCCATGCCGGCGGAAATCGCACCATCCCCGATCACGGCGATCGCATCGCCGGTGGGCATGCCCATGTCCCGGCCCAGGGTGAACCCCAGCGCCGCGCTGATCGAGGTCGAGGAATGCGCCGCGCCGAACGGATCGTAGTCGCTTTCGTCGCGCTTGGTGAAACCGGACAGCCCGTCCTTTTGCCGCAACGTGCGGATGCGGTCGCGCCGGCCGGTCAGGATCTTGTGTGGATAGCACTGATGCCCCACGTCCCAGACCAGCTTGTCCATCGGCGTGTTGAACACCGCGTGGATCGCCACGCTCAGTTCCACAACGCCCAGGGACGATCCGAGATGCCCGCCGGTTTCGCTGACGGCCGAGATCAGTTCGGCCCGCAACTCGTCGGACAATCGCCGCAGATCGCCATCACTCAGCGCGCGCAGATCGGCCGGGCCGGCCACACGATCGAGAAGCGGTGTAACGGGACGGGTCATGGCAGAATTCCTTTCGTGAAGTACAAGGCGCCGCATCCAGATGTCCCGGATGCGGCGCCAGGTTCCTGTCGCCAACAGGAAGGGACCCGGGGTTTCCCCCGATGTCCGGCCCCTGGGACACAATCAGGGACCGAACGTGGCAAGGGGGTGCGGCCGCGCCCGGCCGCCCCGCCCTATTGCGTTGCCGCCTCGTAGGACGGCGCGCCGGTGGTGGCCAGTTCGGGCCAGTCGGCGATCACGTTGGTGCCCTGCAAGGGCTGCTGGTATCCCTTGTGGCAGGTCTTGCACGCAGCCTTGGGCGCATCGCCGAAGACCGGGCCAAGACGATGCGGCGGATACACATCCTGCAGCGGCACGAGGTAGTCGTTGTTCAGCTCCTGCACCATGGCGATGCCCAGGCTGGCCGTGGACCACTGCGGCGTCACCTGCGCCGGGTCATAGAAGGCCCGCGTGTTGTGGCAGAAGACGCAGTTCACCCCGAGGCTGTTCGCGAAATAGTTCATCAGCGAATAGGTGCGCTCGGCGTTCTGGATGGCAGGGATGTCCGGGTTGGACGGGCTGCCTGCCACACGGCTTTCCAGGTCATGCACCGCGATCCGCTCGTAGTTCAGCAGATAGCTTTCCAGCGCATCCGAGGGCAGCGAGGTGTATTGCGATTGCACCGTCACCCTGCTCTGGTTGGCGGACCAGCCCGCCGTCGCCGTGTTTACCGGGCCAAGCCGGAACCAGATTTCGCTGGGCACGTTCTGGCCACGGTGGCAGGTAAAGCACGTCACGCCCACCTGCTTGTTGGCGTTCACATGGCCATCCCAGTTTTCGTTGATGTTCTGCGTCATCTCGATCATGCGGCGCGCCACGACCTTGGTGTAAAGGTCGTCGTTGCCGTATTCCTCGAGCGCGACATCCCCGTGGCAATACGCACAGCCCGCATCCGGCGCGACCCAGGTGGTCATCGCGTTCATCAGGCGGTTGAAATTGTCCTCGGTCAGATCGCCCAGCACCTGGACGTTCTGATAGATGTCGCGGGCCAGCGGCTCACCCCCGGCCGGCACATACGGCTCGTCAGGGATGATGTTGGCGATATCGGGGTCCGGCGTGGCCAGGTCGGCCTTGAACTCGGGCACCGACATCCCCGTCCCGCGTGGGCCGGTCTGCAGGCTGTCCGTGGCAAAGGGCTGCCCCCAGGCCACCAGCATCGCCGCGACGAACACCGCGCCACCCACCACACCCACCAGGATACCCGGTGTGTAGATGTTGGTCGGGTTGTCCCGGTTCCATTCGTTGAACCATTTAGGCAGCATAACTCAGCCCTCCTGTCCGATGAAGGATCCGTAGGACCGGAAGTCCTCGTATCCGTAGGAGCCGTCATACATGGGGGCAAAATTGTGCTCCTGCGCCCAGATGAACCAGTTGTCCACCACGGTGCCGGTCAGCAGGATGCCGATACCGCCCGTGATCGGGGTCAGAACCGCGAACCACCACGCCCAGCGATGGATGCCTTCCATCGTCGCGTTGAAGCCCATGGTCCAGCGCCAGAACAGCGCCGCCCGCTCGGTGGCCGTGCCCCGGTCGTAGATCTGTTCCAGCTCGCGGTCGCCGCCGAAGCGGGTGACGGCCAGGATGGTGGCGCCGTGCATTGCGAACAGCAGCACCGAACCATAAAGGAACACGATCGAAAGACAGTGGAACGGGTTGTAGTAGAGGTTGCCGTAGCGGATCGAGAAGGCCGTGGTCCAATCCAGGTGCGGGAAGATCCCGTAAGGCACCGCCTCTGACCACGATCCCATCAGGATCGGGCGGAACAGGCCCAGCACGAGGAACAGCCAGATCGCCGACCCGAAGGCCCAGAAGATGTGCTTGCCCATCTTCTGCTCGGCCGCCAGTTGCCAGGACCGCAACCACCACAACATCACCGACACCAGCAGGAAGAAGCTGGAGATGATGTACCAGCCCCCGTCATTCAGCGGCGGGATGCGCAGCCCGTATTCGGGGCTGGGCGGCTCCAGCGCCAGCCAGAAAAGCTGCCGGATGAACTCGGGGATCGACCAGTCGACCTGCGCCAGCATGTTCATGCCGACGATGACGAACCAGACAAGGCCCGACGCGATCGAGGCGATCCCGACCATGCCCACGTTGATGGGCCCGATCTGCGCGTTGCCGAACCAGCCCATGAGGTTGGAAAAGAACGGCGTGCCTGCGCGGTCTTCTGTCAGGGTGCCCAGGTCGTCGGTGCCCCATTCCGGGGCGCCGCGCACCTGCACCTGTGTGAATATGTTCTGATATTCAGCCATTGTTACATCCCCACCTGAGAGGGCCATATCGGCAGCTCAAGCCACCAGTTCCACCATTCCGGCCAGCCCTTGGTCCAGACCGGGCCCGAGATGATGATGCAGACCGCCGAAAAGAACACGGCGTTGATCGCCAGCAGGAACCCCAGCCGGTGAATGCCCAGCGTGCCGACCGAGTAGCCGATGAAGTCACGAAAGAACGTGTCCTCGTGATCCGGCGTCTTGGCGATCTCGCCCTTTTCGGGATTCGCCGCCGACAGGATCAGGCCGCCATGAAGGGCCAGCGCCAGGGTGGTGGTGAAAAACAGCGTCACCGCCAGCATATGCGCCGGGTTGTAGTGGAAGTGCAGATAGGCGTAGCCAGTGTTCGACACCCAATCGAGATGGCTGAAGATGCCATAGGGAAACGCATGCCCCCAGGCGCCCATCAGAAGGGGGCGGAAAATCACCAGCGTGACATAGGCCAGGATCGCGAAGCTGAAGGCGAACGGCACATGATAGCCGATCCCGAGCTTGCGGCAGATCTCGACCTCGCGCAGCGCCCAGCTGATGAAGCTGGCCGTTGCGCAGATCGTTATGAACTGCCAAAGCCCGCCCTCGTTCAGCGGTGCGATGCCCAGACCATAGGACAGGTCGGGCGGCGCGATGTTGATAAGCCAGGGGTTCCACGTTCCCTGCTGGGCCGCGCCCCACAGGATCAGGATCGTCCCCAAAGTAGCGAAAAAGGCGGTCGTGACCCCGAAGAAGCCCACGAAGAAGGGCCCCACCCAGAAGTCGAACAGATCGCCGCCGATCAGCGTCCCTCCGCGGACGCGATACTTTTTCTCGAAGCTGAGCAGCGCCATCTTCCTAAGTCTCCGCGTTTGGCGGCGCGGCCTGTTCAGACCTTAGCCGTCGTGTTTTGGTTGGGTTCGCTGCGGGCGGGCGCACCGCCCGCAGCGGTCTTTTCCAGGCTCTCGCCCGTGGTCACTCGCTTGCTGCGGCGCGCGATGCGGCGGCGTTCTCGAACCAGTTGATACCGTTCGACAGAACCACCAGGTGAATCATCACAGCCAGCAGGAAAAGGAAGACGCCCTGTGCGACAAACACACGGCGCGGATCGAAGACGAGCCAGATCTTGTAGAACTTTGCCATTTCTTCGCTCCCCTCAGAACCACGGAGCCCAGATGTAGGTTGCCAGGTGGGCAACCACTGCGACCGCCACGAACAGCCAGAGGCCGCTCATATAGACGGAGTGCAGCTCCTGAGCCTGCTCGTCGGTAAGACCCGTGAAGGACAGGTCGTTATTATCAGCCATGAACTTTCCTCCGGAACGTTATGCTGACGCCGCGAACCCCTCGCGGCAGGGTCCGTCGGGGCCCGTTGCCGGGCCCTTCGGGCCTGTCCACCCCTCTCGGAATGGCCAGTCTCGGGTTCGGTCCTTTCAGACCGAGAATACGATCGGCGTGATGCGGTCCGCCTCGGCCCATGCGCGGGCCAGCGGCCCCCGCGTGATGAGCGTGCGTTCCCGCGCCACGGCCCGGACCCATGAAATCGTCGCGAACGGGATCGCCACGACGAAGAACAGGGCAAAGAACACCCGGAACTCGGCGCTGCGGCGCGAGATGTTCCGGCTGGCCCGGGTCGGCAGTTTCGAGGTCACATCTGTCATGTGTCTTGCTCCTCTCGTTATTCGCTTGCGGCCGGGGCGCGGCTTGGCGCCAGGGCCCGGATGGTTTCGATCACCACGCGCTCGTCGCCCTGCGCCAGCGCGCGCTCTTCGGCGGCGTCGCGCAATTGCTTGGCGGCGGAAATGCGGGTCAGAACAGGGTGGCTGGCCACGATGCGGTCCAGCTCGGCCTGGGCGTCGGCATCCCAGGGGAAATCGCGGCGCAGCGGCGTGGGCGTCGCGGGCGCGGCATCCATCTGGCTGGCCAGCGGCAGGATGTGGAACAGCGCATCGAACAGCCCGTTGCATACTTCCTGCAGCAGGTAGGTCGCGCCGGCATAGCCCATGAACGGCGTACCGGTCGCGCGCCGGATCGCGGCACCGGGGAACGACGCCGGGATGAACGCCGGCTGCGGCCCGTGCCCGGCCTTCATCTCGGCCAGGTAGATCTTTTCGTTGATCGACCCCATCACGATCAGCGGGCGGCGCTGCTCCATCAGGGCGCGCACTTCCTCGTTGTTGGTCTTGGTGCCGGCGCTGCGGGCCACGGCAAAGGCGCAAGGCAGGCCAAGGTCGCTTTCCATGTAGTGGCGGATGCCGCGGGCATAGGTTTCGTTCGCGACGATGGCGAAGCTGGCGGTCGCAAAGAAATCCTGCGTGACCGAGCGCCACAGATCCCAGACCGGCTTGATCGTCGAATGCTTTTCGCGCGCGATGAACGGTTCAGGGTCGAGCCCCAGCATATCGCCCAGCTTGCGCAGGAATTTCGTCGTGCTGTCGATCCCGATGGGCGCCTGCAGATAGGGCTTGCCCAGAACCTCGGCCAGGCCGCGTCCGAATTCGCGGTACATCACGATATTGGCGTCGGCGTTCACCAGGTTGCGCATTTCGGCCAGGTGGCTGCCAAGCGGCATCACCATGTTGACCTCGGCGCCGATCCCTTCGACCAGGCGGCGGATCTCGGCCAGGTCGCTCGGCATGTTGAAGGTGCCGTACATCGGGCCCAGGATGTTCACGCGCGGGGCGGCGCCCTCTTCGCACTTTTTCTCGGGCGGCATCCGGCCCTTGGTCATCCCGAACTCGGTAAAGATCCAGGTCATCGCGCGATCCGCGCTTTCCCACTGGTCCTCGTCGATGGTGCGCGGCAGGAAGCGCTGGATGTTCGTGCCCTGCGGCGTGACACCCCCGCCGATCATTTCCGCGATCGACCCGGTGACGACGACCGACGGCAACGCCGGGTCGAGCGTTTCCCAGGCCCGTTTCATCGCGCCTTCGGTGCCGTCGCGGCCCAGCTCTTCCTCGGCCAGGCCGGTGACGACGATGGGCAATTCATGCGGCGGCAGCGCGTCGGTATAATGCAGGACGGACGTGACCGGCAGGTTTTCGCAGCCTACCGGGCCGTCGATGACCACCTGCAACCCCTTCACCGCGGTAAAGGCGTAGACGGCCCCCCAATATCCCCCGGCGCGGTCATGATCCTGGATAAGCATCAGATCATCTCCTGCGCCTTGGCGGCACGCGCCAGTTTATCGAGCTTTTTCTGATGCTGGGCGCGGAAATCGGGGCGCAGGTTGGGGCTGCCCTCCCAGATACCGGCGGTGTCGCCTTCGCCCACTCCGTCAAAGAACTCGGCCATGTGATCCATGCGGTCCTTGTTGGCCATCGCGGCGTTGATGACCTCGGCCAGGCTGCCGGCACCGGCCGGCCCCATCAGCGGGCGCGCGGAAATCAGGTTGGTGAAATAGAGCGCCGGAACGGTCAGTTCCTTGGCCTTCTGCACCACCGGCGTCGTGCCGATCGCAAGGTTGGGGCGGATGGCCTCCATCGCGGCACAGTCGTCTTCCAGCGAGGCGCGGAACTTGACCTTCACGCCATGCGCCTCCAGCCAGGCGGCATCCTGCGCGTTCCAGGGTGTCCTGGGGCAGGCCGTACCGACATAGGGCAGGTCCGCACCGCTTTCGATCAGCAGCCGCGCGACGAGCAATTCGCTGCCTTCATAGCCCGAGAGCGTAATCGTGCCTTCGATCTTCGATTGCGCCAGCGCGCCCTTGATCGCGGGAACAAAGGCGTTCTGCGCCGCGCCGACCTGTGCCTCGGACAGGCCGAAGGCGTCGCCGATGGCGGCCAGCCAGTCATGCGTGCCGGAAATGCCCACCGGGGCAGAGCCCACAACCGGACGGCCCGCCGCCTGGAATTCGCGCACGGCAGACGTATAGAACGGATGGATCGCCGCCACTGCCCCGCAATCCAGCGCCGAATACAATTCACGCCATTCGCGGCATGGCACGACAGGGCCGGCGGCCAGGCCAAGCGGCGCCAGCATCGCGCCGATCATCATCGGGTCGGCCGGGAACATCTCGCCCAACAGCGATACGGTCGGTCGGTCCTCGACCCCGCCTTCTGGGCGCGGCACGGGGCCGGCCTCGGCTTCTTCGCGGGCGTATTTCAGCATTGCACCGGCCAGAACGTCCTTGGCCTCGGCATGGGTCGGCACACCGAAACCTGGCACGTCGATGCCCACGATGCGCACGCCGTTGATCTCGTCCGGCAGCAGCCGCAGCGGCACGCCGCTTGCGGTTGGCACGCACAGGTTCGTCACGACCACCGCGTCATAGCGGTCGGGATCGGCCAGTTCGTGCACCGCGTCGCGGATGTCCTCGAACAGCTTGCCGGTCACCAGGGTTTCGGAATTGAACGGCACGTAACCGACCGACCGGCGCGCGCCATAGAAATGCGACACGAAGGTCAGGCCGTAAACGCAGCAGGCGGAACCCGAAAGAACCGTGGCCACGCGCTTCATCCGCAGACCCACCCGCAACGACCCGAAGGCCGGGCACATGGATTGCGGCTTGTCATGCGGGCCGGTGGGATAATCGGCGGCGAACTTGTCCAGCAACTCGGACTGGCCGGCCGCGCGCGCGGCCTCGGCCATGGTCGAACCGGAATGACAGCCAAGGCCGGGATCGCCCTCCAGCACCGGCGCGTCCTCGCGCGGGGCGCCCTCGATCACTTCGGCCTCATGGGCGGTGTCGTATGTTTCTTCGCGGCTCATTCCTTGCCCTTCGGCGCCGGCTGCGGCGCCCGTTCCAGTTGCTTGAGCGCCCGGTCCCAGCGGGCCAGTTCATCCAGATCAAACATCGTCGTAGACCACTTCGAGGGATTTCTTCGGCGCTGCATACTTGCCGCGCATGTCGGCATCGCTTGCCGGTTCCAGAACCACGCCCGCACCGGTGTCGGACCCGTCGAACAGGTTCAGCAATTCATCCTGGCTCAGCGGTTTGGGGCGGATCGGCGGCGCCTCGGCCACGTTCAGGCCCAGTTCCGCGAACAGCGCTCCCCAGGGCGAGGCATCGGTGCCGACGATCTGGTAATTGGCGGATTTCTTGCGCAGGTCGTCATCCTGCGGGATCGAGGCCAGCACCGGGATGCCCGCCGCTTCGGCAAAGGCCTGCGCCTCGCCGGAATGGTCGTCCTTGTTCACGACCAGACCCGCCACGCCGACATTGCCGCCCAGCTTGCGGAAATACTCGACCGCCGAACAGACGTTGTTGGCCACATAGAGCGATTGCAGGTCGTTCGACCCGACTAGGATCACCTTTTGCGCCATGTCACGCGCAATCGGCAGACCGAACCCGCCACACACGACGTCGCCCAGGAAATCCAGCAGGACGTAATCGAAATCCCAGTCGTGAAAGCCCAGCTTTTCCAGCAGTTCGAAACCGTGGATGATGCCGCGCCCGCCGCAGCCGCGGCCCACCTCGGGCCCGCCCAGCTCCATCGCAAAGACGCCGCCACGCTTGAAACACACGTCGCCGATCTGCACCTCTTCGCCGGCCAGCTTCTTCTTGGTCGATGTCTCGATGATCGTCGGGCACGCCTTGCCGCCGAACAGCAGGCTGGTGGTGTCGGATTTCGGGTCGCAGCCGATCAGCAGCACACGCTTGCCCTGCTCGGCCATCATGTGGCTGAGATTGGCCAGCGTGAACGACTTGCCGATCCCACCCTTGCCGTAGATCGCGATGATCTGCGTCTTGCTGGTCGGTTCGGTGACGGGGATCTCTTCGATCTCCTGCGTGGCTTCATCCTTCAGCCGCTGGTCATACCCTTTCAGGTTCGGCACTTCGTCCTTCATGCGGCTTGCTCCCAGTTAAGTATCATCTTCAGGCAGGCCGGATCCTCGAACGCCGTGGTGTAGGCGTCGGGGGCACGGGCCGCCGGAACTTCGTGTGTGATCAGCCCGCCCAGGCTCAGCGCGCCGTTCTCGATCAGCGCGCGGGTGGCGGACAAGTCGTCACGCTCCCACTCGGCGGCGACGCGGAACCGCGCCTCTTTCATGAATGCGGGCGGAAAGGCGAATTGCAGCGGCTCGGTATAAAAGCCGGCCAGCACGATCTCGCCGCCCTTGCGGATGCGGCCCACCAGATCGTTCAGCAGCGCCCCGTTGCCCGAGGCGTCGTAGATCGCGGTGTAATCCCGGCGCTCATCCGCATCGGGGTGGATCACGTCGTATCCTTCGGCGCCGGTGGCGCGGTCGGGGTTCACCTCCCACACGGTGGGGGCGGGCGCACCGGCGGCAACGGTCAGCCGCGCCAGCAGCCGGCCCAGGACACCATGGCCCACGATCAGGTCGGGCACCGCCTTGTCCAGCCCCGCCAGCGCGTGACGCGCCGTGGCCGCCAGGGCCAGCAAGGCCCCCTGCGCACCCAGGCCCGCATCTATACGGCATACGCGCGCGGCGTCCGTCACCAGCATGCTGGCTGCGCCGCCGAACAGGCCGAACGCCCCTTCGTAACAATTCGCGCCGGGCACAAAGACCCAGTCGCCCGGGCGATACCCGGTTTCCGAACCGGCCTCGACCACCTCGCCCGCGGCCTCGTAACCGGGCACAAGCGGATACCCCATGCCGGGAAACGGCGGCATCTGGCCGGACCAGAAAAGTTTCTCGGTGCCCGTGGAGATGCCGGAATGCGCGATGCGGACAACCAGATCGTTCGGCCCCGGCGCCGTCAGCGGCACGGTTTCGATCTTCAGATCCTTTGGTCCGTTCAGGAGGACGACGGATGTCTGCATGGCCCCCTCACTCTGTCCACTGGCGCGGCGCCGTCCCTGTGGAAGACTCAGGCGCACCGCTTTTTCGATAGTGTCAGTTTAACTTTACACTTTGGTCTGTCAATAATTATTGACTGTTTGGCGCCAGAAACCGTCAAGCTGCTTTGACACATGTCACCGCAGAGGTGACGTAGGGGCGCCCGGCACGGGGAATCGCGATGTCTTCGAATCCGACCTCCCGGCACAGTTCGGCGATTCGATCCGCGCTGCGTGTGCGGCCTGTGCCCATCGCCATCGTGTAAAAGGCGAAATACACATCCGTGATCGGATCGGGGCGGTCGCCGCCCGACATCGGCTCGGAAATGATCAGGCGGCCGCCGGCGGGCAGCGCGTCATGCACCTTTGCCAAAAGCGCCCGCACCGTGTCGTCGCGGTGATCGTAAAGCACGCGAATCAGGCTGATCGCATCGGCACCCTCTGGCAGCGGATCGTCGCGGAAGGACGCCGGATGCAGACGCACCCGATCGCTGACCCCGGCTCGCGCCAACCGCGCGCCGGCGCCCTCCAGCACCGCGGGCAGATCGACAAGCGTCATAGCCAGCCCCGGCCAGGCACGCCCCGCGGCCGACAGGAACGCACCCGTCCCGCCGCCCACATCCATCAGGCGCCGTACATTCTTGAGCGACACCATGCGCAGCGTATCCTGCGCCACCAATGCCTGACTGTCGGCCATCAGGTCGGAATAGGTGGCCGTCACCGTCGGATCGACCGCACCGCGCGCCCCGAAGACATAGGGCCAAAAGGCCGCCAGCTCGGTCTCGGCCCCGCCGCGCAGCAAGGCCACCGGATCTTCGAGATCGCGATAGAAGGCGCGGTGATGGCGAATCATCTGGCGCAATCCGGGCACGCCCAGCAATGCCGCTCCCTTGCGCGCCAGCGCGAACCGTCCGTCCCGCCGACGCTTCAGCAGCCCCATCGCCGCACCGGCCTGGCACAGAATCAGCATCCGGTCCTCAGGCATCTCGGCGCCAGCGGCCAGCGCGGCTACGCGCATCGGCCCACCGGTCAACCGGTTCAGCACATCCAGTTCGACCAGCGAGGCCAGCGCCTGCGCCTCGACAAACCCTTGCACAATGCGAAAAATCTCGGCGCCATCGCGCCGCGCCATGCCGCGCGTCAACGGAAACCGCGCGGCCCAGGCCTGAAAGCCGGGGCGCGCGATCAGTCGTGCCAGCACCCCACGCATACCATTTGCCGGTCGGGGCGCAGCGGCATCGGCCATGCCTGTTACGCCTGTTTTGCGGCGGGGCTGACGACGGGGGTCAGCCGCTCGGCCTGCATGCGCACCATATGCGCCAGCGCCGCTTCGCCCGGGCAGGACGGGATCGAGGCGATCGCCCCGGACAGGATATCGGTCAGCCGCTTGATCGCGCCCTCGACACCCAGTTGCGCCACCGCGTTCGGACGACCGTGAAGATCGTCCTGCCCCGCCGGCTTGCCCAGTGTCTCGGAATCATAAAGCGCATCGCGCAGATCGTCGGCCACCTGGAACGCCTCGCCGATGCGGGCGCCCAGCTCTTCCCAATCTTCCGCGTCCTGCCCCGCAGCGATGGCTCCCATCTGGGTGGCGGCCACGAACAACGCGCCTGTCTTGGACCGGTGATAGGCCCCAAGGTCGACGGCGGGTTCGCTTTCCCACCCCTGCCCTGCGCAGATGCCGCCGGGCATCCCGGTCTGCCGCGCCAGCGTCAGCACCAGTTGCGCGCTGCGCATCGGGTCAAGATGCGCGACACGGGCCAGCACCTCGAACGCCAGGACGATCAGGCTGTCGCCAGTCAGTACCGCAAGCGGCTCGGAATAGGCGCGGTGGACGCTTGGCTTGCCGCGGCGAAACTCGGCATCGTCAAAGCAGGGCAGATCGTCATGCACCAGGCTGGCGCAGTGGATCAGCTCCAGCGCCGCGGCCGCCGCATCGGTGATCTCCGGCTGGTCGTCACCACAGGCCATCGCGACCGAGGTCAGGATCGTGGGCCGGATACGTGCCCCGCCGGGCGTCGTGGCGTAACTGAGAGCGGTGCTCAACTGCCGCGGCGCGACACCGCCCTGCCCTATCGCCACCGCGTCGGTTACGGCCTTGTCGATGCGTTCGCTGAGTCCCATACTGCCCTCGCTGCGCCGTGGAATGTCAGTTTGATGTTACATCAATGTGTAAATCAGACTGGACAGTTTTGCGATACGAGTCAAGAATTGTCTCCATGTTCGACAGCTCCAATTCCAGGCCGTCCCGGCCCCGTTGCGTGATCGTCGGTGCGGGCATCGGCGGCCTGGCCTGCGGGCTGCGCCTTGCCCATGCCGGGCACGAGGTCACGATACTGGACCGTCACGCGGCACCAGGCGGCAAGATGCGCACCCTGCCCTCGCCCGCCGGACCCGTGGATGCCGGACCGACCGTCCTGACCATGCGGCCCGTCTTCGAAAACCTGTTCGCGGATGTGGGCGAACGGCTGGACGATCACGTCACCCTGATCGAACAGGACATTCTGGCCCGCCATTTCTGGCCCGACGGCAGTCATCTCACACTGACCAATGACCGCGCGGTCAATGCCGATGCCATCGCCGAATTTGCGGGGTCCAAGGCCGCCGACCAGTTTCGCCGCTTCTGCACCGATGCCGAGCGGCTGTTCGACGCTTTCGACGCGCCGATGATGCGGGCTCCCGAACCCTCCGTCGCCGCGCTGACGGCGCGCGTCCTGCGCGACCCCGGCCTTCTGCCCCGCATGGCGCCCCTGTCGAACATGCGCGGCGATCTGCGCCGCCGCTTCGATGACCCTCGCCTTGCCCAGCTGTTCGGACGCTACGCCACCTATGTCGGCGGGCATCCCGGCCAGACCCCGGCGCTTTTGTCGCTAATCTGGCGCGCCGAAGAATCGGGCGTCTGGTGCGTTCAGGGCGGTATGCACGCGCTGGCCCGCGCCGTGGCCGATCTTGCACAGACGAAAGGCGCGATAGTGCGGCTCGGCGCGGATGTCGCCCGCATCGACGTGAGCGAAAACCGCGTCACGGGCGTGACACTGCAAACCGGCGAACGCATCGCCGCGGACACGGTCGTTTTCAACGGCGACCCCCGCGCCCTGGCGACCTGTGCGCTTGGCACCGGCGTCGCCCATGTCGCGCCGCAGACGCGCACCACCGCGCGCAGCCTGTCGGCCCGCGTCTGGACCTTTGCCAGCACCGTTGCCGGGCCGGAGCTGGCCCATCACAACGTCTTTTTCGCCGCCGACCCGGACGAGGAATTCACTGCCATCGCCGCGGGCCGGATGCCTGCCGATCCCACGATCTATATCTGCGCCGAGGATCGCGGCCAGACCCGCCCTGCCCCGGAAACCGAACGGTTCGAAATCATCCTGAACGCCGCCCCCCTCACCGACGCGCAGCGCCCCGACAAGGAGGCCCAGACATGCCACCAGAGGACATTCCCGACACTCGCCCGCTTCGGCCTGACCTTCACGCCGGAGCCCGGCCCCGAGGCGCTGACCACGCCCTCGGGGTTCAACCGCCTGTTTCCGGCCAGCGCCGGTTCGCTTTACGGGCAGAGCCCGCACGGCATGACCGCCTCGCTGAAACGGCCACGGGCGCGGACGGCGGTGACGGGGCTTTTCCTGGCAGGCGGGGGGACGCATCCGGGCGCGGGCGTGCCGATGGCAACGCTCTCAGGCGCGCACGCGGCCGCGGCGATACTGAAGGCCCCAATTTCGACCTAGACGTGCCGCCTAACGGCTATGCCTGGTGGTATGTCGACGCGATCAGCGATTGCGGCACACGCGCCCTTTCGGTGATCGGCTTCATCGGCTCGGTCTTTTCGCCCTGGTACGCCTGGTCGGGCCGGCGCGACCCGGCGAACCATTGCTGCATCAACGTGGCGACATACGGCCCCGGCGGACGCTTCACCATGACCGACAGGGGGCGCACAGCGCTGTGCACCGATGGCGGCGCGCTGACCGTGGGGCCATCGGCCATGCGCTGGACCGACGACCGACTGGTGATCGAGGTGAACGAATGGGGCGCGCTGCCCATGGTCACGCCCGTGCGCGGCACGATCGAGGTGGTGCCCGGGGCGCTGACATCGGTCGAACTGCCGCTCACGCCCGATGGCGCGCATGTCTGGCGGCCCTTCGCCCCGGTGGCGCGTGTCGAGGTGGCGCTGGAATCGCAAGGCTGGCAATGGCGGGGGCATGGCTATTTCGACGCCAATTTCGGCACCCGCGCCCTGGAACAGGATTTCGCCTTCTGGACTTGGGGGCGCTTTCCCGTGGCAGACGGGGCGACCTGTTTCTACGACGCGACCCGGCTTGACGGGTCGCGGCTGGCGCAGGCCGTCCATTTCGACCATGACGGCCGCGCCACCGAAATAGACCCGCCGCCGCTGCAAAAGATGAAACGCAGCCTCTGGGCGGTGCGCCGCGAAACCCGCGGCGATGCCGGCTGCGCCCCACAGCAGGTGATGAACATGCTGGATGCGCCGTTTTATTCCCGTTCGATGGTGCGAACGGTGCTGAACGGCGAGCAAAGCATCGGCGTGCACGAGGCGCTGGACCTGCGCCGGTTCCGCTCGCCGCTGCTCAAACCGATGCTGGCGGTGCGCGTGCCCCGCCGGAGCGGGTGGCAATTTCCGGGTTAGGCCGCGCTTATCAAGCCCTTGCGGGCTTTCTGCGCGCAAATGGGGGCGCTGCCCCCGTCCGCCCCTGGCGGACTCCCCCGGGATATTTGCAGAAAGAGAAAGCCAAAAAGGGCGCGCAAGCGTCCGATGCGCGCGCCTATCGCTGCGGCTTGGGCGGGTTGGCCGCGGCGTCGGGATTCAGGCGCATCACCGACAGGTTCAGCGCCCCTGCGATCGTGACCCAGCCCAGATAGGGCAGGAACAGCAGGCCCGCGATCCAGTCGGCCTGCCACAGCGCCACCATCGTGATCGCCACGCTCAACCACAAGAGCGACAGGACGATCATGCCGCCGCGAATGTTCTGAAGCCCGAAGAACACCGGCGTCCATAGCCCGTTCAGCGCGATCTGCACCGACCACAGCGCCAGCGCCAGCGTGCCTTGCCCGCTTATCGCCGCGCGCGCGCCCGCCGCCGCCATGCAGATGTAAAGCGTGGTCCACGCGACAGGGAACAGCCAGTCGGGCGGCGTCCAGCGCGGCTTGGACAGGGACCGGTACCACGGCCCCGGCGGAAAGATCGCACCGGTTGCCCCAGCCCCGAAACAGGCCGCAAGGAAAATGACGAAGTAAAGCCAGACCATGCGTTAGGAGGTAGAGCGAACCGCCCCCGCTTGCAAGGCTGCCTTGCGCGCCCGGTCTTGCGCCTCGAGTTGACCCAACAGCGACACGACCCGATCCGACCAGTCCTCTTGCCGGGGCCGGACACGCGCCGCCGCATCGACAAGAAATGCCACCTCGGGCAGCGGGCGGGCATAGATCGTGGCCTGACGCGGCATCACCAGCGTGACGCCCGCGCGCAGCATCGACAACCCCAGCCAACCCAGTTTCTGCGTCGTGTTGGTCCGCGCCCGGCCGCTGATCGGGTCATATCCGCGCGCCCGCACCTGCCCGCCGATCCCGGCATAGATGTGCCGCGCGGCGAAGATGCCCGGCCGGCAATCCACCGGCAGCGCGCCGATCCCGGCCTCGGCCCGGTGATAGAGCGCATCGGCCCGCGACAGAAGCCGCCGCACGACGCCCCGCAGGGCGGCTGTCGGCTGCGGGTCCGCCAGGAAGGCATCAGGCTCTATTCCGGCCTCTTTCAGCCAGTCGGTGGGCAGATAAAGCCGCCCCTCGGCCGCGTCCTCGCCGACATCGCGGGCGATGTTCGTCAGCTGCATCGCAACGCCCAGATCGCAGGCCCGCGCCAGCGCGTTGCCATCGCGCACCCGCATCAGAACGCACATCATCGCGCCGACGGCGCTCGCCACCCGCGCGGAATAGGCGTTGAGATCGGACAGCGTCGCATAGCGGCGCTCCATCGCGTCCCAGGCCAGCCCTTCCAGCATGGCCTCGGGCAGGGCGCGCGGCATGTCGAAATCCTCGATCAGGGCGGTGAAGGCACGGTCGGGCGCGGCGTTGCGCGGACGCCCGGCATAGGCCATGTCCAGCCTTTCGCGCAGCGCCAGCACCGAGGCCGCCTTGTCCTGTTTCAGATCCACCTCGTCGTCGGCCAGGCGGCAGAACGCGTAAAGCGCCAGCGCCGGGTCGCGCACCCGCGCGGGCAGCACACGGCTGGCCGCGTGAAACGACAGCGATCCGTGGCGGATCGCCTCGCGGCAATGATCAAGATCGGCCGGCGCGATCATTCTGCCGCTACCTTCATCGGGGCGGCGACCGCGCCGCGCGCATCGGGCACAAGCTGCGTCAGAACCTCGGACGAGGTCACGACCGACGGAATCCCCGCACCGGGATGCGTGCCTGCACCGACAAGGTAAAGCCCTTCCACCTCTTCCGAGATGTTGTGGGGACGGAACCAGGCGCTTTGGAAAATCCGCGGCTCCAGGCTGAACCCCGCGCCATGCGGGCTCAGATAGCGCGATTCAAATGTTTCCGGCGTGAAGACCTCGCTGGCCGACAGGTGATCCTGAAAACCCGGGATCAGCTTTTCGTCCAGAACCTGCGCCACTTTCTGGCGATAGGTCTCGGCCATCGCTGACCAGTCGACCGCCTCCTTGCCGTGCAGGTTCGGCACCGGCGACAGCGCATAGAACGTGTCGTCGCCCCGTGGCGCGACGCTCGGATCGGTGACGGACGGGCGATGAAGATAGATCGACATGTCGCCCGCCAGGTGCTTTTTCAGAAAGATATCGCGCAACAACCCGCGATAGCGTGGCCCGTTCAGGATGGTGTGATGGCCCACGTCGCCCCACATGCCCTGCGTGCCGCGCGTGCCGAAATACCAGACGAACAGGCCCATCGACCAGCGCGCGCCGTCCAGCCTTTTCTTGGTCCACCGCCGTTTCGGGTGGTTGCGCAGCAGCCGGTCATACGTGGTGCCGGGATCGGCGTTCGACACGACGACCCGCGCCGGCAGCCTTTCGCCATCGCTCAGCACCACACCCGTCGCGCGGCCCGACTGCGTGGTGATTTCGTCCACCTCGGCGCCCTGCCGCACGGTGCCGCCCTGATCCTCGATCACACGCACCATCGCGTCGGCCATCGCCTGCACGCCACCCATCGCGTAATGCACGCCGAATTCCTTTTCCAGGTGACTGACCAGGATGTACATCGACGTGACGTTGGTCGGATCGCCGCCGATGAACAGCGGATGAAACGATAGCGCCATGCGCAGCCTTGGGTCGCGCACCCGCGCCGCCGCGTGCCCATAGACCGAGCGATCCGCACGCAGCCGCACGAAACCGGGCAATTCGCGGATCAGGTCCATCAGCTTGTTCATCGGGCGCCGGCCCAGCCCCTCGAACCCGAACCGATACCGCGCCTCGCTATCGGCCAGGAACTTGCGATAGCCGGCCACGTCGCCGGGCGACAGGCGGGCGACCTCGGCAATCATCGCCTGTTCGTCCTGCTGCACCGTCAGGTGCGATCCGTCGTCCCAGCGGATTTCATAATAGGGATGCACCGGGCGCAGATCGACATCGCGATCGAAATCGCGCCCGCATTCGGCCCAAAGCTGGCGGAATACCTGCGGCACCGTCACGATTGTCGGGCCCAGGTCGAACCGGTGGCCGTTGCGCATCAGGGACGACCCGCGCCCCCCTGCCCGGTCAAGCCGGTCCAGCACCGTCACGCGATACCCCTTGGCCCCCAGGCGCATCGCCGCCGACAGCCCGCCAAGCCCCG
>NZ_FNEB01000004.1 GCF_900100005.1 Lutimaribacter saemankumensis
TCAACACACGTCGATCATCAACGCGTGGCTTGCCGTGTGACTTGGGGAAGAAGGGCTCAAGACGCGCCATCTGCGCATCCGTCAGCCAGAAAAGATCAGACATGCTCACCGCTCGGTTTTCGAAGCGTGAATCACGCTCCAACGCGGAAATCAATGGGTCCTGACCCTAGGCGGAGTAGCGAATATCGATCGCAATGGTGTCAATAACTCTGAGAAGACTTTTTTGACTTGGAATTAGATCAAACAAAATGGCCGATACTTTTGTCGCCAGACAACCAAATCCTGTTGCAATTGCTGACCGCGAGATTTTTAACGCTGGAATGATTTGAACAAAATCAATTCTGGCCCACTTCAAAAATACTTTTCAATCCAGAGGGAAGCAGGTTAAGCGCGGCTGTTAGGCTAATATGATCATCGTCAAAGTACAGTGGGGTCCCTTGATCGTCTTTCATATGACAAAATTGATCATCACAAAAGAGATCTGACAACGGGATGTACCACACATCGTCGTAAGCCTCAGCGATATGTTCTAGAATTCGTTCAGTCTTGCCTGCTCTTGCTTCGTATTCCTTTCGAGTGACAGGAGAACTCACTGTCCAGCCAAGCAGGGCTTCCCGAGCGGTGAACTCTGGTACACTTCGACCAACTTCAGGAACAGGGCCGAGTAGTATCACCTTCCTTCTGGTGGCCACGATTTTCGCGACCGTTGCGCTCAACCCGGCTTCAAATAAAGCTGCATTGTCTACAGGGCTCGGTTGTTTCCCGGAGGGGCCTATCCATTCGAGGCTTACGCTGCCGCCTGCCTCGCCTTTATAGCGTGTCCCTTCGACTGAAAGTGTCCAGCGTGCACCGAGTATCACCAAAGGAATATCCCGCTGGCCTTCAAGCCAAGTCCAGACACTCTCATTGAAAGCTGTACACTTTTGACCGTTTGATACTCTCTGTATGTACAGGATAGGCGGGCAGGCGCTATGCCCTGCGAATATACCGGTTTGACCAAAAAGATCCGCCGTTCTGTCCATGCCTGGCATGAACGCGTCGGCGTGACTGTCGCCCCAAAACAAAAAATCTCGTCGACCGTCTTCACCGCGAGGTGCACCAATTGAACATAGGCCGTCGGACGGCTTGACACCAAAGCAATCATCTCTTCTTGGATTTCTATCGTCCGCAAATGACGCAATTGCAGTAACTGCCGCGGGCAATCGGGCAGGAACACCGTCCGAGGCGTGCAAGAACAAACCTGCTCCTATCAAAGTCACCAGTGAGAGAGCTGAGGTAAGAAAGATTGCGCGCTGGTTGAGCGATGCCCGAGAATGCATTCGAAACGGGCGTTCGACAAAGCGAAAGGACAGCCAAGCCATTGCGATGGAAACGGACACGGCAGTGATGGACGTTGCAAAGTGCAAGTGTGCTGTTCCCAATATAATCCGAAGGAATGCAAGGATTGGCCAATGCCACAAATAAAGCGAGTAGGATATCAAGCCGAACCATACAAAGACTCGGTTGCAAAGCAGCGTGTTGACTATGCTTCCTCCGCCGCGTGTTCCGACCCAAATTAAAACAGTCGTTCCAACTACGGGTGGCAACGCGGCCGCTCCCGGAAACGGTGTAGTGGCATCAAAAATGAAAACTGGAACGAGGATTGCGGATATCCCGGCCAACGCCAAAAATTCTCGTGCAAAGCGGTTTTTGGGAGAATGAATTGAAGCAAGAGCAAGTATTGCTCCTGCACCGAGTTCCCAGGCTCGAAAAAAGATCAAATAGAAAGCCCAGTCAGGTTGAATCGGCAGCATCAGTACTGCAGCCCCGAATGAGAAAACCGAAAGACCGATCACAATCCAAAGCGGTTTTCTCCGATCGCGCCAAGGGAGGAGCATCAGTAGAAGAGGAAAGAATAGGTAAAACTGTTCTTCTACAGCAAGCGACCAAGTGTGTAGGAGAGGAGCAAACTCAGCTGCGTTGGCAAAATAATCAAGCGTTTTCGTAAAGTATACGTTTGATAGGAAAAAAGCGGTGGCAAAAGCGGACTGGCCGAGTTTCTTCATCTCTGCTGGCAGTAGAACAAACCAACCAATTGCGAGCGAGGCAAGAACAACAGCCGTCAGTGCCGGTAAGATGCGGCGAGCACGTCTCTCATAAAAGGAAACCAGCGAGAAACTGCCTTTTGCGATCTCATCGGCTACGATTGAAGTAATTAGGTAGCCCGAGATCACGAAAAATACGTCGACGCCAATGAAGCCGCCTGAGGGCCATGGAATGCCTGAATGGTAGAAAACTACCGGTAGAATAGCAACGGCACGCAAACCGTCTATATCTGCCCGATACTTCATTCAGCCTGTTGACCTCTCATGCGCCAATAATCTTTGGTTGCTTCTTAATGCAAAAAAATCGCTTTCTCATCTACCAATACGCCTTGTGTGTTCAGCAGCTTTAACGAAGACCACCGAGAGATCGAGTTTGTTAGCTGCCCTTATGCTGACGCCAGTATAAGCAGGGGCAGGGCGACGAAGACAGCTTTGAATCTTGATGAGCTTTGCTGTGGATCGAAAATAACAGTTTAGCCAAACGGACTGCGATACATACCCAGTTTCTGCTTCAGAACAGCCCAGAGAAACGGCGGTTCATGCACCACGTAGCGATGGAAGCGGGCGCGGGGTTCCTTGAGCAAGCGGTAAAGCCACTCGAAGCCCCATTCGGTGATCCAAGTTGGTGGGCGGGCGAAGGTGCCGCTTTCGTAATCGATCGTACCCCCCAAGGGCAGCCAGAGCCGCACTTCAGGCATGCGGTCACGGTAGCGCATGATGAACTTTTCCTGCCGTCCACCGCCCAGCCCGACGAGGCAGACAGTCGCGCCACTGTCGTTTACGGCCGCGATCATCCGGTCGATTTCGGTGGGATCGGTCTCGAAATCAAAGGCAGGGGCATCGGTCCCGACGATCATCTTACGGCCGACCTTTTCGTTGATCCGCGCAGCGGCCATATCGGCAATTCCCGGCTTGCCTCCCATCAGGAAAACCGTAACCGACGGGTCATCGGCATAGCGCGTGTAAAAACGTGGAAAATAGTCCGAGCCCGACACGCGCTCACGCACAGGATTGCCAAGAAATTTCGTAGCGAAATACATGATCTGGCTGTCACAGGTGATCACGTCGAACCGGTCGAGCAGAGCATGAAACTCGCGGTCGGTCTGGAGCTTCATAATCATGTCGACGTGCAGCGTCAGCATGGCACCTTCGCGGAGATTCTCGATGATGTCATCCATCGACACGTCGTGAACCCAGGCGTTGAGCATGGGCACCCGTTTCAGCTGCCCCAATTTTCCACCGCGTTCCATGTTGCTGCCATCCGCCATCACGCTGTTGCCCCCATATACTTTTCCACCAGCGACTTGGTTCCGCGTATATTGCCCGCCGAGGAGGCGCCGAAGACAATCGATTCCACGCCCGGCAATTCGGAAATCCAGTGTATCGCCTCGTCCGCCGGGATAGCCCCGGAGGCATAGACAGACATCGCCACCGCCCGCACCCGGCCTGATTTCAATGCGTCGAGATAGGCATCGAACCCACCCGACATTCGAAAACCGATCTTGTTGATATTGGCACAGACGATCGGTCGCTCGATGCCTTCCTTTTCGACCGCGTCGAGCAGCATCGGCAGGTTCATGGTGATATAGGCGGGCTCAGCCCCATATTTTTCGATGATATGGTCGTGGAAGATCCGGAAGGCTCGGGTAAAACCCATGCCCAGCAGCAGATCTGTAAAGACGTTTTGCACGAAGACTACCGGCGTCTTGGTGCCCTGGAACATCTTCATCTCCATGTCGATTAGGACACGGGCGATGCCGTCCACCTCCTTGGTTGCCAGCGCCTTGCCGCCCGCCAGCGCCGTCGAAAGCAGTCCGTCGGAAGGCATGAAATGCCGCAATGCGCCAACCATACCGTGTTCGGTCACGGCATTGGCGTATTTATGGGCGTATGGCATGCAGGGGTAGAACTGGAAATCGCCATAGCGCGCGGGGTTTGCACGAATGCGATCGGCTACCTCGGCGATCCGGTCATGGGTGGTGCACATGAAGGTGCGGATACCCTCGTCATAGGCGACGTCCAAGACATCCATGATGGCGTCCGCGTGCTGAAACCGCATGGCCTGGGCGCGCGCCTTTTCCTCGGACATATGATTGATACCGAAAAACTGGTTGTCGCCGAAAAGAAGCCTGTCCATTCTCGGCATGATCAAGCCCCCCGTGCGAACCAGCTGCGTTTGCGCGCCGGTATTGTCTGTTTTGCCATCGGTGGTGAACCTACAGGCGCGCCCGTCTCGGAGTTCTCGATGACCATGGCCATCGTCCGGTCGGTTTGCGTGGCCGAGGCAAAATCGTTCTCGATCGCCTTGCCCTTTCCTGCCGCTACGGCGGTGACGAAATCGTTCAATTGGGCGGAATATTCCTCACCGCGGAGGTAAAACCAGGGGTCCTCGGTCAATTCGGTGGTGTATTTCACGGTCCAGCCTGCATCGTAGCTAGGCAAGGCCGGGTCTGACTTACGTAGGTAAACCTGACATTCCTGCCGGTCGGCAAAGATGCGACCGTTGGTACCTATCATGGTAACGCGTGTTGTCATCTTCCGATGGCTTTCATCGGACCAATTGACTGAAAGCTGTGCTGTCGGACCATCGTTCCAGCTGAGCGTCGCCATGACCTGGTCGTCGATCCCATCGGAAAAGACAGGCGTCAAGACCGAGCCCGAGACCAGCGACGGCACTCCGAAGAACCAGTTCAACAGGTTAAGCGGATGTGCTGCATAGTCGTAGAGGCATCCCCCGCCCTCTTCCTTGCGGGTGCGCCACGTGCCGCGCTTGGGTCGCAGAACGACAGGACCATAAGCCTCGGCGATGACATGCGTGATCCGCCCCAGCGCCCCGCTGTCGACGATACGTTTCATCTCGCGGAACGCTCCCACATAGCGATAGTGATACCCCACCTGCGCGACACGCTCTTTCCCGGCCGCCATTTGCGTCAGCCTTTCACTGTCGGCCCAGTCGAGACAAAAGGGTTTCTCACAAAACACATGCAAATCTCGCTCGAGGGCTGCCGTGACCATCGGGGCGTGCAGCCGCGATGGCGTGGCAATCAGCACTGCATCCAGCCGCTCGGTTTTCAGCATGGCATTGTAATCGCGATGGACCGGGGCAGTAATATTCCGGCTCAGTACATCGACCATGAATCCGGCACCGTCACAGGCCACGGTATCGACCTGCGGATGTGCATTGACCATCGCGAAATGCGACAGGCCCATTTTGCCCAAGCCAACCACCGCGATCCTGATCTTATCGTTCATTCTACTCTTAGCCTCTGTTGTGGCGTTTGCCATCCATGTATCGGTCCATACTTGCAAGCATGGCCAATCCCTGCGGCATCGCCGATATCTTTGCAATGCGCATCGGGCTATAGTAAGGCAACATTCCGCAAAGATTTCGCTGATATTCGGACGTAAATATTTGAGGTGGTCCGGTCAGGGTCGGAGGTCGAACCATCAGCTTGATACGTGACCAGAGCGGCAGAACACCCGCGGCCAGTTCGAATGTTTTTCTGAGTGCTGGCGAGAAATACTTCATGAAATAATGAATGCACGTGACAACTTATTGTCAAACAGCCAAGTTTAAGTGTGAAAGCTTATTCTTTAAGGCTATTTCATGTCCAACGCGATTTCCAACGACTTTGGATCCACGCTGAAGGACTGAAGTGAATACTCAAGGAACGGCTTGTCCAAGTCGTAGGCGCCGGCGATATGTTCAGGTTTGATCCGTCCGCGCACACCGATCCACCGGCATCCGACCTGATGGCACATGACCCGAAAATTGTCAGTCATGTGGCCGCATGGGAAGAGTTCGACTAAACGACTTAGCAAAGACTCCGGCCTCCGATAGAGTAGAGGCGCAATCGCAGCCCCGTGTATTGAAACAATTTCTTCTGCATGTTGAAATATCTTGAATTGGTCGCTAGCAGAAAAGTCTTCTGCGTATATTTTGTGGTAACCCCTTTTCGACAGAAGTTCAGCTATTTCGGTTTCATTCTCAAGGTTGCGAGTAGCTCTTCGCGAAATGAAAAGCTTTCTTGGTAAAGAGTATGATGACGCATCAAATACGCCATGTGTTAGCAGGATATCGTCTACTTCCCTCGAACGCGCCCACAAATGTCTCACAGGACGATTCGAAGTCCATGGCTGCAAAGAGAAAGCCAGGACACTACCTTTCACTGGCGTATCTGTTTGTATTGTATTGATAGAAAAGAGCTTTGCGGCTTCGACTATGTATCTTGGAGTCTTCTTTGGTAGTAAAACCCTCAGCGTTTCTTTCTTCAGTCCGGACTCTTCGATCAGTTTGTAAAGCAAGGGGAGGTGATCATTTAGAAAGTGTGCCCAATTTTGCGGGTGGTGTGTCCGAAAGTCAATCAATACGCCATCGAGTTCATGGGCTTTTTTTCCAAACATTGCTGCGCGCTGAATTGTCCGTAAGTGATCTGAGTGCGAAATCGATTCTTTAAGCTTGATTTTCAAACTTCCGCCGCGCACTGTTTTCGGTGGCAAGGTGATTACTTCACAATCTGGAACAAATCTATCGACCAAGTGCGAGCTAGCTGAAATCAAAATTCCTTTAGGGCACTTATATGGTGGAATTTTAGTTGTAGGAAATTCGTCAGTCATCAATCTACCCCTGTCTCCGGCTGCGATGATGCAAGGGGCGTTTGGCATGATTTGACATAGGCTTAGGTTTATGGCCCAGCGATGATGGGACGCCGTCAAGCCTATTGGTTGCCTCGCGTTGAAAATTTTCTTTCTTGTGAGGTGGTTTCTCGATTTTGCATGCCGTTTGATACCTTCCGGTCAAAGCCCCAGCTAGGAGCCAAGTGATCGGAGATATGGTTCCGTTAGGCAAAAGGTCGATCATCGATCCTGCCAGAGCCAAAGTTAGGCCAGTACTTGCATGAGTAATGCCCTGAAGTTTCCGACTTGCAGCCAGCAAAACAGTCGAAAACCCAAGTAAGCCGAACTGTGCTGTGTAACCAAGCCATCCATAGACGCCGGCGACAATAATCCAATATCCATCTGATGCTATGGTGCGTCCCCGCTCAGTTTTGACTCGGTTACGGCCACCGCTTCCCCAACCGGCCCAAGGTTTGTCGTTGGCGTGAGCAAGCATGGCCTGCTCTGCGTCAAAGCGGTATTCTAGGGAGTCAGCACGCTCCTGGCTTATGCTGGCCATCACCGAATATATTTGTTTTGTCGGCACGAGGTTCGCACCTCTCAAAGCTGGGTATGTGAGTACAGCTAAAACGATAGTTGCGGCTGCAAGCAGCTGAATTCTCGCGGAAAAAAATAGGGTCAGCGGTAACAAGAGCAGCGCGATAACAATAGCGGTCAACGATTTGCAAAGTATTAACGTCATTAGCAGCCAGAAACATGTCATCAGCCAACGCCCGGCTTCATTTGTGGCCCTCATTTCGCGCCACAAAGCACCAGCTGCAAGCACGGCAGCAGCAAACACGATCGCAACCCAGATACCGTGATTGAGGAAAATCACAGGTCGGTATCCGCCAAAGCGTACATGTTGCGCGAACCGGTGCGGCGAAAAGCCATAGATCTCACGGTTAAGTTGTGGGCTCATCCTGACCTCGTAGAGCGCCAGCAAAGAATAACCGAGGGCGGCCACCACAAGAACTTTCAGCAATACAACCTGGCTTTCGGCGCTGTAAAGAAACCTGCGTGCCAAAAAGAATGGAGTAACCATTACAAGAAGATCCAAATTGGCGGAAAGCCCGTCGTAGATCTTGAGGCCTGCCAGAAATCTGTCTCCATCGATAAATGGTTTGGAATTGTTCAACGCGGTAATTATCGGCGAGCCGAAGAGAAGCAGAAAAAGCCCCCAGAATAGAACCTGACCGCGCCTTACTGTAAAATCGTCGGCAAACGCAGTCTGCGGGTGCTCGGTAACTCTTTGGCTCGTCGAGCCCCGGTTTTTCCCGCGTCGCGACACAATAGCCGCGTAGCACATGATAACTGCGAAAAGGCTCGGCACCAGATCTTTGTTCCACGCTGGCAGTAGGGGCAGGTCAAAAACCGCGATGTTTGGCAGCAGCAGGTACCCGCCGATGATCGTCCATGCCAGGGCCTCGTTCAGGGGGCGCGTTCGGAAAAGGACGATGGTAACCACCGGCCAGATGAACAGCATGGCGTATGCGAAAGTGTTCGGCATGAAATGCGTCTGCAGGTTCCGTGGGGCGCGTTATCAGCGGCGGTGGCTTCAGATCATCTGGTTTCAGTCATACGTGGTTTGGGGCTTCGGAAAAACCTTCGTTTTGAACTTAAACCGATTGTATCCGCCGTGTTGCAGGTTTTCTTGCTGCCCTCGTCCAATTAAGCCGATTCGGCTCGGTTTTGCTTGCGGATAGGGCTGAATACTACCTTGGCGCTAATGGTGGCGATGGGTACGTCTTTGCCTTCAATCATTGGGTGAATCTTGCGGGTCGTATTCTGATTTTCCTACAAAATGGGGCGAGAATGTGGCAGTGTTCTGGGGAATTTTACGAGTTGTTTTTGAATGGTTTGCATCCAAGGAGATTCGAAATGGACTTTTTCAAAAAGCTGGCTTTCCCGATCTGTGCGGCTGTTGGACTGTTTGCAGCTGCATCGGCAGATGCGTCTACTTGCAGTGTTTCTGGCGCGACTATTACTAAAATCGGAAGCACCAACGTCGCGCCCGCATTGGCCGCAACCGCATGTGAAGACTACGCAGGGAACATTGGTGCCGGCAGTACTTTCATTGACGGCCTCAATGCGGGCACGTTTTTCACGGGTGAGTTCGCTGCCGGAACGACTTGGACATTCGTTGGAAAAGAAGATTCAAGCACAGATGATCCAGACATAACTGCGCAAATCGGCAATACGATTGGTACATGGTCTGCCGACTTCGATAGCTTGCTGGTCAACAATGTCATCATTGCCCTCAAGGGTACTCAGAATGGTGCTTTGTTCCTGTTCAAGGGCCTGAACCCATCTGCTTCCTATTTTGAGGGTGGATTTGACATGACTTTGGCCGGGTTGATCGCTGGTGGTTCTGGCGGCGGTGGCGGTCTATCTAACCTGTCTGTTGCCGGAGTGTATGTTAGCGACCCGCCGGGCGGCGTAATTCCACTTCCTGCTGGCCTTCCTCTCCTGCTGTCGGCCATAGGGATCGGTGGACTTATCAGCCGGCGAAAGCGTAAAACGGCGTAAACTCGCCTGCAGCCACAATACCTTGGGATAGGGCGCCTTGATGGGCGCCCTATTTTCGTCATACTGGCCGCATAATAACAAACCCCGGTCGGGGGCAAGATCGAGCGAGAGCGGACATGAAGCAGCACAACGGCAAGGGCCCACGCGGGCCAATGGCAGACATTCTGCCCCCGGTGTTTGATGCAGAAGCGGTATCCGAGTTTTTTTCACGAGAACATCCAGGCAAGGCGGAACTGCCAGCCGATATTCCCTCCTTTGAACCAGAGTTGACCCGGTCGCATCACACGGAAGTGGACAGCGCGATCGAGCACCCCGTTTTGCCCGACGCGATGCAGAACGCAAAGGACGGGCTGGAGCGTGCGGACGACGTTGCGGCGGTTGACCTGCAGGATCGCGCGACCCCGTTTTCCGTTTTCGAAAGGTCTGAAGCACCGTCAGACATCATTCTGGATGCCGCGGCCAAGCCAAGCTGGGCTGGCGGCGGCGATAAGACCACCGATGGCGGTGGCGGCGGTAAAGGTAAAGGCAAGAACAAGTCTGCCGATATCGGTGATGGTACGACCGATACCAATCCCGATAGCGGAACGAACACCGGCACCGATACGGGATCGACTACCGACACCGGGACCGGGTCGAATACCGGCACGGACACAGCGACCGGTACGGGCACCGAAACCAACACCGGCAGTAACGATCCAAACGTCTATGTCAGCGGATTGGACACACCGGATGGTTACAACATCGCACTCGTTTTCCAGGGCGACTGGTTGCAGTCGCAGCGTGACGCACTTGCGCGCGCCGCCGAGGCAATCAGCGATTTCATCACCGGTGACGTGGCCAGCCATAACGGCATCGACGATATCGAACTCACGCTGGTGCAGGCCAGCATCGACGGTGGCGGCGGGGCTTGGGCGACTGGTGGGCCGCGCTCTCTACGGTCGGACAGCTTGCTGCCCAGCACTGGTGTTCTGACGTTCGATACGGCCGACATCGGCAGCCTCGACTCAAGCGGGCTTTGGGAAGACCTGGGCATGCACGAAATGCTTCATGCGATGGGGTTTGGCACGCTGTTTTCAGCGCTTGGGCTGATAGACACGGTCGATGGCCAGAAACGATTTACCGGAACGAACGCTGTCGAGGCTTACAATGCCGAATTCGTGACGATCGCCGGCAACGATCCGCTATCCGATATCGGCATTCGCCTCGATAGCTCGGGCGCGCATTGGGATGACGGCACGTTTACCAAGGAATTGATGACGCCTTACCTGCGCTATTCGGGCAACTACCTGTCGGACATGAGCATCGCGGCGATGGAAGACATCGGCTATGAAACGATTTACGAGCCCGTCACCATAGCCTGATTGTTGGCCAAGCAAGAGCCGGTGACGCGAATGCGACACCGGCCCTCTTCAATGCGAGACCGCAGAATGAGGTTCGCGGTCCTCTTGATGAAAAGATCGTCGGCACATGGCCGTTAAAAGTGCTTTCTACGCGACCCAGGCACTAGTTACGGTAATTCGTTGATCAGTCATTGCTCTGCTTACGCTTCCCGCGGCCGACAGCGGCAAGTCCACCGAATGCTCCGAGCAGAAGAAAACCGGCAGCGGGCAGGGGCACGGGCGTTGCAGTGACCAGGTTCTGGCTCAACTGTGCGCCGGTCTGATCCAAGCCGGATTCCAGGAAGGTAAGCTTGTAGCGCTTGGAAACCGGTCCATCGATATTTGCCAACAGGTTGTCGGCAAAGACCTCGCCGGCGTTGTACCCATTCGCCTTGAAGTCGCCCGAGCTGATATCGAATTGTCCCAGTGCAACGCGGCCGTCGCTTTCGTTGATGACCTCCCAAAGGGCCAGTTGGAACCCGACGGATTGGTCGTCCTTTGTCAGATCCAGCGTCGCATAGGCCGTGTCGAATAGCTTTTGCACCAGCGACTTGCGTTCAAGCGACAAGGGCGAAGACGTGTAAGGCACATAGCCTGCGCTGTCCTCGGTCGCTTCATACGTATTGGGAAGCTTCAGCCAGTGGTCGATATCGAGGCAGAACGCGACGAAGTCTCCTAGGCTCCCGCCGGTCAGGGCGAAGGCACCCACATCGGCATCAATCTTGGTCCCTGCATCCGACAACTCCATGATCTTGTGACCATAGGGGCCAAAGGTGCTCGAGAATTGCTTGGAGATCGTCAGGGTTTCCGCCTGCGCACCGCATGCTGCCAGCGCAAAGCCCGCTGCCATTATTGTGGATTTGGCGATCGAAACACTCTCCATAAACTCAACTCCTGTCCTGTAGCCCCCGGTGCCAAAGCTCGGCTGAAAATTGACACGTTACCGCCACAATCTATCAATCGGCGAAAATTGGGCATAGAACAGAGTGCAAAATACCACCCTGGCGAGAAATGCTTGCCAAAATTTTGACACATATCTCGCATTGGTAGATTTCAGCGGGAACAATTTTTGTCTGTAATTTCGACTGGTTCAGAACCGGAAACAGGGGATTTGCAGGTTCGCCAGAAAATTGCCCAGATTCACACTGCGCAAATGGTGGGCGATTCTCGTCGATGATGGCGGTTTTCCCGGGGGTCGGGCAGATCACTGCGTTTCGTGATCCAGAACAGTTACGCAGAAACTTACTCAGATCTTGGGCGCAATTGTTGCATGAATTCTATACAAAATATTGAAAGAAAACGAAAAAACTATACTTCTCCTGCTTGTTTTGGGTGTGTTCACAAAAATGAGGCAAAAACTCCCGCCATCTGCGGACGTCCGTTCACGGCTGCGTCAGCTGGCATGATTAATTTGGTTTTTCGGGCTTCTTCAGGTAGAACCGTGTGAGTTCACACAATTTTCTTGCCCACCGGGTTATTAGATTTCGACAGGGTCTGACTCAGTCATGACAGATATATCAAGGTCTCATACGCCGATCGTTTCAGGCTTTCTTCATTGGGGAACATTCTGGCTGCTTTTGGCGACCCTCGCTGCGGCCGTGTTCTACTGGGATGGCGTAGCCGAACTTCTCGTGGCTTGGCAGCTACCGGAATACAGTCATGGTCCTTTGATTCCGGTTCTTTCTGCGCTGCTTTTCCTGCGTCAGCTGAAAACCGTACCCGTCAACCACGGACCGGTCCATGATCGTTGGCCCGGTGTCCTTCTTCTTGTCATAGCGGTTGCGCTTGGCGGGGCAGGGCGGTTGTTGGAAATTCACGACATCGTGGCATACGGGCTGATCCTGTGGGTCGGGGCGATCCTGCTGATCAGCTTTGGCTGGGATACGGGCAAACATTTCTGGCCGCCCGTGGTGCACCTCGTTTACATGCTGCCGTTGCCCGGTGCGCTTTACTATGGTCTCTCGACCTATCTTCAGGGCGTGTCGTCCGAGTTGGGCGTCTACTTTCTACAGTTGATCAGCGTGCCTGTTTTCCTCGAAGGCAACATCATCGACCTCGGAGTTTACAAGCTCCAAGTGGCCGAAGCCTGTTCCGGTCTGCGCTATCTGTTCCCTATTCTCAGCTTTTCGTACATCTTCGCCGTGCTCTATCAAGGTCCGATGTGGCACAAGGCCCTGCTGCTGATTTCGGCGGCACCGATCACAGTCTTCATGAATTCGGTGCGCATCGCGATCGCAGGCTTCATCGTGAATCACTACGGCCTCGACTGGGTCGAAGGCTTTACGCACTTCTTCGAAGGCTGGGTGATCTTCATCGCCTGTGTCCTGATCCTGTTTGCGCTGGCATGGGTTCTGGTCCTGCTGCGCCGCGACAAGGTGGGGCTGATCGAGGCGCTCGATCTTGAAACCGACGGGCTTGGCACTCAGGCAAAGCGCATCGGACTGGTCCAACCGAGCAAGGCAATGCTGACTGCGGCCTTGCTGGTCGGCTGCCTTGCTATGGCCTGGAAGGTCATACCCGAGCGCGAAACCGTCTTTGTCGAGCGTGAACCCTTCACGCTCTTCCCGTCCAGCGTCGGTGACTGGCGCGCATTGCGCCTTGGATCGTTCGACCCACAGGTCGAACGGGTGCTCGCCGCCGACGATTACCTCGTGGCGAACCTAACCCAACCGGGCGTGGCCGAACCTGTTGAATTGTTCGTCGCATGGTACAAGGACCAAAGCCGGGGTGGCGTTCACTCACCCGAGGTTTGCCTTCCAGGCGCTGGCTGGGAAATCGCCGCGCTGGATCCCATCGACGCGACGGACGAAACCACCGGCCATGCGTTTACCCTGAACCGGGCGATCATCCAGAAAGGCGTAAACCGGCAGCTGGTTTATTACTGGTATGAACAGCAGGGCAAGCGGACGTCGTCCATGTTCACGGCGAAACTGCACCTGTTGCTCGGCAAACTGGCGAACGGCCGCAACGACAGCGCAATCGTGCGCCTTACGACGCGCATGGGCGCCGACGAAACGGTCGCTTCGGCCGAGGCCCGGCTGCAGGAAAGCATGCAAGATGTTCTGGTCCGCTTGCCGCGTTTTGTGCCGGGGCTTTGATCAGGGCGTATCGTATCGATAAATAGGTGGCGTTTCCAGAACAGTTCAAGTTTTTCTGGCTTGAGCAGGATACGTTTGGCCCATCTGAGTTTTGCGTACTTGGATTCATAGGTGCTATGTTATCGGCAAGCAAAAAACGGCCCACTGAGAGCTCCGTGGGCCGAAATGCAATCCAGATTATCCCAAAAGGTTAGGCGTCGTAGATGTCGATGAAGACCGTGCCCTTGGACAGAACACCGTCCCCGTCGGAAACCCAATAGTCGAAACTTTCGACCCCCACCTTGTTTTCATGCGGTGCAAACAGCAGGGTGCCATCCTCTTGTAGGCTGAGATCGCCATGGAACGGATTGGTGAAACCATCGACATGCAACTCGCCACCTTCGGGGTCCAAGTCATTGGCCAGAACGTCGATGACGATGGGTGCTTCCATTGGTGTGCTTACGAAATCGTCCCGAGTGACTGGAGCCAGGCTGTCGAGGTTGATCAGACCGTTGTTGTTCACCTCATACTTGGCCAGTATCTCATCCGAGATGTCGAGCGTTATCACGTGAACCATTTTTAATAGCTCACCTGTGGCCCGATCTGCGATGAAATCCTTCAATAGCATAACGTGCTCGCCATTTTCGGTTTCGTAGTAACCATCGCGCTGTAGCATTGGCAGAATGCTCGTTTTAAAATCTACTACATGAACATCGTCGGCAAATTCACGTGTGCTTTCACCGATCGAATCGATTTTAGTTCCAGTCAAGTAAAGGTCTTCCCACATTTCGATCGTCGTGTCGCTGTCAAGCACGAAAGATAGTCGGCCTTCAACAAGCTCATCAGACGCTATTATTGTGTGTTTGCTTGGGTCGTACCCAATCATGTCATACTTATTATTAAGCAACTCAACATCGATGAGAACATGGCCAACATCTTCTGGTGACCAATCGGGTCGTTCCCGTTGGTCAAGGTCGAGACCTGTAGCAAAACCATCAATTGTCATGCCATTTAGCGCAAAATCAAAGGTATGAGGACCAAACTCATAACCCGTATGAGCCCTTGCTACGTAGTCTGGATTTGTTGTCCCTAAGAGGTCAAAATCAAGCAGGGTATAATGCGATGTATATGTCATTTGAACGCCGTTTGAGGTTTCCCAGTTGGTGAAACCATCCATTACCGTACGTACGTCATGTCCCTGCCAATTCATCCGCTTGACGACGATCATGCCAACTTGTGTGCCGAAGGCTTCATTGTCGTGAAAGCCTTGAATTGGGACTTGGGCATTTGCTCGTGGGCTTTCACTTCCATAATATGCGTCTGGGTTGTCGAGCTGATCAACCGTAGGAACGCCGTCCGAGGCACGTAGCATCCATACGTACCCATGTGTTGTGTTCGCTGCTACATTGTGGCCTGTCTCAACCGCCCTCCCAGCGAAGAAGAAAGCATCACCAGTGCGCCCGACATCATCCCGCACCACATCTTCGCCGGATTTGGTCTTGGCATGCCCGTAACCGACGCCCTCCGATTTGATTGCCATGTTTTCCCACCAAAGCCCGGTCTCGTTGCCGTCCTCAGCGACAAATGCAGCGCCAAATACATCAAAGGCAATGTTCTGGACAAACTCCGCATGGCTGTCATGGTGCACATAACCCCAGCCGGGGGACCCGCTGACGGTGTTGCCGAATGCGATCGCGGGGTTATCCTGATCCTCGGTGCCCGTCTTGTGCAGGTGGAAAGAATAGCGACCCTGGATATTCGTATCGGCCTCGATCGTGGAAGGGTCGAGGCGCTCGATCAGGAAGGCCGGTTTTGACTTGTCCGTACGTCCCAGATCGTCGAACGCGGCATAGCGCACATCGACGTCGTCATTGTGCATGAACATGACGTGACCACGGTGGTTGATAGCCGTTGCATCGCCATCTTCGCTCGAGAACGTGATGTTGCGGCTCATGTTCGCGACATAGCCCGAAAGGTCCTCGCGCGGGGCGTCGTGATCATACTGAAGCGGGCGGTCGACTGTGATCTTGTCACCGTCAATGGAAACGATCACCAGTTCTTCATCTTGGCTCTCAGTGTGCTCTTTACGTCCGTCCACCAAGGTCCAACCGGTCTTGTGCGTTCCCGTCACCACAATGGTGTCGCCGACGGACCAGTTGTCGGGCACCTCGTCGAGTTGGATCACGGAGTCACCGGCCATCGGATCAGCAGCGAACTTGGTGTAGGCCGTCTTTTCGGCACCGTGGATTTCCACTTCACCGTGCGAAATCACGCCACGCGACAGCAGCATCGGATCCCAGCTGACATCGATATCGCCATTGTTTGCGATCACGATTTCCACGTTCACGTCATCCTGCACCGGGTTGTCTTCGGTCCCGATTTCCAGACGGCCGGACTTCGAAACGATCATCGTGTCGACCAGCAAACGGCTATCCATGTCGGTTGCAAAGGAAAGCTCGCCATCGACGCGGACGGTGAACAGCGATTCATCGCTTTCGCCGGCGTATTTGACCGACACGCCTTCCGGGATCAGAACCTTCGCGCCCTCATCGGGAATGCGGCCCTGGTACCAAGTGTCCGGGTCGAACCAATCGCCATCCCGCACCGCGACGTGTGTCGCTTCAGAGCGCGGCACGAGATTGAGCAATTGGCTATGTTCCGAGGCCTTGTTCACGTCGTCCGAATGGACCGTGTGCCCGCCGGTATCGGCTTGTGCCATGACTGCGGCAACGAATGCGTCTTCTTCCTCAGGCGTGGTGGGCTGCGAGATGGCCATATCGCCATGGTCGCCGTGGTCCATGCCGGTGTCACCGCCCATGTCCATGCCTGTGTCGCCACCCATGTCCATGCCTGTGTCGCCACCCATGTCCATGCCGCTGTCGACCGAGTCCTCGCCTTCCGATCCAACCAGCGAGTCATCCTCCGCGGGCGCCTCGTGCGTGAAGCTTTCGCCGCCGATGGTCTGGCGCGCACCGCCTGAATCCGGGCCTTCCCATTCGAGCGTCAGAACCTGTTCGCGGTAGTTGTCGAAATACTGGACCTCGAACGCATGTGCCCCGGCGTCCAGTTCGATGGTCACGGTTTGCAATGTTGCGCTATGCGCACGGTCGTTGTCGATGATCTGCTCACCATCAAGGTAAAGCGCCGAGCCATCATCCGAGGTCAAATAAAAGGTGTAGGTGCCACCGTTCACGATGTTCAGGAAGCCTTCGTACTGCGCGGCAAACTTGTTTGCGGCGCCGCCGTCCCAAAACGCGTCGTTCGTATGGGTGTAGTCGAGCGCATCGACTACCGCGGTGGCGTCCGGCGTTGCGTCGAAATCGATTTGCGACAACGAGCGCACATGAGTGTCCATTGCGAAGAAGCTTGCCCGCAGACCAAAAAGGTTGGCCTGATCCTCTTCGACGGTGTCCGGGGCAGTCGTATTGTCGCCGCCCATGTCCGCGCCGGTATCGCCGCCCATATCCATGCCGCTGTCGACCGAGTCCTCGCCTTCCGAACCAACCAGCGAGTCATCCCCTGCTGGCGCCTCGAGCGTGAAGCTATCGCCGCCGATGGTCTGGCGCGCGCCGCCCGAATCCGGGCCTTCCCATTCGAGCGTCAGAACCTGTTCGCGGTAGTTGTCGAAATACTGGACCTCGAACGCATGTGCCCCGGCGTCCAGCTCGATGGTCACGGTTTTCAATGTTGCGCTGTGCGCACGGTCGTTGTCGATGATCTGCTCGCCATCAAGGTAAAGTGCCGAGCCATCATCCGAGGTCAGGAAAAAGGTGTAGGTGCCCGCCGTTTCGACATTCAAGAACCCCGTATACTGCGCGGCAAACTTGTTCGCGGCGCCGCCGTCCCAAAAGGCGTCGTTGGTACGGGTGTAGTCGAGCGCGTCGACCACCATCGTGGCATCCGGCGTCGCGTCGAAATCGATTTGCGACAACGAGCGTACATGTTTCGCCAAGGCGAAGAAGCTTGCATTCAGACCCGTCTGGATTCCGCCTGCGGCAACGTCGCCGCTGTCGGAGATGACTGTCCCGCCCGCATCGCCCGTGGATGTGGCCAATGTTCCCATCGGCTCGGTCTGCAGGTTATGCAATTGAACATCCATGTTGCTGACGGTCAGCGGTGTCGCGCCTTTGCGCTCGTCATCCTGAAACAGGGTTTCCAGGTTGGTGTTGGTCGTCAGTTTCTTGCCTGCCACGCTTTGCATTCTGTCTGCTCCTCGGAAACGGATCGCGTTGTTTGGCGCCATGGGTGACCCAGCTTTTGGGCCAATTTGCGGCGCGCTGTTGTCCAATTTGGGAAGTCATCCCAAAGCCACGGAGCAGCCTAAAGCTTGGAAATCATTGTCATTCCGTTCCTCATCCCGGTCTCAACCGACTTCCAGGGCAGGATGCGGCATGGCAAACGGACGCGCGAAATCACGCGCACCGAAATGCATCCACAACCAATAACTGAGCGGAAATCCGTTGAAACACACTGCCATCACGTCGCGGCTTAATTGCCGCGATCTTTTATGCATCCTGAGGTAACTAAAGGATTGACACCGGGCAATCTTCCGGCCGTTCACGCCCCGAAAAGAGCGTGATTTCGCGCATTACGCTGGGTCAAAAGGCAAAAGAACGCCGTTTCCTGGCGTTCTGCACCCGTCCAAGCGGCTGGCGGAGCGATTACTTAAAGATTGAAGTGGAAATCGTCCATCGACAGGTAGTCCGAGACCGCGGCCTTCTTCGGAGGCGTTGCGTCGGGGTCGTGAAACGTGCGCGGGCGTGATTGCGGCACGGCTTTCGCCTGGGTCAATTTCAGCGGCTTGGCCGTTTCGTCGATGCGCCGGGCAAAAGCTGGCACGTCGGCGGCATCATGTGGCGCGGGATCGGCGCCTGCCTGGAGCAGAAAGAAAATGCCCTGCCGGGTTCCCACAAGATCTTCGGGAATCGGGGCTTCGTCGGTGATTTCTGACATATCCAACTCTCCGCGGTGTTTTTTCACCAGGCGCCGGGCCTTGCTCTAGAATTCAGACAAAATTGTCGAAAAAACGGCAGAGCGCCGGAAAGCCGCGGAAACGTTGGCACGCGAATATTTGGCCATGATGACTGCTCCTCAACGCCCAACCGCAGTTGGGCCCGCCTGTATGCATCGTCGACGGTGTTGTTGTCCCCGTTCGTTCGACGCGTCTGTTATTTTGCCTCGCGGTCATAGTGCCTTTTTCAGTTTGATTGGAAAAGCCCCAAATGGACGTGTCGGCGGCAAACCCCTTGATTGCCGTAATGAAATGCTGCCACTCTTGGCCTGCATTTGAAATCGGTTGGGACAGACTATTGTCGATCATTCGTTTCTTACAGTTCGGTGGTAACGCGCTTGTGCAGGGGCGATGCCGCAAATGACCGCAAGGCTTTCGGCTGTGGCAATTCAGGCCACGAACTCACTGGATTTTCTTGAGCGGGCTTTCTCGCTTTATGCCGCGGGAACGACCTTCACCGTTCAGCGACCGGGTCTGGATCTTTCTCGATATCCGGGTCTTGCTGTCGCGGACCGGCAAGAAGCGCTTGCCGGTGGAGGATGGGGCAAACTGTCCTTCGTGCCCGAAGACAGCGACCGGCCTGCGCAAATCCTGTTCTCATCCGGCACCGAAGGCCTGCCCAAACCCATTGTCCTGAGCCCGCGCAATATTTCGGATGTCGTAAGACGGCTGAATGCCGCGATGGACGTGGACGAAACGATCCGGGAATATATCGGGGTGCCGGTCACCTATTCCTTTGGCCTGGGCCGTGTCCGGGCGGTTTCGGCTGCAGGGGGCAAGTTTTTTCTGCCTGACCGCTTCGATCCGGCGGAAATCCGAAGAATGCTGGAAGCGGATGAGATCAACGCGATATCCGCGGTGCCGACGCTTTGGCGCATCGTGCTTGCAAATCCGGACGCAATCGGTGCGGCCGGCGCCCGTGTGCGCTGGATCGAGATCGGCAGTCAATACATGTCCGGCGAAGAGAAAGCGGCCCTGAAACGTCTGTTTCCGAACGCCCGCATCGTTCAGCATTATGGCCTGACCGAAGCATCGCGCACCACGTTCCTCGATGTATCCCGTGACGACGAAGATGTGCTGGAAAGCGTCGGCCATGCCGCCCCGCCCGCTGAAATCCGTATTGGCGGCGAAGGCGAAGTCTGCATTCGTGGCGACCATGTCGCGCTGGGTCAACTTACCGAAGATGGCAGCATAGCCCCGCTTGTCGGCAAGGATGGGTGGCTTCACACTAAGGATCGCGGGGAAATCCGCGATGGCGTACTTTATTATCTTGGCCGTTTGGATGACCAGATGAACATCGCCGGCGTCAACGTGAACGCGGAAAACCTCGAACGCGAAATTGTCGACCTGTGCAACTGTGCAGGCCACGTCGCTGTAACCAGTATAGCCGATCCATTGCGTGGCGATGCGGTTGTCGTGGCGGTTGATGCAGCTTTTTCCGACCGTGCGCCGCTGATCGAAAAGGCCGCAGAAATCGCCCTGCGGAAGATGGGGGTAAACCAGGCTGGCGGCCTTCATCTTTTCGAAGTCGACGAAATTCCCGTGACCGGAACGGGAAAGATCCAACGCAAGGAGCTGCGCAGACGTTTCGAAGCGCGGCCCGAAAGAACGTCTGCCGCCTCGCCGGACGCCGTCGCGACCGATCTTACAGAGGGGCAGGAACGCATCGCGGAGGCTTGGCGCAAGGTTGTCGGGCAAGTCGCGATTTCGGCCGACGAAAGCTTTTATGACATCGGCGGTGACTCGCTCAGCGCGGTTCAGATCGGGCTGGTGATGGAAAGCGGCTTCGCCCAGGCCACGGTGCGGGCCACGCTCGAAGGTCGCAGCCTGCGCGAGGTTGCCGACACCCTGGAGGCGGAGGGCAGCTCAACGGATGAAAGCAGATCGCTCCCCAACCGCACGACCGCGACGTGGTCCGTCAACATTGCACGTGCGCTGATGGTGATGGCGGTATTGACCTCTCATTGGGGCCCGGGCTTTTTTCAGCGGCTCGGTATCGGACGCGAAGCCGACTACGTCCTGGGTGGCATCTACCGAATGGGAACAGAAGGTTTTGCCACCGTCTTTGGATTTGGGTTGGGCTTTTTCTACTTGCCGCGCTACGCGAGCGACAAATCGGCCGTCCACAGACGCTTGCGCCTGTCGCTCGTTCTGGTCCTGTCCGGCCTGACGTTGATCGCGTGCGTGCATCTTTTGCTTTTGGCGCTCGAGGGTCGGGCGATCGGTGGGCTCGAGGTCGGGCTCGCATTCTACAATATTCTTGCATTTTACGTGCTCGCATTCGCGACCGCGCCTGTCTGGCTTTGGTATCTCGGACGGGGCAGCGTCACTGTGCGCGCGCTTGGTGTCGCGGTGGCGGGGCCGGTTCTGATGTGGATTTTCCGGTCGCTATTCCCTGATCGGGTCGATGGTGTTCTGGAATGGTTGCGCCTGCTGACAGTCGCGAATTACAGCTATTTCCTTCTTCTTTCCCTGGTATTTCCCGCCATCGCGATCGGGTATTGGTTCTCGGGTCAAAAGGGATCTGCGCAAGCCAGCCGGACGTTGCTGGGCGGCGGGGTCACGGGCATGGCTCTGGCCACTCTGATCGGGATCGACGTGATGGGGCTGGATGCCTTCGCAACCGGGAAGTCGCCGTTTTTCACAAGCTTCCTGGGGAACTTGTTCTACTTTTCGTTGGTGGTCGCGCTTGTCGGTTCGTTTGATCTGGTTCTGAAATCCTGGCACGGTTTCGGAACGGTGCGACGTGGGATACTGCAAATCCTGATCGTGATCGGGGGGCTGGCGCTTCCGATTTTTGCCTTTCACGGCATCGTCATACCCACCAAGGACATTCTGGTCGTTCTCGGCCTTCCCGGCATTGTCGCCTTGGGCGTGCCAATGGGCGCATTCCTTGCGGTCATGCTGTATCTGGGATGGCGGCTCCGCCGGATGTATTTCGGCTGACCCGTCGACTTTATCCGACGACTTCGCGGATATGCCCCAGCAGTGCCCGTGCCTCTTTGCCGATGTCGTGCTGACGTTCGACACGGCTGCGTCCTTCCGCGCCCATCGCGCGCAGCCTTTCGGCGCCGGTATCCAGGGCCGCGCGCATCGCGGCGGCGATGTCGCTGACCGAGCCCGCAGGCACCAGCCATCCGCAACTTTCGTCGACCAGCTCCGGGATGCCGGCGATATAGCTGGAGATCGCCGGGCGCCCGAGGGCGAAGGCCTCCATGATCACGACGGGCAGGCCTTCGGCGAAGCTGGGCAGAACCAGCGCGCGGGCCCGGCCAAGCTCCTCCCGGACCTCGGCGTTGCTCCGCCATCCCATCAGGGTGACGTTCCGCTCCAGCCCATGCCGGGCAATCGCCGCTTCGACATCCGCGCGCGTTTCGCCGTCGCCGATCAGGTGCAGCCGAACATCCGGGTGGGTCTTTGCGACCTCGGCGGTGGCCTCGACGATCAGCGTTTGCGCCTTTTGCGGGCAAAGCCGCCCGACGCAGACAAAAGGGGCTCCGCCGTCAAAGGGCGCGTCGCTCACCGGGTAGTCGCCCAGGTTCACCCCGCAATGCACGATCTTCAGCTTGTCCCAGTGCGCCATCCCGGCGGCCAAGGCCAACTGCACCCGCGCGAAATTGGAAATCGCCGCAACGAAACGTGCCTCGACCACCTTCATCGCCAAAGAGGCCGGCCCCCAATCGACGAACTCGTCGGGGCCGTGGGCGGTAAAGCTGTATCCCGGCCCGCCAAGACGCTGCGACAGCAGCGCCACGGCGGCTGTGTTGGTGGAAAAATGGGCATGGATATGCGTGATGCCGTCACGCAAGGCACGCCGCTTCAGCGACACGGCCTCGAGCAAATAGGCCACATGCGGCACGAAGCCCCGTCCCGCATTCCTCCAGAGCCGCGCCCAACCACCCAGCGCGCGCCACATGCCCAACGGGTTTGCCACGCATTCCTTCGCGAAATCGGCCAGCAATGCGGGCACGCGCCCCGACAGGAGGTAAAACGTGCGCTCTTTTTCGGCCTTGTCGGCGGGGTCCACCAGTTCGCCATCCCAGGGACGCAGCGCATAGCGCATCACCTCGACCCCATCGGCCTCGATCGCATGGATCTCGCGCCGGATGAAGGTGCCGCTGATGACCGGGTACATATTCATCAGATAGCCGATGCGCATCGCTGAAATCCCTTGAACAAATCCGTGTTGCGCCAACCCTTTGGAAAACGGGTGTAGCGGAAATTTCCGGGCGATTACAGGCTGTAAAGCGCGGCGCCCGGTCCGCTGGCATGTCGCGCGCGCATGTCATTACTATGACCGCAAACGGGAAATCCCGAGAAACCCGCCTTGGGGTTGCCGCATTGCCCCACCTTTTGCCGAATGATGCAAGCGTAACTGCTTGACCGTCGACAAGCGCAAAGCCTTGCGGCTATCGCGGGAAGGTGATGTTTGCGATACGAATGGTTTCAACGGGTTTTTTGACGGCAGGATGGCATGACGTCTGCGGAAATCGCGCAAGACAACAGGGATGAACCGCTCTCGGTCATCATCGCCGCGCGCAACGAAGAGAATTACATTGGCGACTGCCTGCGCTCGGTGCTGGCACAGGACGATCGCGCCGGCATTGTCGAAACGATCGTCGCCGCCAACGCATGCACCGACCGAACGATCGAAGCGGCGCAGGCATTTCTGCCCGACTTCGAAGCCCGCGGTTGGACGCTCAAGGTGATCGACGTGCCGGAGCCGGGAAAACCCAACGCCTTGAATGCCGGTGATGATGCCGCCAGCTCCAATGCCCGCGTCTATCTGGATGCCGATATCCGGCTTGACCCGCATATGCTCGGACAATTGCGTCAGGCCCTGTCGCCGGATCGCGCCGTTTACGTAACCGGCACGCTAGCCGTTACACGTGCCAAAAGCTGGATCACCCGCCAATACGCAAGGCTGTGGATCGAACTGCCTTTCGTGAAAGGCGGCGCTGTCGGTGCCGGTTTTTTTGCCGTGAACGCGGCCGGCCGCGCGCGATGGGACGCCTTTCCCGCAATCATTTCCGACGATACATTTGCGCGTCTTCAGTTCACACCCGATGAGCGCGTCGAAGTGCCCGCCCGGTATCACTGGCCCATGGTCGAAGGTTTCACCAACCTGGTGCGTGTGCGCCGCCGCCAGGACGAAGGGGTTCGCGAACTTCTACGCCTGTACCCGGGCATTGCAGACCGCGAAGCCAAGGCAAGCCCGACACGCGCCGAACTGATCGGGCTGGCCATGCGCAAGCCGGTGCCGTTCCTGACCTATGCCATGGTGCATGTTACCGTCCGGCTCAGGAACTCCGGCACGGAATGGACAAGGGGGAGGTAGGGGTATGGAACACCACGTCATACTGACCCTCGGCAGAAGCGGCAGCAATACCTTGCGCGACATGCTGAACCAAAGCCCGGAAGTCCTGAATTTCGGAGAGGTTCTCGGTGAATGGAACCTTATTCGCAAACTGCAGCGCAAGGTGCCATTCATGCCCCGCACCGACGAGGCGTTCCTGGATTGGGTGCTCTACTCCAATGCTTTCCTGACGGGCGTGAATACCGTGCGAACCCTTCGAAAAAGGCTTTCGGGCGAGGCGGCTCATGCCAAGCCGCGCGGTCAGATCAAAACGTTCGGCATCAAGGATTTCTCGCTTAACTTTCATCGATACGGGCTGGCGGACTATCTGGACAAACGCCCTGATATCAAGGTGATCGGCCTGATCCGTGAGGATGTGGTGGATCGGATGATCTCGAACGCGATGCTCGGGGCGACGGGGGTCGTGGCGGCGAGGGATGAAAGCGGCACGCGCAAACGGCTGCGTATCGACCCGGCCCACATCTCGACCTTGCTTTCGGACATCGAACACGAGAATGCCCAGCTCGATCAAATGCTGGGGCGCCTTCCAGAGGCGCGCAAATACATCATACGGTATGACGAGCTTTTTTCCGACCCGGACAGCCGTAGTCGCATAATGACCGAAGCTTTCGGGTTTCTCGGTGTGACGCCGGTCGCAACCACGGAGCGGATGAAAAAGATCATTCGCACGCCCATCGCCGAAACGATCGAGAATTTCGAAGAGTGTCTCACCGCGGTCAAGGGCACAGCGCACGAAGCCTTGCTGCGTTCTGCGGCCCAGATGCCCGACTGACGCCTATTTATACTCGATCAACCCGCCCCGTTGGCCGCGCAGGCGGTGCCACCAATACTCGGCTACTCCGGCCAGTTCCGCGAATTTGCCGACGACCAGAAAGAACGCCCGTTCCCAGGCAGTCTTGCCGCCGCCTTCGCGCAGGGCGAGGCGGGCCACTTGCGCGGGGTAGATCAGCGCCAATGCCAGCGCCCAAGGCCCGGCGAAGGCCGCCAAAAGCAGGATCGCCAACGGTATCACGCCGCCCCAGACGATCGCGCGCCGTGTCTCGGTGACCCAGTGGCGGGTCGGGCCGCGCCCATGCAGTGCCGCACCTTCGGCAAAGGCGTGGCCGGACCGGCGGCTGCGTTTCCAGAACTGGCCAAACCGCGTCATCGCCGCGTCGTGCCACGTCATCTCGTGGTCCAGCCGCCAGATCCGCCAGCCTTCAAGGCGCAGGCGCACGCAGAGTTCCGGCTCCTCGCCTGCGATCAGGTCGGGGTTGTAGCCGCCAACGGCGCGCAACGCCGCCACCCGCATCAGCGCATCGCCGCCGCAGGCCGTGGCCTCGCCCACCGGCGTGTCCCATTCCCAATCGCATAGCCGGTTATAGACGGTGGCATCGGGATACCGTTCGCGCCGGCGGCCGCAGACAACGGCGACATCGGGATGCGCCTCCAGAAAGGCGCTGGCCGCCGCGATCCAGCCGTCGCGCAACTCGCAATCCCCGTCGATGAACTGCACATGGTCGAACGCGCCTTGCGCCAGCAACGCGTCCAGCCCGGCGTTGCGCGCCCGTGCGGCGGTAAAGGGCAGGTCCATGTCCAGGGCGACAACCTCGACGCCGCGGGCGCGGGCCTCGGCCACGCTGTCGTCGGTCGATCCTGAATCCACGTAGACGACATGCGCCACGCCTTTGCGGACCGAGTCGAGGCACCGGATCAGGCGGTCGCCTTCGTTCCGGCCGATCACGACCGCGCCGATGCGGGGATCAGCCGTCATCGGACAGGAACGGATAGCTGGCGCGCAGGTCGTCGCGGTCCGGGAAGAGGCGCCGGAGCTGCGCGAAATCCTTGGTGAACCGCGCGATCAGGCGCGCGCGGGTGGCGGGTGACATTTCGGGCCTCTGGCGCATCTGGCGCGATGCCTTGATCCGGTCGCGCACCCCCTGTGGGATCAGCGCGCGGCGCAGGGCCGCGGCAACGGGGTTGTCGAACACCAGCTTGTGCATCGGGAAACGCCGGATGCGTTCGGCCGACACGTTCATCTGCGCCAGATCGTCCTTCCAGCGCGGTGTTCCGGTATACCCGATGAATGCGCAGGCGCGTTCCAGCGTGGCCTGGGGTTCTGCCTTCATACCCTCGAGGCTCAGGATCAGCACGTTTTCGCGCCCGAACCTGTCGATATAAGGCGCGATCTGCATGGCATAGCAGCCGTAGGCGGCCAGTTCCTCGTGCTGTTCGAACGCGGTGTCGATCTCGCCCGACATCACGCCCATCGTCCATTCATGGATATAATGCGACACCGCGCGCGCCACCGGATCGCGGATCAGGTAGATGATCTTGGGTGCCTCCAGCGCCGCGGCCATGCGGGGCAGGGCGTCGGGGTGGGTGGGCTGCTTGGTGTAATGCGTGCTCGCCTCGCCCTTGAGGTCGCCCGGGGCGGCTCCGGCGAACAGGTTTTCGTACCAGCCCAGCCCGCGGGCAAAGACCTCGTCGTCGGAAAAGAAGTTCGGCTCTTTCGGTTCGGTCATGAAGATGCCGGGCTGTGCGCCCAACTGCGCGGCCAGCGTGCTGGTGCCGCATTTCATCGCGCCGACGATCAGGTAATCGGGTAAAGCCAAGGCTCAGCCCCCCATCCGCAGGCTGTCATCCAGCGGCGACAGGACGTTCGTCCAGATATCGCGCGCCTCGCTTGCGTTGCTGGGAGGAACGGCCCTGCCGAAAATCAACCGCAGCCGCGCCAGCGCACGGCCCGCCAGCCAGGCGACGTTGGCGCGCATCGGCCCGGTTGGCCCATGGGCCTGACGGAAGAACCGCGTGCGCGATGCATAGAAATAGGCCGGCAGGCGTTTCTTTTCCTTCGCCAGCGCCTTGACCGGGCCGCTGCCCCCGCGGAAATGCACGGCGCGCGCCTGCGGCACATAGGCGATCCGCCAGCCCGCCTGCCGCGCGCGCCAGCAATATTCGATATCCTCGAAATACAGGAAATACCCCTCGTCCATCGGGCCGATCGCGTCGATCATCCGGCGGCGCAGCAGGATGCAGGCGAAACTGGCCCAGTCGATCTGGTCCGGTTCGGGCGGCATGCGCAGCGACACGAGGCGACGCGCCAACAGTTTGCTGATTGCGCCTGTCCGTGCACCCCGGTCGAACTCGCTCGCCGGGGATGGAAAGCGAAAGCAGCTGATCTGCTGTTCACCGTCGTCATAGTCGATGCGCGGCGCGAACAGTCCGATGTCCGGTTGGGCATCCGCGGCGGCCAGGATTTCGGCCATGAAGCCGGGGCGCAGCACTGCGTCCGAATTCAGCACCAGGACATAATCGGACGACCGTGCCGCAAAGCCCTGGTTGTGACCGCCGGAAAAGCCGGAATTCGTGGCCGACCGCACCAGACTGACCCGGCGGGGTTCGGGCAGGCTGTCGATCCAGGCGGCGATCTCGTCGGCCGATCCGTCGCCCGACAGGTTGTCGACGATCACGACATGCCCGTCGATATCGCCCAGGTCGTCCAGCACCGATTGCACGCATTGGATGGTCAGCGCCCCGGTGCGGTAATTGATGATCGACACCACGACCCTGTGCGGTGGCGTAATGGTACGGGGCGTGTCCGGCATCAAATAATCCGCTTGAAAATCCTTTGGCGCTAGGCACGCCTGTCGCGCGGAGTATAGGGAGCGCCCCCCAAGCCCGTAAACCCCCAGAAAGCCCGTGGAAACACTGTTTCAGACGCCCGGCCGCACAGGGGCGACCCTGCGTCACTTTTCGCACCCTGTCTTGAATTTGCCGTCCCGCTTGCGGTTAATGCCAGCCGGACGGCAAAGGGGAGGGCGCCATGCTCGACGGCATCCGCATTATCGAGATCGAAGGCCTTGGGCCCGGTCCTTTCGCGGCGATGACGCTGGCCGATCTCGGCGCCGAAGTGATCGTCGTGCACCGCAAGGGCGGGGGCAGCGCCCCGGGGCAGCCCGCGCGCAACCCTCTCGACCGGGGCAAGCGGTCGATCTCGCTCGATCTGAAAGACCCCGACGACCTGGAAACCGTCAAGCGCCTGATCGCCGGGGCCGACGGCCTGATCGAAGGGTTCCGCCCCGGCGTGATGGAGCGGCTGGGCCTTGGCCCTGCGGATGCCCACGCGCTCAATCCGGCGCTGGTCTATGGCCGCATGACCGGCTGGGGCCAGGACGGGCCGCGCGCCATGCAGGCCGGGCATGACCTGAATTATATCGCGCTGTCGGGGGCGCTCTGGTATGCCTCGCCCGCCGGACAGCCGCCCTTTACCCCGCCGACAATCGTGGGCGATATCGGGGGTGGGGCGCTCTATCTTGTGGCCGGGATGCTGGCCGGGCTGATCCGCGCGGGGCGAACGGGGGCGGGCACGGTGGTCGATGCCGCAATCGTCGACGGATCGGCGCACATGATGAACCTCCTGATGTCTCTGGGTGCGGCGGGCGGTCTATCGATGCAGCGCGGCCAAAGCATTCTCGACGGACCGCATTGGAGCCGCTGCTACGCCTGCGCCGACGGGCAGTTCCTGTCCGTCCAAAGTCTCGAGCCGAAATTCTACGCCATTTTCCTCGACCGCATGGGCCTGTCCGACGATGCCGAATTTCAAAAGCAGTTCGACAAATCCGCCTGGCCCGCGCTGACGGACCGGCTGGCCGCGATCTTTGCCGGGAAACCGCTGGCGCATTGGGTCGCCCTGTTCGAGGGCAGCGATGCCTGCGTGGCGCCCGTGAATGCCCCGGACGGCGCGGCGGCGGATGCCCATATGGCGGCGCGCGGCATCTGGCACCAGGATGAACAGGGTCTGCAGGCGGCCGCGGCCCCGCGTTTCGACGGCAGGACGCCGCCCGCCCCACGCCCCGCACCAACCCGTGGCCAGGATGCCGATGCGATCCTGGCCGAACTCAACACCGGCCGGGCCTGACCCGCGCCACACTTACAAACCCGAAGGAACACATCATGGACAGCCTCGACATCTTCGACCTGGAAAACCTGGCGATCAGCGCCGATGACGATGGCATCGTCACGCTTTCGCTCAACCGTCCGGCCAAGCGCAACGCGCTCAACGCCGCGACCGTGGACGAGTTGATCGAGGTGTTTTCGAAACTGCCGCGCATGGGCGCGCGCGCCGTGATCCTGCGCGCCGAAGGTCCGCATTTCTGCGCCGGTCTCGACCTCGTGGAACACCACGCCGAAGATCGCCGCCCCGAAGATTTCATGCATATCTGCCTGCGCTGGCACGAGGCGTTCAACAAGATGGAATATGGCGGCGTGCCGGTCATCGCCGCGCTCAAGGGGGCTGTTGTGGGCGGTGGGCTGGAACTGGCCAGTTCGGCCCATATCCGGGTTGCCGATGCCAGCACCTACTTTGCTCTGCCCGAAGGGCAGCGGGGCCTGTTCACCGGTGGCGGGGCCACGATCCGCGTGGCCGATCTGGTCGGCAAGGCGCGCATGATCGACATGATGCTCACGGGCCGCGTCTACAAGGGCGACGAGGCGATCAGCGTGGGCCTTGCGCAATACCTGGTCGAGGATTCCGAGGCCAAGGCGCTGGAAATCGCGCGCGCCGCCGCCACCAACCCGCCGCTGTCGAATTTCGCGATCTGCTCGGCGATCTCGCACATGCAGAACATGTCGGGGCTGGATGCGGCCTATGCGGAATCCGTGGTCGCGGGCATCGTCAACACGCAGCCCGCCTCGCGCGGGCGGCTCGAAGCGTTCGCCAACAAGACGGCCGCGCGCGTCCGGCCCGAGTGACCGGATGCCTGCAGGGGCGTCTTGCGGCTCTGAACAGGGGGCAAGCCTGCGATGACGACGGAACGGCGGATAAGGGATTGCCCTGAATGGGAATATCTTCTGCGCGATTTCTATGAATTCTACCGCCGGCTGCCCGCCGGCGGCAGCGCCAAGATCCGCAGCCACCAGCGCAATGTGCGCGAACAGATCAGCCGCGTGATGAAGGCCAATGCCGAGGTGCGGTCGGTCGAACCGGTCGAAAAGCCCGTCACCGCCCATCTCCAGCGCGCGCTGGACAATGGCCGGCTGGAGCGTCACGCGCCCTTCATCCGCGCGCTCGAGGCAGTGCGCGATCAGTTCGTGTGGCAATACGGCTATGAAAAGGTGCCTCGCGGGCTGGAACGCAAATACGCCTATGCCGAACTGGTCGGACCGACCGGCCCGGTCGTCACCGACGAGGTGATCCTCGGCCTTGTGCTGTTCGCGCCGAAATGCACCTATCCCGCCCATTCCCATGACGGCATCACCGAAAGCTATATCTGCCTGTCCGGCGCGGTGTCGGAAAACGATCAGGGCGTCTACAGCCCCGGCTCGCTGATCTTCAACCCGCCGGGCCAACTGCACCGCATCACCACCGCCGACAACAATCCCGCGCTCTTGTGCTATGCGTGGACGGGAGCGCGCGAAAAGCTGGCCAACCAGAAAATGGTGTTCACACGCGCCCCGCGCTGATGTCGCGCCGGCGCGCCGCGGCGTCGCCTTTCCCCTTTCATCGAATCCCTCCATCCAGTAATCACGACATTGCTTCGGTCCGGTCGATTCACTCGGCCGGGTAAAAGGGAACGCGGTGAGGGCCGCCCGAAAGGACAGCCCAAGGCCGCGACTGCCCCCGCAACTGTAAGCGGTGAGCGACGCCGGCATATGCCACTGCCGCGCCCTGTGGGCGCCGCGGGAAGGCCCGGCCAAGCGATGACCCGCAAGTCAGGAGACCTGCCGAAGTGATCACCCTATCCGGGCGCGGGGCGCGCCGTGGATAACGGACCTTCCGTAGTGGTGGCATCTTTCACCGTCACGGGAGGGCGCAGTCCTTCCGCAAGACAATACAAAATCCCGGGCCATGGCCCGAAGGAGGGACAAGAACCATGAAAAGGACGCTACTGGCATCCGTCGCTTTCACCGCATTGCTTGCCGCGCCCGGTCTGGCGCAGGAGGCGTTCGATCTCGACGAGATCGTCGTGTCGCCCAGCCTGGCGCCGGTCGACCCCGCCCGCACCGGCGCGACCGTCGAGGTTGTCGAAGGCGACAACCTGCAAAATGCCGACACCTCGCTGATCCAGACGCTGTCGCGCGAACCCGGTGTCAGCTTTTCGGCCAACGGCGGGGTGGGCAGCAACACGACGCTGCGCATCCGCGGCCTGGACACATCCTATATCGGTGTGCGCGTGAACGGGATCGACGTGACCGATCCGTCCTCGACGCAGACGGGGTTCAATTTCGGCGGGCTGACCGCTGCGGGGCTTGGCCGGGTCGAAATCCTGAAAGGCTCGCAATCGGCGATCTACGGGTCCGAGGCGATTGCCGGGGTCGTCGACATCACCACCGCACGCCCGCGCGGCCTGGGCTTTTCGGCCGATCTCAACCTCGAGGCGGGCAGCTTCGGCACGCGGTCGGGCAGCCTTTGGATGGGGCATGCAACCGAGCGCGGCGAGGTCGCGCTCAGCTATTCGCGGCTGATCACAGATGGCATTTCGGCGCTGGCCTCGGACACCGAAGAGGACGGTTTCGAACAAGAGATGCTGACCCTGTCCACGCGCTACGACCTGACCGACACGGTCACGGTCGGTGCCTCGGCGCTCTGGCGTGACGGCATGGTGGAAATCGACCGCCCGTTTGTCGGCAATGCCGGCGAAAACTTCTTTACCCAGCGCGGCGCACGTGTCTTCGCCGAATTCGAAACCGGCGGCATCGATCATCGCCTCAGCTATTCGGTGTTCGATAGCGAACGCCGCGATCCCGGCGGGTTCACCCCGTATTTCAACGGCGACCGCGAAGAGTTGCAATATCTTGGATCGGTGGAAATCGGTGGCACGAGCACGCTTGGCTTCGGTCTGGACGAAACACGCGAAACCTTCGACATTCCCGGCGCCTCGGGCGAGGTGACCACGCGGTCTGTCTTTGCCGAATTGCAATTGCGTCCGGCCGACGATCTCGATCTGTCGCTGGCGCTGCGGCATGACGATCATTCGCGCTTTGGCGGCAGCACCACCGGGCGCATCGCGGCGGCCTGGCGCGCACAGCCGGACCTGACGCTACGCGCGGTTCTGGGCAGCGGATTCCGCGCGCCCTCGCTCTATGAACTCTTCGGCCCGTACGGCAGCACCACGCTGCAACCCGAACAAAGCCGTTCGTTCGAATTGGGGGCGGAAAAGACGTTCGAGGCCGGGTTCGTGCGCGCGACTGCGTTCTACACCGAAATCGACGATCTGATCGGCTATGACTTCATCCTCTCGGCCTATAACCAGCAGCCCGGCACCACCGTCACGCGCGGGCTGGAACTGGCCGGCCGCTACGCGCTTTCGGACCGTGTGGCGCTTTTTGCCAACTACACGCTGACCGATGCCAAGACCGAAGGCATCCGCCTTGTCCGCGTGCCGCGCCACGATCTGGTGCTTGGCCTCGACGCCGATCTCGGCAACGGGTTCAACGGCACGTTCGAGGTTCAGCGCGTCGCCGATGTCGAAGCCAGCGCCTTTGCGCCGGTGGACAACAAGGTAGGAGATTACACCCTGGTCAATCTCGGTGTCAGCTATGACATCACGGACCGGGCGCAGGCCTATCTGCGGGTCGAGAACCTGCTGGACGAAGACTACGAAACCGCGGGCGGCTACAACACGCCGGGCCGCGCGGCGTATTTCGGGCTCCGTGCGTCCTTCTAGGATCATACCCTGGCTCGCCGCGCTTGCCCTGGCAGGCGCGGCTGCCCATGCCGACATCCCGAAAAGGGTGGTGTCGGTCAACCTGTGCACCGATCAGCTTGCGATGCTGGTCGCGGGGCCGGGGCAGCTTGTGTCGGTCACGCCTCTGGCCGCCAACCCGCGCACCTCGGCCATGGCCGAAGAGGCGGCGGCGATACCCGTCAACCATGCCCGCGCCGAAGAGGTCTATCTTCTCAAGCCCGACCTGGTGATCGCCGGGCGTTTTACGGACCGCGCCACCGTCGACATGCTGCGCCGCCTTGGTATCCGGGTCGAGGAATTCGCCCCCGCCTATGCGCTTTCGGATGTGCCCGACCGGCTGACGCGCATCGGGGCCCTGCTGGGGCAAGAGGCGCGCGCGGCCGAACTGGTCGACCGGTTCAACGCGCAACTGGCCGAATTGTCCTCTTCCACACAGGACCGTCCGCAGGCAGCGCTTTATTACGCCAACGGATACACGTCGGGCGATGCGTCGCTGGCCGGGCAGATCCTGCGCGCGGCCGGGTTCGACAATGTGGCGACCGGGATGGGTTATGGCGCGATCGGCGCTCTGCCGCTGGAGCTGCTGGCGATGGCCGACCCGGATGTCGTCGTGACGGGCAACCCCTATCCGGGTGCCTCGCGGTCAGAGGCGATCATGGACCACCCCGTTGTCACAGCGCTTAAACGGGGCCGGGTCACCGGCACCGTGACCGACCGCAACTGGGTGTGCGGCACGCCTTACGTTTTGCAGGCGGTCGAAGACCTGGTCGCCCTGCGCCGCGCGGTGGAGGCGGGGCAATGACGCGGCTGATGGCATCGCTGTCGCTGGCCGTCGCGGCGCTTTTTGTGCTGTCGCTGCTGGTTGGCCCGGCCAGCATCGCTCCGCTCGATAGCCTTGCAGGGCTTTTCGGCGGGGGGGACGGGCCGGTTGCCATGGTGATGCGCGAAATCCGCCTGCCGCGCGCGATCCTGGCCGCGATGATCGGCGCAAGCCTTGGCCTTGCCGGGGCGGCGATGCAGGGATACCTGCGCAACCCGCTGGCCGAACCGGGGCTGATCGGCGTTTCGGGATCGGCCGCGCTGGGCGCGGTGATCGCGATCCAGACCGGGCTGTCGGCGAGTTTCGCGCTGGGGCTGCCGCTGATGGCTCTGGCCGGTGCGCTGGGCGGCGTGCTTCTGGTGCTGGCCCTTGCGGGCCCCCGCGGCGGGTCGCTGGTGCTGATCCTTGCGGGCATCGCGATCTCGGCCATGGCCGGGGCGCTGACGCAACTCGTGCTGAACCTGTCGCAGAACCCCTTTGCCGTGAACGAGATCGTGTTCTGGATGATGGGATCGCTTGCCGACCGCTCGATGACGCATCTGTGGCTGGCCTTGCCCTTCACGCTGCTGGGTTGGGTGCTGCTGGCCTCGCTCGGGCGGGGGCTCGACGCGCTGACGCTGGGCGAGGACGCGGCCGAGGCGATGGGCATTCACCTGTCCCGCCTGCGGCTGGTGCTGATCCTTGGCACCGCCTGCGTTGTGGGGGCTGGTACCGCCGTGGCCGGGGCCATCGGGTTCGTCGGGCTGGTGGTGCCGCACCTGTTGCGGCCCTGGGTGGGCGCGCAGCCTTCGCGGCTCCTTTGGGCGTCGGCACTTGGGGGGGCGGCGATGCTGCTTGCGGCCGATCTTGCCGTGCGCCTGGTGTTGCCCGAACGCGACCTGAAACTGGGCGTTCTGACCGCGCTGGTGGGCGCGCCGCTGTTCCTGCACCTCATCTACAAGACGCGGAGGGAGATGCCATGACGCTGCTTTCCCTGCGCGATCTGTCCGTCACCCTGCGCGGCAGGCCGGTCTTTTCCGGCGTGACGCTGAATATCGGCGCGGGCGAAATGGTGGGACTGATCGGCCCCAACGGTGCGGGCAAGACCACGCTGATGCGCGCGGCGCTGGGACTGCTCGACCATGACGGCCAAAGCAGCCTTGCCGCGCTCGATCCGCGCGCGCGGGCCCAAGCGGTCGCGTGGATGCCGCAGGCGCGTGAAATCGCCTGGCCGGTCACGGTCGAGGCGCTGGTCACGCTTGGCCGCACGCCGCATCGCGCCCGCCGCCTGACCGAGGCGGATCATCACGCCGTCGACCGGGCGATCGACTGGATGGGTCTGTCGCATATGCGCCAGCGCACCGCCACGCGGCTGTCGGGCGGAGAGCAGGCCCGCGTCCTGATTGCCCGCGCCCTGGCGCAGGACACGCCCCTTGTCATGGCGGACGAACCCATCGCCGGGCTCGATCCCGCCCACCAGATCGCGACCATGGAAACCTTTGCCGGGCTCGCGCGGTCGGGCCGGTCGGTGTTGGTGTCGCTGCATGACCTGGGCCTTGCCGCGCGCCACTGTTCGCGGCTGATCCTGCTGGGGCAGGGGCAGGTGATGGCCGATGGCACGCCGGCCAAGGTGCTGACGCCCGAAATGGTCGCACAGGCTTTCGGGATCACCGCCTACCAGGCCGAAACCGACCAGGGCCGCATCTTCCAACCGCTCGAGGTGCTGGAATGAGTGTCACGCTGTCGCGCCCCTGGCTGGACTTCGATCTTGGCGCCGAAATGCCGGTGCTCAGCTTCACGCTGAACCGTCCCGGTTTCGTCACGGCGCGGCGTATCCTGTGGCGCGAGGTGCGCAATGCCGATCTTACGCCCGATCTGGACGTGGCCGATTGGCTGGCCGGCGAGCTTGCCCCGCGCGGCGGGCAGGATGCGCCCTGTTTCCTGACCTCGCGCGACGTCAGCGCCTTCGAGGTGGCCGAGGCGGTCGTCGATGACGTCACCGCAACCGCCGTTGCCACGGTGGGCTTGTCCAATGCCGAAAGGATCGGCACGCGCATGGCCTATGACCCGGACAGCTTCGGTACGATCAACGTGGCGCTTCGCCTGTCTGCCGGGCTGACGCAGGCGGCGTTGGTGGAAACACTGGCCATCGTTGCGCAGGCCCGCACAACCGCCGTCATCGAACTGGGCCACCAATTGCCCACGGGCATTGCCACGGGCACCGGTACCGATTGCATCGCCGTCGCCGCGCCGTCGGGGGACACAGTGTTTGCGGGCATGCACACGGCGATTGGCGTGGCGGCGGGCCGTGCGGTATACGACGCCGTGCGCGCGGGCGGCGCATACTGGATGAAACATGTCAGACGGGGGGCGGCATGACGGGATTTGACAGCCTTCAGGGCCTGCTCGACCGGGGTGGCCCGGCGCTCTGGGTCATTGCCGCGCTGTCGGTTCTGACGGTCGCCATCATCGCATGGAAGCTGTGGCGCCTCGCGCTGGCGGGTGTCTGGGCGCCTGGCCGCGCCGAGGCCGTGGTGGCCGGGCATGGCGCGCCCGCGCCCGACAGCGCCAACCTGCGCCTGCGCTTCGTGTCGCGGGTGCGTGGCGTTCTGTCCGGCGCCTTGCCGCCCGAGGCGCAGCGCGACGAGATCACCCGCCTTGCCATGCGCGAAATCGCGGGCCTGCGCGCGGGCTTGCGGCCGCTGGAACTGATCGTGACGATCGCGCCGCTGGTCGGGCTTCTGGGCACGGTGCTGGGCATGATCGACGCGTTCCAGGCCTTGCAGGACAGCGGGTCGCGCGCCGATCCGTCGGTTCTGGCCGGCGGCATATGGGAGGCGCTCTTGACCACCGCCGCCGGCATGGCGGTGGCGATCCCCGCCGCCGTGGCGCTGTCGGCCTTCGAAGGGGTGGCCGAGCGGGTGCAGGGCGACATGGAAGACATGGCCACCCGCATGGTCAACGCGCAGGGGGGCACGTGATGTTCGCCTTTGCCGCACCGCGCCTGCGCCGCCGGCCCAGCCTTACGCCGATGATCGACGTGGTGTTCCTGCTGCTCATCTTTTTCATGCTGGCCGCGCGGTTCGGGATGGATGCGGCGCTGCCGCTGGATCCCGGCGGGCTTGGATCGGGCAGCTACGAAGGGCCGCCGCGCTTGGTGGATATCGGCCCCGATACGCTGCGCCTGAACGGGCGCGAGGTGGCCGCGGATACGCTTGCCGATACCCTTGCGCCGCTGATGACCGGGCCGGACGACATCGTCGTTCTGCGCCCGCGTGACGGGGCCGATCTGCAGCGGCTGATCGATGTGGCGAACGTGTTGCGCGATGCGGGGCTGACCCGTGTCACGGTGGTGGAGTGACGCCCATGCGCTTTGCCATACCGGCCCGCCGCCAGACGCCCGAAAGCATCGTCCCGATGATCAACGTGGTGTTCCTGCTGCTGATTTTCTTCCTGATGTCCGCGCAGATCGCGCCGCCCGATCCCTTTGCGACGGACCTGCCCACCGCAAATGCCGAGGCCGAGATCGCGGGCGAGGCGGTGTTGTGGCTGTCGGCGGAAGGGGTTCCGGCGCTTTCGGGACAGAGCGGCGATGCGGCATGGGCCGCTCTTGGGGCGCTCGATCCGCAGACGCCGGTGACGATCCGGGCGGACCGCTCCCTGCCGGCGGTCGAATTGGCGCGTGTGCTGCAACGCCTTGGATCGTATGAGTTTTCTACGATCGAACTGGCGGTGCAGCCATGAAGATCCTGTTCGAATACGCGGCCTTCCTGACCCTGTCGGTCGGTGCGCATGTGCTGGTTCTGGCGCAGCCCGGCGGTGTCGGTGGCGGTCCGGGGGGCGAGGGTGGCGAGGCGCAGATCACGCTGGCGGCGATGTCGGGAAACATGGCCGACATGGTCGCCGCCTGGACGGCAGCGCCCGAGGTGCAGGCCGTTCCCGTGGCGATGGCGCCGCCGCCGGTTTCCGATGTCGTGAAGCTGCCGCAAGTCGTTGAAATGAAAACACTTCCGCAGTCGGTGCCCGCCGGTCTGCCAATGCCGCAGACCCCGCAGGCCGCCCCACGGGCCGATACCGCGCCGCCGCCAAGGCCGGTTCGGCCTGAGCCTGAAAAAACCGTTTCAGAACAAAGCGATAGACCTGACGTGCGGCCAGTTGCGCGCCCAGTCGAGCAGGCGCAGCCAAGGCCGGCCCAACAGGCATCGCGCGCCGCGCAAAAGGCCAAGGGGCAGGGCAACGCGCCGCAGGCCGGGCATGTCACCGTAAATGTGGTGAAAACGCCGGCACCGAGCGCTGCCCAAACCCGCAGCCTGATGGCCGACTGGGGTGGCCGAGTGCGTGCAAGTGTCGAGAAAAACAAGCGTTTTCCGCGTGGCACGCGTGCGTCGGGCAAGGTTAACCTGCGTTTGACATTGTCGCATACGGGGCAGTTGCAGGGCGTCGTGATCACCCGGTCATCGGGCAACGAGGCGCTGGACCGTGCGGCGGTGGCTGCTGTTCAGCGTGCCCGGTTCCCGGCCGCGCCCAAGGGGCTGGCGGCGGGCAGTCACCGGTTCAACCTGCCGGTGTCCTTCAGCCGCTAGGCAGGCGCGCGGCCCATTAACCGCGCGGTTGCCGGGCGAAAGCGCGCAGTTCCTGACAAGGGATTAACGAAAACCGCGCGGTCCGGGTTCTAAACCGCGCGGTTTTCGCCTGCCATCATGCCGGAATCAGGCGGATACGCGCGGATTTTCCCGCGACCGGTCCGCAATCGCGCGGTTTACCCATCAAACCGCGCGGCCGTTAGCATTTTTGCGCGGCTAGTGTTCGACCAGCCCGTCGCAGAGCTTTTCCAGCATGTCGACGCATTGGCGCAGTTGGTCGGCGCTGACGAATTCATCGGCCCTGTGCGCCTGCTCGATCGAGCCGGGGCCACAGACCACGGCGCTCATTCCCAGGGACTGGAACAGCCCGGCTTCGGTGCCGAAGGCCACGACGTCGGCGCCGTTCTGCCCGGTCAGGCGCTGGATGATGTCGCGCGCCTCGTTCTCGGTCGCGGGTTCCAGCCCTTGGACGTCGCCGATCACCTCGGTCGCGATGGTGGCTTCGGGATGTACGGCGCGCATCGCGGGCAGCAGCACCTCGTTGGCGTAGCGCGCGATTTCCTCGGTCACGTAGGATTTGTCGGACGCCTGAACGGGGCGCAGTTCCCATTCCACCTCGGCATCGCCCGCGATCACGTTATGGGCCACGCCGCCATGGATGCGGCCGACCTGCAGGGTGGACCACGGCGGGTCGAACCGGCTGCCGGCGGGGGCGCGGGGTTTGAGGTCTTCGCGCAGTTCCAGCAGGCGCATGATGTAGCGCGCGGCATATTCCACCGCCGAAACGCCACGGTCGGGGGCCGATCCGTGCCCTTCGAGCCCGTGAAAGCGGGTGGTGTATTCGCAGCAGCCCTTGTGCCCCTCGATGATGCGCATCATCGTCGGCTCGCCGATGATCGCGGTCGCCGGGCGCAGGCCGGTCTGGGCCAGTTCACGCACGAGGTGCTGGGCACCGAGGCACCCGACCTCTTCGTCATAGGTAAAGGCGAAATGGACGGGCCGGCGCAAACGCACCTCGGCAAGGCGGGGCGCCATGGCCATCGCGGCGGCGATGAACCCTTTCATGTCGCAGGTGCCGCGCCCGTAGAAATTGCCGTCGCGCGCGACCATTTCGAACGGGTCGGCGGACCAGCCCTGTTCTTCGGCGGGCACGACGTCGGAATGGCCGGAAAAGACGATGCCGCCATCGGTTTCGGGGCCGATGGTGGCGAACAGGTTCGCCTTGTGGCCGCTTTCATCCGTCATGACCTGCACATGCGCGCCCACATCGCCCAGGCGGTTGGCGAGATAGGCGATCAGTTCCAGGTTGCTGTCCGCCGAAACCGTGGGGAAGGCGATCAGATCGCCCAGGATATCGACAGTGCGTTCAAAGCTGGTCATGCGCGTGCCCTTTGCTGTCCGTGTCCCCCACGCATATCGGGCCTGATGCGCGTTGCAAGCCCTTGCGCGACATTCCGTGGGCGGGGCGCGCCCCCTTGCGACCGGCATTGTTACAGCGCCGTCACGCGATTGGCACTTTCCCGTGTGTGCCCGGGCGGTCTATCCCTAGGCGCATGATCGACGCCTATATCCGCCCTGTCATCGACCCGGTCCTGAACGCGCAGGGGCGCGTTCTTGCGCGGCTTGGCGTGCGGGCGGATGCGGTGACGCTGGCCGGGCTGGGGCTTGGGCTGCTTGCGGCGGCGACGATCGGCTTGGGCGCGCCGGGCTGGGCGCTGCTGCCGCTGCTGCTGAGCCGTTTGGCCGATGGGCTGGACGGAGCGGTGGCGCGGGCCAGCCGCACGTCGGATTTCGGCGGTTACCTGGATATCGTCAGCGATTTCCTGTTCTACGGGGCGATCCCGATGGGGTTCGTCTGGCTGGACCCGGCCGGAAACGGCGCGGCGGGGGCGTTCCTGCTGTGCAGTTTCTATTTCAACGGGGCGAGTTTCCTGGGCTACGCGATCCTGGCGGAAAAGCACGCGATGAAGACGGATGCGCGCGGGGTGAAATCGCTCTATTTCACCGGGGGGCTGCTGGAAGGTTTCGAAACGATAGCGTTCTTCGTCATCCTGTGCCTGTGGCCCGACTGGTTCGCGCCTCTGGCCTGGGGGTTCGGCGCGTTGTGTTTTGTGACCGGTGCGTCCCGCATCCTGCTGGCGCGGCGGGTCTTTGAAGGAGTGAAAGGGGAGTGAGAATGCTGAAACACCTGATGGCCGCCGCATTGGCCGTGTTGCCGGGATGGGCGATGGCCGATCCCGTTCCGTCCGACTGGACTGCCGTTCTGGACGAGGCGCGCGGGCAGACCGTGTATTGGAATGCCTGGGGCGGATCGTCGACCACGAACGATTTCATCGCCTGGGTCGGGCGCCGGGTGGCCGAAGACCACGGTGTCACGCTGGAGCATGTGAAACTGTCGAACACCGCCGATGCGGTTGCGCGGGTGCTGGCCGAAAAGCAGGCCGGGCAGGACAGTGGCGGCGCGATCGACCTTATCTGGATCAACGGGCCCAACTTTGCCGCGATGAAGGATGCGGGGCTTTTGTTCGGGCCCTTCGCCGAGCAATTGCCGAACTGGGCGCTGGTCGATGTCGCGGGCAAGCCGGTGCAGGCCGATTTCACCGTGCCGACCGATGGCATGGAAAGCCCCTGGGCCACGGCGCAGGTGGTGTTCATGTATGACACCGCCGATATGGAGCCGCTGGCCGACATGGACGCGCTGCTGGCCTGGGCCAGGGCCAATCCGGGGCGGTTCACCTATCCGCAGCCGCCCGATTTTCTGGGCACGACCTTTCTGAAACAGGCGCTTTACGGGGTGCTGGACGATCCTTCGGTGCTGCTGGCGCCGGTGGATGCGGCGGATTACGACGCCGTGACCGCGCCGCTCTGGGCGTTTCTGGATGCGTTGACGCCGAACCTGTGGCGGCAGGGCAAGGCCTATCCGCAGACCGGGCCGCGTCAGATCCAGCTTTTGGCGGATGACGAGGTGTCGCTGGCGATTTCCTTCAGCCCCGGCGAGGCGTCGACCGCGATTGCCAACGGCCAGTTGCCCGACACGGTGCGCACCTTCGTGCCCGATGGCGGCACCATCGGCAACGCTAGTTTCGTGGCGATCCCCTACAACGCCTCGGCCAAGGCCGGCGCGATGGTGGTGGCGAATTTCCTGATGAGTGCCGAGGCGCAGGCGCGTGCGCTGGACCCGGCCTATCTGGGCTATGGCACGGTGCTGGACGTGGCCGCGTTGCCCGGCGATCAGCGCGCGCTGTTCGACGGGATCGACCTGGGCGTGGCGACGCTTTCGCCCGACGACCTCGGCCCGGCGCTGCCCGAGCCGCATCCAAGCTGGATGACCCGGATCGAGGCCGACTGGATCGACCGGTACGGCGTCGCCGACTGACGTGAGCCTGCGCGCGGTCCCGATCCTGACGCTCGTGCTGCTGCTGGGGCCGGTTCTTGCGGGGCTGGCCGGCACGCTGGCGCCGGCCTTTGGCATCCTGCCGGTGATCGGACGGGTCGAGCCGGGGCTGGACGCCTTCGCCTCGCTGTTCGGCTGGCCGGGCCTGCCGGCGGCGATGCGGCTGAGCCTTGTGGCCGGGCTGGGTTCGGCCGTGCTGTCGCTTGGTATCGTGACGCTGCTGGTGGCCTGCTGGTCGGGCACGCCGTCCTTTGCGGCGTTCCGGCGGCTGCTGTCGCCGCTTTTGTCGGTGCCGCATGCGGCGGCGGCGTTCGGCCTGGCCTTTCTGATCGCGCCTTCGGGGCTGATCGTACGGGCGCTGTCGCCCTGGGCCACCGGCTGGACGCAGCCGCCCGATCTGCTGATCGTGCAGGACGGCGCAGGGCTGAGCCTGATGGCCGGGCTTGTCGTCAAGGAGGTGCCGTTTCTGTTGCTGATGACGCTGGCCGCGCTCGGACAGGCCGACGCCACGCGCGCCGAGGCCGTGGCGCGCAGCCTTGGGCACGACCGGCCGGCGGCATGGCTGAAGGCCGTGTTTCCGCGGGTCTACACCCAGATCCGGCTGCCGGTACTGGTGGTGCTGGCCTTTTCCATGACGGTCGTGGACGTGGCGCTGATCCTCGGGCCGAACACGCCGCCCACGCTGGCCGTGCAGATCGTGCGCTGGATGAACGACCCGGACCTTGCCATGCGGCTGCAGGGGGCCGCGGCGGCGACCTTGCAACTGGTGCTGGTGATCGGTGCGCTGGGCCTGTGGTGGCTGGGTGAACGCGTGGTGGCGCGGCTGGGCCGGGCCTGGGTCTGGTCCGCGCTGCGCGGCGCGGGCGGGCGGGCGACCGGGGCCGTGGCGCTGGTGCTGGCCGGGCTGACCGCGGCGGCGGTGCTGGCCGGGCTTGGGGTGCTGGCGGTCTGGTCGGTGGCAGGCTTCTGGCGCTTCCCCGAGCTTTGGCCAGATGCGATCACGCTGCGCAACTGGATGCGCCACTGGCCCGGCGTGGCGGATGCGCTGGGCGACACCGTTGCGATCGCCTGCGTGGCCACGGCCATCGCGCTTGCGCTGGCCATAGGCTGCCTCGAGGCCGAGCACCGCCATGGCCTGCGAATGCGGGCGCGCGGGCACTGGCTGCTGTACCTGCCGCTTCTGGCGCCGCAGGTGGCCTTTCTGCCGGGTGTGCAGACCTGGATGCTGATCCTTGGCGTAAAGGGCGGGGTCGGGGCGGTGGTGGCCGTTCATGTGCTGTTCGTCTTTCCCTATGTCTTCCTGTCGCTGGGTGATCCGTTCCGCGCCTGGGACAGCCGGCAGGCGACCGTGGCGCAGAGCCTTGGCGCCGGGCCGGGCCGGGTGCTTTGGACCGTGCGGCTGCCGATGCTGTTGGCGCCGGTGCTGACGGCGGCGGCCGTGGGGCTGGCGGTGTCGGTGGGGCAATACCTGCCCACCCTGCTGATCGGTGGCGGCCGGGTGCAGACGGTCACGACCGAAGCGGTGGCGCTGGCCTCGGGCGGGGACAGGCGGGCGATCGGGGTCTGGGCGTTGGTGCAGACGGGGCTGGCGCTGCTGCCCTTCGCGCTGGCCATCGGCCTGCCGCGGCTGGCCTGGCGCAACAGGAAAGGAATGCAGCATGGCTGAACCGGGTTTGATGCTTGAGGATCTGGCCATCACGCTGGACGGCCACGCGATGCTGCGCCTGTCCGCGCATGTGCGGCCGGGGCAGGTGGTGTCGGTGATGGGCCCGTCGGGGTCGGGCAAATCGACCCTGCTGGCCGCGATCATGGGCACGTTGGGCGCGCCCTTTGCGGTGTCCGGGCGCGTGTCGCTGAACGGGCGCGACATCACCCGCCTGCCGACCGAGGCGCGCGGCATCGGCATCCTGTTCCAGGATCCGCTGCTGTTCCCGCATCTGTCGGTCGGCGCGAACCTGGCCTTCGGGCTGCCGCGAACGGTGCGGGGACGTGACAGGGCCGCAGCGGTCGAGGCCGCGCTGGCCGAGGTCGGACTGGCGGGTTTTGCCGGCCGCGATCCAGCCACGCTTTCGGGCGGTCAGCGGGTGCGGGTGGCGCTGATGCGCACGCTTCTGGCCGCGCCCGGCGCGCTGTTGCTGGACGAGCCGTTTTCGTCGCTCGACGCCGACCGCCGGGCACAGATCCGCACGCTCGTCTTCGACCGTGCCCGCGCCGCCGGGTTGCCGGTGCTGCTGGTGACCCACGACCCGCAGGACGCCGAAGCCGCCGGCGGCGAGGTGCTGCGGCTGGGATAGGCGGGGCCTGTCCTCTTCATCTTGCTGAAAATACCTCCGGGGGGTGAGGCCGCAGGCCGAGGGGGGCAGAGCCCCCCCCCCCGGTTCCGCCCATCCCGGCTGCGCAACGCGGCGTCGGTCTTGGCCCGCCTCGCTGTTGATGCTTTGCTGGCGCCAAAGGGAGGAGACCGACATGAGCAAGGTGCTTTATGAAAAGGACGGGCGGATCGCGCGGATCACGCTGAACCGGCCCGAGGTGATGAACGCCATCGACGACGAGGTGCCGGTGCTGCTGGAAGAGGCGGTCAAGCGCGCCGATGCCGATGACGGGGTGCATGTGATGGTGCTGTCGGGTGCGGGCGATGCGTTCTGCGCGGGGTATGACCTGACCTATTACGCCGAGGGCAACGGCAACGGGCAGGCCACGCAGGACATGCCGTGGGATCCGATCAGGGATTACCGCTTCATGTGGAAGAACACGCAGCATTTCATGGCGCTGTGGCGTGCGCTGAAGCCTGTGGTGGCCAAGGTGCACGGCCATGCCGTGGCGGGCGGGTCGGATATCGCGCTGTGTTCGGATTTCGTCGTGATGGGAGAGAACGCACGCATCGGATACATGCCGGTGCGGGTCTGGGGCTGCCCGACCACGGCGATGTGGGTTTACCGGCTGGGGCCGGAGCGGGCCAAGCGGATGCTGTTCACCGGCGACAAGGTTTCGGGGCGCGAGGCGGCCGAGATGGGGCTGGTGCTGAAGGCGGTGCCCGAAGCCGACCTGGATGCCGAGGTCGAGGCGCTGGCCGCACGCATGGCCAGCGTGCCGATCAACCAGCTTGCGATGCAGAAGATGGTGATCAATCAGGCGATCGAGGCCACGGGGCTGATGAACACGCAGCGGCTGGCGACGATTTTCGACGGCATCACCCGCCATTCGCCCGAGGGGCTGAATTTCAAGGCGCGGGCCGAGGCGGTGGGCTGGAAACAGGCGGTGGACGAGCGTGACCGGGGCACCTGGGACTGGACCGAGAACGGGCCCATACCGGGCGCCAACCGGTAGGCGGGCAGGGGGGCGCTGCCCCCCTCGGCCTGGCGGCCTCACCCCCCGGAGTATTTCGGGCAAGATGAAGGGGCGGGCTGTGCCTAGCCCTTTACGTGGAAGAAGGCGTAAATGGTTTCGGCCATGCTGCCCGATATCCCCTCGACCGCCTTGAGATCGGCAAGGTTGGCGCGGCTGACGGCCTTGGCCGAGCCAAAATGTGCCAGCAGCGCGCGTTTGCGCGCGGCGCCGACGCCCGGCACCTCGTCCAGCGGGGTGGCGCCCACGGCCTTGGCGCGCTTGGCGCGGTGGGTGCCGATGGCGAAGCGGTGCGCCTCGTCGCGCAGGCGCTGGATGAAATAGAGCACCGGGTCGTTCATGCGCAGCGCGAAGGGGCGCCGGCCGGGGCGGTGGAACTCTTCCTTGCCGTGGTCGCGGTCGATGCCCTTGGCGACGCCGACCATCGGGATGTCGCTTACCCCGTGCCCGGCCATGATCTGCGCGACGGCCGAGACCTGGCCCGCGCCGCCGTCGATCAGCAGCAGGTCGGGCCAGAGCCCCTTTTCGCGGTCGGGGTCTTCTTTCATCAGGCGTTTGAAGCGGCGCGACAGCACCTCTTTCATCATGCCGAAATCGTCGCCCGGCGTCAGGTCTTCGCCGCGGATGTTGAACTTGCGGTAGGCGTTTTTCATGAACCCGTCGGGGCCGGCGACGATCATCGCGCCCACGGCATGCGCGCCCTGGATGTGGCTGTTGTCGTAGACCTCGATCCGTTGCGGGGGGGCGGGAAGGTCGAACGCTTCGGCCAAGCCGCGCAGCAGTTTCGCCTGGGTCGCGGTTTCGGCCATCTTGCGCGCCAGGCTTTCGCGGGCGTTGCGCACGGCGCTTTCGACCAGTTCGGCCTTTTCGCCCTTTTGCGGGACAACCAGTGCGACCTTGCGGCCGAGTTTCTCGGTCAGGGCCTGTTCCATCAGGTCGGGATTTTCGATGCCGTGCGACAGGATGATCTGCCGGGGCGGATCCTTGGTGTCGTAGAACTGGCCCAGGAACGCTTCGAGCACTTCGGGTGCGTCGATATCCGCGCCGGTGCGGGGATAGAAATCGCGGTTGCCCCAGTTCTGGCCGGCGCGGATGAAAAAGACCTGGACGCAGGCCTGGCCGTTTTCCAGGTGCAGCGCGACGATGTCGGCCTCGGTCACGGTGCGGGGGTTGATGCCCTGTGCGGTCTGGACCTGGGTCAGGGCGCGGATACGGTCGCGCAGGGCGGCGGCGCGTTCGAACTCCATCGCCTCGGAGGCCGCGGCCATGTCGGCGGCAAGCTTTTCCTGGATCTCGGTCGATTTTCCCGACAGGTAGCGTTCCGCGTCCGCGACCTGGGCGGCGTAGTCTTCCTTGCTGATCTTGCCGACGCAGGGCGCGGTGCAGCGCTTGATCTGGTATTGCAGGCAGGGGCGGGTGCGGGTTTCGAACTGGGTGTCCGTGCAGTTGCGCAGCAGGAACACCTTTTGCAGTTGGCTGAGCGTGCGGTTCACCGCGCCGGCGCTGGCGAAGGGCCCGAAGTAGCGGCCTTTTTCCTTTTTCGCGCCGCGGTGTTTCTTGATCATGGGAAAGTCGTGCGCGGTCACGAGGATGTTGGGGAACGACTTGTCGTCGCGCAGCAGCACGTTGAACTTCGGCTTGAGCTGCTTGATGAGGTTCTGTTCGAGCAGCAGCGCTTCGGTTTCGGTGCGCGTGGTCAGGAACATCATCGAGGCGGTTTCGGAGATCATCCGCGCGATGCGCGGGCTGTGCCCGGTCGGGCGCGCGTAATTGCCGACCCGTGCGCGCAGGTTGCGCGCCTTGCCGACATAGAGAACGCGGCTTTGCGCATCCAGCATCCGGTACACGCCCGGCGAGCTGTCGAGCGTTTTCAGATAGTCCTGAATGACGGTGTGGCCTGTCCTGGGCGTGTCGGTTTCGGCGGTCATGGGCAAGAGATATGATTCTGCGGGGTTGGCTGCAACGAATACCGGCAGGGGGCAAGAGAGAACAAATCCACGAATGCTGTGGATAAGTCTGAAGATATCTTTTGGGCAGTCTGATTTTTTCGTTGTTTTTTACAACCTTCCTGAGTTTGCCCAATTTTTAGGCGCAATAATAAGGCTTTGATTTTGTTTGGGAAAAAATTAAAGCGATGGCAAACGCCTGAAATTCCTAACACTTTTGTAACGCTTTGGTCACCGGGCTGTGAGCGGTGCACAACTTGCCGCCGGGTAAGATGCAAACGGAACTATTCCACGCCCAGAACATCGGGTGTCTGCCAGGCGAGATGCTGGCCGCCGTCGACGCAGATCAGTTGTCCGGTGACGCCCGGACTGTCGAGGAAAAACCCCAGCGCTCCGGTGATGTCGGCGGGGTTCGCGCCGCGGTTCAGCACGGTCGCGGCGCGTTGGCGGGCAAAGTGGCTGTCGCTCTGGCGGCCGCCTTGCAGCGTTGGGCCGGGGCCGATCGCGTTCACGCGAATACGCGGCGCCAGCGCCTGGGCGGCGGTCTGCGTAAAGGCCCACAACCCCATTTTCGCGATGGTGTAGGTCATGAATTCAGGGGTCAGCTTGCGCACGCGCTGGTCGATCATATTGACGACAAGACCCTGCGCCACGGGTTCGCCCATCTCGTCACGGAGCGGGTCGGGAATGTCGCGGGCCATCGCCTGTGTCAGGACGAAAGGCGCGCGCAGGTTCGATTCCAGGTGCCTGTCCCAGCTTTCGCGGGTCGCGGTTTCGATGGTGTCGTATTCGAAGATCGAGGCATTGTTCACCAGGCAGGTGACCGGACCGCCCAGTGCCTCGGCGGCGGCGGGCAGCAGCGCCTGGGTGGCCCCCTCGTCCAGCAGGTCGGCTTGCAGGGCAACGGCGTTGCGGCCCATGTCGCGGATGGTCTTCACAACCTCGTCGGCATCCTGCGCGGAACTGGCGTAGTGCACCGCCACGTCATACCCGCGCCCGGCAAGGTAAATGGCCATCGCGCGGCCCAGCCGTTTGCCCGCGCCCGTCACCAATGCCCGTGTCATTGCCCGCCCCCTGTTTTCAGCTCAGCACGATGAGCAGATAGACCAAGTAAAGCAGGGTCAAGACCATGCCCCAGGCGCGCGTGATGTCGCGGCGCAGGAACACGAAGGGAATGAGCAGGATCGAAGCGCCCAGCATCACCCACAGATCGAAGCGCAGGAATTCGGGATCGACCGGGATCGGCGCCACCATCGACGCCACGCCGATGATCGCAAGCAGGTTGAACATGTTCGACCCGATCACGTTGCCCAGCGCCACGTCCGCCTGCCGGCGCAGCGCCGCCATCACGGTGGTGGCAAGCTCGGGCAGGGAGGTGCCGACCGCAACCAGCGTGAGGCCGATCACGGTGTCGCTGATGCCGAATTCGCGGGCGATTATGGTGGCGTTGTCGACCAGCAGGTCGGCGCCAAGCGGCAGGCCCACGAGACCCAGGATCAGGAAGACGAAAATCTGCCACCATGGCATGTCGGGGTCTGCGCCTTCGACTTCTTCTTCTTCCTCGGCCGCGGCGGCCCGTTCGGCCTTGCGGTGCGCCTTGGCGTCGAGAAAGGCAAATGTCAGCATCGCGAACAGCGAAGCGAGCAGGATCAGGCCGGTGATATGGTTGAATTCACCGGTAAACGCCAGGCCGATGAACAGGACCGAGGCGGCGATCATCTGGAGATATGTCTTGCGGCTGTTGCATTCGCTGGTGTGCATTGTGGCCAGCAGGGCCGGTATGCCCAGCACCAGCAGGATATTGGCGGTGTTCGACCCCACCACATTGCCCAGCGCGATGCCGGGCACGCCTTCGAGCGCGGCCTTGACCGAGATCAGCAATTCCGGCGCCGAGGTGCCGAAGGCGACGATGGTCAGGCTGACGATCAGGGCCGGAATGCCCACCCGCAGCGACAGGTTGACCGCGCCTTTCACCAGCGCGTCACCCGCAAGCAGCAGGATCACCAGACCGAGCCCGACCAGCAGCCATTCCATGTCTCAGCGTTTTCCTTTCTTGCAGGGGCAGGGCCCCTTGCCGATCCGGTAACGCCCGCAGGATGGACAGCGGGCCGATTTAAGTTTCGCCTGGCCGGGAAAGCGCAGCTTGCCGAACATGGCCAGCACGCCCATCGCGATCAGGAAAAGGGTGACGATCTTGATAATCACGTCAGAGGCCGAAACGCGCGTAGGCCGCACGCTCCTCAAGCCCGGCGAGGGCGTCTTGCGTGAGCGTGGCGCCCAGGCGCTGGAACAGCGACCTGCGGCGGCCGTAGCGGGCAAAGCGCACCTTGTCGCCGTACAGCTCCTTCATCTTGGGTTCGAGATGGGCAAGCCCGTCGATCAACCCCATGTCCTGTGCCTTGGCGCCCAGCCAGACATCGCCGGTGAAAAGATCGGTCCCGGTGGCAAGCTTGCTGCCGCGGCGTTGTCTGACCCAGTCGATGAAACCGGTATGCATGTCATCGAGGATCACCCGCAGACGGGCCACGTCCTCTTCCTTTTCGGGCTGGAACGGGTCGAGCAGCGATTTCGACTTGCCCGCGGTGTAGACGCGCCGTTCGACCCCTTGCCGGGCCAGCAGAACATGCGCGCCGAACCCCGCCGAAATCACCCCGATCGACCCGACGATCGACCCGTAATCGGCCCAGATATCATCGGCGGCACAGGCCAGCCAGTACCCGCCCGATGCGGCCACGTCCTCGACAAACGCGTGGACGGGCACCTCTTTTTCCTCGCTCAGGCGGCGGATGCGTGCACCGATCAGCGCCGATTGCACGGGCGATCCGCCGGGGCTGTTGATCAGCAGCGCCACAGCCTTGGGCTTGCCGCGGCGAAAGGCGCGTTCCAGCACCGGGGCCAGGGCCTCGTCGCTCAGTTGCGCGCGCGGACCTGCGCCGATCATGCCCGACAGGCGCACCACGGCGACGACCGGATCGGATTTCACGAAGGGGATAAACCTTTTCATGAAAGCTCATGTAGAATGCCGATGCGGGACAAACAAGGCAGCGGCACCTGTTGACCCCCGGCTGTTGCGCAAAAAGCCGGTCAGTCGCGCAGCCGGTACCCGGTGCGGAAGATCCACCAGATGATCCCCAGGCAGAGCAGCGTAAAGCCCGCGATGGCCAGCAGGCTCAGGCCCACTGGCACGTCGGCCAGCCCGAAAAACGACCAGCGGAACCCTGAAATCAGATAGACCACCGGGTTGAACAGCGTCACCGTCTGCCAGGCCGGCGGCAGCATCGAGACCGAGTAGAACGCCCCCCCGAGAAACACCAGCGGCGTCACCACCAGGAGCGGGATCAGTTGCAACTGTTCGAAATTCTGCGCCCAGATGCCGATGATGAACCCGAACAGCGCGAAACTCAGGCAGGTCAGCCCCATGAAGGCCACCATGGCCAGCGGATGCGCGATCTCGATATCCACGAACAGATGCGCCGTGGCCAGGATCACCGCCCCGATGAACAGCGACTTGGTCGCCGCCGCCCCCACATAGCCGATGGTGATTTCCAGGAAAGAGATCGGCGCCGACAGGATTTCATAGACCGTGCCGATGAATTTCGGGAAATAGATCGCGAAACTGGCGTTGGAAATGCCCTGTGTCATGATCGACAGCATGATCAGCCCCGGCACGATGAACGCGCCATAGCTCACGCCTTCGACCTGGTCGATGCGGCTGCCGATCGCGGTGCCGAAGACCACGAAGTAAAGCGAGGTCGACAGGACCGGCGACACGAAGCTTTGCAGGATGGTGCGCCCGAAGCGCAGCATTTCCATGCGGTAGATGGCGTAGATCGCTGTCCAGTTCATGCCGCGTCCTCCGATACCAGCCCAACGAAGATCTCTTCGAGGCTGGACTGCCGGGTCGAGATGTCGCGCAGCACGATGCCTTCGCCCGCAAGCTCCGACAAAAGCGAGGCAATGCCGGTGCGGTCCCCCCGCGTGTCATAGTGGAACAGGATCGCCTGGCCGTCGTCGATCAGCTCCAGCCCCTGGTCGGCAAAGCGGGCGGGCAGGGCGTCGACCTTGTGCTGCAATTCGATGCGCAGCTCTTTCTGGCCCATGCGCGCCATCAGCCTTGCCTTTTCCTCGACCAGAAGGATCTGCCCGCGGTTGATCACGGCGATACGGTCGGCGATTTCCTCGGCCTCTTCGATGTAATGGGTGGTCAGGATGATGGTCACGCCACGGGCGCGCAGCCCTTCGACCACTTCCCACATGCCGCGGCGCAATTCCACGTCCACCCCGGCGGTCGGCTCGTCGAGAAAAAGGATCCTCGGCTCGTGCGCCAGTGCCTTTGCGATCAGCACGCGGCGTTTCATGCCGCCCGACAGCTCGCGCACCTGTGCGCTGCGCTTGTCCCACAGGCTGAGGCTGCGCAGGACGGATTCGATATGCGCGTCGTCGCGCGGCTTGCCGAACAGCCCGCGGGAAAACCGGACCACGTTCCAAACGGTCTCGAAAGGTTCGAGCGCAATTTCCTGGGGCACCAGGCCGATCAGCGCGCGGGCCTTGCGGTAATCGCGGCCAATGTCGTGCCCGCCGACGCGCACCTGCCCGGACGACGGGTTCACCAGCCCGCAGATTATCGAAATCAGGGTCGTCTTGCCTGCGCCGTTGGGGCCGAGAAGGGCCAGGATCTCGCCTTCCTCGATCTTCAGGTCGACACCCGACAGCGCCTCATGCCCCGAGTCATAGCGTTTCTTCAGACCGTCGATTTCAAGTATGGATGCCATGATGCGCCTCCTTTGCCCGTCATACCTAGCGGCGGGGCGGGTCAAACCCAACCCGCGAGCATGCACAGCCGGCCTGCATCTTTCTCTTTTCCGCAAATATCCCGGGGGAGTCCGCGGCACGCGGACGGGGGCAGGGCCCCCGCACCCGCATCGCGCCAGCGATGCAAAACCTGTGCGCGCCCCGGAGGGCGCGCCCGTTCAGGTCACGACCGGCCGGTCAGGCGCTTGAGCCAGCCCTTCTTGACCGCTTCGGGTTCTTCCTCGCCCTCTTCGGCAGGGCCTTCAAGAACCTCCTGGAAGCGGGTGAAGAACTGGTCGGCCATCTTTTTCGCGAACCCGTCGATGATGCGGCTGCCGAGCTGCGCCAGCTTGCCGCCGACCTTGGCCTCGACGTCGTAATGCAGCCGTGTGCCGTCTTCGATCTCTTCCAGCCGGACCTTGGCGCCACCCTTGGCAAAGCCCGCGGCCCCGCCCTTGCCTTCGCCGGACAGCGTCAGGCTTTCCAGTTCGACCATGTCGGACAGGGTGACGGTGCCTTTGAACGTGGCCTTCACGGGGCCCACCTTTTGCACCACCGTGGCCTGGAACCCCTCTTCGGGGCTGCCCGTCACGTCCTGCGCGCCGGGCACGCATTCCTGCAGAACATCCGCGCTCAGCAGCGCGGCCCAGACCGTTTCGCGATCTGCGCGGATATCGCGCTGGTCGTGCATTTCCATGGGGCGTCTCCTTCCATCCTTGTTGGCCGCGACGTTAGCCGAGCGGCCGGCCCGCGAAAAGAGGTCGCTTTTGCGATAGGCGCGCTTTGTCCCCGGTGATAGGGCAGATGCATGCAATCCGGGATCGACAGAAACGCCATCGGCATCGCCTTCATCCTTGCAGGGGTGACGGCGATTTCGCTCAACGACATGCTGATCAAGCAGCTGTCGGGCGGCTATCCGCTGCACCAGATGGTGTTCATACGGTCGTCGATCGGCATCCTGTTTTCGCTGCTGCTGGTGCGGTGGGAGGGCGGCTTTCACCTGCTGGTCACGCGCACGCCCTGGCTGCATGTGCTGCGCGGCGTGATGGTGGTGATCTCCAACATGAGCTTTTTCGCCGCGCTTGCGGTGATTCCCCTGGCCGATGCCACGGCGCTGTTTTTCGTCGCGCCGCTGATGATCACGCTTTTGTCTATTCCGATCCTTGGCGAAAAGGTGGGGCCCTGGAGGATCGGGGCGGTGATGGTCGGGTTCGCGGGCGTCGTCGTGATGATGAAGCCCTGGGCGGGCCAGGCGGCGCTGGGCGTTCCGCGGATCGTCCTTTTCCTGCCTGTGATCGCGGCGCTGACCTATGCGCTGAACCAGTTGCTGACGCGGCGGCTTGGGGTGACGACCAGCGCCTCGGCCCTGGCGGTCTACATCCAGGGCACGTTCATCGCGATCTCGGTGCTGTTCTGGCTGGTGGCCGGCGACGGGCGGTATGCCGAGGGCGTCGGGAACGCCTCGCTCCAGTTCCTGTTGCGGGCCTGGGTCTGGCCCGCGGACGGCGATCGCTGGCTCTTTGTGGCGCTGGGGCTGAATTCGGCGATCGTGGGTTACTGCCTGAGCCAGGCCTACCGGATGGCCGATGCGGCCACGGTCGCACCCTTCGAATATGTGGGCCTGCCGCTCGCGGTCTTCTGGGGCTGGCTGATCTGGGCCGAGCTGCCCGATATCTGGGTCAGCCTAGGGATCGTTCTGATCATCGGCTCGGGGCTTTTCGTGTTCCTGCGCGAGGCGATGTTGAAACGGCGCATCGCCAGCGGGCGGCGTGTGCATCGCAGGTATTGACGGGCCTTCCCCCGGCCCTGCGAAGCGGCTAGGAAAGGTGCGATGAAATGGACATTGCCTAATATCCTGACGGTTCTGCGTCTACTGGCCGCGCCTGGCGTTGCGGTGATGTTTCTCTATTTCACGCGCCCCTACGCGGACTGGTTCGCGCTGCTGCTGTTCATGGGGGCGGCGATCACCGACTGGTTCGACGGCTACCTTGCCCGCGCCTGGAAACAAGAGACGAAACTGGGCGCGATGCTGGACCCGATCGCCGATAAGGCGATGGTGGTGATCGCGCTGATGGTGATCGTGGGCTATTCGTCCATGTCGCCCTGGTTGGTTTTGCCGGCCACCGTGATCCTGTTCCGCGAGGTGTTCGTCTCCGGCCTGCGCGAATTCCTGGGTGACACGGCCGGCACGCTGAAGGTCACGCAGCTGGCGAAGTGGAAAACCACGCTGCAGATGGTCGCGATCGCGGTGCTGTTTTCGCAGGGGGTGTTTGAACATTACTTCGGAATGTCCACATACGGGATGGATGCCGAACTTGTTTCGGACATTCTCGATGGCCGGGAACCCGATCTTCACGGGCTCTGGTGGAAGCTGGAGGGCATGATCTGGGCGGGCCATCTCGGGCTGACGCTGCTTTGGCTGGCAGCGGCGCTGACGCTGGTCACCGGCTGGGATTACTTCCGCAAGGCGGTGCCTTACCTGAAGGATGACAGATGATCGACGTTCTTTATTTCGCCTGGGTGCGCGAACGCATCGGAACCCCGCGGGAGACGGTGGAAACGCAGGCTGCCACGGTGGCCGAGCTTGTCGACGAACTGCGCGCCCGCGAAGAGCGTTATCAGGCCGCGTTTGCCGACCTGTCGGCCTTGCGCGTGGCGGTCGACCAGGATCTGACCGATTTCGATGCCCCGCTTTCCGGCGCGCGCGAGGTGGCGTTCTTTCCACCGATGACGGGGGGCTGACCTTGGCCGTGCGCGTGCAGTCCGAGCCGTTCGACCTGGGCGCCGAGGCGAATGCGTTCGCTGCCGCGCAAGGCGGGGGAATGGGGGCCATCGTGACCTTCACCGGCGTGGTGCGCGACGTGGCGGGTGGCCTGGATGCGATGGAGATCGAGCATTACCCCGGCATGACCGAACGTGCGCTGGAACAGATCGAGGCTCAGGCCCGCGACCGCTGGGGCCTGGGCGACGTGCTGATCCTGCACCGCTACGGGCGTATGCGGGCGGACGAGATGATCATGATGGTCGCCACGTCCTCGCGCCACCGCAAGGATGCGTTCGAGGCGGCGGAATTCCTGATGGACTACCTGAAATCCCGCGCGCCGTTCTGGAAAAAGGAATATACCGCCGAAGGTGCCGGCTGGGTCGCCGCGCGCGACGAGGACGAAGACGCGCTCAACCGCTGGTAAGGGAAAGCGGCAGGGCTTTTCCCCTTGTGATGTGTCGGGGGATACGAAAAACTCTCTGGCGTACTCAATCACGATGGAGGCCAGTTATGGGTCTGTTCAATTTCTGGAAGAAATCCGGCAAGCGCGTCGGAAAGGGTGGCGATGACGCCCCCAGCGCCGAGGAACTGCAAAAGGAAGTGGCTGACCTGGGCCTCGACACCAAGGGTGCCGAAATCTCGGTCGAGGGCGACAAGGTGACCGTCAAGGGCGGCACGATGAGCGCGGAAGAGCGCGAAAAAGTGATCCTTGCGGTCGGCAATGTCGAAGGCGTGGCCGCGGTCGAGGCCGAAGAGGCCGACGACGCGGTTTTCCATACCGTCGAAAAGGGCGACACGCTTTGGGCGATTGCCGAAAAGACGCTGGGCAACGGCGCCAAATACGAACAGATCTTCGAGGCGAACAAGCCCATGCTGAGCCATCCCGACAAGATCTATCCGGGCCAGGTGCTGCGCATTCCGGGCGGCAAATCGGCCTGATCGGGTTTTGTGACGTTGCGAAAAAGGGCGGGTTTCCCGCCCTTTTTTGATGACTGACGTAACTTCCCCGGCCTTGCACGGGGTCGATTTCCCCCGCAGACTGTTCGCGAGGAAAAAACAGCGCCCGGATATGGGCGGATCATGGGAGGAACGTCATGGCCTTTGCGAGTGTGCAGGATTCGGTATCCATCGAAAACGAAATGCCGTGGGCCGAGCGCGATGTGCCCACGACGCTGCACCAGATGCTCCGGCAGACGAAGGACAAGTTCGGCAAGAACAAGGCCGTCACCTTTCAGTTGCTTTCCGGCCCCGACGACAAGGCCGAAACGCTGAGCTGGGACGAGCTTTATGCCCGGACCTGCCAGGCGGCGAACCTGTTTCGCAGCCTCAAGGTCGGCGAGGACGATGTCGTCGCCATGGTCATGCCCAATTGCAACGAAACCGTCCTGACGATCCTGGGCGGGGCCATCGCCGGCATCATCAACCCGATCAACCCGCTGCTGGAGCCCGAACAGATCGCCGCGATCCTGCGTGAAACCAACGCCAAGGTCGTTGTCACGCTCAAGGCGTTTCCCAAGACGGACGTGGCGCAGAAAACCGCCGAGGCCGTGCGCCACGCGCCCAACGTGCATACCGTTCTCGAGGTCGATCTGAACCGCTACCTGACCTTTCCCAAGAACCTGATCGTGCCGCTGGTCCGGCCCAAGAACCCCGGCAATCACCATGCCGACGTTCTGGATTTCAACAAGGAACTGGCCAGGCAACCCCGCACGCTGCAATTCGCGGACAGCGCCGGCGACCGGGTGGCGGCCTATTTCCACACGGGCGGCACGACGGGCATGCCCAAGGTCGCGCAGCACCGTTATTCGGGGATCGTCTATAACGGGTGGCTGGGCGGCACGCTGCTTTACACGCCCGATGACAACGTGATCTGCCCGCTGCCGCTGTTCCACGTCTTCGCCTGCCACGTCATCCTGATGGCCTGCATCAAATCCGGGGCGCATGTGGTGTTCCCGACGCCCGCGGGCTATCGCGGCGACGGGGTGTTCGACAATTTCTGGAAGCTGATCGAACGCTGGAAGATCACGTTCATCATCACCGTGCCGACGGCGATCTCGGCGCTGATGCAGCGCCCGGTCGATGCGGATGTGTCCAGCGTCAAGACCTCGTTCTCGGGGTCGGCCCCGCTGCCGCTGGAACTGTTCCGGCGGTTCGAGGCCGCAACCGGCGTCACCATCGTCGAAGGTTACGGCCTGACCGAGGCGACCTGCCTGGTCAGCGTGAATCCGGTGGACGGCGAGAAGAAGGTCGGATCGGTCGGCATCCGCTTTCCCTATACCGATGTGCGCATCTTCAAGCAGGTCGATGGCGAACCGGTGGAATGCGCAACCGACGAGGTGGGTGAAATCTGCGTCGCCAACCCCGGCGTCTGGGCCGGCAACACCTACACCGAGGCCGACAAGAACCGTGACCTCTATTACCACGACAAGTACCTGCGCACCGGCGACCTGGGCCGGATCGACGCCGACAATTACATGTGGATCACCGGCCGGGCGAAAGATCTGATCATTCGCGGCGGGCACAATATCGACCCTGCCGAGATCGAGGATGCGCTCCTGGCGCACAAGGATGTGGCCTTTGCCGGCGCTATCGGCCAGCCCGACGCCCATGCCGGCGAAATTCCCTGCGCCTATGTCGAACTGGTTTCCGGCGGCACGGTCACGGCAGAAGAGTTGCGCGAACACTGCAAGGTGCATGTCCATGAGCGCGCCGCATTGCCAAGGCATGTCGAGATCCTGGATGAACTGCCCAAGACCGCGGTGGGCAAGGTGTTCAAGCCGGACCTGCGCAAGCGGGCCATCACCCGTGTCTACAACGCCGCGCTGGAAGAGGCGTCGCTGAACGCGAAGGTCGTCGAAGTGATCGACGACAAGAAACGCGGCCTTGTCGCGCGGGTCGAGCGCACGGGCGTGCTGCACGATGATGAGGTGGGTCATGTCCTCGGCGCCTTCACCCGCCCGTGGGAATGGGCCGAGTGAAGAGGGCGGGCTGGCAGGTGCCAGCCCCGGCCCTTACCGCTGGTATCGGCGCTATCTGACCGGGCTGTTCAGCCTGCGGAAGAGGCAGGCCGCGGCCATCAGCGCAAGCACGGTCAGCAACAGCCATGCCATGCCCGATTGCCGGTGCGTCACGGTGGCGGTTTCCGGGTCAAGGCAACGATCCAATTCGTTGAAGCAATCGGCCTGCTGGTAGATCTGCACGATGAACATGGCCGCCGACATCATCGACAGGCCAACCAGCGCCGCGACCAGTGCCAAGCTGAGCGGCGATGCCCTTTTTGGGGATGCGGGGGCGGCAGGGCGTGGTTTGAACATCGCGGACATTTCCAAGCGTGCGGGGCCTTCGACAGGGTTGCGATGCCGGCGTTGGCGGAAAGCCGGCACGCTGCCCCCAGTCTATACAAACGAAAACCCCGCCGAGACAGCGGGGTTTCCTGAAAATCAGGGGCCGCCGCGCGGGGCGGTCCCTTTTTCCGGCGCGGGCCGGGTCAGCTCATCACGAACTGATAGCTGGCCGGCACGTATTCGAACCCGTCGCCGCGGGTTTCCACAAAGCCGATCGCCGGGAAGGGCATGTGGTATCCGATGAACGGCACCTTGTCGGCGGCCATCATGCCCAAAAGCTGGCGGCGTGTCGCGGCGGCGGCGGCCTTGTCGCGGTCGAACTTGACCTCCCAATCCGGGTAGGCCAGCGACCAGACATAATGGTTGGCGAAATCCGCGCCCAGCACAAGCTGCTGCCCGTCGCTTTCCAGCATGTATGTCATGTGGCCCGGCGTGTGGCCGAAGGCGGCCATCGCGGTCACGCCCGAGGCGACGCTGCCGCCATCGTCCAGCATGGTGGTCTTTTCAGCCAGAGGGCGGACGTTGTTTTCGAACCCTTCATTGCCCGACATTTCCCAGGCGTCGAATTCCACCGCGCCGGTCATGTAGGAGGCATTGCCAAAGGTGGGTGCGCCATCGGTCATCAGCCCGCCGATATGGTCGCCATGCATGTGCGTGATCACCACCTTGTCGATCTGTTCGGCGGTGTAGCCTGCCGCCTGCAGGGCCGCCGTGGTGCCCGCGCCGTTCAGGCCGGTGTCGAACAGGATCAGCTCGGACCCGGTGTTGACGACGGTCGGCGTGAAATAGAACTGCGCCTTGTCGGTCGGGATCATGTTGGCGGCCGACACTTCGGCGAATTCGTCAGGCGTGACGTTCATGCCGAAGATGCTTTGCGGTTCGGGCACGGTGCGGGTGCCGGCCAGCAGGGTCGTCACCTCGAAGCTGCCCAGCTTCATGCGTTTGAACTGGGGCATGGCGACGCCCAGCATTTCGGCGGCGGCCAGCGCCGGGCTGGACGCGGCGGCGGCGATGGGCAGCGATGCGGCCGAGGCCAGGACGCTGCGGCGGGTCAGTTTGTGGTCGGTCATTGCAGGATTCCTCCATTGAACTGCGCCAAAAGATAATGCGACGATGGTGGCCGTGTTTGTGAATTCCCGCGCATCCCCTGTGCCTTGACGCAGGGTAAGTTGTAGGGGGCGCAAACCGTCCGTCCAGTGAGGCAGGGGCAAAAACGAGATGCTGGAAATCCTGAAGGCCCGTGATTTCGCGCTTTTGTTTTCCGCGCAGGTCGTCGCGCTGCTGGGCACGGGGCTGATGAGCGTGGCGCTGGGCCTTTTGGCCTATGATCTGGCCGGCGGCGATGCCGGGGTGGTTCTGGGTACGGCCTATGCGATCAAGATGGTGGCCTATGTAGGGCTGTCGCCGGTGGCGCATGCCGTCGTCGCGCGGTTGCCGCGCAAGGCGGTTCTGATCGGTGCGGACGTGGTGCGCGGGGGCGTTGCGCTATGCCTGCCCTTCGTGACCGAGGTCTGGCAGATCTACATTCTGATCTTCGTGCTGCAGGCCGCATCGGCCACCTTTACCCCGACCTTCCAGGCGGTGATCCCCGACATCCTGACGGACGAGGCGCGGTATACCCGCGCGCTGTCGCTGTCGCGGTTGGCCTATGACATCGAAAACGTCGCCAGTCCGGCGCTGGCTGGGCTGTTGCTGCTGGTCATGCCGTTCTCGGCGCTGTTTGCGGGCACGGCGCTGGGGTTTGCCGCGTCAGCGCTGCTGGTGCGGCGCGCGACCGTGCCGCCGGTGTCCGAGGCGGCGGGAACCGCACCTTTTGTCACGCGGGCGACGGCGGGCATCCGGCACTATCTTGCCACGCCGCGCCTGCGCGGGCTCCTGGCGCTTAATCTGGGCGCGGCGGCATCGGGCGCGTTCGTGCTGGTCAATACGGTGGTGCTGGTGCGGTCCGGGTTCGGCATGGACGAAGCTGCGCTTGCGACCGCGATGGCGGCGTTCGGGGCCGGGTCGATGGCGGCCGCGCTTGTCGTGCCGCGTGCGGTCGAGGCGCTGGGCGACCGTCCGCTGATGATCGGGGCGGGATGGGCGCTGGGTGTGCTGACACTTGCGGCCGGCGGTTGGATGGCAGGGCAGGGCCTGCCCGCATGGCCGGTCTTTCTGGGGCTTTGGGGCATGATCGGCGCGCTTTATTCCGCGATCCTTACGCCTTCGGGGCGGCTTATCCGCCGGTCGGGGGATGCCGCCGAGCGGCCGGGGCTGTTCACCGCGCAATTCGCGCTCAGCCATGCGTGCTGGCTGCTGACCTATCCGCTGGCGGGGTATGCCGGGCGGGTGTTGGGTATGCCGGCGGCGATGCTGATCCTGGGCGCGCTGGCGCTGGGCGGTGTGCTGGCCGCGCGGCGTGTCTGGCCGGCCTAGGGCCGCGCGGTTTCTGGACAATTCCGCGCGGGTGTGCGATGGCCCGCGCCAACAGGAGACATCCCGATGACAACCACCCGTTTCGCCCCGTCGCCCACCGGCTATATCCATGTAGGCAACCTGCGCACCGCGCTGATGAATTACCTGATCGCCCGCAAGGCCGGCGGCACCTTCATCCTGCGGATCGACGACACTGACCAGGAACGGTCGAAGCAGGAATATATCGACCAGATCCAGCGCGACCTGGAATGGCTGGGCCTGACCTGGGACCGCATCGAATACCAGTCCAAGCGTCTGGACCGCTACGCCGAAGCCGCCGACCGCCTGCGTGAGATGGGCCGGTTCTACGAGGCGTTCGAGACCCCGACCGAACTGGACCTGAAGCGCAAGAAGCAGCTCAACATGGGCAAGCCGCCGGTTTACGACCGCGCCGCGCTGGCGCTGTCGGAGGCCGAAAAGGACAAGCTGCGGGAAGAGCGTGGCCCCGGCGTGTGGCGTTTCAAGCTGGATCACGAGCGGATCGAGTGGGAAGACGGCATCCTTGGCCCGATCTCGATCGACGCGGCCAGCGTCAGCGACCCGGTGCTGATCCGGGCGGACGGGCAGGTTCTTTATACCATCGCGTCGGTCGTGGACGACACCGAGATGGGCGTGACCAACGTCGTGCGCGGTTCGGACCATGTGACCAACACCGCCACGCAGATTCAGATCATCCGGGCGCTGGGCGGCAATGTGCCTGCCTTCGCGCATCATTCGCTGCTGACCGGCCCGCAGGGCGAGGCGCTGTCGAAACGGCTGGGTGCGCTGTCGATCCGCGACCTGCGCGCGCAAGGCGTGGAACCCGCCGCGCTTTTGTCGCTGATGGCACGGCTGGGGTCGTCCGACCCGGTGGAGCTGCACAGTTCGCTGGAAGAGCTGGCCGAAGGCTTCGACATCTCGCGCTTCGGTTCGGCGCCGACCAAGTTCGACGAACGCGACCTGTTCCCGCTGACCGCGCATTACCTGCAGCAATTGCCGCTGTCCGAAGTGGCGGGCGACATTGCGGAACTGGGCGTGCCGGACGATCTGGCGGAACGGTTCTGGACGGTGACGCGCGACAACATCACCACGCGGGCGGACCTTGCCGGCTGGTGGGCGATGTGCCGCGACGGAGCGACCCCGGTTGTGGCGGACGAGGACCGCGAATTCGTGAAAGAGGCATTGGCGATGCTGCCCGAGCCGCCCTTTGCCGATGATACATGGTCCAACTGGACCACGGCGGTGAAAGAGGCGACGGGGCGTAAGGGCAAGCCGCTTTTCATGCCGCTGCGCCTGGCGCTGACAGGGCAGAAATCGGGCCCCGACATGGGCGACCTGATGCCTCTGTTGCAGAAGGTGCCGCAGGTCGGCTGACCGCCCGCACGGTATGACCCGCCAGCCCGAAAGCTGGCGGGTTTTTCGATCACGCCAGCATCAGCGCGAACGCATCGAGGTGATAGGACGACCCTGTAAGCAGGTTGTCGTAAACCTCGGCCAGTTGGGTGCCTTCGACGTCTTCGATCGCGGCGGCGATATCGACCATGTCCTTTTCCTCGATCGCCAGCCCGACCTCGAGCGCATCGGTCAGCGACTCGCTCCCTTCGGCCAGCAGGGTGTCGTACATTTCCTGCAGCTCGGGGTTGGTGAACTCTCCGGCATCGGCCAGCACGAACCGGTCGGTGTCGATGTCCAGACTATCGGCCACCTGGATCAGCGCGTCGAAATGCTTGTCCTCGGACTGGGCGATGTTGTCGAAGATCTTGACCCCGTAAAGGTCATAGAACGCCTCGTAGATGTCGCCGGCCAGTTTTTCCTCTTCGATCATGTAAAGAAGCTCGGATACGGCTGCGTCGGAATAGGTCGCGGACGTGTGGCTGCTGTCGTCGGAGGCGTGAGCGTCCACCGTTGTGCCGGAATCGTGACCATGTTCGAAACTCTTGAGCTTTTGCTTGCCCATACTCGAGAATTTGTACTGCTTCATATGATAACCTCTTTTTCTTTCAGTCGGTTATCGCGCGTTCCTTAGTCATATATTAATTTTAATATGTGTCTTTTGTAAGGCTTGCAACCACGCCTTGACGCCTTGGGCGGGGAATGGCCCATGGCAAGGCGGATTTCGGCGCATCGTGGAAATCAGACGCGGTCGAGCGCGTCCTTTTCGGACTCGAGCTTCAGGGCAAGCTGCGCATGATCGCGCGCACGGTCCGCCATGTCAGAGGCGGCTTGCGCGAGGTCTTTGGCCGGTGCCTCGGTCAACGCCAGCAGCACGCGGCGTAGCGCGCGGGCCACCTCGATCTGCGCGGCCCCGTCGCGCGCCGTGGCCAAAAAAGCGGCGTCGACCATGTCCACGTCACGCGGCACGGGCAGAAAGACACGCGAAAACCGTGGTGGTTTCGGTTGGCTATCATTCGTGGCGTAATCCCACAAAAGGGTGCCGAGGCGGGTCACCACCTCGATCGCGGTGCCCGGGTCGTTCACCCCCGGCGACAGGGCGCGCGACGCGATTTCCGACAGCGTCGTCAGGCCGAAGGCGGGATCCTGTTCATGCGTCCGTATGCCGCCGATCACGAAGCAGTGCGCGATCCGGTCGAGCGTGGCGTCGCTGACCGTGCCGCCGACCTGCGCGATCGGCTGGCCGCGCAGGACATGTTGGCCGGGCGCATGCGTGATGTAGATCGATGCCGATTTGCCCGCGCATTCCTGCAACCGGCCCAGATCGGCCAACTGCACATAGCCCGACCGCAGGGCGGGCACCGGGGTGGTGCGTTCGGGCATGACGGTATTGCCGTCCAGCGGGTTTGCGCCCAGGGCCGGTTCGCGGGTGCGCGCGATTAGGCTGCGGCGGGCGCGGTCATAGGCGACGGCCATGCTGTCGTCCATGCTGCCCAACTGGCTGAGATGTTCGATCCAGCGCAGCATGGCGATCACCACCATCGCGACGACGAATATCGTCACGCCCATCACCACGACCGCCGTTTCGCTGCCGTAGAATTTTGCGCGGAACAGGATGATCGTGGTCAGCGAATAGACAAAGGCCCCGATAAAGGCCGCCAGAACGCTCTGAGTGGTGGTGTCTTCCAGCAGCAGGCGGTGAATGCGCGGGGTGGCGTTGGCGGCGGCGGCGCGGTGGGCGGCCACCATCACGTTCAGTGAAAAGGTCGAAACGGCCAGCATGGACGAGGCCAGGATGGTCAGCACGGGCATGACCGCGTCCGGGCCGATGCGGCTGGCCAGGCGTTCGGGCATCCACGGCTCGACCGCCGGGGCGGCCAGTGCGGCGATCCCCGCCAGCAGGGCAAAACCCGCCACGCGGACACCCAACCTGCGCCAGGCGCGGCGCAGCAGCATCAGCGGCAGGTAGAGCGTCTGGCGTATCACCTCGCGGCCTCCGGTCTGCGGGTCAGGATCGTGGGGTCGAGCGGTATCCGCCGCGCGCCCACCTGTTCGAGCGCGTCATCGACCATCTTGCGTTCCGCCGGCGCCAGCGCCTGGTGGCGCGGATAGACCGGATCGGCGCGGTCGTCCATGACCGGCGAGGCCCAGCCGTCGGTCGTGGCCAGGAACGCCGCCACGCCCTCGGCGCCGAATTCGTTGAAATAGCCCTGCATGACCACATCGACATAGCTGAGCAGGATCGGGTGGTCGTCGCTGGGCGCGTGGTGCGCGCCGTCGGGGATCGCGTAGATCGCGATCTGCGGGCGGTGGGGCAGGGGGTGATGCACGTCATCGCTGACATGCACGCGGTCATAGGCGTGTTCGCGTTGGTCCAATGCGGCCCAGCTGTGCCCCGGCACAGCCGCGATCAACCCGTCGATGCGGGCGGCCGGGTCGGGTACCGCCGTAAGGAAAGCCACGGCACGCTGAGGCGTTCCGCGCCAGGCCCGGCGCCAGCCGCGCACGCTGGCGCGGTGGGCGTTTTCGAACCCGTGGGTGGCCCGGTTCACAAGCGAGCCGTAGCCAAAGAAAAATGCATCATCCATGCAACAAATGTAGCCGCTCTTGATTCAGGTCAATCCGAAGACACCGCGTTTCGGTGCAGGATGCTTGCCACATCTTGCAGCGAAAGACAGCCCCTTGCGCATAACCAAACGTACCAACCTGGCCATCCGTGTCCTCATGTTCTGTGGGGCGAATTCCGAACGCCTCGTCACGAAAAGCGAGATCGCGGACCGGTGCAACACGTCTGAAAATCACCTTGCCCAGGTGATCAACCAGCTTGGGCAGCTTGGGTATCTGCACACCCAGCGCGGCCGCAACGGCGGCATCATGCTGGCCCGCCCGATGGACCAGATCGTCATCGGGGACGTGTTCCGCCAGCTTGAGGCGAGCGTGCCGCTGGCCGAATGTTTTGCCGATGTCGACAACACCTGCCCGCTGGTCGAGGCATGCCGTCTGCGGCTGGCCATCGCAGATGCGGCTGACGCCTTCTATGCTCATCTCGACGAGGTGCGCCTGGATGCGCTGGTTTGCGGCAATGATCGCTTGCTGGATATCCTCGTGCCGGCCCGCTGTGCGACGGCAGAGGCACGCTAGCATACGAAAACGACCCCTTGTCGTGCGGCACCGACTCGGCTAACCCTAGTTCACCAGCACGGGAGAACCGGTCAGACCGGTGCCGAAGGAGCAACCGCCCCGGAAACTCTCAGGCCAAAGGGACCGCGCTGGACAGGAAGACTCTGGAGAGAGGCGCGCCGGACGCGTCCGCCGAAGGGATAGCGATCTCAGGCAAGAAGGACAGAGGGGGCATCGGCGCACCGGGAAAGCGGTGCAGAATGATGCCCGGTGACGTCTTTGCCCGTATCACCGCGCAGGAACCCTTGGGGGGTATGGGTTGATGACGGAACTGAAACGGCTGGCGCTGCACGATCTGCACACAGAACTGGGCGGCCGCATGGTGCCTTTCGCGGGGTATGAAATGCCCGTTCAATATCCTGCGGGCGTCATGGCCGAGCACACCCATACCCGTGAAAAGGCAGGGCTGTTCGATGTCAGCCACATGGGGCAGGTGATCCTGCGTGCCGGCAGCTACGAGGACGCAGCACTTGCGCTGGAGTCGCTGGTGCCGGTCGATGTCGCCGGGCTGTCCGAAGGGCGGCAGCGCTACGGGTTTTTCACCAACGACGCGGGTGGGCTGCTGGACGACCTGATGCTGGCCAACCGGGGCGATCACTTGTTCATGGTGGTAAATGCCGCCTGCAAGGTTCAGGACATCGCGCATATGCGCGCCGCGCTTGAGCCGCAGGGTGTCGCGGTCGAGGAAATCACCGACCGTGCGCTTCTGGCGCTTCAGGGCCCGATGGCCGAGGCGGTGCTGGCCGCGCATGCGCCTGCCGTTGCCGGCATGCGGTTCATGGACGTGGCGGTGATGGAAATCGACGGGGCGGAATGCTGGATTTCCCGTTCGGGATACACCGGCGAGGATGGTTACGAGATTTCGGTGCCCGAAGGGGCGGCCGACGGTTTCGCCCGAAAGCTGCTGGCAGATGACCGCGTCCTGCCGATCGGGCTGGGCGCGCGCGACAGCCTGCGGCTGGAGGCCGGGCTTTGCCTTTACGGACATGACATCGACGCGGGTACGACGCCGGTTGAGGCCGGGCTGACCTGGGCGATCCAGAAAATCCGCCGTCCGGGCGGCGCGCGGCCGGGCGGCTATCCCGGCGCCGACCGCATCGCGCACGACCTTGACGAGGGGCCGGCCCGGCGCCGCGTGGGCCTGCGCCCCGAAGGCCGCGCACCGATGCGCGAGGGCGTGGCGCTGTTCGCGACCGAGGACGGAGAAGACCAGATCGGCAAGATCACCTCGGGCGGGTTCGGTCCCACCGTCGGTGCGCCCGTCGCGATGGGATACGTGCCCGCGCAATTCGCCGAACCCGGCACGCGGCTGTGGGGCGAGGTGCGCGGAAAGCGCCTGCCCGTGGCCGTCGCCCCGCTGCCCTTTACCCCCGCCAATTTCAAACGCTGAAACCAACAAGGGATGGACCCCATGAAATTCACCGAAGACCATGAATGGCTGCGCGTCGAAGACGATCTGGTTGTCGTCGGCATCACCGAGCACGCCAGCACGCAGTTGGGCGATGTCGTGTTCGTCGAACTGCCCGAGGTCGGCACCAAGGTGGCCGCCGGCGACGAGATCGTCGTGATCGAAAGCGTCAAGGCCGCATCCGACATCGTGGCCCCCGTGGACGGCGAGATCGTCGAGGTGAACGACGCCATCGTGGACGAGCCCGGCAAGGTCAACGAAGACCCGCTGGGTGCGGCATGGTTCTTCAAGTTGAAGGTCGAGGACATGGACGAGATCGACAAGTTCATGGACGAGGACGCCTATAAAGAATTCGTGGGCTGACGCCTGCGAAAGGGTGGGCCGCGCGGCCCGCCCGACGCCACCACCAGATAGCCATAGCGGGACAAACCGATGCCCTTCGAGCCGACCGACTACCTGCCTTACGATTTCGCCAACCGCCGCCATATCGGCCCCTCGCCCGACGAGATGGCCGATATGCTCGAGGTCGTGGGGGCCGACAGCCTTGGTGCGCTGATCGACGAAACCGTGCCAAAGAGTATCCGGCAGGAAAAGCCGCTGGATTTCGGCAAGCCGAAATCCGAGCGTGAACTGCTTTGGCACATGCGGCAGGTCGCCAAGAAGAACGAGGTTCTGACCACGCTGATCGGGCAGGGGTATCACGGCACGGTCACGCCGCCCGCGATCCAGCGCAACATCCTGGAAAATCCGGCCTGGTACACCGCCTATACCCCCTACCAGCCCGAGATCAGCCAGGGCCGGCTCGAGGCGCTGCTGAACTACCAGACGATGGTGGCCGACCTGACCGGGCTTGAAATCGCGAATGCCTCGCTGCTGGACGAGGCGACGGCGGCGGCCGAGGCGATGACGATGGCGCAGCGTGTCGCGAAATCCAAGGCGAAGGCCTTTTTCATCGACGAGAATTGCCATCCCCAGAACATCGCGGTGATGCGCACACGGGCCGAGCCGCTGGGCATCGAGGTGATCGTCGGCGCCCCCGAAGAGATGGACGCCGCCCAGGTGTTTGGCGCGGTATTCCAGTATCCCGGCACCTATGGCCATGTGCGCGATTTCACCCCACAGATGGACGCCATGCACGAGGCGGGCGCGATCGGCATCGTGATCGCCGACCCGATGGCGCTTTGCGTGCTGAAGGAACCCGGCGCGATGGGCGCCGATATCGCCGTGGGCAGCACCCAGCGCTTTGGCGTGCCGATGGGCTATGGCGGGCCGCACGCGGCCTACATGGCGTGCCGCGACGCCTACAAGCGCGCGATGCCGGGCCGGCTGGTCGGGGTGTCGGTGGACAGCCACGGCAACCGCGCCTACCGGCTGGCGCTGCAGACCCGCGAGCAGCATATCCGCCGCGAAAAGGCCACCAGCAACGTCTGCACCGCGCAGGCCCTGCTGGCGGTGATGGCGTCGATGTATGCGGTGTTCCACGGACCCAAGGGGCTCAAGGCGATTGCGCAGCGCATCCACCGCAAGACCGTGCGCCTGGCGCGCGGGCTGGAAGAGGCCGGTTTCGAGATCGAACCGGCGGATGGGTTTTTCGACACGATCACGGTCGAGGTCGGGCTGTTCCAGCGCGGTGTTCTGCAGGCCGCGGTCAAGGAGGGCGTGAACCTGCGCCGCGTCGGCAAGACCAAGGTCGGCATCACCTTTGACGAGGCGACCCGACCCGCGATCATCGAAGCGGTCTGGCGCGCCTTCGGCATCCACCGCAAGGACGAGGATCTCGATCCGGAGTACCGCCTGCCCGATGCGCTGGTGCGGACCAGCGATTACCTGACCCACGATGTGTTCCACATGAACCGGGCTGAAACGGAAATGATGCGCTACATGCGCCGTTTGGCCGACCGCGATCTTGCGCTCGACCGGGCGATGATCCCGCTGGGATCGTGCACGATGAAGCTGAATGCCGCGGCCGAGATGATGCCGATCAGCTGGCCCGAGTTTTCCAACATGCACCCGTTCGCGCCGGTCGATCAGGCGCGGGGCTATGCCGAAATGGTGCAGGATCTTTCGGAAAAGCTGTGCGTCATCACCGGCTATGACGGTATGTCGATGCAGCCCAATTCCGGCGCGCAGGGTGAATATGCGGGGCTTTTGACGATCGCCGCCTATCACCGCGCGCGTGGCGAGGGGCACCGCAACATCTGCCTGATCCCGGTCAGCGCCCACGGCACCAACCCCGCCAGCGCGCAGATGGTCGGCTGGAAGGTTGTGCCGGTGAAATCGGCCGAGAACGGAGATATCGACCTCGAAGATTTCCGCGCCAAGGCCGAGCAGCACGCGGAAAACCTGGCGGGCTGCATGATCACCTACCCCTCGACCCACGGCGTGTTCGAGGAAACGGTCAAGGATGTCTGCAAGATCACCCATGATCACGGCGGGCAGGTCTATATCGACGGGGCGAACCTGAACGCGATGGTGGGCCTGTCGCGGCCGGGCGATCTGGGCGGCGATGTCAGCCACCTGAACCTGCACAAGACCTTTGCCATCCCGCATGGCGGGGGCGGGCCGGGCATGGGCCCGATCGGGGTCAAGGCGCATCTGGAGCCCTATCTGCCGGGCCATCCCGAAACCGGCGGGGCCGAAGGGCCGGTATCTGCGGCGCCTTACGGGTCGGCCTCGATCCTGGCAATCTCTTGGGCCTATGTGCTGCTGATGGGTGGCGAGGGCATGACACAGGCCACGCGCGTGGCGATCCTGAATGCCAACTACATCGCAAAGCGGCTCGAAGGGGCGTATGACGTGCTTTACAAGGGCCCGACGGGCCGCGTGGCGCATGAGTGCATCATCGACACCCGCCCCTTTGCCGAAAGCGCAGGCGTGACGGTGGACGACATCGCCAAGCGGCTGATCGATTGCGGGTTCCACGCCCCCACGATGAGCTGGCCGGTGGCCGGCACATTGATGGTGGAGCCGACGGAAAGCGAAACCAAGGCCGAGCTCGACCGCTTCTGCGACGCGATGCTGGCCATCCGCGAGGAAATCCGCGCGATCGAGGAAGGCCGGATGGACCCGGAAAACAACGCGCTGAAGAACGCGCCGCACACGATGGAAGACCTCGTGCGCGACTGGGACCGGCCCTACAGCCGCGAACAGGGCTGTTTCCCGCCGGGCGCCTTCCGCGTCGACAAGTACTGGCCGCCGGTCAACCGCGTCGACAACGCCTGGGGCGACCGGCACCTGGTCTGCACCTGCCCGCCGATGAGCGACTACGCCGAAGCGGCGGAGTAGAACGACCTGACCGCGCGCTTTTGGCGGCGCGCGGTCGGCCCGTCACCGGCCGGAACGGTGCGGTGCTGGATGTTCCCGGTCAGTTAACGGAGCATTGAAAGGTCCGCAGCGCCTGCATCTGGCGGCATTGGCCGCTATAGCTGTCCAGTTGGCTGCACACCTGTTGCGTGTCGTTGAACGGCAGCGCGCGCGCAAAGCCCAGGACCGGCAGCGGTTGCTGGCCTCGTTGGTCGCCATCGTCCAGCTGATCTGCTCGGTCAGCGGGTCATAACTCGTCTGCATCTTGATGGTGCCGTCGCTGCGGCTGCCCGAAACGGGATCCATGGATACCGAGGTCGGCCCCATACAGGCCGACACTGCCAAGGCGGAACAAAGAACTAACGTTAAGCGGTGCATGGATTTCTCTGGTGTGATTTAAGGTTGTGTCGTTTTTTGCGTGGAATACGGCACACTTTTGGCGATACGAGGGAAAATTCCCGGTCATGTCAGATGATTAGCGCCGATGCCTGTGCCGATGGGCTGTGTGCCGCACATGACGATGCCATCGCCCCGAAATCAGACCCTCAGGATCAGACTGTCGGCCTCCTGACGGATTTTCGGCCAGCGTGCCGCCGGGTCGTCCGGGGCCGATTGTCCCAATGCCACCAGTACGTCCGGCGCAAGCCCGCGCCCTGTCAGGTCCAGCGCGTCGCCCAGGCGCGCGGCGTCGAACCCTTCCATCGGGCAGGCGTCCAGCCCGGCTTCGGCTGCCGCGGCAAGGAACAGCCCGAGGGCAAGGTAGGTCTGCGCCCGCGCCCAGGCGTTGAAATCAGCAGGGGACTTGCCCTCGATATCGCGGGCGTAGCCGTCACGCAGCTTGCGCACGGCCTCGGCGCCCGCAAGCCCACGCTGGGCTGCGACCTTCGCGGCATGGGCATCCAGCGCCAATGCGCCGGCCTTTGTCAAATGCGCGAAAAGCACCAGATGCCCGGCCTCGCCGACATTGGTGCTGGAATAGACGCTGCCCGACACGGCGGCGCGGGTTGTTGCATCTTCGATCACCAGCGCGCGCCATGGCTGCGCGTTAAAGGCGGTGGGCGCCAGAACCGCCGCATGCAACGCATGATCCAGCGCCGCGGAATCCGCGGCGCCGGGGACGAACCGGCGCACTGCATGGCGCCGGCCCAACAGGTCGGTCAAGCTCATTCCGCGGCGACCGCCGGTGCGTCGGGGGCCGGGCGCAGGCCCTTTTCGGCCAGCAGGGGCATGACGTTGTCGCGGAAATTGGGGAATTCCTCGGCGTAATCGAGGAAGGACATCGTGGTGCCCGCGAACCCGGCCTTGGCCAGGCTTTCGATCCCGTCGGCGACCTGTTCAGGCGTACCCACCAGCGGAAAGCCCCCGTGCCCCGCCGCCATCCGGTCGCGGATCAGCGCCAGCAGGTCGTGCGGGAAGGATTGCGCATTGGCGAATTGCAGATTGATCAGGTTGTCCACGGCCTCCCAGTCGGCATTGTCCTGCGCGTACCACTGATGCACCTCGCGCGCCTCCTTTTCGGTGGGGCGGCAGCAGATATGGCTGAAGGTCAGCACGCCCACCTTGCGCCCCTTTCCTGCGGCCTGGTCCTTCAGTTCCTGCACCTCGCCGACCGAGCGTTCCAGATCGATCGCCGGAGTGAACAGGAAATCGGCGTTGTCGGTGGCAAAATCGCGCCCCTGCGGGCTGCCGGCGGCATTCAGGATCGGCGGGCGGCCATCGACGGGGCGCGGCGCTCCGAGAATTTGCTTTAGGTTGAAATACTTGCCGTCCCAGTCGAAAACCTCTTCGCTGGTCCACAGTTTCTGTACGACGTCGAACCATTCCTGCGCATAGCCATAGCGCGTTTCGTGATCGTCAGGCAGGGTCAGGCCAAGCGCCTCGTATTCCGGTCGGTTCCAGCCCGCGACGATGTTCAGGCCGATCCGGCCCTTGCCCACCTGGTCGGCGGTGGCCAGCTGCTTGGCCACCACGACGGGGTGATTGGCCGCGGTGTGCATGGTGGCGAAAACCGTGAGCCGCTCGGTCGAGGCCAGCAGCGCGGTGGCCCAGGTCATGGTTTCCAGCACGTTGTGATGGAAATTCGTCTCGCCGCCGTATCCGATCCAGCGGGCGATGGGCAGCATGAAATCCACCCCCGCCGCATCCAGCATCTTGGCCAGCCGCAGGTTGTTGTCCCAGCTGTTGTCCCAGCGTTCATCCACCTTCGTCACGGTCATCCCGGACGAGCAGTTGGTGGAAAAAGTGCCAAGCTTGAAATGGTCGTTTGCCAGAAAGGCGCGCATGGTTTCGTCTCCGCTGTTGGTCGTTTTGTCTTTGGTGGTAAAATTGGATGCATTTTCAAATAAAAAATCAATTTAAAAATCGATCTTGTGAAAATCACCTTTGGCGACAATGCTGTAGCCCGTGCAAATGCACATGAAAGGAGCCCCGCCGATGAGCCCGAACAAGCCCGAATCAAGCGTCGACAGACGCTGGCACCTCGCGCAGGAGCCTCTCGAGGTCGAGTTGACGGATTTCGAATACGCCCTGATGCGGGCCTTTGAATCCTTCGGGCGCTGGCAGGCGGAATGCCTGGCCTCGTCCGCGCGGCTCGAGGCGTCGGGCCCCGAAAACGCGCTGCTGCATGTCATCCGCATGCATGACCGGCCCAAGACGATCAAGGAGCTGGCCCGCCTGACCAACCGCGACGACATTCCCAACATTCAATACAGCCTGCGCAAGCTGCTCAAGGCCGGGCTGATCGCGCGCGAAGGCTCGTCGCGCACCGGGGTGCATTACACCGTCACCGACGAGGGCCGCGCCATCACCGACCGCTATGCCGAAATCCGGCGGGAATTGCTGGTGTCGCTGCTGGGGCGGCTGAAATCACCCGACGCCTCGCTGCGGGATGCCACCCGCACGCTCGAACTGCTGGTGGGCATCTATGACAGCGCGGCGCTGGATGCGGTCACCCACCGGCGGGATTAGGCGCCGTCCCCCCGCTTCATCTTGCCAAAAATACTCAGGCGCTCAGCTTTCCACGGGCGGTGCGGTAAGCAGCGGGTCGAGCACCTCGGCCACGGCGTCCCAGGTGGCCGGGTCCGCGGCGGTCAGCAGGTATCCCTTTTCCCGGTCGATGGTATAGTCGGCACCGTCCAGCATTTTCGCCACCCCGCCCGCGCGCTGGCAGATCAGAACGCCGGCCGCGTGGTCCCAGGGGTTCAGCGTGCCCGACAGGATGAAATCCACGTTTCCCATCGCCGCCATCCGGTATTCATGCGCCGAACAGCGCAGCGCGTCGGTGCGGGCGAACTCGGTCAGCAGCGGGGCCAGCAGCCGCTGCACCGGCTTTGGCATCAGCGATGCATGGGTATAGCCCGACAATTTCGCGATCGGCCCGCCGCCCGACATCGTCAGCCGGGTTTCGCGACCGGTTGCGGTGACGTGGCGGGCGGGGCTGGCCTCGTCCGCGATCACGTAGTCATCCGCCAGCGGGTCGTAGATCAGCCCGAATACCGGCCTGCCATAGCGCGTCGCCGCCAGGATCACCCCGAAGGCGCCCAGCCCGTGGGCGAAATTCCAGGTGCCGTCCACCGGATCGATGATAAAGGCCAGCTCGGCCTCGGCCGCCCTGGTGCGCAGCGACGGATCGGCGGCGGCGGCCTCTTCGCCGATGATGGTGGCGCCGGGGAACATCCGCGCCAGCCCGCGCGCGATCATCGCCTCGGCAGCGGTGTCGGCCTCGGTCACAAGGTCGTCGGGCCGTGTCTTGGCGGCGATCTGGCCCGCGCTCAGCCGGCGAAAGCGCGGCAGGATCTCGGTGCGCGCGGCGCGGCGGATGATGTTGATCAGGCTGGTCTGTTGCGCGGGGCTCAGCGGGCCGGTGATGATGGCGGGCAGGTCGGTGGGCATGGGGGAATCGCCTTGGCTGGGATCATGGCCTGATTGCCAGCAGGTCGGTGCGGATGCAACGCGGGCAGGGCGCGACAAATCGGGACTCGAAAAAGAACAAAACGTGAATATACTTGTCCCTTGCCATGTATGCCGAGCTTTGCGCCACGTCGAATTTCACCTTCCTCACCGGGGCGTCGCACCCCGAGGAGCTGATGACCCGTGCCATGATGCTGGGCCTGCCCGCGCTGGCGGTGGCCGATGAAAACAGCGTGGCCGGCATCGTGCGCGCCCATACCCGCGCGCGCGACCTTGCCCGCCAGCTGGCCGAGCGCCGGGCCGAGGAGCAGGCCAACGGCGTGATCGGCCCCGGCCGTCCCGGCGCGCCCGCGCAGACACCCGACCTTCACGCGCCGCGCCTGATCCCCGCGGCCACGCTGGTGTTCGAGTGCGGCCTGCGTCTGACGGCGTTGCCGCGCGACCGGCAAGGATGGGCCAATCTCTGCCGCCTGCTGACCACGGGCCGCCGCCGTGCGCCGAAAGGGGACTGCCTGCTCAGGCTCGACGACCTGTGGGATCGGGCGCCGGGGCTCGAACTGCTCCTGCACCCGCCACAGGCGCTGCCGGGGCCGCGCGGCGCGGGTGATTGGTTGCCACAGGCCGAACGGCTGGCGCGCCGCCTTGGGCCGCAGATGCACCTGCTGATGCATCCCCGCTATGACGGGCAGGATGGCCCGCGGCTCGATGCGCAGGCGGCGCTGGCGCGGCGGCTGGGGCTGGGCGCGGTCGCCTCGGCGCTGCCCATGATGCACCACGGCGCGCGGCGGCAACTGGCCGACGTGCTGGCGGCGATCCGCACGGGGCGGCGGGTCGACCAGTTGGGCCGCGCGGCGCTGGCCAATGGCGAACAGCGCCTGCGGTCAGGGGACGAGATGCGCCGCATCTTCGCCGGCCATGCCGATGCGGTGGACGCGGCGGGGGCGCTGGCGGCGCGGCTGGACTTTTCGCTGGACGAGCTGCGCTATGAATACCCGTCCGAGGTGGCGCCGGGCGAAACCCCAGCCGCGCGGCTGCGGCGGCTGGCCGAGGCAGGGCTGCGCTGGCGTTATCCCCATGGCGCCCCCGACAGGGTGCGCGCGCTTCTGGAACATGAGCTGACGCTGATCGGCCGGCTGAAATACGAGCCCTATTTCCTGACCGTGCATGACGTGGTGGATTTCGCCCGCGCGCGCGGCATCCTGTGCCAGGGGCGGGGATCGGCGGCCAATTCGGTGGTCTGCTATTGCCTGGGCGTGACCTCGGTCAGCCCCGAGATCGGCACGATGGTGTTCGAACGCTTCGTCTCGGAGGCGCGCGACGAGCCGCCCGATATCGACGTGGATTTTGAACATGAACGCCGCGAAGAGGTGATCCAGTGGATCTATGAGCGCTATGGCCGCCACCGTGCGGGGCTGTGCGCCACGGTGATCCATTACCGCGGCAAGCGCGCCATCCGCGAGGTGGGCCGTGCGATGGGCCTGGCGCAGGACACGATCTCGGCGCTGTCCTCGCAGCTCTGGGGGTTTTTCTCGACCCACGGGACCGAACCCGAGCGCCTGCGCGAGATCGGGCTGGACCCGGCCGATCCGCATCTTGCGCGCACCATGCGCCTGATCCGCGAGATCATCGGCTTTCCCCGTCACCTGTCCCAGCATGTGGGCGGCTTCATCATGACCGAGGGGCGCCTGGACGAGCTGGTGCCGATCGAGAATGCCAGCATGGAGGACCGCACCGTCATCTGCTGGGACAAGGACGATATCGACAGCCTCGGCATCCTGAAGGTCGATGTTCTCAGCCTCGGGATGCTGACCTGCATCCGCAAGGCGTTCGATCTGATCTCGGCGCATCACGGCACCGGTTACAGCCTGGCGACCCTGCCGCCCGAGGACAGCCGGGTCTACGACATGCTGTGCCGGGCCGACAGCGTGGGGGTGTTCCAGGTCGAAAGCCGCGCGCAGATGAATTTCCTGCCGCGCATGCGCCCGCGCTGTTTCTACGACCTGGTGATCGAGGTGGCGATCATCCGCCCGGGGCCGATCCAGGGCGACATGGTGCATCCCTATATCCGCCGCCGCAACGGCGAAGAGCAGGTCAGCTTTCCCTCGGATGCGCTGGGCGAGGTGCTGGGCAAGACGCTGGGCGTGCCTCTGTTCCAGGAACAGGCGATGCAGATCGCCATCGTGGGGGCAGGGTTCACCCCCGACGAGGCCGACCGCCTGCGCCGGTCGCTGGCCACGTTCAAGAAACACGGCAACGTGTCGGAATTTCGCGCCCGTTTCATGCGGGGCATGCGCGCCAACGGCTATGACGAGGATTTCGCCGATCGCTGCTTTTCCCAGATCGAGGGGTTCGGCAGCTACGGCTTTCCCGAAAGCCACGCGGCGTCCTTTGCGCTGCTGGTCTATGCCTCGGCCTGGATCAAGTGCCACCATCCCGGCATCTTCGCCTGCGCACTGCTCAATTCGCAGCCGATGGGGTTCTATGCGCCAGCACAGATCGTGCGCGACGCGCGTGAACACGGGGTCGTGGTGCGCCCGGTCTGCATCGAGCGCAGTTTCTGGGACAACGTGATGGAGCCGGACGGGCAGGGCGGGCTGGCGCTGCGGCTGGGGTTCCGCCAGATCAAGGGCCTGCCCGAGGAAGAGGCCGCCTGGCTGACCGCGGCGCGCGGCAACGGCTATCGCTCGGTGCAGGATGTGTGGCGGCGCGCGGGGGTCAGCCCCCCGACGCTCACCCGGTTGGCCGAGGCGGATGTGTTCGCCGTGCTGGGCCTGTCACGGCGCGAGGCGCTGTGGCAGGCCGGCGCGATCCGCGCGGCCAGGCCGCTGCCCCTGTTCGACGGCGATCTCGATGGCGAGGCGATCGACGAACCGCCCGCCCATCTGCCCGCGATGACCCTGGGCGAAGAGGTGGTCGAGGATTACGTGGCGACCCGGCTGTCGTTGCGGGCGCATCCGCTGGCGCTGCTGCGTCCGCTGCTGACCCCGCCCGACGGCCGGCCGCCGGCGGCGGGGCCGGATGCGCGGCGCGCGCCCGACCTGTCGCGGATCAGCTTCACACGGGCCAACCCGGATTGACCGGCGCGCCGGTCAGCGCAGGCGGCGCGGGCAGGTGGCCAGTTGCGCGTCATAAAGGACCGCGCGCTCGCCCACCTCGCCCGAGATGCGCATCAGCCAGCTTTTCGCACGGTGGCTGCCGCGGCTGAAACCGGTATGCCCCTCGTGATAGGCAAGGTACTGGTTGCGCGCGTCGTACAGCGAAATCCCGTTTCTTTCCCGCGACTTGTTCATGTACCAGCCCATGAAGTCGGTGGCGTCGCGAATACGGTCACGCTTTGCGCCCCAGCGCCCGGTGGCGCGGCGGTAATCGTCCCACGTGCCGTCCAGCGCCTGCGCGTAGCCGTAGGCCGAGCTTTGGCGGCCCATCGGGATCACGCCCAACGCATAGCGGAAGGGGGTGCGTGCGTTGCCGATGAATTTGCTTTCCTGGTAGATCGTGGCCATCTGCACCGCGACCGGCACGCCCCATTTGCGTTCCGTCGCGACGAAGGCACGCCCGTATTTCGGACGCTGCGCCAGGATCGAACAGGCGTTGTCCAGGTTGCGCGGTGCCGAGAAATCGCCGCCCCCGCAGGAGGCGAGAACCATCAGCAATACCAGTGCGCGAAGAGTTCTGCTCATCTGCCTCTCGCCTCGGTTTATTTGTTTTTTTGCTACTTTAGCGAAAAATCGCCGCGTGTGAAATCACAATTGCGGGCCGCGTCCCGATCACGCACTGTGCAGGTGAGGTTCACGCAGTGTTTCCTTGAATTTCTTGGGAAAAAGGCGCATTGTGCAAGGCTGTGACGAGAGGGAATCCGACGTGATGTTGAAGACGCAGGCGAAATACAGCCTTGGGCAGGTGGTGCGGCACAAGCGCCATCCGTTTCGTGGCGTCGTCTTCGATGTCGATCCGCGGTTCAACAACACCGAGGAATGGTACCAGTCCATCCCCGAAGAGCTGCGCCCGTCCAAGGATCAGCCCTATTATCACCTGCTGGCCGAGAACGAGACGAGCTATTACATCGCCTACGTTTCGGAACAGAACCTGCTGCCCGACACCTCGGGTGAGCCGGTCGACCACCCCGATATCGCGGACCTGTTCGGGCCGTTCCGGGACGGGCAGTACCCGTTGCATTTCCAGCTGAATTGAAGCGCGCGGGCCGTTAACCGCGCGGTTCGCCCGTGAAACCGCGCAATTCCTGACAAATCGTTACCGAAAACCGCGCGATTGCGCGCCGGGACCGCGCGTTTCCTGACGAAAGGTTAACGCCCTGGGCCGGGTTTCGCGGCGGATCGGGCGGTATTTGGGGCCGAACAGGCAAGACCGCGCGGTGCGAGGGAGAAACCGCGCGGTCTTAACCTTTCCCACTTGGGGCGCATGTCCGGGGTCACACCTCGCGCGCGGCGGGGTCGGGAAGGATCCCGCCCTCGGGCGTGCGGCGGTGATCGAAATCGGGGTCGTCACGCTTGATCCTGCGCGACACCAGATGGGCCGCGGGCAGGGTCAGCACGGCGCCAAGCGCCACCGCCCCGGCGATCACCGGCCAGTCGTAATAGCCCAGGCTGAAGGCGATGATGAGAAACCCACCCGCCAGCACGGGAAACACGCCGGACGGGATGAGCACGTATTTCAGGCGATCCATATCGGGCCTCCTTTCACCACCGAGTTATGCAGGCCGTGCGGCGGTGAAAGGGAGGCTCAAGCAGGGGTGAGAGTTGGTCGCGTTGGTGTGAGGGGGATAAGACAACGTGCATCCTAAAGGTGATGCGTTATTAACCTAGGGTGATCTCGGCCCTTTGTATCTAATGCCTATTTGGTTCGAGTTTTCATAACCGCAACGTCGGTTGGTCCAAGCTCGGTCCAACTAAGTATATTATGAGATGTTATTTGTGAATCTCATTGTAACGGTCGGTCGTGGGTGTTTGCCGAAAAAGTTCACCACCAAATCTTCGCCGCCCCAGAAGAGCCCCACAGGGAAATGCACATTCTTGTTTTCAACATTCAAATACAGAAACTGCCCTGTGAATGAAACAATGTCCTTGTTCGATTTTTCCAAAACAACTGTTGCAATGAGTGCCCAAACCAAATTTACGGGAAAGTGGATGCGACCTTCCCCAAAATTGAAATTCCAACCGACAAAAGAACCGGGTTGCTGTTCGGAAAATGCAAACTTTGAAGAAATTGTATATCCGTGTTGAGTGGCATTTCGGTAGCAGTGGTAAATTATGTCTGCAACATCTGGGTTTTCGAGAGTCTTGCCATCGTCGGTTGAAACAGAAATATTCGGAAACCTCGTTTCCGACATATTAAGACCAGTGCAACTAAAAGGCTCAATTATTTGATACTTGGATCTAACGTAGTCTTTGTATTCTTTGCCAGTGATCTTGGCTTTTCCCAAAGCTTTCCGCGCAGTTGCCTCAAGGGCGGGACAGATTAAGTCTAGGGCCTGATCCCAGTTTCTATTTCTCCCGCCTTCAATTGATAGTTCCACACGTTTGGCTATGTCCATAAGGCAATCTCCAAAATAGGGTGTCGCAAGCCTGAATATCAACCTAAAGTTAAGTGGGGTCAAGGTTGGTGCCTCGCCCAATACTGGGCTCATGGCGACACTTGTGCCAGAAGCTTGTCGTAGGTCCACTCCCTTGGTTAGGAGGTCCGAGCACGATGCTGATTTTCGAAAAGTGATTAGGGTGCGATCAGCGCGCAATCGCAGCGGGGCGGGCCCGCAGGTTTTCTGCAAAAACCGTCTTTCACCCACGCGCCCGTAAAATGGACAACCTCAGTTGTCCATTTTCAGGGCGGAAATGAACGCTTCCTGCGGGATATCCACCTTGCCGAACTGGCGCATCTTCTTTTTTCCCGCCTTCTGCTTGTCCAGCAGCTTGCGTTTGCGGGTGGCGTCGCCGCCGTAGCATTTGGCCGTCACGTCCTTGCGCAGCGCGGCCAGCGTTTCGCGGGCGATGACCTTGCCGCCGATGGCGGCCTGGATCGGGATCTTGAACATGTGGCGCGGGATCAGATCCTTGAGCTTTTCGCACATGGCGCGGCCGCGCATCTCGGCCCGGTCGCGATGGACCATGGTCGACAGGGCATCCACCGGCTCGTCATTCACGAGGATCTGCATCTTGACCAGGTTGTCGGCGCGGTAGCCCGTCAGCTGGTAGTCGAAGCTGGCATAGCCCTTGGTCACCGATTTCAGACGGTCGTAGAAATCGAACACCACCTCGTTCAGTGGCAGGTCGTAGACCACCATCGCGCGGGCGCCGGCATAGGTCAGGTCAAGCTGGATGCCGCGGCGGTCCTGGCAGAGTTTCAGCACGTCGCCCAGGAATTCGTCGGGCACCAGGATCGTGGCCTTGATGCGCGGTTCCTCGATATGGTCGATCTTGGAGGGGTCGGGCATGTCGGCGGGGTTGTGCAGTTCGACGAAGCTGCCGTCGCGCATGTAGATGTGATAGATCACGCTGGGCGCGGTCGTGATCAGCTCGATATCGTATTCGCGTTCGATGCGGTCGCGGATGACCTCGAGGTGCAGGAGCCCCAGAAAGCCGCAGCGGAAGCCGAAGCCGAGGGCGGCAGAGGTTTCCATCTCGTAGCTGAAGGAGGCGTCGTTCAGGGCCAGTTTCTCGATCGCGTCGCGCAGGTCTTCGAATTCGGCGCTATCGACGGGGAAGAGGCCGCAGAACACCACCGGGACCGAGGGTTTGAAGCCCGGCAGCGGTTTGTCGGCGCCTTTCTTTTCGTGCGTGATGGTGTCGCCCACGCGGGTGTCGCGGACCTGCTTGATCGACGCGGTGATGAAGCCGATTTCGCCGGGGCCGAGTTCGTCGACGTTCTGCATGGCGGGGCGGAAGACGCCGATGCGGTCGACGCCGTAGCGCGCGCCGGTCTGCATCATCTTGATCTGGTCGCCCTTTTTCAGCTTGCCGTCCATGATCCGTACCAGCACGACGACGCCGAGATAGCTGTCGTACCAGCTGTCGACCAGCATCGCCTTGAGCGGCGCGTTGGCATCGCCGGTGGGGGCGGGCAGGCGGTGGACGATCGCCTCGAGCACCTCGTGGATGCCGATGCCGGACTTGGCGCTGACGCGGATCGCGTCGGAGGCGTCGATGCCGATCACGTCCTCGATCTGTTCGGCCACGCGGTCGCAGTCGGAGGCGGGGAGGTCGATCTTGTTGAGCACCGGCACGATCTCGTGGTCGGCGTCGATGGCCTGGTAGACATTGGCCAGCGTCTGCGCCTCGACGCCCTGGGTGCTGTCGACGACCAGCAGCGAGCCTTCGACCGCGCGCATCGAGCGGCTGACCTCGTAGGCGAAGTCGACATGGCCGGGCGTGTCGATCAGGTTGAGGACATAGTGTTCGCCGTTGTCGGCGGTATATTCGATGCGGACCGTATTGGCCTTGATCGTGATGCCGCGTTCGCGTTCGATATCCATCGCGTCGAGCAACTGCTCTTTCATGTCGCGGGCCGACACGGTGTTGGTTTCCTGAATCAGCCGGTCGGCCAGGGTGGATTTCCCATGGTCGATATGGGCGACGATGGAGAAGTTACGGATATGCGCGAGGTCTGTCATGGATGGGGATATGATGCGGATTCGGAGGGCGGTCAAGGTGGCGCGTGCGTGGGGCTGTGCGGCGGTGCTGGCGCTGTGGGGCGCGGGCGCGCAGGCGCAGGCGCTGATCGTGACGGTGGACCTGTCGGAGCAGCGGATGGAGGTGGCCGAGGGCGGCGAGATCACCCATGACTGGCCGGTCTCCACCGCGCGGGCGGGCAAGTGCACGCCGGTCGGCACCTATACGCCTTACCTGTTGAAACGCATGCATTATTCCACGCTTTACGACAACGCGCCGATGCCCTGGTCGATCTTTTTCCTGGGCAATTACGCGATCCACGGCACGACGCAGGTGGACCGGCTGGGGCAGCCGGCCTCGGCGGGGTGCATCCGGCTGGCGCCGGAAAACGCCGAAATCCTGTTCGAAACGGTGCGCGAGGTTGGGATGGACCAGACGCGCATCGTGGTGCGCGAGTGATCAGCCCCGTGTCGACAGGTCGAGCCAGTCGGCGGCCTCGGGTGTGGTCTGGACCTCTTCCCAGGTGATGACGGGCAGGTCGTAGGGGTGTTCCTCGGCCACAAGCTGCGCCAGTGCCGCGACGTGGGCGGCGCCGGTTTTCAGCAGCAGGTGTACTTCGGCCTCTTCCTCGACCGCGCCTTTCCAGTGAAACAGGCTGATCACGCCGGGGGTGATGTTGGCGCAGGCCGCCAGCCGGGCCTGAAGCGCGGCGCTTGCGATGTCGCGGGCGCTGTCGATGTCGGGGCAGGTGGTCGAAAGGTGGATCATAGACTGGAATGGCTGCCATCGCAGAGCGGGGTCTTGCCCGAATGCTTGCAACCGCAGAAGAACACCTTTTTCGACGCCTCGGCGGTGTATTTCACCGGGGTGAATTCTGTGCCCTTGTGGCTGCCGTCGCAAAAGGGCTGGTTCTGCGATTTCCCGCAGGCGCACCAGAAATAGTTTTTCCCTTCCTCGACCTCGACGGGGTAGGGGGATTTCTGCGGGATGTCGGGCGTGTCGGTCATGTGGCTGGCTCCTGTGCTGGCTCGCTTTGCGATGTTGGCGGATGGGGCGCGGGCGTCAAGGCGTCTTGCGCGTTCGGCGGCGGTGCATGGCGTAGAGGATCGGGGCCGCGATGTGGCGGTAGCCGCGATCAGCCAGCCAGTGCAGGCCCGGCAGCCCGGTGAGCCAGGCCAGCCACCGCCAGCCGGGCAGGCGCGCCCAGAGCAGGCGGAAAGCGTCGAGCCCCTCGTGCCGCTGCCCGTTCAGGTCCACGCGAAAGGATTGAGCGGCGGTGTCGCGGTCGATGCCCCAGGCGGGCGCGGCGTCCAGCCCGTCGATTTCCAGCGGCAGCCCGGTCTTGCGGGCAAGCCGCGCATAGCCCGCGACCTCGCGCGCGCAGATCGGGCAGGTGTCGTTATGCAGGATACGCAGATCGTCCATGCCGCGAAGGATAGCGCTCGGGCGGGTGTGTCAATGGCTGGCCGTTCGTGACACACTGGCGGTCATAGCCAAGGGAGGAGTTCACATGACACGGCCAATCGCGACCGAGGCGCGGATCAGGGGGCGCGTGCAGGGCGTTGCCTTTCGCGCATGGACGCAGGCGCAGGCGGAAAAGCAGGAATTGCGGGGTTGGGTGACCAACAACCCGGACGGTTCGGTTTCGGCCCTGTTCGTGGGGCCGAAAGCCATCGTGGACGACATGGTGGCGCAGCTTTGGGGCGGTCCCGGCGCGGCGGTCGTCGAAGACGTGGCCGCGCGCGAGGTGGATATCCCGGCGGAATTGCCCGAGGTGTTCATGATCCTCCGGTGAGCGGGGGATTGTGGGCTTGATCTGCCAGCTGGTCGCGGCTTCTGTCTATCACCCGTGGTGAGGTGATGGGGGCGGGCGCTGCCCCCTGACGCTTTGTTTAGACCCGCCGGCCCCACAGGTCGTATTCGCCCGCCTCGTCGACCTCGACCCGGACGATATCGCCCACGGCCAGCCCCTCGGTGTCTTCGTCGATAATGAGGTTGCCGTCGATTTCCGGGGCGTCGGATTTGGTGCGGCAGGTGGCGATGCCGTCGGCGTCGATGTCGTCGACGATCACGTCCATCACCTGGCCCACCTTGGCGGCCAGTTTCGCCTCGGATATCGCCTGGGCCTTTTCCATGAAGCGTTCCCAGCGGTCCTGTTTCACCTCGGGCGCGACGTGATCGGGCAGCGCGTTCGAGCGCGCTCCCTCGACGTTTTCGTATTGGAAGCAGCCGACACGATCCAGCTGCGCCTCGTCCATCCAGTCGAGCAGGGTCTGGAATTCTGCCTCGGTCTCACCTGGATAGCCGACGATGAAGGTCGAGCGCAGGGTGATGTCGGGGCAGATCGCGCGCCATTCGGCGATGCGGTCGAGCGTCCTTTCGGCATGGGCGGGGCGCGCCATGCGCTTGAGCGTGTCGGGATGGGCGTGCTGGAACGGGATATCCAGGTAGGGCAGCACCAGCCCGTCGGCCATCAGCGGGATCAGGTCGCGCACATGGGGGTAGGGGTAGACATAGTGCAGCCGCACCCAGGCTCCGAGGCTGCCGAGGTCGCGGGCGAGATCGGTGATATGGGCGCGGTGGCCGCGCTCTTCGGCATGCTTGATGTCGACGCCGTAGGCGCTGGTGTCCTGGCTGATCACCAGCAGTTCCCTGACGCCGTTTTCGACCAGCTTTTCGGCCTCGCGCAGGATGGCGTGGGCGGGCCGGCTGGCCAGCCGGCCGCGCATGTCGGGGATGATGCAGAACTTGCACTTGTGGTTACAGCCCTCGGAAATCTTGAGATAGCTGTAATGGCGCGGGGTCAGCTTGACGCCGCTGGCGGGCAGAAGGTCGATGAACGGGTCGGGCGCGGGCGGCACGGCGGCGTGGACCGCATCGAGCACCTGTTCGTATTGATGCGGGCCGGTCACGGCCAGAACCTTGGGGTGCGCGCCGGTGATGTATTCGGGCTCGGCGCCCAGGCAGCCGGTGACGATGACGCGGCCGTTTTCCTTGAGCGCCTCGCCGATGGCGTCGAGCGATTCCGCCTTTGCGCTGTCGAGAAAGCCGCAGGTGTTCACGATCACCGCGTCGGCGCCGGAATAGTCGGGGCTGATGCCGTAGCCTTCGGCGCGCAGGCGGGTGAGGATGCGTTCGCTGTCGACAAGCGCCTTGGGACAGCCGAGGCTGACCATGCCGATGGTCGGCTGGCCGTCGCGGCGGGTGTCTGTCACGCGGGCGCGGGCAAGATCGGGGCGGAGATCGGGCGGGTTCTGCATGGGCGCGATATACGCCCGGCCCCGCGCCCGGAAAAGAGAAACCGTGCGGGATTCAAGGAATTTTTTGCAATTCCTTAACAAAGTCGTATATACATTGGAGATACGAAAAATAACCCGAGCAGGTTTTGTTTCATGACCGGTGCCTTCAAAAGGGCCTGGGCCGAGGTGGTCCAGCCGATGTTTTCCCGTCCGCGTCGCCTCCAGGTGGCGGCGCTTTGCTGCAAGCAGACCGAAAAGGGCGAGCGTGTTCTGTTGATCACGTCGCGCGACACCGGTCGGTGGATCCTGCCCAAGGGCTGGCCCATCGACGGGCTGACCGCGCCGGACGCCGCGTTGCAGGAAGCCTGGGAAGAGGCCGGTGTGCAAAAGGCGCATATCCGCCGGACGCCGGCCGGCAGCTATGAATACGACAAGATCCTCGAAGGCGGGGTTCCGGTTCCTGTTGACGTGCAGGTCTATCGCGTGGATGTCGACAAGTTGGCCGATGCCTATCCCGAAGCGGACGAACGCACGCGGCGCTGGGTGTCGCCCGCCGAGGCGGCCGAACTGGTCGACGAGGACAGCCTGAAAGACCTGCTGCGGCAAATGTAACAGACTTGCGAAGTTTTTGTGACGGCGCGGTTGATCCGCGCCGGTCGCGCGCGTAGGGCATTGCGGAAACAACACGCCCGGGGGCGCCGCATGACCGATCCGACGCAGAACGGACAGAGCTGGAAAACGCTCGACAAAGATCTCAACCGCATCAGCCAGGTGGAATATGCCACCGCCTATGTCTCGCGCCCGCTGGTGGCGCCGGGGATCGCGCTGGCCTTTATCGTCGTCGCCGGTCTGGCGGCGGCGGTGTTCTTTGGCCAGACGCCGGTCAATATGGTGGTGGTCGCGGCGGCGGTATTCGGCGCCTACATGGCGATCAATATCGGCGCCAACGACGTGGCCAACAACATGGGTCCGGCGGTGGGCGCCAATGCGCTGACCATGGGCGGGGCCATCGTGATCGCGGCCCTGTGCGAAAGCGCCGGGGCGCTATTGGCGGGTGGCGACGTGGTGTCGACCATTTCCAAGGGCATCATCGACCCGGCGGGCGTGTCGGAAACGCGGGTGTTCATCTGGGCGATGATGGCGGCGCTGATATCCTCGGCGCTGTGGGTGAACCTGGCCACCTGGGTCGGTGCGCCGGTATCGACCACCCATTCGGTCGTCGGCGGCGTCATGGGCGCGGGCATCGCGGCGGCGGGACTTGCGGCGGTGAACTGGCCCACGATGGGCGCGATCGCGGCAAGCTGGGTGATCTCGCCCGTGCTGGGCGGGGCGATTGCCGCCGCATTCCTGGCATTCATCAAGGCACGGATCATCTATGTCGACGACAAGATCGCGGCGGCGCGCAAATGGGTGCCGGTGCTGGTGGGCATCATGGCGGGGGTCTTTGCCACCTACCTTGCGATGAAGGGGCTGAAGAAGATCGTCAAGATCGACCTTGGCACCGCGCTGTTCATCGGGGCGGTGACCGGGGCGGTGACTTACGTGATCACCGCGCCGCTGATCCGCCGCCAGTCCGAGGGTATGGAGAACCGCAACAAGTCGCTCAAGGCGCTGTTCGGCCTGCCGCTGGTGTTTTCCGCCGCGCTGCTGAGTTTCGCGCATGGCGCCAACGACGTGGCCAATGCGGTCGGTCCGCTGGCGGCCATCGTGCATGCGGCCGAGTTCGGCGATGTGCAGGCCAAGGTGGCGATCCCGCAATGGGTGATGATCATCGGCGCCTTCGGCATCTCGTTCGGGCTGTTCCTGTTCGGGCCGAAACTGATCCGCATGGTGGGCAGCCAGATCACCAAGCTGAACCCGATGCGGGCCTATTGCGTGGCGCTGAGCGCGGCGATCACCGTCATCGTGGCAAGCTGGCTGGGCTTGCCCGTCAGTTCCACCCATATCGCGGTGGGCGGCGTGTTCGGGGTGGGTTTCTTCCGCGAGTGGCACGCGGAACGGCGTTTGCGCAACGGCAATGGACAACGCGCCGAAGCCAAGCGCCTTGCCCCCGAAGAGCGCCGCCGGCGCAAGCTGGTGCGCCGCAGCCATTTCATGACCATCGTTGCGGCCTGGGTCATCACCGTGCCCGCGGCGGCGGCGATGTCGGCAGTGATCTTCCTGGTGCTCAACGCGCTGGTGGTCTGAGCGGCTGTATTCGGCTGTTTGAACTTCGGTTTCTTACGGTTGGATTGATCCGCACCGCAGGGCATCGCATGGCCGCGGTCGGGCGACCTGGCATTGGGTGGTCGCACTTTATGGTGACGCCACATCTTTGCTGCGATCTTTGCGCATGCGGTGACCAATCGCCCGGCCGGGGGGCGGCCGTGCGATGCCCGGGCCGCTTCGCGGCTGTTCCGGGCAGGGCAATTCGCACTACGCCATCCATTGCGGGCGCGTGGCAGGATGCTATCCTGTGCGCAATCAAGTTAGGGGTGCGTGATGCGTTTGCTGTTCAGGATCATCGGTTTCTTCATCGTCATGGCGCTGGTCGCCGTGGTGTCGCTGCTGTTGCTGCCAGGCGACCGCATCGCCCGGATCGCGGCGGACCAGATCGAGGCGCAGACCGGGCGCGCGGTGACATTGTCCGGCGACACGCAGGTGAGTTTCTGGCCGGTTCTTGGCGTGTCGACCGGCAAGATGGCCATCGCCAATGCCGACTGGGCCCAGGGTGGCCCGATGATGGAGGCAGACAGCCTCAAGGTCGGCGTGGACATGGCAGCACTGATCGGCGGCAGCATCCGCATCACCGGGCTCGAGGCGGAAAACCCGGTGATCCGGCTGGAAACGGCGGCGGACGGGCGCGCGAACTGGCAGGTGGGCGTCGAGGGCGTCAGCCCCTCGGGCGTGTCTGACAGTGCGCCGAACCCGCTGTCGCTGACGCTGGACCGGGCGCTGATCACCAACGCGACGGTCAGCTACACCGACCGCGCGACCGGCGCGACCAGCGTCTACGAGGGCGTTGGCTTTGACATGCGCTGGCCCGATGCGGCGGGGGCCGCGGATTTTGTCCTGACGCTGCAACCGGGCGGCAGCCCGGTCGAGGTGACGGCGACGGTGCAGAATTTCGCCGGGCTGTTCGAGGGCGCAGCGCAGCCGATGGTCGCGCGGGCCAGGCTGGGGGGCGGCAGCGTGAGCTTTGACGGGCGCGGGGGGCCGGGTCTGTTCGCGCAGGGGCAGCTCAAGGCCGATCTGCCCGACACGGGCGCGGCGCTGGCTGCGCTTGGCGTAGGCGGGGTCGATATCCCGCGCGGGCTGGGCCGGGCGGTATCGCTGCAGGCGGGTCTGGATTTCAACGGCACCCGCGCGGTTCTGGACGGGATGTCGCTGGCGCTGGATTCCAACCGGCTGTCGGGCGCGGTGACGGTTGCGCTGCGGGACACGCCGCTGGTGACGGGGCGCCTTTCGGCGGGTGCGCTGGATCTGACGGCGCTGTCGGCCTCGAGCGGCAGCGGGGGCAGTGGCGGTGGGACGCCCAAGGCTGGCGGCGGCTGGCCCAGGGACCGGATCGACGCCAGCGGGCTGGCTGCCTTCGATGCCGATCTGACATTGGCGGCGCAATCGGTGGACCTTGGCCAGTTCAAGCTTGGCGCGACGGAAATCCGGGCGACCAACACCCAGTCGCGTGCGGTGTTCGATATCCAGCGCATGGCCGCCTATGGCGGGCAGATCGCAGGCGATTTCGTGATGAACAACCGCTCGGGCCTGTCGGTCGGCGGGCGGCTGCGGGCCACGGGTGTGGACATGAAGGCGCTGTTGACCGCCGCGGCGGGTATTTCGCGCTTCAAGGCCACCGGCGAGGCGCGGGTGGAATTCCTGGGCGTGGGCAATTCTCTGGATGCGATCATGCGCTCGCTCAGCGGCAATGGCGGTTTTTCCACCGGGCGCGGGGTGATCGACGGGATCGACCTCGACCGGCTGATGCGCGGCGACATGACGACCGGCGGCACGACTGTTTTCGATGCGATGACGGCGAGCTTTACCATTGCCGGCGGGGTGCTGCGCAACGATGACCTGTCGATGGCGCTGCCCTTTGCCAAGGCGACGGGTCAGGGGCAGATCGACCTGGGCGGGCAGAGCATCGACTACACGGTGACGCCGATTTCGCTGACCGCGCGCGACGGGCGCGGGTTGCAGGTGCCGGTGCGGGTGCGCGGCCCCTGGGCCGACCCCAAGATCTCGATCGACCTGGAAAAGGCGGTGAAACAGAATTTCGAGGCCGAGATCGACGCCAAGGAACAGGAAGTGAAGCAGAAGGTCGAGGACAAGATCACCGACAAGCTTGGCGTCGACAGGAATGCCGACCAGAGCGTCGAAGACGCGGTCAAGGACAAGGTCGAAGACAAGCTCAAAGATGAGCTGAAAAAGGGCTTGGGCAAGCTGTTCGAGTGATCCGCGGCCATACCCGCAGAAATTGCTAGGAGATTGCGGACGCTCTTTTTACTGTAGGGTCATTGCACGAAGCGTTTCGGGGTTTTCCCAATGACCGATTTGGAAAAGGAATTTCTGCTGGCGGAATATGCCACGCTGCGTGACGAGATCGCGGACCGGCAGGCCAAGACGTTTCAGATCATCACGGCGGGGCTGTTCGGGATTCCAAGCATCGTGGCCCTGGGCAAGGTCGTCGAGGACGAGTTCAACGTGGGCGAGGCGCTGTTCCTGATGGCGCCGGCGATCGTGATCGTGTCGTGCTTTCTCTATGTGTCCCAGCACACCGGCATGATGCGGGCCGGGAGTTACATCCGCCACCATATCGAACCGCGGTTCCTGGCGGCAGGCAAGGGCTGGGAAAACTGGCTGGAGGACAAGGACAGCAAGGAACGTCTGCGTTCACGCCGGGTCGATGCGTATCTGAACATCTGCTTCTTTGTCGTCGTATGCCTTTATTTCATCGGTGCGATCATGGCGTTCTGGGAGTTCTCGGGCCCTCTGTTCGGGATTCCATCGCTCAATAGCTTCGTTGCCATCATTTATGTGATCCTGGGCATAGTCACCATCGGGGCGGCGGTGAACGAGGCGATGACGGGGCACGACGGAAAACCCGCGGAATCATCCGGTTCGGAAAGCTGAAGGGCCGCGCGCAGTTGCAGTGCGCACGGCCCATTTTTTGCAGTCGTTTCAGCGCCGGTCAGACGCCGAGGCACCAGCGCATGATGGCCTTTTGCGCGTGCAGCCGGTTTTCGGCCTCGTCGAAGATCACCGAATGCGGGCCGTCCATCACCTCGGAGGTCGCTTCGTCGTCGCGATGGGCGGGCAGGCAGTGCATGAACAGCGCGTCGGGTTTGGCGTGCGACATCAGCTCGGAATTGACCTGGTAGGGGCGCAGCTGGTTGTGCCGCCGTTCGCGGGCCGATTGCGGATCGTGCATCGACACCCAGGTATCGGTGACGACAAGATCGGCGCCTTCGACGGCCTTGACCGGGTCGCGCACGATATCGACGTTGACGCCCTTGGCGCGGGCCTCTTCCACAAAGACCATCTCGGGGTCGAGCGGCGGCGGGCCGGTGAATGTCAGGTCGAACCCGAATTGCCCGGCCGCGTGGGCAAAGCTGGCAAAGACGTTGTTGCCGTCGCCCGACCACACGACCTTTTTGCCGGCGATGGGGCCGCGATGTTCCTCGAATGTCAGGATATCGGCCATTATCTGGCAGGGATGGGAGCGGTTGGTCAGCCCGTTGATCACCGGAACGTCGGCGTATTCGGCCATTTCCAGAAGGGTCTGTTCCTCGAATGTGCGGATCATGATCATGTCGACATAGCGCGACAGAACGCGGGCGGTGTCGGCGATGGTTTCGCCGTGGCCGAGCTGCATGTCGGCGCCTGACAGCACCATGGTTTCGCCGCCCATCTGGCGCACGCCCACGTCAAAGCTGACGCGCGTCCGGGTCGAGGGTTTTTCGAAGATCAGCGCCACCATGTGGCCGGCCAGCGGCTGGTCGTCGTCGGGGCTGCCCTTGGGCCGGCCGTTGCGCGCGTCCTTCATGGCGCGTGCGGTGTCGATCATGGACCTGAGTGCGGTGGTGTCGGTCTTGTTGATGTCGAGAAAATGCTTCATGTCGTTCGTTTCCTTTTGGGGGGCAGGGGGCGTTGCCCCCTCTTGGCCCATGGGGCCAATTCACCCCCGAGTATTTCCGGCAAGATGAAGATCAGGCTGCGCCAACCTGCGCCGCGGCCTTGTCGAGGCGGGACAGCGCCTCGGCCGCTTCGTCGGCAGAGAGCGTCAGGGGCGGCAGCAGTCGGATCACGTTGTCGGCGGCAGGCACGGTGATGACGGCGTTGTCATAGCCGGCCTTGACCACGTCGGCATTGGGGGCCTTGCACTTGATGCCCAGCATCAGGCCGGTGCCGCGGACTTCTTCAAAGACGTCGGGATGCGCGGCGACCAGCCCTTCGAGGCCCTGGCGGAGCTGCCCCGCGACGCGGTTGACCTGTGAAAGGAAACCGGGGTCTGCCACATGGTCCATCACCGCGCAGCCCACGGCGCAGGCCAGCGGGTTGCCGCCATAGGTCGAGCCGTGGGTGCCCGCCGTCATGCCGCTGGCGGCATCCTCGGTCGCGAGCACCGCGCCCAGCGGGAAGCCGCCGCCGATGCCCTTGGCGACCATCATGATGTCGGGGGTGATGCCGGCCCATTCATGGGCGAACAGCTTGCCGGTGCGGCCCATGCCGCACTGCACCTCGTCGAGCACCAGCAGCGCGCCGGTTTCGTCGCACAGGTCGCGCAGCCCCTTGAGGCACTGGTCGGGCAGCGGGCGGATGCCGCCTTCGCCCTGCACCGGTTCGATGAGGATGGCGGCGGTGCGGTCGGTCACGGCGGCGCGCAGCGCGTCGTGGTCGCCCCAGGGCAGGTGGGTAAAGCCGGGCATCAGCGGGCCGAAGCCCTTGGTCATCTTTTCTGATCCGGCCGCGGCTATGGCCGCGGTCGAGCGGCCGTGGAAGGAACCCGCGAAGGTGACGATCTCGATCCTTTCGGGGTCGCCCTTTTCGTACCAGTACTTGCGCACCATCTTGACGGCGAGTTCACAGCTTTCGGTGCCGGAATTGGTAAAGAAAACCGTGTCGCCGAAGGTGTGTTCGACCAGCCGGTCGGCCAGCGCCTGCTGCTGCGGGATCTGGTAGAGGTTCGAGACATGCCACAGCTTTTCGGCCTGATCCGTCAGCGCCTTGACCAGCGCGGGATGGGCATGGCCCAGGGCATTCACCGCGATGCCGGCGCCGAGATCCAGAAAACGTCGCCCATCCGCCGTCAGCAGCCAGCTGCCCTCGCCCTTGACGAACTCAAGCGGGGCCCGGGAATAGGTCGGCAGAATACTGGGGATCATGGCGATCATCCTTTGGTGAAAAAGAAGCCAACTGAGTGCCTTACGGCACGGGCTTCGTCAAGGTTTTCGGGAGTTTGCGCAATCCTGCGCGGGTGACAACGAAAAACGGACGTCAGGCGCGGGTGCGTCGGCGTCGGATGGCGGGGATATGGGCCAGCGTCGTCATGGCGTGTCGCTTAGAGGGTTTTTCGCGCCCTGCCAAGCGAAAACGCGCAAGGGCCGCGCGACGGCGGCCCCGCGCGGCCTTATGCCTTGAGCCGGTAGCCGCGGCGGAACATGTCCCAGGCCAGGATGCCGACCGCCAGCGTGAAGCCGGTGACGACCGCAAGGCCAAGCCAGGGCGAGCTGTCGGAAATGCCCAGCATGCCATAGCGCCCGCCGTCGATGATGTAGAACACCGGGTTGGCGTGGGTGATTTCGCGCAGGCCGGCGGGCAGCGCCTCGACCGAGTAGAAGGTGCCCGACAGGAAGGCCAGCGGCGTGACCACGAAATTGGTGATCGCGGCCATCTGGTCGAATTTCTGCGCGATCACCCCTGCAACGACGCCCATTGCCCCCATCATGGCCGAGCCCATGACCACGAAGACCAGCATAACAAGCGGGTGCTGCGGGGTGATGCCGAGAAACAGCCAGACCCCCAGCGCGATCGGCAGAGCCACGAACAGCCCGCGCCCGACACCGCCCGCGATGTAACCCAGCACCAGTTCCAGCGGCGACAGCGGCGGCATCAGCGTATCCACGATATTGCCCTGCACCTTGGAGCCCACCAGCGAGGACGAGGTATTCGCGAAGGAGTTCTGGATCACCGTCATCATCATCAGCCCCGGCGCGATGAAGGTGGTGAATGCCACGCCCATGACGTCGCCGCGGGTCGGGCCGATGGCGATGGTGAAGATCACCAGGAACAGCCCCGCCGTCACCAGCGGCGCAACCAGCGTCTGCATCCAGATCGCGGTAAAGCGCTGCACCTCGCGCAGGGCCAGCGTGTAAAGCCCCAGCCAGTTCATGCGCCCAAAGCGGCGCGCGCCCATTTCGGTTCCGGCCATTGTGTCCCCCTGTCGCGATTCGGTGCCTTGTAACTCGGTCACGGATGCTTAGAATAGGGGCAACCGAAATTGAAAGAGGGCGGTCGGCGCGTGCGGGCCGCCTTTTGATCTCATAACACCGGGTGAGCGACCATGTCCTGGACCGATGAACGCGTCGAGCTGTTGAAGAAAATGTGGGGCGAGGGCCAGTCGGCCAGCCAGATCGCCAAGGAACTGGGCGGCGTGACCCGCAACGCCGTGATCGGCAAGGTGCACCGCCTGGGCCTGTCGAACCGGTCGGGCGGTGGCGGCACCGCCAAGGCCGAGACAAAGCCCAAGGCCGAGGCCAAGGCAAAGCCGGCGGCCAAGACGACCAAGAAGCCGTCGGCGCCCGAAGCGGCAAAACCGGTGCCCGAGCCCAAGGCCGAGGCGCGTCCGGCGCCGACGCCCGCGCGCAAGCAGATCATTCCCGCGGGCCAGCCGCTGCCGCCGCAGCCTTCGGCGAACGAAATCGACCCCGCGGCGCTGGCCAAGGTCAGCGAGATCGAAAAGAAAGCCAAGAAGCTGACGCTGATGGAGCTGACCGAACGGACCTGCAAATGGCCCGTGGGCGACCCCGCGACCGAGGATTTCTGGTTCTGCGGCCTTCCCGTGCAACAGGGTAAGCCCTATTGCGAGGCGCATGTCGGCGTGGCGTTCCAACCGATGTCGAGCCGACGCGACCGTCGCCGGTAAGGCGGCCGGGCGTGCGGCGCTTTTCCCTTTCGCCCCTTGCCCGGTGGCTTGTGCTGCTGGTGCTGCCGGTCTTTGCGCTGTCCGTGGCGTTGATGCCGCAGGCCGCATCCGCACATCTTGCAAAACCGCAGGCGGCAATCGCCGCCATGGGCCATGACGCGGGCATGGGCGCATGCCCCGAATGTGACGCCGCGGGCGATGGCTGTGCGCAGGTTTGCGCGTTGTGTCACGTAATGTCGCCCGAAGTCGCGGCCGCTGCCGTGCCGGGGCATCGTGCGCGCGCGGTGTTGCCATCCGCCCGGCAGGACCAGCCGGGTCCGCGTGCCGACGTGCCAAGCCCGCCACCGCGCTTTTCCTGATCCGACCTGTTCCACTGGCGGGCCGTTGTCCCGCCTGAAACCTGTTCGTATCAGAAAGAGAACCGATATGTATCATTCCACAGTTTCGCGCCGGTCACTGCTGACCGGTCTTGCCGCCACGGTCGCGGTGCTTTCCCCTGTCGCCACGCTGGCGCAGGCAGACCGCGTGTTGCGCGTGACCAAGACGCCCACCTGCGGCTGTTGCGGGGCCTGGGTCGACATGGCCCGCGCCCACGGCTTTGCCGTCGAGGTGACCGATACCTATGACTATGCCGGCATGAAAACCGCGGCAGGTGTGCCGGACACCCTGCTGTCGTGCCACACCGCCACGATCGGCGGCTACGTGGTCGAAGGGCATGTGCCCTTTGCCGCGATCGACCACATGCTTGAGACCCGGCCGGACATCGTGGGCATTTCCGTGCCCGAGATGCCCTCCGATTCGCCGGGCATGGGCGGCGGGCGTGACGCGATCGTTCCGGTGACGGCCTGGGGCCGGTCGGCCGGTGCGGGCGCGCCTTACATCTTCGCCAAGTAACAGTGGCTTCGGGCGCTCCGGTTGCGGGGCGCCCGGGTTCAGCGGCGCGAGAGGATGAACCACTCGCCCACGTTCTCGCGGGTGATGTAGCCCAGGAAATGGCCCTTGGCGTCGGTTACGGCCACGCCCGGCATACCGGATTGCATCGCGTCCAGCACGTCGTCCATCGGCGCATCGAGCCGCAGGGCGGGAATGTCCTGCGTCATCGCGCCCGAGACGGGATCGGCGCGGTGGTCGTTCTGGATCGCGGCGATGATGGCGTTGCGGGTCAGGATGCCCTGAAGGTGGCCATCGGCGTCGATCACCGGAAATTCGGCCTGTGTGGTGCGCAGAACCGCAGCGGCCGCCGTGTCGAGCGTGTCACCGGGGGACAGCGCCTCGAACTGGGTGATCATCGCGTCACGTGCGCGGGCATCGTGCGCCCGGCCGCGCAGCGCGGCGTCAGAGCTTTCGGCCCCGGCCGCAAAAAAGATGAACACCGCGATCAGCACCAGCAGCGGGCTGCCACCGGTCAGGCCGAGGAAGCCGAACAGGAACGCCATCGCCTGTCCGACCTGTGCGGCGATCTGCGTGGCCCGCACCCTGTCCATGAACAGCGCCAGCACCGCGCGGAACACCCGCCCGCCATCCATCGGGAAGGACGGGATCATGTTGAACAGCACCAGCATCAGGTTCACCGCCGCAAGGCGTTGCAGAAAGCCCTGGGTCGGATCTTCGAGCGATTGCAGCACGTTGAGCTGCATGCTTGCGCCCAGGACCACCGTCAGCACCAGCCAGATCACCACGTTCACCGCAGGCCCGGCCAGCGCCACCAGGATTTCCTGACGCGGGTCTTCGGGGATGCGTTCCAGCCTTGCCATGCCGCCGATGGGCAGCAGCGTGATGTCGGGGGTTTTCACGCCGAACCGGCGGGCCATCGTGACGTGGCCGAACTCGTGCAGCACCACACATGTGAAAAGCGCCAGGATGAAGGCCACGTTTTCCAGCGCGGCGGCGGGGCCTTCGGCACCCCAGGCCGCGACCAGAACCCAGGCCAGCAGCAGGAAAAAGGTTGCGTGGATGCGGATCTCGGTGCCGCGGATCGTTCCGATGGGAAAGGACCAGTGCATTGGGTGCCCCCTTTTGGCTTGGCCCGATTTTGGAGGGGCTGGCGGCGAAAGGCAAAGGGCAAATGGCCTCAGCCGCGGGGCTTGGCGCGCAGGGTCGGATCGGCCTGGGCGGGGTCTTCGGGCCAGGGGTGTTTGGGATAGCGCGCGCGCATGTCCTTGCGCACATCGGCATAGGAGCCGGCCCAGAATCCGGGCAGGTCCATCGTGGTCTGCACCGGCCGGCCCGCCGGTGAAAGAAGCGTGACGCGCAGCGGCTGGCCGGCGACGGTGGGATGGGTCGTCTGGCCGAACATTTCCTGCAGGCGCAGCTGGATTTCGGGCGCCTCGCCGGAATAGTCGATGGCGATGCGGCGGCCCAGCGGCGTGGTGAAATGCGCCGGTGCCGCGCGGTCGAGCGCCTGCATCCGGTCCCATGACAGCCGCGCGCGCAAAGCTTCGAGCGGGTCGAAGCGTTTCCAGTCCTCGGCGCTGCGGATGCCGTGGAGATGCGGCAGGAGCCAGTCTTCGAGGCTGTCCATCAGGGCCGTTTCGCCCATGTCCGGCAGGTCGAGCCCGCCATCGCGGGCCAGTTGCACACGCGCGGTGAAACGGCGCGCGGCATCGGTCAGGCCGAGGCCAAGGTCGCGCACACCGTCCAGCATGGCGCGCGCGATGGCGTCGTTGGGGGCGTCCTTCCAGATGCGGTCGTCCAGCACGATGGCGCCCAGCCGTTCCTGCCGCCGCGCGACGACCCGGCGGTCGCGCCGCGACCACGCGCAGGTGTCGACCCAGCCGATCCGGTCGGTAAAGAGGCCGCGCAGCTCGCTTTCGGTGATGGCGATGGCCTGCCTGATGCGTGCCTCGCGCGGGTTGCCGTCTGTATCGGTGACAACGATCAGCCGGGCCTGGCCCAGCGGGTCGCCATCGTCCAGCACCGCGCCCTTGCCGCCCGACAGAACGAAACGGGGCGCATCGCCGCTTCGGCGTTGCCCGATCCGGTCGGGATAGGCGAGCGCGGCCATTTCGGCCGCGCTGTGCGGGTCTGCGTGGGCGCGCGGTACCGCCTGTTCCAATCGCTTCGATTCCGCGCGGATTCGGTCGACGACCGCGCGGTTGGCGGGGTGGGGATGCCGTTCGGCGTAGCGGCGGGGATGCGTTACCGCCTCGAGCCGTAGCGACAGGTCGACGGGCGCGCCGCGCGGCAGCGGATCGCGTTCGGCCAGGAGCGCGGCCATCGGTGCGGCCCGCGGCCCCGCGACGGCCAGCATATGCGCCAGGCGCGGGTGAAGCGGCAATGCCGCCAGCGCGCGGCCGTGATCGGTGATGCGGTCGCCCGCATCGAGCGCCCCCAGCATCCTGAGCAGCGCCTGCGCCTCGGCATAGGCGCCAGGGTTGGGCTGGGTGAGAAAGGGCAGATCGTCGGGCGCAGCCCCCCAGAGTGCCAGCTCCAGCGCGAGGCCGGACAGGTCGGCGGCCTCGATCTCGGCGGGGGGGAAGGGGGCAAGCGCACCTTCCTCGCCCTTTGTCCATAGGCGGTAACAGGTGCCTTCGGCCACGCGGCCCGCGCGGCCTGCGCGCTGGGTGGCCTCGGCGCGCGTCACCCGTTCGGTGACCAGCCGCGCCATGCCCGAGCCGGGATCGAAGCGCGCGCGGCGGGCGCGACCGGCATCGACGACAATGCGGATATCCTCGATCGTGAGCGAGGTTTCGGCGATGGCGGTGGCCAGCACGATCTTGCGGCCCACGGCCATCGGCGCGATCGCGGCACGCTGCGCGGCAAAGGGCATCGCGCCATAGAGCGGGCACAGCGCGCAGTCGGATGGCAGGCGGTCTTTCAACAGTGCCTCGGTCCGGCGGATTTCGCCTTCGCCGGGCAGAAAGACCAGAACGCCGCCGGTGGTTTCCGACACCGCCTGCGCCACCAGGTCGGCGGTGGCCTGTTCCAGCCGGGCGGTTTTCGGCACCGGCGTGTCGCGCCAGCGGATATCGACCGGAAAGCTGCGCCCTTGGGAGGTAACGATCGGGGCCTCCATCAAATCGGCCACGGGCTGGGCGTCGAGCGTGGCCGACATCGCCAGCAGGATGAGGTCGTCGCGCAAAGCGCCCGCGACCTCGAGGCAGAGCGCCAGGCCGAGATCGGCATTGAGCGAGCGTTCGTGGAATTCGTCGAAGATCACCGCGCCCACCCCCGCAAGCCCGGGGTCGGATTGCAGCATGCGGGTCAGGATGCCTTCGGTCACGACCTCGATCCGGGTATCGCGGCCACGCCTGGTTTCGCCGCGGATGCGGTAGCCGACGGTCTGCCCCACCTGTTCGCCAAGGGTTTCGGCCATGCGCTCGGCCGCGGCGCGCGCAGCCAGCCGGCGCGGCTCCAACATCACGATGCGACCCGTGGTCAGCCCGGCGCGCAGGATTTCCAGCGGCACGACTGTGGTCTTTCCCGCGCCGGGCGGGGCCTGCAGCACGGCGCGGCCCGCGCCTTGCAGGGCTGCCAGCAGATCGGGGATCGCGTCATGGATCGGCAGGGTTGTCATGGGGGCTGTTATTGCGCGCTTTGCGCGCCCGGGAAAGGGGGGCTGTCCGCCCCCCTCTTGGGCCTTTGGCCCAATTCACCCCCCGAGGATATTTCCTGAAAGAGAAAGCACGGGCTGGACTTTGCGGCACGGGCTGGGGCATCACGGCGACCGGAACGACGGAGGCGGCGATGGATACCGACCAGTTGGCAGACCGGATCGTGGCAGGTGACAGGCGGGCGCTGGCGCGTGCGATCACGCTGGTGGAAAGCAGCCGCGCCGATCACCGTGACCAGGCCGTCGCGCTGATCGAGGCGTTGCGCGCCAAGACCGCCAGGCAGGCGGTGAGAATCGGGCTGTCGGGCACGCCCGGCGTGGGCAAGTCGACCTTCATCGAAAGCTTCGGGATGATGCTGCTGGGGCAGGGCCTGCGGGTCGCGGTGCTGGCGGTCGATCCGTCGAGCGCGCGTTCGGGCGGGTCGATCCTGGGCGACAAGACGCGGATGGAGCGGCTGAGCCGGGAACAGGGCGCGTTCATTCGCCCCTCGCCCAGCCAGTCGCATCTGGGCGGTGTCGCGCGGCGCACGCGCGAGGCGGTGGCATTGTGCGAGGCCGCCGGGTTCGACGTGGTGCTGATCGAAACGGTGGGTGTGGGGCAGTCCGAGACGGTCGTGGCCGAGATGTCGGATATTTTCGTTTTGCTGCTGGCGCCTGCGGGCGGGGACGAGTTGCAGGGCGTCAAGCGCGGCATCATGGAGATGGCCGACCTGATCCTGGTGAACAAGGCCGATGGCGATCTGAAGGCCTCGGCGGTCCGCACCCAGGCCGATTATGCCGGGGCGCTGCGCCTGCTGCGCAAGCGGCCGCAGGATCCCGAAGGCTTTCCCAAGGCGATTTGCGTTTCGGCCTTGCAGGAGGACGGGCTGGAACGTGCCTGGGACGAGATGCGCGCGCTGGTCGACTGGCGGCGGGACACCGGGCATTTCGACGCCCGCCGCGCGGGGCAGGCGCGTTACTGGTTCGACCAGGAGGTGCGGCAGGCGCTGCTGGCCCAGCTCGAGACCGGGGCGGCGCGGGCGCGCATGGATGCGCTGGCCGAGGCGGTGGCGGATGGGCGCATGACGCCGACGGTCGCCGCGCAGGAGATGCTGGACAGTCTCGGCGGGGCGTGACGCCCCCCGGTTTTCGTGCTATGCGGTAGCGGCAATCATGGCAGGAGGGTGCAGGATGTATCGCGGGATCTGGAATATCTGATCCGATAAGGCCCGTATGTCCGGGCCGCGAGCGGGCAGGTGCCCGCGCATTTCCCATGCGATACGTTCAAGAAAGCCCTGCCCATGTTCCGTTTCTTCGAAAACCTTGTCGATCCTTACGGCCCCTATGAACAGAAGGATCACCCGCCCCAGACGCTGTGGCGGTTCATGTGGGATTATTCCCAGCCCTTCAAACGCGTGTTCGCGCTGGCGGCCGTCCTGTCGGTGCTGGTGGCGGGGGTCGAGATCGCGCTGATCTATTACATGGGCTGGATCGTCGACATCCTGCAGGGCGATCCGGGGCAGGTCTGGGCCGAACATGGCGCGGTGCTGATCGCGTTGGGGGTGTTCATCCTGTTCCTGCGCCCCGCGATCCAGGGGCTGGACGTGCTGCTGTTGAACAACACGATCATGCCGAATTTCGGCACGCTGATCCGCTGGCGGGCGCATGCCCATGTGCTGCGGCAGTCGGTGGGCTGGTTCGAAAACGATTTCGCGGGCCGCATCGCCAACCGTATCATGCAGACCCCTCCGGCGGCGGGCGAGGCGGTGTTCCAGGTGTTCGACGCGGTGACCTTTGCGCTGGCCTATGCGGCGGGCGCGGTGATCGTGCTGGGCCAGGCGGATGCGCGGCTGATGCTGCCTCTGCTGGCCTGGCTGGTCGCTTACGGGCTGCTGATGCGTTGGGCGATTGTGCGCGTTGCGCCCGCCAGCCAGGCCGCGTCGGACGCGCGCAGCGCGGTGACCGGACGGGTGGTGGACAGCTATACCAACATTCATTCGGTCAAGATGTTCGCCCACCACGACCGCGAACTGGCCTTTGCCGGCGAGGCGATAGAACAGGCGCGGCGCACCTTCCAGGCGGAAATGCGGCTATATACCAAGATGGATTTCGGCCTTGTGGTGCTCAATGGCTTGCTGATCGTCAGCGTGGTGGGCTGGGCGCTTTGGCTGTGGATGCAGGGCCAGGCCAGCGTCGGCGCGGTCGCGGCGGCCACGGCGCTGACCCTGCGGCTGAATGCCATGACGGGCTGGATCATGTGGGCGCTGACCACGCTGTTCCGGCAACTGGGCGTGGTGGCCGAGGGGATGGAGACGATCGCCCAGCCGATCACGCTGCTCGATGCGCCCGGCGCCAAACCGCTTGAGGTCGGCCGCGGAGAGATCGTCTTCGACGGGTTGCGCCATGCCTACGGGCGCCAGAGCGGGGGGCTCGAAGGGGTCGACCTGCGTGTGGCGGCAGGCGAAAAGGTCGGGCTGGTCGGCCGGTCGGGGGCGGGCAAATCCACGCTGATGAAACTGCTGTTGCGGTTCTACGCCGCCGAGGGCGGGCGCATCGTGATCGACGGGCAGGACATCGCCGGTGTCACGCAGGACAGTCTGCGCCGCCAGATCGGCATGGTCAGCCAGGACAGCGCGCTGTTGCACCGTTCGGTGCGCGACAACCTGCTTTATGGCCGCCCGGATGCCGACGACGCGCAGCTTGTCCAGGCGGCGCGGCAGGCGCAGGCGCTGGAGTTCATCCACGACCTCGAAGACCCGCAGGGCCGGCGCGGGTTCGACGCGCATGTGGGCGAACGTGGCGTCAAGCTGTCGGGCGGGCAGCGGCAGCGCATCGCGCTGGCGCGCGTGATCCTGAAGGACGCGCCGATCCTGTTGCTGGACGAGGCGACCTCGGCGCTCGATTCCGAGGTCGAGGCGGCGGTGCAGGACACGCTTTACGGCATGATGGAAGGCAAGACCGTGATCGCCATCGCCCACCGGCTGTCGACGATCGCGCGGATGGACCGGATCGTCGTGCTGGACCAGGGCCGGATCGTCGAGCAGGGCCGGCATGCCGAGTTGCTGGATCACGGCGGCCTTTATGCCACGCTCTGGGCTCATCAGTCGGGCGGTTTCCTGGGCGATGACTGAGGACGGACGTGCCTGCTTCATCTTGCCTCAAATACCTCCGGGGGTGAATTGGGCCAACGGCCCAAGAGGGGGCAGCGCCCCCTTGCCCCCGGCGCCGCAGGCGCAACCACTTGTCTGGCAAATCCCCCTTGACGCCCCATCCGATTCCGCCTAATCACCCACAACGAATTTCAGGGCGCTGCCCCCGGCAGTGCCCTTATGTGTTGCAGGGGCCTCATGTGCCCCCCGATCCAGACGAGGAACATGACATGTCGCGCCGCTGCGAACTGACCGGGAAAGGCCCGATGACTGGCAACAATGTCAGCCATGCAAACAACAAGACCAAGCGTCGCTTCCTGCCGAACCTGAACGACACGACGCTTCAGTCCGAAGCACTGGGCCGTGGCGTCAAGCTGCGTATCTCGGCTTCGGCGCTGCGTTCGGTCGATCACCGTGGCGGGCTCGATGCCTACCTGCTGAAGGCCAAGGATGCCGATCTTTCGGCAAACGCCCTGAAGCTGAAGAAAGAGATCATCAAGGCGCAGGAAGCCAACGCCTGATCCTTTCGGCTCGGAATTGAAAACAGCCCCGTCGGTCGACCGGCGGGGCTGTTTCCTTTTGTCGCTTTGGCATCAGGCAAGGGATCCGTATATCTGGCGTCATGACAATGTTGCGGCATCCCGTGATGGGCGTCCTGATGGCGCTGATGCTGGTCCTGACGGGCCAGTCGATGGCCATTGCCCGCGGCACGCCCGGACCGTCTGGCGAGATGGTCCTGTGCACGGGCACCGGGCCCATCACCGTCCTTGTGGACGAAAACGGCCAGCCCGTAGGCCGGGCGCATATTTGTCCCGATTGCGCCTTTGCCTTCTTCGCGGCCCACTGGGATGCCCCGGACCTGCCCGCGCGTGCCCCGGCAAGCCTTGTGCCATTGCGTCCCGGCGCACAGACCTTGCCGGATGCGCTGCAGGTTCCCGTGCCGCAGGCCAGGGGGCCGCCGGTTCTGTCCTGATCTCAAATCTCCAAGGATCACGACAGAACAGGAAAGGACCAGACGATGTCGATCAAATCCACGCTTTTCGCTGCCGCCGCTGCGGTGGCTTTCGCCATGCCCGCCTTCGCCGCCGATATCACGGTGGACGACCCTTATGCCCGCGCGTCTTCGATGATGTCGAGCTCGGGTGCGGCCTTCATGATCATCCACAACAACACCGACACCGACGACCAGCTTGTCGGCGCGGCCTCGGACGTGGCTGAAAAGGTCGAACTGCACACCCACAAGGAAGACGAGAACGGCGTCATGCGCATGCTGCATGTCGAGGAAGGCTTTGCGATCCCGGCAGGCGGCACCATCGAAATGGTGCGCGGCGGCCATCACGTCATGTTCCTGGGTCTGAAGGAAGAGATGCAGCAGGGCGACGTGATAAGCGTGACGCTGCAGTTCGAAAAGGCCGGCGACGTGACCGTCGAAGTGCCGGTCGACCTGGAACGCAAGCCGATGCATGGCAACATGAACAACGGCAACATGAACAATGGTCAGATGAAGCAATCCGACTGATCGCGGCATTGGTCGCGGTATCTGCGGGCCGGCCTTTCGGGGCCGGCCTTTCTTGTGCGCTCAGGCCCGGCCCGACAGCACGGCATCGACCCAGTCGGGCACGACCTCGGTGGCCGCGCCATGGCGTGTCTCGGCGAAATCCGACACCGTGACCGAGGGTTCGAGGTTCAGCTCGACCGTATGCGCTCCGGCGGCGGCGGCCTCCTGCACGAAGGCGGCGGCGGGATAGACATTGCCCGAGGTGCCGATCGCGGCAAAAAGGCCCGCACCGCCAAGATGTGTCCAGATATCGTCCATGTGATAGGGGATTTCGCCGAACCAGACCACGTCGGGCCTGGTTTCGGGCCGCCCGCAGGCCGGGCAGGGGTCGGCCGGGGCCATGACTTCAGGCGCATCCCAGCGGTGACCGCAGGCATTGCACAGCGCGCGCGCCAGTTCGCCATGCATATGCAGCACGCCGCGGGCGCCACCGGCCTCGTGCAGGGCATCGACGTTCTGCGTGACGATCACGACCTCGCCGGCGTAGTCGGCCTGCAGGCGGGCCAACGCGCGATGCGCGGCGTTGGGTTGCGCTTTTGCCGCCTGCGCGCGGCGCTGGTTGTAGAAATCCTGCACCAGCGCGGGATTGCGCGCGAAGCCTTCGGGCGTGGCCACGTCCTCGATCGGGTAGCGCGTCCAGATCCCGTCCTTGTCGCGAAACGTGCCAAGGCCGCTTTCGGCGGAAATGCCTGCGCCGGTCAGGATCACGATCTTGTCCATGTCTTGCCCTTTCGCCGCTTTGGCCCCAGAACAGGGGCATGAGCAAGCGTATCCTCTTTGTCTGTCTTGGCAATATCTGCCGCTCACCCTCGGCCCATGCGGTGACGCGCAGCCTTGCGCCCGACTGGACCGTCGACAGCGCCGGCACCTCTGACTGGCATGTGGGCGAGCCACCCTATGGCCCGATGCAGGCCGCGGCACGTGCGCGCGGCATCGCGATGGACGATCTGCGGGCGCGGCAGTTCCATGCCGACGATTTCGACCTGTTCGACCTGATCGTGGCAATGGATGCCGACAACCTTGCCCGGATCGAGTCGCAGCGCCCCGCCGGCAACGCCACGCCCGTGCGCCTGTTCACCGATTTCGACGGCGTCGGGGCTGGCGATCATGTGCCCGATCCCTATTACACCCGCGATTTCGACGGCTGCCTCGACCTGATCGAAACCTGCGCCCGGGGCTTGATCGAAACCGACTGAGCCGCGGGGTTTGCGGCTTTTCCGAAACTGGGTTTCGCGCGAAGAAAAATCGCCCCTGCCGGACGGTGCCCGCCCTTGCCGTGGGCGGTCCGCATGGCTTTCCTTGAGAAACCAAGGAGGCGCGCGATGACCATCCGACAGATAAAGGCAGCAAGCGGCCTGCCACCCCAAGCCGCGCAAGACACCGCCGACACCGTGCAGGTGATGCTGGCGCGCATCCGCGCGGGCGGCGAGGACGCGGCGCGCGATTATGCGCAGCGTCTGGATGGCTGGGACGGTCCGGCCCTGGTTCAGCCCGAGGCGATCGCGCGGGCCTGCGACGCCGTACCCGAAGGGCTGAAGGCCGATATCCGCTATGCCCATGACAACATCCGACGGTTCGCCGAGGCACAGCGCGCCACGCTGACCGAAATGGAGGTCGAACTGCGGCCCGGACTTTTCGCCGGGCAGCGGGTGATCCCCGTCGGGTCGGTCGGGGCCTATGTGCCGGGCGGGCGTTATGCCCATATCGCGAGCGCGCTGATGACGATCGCCTCCGCGCGGGCGGCGGGTGTGGCGCAGATCACGGCCTGTTCGCCCCCGCGTGGCGATCAGGGTATTCCCGCGCCGATCCTTTACGCGATGCATCTTGCCGGGGCTGATCGTATCCTGTGCATGGGCGGTGTGCAGGGGGTGGCGGCGATGGCGTTCGGCCTGTTCGGCGGGCGGCCTGCCGATATCCTGGTGGGGCCGGGCAATCAGTACGTGGCAGAGGCCAAGAGGCAACTCTTCGGGCCGGTCGGCATCGACATGGTGGCGGGGCCGACCGACAGCCTGATCTTGGCCGACGACAGCGCCGATGCGTTGACCGTGGCGTGGGATCTGGTGGGCCAGGCGGAACACGGGGCCAATTCCCCGGTCTGGCTGGTCGCCTCGGATGCGGCGCTGGCAGAGGCGGTGATGGAACACGTCCCCATTTGCATCGCGGCGCTGCCCGAGCCGAATCGGACGGCCGCGCGCGACGCCTGGGAGGCGCTGGGCGAGGTGTGGGTCTGCGACACGCCCGAAGACATGGCGCAAAAGGCCGACGAATTCGCGCCCGAGCACCTGCATGTGCAGGCCCGCGACCTCGATTGGTGGCAGGGCCGGTTGCGCAATTACGGCTCGCTTTTCCTGGGCGCGAACACGACCGTCCCCTTCGGTGACAAGGCGGCGGGGCCGAACCACGTTCTGCCGACCAGCGGCGCGGCGCGGCATACCGGGGGGCTGTCGGTTCTGAAATACCTCAAGACGGTGACCTGGCAGCGTGTCGAGGACCGCGCGCTGCCCGAACTGGCGCGGGTCAGCGCCAGTATCAGCCGTCATGAAGGGATGGAGGGCCATGCCCGCAGCGCCGAAATGCGTCTGCCGCGCCCGCCTTCGACGTTGAAAGCGGTCGGTTAGCCGCAGTATTCGACCGCGCGCGCGGCGAAGGCCTTGTAGCGTTCCCAGAACCGTTCGTTGGCGATGTTGTCGGACTGCCGGGTTTCCTGCGCGCGGTGCGGATCGCGGAAAAACCGCGCGGCCTGACGCTGCTCGCCGCGTGTCAGCATCTGGTCGGCCACGCGCTGGATGCAGCCGCACAATTCCGGCGTCTTCTGCTTGCGCGGGCTGGCGATGCAGGCGCGGGCGATTGTCCCTGCCTCGGCCGGGGTGGGAAGGGACGGACCGACAAGCCCGGCAAGAACGATGATCACGACCGTTTTTTTCATTCCGCCTGTCTTGCCTCGTCGCGGGTTTCGCATTGCAGACTTAGTGCGTGTCCACGCAAGTCCAATTCTGGCTGAAGCCAAAGCTGAATTCAACTTGCGCCGCGAAAGCTGCCGATCACATTTGGGAAATCATGGTGCTGCTGGAGAGAATTGAACTCTCGACCTCTCCCTTACCAAGGGAGTGCTCTACCTCTGAGCTACAGCAGCGCCGTTCGTGGGCGGCTGATTAGACGCAATTTCGCGCGGGTGCAAGCGCAATCTGGACGGTTTTTTCGCCCTGCTGTAGAGAGGGGCCATGGACCGCAAGAACACACACAATAACCAGTCGAAAAAGGACGCCGAGCGCGATGCGCGGTTGAAGGCCGCGCTCAAGGCCAATATGGCGCGGCGCAAGGAGCAGGCCCGCGCGCGCGCAGGTCACAAGGCGGACGGCGATACAAGCGAAGAAGGGCAGAACTGATGGATTCGATTATCGTGCGCGGGAATGGCGCGCTGAGCGGGCAGATACCGATCGCGGGCGCAAAGAATGCCTGCCTGACCCTGATGCCCGCCACGTTGCTGAGCGACGAGCCGCTTACGCTGACCAATGCGCCGCGCCTGTCGGATATCCGTACGATGTCGGAATTGTTGCGCTCGCTCGGGGCCGAAGTTGCGTCGATGCAGGACGGGCAGGTTCTGGCGCTGTCGAGCCACAAGTTGTCCAGCACACGGGCCGAGTACGATATCGTGCGCAAGATGCGCGCGTCGATCCTGGTCCTTGGGCCGCTGCTGGCACGCGAGGGCCATGCGCAGGTATCGCTGCCCGGCGGCTGCGCCATCGGCGCGCGGCCTGTCGATCTGCATCTGCGTGCGCTCGAAGCCATGGGCGCCGAGATGGAGCTGAAGGACGGCTACGTTCATGCCAAGGCCCCCGGCGGGCTGAAGGGCGGGATTGTCGAGTTTCCCTTCGTGTCGGTGGGCGCGACGGAAAATGCGCTGATGGCGGCGACGCTGGCAAAGGGGACGACCGTCCTGAAGAACGCGGCGCGCGAGCCCGAGATCGTGGATCTTGCGCAATGCCTGCGCCGCATGGGTGCGCAGATCGACGGCGAAGGTACGTCCGAGATCACCGTCCAGGGAGTCGACCGCCTGGGCGGGGCCACCCATCCGGTGGTGACCGACCGGATCGAGCTGGGCACCTACATGCTGGCCCCCGCGATCTGTGGCGGTGAGGTCGAATGCCTTGGCGGGCGGATCGACCTGGTGGGCGCGTTCTGCGAAAAGCTGGATGCGGCGGGCATTTCGGTCGAGGAAACGCCGATTGGCCTGAAGGTATCGCGCAAGAACGGCCGGGTGCGCGCAGTCGACGTGACGACCGAACCTTTCCCCGGCTTTCCGACCGACCTGCAGGCGCAGATGATGGCGCTGCTTTGCACAGCCGAAGGCACCAGTGTTCTGGAAGAGAAGATTTTCGAGAACCGGTTCATGCATGCGCCCGAACTGATGCGAATGGGCGCGAAGATCGACGTGCATGGCGGCACCGCGACGGTGACGGGTGTGGAAAGGTTGAAGGGCGCGCCGGTCATGGCGACCGACCTGCGGGCCAGCGTGTCGCTGATCCTGGCGGGTCTGGCGGCCGAGGGTGAAACCATCGTCAACCGGGTTTATCACCTTGACCGCGGCTATGAGCGGGTCGAGGAAAAACTGGGCAATGTCGGTGCGCATATCGAAAGGGTTTCGGGCAAGTGACGGATGATGCACGCTTCGAGGACGGGCGCGAGGCGCCGCTGAACCTGGGGGCCCTCGATCAAGAGGATCTGAAGGTGATCTCGGCGTTGGTGCAGGACGCGGTGTTTCCGGCGTCGGAAATGGCCTGGCGCGCGCGTGACCGTCGTTTCGCCCTGCTCTTGAACCGGTTTCGCTGGGAAGACAGAGGGCGCGACCGTCACGGGCCCGAGCGGGTGCAGTCGCTTCTGGTCATCGAAAACGTGCTGAAGGTTGCAAGCCAAGGCGTCCCACGTGGAGATGCGGACACCATCCTGTCGCTGCTGGCGATCGACTGGCAACCCGGCGAGGCGCCGGGCGGCGTGCTGGAGTTGCAGCTTGCCGGCGATGGCGCGATCCGGCTGGAGGTCGAGGCGCTCGAGGTGGCTCTGCGCGACGTGACCCGCCCCTATCGCGCGCCGTCGCGCAAGGCGCCGACCCACGACGGCTGACCGCGCCCGGCCCCGGACAGGGCAAGGCGCGGCCGCGGCATCATTTCTGGATGGATTGCAGGTAATAGGCCAGCGACAGGATGCGCCCGCGCGCGATCACTTCGCCGCCGTAAGCGCCGGCTGCCGAAGCTTCGGCCTTGAACTGACCGCCCCAGACCGGCATTTCGCTGCCATGGCCGCGCACTCCGGTGCGCCCGTCGATGATCTGGATCACGTCGAGCATCGGGAACACGCCATCGTTTTGTGCCGACAATTGTGTCAGGTCGGGCACTTTGACCGACATGAATTCAGCCATTGGCCCATTGCCCAGGCCGGCCGGGCCATGGCACGAGGCGCAGGCGTTCATATATTCGCGCTGGCCGGTTTCTTCGGCTTGCGCCATCGGGGAACACATCAGAAAAACAGCCGCAGAAAACGCGGATAATACCGAGAAAGTCCGTTTCATGGTGATTTCCTCCTCTGAAAAAGGGGCTTGCCCCTAAGTCAAGTCTAACCGGCGCGCGCCGGCCCGCTTTGATCAGGATCATGCTAGGCCCTTGAGGGTCGAAGGCGTTACAAGTATGGGTCGCGCAACGAAAAGGAGCCGCCAATGCCCGTTTTTCTGGATGCCACGGACGCCGATTTCGACGCGGCGTTTTCCACCCTGCTGTCGGCCAAGCGCGAAGACAGCCCGGATGTCGACGAGGTGGTCGCCGGGATCATCGCCGATGTGCGTGCGCGCGGCGATGCGGCGCTGATCGAGCTGACGGCGAAATTCGACCGGCTGGACCTGACACCCGACACGCTGCGGTTTTCCGAAGCAGAGGTGGATGCGCTGATCGCGCAGGTGCCGGCGCATGAACGCGAGGCGCTGGAACTGGCGGCCGAGCGTATCCGCGCCTACCATGTGCGGCAGATGCCGCAGGACCAGTCCTGGACCGACCCCGAGGGCGCGATGCTGGGCTGGCGCTGGTCGCCGGTTTCGGCGGCGGGGCTTTACGTGCCGGGGGGGCTTGCCTCTTACCCGTCTTCGGTTCTGATGAACGCGATCCCGGCCAAGGTGGCCGGTGTCGACCGGCTGGCCATCGTGGTCCCCACGCCGGGCGGGCAGGCCAATCCGCTGGTATTGCTGGCCGCGCGGCTGGCGGGTGTGGACGAGATCTATCGCATCGGGGGGGCGCAGGCGGTGGCGGCGCTGGCCTATGGCACCGAAACGATCGCGCCGGTGGACAAGATCACCGGGCCCGGCAATGCGTATGTCGCGGCGGCCAAGCGGCGGGTGTTCGGCAAGGTGGGGATCGACATGATCGCCGGTCCGTCCGAGATCCTGGTGATCGCGGATGCCGATAACGATCCCGACTGGCTTGCTCTCGACCTGCTGAGCCAGGCCGAACATGACGAAAGCGCGCAGTCGATCCTGATCACCGACAGCCCCGTTATGGCCAAGGCCGTCAGCGTCGCGATGGACCGGTTCCTGACCACGCTGGAACGGCGCGACATCGCCGGGGCAAGCTGGCGCGATTTCGGCGCGATCATCACCGTGCCCGACCTCGATACGGCGGCGGCGCTGTCGAACCGCGTGGCGCCCGAACACCTGGAATTGTGCGTGGAAGACCCCGACGCGCTGGCCGAAAAGATCACCCATGCCGGCGCGATCTTCCTTGGGGCCTGGACGCCCGAGGCCATCGGCGACTATGTCGGCGGGCCCAACCACGTTTTGCCAACGGCGCGTTCGGCGCGGTTTTCCTCGGGGCTGTCGGTGATGGATTTCCTCAAGCGTACGACCCTGGCCAAGATGACGCCGGGCGCGCTGGCGGCGATCGGCCCGGCGGCCGAGACGCTGGCGATTTCGGAAAGCCTCGAGGCGCATGGGCTGAGCGTGCGCGCGCGGCTGAACCGGTTGAACGAAGGCTAGGGGCTGCAAAGGGTCGCGGCGCTTTTGATTGCCGAACGGGCTGGCCTGCGCTAGGGACGGTCCATCCAAAAGACGGAAAAAACGACCCATGTCCTACATCAGCCATATCGAGTTGGACGACGCGAACCTGCCGCCGCCCACGCCGGAAATCGAACAGGAGCGCAAGGTCGCGATGTTCGACCTGCTTGAGGAAAACACCTTTTCGTTGCCAAAACGCGACGACCGCGTGGTGCCGGACGGTCCCTACCGCGTCGGGCTGTCGATCCGCGACAAGCGGCTTGTCTTTGACGTGCTGACCGAGGACGGGCAGAAAGCGGCCGAATTCCACCTGTCGTTGTCGCCGTTCCGGCAGGTGGTCAAGGATTACTGGGCGATCTGCGAAAGCTATTACGAGGCGGTCAAGAACTCGGCCCCCAGCCAGATCGAAACGATCGACATGGCCCGGCGCGGCATCCACAACGAAGGTGCGCGCATCCTGGCCGAGCGCCTGGAAGGCAAGGCCGAGATCGACAACGATACCGCGCGCCGCCTGTTCACCCTGATCTGCGTGCTGCATTTCGGGGGCTGATGGTGGTTGGCGATCTGCCCCAGTCGGTGCTGTTCTGCTGCGATCACAACGCGGTCCGTTCGCCCATGGCCGAAGGGATCATGAAGAAGTTCTACGGCACCGACACCTATGTGCAGTCGGTCGGCGTGAAAAGCGACCTGGAAATCGACGGCTTCGCGATTGCGGTCTGTGCCGAGATCGGGGTCGAGCTGTCCCGCCACCGGTCGCGCAGTTTCGAGCAATTGCAGGAATGGGGCGACGATCTTTCGGCCTTTGATCTGGTGGTGGCATTGTCGCCGGCCAGCCAGCGCCAGGCGCTGGAACTGACGCGGGTGTTCCACCTTCAGGTCGAATACTGGCCGATCATGGACCCGACCGGGCTGGGCGAATCCCGCGAGGCAAAGCTGGATGCCTACCGCCAGACGCGCGACCAGATCGTCGCGCATCTGATCGAACGCTGGGGCCCGCCGCGCGAGGACTGATCACCGCGGCCCGTGGGCGTCGCCAATGCGCCGGAACATGCCGTTTGCCCGTTGGACGCCGCCTGCGCCGGTGATACCAATCGCGCGACCATCAGGGAGTGACCGGTATGACCAAAAGCGCGCGTGACACGATCCAACGCTATTTCGACGCCTTCAACGCCGGCGACACCGACGCCATGCTGGCCTGCCTTGCCGATGACTTGGCCCATCACGTCAACGAGGGGCAGGTGCGCATCGGCAAGGCGAAATTCGCCGATTTCTGCGCCCACATGACCCGCTGCTACAAGGAAGAGCTGACCGACATGGTGATCTTCGAGGCCGAAGCCGGCACGCGGGGTGCGGCCGAATTCATCGTGAACGGCACCTATCTTGCCACCGATGACGGCCTGCCCGAGGCGCATGGCCAGACCTACCGGCTGCCGGCGGGATCGTTCTTTTCGCTGGACGACGGGCGCATCACCCGCGTCGTCACCTATTACAACCTTGCGGACTGGGTGGCGCAGGTTTCGAAATGATCGAGGTGCGCGCACTCACCGGCGAGGCGCTGGGCGCGGCGCTGGACGACGTGGCGCGGCTGCGCATCGCGGTGTTCCGCGACTGGCCCTACCTTTACGATGGCGATCTCGGCTATGAGCGGGACTACCTGCAATCCTATCGCGACAGCGCGGGCGCGATCGTCGTGGGGGCGTTCGATGGCGCCCGGCTGGTGGGTGCGGCCACCGGCACGCCACTGGAAGATCACGCCGACGATTTCGCCGCGGCCTTTGCCGGGACGGGGTTGAAGCTGGACGATATCTTCTACTGCGCGGAATCGGTTCTGTTGCCCGAGTATCGCGGCCATGGGATCGGGCACCGGTTCTTTGACCTGCGCGAGGATCACGCCCGCGCGCTGGGTCGCAGGAAATGCGCGTTCTGTGGCGTCGTGCGCCCGGACGATCACCCGCTGCGCCCGGACAGCTACGTGCCGCTGGACGGTTTCTGGCGCAAGCGCGGCTATGAAAGACTGCCCGGCGCCGTTGCGGAATTTTCGTGGAAGGACATCGACCGGGACGCGGAAACGAAAAAACCGCTGCAATTCTGGATCCGGGATCTCTAGATTGGGGGCGCTGCCCCCAAACCCCCGGAGTATTTGAGGCAAGATGAAGATGCGGGGCCTTGCGTCCGTGCATTGGGAAAGGAGCCATTGATGAAAGTCGCAACCGCCGCCTATCCGCTGGATTGGTTCGAGGACTGGTCCGCCTACGAAGACAAGCAGCGCGCCTGGGTGGCCGAGGCCGCGGGCGCGGGTGCCGATTTGCTGGTCTTTCCCGAATATGGCGCGATGGAGCTGGCATCGCTTGGCGGGGGCAATGTCGCGGGCGACGTGACCGGATCGATCCGGGCGGTGTCCGAAAGGGTCGAGGCGATGAACGGGCTGCATGCGCGGCTGGCCGCCGAATTCGGCGTGCACATCCTGGGCGGTTCGGCCCCGGTCGAGGTCGGGGGCCGCGTGGTGAACCGGGCGCATCTGTTCGCGCCTTCCGGCGCGGCGGGGCACCAGGACAAGCAGATCATGACCCGGTTCGAACGCGACGACTGGGGCGTCGAAGGCGGCGGGCCGCTGCGGGTGTTCGACACCGCGCTGGGCAAGCTGGGTATCCTCATCTGCTATGACAGCGAATTTCCTCTGCTGGCCCGCACGCTGGCCGAGGCCGGCGCCGAGATTTTGCTGGTTCCCAGTTGCACCGAGGCGCTGGAAGGGTACTGGCGGGTGCGGATCGGGGCGATGGCGCGTGCGCTGGAATGTCAGTGCGTGTCGGTCATGGCCTCGCTCGTGGGCGATCAGCCGCGCATTTATGCGGTCGAAGAGAACACCGGCATGGGCGGCGTGTTCGGCCCGCCGGATCGCGGCTTTCCGCCGTCGGGCGTTCTGGCAGAGGGCGAGTTGAACCGGCCAGGATGGACCTATGCCGAAATCGACCCTGCCGCGATCGCCGATGTGCGGGCCGATGGCCATGTGCTGAACATGACCCATTGGACCGAACAGGCCGAGCGTCTGCCACATATCGAGACGATCGCGTTGGCCTAGGCGTTTTCCCCTTGAAAAAAGCCGCGAATGCGCCCATTTAAGCGCCTGTCCCGCACCTCTGGCGGGTCATGCAACTAAGGAGAGACCATGGCCAAGGAAGAAATGCTCGAATTTCCCGGTGTCGTGAAGGAACTCCTGCCGAATGCGACGTTTCGGGTCGAGCTGGATAACGGCCATGAGATCATCGCACATACGGCAGGAAAGATGCGCAAGAACCGCATCCGCGTTCTGGCAGGCGACCGGGTACAGGTCGAAATGACGCCTTACGATCTGACCAAGGGTCGTATCAACTATCGTTTCAAGTAACGTGCGCCTGATCCTCGGGTCAGGCAGCCCGCGCCGGCAGGAGCTGCTGGCGCAGATCGGGGTGGTGGCGGACGACATCCGCCCGCCCGATATCGACGAGACCCCCCTGAAACAGGAATTGCCGCGTCCCTATTGCGCGCGCATGGCGCGTGAAAAGGCGCAGGCCGTGCCTGCCGCGGCGGACGATCTGGTGCTGTGCGCCGATACCACGGTCGCAATGGGCCGGCGCATCCTGGGCAAGCCCGCCGACATCGACGAGGCCGGGGCCTTTCTGCGCGCTCTTTCGGGGCGCCGTCACCGGGTAATCACCGCCGTTGCGCTGAAGCGGGGCGACAGGCTGTGGGAACGCGACGTCGTGACCACCGTGCAGATGAAACGCCTCTCCGATGAGGAACTGCGCGGCTATCTTGCGACCGGCGACTGGCAGGGCAAGGCGGGCGGCTATGGCATTCAGGGCCCGGCGGGGGCGTTGATCCCGTGGATCAACGGATCTTTCACAGGCGTGGTGGGCCTGCCGCTGGCGGAAACCGCGGCGCTCTTGCAGGCGGCGGGCTATCCGTTATGGAAGGTGGCATGAAGGGACGTCAGATCATTCTCGATCACCTGGACGGGCGCGAGGCCGCGGCGCTGATCGTGGACGGCCGCCTAGAGGATTTGCTGATCGACAGCGACACGCCCCGCGTCGGCGCGATTTATCGCGCGCTGGCCGACCGCCCCATGAAGGGGCAGGGCGGGCTGTTCCTTTCGACGCCCGACGGCAAGGTGTTCCTGCGCCAGGTGCGCGGCGTGGCGCCGGGGCAAAGCCTGCTGGTGCAGGTATCGGGCCATGCCGAGCCGGGCAAGGCGCTGCCGGTGACGCAGAAGATCCTGTTCAAGAGCCGTTACGCGATCGTCACGCCCGATGCGCCGGGCCTGAACATCAGCCGCAAGATCCGCGATGACGATTTGCGCGACCGGCTGCTGGAAATCGCGCATGAGGAAATGGATGGCGACGGGATGGGGCTGATCCTGCGGTCGTCCTGCGCAGAGGCCGAGCCGCTGGAAATCGCGGCCGATATCGCGCAGATGGCAGACCTGGCCCGTGCGGTGATGTCGGATGCATCCGGCGAAATGGAAAAGTTGACCGAGGGCGATGGCCCCCATGCGCTGGCCTGGCGCGAATGGATCGATCCCGCCGAGGTCGTGACCGAGCCGGGCGGCTTTGCCACCCACGGTGTTTTGGAACGGATCGACGCCGCGCGCAGCCCGCATGTGTCGCTGCCCGGCGGCGGGTCGCTTTATATCGAACCCACCCGCGCGCTGGTGGCGGTGGATGTGAACACCGGCACCGACACGACGCCGGCGGCCGCTCTCAAGGCCAATATAGCGGCGGCGCGCGACCTGCCCCGGCAGCTTCGGGTGCGTGGGCTTGGCGGGCAGATCACGCTTGACCTTGCGCCGATGCCGAAAAAGGATCGCCGCGCGTTCGAAACCGCGCTGCGTGCCGCGTTCCGTGCCGATACGGTCGAGACGACCCTGGCGGGCTGGACGCCGCTTGGGCATTATGAACTGCAGCGCAAACGCGAACGCCGCCCGTTGTCGGAGGTGTTGACATGAGCTGCCCGATCTGCGGCAAGGATGCCGCGCCGAAATTCCGGCCCTTTTGTTCAAAGCGCTGCGCCGATATCGACCTGGCCAAATGGCTGAGCGGGTCTTACGCGATCCCGTCCGACGATCCCGAAGACGCCGAACGTGCGGTCGAGGAGATCGCCCGCGAGGCGCAGAAACCGCACTAGGCGGTCAGCCGGCTGTCAGGGGCGAAACATACCCTTCGCGGATCACATCGGGGTCATAGGCCTTGCGGGCAAAGACCTCGCGCAGCATCGGTTCGAAATGCTCCAGCGGCAAGGTGTCGTAATCCGGGTCGAAACTGGATTGGTCCCAGCGTTCGCAGAATTCGGCGCAGCTGTCGAAACACGGGTGGTCGCGGAACCGGTCGCGCGCGTTGCGGTCCCAACCGTAATGATGCGCGTAGTAAAGCATCTGGAAGATGCCGTGATGTTCGACCACCCAGGCGACATCCCAACGGACGAAGGCGCGGATCACCTCGGCTGAAAACCGGTCGTGGTTCTGCGGAGCCAGCCCGTCGCCGATATCGTGCAGCAGCGCGCCCACGATCCAGTCGATATCCGCGCCGTCGCGTTCGGCGCGGGTGGCCGATTGCAGCCCGTGGGTCATGCGGGTGATGCGATAGCCTTCCAGCGTCGCGTCGCCCTGGCGGCGCAATTCGTCCAGAACCCTGTCGGCCGTCAGGGCCAGGTAGGGCTTTTCCAGCTCGTGGAGCAGGGCATAATCCTCGGCGGTGCCGTCCTTCATCCGGGTGAACCCGACCTTGGGGGTATCCGCCATTGCCTCAGTCCACCGCGCGGATCAGCTTGCGTTCCAGCACACGCAGTACCGTGCGCAGGTCGTGGCCGCGTTTCAGGATCTGCCCGTCCATGCCGACGACCGCGTACTGCCCCTGTTTCAGGCGCAGCTTGGGGTGTTTTTCGATCCGGTAGAGCGGGTTTTCCGCCGTGCGCCGAAACACCGAGAACACGGCCGCGTCGCGCAGGTGCGAAATACCGTAATCCCGCCATTCGCCCGCCGCCACCATGCGGCCATAGAGGCCCAGGATGACGCCCAATTCCCGCCGGTCGAACGCTACCTGCTCGGGGGCGTGGCGGGACGGGAACGGCGCGGGTGTCTGTATCGTCATGGTGCCAGACTTGCGCCGACCGGCCGATCAATCAAGCTTTTTCCGCCGAAACGGGTTGCAAGGTTCGGATCGGCCGCCGGCATCGCGGGCAAATCGTCGGTTGTTGCGTCCCACCATGTCTCGGCCTGCGGGGTCAAACCGTGCCAGGTGCGGGCCACGGCCGCGCGGGGTTCTTCGTGCCAGCCGGGCGGCAGGATCGGCGCGGGAAGGTCGGGAAAGCGCAGCACGATCCGGCGCCAGCGATGGATCAGCAGCGTCCGTGCCGCCGCGGCATCCAGTGGGGGTAGCGCTGTCCCTGCCAAAGCGTCGAGATCGCCGCGCAGCGCGTTCAGTGCCGCCAGGTGTTCGGCAGCCAGGATATCGGCGGAAATTTCCGGCGCCAGCATCTCGATCCGCCCGGTCATGCGGAACTGCGCCGCCGGCGCCGGCACGAAGGCTGGCCGCAGCGCCAGCCCGCCCAGATGCAGGGCAGACGGGTCATGCGACTCCTCGAGGCTGAGCGCCCATTCGGCAACCGGCCCCATGGGCGGCGCATAGATGCGGTGCGTGGCATCGGTGAACTTCGCCCGGCCCGAGCGCGTCAGCCGGTAATGGCTCAGCCGCCCGTCGCGTTCGCTTTCGACCCAGCCATCGCGCCCCAGCCGGGAAAGCGCGGTGCGCAACGCACCGGATTCGACCCCGATCCGGCCAAGCAAGCGTTGAAGCCTTGCGGTCGACACCCGCCCGCCGCGCATCTGCACGCTGTCACCGAAGACGGTGATCACCAGCGACCAGACGCGCAGGCGTCCGTCGGCATGCAGGCTTTCTATTAGGGAGGCAATCGGGTCCATGCCCTTGCTTACACCGTTGGCAGGGTAGGGAAAAGCCGCGGCGCCATGGAGTGGACCTTCCGCTTCATCTTGCCCGAAATACTCCGGGGGAGTCGCCCCACCGGGGCGACGGGGGCAGCGCCCCCCGGACCGCCGCGTCCTGAAAGGCGCGGCTGGCACGGCGTGGCCCGCCCATGGGGCGGGTCACACCACTTGAAAACCCTGGCGGCCTGGCGCCTATGGCCGCTCGTATGCGACCATGGTCAGCAATTCGTACTCAGCCACCTGCTCGCCGTGCTGGTTCGTCAGCGTCGCGTTCCACGCGACCTCGCCATAGCTGTCGGTGCGCTGCGTCTTGCGCTTGCAGGTCAGGCGCACGGCGATGCTGTCGCCGGGGCTGACGGGTTTCTGAAAGCTCAGCCCGTTCAGCCCGGTATTGGCCAGCACCGGACCCGGATCGGGCTGCACGAACAGGCCCGCCGCGAAGGACAGCAGAAGATAGCCATGCGCCACGCGACCAGGGAAGAACGGGTTCGCGCGGGCGGCGTCCTCGTCCATGTGGGCATAGAAGGTATCGCCGGTGAAATGGGCGAAATGTTCGATATCGTGCAGCGTGACCTCGCGCGCCTTGGTGTGGATCGTCTCGCCGATTTCGATCTCGCGGAAAGTGCGTTGGAAGGGATGCTGCGGCCCCTCGATTTCGCGGCTGCCCTTGATCCAGGTGCCGGTGATCGCGGTCAGGATGTCGGGGCTGCCCTGGATCGCGGTGCGCTGCATGTAGTGCAGAACGCCGCGCACGCCGCCCAGTTCCTCGCCGCCACCCGCGCGGCCCGGGCCGCCATGCACCATGTGGGGCAGGGGGCTACCATGGCCCGTGGCCTCGTCCGCGCTGTCGCGGCTCATGATGTAAAGCCGGCCGTGATGCGCGGCGCTTTCCAGCGTAACGTCGCGCGCGACCTGGGGATCATGGGTGAAAAGCGATGCCACAAGCGATCCGCCGCCCGCATTGGCCAGCCGCGCGGCATGGGCGGTGTCGCGATAGGGCAGCAGGGTCGAAACCGGGCCGAAGGCCTCGATCTCGTGCACGGCGCGGGCCGCATCGGGGTCGGCGCAGGCCAGAAGGGTGGGCACGAGATAGGCCCCCGGCAAGTCGGGCGCCGTGTCGCCGCAGATCACCCGCGCCTCGGCCTTGAGCCGCGTCAGCTGTCCGGTCACGTCGTCGCGCTGCGCGAAACTGGCCAGCGCGCCCATGCGCGTGGCCTTGTCCGCCGGATCACCGATGGCGATCTGGCCCAGCCTGTCGGCCAGTGCCCCGGCAACCGCGTCGATCTGCGCTTCGGGCACGATCAGGCGCCGCATGGCGGTGCATTTCTGCCCTGCCTTCACGGTGATTTCGCTGGCAGCCTCTTTCACGAACAGGTCGAACTCGGGGCTGCCCGGGGTGGCGTCGGGGCCAAGGATCGCGGCGTTCAGGCTGTCCTGTTCGCTGGCGAACCGGACCGAGTTTCGCAGCAGGTTCGGGGTCTGGCGCAGCATCAGCGCGGTATCGGCCGAGCCGGTAAAGGCCACCACGTCCTGCGCGCCGAGCAGTTCCAGCAGGTTGCCGGTGCGCCCGATCACAAGCTGCACCGCGCCTTCGGGCAATAGACCCGATTCGACGATCATGCGGAAACAGGCCTCGGTCAGGTAACAGGTCTGCGTCGCAGGCTTGACGATGCAGGGCACACCCGCCAGCAGGGCGGGGGCCATCTTTTCCAGCATCCCCCAGACCGGAAAGTTGAAGGCGTTGATATGCACCGCCACACCCTGGAGCGGCACCGCGATGTGCTGGCCCAGGAACGTGCCCCGGCGCGAAAGCTGTTCGACATCGCCGTCGATATAGACATGCCCGTCGGGCATTTCGCGCCGGCCCTTGGAGGCGAAAAGGAACATGGTGCCGATCCCGCCGTCGATATCGACCCAGCCATCCTTGCGTGTCGCGCCTGTCAGCGGGTTCAGGGCGTAAAGCTCTTCCTTGCGGCCGTCGAGGTAGGCCGCCAGCGCCTTGAGCATCCGGGCGCGGTCATGGAACGTCATGGCGCGCAGCGCCGGTCCGCCGCGGGTTTTCGCATGCTCCAGCATGGCGGCGAAATCCAGCGCGCTGCCGCCGGCCTGCGCGATCGCGGTGCCGTTGACCGGGCCGATGATCTCTTGCGCGGATGCACCCGGCGCAATCCATTGCCCGCCGGCATAGCTTTCGGGTCTCAGCATGTCGGTTCCTCCCGCTGGTGGTTTCGCGCGCAGCATGGCGCATCCCGCGGGGCGGCGCAATACTCTTGACCGCTCGGTCGGTTTTGTGCAGGGTCATGCGGTGAACAGGCGGGAGGGGCCGGATGACACCGGAAGAGCGCGCAAGGCTGTCGGCCGAAGCGATGTGGAAGGACGACCGCGCCAGCAAGTGGCTGGGCGCGCAGATCGACGAGATCGGCCCCGGACGGGCGGTTCTGTCGATGCAGGTGGCGGATCATCACCTCAACGGGCACAGCATCTGCCATGGCGGCTATATCTTTACCCTGGCCGACAGCGCCTTCGCCTTTGCCTGCAACAGCTACAACAAGATCGTCGTGGCGCAGGAAAACACGATCACCTACCTGTCCCCCGGCAAGGGGGGCGAGCGCCTGACGGCCACGGCAGAAGAGGTCAGCCTGACCGGCCGCTCAGGTGTTTACGACGTCGTTGTCACCGGCGAGGACGGGCGCAAGGTCGCGCTGTTCCGCGGGTTGTCGCGGCAGATATCAGGACAGCATTTCCAGGAGGACGAGGCATGAGAGAGGCATTCATCTGCGAGGGCTGGCGCACACCCATCGGCCGTTATGGCGGGGCCCTGGCGCATGTGCGCCCCGACGACATGCTGGCAGGCGTGATCCGCGAACTGGTGGCTCCGTTCGACGGGCTGAAGATCGACGAGTGCCTGATCGGCTGCGCCAACCAGGCCGGCGAGGACAACCGCAACGTCGCGCGCATGGCCGCGCTGCTGGCGGGCCTGGGCGAGGAGGTGCCGGGCGCCACGATCAACCGCCTGTGCGGTTCTGGCCTGGATGCCGTCGGCAGCGCCGCGCGCGCCGTCAAGACGGGCGAGGCCGACCTGGTGATCGCGGGCGGCGTGGAATCGATGAGCCGCGCGCCGCTGGTCATGCCCAAGGCGGATGCGGCGTTTTCCCGCCGGGCCGAGATCTATGACACGACGATCGGCTGGCGGTTCGTCAACCGCGCCATGCACAAGCAGTTCGGCACGGATTCGATGCCCGAAACGGCCGAGAACGTGGCCGAGGATTTCAACATCAGCCGCGAAGACCAGGACAAATTCGCCCTGCGCAGCCAGGAACGTGCCGCCGCCGCAATCGAAAGCGGCCGCCTCGCGCGTGAGATCAAGCCGGTCAGCATCCCGCAACGCAAGGGCGATCCCATCGTCGTCGATACCGACGAGCATCCCCGCGCCACCACTCTGGAAAAACTGGGCAAGCTGCCCGCCCCCTTCCGCGAGGGCGGCAGCGTGACCGCGGGCAACGCATCGGGCGTGAACGACGGTGCGGCCGCGCTGATCGTGGCCAGTGCCGACGCGGTCAAGAAATACGGCCTGACGCCGCGTGCGCGCGTCACCTCGATGGCCACGGTCGGTGTGCCGCCGCGGATCATGGGGATCGGACCGGCCCCTGCGACGCAGGCGCTGCTGGACCGTCATGACCTCAAGATCGGGGATATCGATTTTATCGAGCTGAACGAGGCCTTTGCCGCGCAGGGGCTGGCGACGATGCGCCAGCTTGGCCTGCCGGACGATGCCGACCACGTGAACCCGCATGGCGGCGCCATTGCGCTGGGCCATCCGCTTGGCATGTCCGGCGCGCGGCTTGCCCTGACCAATGCAATCACGATGTCCGACAATGGCGGCAAACGGGCGATCTGCACGATGTGCATCGGCGTGGGCCAGGGCATCGCCCTTCTGATGGAGGCCGTGTGATGGAAGACCTGTCCCCCAGACCTGGCGACCTTGAACATATCGAAACCGCCAGCCGCGACGAGATCTCGGCGCTGCAGCTGGACCGTATGAAATGGTCGCTCCGCCACGCCTATTACAACGTGCCGTTCTACCGCAAAAGCTTTGACGATGCGGGGGTGCATCCCGACGACCTGAAATCCCTGTCGGACCTGTCGAAATTTCCCTTCACGGTGAAAACCGACCTGCGCGACAACTACCCGTTCGGGATGTTTGCGGTCCCGCGCGAAGAGGTGCAGCGCATCCACGCGTCTTCGGGCACGACGGGCCAGCCGACGGTGGTGGGCTATACGAAGAACGATCTCGACGTCTGGGGCACGGTGGTCGCGCGGTCCTTGCGGGCCTCGGGCCTGCGGCGCGGCGATCTGCTGCACAACGCTTACGGCTATGGCCTGTTCACCGGCGGTTTGGGCATCCATCTGGGCGCCGACAAGCTGGGGCTTTCCACGGTGCCGATCTCGGGCGGGATGACGCCGCGCCAGGTGCGCCTGATCGAGGATTTCCGCGCCACCGGCATCACCGTCACGCCGTCCTACGCGCTGTCGATCCTGGATGAATACGCGGCGCAGGGGCTCGACCCGCGCAAATCGCCGCTCAAGGTGGGCATTTTCGGCGCCGAACCTTGGACCAACGCGATGCGCCGCGAAATCGAAGAAGCGTTCGACATGCACGCCGTCGATATCTACGGCCTGTCCGAGGTGATGGGACCGGGCGTGGCCAACGAATGCGTGGAAACCAAGGATGGCCTGCACATCTGGGAGGATCATTTCTATCCCGAGGTGATCGACCCGCAAACCGGCGAGGTGCTGCCGGATGGCGAGCTGGGCGAGCTGGTTTTCACATCGCTGTCGAAAGAGGCCTTTCCGATCGTCCGCTACCGCACGCGCGACCTGACCCGGCTGCTTCCGGGCACCGCGCGCAGCATGCGTCGGATGGAAAAGGTGACGGGCCGGTCCGACGACATGATCATCCTGCGCGGCGTCAATGTTTTCCCCACCCAGATCGAGGAAGTGCTGATGCAGGTCCGCGACCTCGCCCCTCACTTCCAGATCGAACTGCACCGCAAGGGCCGGATGGACGCGATGCGCGTGCTCTGCGAGGCCTGCGAGGGCGTCGGCCAGTCCGGCCGCGACGCCGCCGCGCGCGACATGGCGCACCGCATCAAGCAGATGGTCGGCGTCAGCGTCGAGATCCATGTCTCGGACCCTGGTGGGGTCGAACGCAGCCAGGGCAAGGCGGTGCGCATCATCGACAACCGCCCCAAGGGCGACTGATGGCCCGGGGCCTGGCCCGCGACCACGACGAGAAACGCGCGGCCCTGCGCCACGGGGCCGCGCAGTATTTCGCGCGCCACGGGTTCGACCGCGCCAGCATGACGGGGGCCGCGAAATCCTGCGGCGTGTCCAAGGCACTGATCTATCACTATTACCCGTCGAAAGAGGATCTTCTGTTCGACATTCTGGACGATCATCTGGGCGCGCTTGTCGAAGTGGTCGAGGCCGCGCGCAGCGAAGGCATCCGCGGGCTGATCCGCGCGGTGCTCTCGGCCTATGAGGACGCCGATGCCGAGCACAAGCTGCAGCTCGATGCGCTTTCGGTGCTGCCGGCGGACAAGCAGGCACCGCTGATCGCGCATCAGCGCCGGCTGGTCGCGATCATGTCGGATGCGGTCAGCGCCGAGGCGCCCGCGCTCACGCCCGACCGGCTGCGCGCTGCGACGATGACGGTGTTCGGCATCGTGAACTGGTTCTACATGTGGCACCGCCCCGGCAAGGGGCTGAGCCGTGCGGACTATGCCGACCTTGCGGGCGATTTCGTTCTGGGCGGTCTGCGCGACCTGACGTGACAAAGCGGTGTCGCTGGCGCGACGCCGTATGTCTCGGGCCCTTCGGGGCCCTCGGGGTTGGGGGCGCTGCCCCCGTCCGCGTGCCGCGGACTCCCCCGGGATATATGAAAGAAAGAGAAAACGGGATTGCGCCCGGTGTTTTCTCTTTCCGCAAATATCCCGGGGAGCGCGAGGGGCTGGCCCCTCGCCTTCGCGACATCAGCCCTTGGGATAGCCGATGGATTTGAGCGCCTCGGCGATTTCATCGAGGATGGCCGGGTCGTCGATCGTCGCGGGCATCTTGAACGCCTCGCCGTCGGCGATCTTCACCATCGTGGCGCGGAGGATCTTGCCCGAACGGGTCTTGGGCAGGCGGTCGACCACGCAGGCCAGCTTGAACGCCGCGACCGGGCCGATCTGGTCGCGCACCATGGCGACGCATTCCCTGGCGATCTCGTCATGTGGGCGGTTCACGCCGGTGGTCAGGCAGACGAAGCCCACGGGCAATTGGCCCTTGAGTTCGTCCGAGACACCGATCACGGCGCATTCGGCCACGTCGGGGTGGTTTGCCAGCACCTCTTCCATCGCGCCGGTGGACAGGCGGTGGCCGGCGACGTTGATCACGTCATCCGTGCGCGCCATGATGTAGAGATAGCCATCCTCGTCGATCATGCCTGCGTCGCCGGTTTCGTAATAGCCGGGGAAATGTTCGAGATAGGATTTGCGGAACCGCGCTTCGGCGTTCCACAGCGTCGGCAGCGTGCCCGGGGGCAGGGGGAGCTTGACTGCGATCGCGCCCAGTTCGCCCGGTTTCATCGGGTGTCCCGCCTCGTCTAGGATCTGCACGTCATAGCCGGGCATCGGCACGGTGGGGCTGCCGACCTTGACCGGCAGCGCCTCGATGCCCGCGGGCATGCCGGCGATTGTCCAGCCGGTTTCGGTCTGCCACCAGTGGTCGTAGATCGGCTTGCCCAGGACGTTCGCGGCCCAGTTGATCGTGTCGGGGTCGGCGCGTTCGCCAGCGAGATAGACCGCCCGCAGCCCGCTGAGATCGTATTTGCCGACGAATTCGCCCTTGGGGTCGTCGCGCTTGACCGCGCGGAAGGCGGTGGGGGCGGTGAAGAAGCTGCGCACGTTGTGTTCCGAGATCACCCGCCAGAACGTGCCGGCGTCCGGGGTGCCCACGGGCTTGCCTTCGAACACGATGGTCGTGTTGCCGTGGATCAGCGGCGCGTAGCAGATATAGCTGTGGCCGACGACCCAGCCCACGTCGGACGCCGCCCAGAACGTATCGCCGGGATCGACGTTGTAGATGTTCTTCATTGACCAGTTCAACGCGACCAGATGGCCGCCGGTGTGGCGCACGACGCCCTTGGGCTGGCCAGTCGTGCCCGAGGTATAGAGGATGTAGGACGGGTGGTTGCCCTCGACCGGCAGGCAGTCGGCGGGTTCGACCCCGGCCTGGAAACCGTGCCAGTCGACATCCCGGCCCTCGGTCAGTTTGGCGACTTCCTGTTCGCGCTGGAAGATCACGCAGAATTCGGGTTTGTGGCTTGCCTGCTCGATCGCGCCGTCGAGCAGCGGCTTGTAATGGACCACGCGGCCCGGTTCCAACCCGCAGGAGGCCGCGATGATCGCCTTGGGCTTGGCGTCGTCGATCCGCACGGCCAGTTCATGCGCGGCAAAACCGCCGAAGACGACGGAGTGGATCGCGCCGATGCGTCCACAGGCCAGCATGGCCTCGAGCGCCTCGGGCACCATCGGCATGTAGATGATGACGCGGTCGCCCTTTTCCACGCCCTTTGCGCGCAGCGCGCCGGCAAGGCTGGCCACGCGATCCTTGAGTTCGCGATAGGTGATCTTGTGAACGGTGCCGGTGATCGGGCTGTCATGGATGATCGCCACCTGATCGGCGCGGCCCTGTTCGACATGGCGGTCGACCGCGTTCCAGCAGGTGTTCACCTTGCCGTCGGCGAACCATTCGTACATGTCATCGCCGAGATCGAACAACGCTTTCGACGGTTTTTCGTCCCAGTCGATCGCTTCGGCCGCCTGCATCCAGAAGGCTTCGGGATCGTTCTTCCAGCTTTGATACACGTCTGCATAGGTGGTCATGGTCTTTGTCCTCCGTCCCTCAGGCCGTGGCATGCCCGGCGCTGTCTGGCAACGGGGATAGGTGACAGGGTGCCGTCGGGGCAAGCCTGTTACCGCCCAAACGGACATAAGGCCGCAGAAAATTTGCAGAATATGCAGCGATGCGCCTGCAAATTTTTGCAAACTCTTTTGTTCGATGGTCGTGGGCTGCGAAATTTTCCTGCGAGTGCAAAGTTGCAAACCATAGCTCTGCAAAACCGGTCGGGGCCGGAATCACGGATTCGCGAGCCTGACTGTTTTCGACAGCGGCGATGTCGAAATCGCATCAGACCGTGTTTCGGATCGGTGGTAGCTGTGCGGTCAGGGCGCCGCATGGTGCTGCGCCCTTTGCCTCAGGAAGGTCTGTTGCCATGGGCGACACCAAGAAAAAGCCGGCGAAACCCGGCGCCAAACCCACCAAGAAATAAGACATCCCCAACACGCACGGCGCCGCCGGTCCCGCAAGGCCGGCGGCGCTTTTTGCGTTCAGCCGTAATGCGCCACGGGCGTGCCCGCGATGGCCGCCATGTTCAGCAGCCCGCGCGCGGTGATGCCGGGGGTGACCACATGCGCGCGGTTGCCCATGCCCATCAGGATCGGGCCGACCTCGAGCCCGCCGGCCTTCATTTTCAGGATGTTGCGCACACCCGATGCCGCATCGGCATGGCCGAAGATCAGAACGTTGGCGGTGCCCTGCATGCGGTTGCCCGGCAGCAGGCGTTCGCGCAGTTCCGGGTCAAGGGCGGCATCGACGTTCATTTCACCCTCATAGGCGAAATCGCGGGGCTTGCTGTCGAGTATCGCGATTGCTTCGCGCAGCCGTTTGCCCGAACCCTCGGACTGGTTGCCGAACTGGCTTTGGGAACAGAAGGCGACATTCGGCACCAGCCCGAAACGGCGGACGTGGCGCGCGGCGCCGATGGCGATCTCGGCCAGGTTTTCCGGCGTGGGCAGCGAATAGACATGGGTGTCGGCGATGAACAGCGGCCCGTCTTCCAGGATCATCATGCTGAGCGCGCCATGCGGGCGCAGATCGCCGCGGCCCAGAACCTGCGTGACATAGTTGAGGTGCCAGCGGTATTCACCGAACGTGCCGCAGATCAGGCTGTCAGCCTCTTCGCGATGCACCATGACCGCGCCGATCGCGGTCGAATTGGTGCGCATGATCGCGCGGGCAAGATCGGGTGTGACGCCGCGACGGGCCATCAATTCGTGATAGGTGCCCCAGTAATCGCGATAGCGCGGGTCGTTTTCGGGGTTCACGATATGCAGGTCGCGGCCCGGCCGCACGGTCAGGCCATAGCGTTCGCAACGGCGTTCGATCACCTCGGGGCGCCCGATCAGGATGGGCTGTTCGGTCGTTTCCTCAAGTATCGCCTGCGCGGCGCGCAGAACGCGTTCGTCCTCGCCCTCGGCAAAGACGATGCGGCGCGCGGCGGTGGCGGCGGCCTCGAATACCGGGCGCATCAGCAGGGCGGATTTGAACACGCTTGCGTTCAGCTGTTGTTTGTAGGCGGCGAAATCGTCGATCGGGCGGGTGGCCACGCCCGACTCCATGGCGGCGCGGGCAACGGCGGTGGACACCACGCCGGACAGGCGCGGATCAAAGGGTTTGGGGATCAGGTAATCGGCCCCGAAATTCAACTGTTCCCCGCGATAGGCGGCGGCGGCTTCGGCGCTCGTGGTGGCGCGGGCCAGTTCCGCGATGCCATCGATGCAGGCCAGTTGCATCGCGTCGTTGATCTCGGTCGCGCCCACGTCCAGCGCACCCCGGAAGATGAACGGGAAACACAGCACGTTGTTGACCTGATTGGGAAAATCGCTGCGCCCGGTGGCGATGATCGCGTTCGGCGCGACCTCGCGCACCTCGTCGGGCAGGATTTCCGGCGTGGGGTTGGCCAGCGCGAAAACGATCGGGCGCTCGGCCATTTTCGCCACCATCTCGCGGCTTAGCACGCGGGGGCCGGACAGGCCGAGAAACAGGTCGGCCCCGTCGATCACCTGATCGAGCGTGCGCAGATCGGTGTCCTGCGCGAAGGCGGCCTTTTGTTCGTTCATGTCTTCGGTGCGGCCTTTCCAGACCAGCCCGTGAATATCGCAGAGCCAGACGTTTTCACGTTTTACGCCCAGTTTCAGCAGCATGTTCAGGCAGGCGATGCCGGCGGCGCCGCCGCCGGTGCTGACGACCTTGATATCCTCGAATGTCTTGCCGGCGACATGCAGCGCGTTTTTGGCCGCCGCACCCACGACAATCGCGGTGCCGTGCTGATCGTCGTGGAAGACGGGGATGTTCATCCGTTCGCGGCAGATCTTTTCCACGATGAAGCAATCGGGGGCCTTGATGTCCTCGAGGTTGATCGCGCCAAAGCTGGGTTCCATCGCGCAGACGATCTCGGCCAGTCTTTCGGGGTCGGGTTCGTCCAGTTCCAGATCGAAGCAATCGATACCGGCGAATTTCTTGAACAGGACCGCCTTGCCCTCCATCACCGGTTTCGATGCCAGCGCCCCGATATTGCCCAGCCCCAGCACGGCCGACCCGTTGGTGACCACAGCCACAAGGTTACCGCGCGCGGTATAGCGGCTGGCATTGGCGGGGTCGGCCACGATCTCGGTGCAGGCCTCGGCCACGCCGGGCGAATAGGCACGGGCAAGGTCACGGCCGTTGGCCAGTGGCTTGGTGGCGCGGATTTCGAGTTTTCCGGGCTTCGGGTGCTCGTGATAAAACAGCGCGGCCTGGCGCAGCGCGTCTTTTGGGCTTTCGGTCATGGCGGCCTCCTCCGAAGATTGTTTAGTATTAAACTATCGTTTGACGCAAGGGAAATCGGCCCCCTCCGGCCGCTTATCGCGTATTGCAAAGCGGGCCCCGAGCGGACAGGATCGAACCACCGATTGCCCAAGGACGCCGCCCATGCAGAATATCCGCGCCGAAATGCTGTTGCCAGCGTCGGATTTGCCCGAGGACATCGCCTTTTTCACGAATGTGCTGGGCATGCGGATGGACGAAATCTTTCCCGCCGATGACCCGCGCGAGGCGGTGTTTTCCGGCCATGGCCTTCGCCTGCGGCTGCGCAAGGGGCTTGGGACCGGGCCGGGCATCCTGCGAATCCGCGCCGACGATCCCGTGCTGATCGCGGGCGGCCAGACCGAACTGACCGCGCCGAACGGCACACGGATCGAAATCGCGCCGCTGGACCCGCCCGTCGTGACGCCGCCCGCCGCGCACCGCTTTGTCGTGCGCAAGCTGGCGGACAAGGCGCCCTGGATCGTCGGGCGCGCAGGCATGCAGTACCGCGACCTGATCCCCGACCGGCTGGGTGGGTCGATCATCGCCAGCCATATCCGCATCCCCGACGGCGGCCCGGTGCCGGACATGGTGCATTACCACAAGGTCGGTTTTCAGCTTATTTTCTGTATCCGGGGTTGGGTCGATGTCGTCTACGAGGATCAGGGCCCGCCGATCCGCCTGCAGGCGGGCGATTGTTTCATCCAGCCGCCCGAAATCCGCCATCGCGTGCTGCACGCCAGCGACGGGCTCGAGGTGATCGAGGTGGGCCTGCCCGCCGAACATGTCACCGAGATCGAACATGACATGGACCTGCCCACCCCGCATCTTCGGCCCGATCGTGAATGGGACGGGCAGAAATTCGTCCATCACCAGGCCGACAAGGCGGTGTGGGGGCCGTTCCGCCTGCCGGGCTTTACCTGCCGCGACACGACGATCGCGGAAAACACGCGCGGGGTGGCGGGCGTTCAGGTCGTTCGGCCCGATGGTGAGCCGACCGTCCGGGCCAGCACCGACGCCGATATCCATTTCACCTATGTCATGGCGGGCTCCCTGACGCTCGAGGGCGAAGGGCACCCGGTGCAATCGCTGGAACAGGGCGACGCTTTCGTGATCCCGCCGGGCATGAGTACACGATACAGCGACTTGTCGGACGACCTCGAACTGATCGAAGTCACGCTGCCCGGCCAATTCAAAACGCAACTGGAGGACAAGGCATGAGCCTGCTGGATGCCGCACGCGACGTGCGCGAAAACGCCTATGCACCCTATTCCCATTTCAAGGTGGGCGCCGCGGTCCGCGCCGCGTCCGGCACGGTCTATGTCGGCTGCAATGTGGAAAACGTCGCCTATCCCGAAGGCACCTGCGCCGAGGCAGGGGCCATCGCCGCGATGGTCGCCGCCGGCGAAACCGAGATCATCGAGGTCTGCGTAATCGCCGACAGCCCGACCCCCGTCACCCCCTGCGGCGGATGCCGCCAGAAACTGGCCGAGTTTTCGCGCGGCGAGGTCACGGTGCGCATGGCCACGGTCGATGGGCCGGAACAGGTGGTGACGGTGGCCGATCTGCTGCCCGGCGCCTTCGGCCTGGGCCATCTGGGCCAGGGGCACGGGGAAAAGGGCTGATTCCGCATGGATGCCCGCGCCATCATCGCCAGGCTGCGTGACAAGCACCCGGTCACGCCCGAGGATCTGTGCTGGTTCGCGCAGGGCCTTGCCGATCACGCCGTCAGCGATGCGCAGGCCGGCGCCTTTGCCATGGCTGTGCTGCTGAACGGGCTGGACCGCGACGGGCGCGTGGCGCTGACGCTGGCGATGCGCGATTCCGGCCATGTGCTGCGCTGGGCGCTGGACCGTCCGGTGATCGACAAGCATTCGACCGGTGGCGTGGGCGATTGCGTGTCGCTGGTGCTGGCGCCCGCGCTGGCGGCCTGCGGTGCGGCGGTGCCGATGATCTCGGGGCGCGGGTTGGGCCATACGGGCGGCACGCTCGACAAGCTGGAATCGATCCCCGGCTTCACCACCGACCTGGACGAGGCGCGCCTGCGTGCTGTCGTGGATCAGGCGGGCTGCGCCATCGTGGCGGCGAGCGCCGAAATCGCCCCGGCGGACAAGCGGCTTTATGCGGTGCGCGACGTGACGGCGACGGTCGAAAGCCTCGATCTCATCACCGCGTCGATCCTGTCCAAGAAACTGGCGGCGGGGCTGCAGGGGCTGGTTCTGGATGTAAAGCTCGGCTCGGGCGCGTTCATGAAAACGCCCGGGGACGCGCGGGCTTTGGCGCAGGCGCTGGTCGATACCGCCAACAGCGCCGGTTGCCCGACCGCCGCGCTTATCACCGACATGAACCAGCCGCTGGCGCCGGACCTGGGCAACGCGCTCGAGGTGGCAAGTGCGATGCGGGTGCTGACCGGCCAGGCGCGCGGGCGCCTGTACGATCTGACGGTGGAACTTGGTGGCGTGGCGCTGGCGCAGGCCGGGTTGGCGGCGGATGCGGCGCTTGGTGCGTCTGCAATCGCCGCCGCGATCTCTGACGGCCGTGCGGCGCAGGCGATGGGGCGCATGGTGGCCGCACAGGGCGGACCGCTGGCCTTTGTCGATGAATGGGCGCGCTTCCTGCCCGAGGCCCCGGTCATCCGCGAAATCCCCGCGCCGCAGGCGGGTTACGTGACGGCGATCGACGGGCAGGCGCTGGGGCTTGCCGTTGTCGGGCTGGGCGGTGGGCGGCAGGTCGAAACCGACCGGGTCGACCCGGCGGTGGGCCTGTCCGAGGTTTCGTCCCTGGGGGCGTGGATCGAAAAGGGCCAGCCGCTGGCCCGTGTCCATGCGGCGCGCGAGGATGCAGCCGAGGCCGCACTGCGCGCGGTGCAGGCAGCGGTCACGCTGGGGGCGCAGCCGCCCGATCCGCTGCCCCTGGTGCACGAACGGGTGGGCGCATGATGGTGCGCTCTTCCTTCCCTTGCGGGACGTTATCGCGACAAGGGGCGCCCGCCCCGAGGAGCGCGCCGTGACCCGCGCCTTTCTGATCGTGCTCGATTCCGTGGGCATCGGTGGCGCGCCGGATGCCGCGCGTTTCTTCAATGGGACGCGCCCCGATACCGGGGCGAACACCCTGGCCCATATCGCGCAGGCCTGCGCCACGGGCCGCGCGAACGAGGGGCGCAGCGGACCGTTGCACCTGCCCAACCTCGATCGGCTGGGCCTTGGCGCGGCGGTGCGCCTGGCCAGCGGCGACGAGGTGCCGGGGCTGGATGCGGCGCCGCAGGGACTTTGGGGGGCCGCGAGCGAAATCAGCGCAGGCAAGGACACGCCGTCGGGCCATTGGGAACTGGCGGGCGTTCCGGTGCCGTGGGACTGGCATTATTTCCCCGACACGCAGCCGGCCTTTCCGCCCGATCTCAGCGCCGCGGTGGCCAAGGCAGCCGGCACGGATGGCATTCTGGGCGACTGCCACGCCAGCGGCACCGAGATCGTCGCGCGGCTGGGGGCCGAGCATCTGCGCACCGGATGGCCGATCTGCTACACCTCTGCCGACAGCGTTTTCCAGATCGCCGCGCACGAGCAGGCGTTCGGTCTGGACCGCCTGCTGGAGCTGTGCCGCGCCGTGGCGCCGATGCTGCACAACATGCGGGTGGGCCGGGTGATCGCGCGGCCCTTTGTGGGCGAGCCGGGCCATTTCACCCGCACTGGCAACCGACGGGATTTCGCCATCGCACCGCCCAGCCCCACCTTGTGCGACTGGGTCAGCGGGGCGGGGCGCAAGGTCCACGCCGTGGGCAAGATCGGCGACATCTTTTCGATGCAGGGGATCACGGATGTCGCCAAAGGCAGCGACGCCGATCTGATGGAACACCTGTCGGACCTTCTGGAGACCGCCGAAGACGGCAGCCTGACCTTCGCCAATTTCGTCGAGTTCGACAGCCTTTACGGCCACCGCCGCGATGTGTCGGGCTATGCCCGCCACCTGGAATGGGCCGACGCCGCGCTGGGGCGTCTGATGGACCGGCTGCGGCCGGGCGATCTGATGCTGATCACCGCCGATCACGGCAACGACCCCACCTGGCCGGGCACCGACCACACCCGCGAACGTGTGCCGGTGCTGGGCGCAGGGCTCGGCGCGCGCGCGGTGGGGCAGGTGGGGTTCACGGATGTCGCCGCCAGCGTCGCCGCGCATCTGGGCATCGCGTCGCAAGGGCCGGGAAAGAGTTTTCTATGAGCTGGCGATCCTTCCCCAAGATCGAGCTGCACCTGCACCACGAAGGGGCCGCCCCGCCTGCCTTCATCCGCGGTCTCGCGCAGGAGAAGTCGGTGAACCTGGCGGGCGTCTTCGCCGAGGACGGATCATACGCCTTTCGCGATTTTGCGCATTTCCTGCAGGTCTACGAGGCGGCGACCAGCGTTCTGAAAACGCCCGACGACTACGCGCGCCTGACACTGGCCGTGCTGGAACAGTCGGCCGAACAGGGCGTGATCTATTGTGAAAGCTTCCTGTCGCCGGATTTCTGCGGCGGGCGCGACCTCGGGGCGTGGCGCGAATACCTGGCCGCAATAAGAGAGGCCGCCGCCCGCGCCGAGGCACAGATGGGCATCACCCTGCGCGGCATCGTCACCTGCATCCGCCATTTCGGCCCGGACAAGGCCCGTGAAACCGCGCTTTGCGCCGCCGAAACGGCGGGCGACTGGATCGTCGGCTTCGGCATGGGCGGGGACGAGACGCGCGGCAAGCAGGGCGATTTCGCCTGGGCCTTCGATTGCGCCCGCGAGGCGGGGTTGAAACTGACCACCCATGCCGGCGAATTCGGTGGTCCGGCCTCGGTCGCGCAGGCGCTGGACGACCTGCGCGTCGACCGGATCGGCCACGGCGTGCGCGCCATCGAAGACCCCGCGCTGGTCGACAGGCTGGCCGCCACGGGCACCGTGCTCGAGGTCTGTCCGCTGTCGAATATCGCGCTGGGCCTTTATCCCCAGATGCGGGCGCATCCCGTCGAACGGCTGCGCGCGGCGGGTGTGCGGGTGACGATCAACACCGATGATCCGCCGTTTTTCCACACCAGCATGACCCGCGAATTCGACGCGCTGGAACGCGCCTTCGACTGGGACGAAGGCGTGTTCGATCAGCTTGTGCACAATGCGCTGGACGCGGCGTTCTGCGATGACGCAACGCGCGGGAAACTGGCCAAGCGGCTGGCCGGGGACGCGGACAGCGCTTAATCCGTGCGATCGCGCAAATATTGCCGCGCGCCCGGAACGGGCGCCAGCCAGGGCTCGCGGCGGATGGTCCACAGCTCGTAATCCGGGGTGAACAGGCCGGGCGCGTCCAGCGCGCCCAGATGCAGCTCGATTTCCTGTCCGCTCGTGGCGAATACGGACGATCCGCACCGCGGGCAGAAATGCCGGCCGTCATGGTCGAGGGTCGTTCCCGTGACCGTGGCCGCATCCGCCGGGTAGACCGCGGCGGCAAAGAAGGGCGCGCCGTGATGCTTGCGGCAATCCAGGCAATGGCACAGGCCGACGCGGTCGGGGCGTGGCGGGGCGCTGAACCTGATGCCGCCGCACAGGCATCCACCCGTGATCTTGTCCATTGCGCCGCTCCCTTTCCGACCGATCGTTCCGGCAGGCTATGACGGGGGCGGCCTGCCTTGCAAATACCGGTGTTCCCTTATCCGTTTCCAATCGCGCAAAGCTGCGCTAGAACAACGCAAATTCCATGACAGGAGCCCGGCCATGAGCGATCACTTGACCATCGTCGACCACCCGCTGGTTCAGCACAAGCTGACGCTGATGCGCGACAAGACCACCCCAAGCGCCGTGTTCCGCCAGTTGCTGCACGAAATCAGCCACTTCCTGACATACGAGATCACCCGCGACCTGCCGATGACCACCAAGACCATCGAAACCCCGATGGCCGAGATGGAGGCCCCCACGCTCAAGGGCAAGAAGCTGGCGCTGATCAGCATCCTGCGCGCCGGCAACGGCATGCTGGACGGTGTGCTGGATTGCATTCCGCTGGCGCGCGTTGGCTTTGTCGGGCTTTACCGCGACGAGGCGACGCTCAAGCCGGTGCAGTATTACTGCAAGCTGCCCGAGGGCATGAACGACCGCGTGGCGATCGTCGTTGACCCGATGCTGGCGACGGGCAATTCCTCGGCTGCGGCCATCGATCTGGTCAAGGCTGCGGGCTGCACGGATATCCGCTTCATGTGCCTGCTCGCCGCCCCCGAAGGTGTCGCGCGCATGCAGGAGGCGCACCCCGATGTGCCCATCGTCACGGCCGCCCTGGACGAGCGTCTGAACGACAAGGGATACATCGTTCCGGGACTAGGGGATGCGGGTGACCGCATGTTTGGCACAAAATAAAGGGGTTTCGGGCCGCCGACTCTCTTTACTCGGTTGCGGAAAAACGGCAATCTGCCCGCAGTAATTGCGTGGGGGCGCCATGAATTTTGCACGAGTACTGTCAGTCGCGGTTTTGGTCGGCCATATCGGGTTCGGTATCGCCAATGCCCAGTCATCGCTGAAAACCGAAATCCCGGCTGAATTTCCACCTGCCAGCTTCAAGGGCACCCAATATGTCGATAGCCGCGGATGCGTCTATATCCGCGCAGGCATCGACGGCAACGTGACCTGGGTGCCGCGCATGACGCGGTCGCGGCAGCACATCTGCAACGCCCAGCCGACCTTTGCGCAGGCGCCTGCGCCGCAGCCGCAACAGTCGGCGGCGGCCAGCAAAGTCACGATCCTGCCTCCACCCTCGGACGCGCCCAAGGCGGTTGCTGCCGCTCCGAAACCGCAGCCGGCCAGCCGGCCCGCGCCGCGGACGGTTGCCACGCAACCCGCGGCGGCCCCGGCACCCGTACAGGTGGCCGCGCCCGCCCCCCGGCGGGTCATGGTCCCGTCGACACCGACGCCGGTCGCAATCGTCCCGTCCCCCGCGCCCGTGCGGCAGGTCGCCGTGCCGGCTCGCAAGGTCAAGACCGTGCGCGTGCCGGTCGCCCGCACCGCCGACGCGTCGGGATGCCGCTGGGCATCACCGCAAAGCGCGCAGTACATGCGCGGCAAGGGCGTGCGCTGCGGCCCCCAGACCGTGCCGCCGATCTCTGCGTCGGGGGCAGGTGCGGGTGCGCGTGTCGCCGCAGGATCGTCTGCCGTCACGATCACACCCACAACCCGCATCGCGCCGTTGCATGTCGCCAGGATGCAGGCAGCGGCAGCGGATGTCGGCCCGGTCCCCGAAGGCTACCGCCTGGCGTGGGAGGATGACCGCCTCAATCCCAGACGCGCCCACCAGACGCTGGAAGGCAAGCGGATGATGGACCTGCGCTGGACCCGCGATGTGCCGCGCCGTCTAGTCGACAACTCCACGGGGCTGGACGTGACCGCCTTCAATCCCGATCTGGTTTATCCCTACACGTCGATGGATCAGCAGATGGCGGCCGGGCGGCGCGGCTATCTCTCGACCAAGGGGCAGCCTGCGGCGGCCAAGCCGACCTTCTCGACCCGGTCGGCCCCCAGGACCGCGCGTGGAACGACAAGCGACAAGGCGTTGCGCGTGGCCGTCGGTCATCGTTACGTGCAGGTCGGTACGTACCCGTCCGATGCGGCGGCCCGTGGCGATGCGGCCCGGCTCAAGCGGGCGGGGCTGACGGTTCGCATGGGGACGCTGCACAGCGGGGGTGAAAAATCCCGTGTCCTTCTGGCCGGCCCCTATGCCACGCCGCAAAGCCTTGGCAATGCGCTGCATGCCGCGCGCCGCGCAGGGTTCGCCGGGGCGGTGACGCGGAAATAACACCGGACCCGGGATGCGCATCAAAAGGCCCGTGCCGCATGCACGGGCCTTTTTTCGTGGTGACTTTTCCGGTGGTCAATTGCCGCAGATCGCCTGCAGGCGAAGCCAGTCATTGTCGCTCAGCACGACGCGGGGCGGGGCGGTTCCGGCAAATGGGTCGGCCTCGATCAGGCCCAGCACGGTTTCCCCGGTAAGATCCAGCGCGTAGGCGTAAGGGGTCGAGCGCACACCCGCCCGTTCGAACGCGGCAAGCATGCGCTCGTCCGGCACTTGCACGGGTTTCGCCGAGGGCAGGGTTTCTGCATAGCGTTGCAGCGTCTCGTCCGGCAGGCTGCCGGTCGTAAGCAGCCGGAACGACGCACGCACGCCACCGGCGCGCAGCAGGCGGTCCAGCGGGTCCGATATCGCCGCCCGTTCCTGCGCGGCCAGGATGTAACCGGCGACGATATCGGGGTCTTCGTGGTCTTCGATCAGCCGCGCGCGCAGCAGGATCTGTCCTCCCGGCAGCATGAGTGCGTCGCGCACCCCGTCGCGGACCACGGCCAATCGCGGGATGCGGCCATTCGGTCCGGGCAGGCGCGTGGCCAGCCGCCCAAGCGCGGCCTGTCCCTGCGGGTCGGCACAGGCGGGGCCGGTCACGCGCTGCAACTGTGTCGCCAGTGCCGCGCCTATGTCGGCGCGCTTCGCGCCGGGCACAACCGACACCGCGTGATCGCGCAGCGCGCCCGGCAGCCAGAACACCGCCAGCGCGACGACTGCGGCGGCGCTCAGCCCCAGCATGAAAAGGCGCAGTCGGCCGGGATGGGGGCGGCCGCGTTCGATCGCGTTGCGCAGTTTCTCGATCGCGGCGATCATCTCGGGGGCGTCTTCGCCCAGCTCCAGAACCTCGTCGGGATCGCCGTCGGGATGGAAAAGCGCCGGCATCTCGCCGGGATTGGCACGCTCGACCGCCGCAAGCGACCAGTGCCCGAGCGGCCTGTCCTGCAGGTCCGAGATCACCAGCGTGGCGTCGCCGATGGATACCACGACCTCGCGGCGCTGCGCCCCGGCGCTTTCGCGCCAGAGCCCGGTCGCTTCGAGCCGCTGGTATTGCGTGAGTGCTGTCATCTGCGGGGCTGCCCTGCCTCTTTTTCATACCCTAGCACGGCGCGTCGAAGCGGGGCAATTGCCGTGATCGCAGGGGAAAACCGCGCGGTTTTTCCCCGGTAGCGCGCGGTTGTGCCCGCACTGGTAACGCGCGCCGGCCGTAGCTATCTTGGAGGCAAAGGAAAACGGGGGCGCAGTTGGTCATTTCCACCATAGCCGAAACCATCACGCGCGGTGTCGAAGAGATCGGCGATACCGTGTCGGGCGCGTTTTTCGAGCCGGTGATCCGGCTCGGCGTCACGGGGCTGGCGCGTTCGGGCAAGACGGTATTCATCACCTCGCTCGTGGCCAACCTGATGAACCGGGGGCGGATGCCGCAACTTGTGGCCGCCGCCGACGGGCGCATCTCGGCGGCCTTTCTGCAGCCCCAGCCCGACGACACCGTGCCGCGCTTCGATTACGAGGCGCATTACGCCGCGCTGACCGCCGATCAGCCGCGCTGGCCGGACAGCACCCGCGCCGTGTCGGAATTGCGCCTGTCGCTCAGGGTGAAACCCACGGGCCTGCTGGGCGGACTGCAGGGGCCGCGCACGGTGCATCTGGATATCGTCGATTACCCCGGCGAGTGGCTGCTGGACCTTGCACTGATGGACAAGACCTATGCCCAATGGTCCGAAGAGGTTCTGGGCCGCATCGCGGATCGCGAACAGGCTGCGGATTTCCTTGGCCTCGCGCAGGGGGCGGACGGCACGGCCGAACATGACGAACCCACCGCCCGCGCATTGGCCGACAGCTTTACCGCCTACCTGCATGCCGCGCGCGATGCGGGGTATTACGATTGCACGCCCGGCCGGTTCCTGTTGCCGGGCGATCTGGCGGGCAGCCCGGCGATCACCTTTGCGCCGCTGCCCGGCGCCGGGGATGCGCCGCGCAGATCGCTGGCGCGGGAAATGGCCCGCCGGTTCGAAGCTTACAAGCGCGAGGTGGTCAAACCGTTCTTTCGCGATCATTTCTCGCGGATCGACAGGCAGGTTGTTCTGGTGGATGCACTGGGCGCGATCAATGCCGGGCCCCGCGCGGTCGAGGACATGCGCCTTGCGATGGCCGATATCCTGTCGGCGTTCCGGCCGGGGCGGAACGCGTTTCTGAGCCAGCTTCTGCTGGGCAAGCGCGTGGAAAAGATCCTGTTTGCCGCCACCAAGGCCGATCACCTGCATCACAGCCAGCACGCGCGGCTGACCGCGATCATGGAGGCGCTGACGCGCGATGCCCGCGACCGCGCCGATTTCGCCGGTGCCGCGACGCAGGCGATGGCCATCGCCGCGCTGCGCGCCACGACCGAGGAAACCATCACCCATGACGGGCGGGCGCTGGATTGCGTGCGCGGTACGCTGCTCGACAGCGGCAAGCGCGCGGCCTTTTATCCCGGCGCACTGCCCGAAGATCCCAACCGCCTGTTGTCGCCGGCCCGTGAGGGCGCGGAAAAATGGCTGGAGGCCGATTATCAGGTCATGCGTTTCGCCCCCGCGCACCTGACGCTGAAACCCGGCGAAGGCCCGCCGCACATCCGGCTGGACCGTGCTGCGCAGTTCCTGATCGGGGACCGGCTGTGACCGCCCGCTCAAATCCCGTCGGCCCAAATCCCGCACGCCTGTGGGAGGCGCCGTTGCTGTTGCGCATCCTGTGGGCGCACGAAACGGCGGGGGCGCGTCCGTGGCATACCGATGCCGCGCTGATGCTGCGGTTGATCCGGGCCGGCGCGGTGCGGGTTTTGCGCGATGCGCGCGGCCCGGTGGCATTCATCGCGCGGCAGGGCCCCGTGGTGTTGGCGCTGTATGTCCATCCGCGCAGGCAGGGGCGTGGCCACGGCTCGGCCCTGCTGGAGGATGCCAAGGGGCGCTGCCCGCAGCTTGAGCTTTGGACGTTGCAGGACAATATACCCGCGCGCCGCTTTTACGCCGGGCACGGCTTTGTCGAGATTGCGCGGGGCCGGGGCCTCGGGAACGATGCGGACCTGCCCGATATTCACCTTGCCTGGCAAAAGGAGTGCGCCGCATGACCAACGGCCCGGTTCTGATCGATCTCGAAGGGCAGGACAGCGCCCCCGGACCCGACCAGGCGCCGCCGGTGCCCGACCCCGGCCTGCCCGAACCGCAGGGGCGCGCGATGCAGACAGTTGCGACGCTGACGGCGCGCCGCCCTTCGCGGCTGGCGCGGTGGTTCTGGGGGCTGCTGGTGGCGGTGCTGGGGGCGGTCCTGTCGGTTGCGGCCTGGGATTTCGCGATGGGCCTGATCCAGCGCATTCCCCTGCTGGGATACGCGGTCAGCGCGCTGATCGTGGCGTTGCTGCTGGTCGCATTGATCGCCATCCTGCGCGAGATCGCCGCCTTTTCGCGGCTGGCGCGGATCGACAGGCTGCAGGCGCGGGCCGAGGCCGCGATGGCCGAGGATTCGCTGGAAAAATCGCGCGCCTTGGTGGGTGAGCTGGAGCGACTCTATGCCCGGCGTCCCGAACTCGACTGGAACCGCGACCGCTTTGCCGCGCGCCGGGACGAACAGTTCGACGCCGCGGCGCTGTTCGCGCTGACCGAGGCCGAGATGCTGGCCCCGCTGGATGCGGCCGCGCGCGCCGAGGTCGAGGCGGCGGCGCGCCAGGTCGCCACGGTGACGGCGATCGTGCCGCTGGCGCTGGCCGATGTGGTGGCGGCGCTGACGTCGAACGTGCGGATGATACGGCGTATCGCGGAAATCTATGGCGGTCGCGCGGGCGTGCTTGGGTCGTGGCGGCTGACGCGGGCGGTGATGACGCATCTTGTGGCCACCGGCGCGGTGGCGGTGGGCGACGACCTGCTGGGATCGGTCGCGGGCGGCAACGTGCTGTCGAAACTGTCGCGCCGCTTCGGCGAGGGCATCGTCAACGGTGCGCTGACCGCGCGCGTGGGCATCGCCGCGATGGAGGTGTGCCGGCCGCTGCCGTTCAGCCGCGCGGCGCGCCCGTCGGTATCCGGCACGGTCAAGCGCGCGCTGACGGGGCTGTTCGGGCAATCGAAATGAGTGGCTGCGCCACGCAGGTCTGATTGAGTCAGGGGGCGTTGCCCCCTCGGCCTGCGGCCTCACCCCCGAGTATTTCCGGCAAGATGAAGCGGGCGGGTCAGCGCAGGATAGGCACCCCGCCCGGGCCCTGCATGCGTTCCACGACGCCCGCGCGCAGGGTACGGCCGATGCGGTGGGCGAGCGCGCTCCAGGCGGCGGCCTTTTCGGGCGGCAGTTCGTGGCGCAGCACCATGTCGAACAGGCCCAGCCAGGCATCGAACATGCCGGGGCGCACGTTGCCGGCGTCCTTGTGTACCTGCACCACGTTGCCGTCGTAAAGACCGGCGTGCAGGATCGATTTCTTCCAGAACTCGGTGACTTTCGCCTCGTGTGCGGGCCAGTCGTCGACATGCACGGCAAAGACCGGGCCCAGGCCGGGGTGTTCGCGCGCATAGGCGTAGAAGCTGGCGACGACGCGGGCGATCTCGTCCTCGGAGATGTCGAAACGCGGGGGCAGGGCGGTCATGGTCGTGGTGTCCTTGGCTGGCCGGGCCATTCTGTGCGCGCAACGCCCGTGACGCAACAGGCGGCATCGCGTCGCGCCGGACATGCGCGCGCGACCACTGGACGCCCGCGGCCACCCGGCCTATAACCCGCGCCATGATGTATTTCGCGGCCATCATCATTCGAATTACATGCCCGGCGCTCTGACAGGAACGAGCCGCCGGGAACTCAGGCGTATGGACCTCCGCGCCGCCCTCATCCCCAGATTTTGACGATACGTAAAGGACGCCCAGACATGTGCGCCGAAACGCCTGACTACAAAGACACGCTGAACCTGCCGAAAACCGATTTCCCGATGCGCGCCGGATTGCCCGCGCGCGAGCCCGAGTGGCTGGAGCGCTGGAAACGGATCGGCGTCTATGACCGCCTGCGCGACAAGGCGAAGGACGGGTCGCGCAAGCCGTTCACCCTGCATGACGGCCCTCCCTACGCCAACGGTCACCTGCATATCGGCCACGCGCTGAACAAGACGATCAAGGACATGATCGTGCGCAGCCACCAGATGATGGGGTTCGACAGCCGCTATGTGCCCGGCTGGGACTGCCACGGCCTGCCGATCGAATGGAAGATCGAGGAACAATACCGCGCCAAGGGCCAGGACAAGGACCAGGTGCCGGTGATCGATTTCCGCCAGGAATGCCGCAAGTTCGCCGAAGGCTGGATCGACATCCAGCGCGAGGAATTCAAGCGGCTGGGCATCACCGGCAACTGGGACGACCCGTACCTGACGATGGATTTCCACGCCGAGCGCGTGATCGCCGAGGAGTTCATGAAGTTCCTCATGAGCGGCGTGCTTTACCAGGGGTCCAAGCCGGTGATGTGGTCGCCGGTCGAAAAGACAGCGCTGGCCGAGGCCGAAGTGGAGTATCACGACCGCCAGACCGATGCGGTCTGGGTGCCGTTCGACATCGCCACGGGTGCAAGCGGTGATGCCGAGGGCGCAAAGGTCGTGATCTGGACGACCACGCCCTGGACGCTGCCGCAGAACCGGGCGATCTGTTTCGGCCCGGAAATCGCCTATGGCCTTTATGAAATCACCGGCACGCCGGACGAATGCTGGGCCGCAAAGGGCGACCGTTACCTGCTGGCCGACGATCTGGCCGAAGAGGCGCTGGGCGCGATGCGGCTTGAGACCGGCATGTATCGCCGTTTGCGCGATGTGGATGCGGCCGAGTTGTCGGCGCTGGTCTGCGCGCATCCGCTGCGCGGGGCCGAAGGCGCTGCGGGCGAGTGGGATTTCGACGTGCCGCTGTTCGCGGGCGATCACGTGACCGCCGATGCGGGCACGGGCTTTGTGCATACCGCGCCCAGCCATGGCGACGACGATTACCAGATCGGGCTGAAGCACGGGTTGGAGATGACCTTCAACATCATGGATGACAGCAGCTTCCGTGCCGACCTGCCGTTTTTTGGCGGGCAGCGCATCTATGATGACAAGGGCAAGGCCGGGGGCGCCAACAAGGCGGTGATCGACAAGCTGGTGGCGCTGGGCAAGCTGCTGGCGCGTCGTCGCATCACCATCTCGGACGCGCATTCCTGGCGGTCCAAGGCGCCGGTGATCCGGCTGAACCGCCCGCAATGGTTTGCCGCCATCGACCGCGAGGTGGGCGATGGGCAGGACACCTATGGCACCACGATCCGCCAGCGCGCGCTGACATCCATCGACCAGCTTGTGAAATGGACGCCGCAATCGGGGCGCAACCGGCTGTATTCGATGATCGAAAGCCGCCCCGACTGGGTGTTGTCGCGCCAGCGCGCTTGGGGCGTGCCGCTGACCTGTTTCATCCGGGTTGGCGCCAAGCCGGGCGATCCCGGTTTCCTGCTGCGCGATCCGGCGGTCAATGCCCGCATTTCCGAGGCGTTCGAGGCCGAGGGCGCGGATGCCTGGTACAAGGACGGGGCCAAGGAACGGTTCCTGGGCTATGATTATGACCCGGCAGAATGGGAACAGGTGTTCGATATCCTCGACGTCTGGTTCGACTCGGGTTCGACCCATGCCTTCGTGCTGCGCGACCGTGCGGACGGCACTGCGGACGGCATCGCCGATGTCTACATGGAAGGGACCGACCAGCATCGCGGCTGGTTCCATTCCTCGATGCTGCAGGCCTGCGGCACGATCGGGCGCGCGCCCTATCGCAATGTCGTCACCCACGGGTTCACGCTGGACGAGAAGGGCAACAAGATGTCCAAATCGCTCGGCAATACCATCGTGCCGGACGAGGTGATCAAGCAGTACGGCGCCGATATCCTGCGGCTCTGGGTGGCGCAGACCGATTACACCGCCGACCAGCGGATCGGGCCGGAGATCCTAAAAGGGGTGGCCGACAGCTATCGCCGCCTGCGCAACACGATGCGTTTCATGCTGGGTGCGCTGGGTCATGTGTCGGATGCCGACCTGGTCGCACCGGCCGAGATGCCGGAATTGGAACGCTGGGTGCTGCACCGTCTGGCCGAACTGGATGAACAGGTGCGCGCGGGCTATGCCGCGTTCGATTTCCAGGGCGTGTTCCAGCAGCTTTTCAATTTCTCCACCGTGGATCTGTCGGCGTTCTACTTCGATATCCGCAAGGATGCGCTGTATTGCGATGGCGACACTGCGCGCCGCCGTGCCGCGCGCACGGTGATGGACCTGTTGTTCCACCGCCTGACCACGTGGCTTGCGCCGATCCTGCCCTTCACGATGGAAGATGTGTGGCTGTCGCGTTTTCCGGGCGATGACAGCTCGGTCCATCTGCAGGACATGCCGGCCACGCCCGACGACTGGCGCGACGAGGCGCTGGCGGCGAAATGGGCGATGGTGCGCCGGGCCCGCCGTGCGGTGACCGCCGCGCTTGAGGTGCAGCGCACCGACAAGGTGATCGGCGCCAGCCTCGAGGCGGCGCCGGTGGTGCATGTGGCCGATGCCGACATGCTGGCGGCGCTGAAATCGGTCGCGTTCGAGGATGTGTGCATCACCTCGGATATCGTTCTGACAGCCGATCCGTCGCCGTCCGAGGCGTTCCGCATGCCGGAGGTCGAAGGCGTGGGCGTGGTGTTCGAAAAGGCCGATGGCGAGAAATGCCAGCGCTGCTGGAAAATCCTGCCCGATGTCGGCCAGCATGCCCATCCGGCGACCTGCAAGCGCTGCAACGACGCGCTGGGCTGACCGGCCCGGTTTCGTCTGGCGCAAAGGACAAGGGGGGCAGACAGCCCCCCTTTTTCGTTTCATTGTGACGCACATGAGCGTGACCGACGAGGAAATAGCGGCGATGCTGATGGCGCTTGCCCATGCGCGCGGACCCGGCAAAAGCTTTTGCCCGTCCGAGGCGGCGCGGCGCCTGTCGGATGACTGGCGGCCGCTGATGGCGGATATACGGCGTGTCGCGGCCGGTTTGCCGCTGGCCGCCACGCAAAAGGGTGTTCCGGTCGCGCCGGTGCAGGCGCGCGGGCCGATCCGGCTGCAGCTTGAACAGGGGACGGATTGATGCCGCGAAAGACCATCGACAGCCCCGTGGGCGCGTTGACATTGACCGAGGCGGATGGCGCGATCACCAGCTTGTCATGGGGCGGCGAAGGCGCGGACGACACGCCGTTGTTGCGCGCTGCGGCCGAACAGCTGGACGACTATTTTTCCAATCGGCGCAAGGTGTTCGACCTGCCTCTTGAAGTGCGCGGAAGCGATGCGCAGGCGCGTATCTGCGCGGCGATCGCCGCGATCCCGTTCGGCGAAACACGGACTTATGGCGATCTTGCGCGCGACCTGGATCTGCCCGCGCAGGCGGTCGGGCGGGGATGTGGCGGCAACCCGATCCCGATCCTGATCCCGTGCCATCGCGTCCTGGGGGCGCAAGGGCTGGGCGGTTTCTCGGGCGGGACGGGGATCGAAACGAAAATCTGGCTTCTCAGGCATGAGGGTGCGGCCGGTTTGCTGATCTGAGCCTTGCCGAACCCGAACATAACCGCGCGGTTTATCCACAAAACCGCGCGGTTTCAGCGCCGGTTTCGAACCCTGATCACGCGTTATCCACAGAGCCGCGCTCGGGCACGATCTGTTGAAGGACACCCACGGCGACAAGATAGAGGCTGGTCAGCACAAGGCCCCAATGCGCCCAGCTTTCGGGGTGAAAATCGACCCAGGCGGCCCATCCGGCGAAGAAGGTCCATGCCAGCGCGATGGGCAGCGACAAGCCGCGCCAGCGTTCCGTGCGGACGGGGTGAATGAATTTCAGCGGCAGGAACATCGCCACGGCGAGGATCGCGACGATGGCGAGGATGACGTAGAAATTCGGCTCGATCGCGAAAAGGACGATCACCACCATGTTCCAGCAGCCGGGAAAACCGGAAAAGGAATTGTCCTTTGTCTTCATGCGGGTATCGGCAAAGTAGACGACACTGGCATAGGTGATCACGATGATGGCAAGCCATCCCGTCCACCCCGGTAGGAGGTCGGATTTGAACAGCGCGTAGGCCGGGATGAAGACATAGGTCAGGTAGTCGATGATCAGGTCCATCAGCACGCCGTCGAATTCGGCGGCGTTGGTTTTCACGTCGTATTTGCGCGCCAGCGGCCCGTCTATGCCGTCCACCGCGAAGGCGACGACAAGCCAGAGGAACATCAGGCTCCATTTCTCTTCGACGGCGGCAAGCAGGGCCAGCATGGCGAAAACAGCCCCGGTCGCCGTGAGAAGATGAACCAGTATCGCCTTGATACGCAAAGACAAATCAACCTGCCTTTCGGCCGCGCGCGGCCTTTGGATGGGTGGCGTCATACACTTCTAGCAGGCGCGCTGTATCCACCGCGGTATAGGCCTGCGTGGTCGACAGCGACGCGTGGCCCAGAAGTTCCTGGATGGCGCGCAGATCGCCGCCGGAATTGAGAAGATGGGTGGCAAAGCTGTGCCGCATCGCATGTGGCGTCGCACTGGCCGGAAGGCCCAGCTGCATGCGCGCCTGTTCCATCACCTTCTGGATGGCGCGCGGGTTCAACGTTCCTCCCCGTGCGCCGCGAAACAGCGGCGCTTTTTGTTCTTTTTCATAAGGGCTTAGCGCGAGGTATTCATCCACTGCCCTGCGCGCGGCGGGCAGCACCGGCACGACGCGTTCCTTGCCGCCCTTGCCGCGGATGCGCAGCACGTCGGGCAGCGGCGCGTCCGCGCCGGTCAGCGACAGTGCCTCGGAAATACGCAGGCCAAGACCGTAAAGCAGCGTGACAACCGCCGTGTCCCGCGCGGCGATCCATGGCTCACGCGCTTGGCATTCGACGCGGTCCAGCATTTCGCGCGCGGCGTCCTCGGCCAGGGGGCGCGGGAGTTTCTTTTGGAATTTCGGGGATCTGGCGGCCAGAACTGCGGTGGGTTCGAACCCTTCGCGCTCGGCCAGCCAGCGGTAGAAGCTTTTGACCGCGGACAGCTTGCGCGCCAGCGACCTTGGCCCAAGGTCCGGTCCACGCGTCGCGGCCATCCAGGCGCGCATGTCCGATGTGCTGACGCGCGCCAGCGCCCCAAGCCACTGGCTGTCGCCCTTGTGCATGGTCATGAAGGACAAGAAGCCCAGAACATCGCGGCGGTAGGCCTCGATCGTGTTGTCGGACGCGCCTTTCAGCGCTTTCTGGCGCTCCAGCCAGTCGGCCAGCGCCTGTGTCGCGGCTGGTGAAACCAGGCTCATGACAGCCAGCGGCGCATTGCCCGTTCGAACACGCCCGCGAAAAAGCCCAAAAGATCGGTGCCCTGCGACGGGGCGAACTGGTGCGGGTCTTCGGCGCCCATCATCAGCATGCCAGGCAGGCGGCCCTTGCCGAAATCCAGGCGCAGGCAGGCTTCGGAGCGGATCCAGCCCGCGGCCTCGCCATAGATCGCCTCGCTGCCTTCCTCCATCTGGCGCAGAGTCACCTGGCGCGCCGGCCTGCCGCGTCCGCCGGTCAGGTAGGCGTCGATGAACCCCGGTTCGGCCACGCTCAGCACGTCGCCCAGCCGCTGCACCGCCGGATCGGTGTCGGATTGCACCGATTCAAGCACCAGCTTCACGATGTCGACGCGCAGGATGTCCGCCACCTCGCCGCCGAGATCGCGCAGGAAGGTTTCGAAATCCACAGGGTCCAGCATGCGCAGGATCGCACGGTGCACCTGGTTCGTGCCGGCAAGGTTCTCATAGGCCGCCGCGATGACCGAGCGGTGGGTGTCTTCCAGCCGGTCCAGCCGCGCCTCGAGCCGGTCCATCGCGATGCCGCGCAGATCGACCACGTTGCCGCCCATCGCGCGTTCGTTCGCCGCGACCAGTGCGCGCATCAGGTCGTGATCCTCGAGGATCATGTCGGGCTGTTCCAGGATCTTGTCACGCAATGCGGCGTCGATCTGGGGCTTGGTGGTCATGCGCGCCTCGGTACATTTCACCCGACCATAACAAAGCAGGGTGCGTTTTTGTCGTATTTTTTGGTTCTGTTGCGGGATCGGGGGGGGATTTGTCAACGCATAAGGCCCGCCGCGCGGGCGGGCCCTGCCAGAAAATCCGCGACTGTGTCGGGGATCAGACGATCTTGATCCCGGCCGCCTCGGCATCTTTCAGGAACTGTTCCAGCCCCTTGTCGGTCAGCGGGTGCTGCGCAAGCTTGCGGATCACCTCGGGCGGGGCGGTCATGATGTCGGCGCCGATGCGGGCGGCTTCGGTGACATGATTGACCGTGCGGATCGACGCCGCGAGGATTTCGGTTTCGAACCCGTAATTGTCATAGATCTGGCGGATATCGGCGATCAGCTGCATGCCGTCGAGGTTGATATCGTCCAGCCGCCCGATGAAGGGCGAAATGAAGGTGGCACCGGCCTTGGCCGCCAGAAGCGCCTGGTTGGCCGAAAAGCACAAGGTGACGTTGATCATGTGGCCCTCGGCCGACAGCGCCTTGCAGGCTTTCAGCCCGTCCCAAGTCAGCGGCAGCTTGATGGCGATGTTTTCGGCGATGGTGGCCAGTTTGCGGCCTTCGGCGATCATGGCCCCGGCCTCGGTGGCGACGACCTCGGCGGATACGGGGCCGTCGACGAGATCGGCGATCTCTTTGGTCACTTCAAGGATGTCCCGGCCGGATTTCTTGATCAGCGACGGGTTGGTGGTGACGCCGTCCACGATGCCAAGCTCGTTCAGTTCGGCGATGGCGTCGATCTCGGCGGTGTCCACAAAGAATTTCATTTCGGGCCTTCCTTTCGGCGGTGGGCTTGCTCCGCCCCGCCTTTACCTCATAGACCTAAAGCCCGAAACCCCATTTGGCGAAAGGTGCCGCAGGCGTGAGCGATTTCTTCCACGAAGGCGAACTGGTCGCGGTGCTGACCACCCAGCCGCTGGACCGGCTGCTGGATTACCGTGCGCCCGAAGGGGGATGTTTCGCCGGGGCCTTCGTCGAGGTGCCGTTGGGCCCGCGCAAGGTGCCGGGCGTGGTCTGGGGACCGGGCAAGGGCGATTACGACCGTTCGAAAATCCGCCCCGTGACCCGCGTGCTGGACGTGCCGCCCATGCGCGAAGAGATGCAGACGTTCCTGGCGCGGGCGGGCGATTACACGCTGACGCCGCTGACGCAGATGCTGCGGCTGGCCACGCGGGCGCCGGGCCTGGGCGATCCGCCGTCGATGCGGCGCATTTACCGGCTGGGCCAGGGCGCGCCCGACCGCGTGACGGATGCGCGCACAAGGGTGCTTGAGGTGCTGCGCGATTACGGCGGGCTGGCCTTTACCCTGGGCGAGCTGGCCGAGATGGCGGGCGTGTCCACATCCGTCATCAAGGGGCTGGTCAAGCAGGGGGTCGTCGCCGAAGAGGACAGCCCGCGGGATCTGCCGTTTCCGCCGCTCGACCCGGATTATGGCGGAAAGGATCTGACCCCGGCGCAGGCGGCGGGCGCGGCGCAACTATGCGCGGGCGTGCAATCTGGCGGGTACGGAACCACGCTTTTGCGGGGGGTCACGGGATCGGGCAAGACCGAGGTCTATCTCGAGGCGGTGGCCGAAACTCTGCGGCAGGGACGGCAGGCGCTGGTCCTGTTGCCCGAGATCGCGCTGACGCAGGATTTCATCACGCGGGTCGAGGCGCGGTTCGGCGCAAGGCCGGCCGAATGGCATTCGGGCGTGACCATGACGGAACGTCGAAGGATCTGGAAAATGGCGGCCCAGGGTGGCGCCGAACTGGTCGTGGGGGCGCGCTCGGCGCTGTTTCTGCCTTATCGCGACCTTGGGCTGATCGTCGTCGATGAAGAACACGACACATCCTACAAGCAGGAAGAGGGCGTTCTTTACAACGCGCGCGACATGGCGGTGCTGCGTGCCTCGGTCTGCGGGGCGCAGGTGGTGCTGGCCTCGGCCACGCCGAGCCTGGAAAGCTGGGTCAATGCCGAAGCGGGCAAGTACGAAAAGCTGGTTCTGGACGACCGGTTCGGCGACAGCGTGCTGCCCGAGATGCGCGCCGTCGACATGCGCGCCGAAACCCTGCCGGGCGATCGCTGGATATCGCCCACGCTGCAGCAGGCGGTGGCGGCGCGGGTGGCGCAGGGCGAACAGGCGCTGCTGTTCATCAACCGCCGCGGCTATGCGCCGATCACGCTGTGCCGGGCCTGCGGGCACCAGATCGGCTGTGACCATTGCGACGCGCGGATGGTGGAGCACCGGTTCCTGAAACGGCTGGTCTGCCACCAATGCGGCGAGACAAAGCCGATGCCGGAAAAATGCCCCTCATGCGAGGCCGAGGGCCGGCTTGCCCCGGTGGGCCCGGGTGTCGAGCGGTTGACCGAAGAGGCGCAGGCGCTGTTTCCAGATGCGCGGATCGCGACGCTGAGTTCGGACCTGTTCGGATCGGCGCGCGCGCTCAAGGAACAGATCGCCGCCATCGCCGCGGGCGAGGCCGATATCATCATCGGCACCCAGCTTGTGGCCAAGGGGCACAATTTCCCGCTCTTGACGCTGGTCGGGGTCATCGACGCCGATCTGGGGCTGCAGGGGTCGGACCTGCGCGCGGCGGAACGCACGTTCCAGCTGATGCGGCAGGTGGCGGGTCGGGCAGGGCGCGCCGAGAAGCGCGGGGTGGCGATGCTGCAGACATTCCAGCCCGAGCACCCGGTGATCCGCGCGATCCTCGCGGGCGAGGAAGAGGCGTTCTGGCGCGCCGAAGCGGCCGAGCGCAGCGTGGCTGGTGTGCCGCCGTTCGGGCGGATGGCGGGCATCATCATCTCGTCGCCGGACGCGCAGGTGGCGTTCGATATCGGCAACCACCTGGCGCGGGCGGACGCGCCCCTGCGGCAGGTGGGCGCGCAGGTTTTCGGCCCCGCGCCCGCACCGATCGCCCGCGTGCGCGGGCGGCACCGCGTGCGGCTGCTGGTCAAGGCCGACAAGGGCGTGGCGCTGCAGGGCGCGCTGCGGGCCTGGGTGGGGCAGTTGCGGCTGCCCGCACAGGCGCGACTGGCCGTCGATATCGATCCGCAAAGCTTTTTCTGACGCGCGCCGCGATCCGAATGCGTGGCTGCGCCACTCTCTAACAGTAGGGTCAGGGGGCGCTGCCCCCTCGGCCTGCGGCCTCACCCCCGGGATATTTGCCGGAAAGAGAAAGACTGCGGGCTTGTCTTTCGCGGCGCTCTGTCCGAGCCTGCCTGCGGGAGGAGATGGTTTGCACGATGTCGTGGTGATCGGGGCGGGGCCCGCCGGGCTGGCGCTGGGTGCGTGTCTGCGCGCCGAGGGGCTGGACCCTGTGATCCTGGAACGCGAGGCTTGCGTGGGCAGCGCGTGGCGGCGGCATTACGACCGGCTTTCGCTGCATACCGACCGGGACCGGTCGCACCTGCCGTTCACGCCCTTTCCGCGCGACTGGCCGCGTTACGTGCAGCGGGCGCAGGTGGTCGAGTACCTGGATGCCTATGCCGGCCACCACGGCCTCGTGCCACGGTTCGGCGCCGAGGTGACTGGTTTGGTCCGTCAGGATGCCGGGTGGCGTGTGGCGCTGAAGGGTGGCGAAGAGTTGGAGGCGCGGCAGGTGATCCTGGCGACCGGCGTGTCCGAGACGCCGTTCCGCGCGACCTGGCCGGGATTGGACGGGTTTCCCGGCGCGGTGCTGCATACCCGTGACTATCGCAGGCCGGATGACCTGCCGGGGCAGCGCGTGCTGGTGGTGGGGTTCGGCAATTCAGGCGGTGAACTGGCCATCGACCTGGTCGAGGCGGGACGCGATGTGGAAATCGCGGTACGCTCGCCGGTGAACCTGCTGCCGAAAGAGCTGCTGGGCCGGCCCATCGGCAATTGGGATGTGTTGCAGAAGATTTTCCCGTATCGCGTGGCCGATGCGATCACGGCGCCCGTACTGCGCTGGATGCTGGGCGATTACAGCCGCTACGGGCTGCGCAAGGCCAGCAAGGGGCCGATCGCGCAGATCCGGGAAGACGGGCGCATCCCGCTGATCGACCTTGGAACGCTCGACCTGATGCGTGCGGGCCGGTTGCGGGCGCGGCCGGGCATAGAACGCGTGGACGGCGCGACCGTCAGCTTCACCGACGGGACGGCGGGCGATTACGACGCGATCCTGCTGGCGACGGGTTATAGTGTCGATCTGCGCCCGCTGCTGGGCGAGATGCCCGGTGTGCTGGACGGCACGGGCCGGCCGTTGCGCTCGGGCGAGGAGCTGGCGCCGGGCCTGTGGTTTTGTTCCTACCACACCGTGCCGAACGGGCAGTTGCGCGAGATCGCGCGCCAGGCGCCGGTGATCGCGCGGGGTGTGGCTGCGGCGGTGGCTCAGGCGGCGGCGCGGGCGCCGGCGCGCTGATCGACGAGAAAATCGGTGAGCATCGCGCCGATCCACATGCAGAAGAGCGCAAGCCATGCGGTACCGGCAAAGATCGACCCGCCGGTCACGCCCGCGCCGATCGCGCATCCGCCGGCCAGCATCGCGCCAAAGCCCATCAGCACCGCCCCCGTCATCGAGCGGCGCATGTTGGATTCGTCGGAAAATCCCTGGAACTTGAACTCGCCCTTCAGCAGCGACGAGACCATCGAGCCGACGACCACGCCGGGCACGAGGCCCACCGAGAATTGCATCACCTCGTTGCGGTCCAGGAAGAACATCAGCGTATGCGCCGAGGGACCGGAGAAGGTGACGCTTTCGATCGTCACCGGATCAAAGGCAATCTGGCTGAGCGTGTAGGTCGCGACCCAGCCCACCGCCACGGAAAAGCCGACGCCTGCGCCGAAAATCAGCCGGCTGGCGGAAATCTTGTTCTTCCAGGATACGTAGAGCGCCAGCAGTGCAAAGACGATACCGATTGCAAGGCCCGCCCATTGCGGCAGCCCGAGTGCGGCCAGCAGGTCGAGGTTGCGCCCGCCGGAGGTCGTCCAGAGCGCGGCAAGATCGTTGCGCACGTCCGAGAGGATGCCCGACAGGCTCATTTGTGCGACGACGGCAAAGATAAGCCCCGAAACGACCGAGCGCAGGTTGCCGGTAGCGGCCAGAACCAGCAGGCGCCCCGAACAGCCGCGTGCCAGAACCATCCCGACGCCGAACAGAAGCCCGCCGATGATCGCGCCGGACCAGCTGCCCGGCACGGCCATGTGCCGGCTTTCGGCGGCATCGAACAGACCCAGAAGCTGTGCGGCCTGCACCCAGACAAGCGCGGTGGAAAAGGTCAGGAACCACACCGCGACCTTGTCGCCCATCTGTCCGCGGGCAAATTCGACGGTCGCCGCGCGCAGGCAGAACCGCGAGCGTTGCGCGGACACGCCGAAGATCACGCCGGTGATCAGGCCAAGCAGGGCGGCTGTCGGTGTTTCCCCGATGCGTTCGACAAGGGCTAGCAGGTCCATCGCGCGTCTCCGATCCTCGGTAAGCTCGCCCGCATATGTCAGATCGCGGTGCGAAACGCCTTGATTCAGATCAGACAGCGGGCGGGGCTGGCCAGGTGAGGCGGCGACGCTTTTCGCGCTATGCGGATTGTGCAAAGCCGCCCTGCATGGCCGCACATGCTGGCCTCTCGCCAAGTTCCGAAAAAGGGCGTAAGGGCAAGGGATGAAAACCATGCCCCTTGCCGACGCGCGGGCCTTGCCGCTCTGGCGCAGGCCGACATCGCTGCTTTTCGCGATGGCGCTTGCCATGCCGATTGCCTTTGCCACCTGGTCGGCATTGCTGAACAATTTCGTGGTCGAGGTCGCGCAGTTCGATGGCGCGGATATCGGCCTGCTGCACACGGTGCGCGAAATCCCGGGCTTTCTTGCCGTGGGCGTCATCGCCGTCATCATGTTCGTGCGCGAACAGGTGCTGGGGCTGGTGTCGCTGATCCTGCTGGGCGCGGCCACCGCGATCACCGCTTGGTTTCCCAGCCTGGGCGGCATCCTGACGATCACCATGCTCAGCTCGATCGGGTTTCACTATTACGAGACGGTGAACCAGTCGCTGCAATTGCAATGGCTGCCCAAGGAGCGCGCGCCGCAGATCCTGGGCTGGTTGCTGGCGGCCGGGTCGGCGGCGACGCTGGTGGCCTATGTGCTGATCGTGCTGACCTGGGAGGCGTTCGATCTGTCCTACAACCTGGTCTACCTGGTGTCGGGCGGAATCACGGTGGCGCTGGCGGCTTTCTGCTTGCTGGCCTATCCGCAATTCGAGGCGCCGAACCCGCAGCTTAAAAAGTTCATCCTGCGCCGGCGGTACTGGCTGTATTATGCGCTGCAGTTCATGGCGGGCGCGCGGCGGCAGATCTTCATGGTCTTCGCCGGGTTCATGATGGTCGAGAAGTTCGGCTTTGACGTGCACGAGGTGACAGGGCTGTTCCTGATCAACCTGGTGATCAATATGGGGCTGGCGCCGGTATTCGGCCGTGCGGTGGCGCGGTTCGGGGAACGCAATACGCTGGTCTTCGAATATTCCGGGCTGGTGCTGGTGTTCCTGGCCTATGGCGGGATCTACTGGTTCGGCTGGGGCGTTCTGCTGGCCTCGGTGCTTTATGTGATCGACCATATGCTGTTCGCGCTGGCGCTGGCGTTGAAGACCTATTTCCAGAAGATCGCCGATCCCGGCGATATCGCACCGACGGCGGCGGTGGCCTTTACCATCAACCATATTGCCGCGGTGGGGCTGCCCTGGGTTCTTGGCCTGTTGTGGCTGGTGTCGCCCGCGGCGGTGTTCGGGCTGGCCGCCTCGATGGCGGCCACGTCGCTGATCCTGGCGCTGATGATCCCGCGCCACCCCGAGCCCGGCAACGAGACGGTATTCTCCCGCTTCGTCGCGGCGGCGCCGGCGGAATAGGCGATGCTGGCGCGCGTCACCCGGTGCGCTAGTTTCCACGCGGCGGGCCGAAGCGCCCGAAAAGGAGAGTAACGAGGACCATGTCGCAGAGCGCGAAATTCACCACCGGATCGACCCTGCGCCATGTCGTCGTGATGACGCTGACCGGCTCACTCGGGCTGAGCTTCATGTTCCTGGTGGATTTCCTGGCGCTGTTCTGGATCAGTCAGCTTGGCCGGGAAGAGCTGATTGCGGCGGTGGGCTTTGCCGCGACGATCCAGTTCTTCCTGATCTCGATCTCGATCGGGATGATGATCGCCGCGGTGGCGCTGGTCAGCCGTGCGCTGGGGCAGGGGGATCCCGACCGAGCGCGGCGGATCGCGACTTCGGCCATGATTTACGCCGTGGCGGTGCAGGGAATGATCGCCGTCACCGTCTTTGTCCTGCGCGAGCCCATCCTGCGGTGGTCGGGCGCCGGGGGCGTGGTGCTGGAGGTGGCGTCGACATTTCTTGGCATCTCGGTCGTGTCGCTGCCGCTGATCGCGCTGGGGATGAGTTCGGCCGCGGTACTGCGGGCTGCGGGCGAGGCGTGGCGCGCGATGATGGTCACCACCACCGGCGGGCTGGTGGCGCTGGTCGTCGATCCGATCCTGATCATCCTCATGGGCCTCGGGGTGCCGGGGGCGGCGATGGCGATCGTGATCTCGCGTCTGGTGATGGCTTGCGCCGGGCTCTACTGGGTTTCCGGCAAGGGCCTTCTGACGCGGCCCGCGTTTTACGATCTGCGCGACATGATGGCGCCTTTCCTGGCGATCGCGTTGCCGGCCGTGGCGACACAGGTGTCCACCCCGTTCGGCAACTGGGTGCTGATCCGCGCGATGGCCGAACATGGCGAAAGCGCGGTTGCGGGGCTTGGTGTCGCCGCGCGCCTGCAGATCCTCGGCTTCGGTGGGATATTCGCGCTGTCAGGCGCCATCGGCGGCATTATCGGGCAGAACCACGGCGCGGGCCTGTCCGACCGCGTGCGGCAGTCCTATCTCGATGCGTTGAAATTCTGCGCGGTCTATACCGCCGTGGTCTGGGCACTGATGGTGGCCTTTGCCGATCCGCTGGCGCGCGCCTTCGGGCTGAGCGGGCTGGCGGCCGAGGTCGTGCACTGGTTCGCGCTGATCGGGGCGGGGTCGTTCATGTTCACCGGGGCGTTGTTCGTGGCCAATGCCGCCTTCAACAACCTGGGCCGGCCGATCTGGGCGACGATGGCCAACTGGGCGCGCGACGGCGGCATGATGGCCCCCTTTGCCTTTGGCCTGGGCGCGATGTTCGCGGCGCCGGGCGTGATCGCCGGGCAGGCGCTGGCCAACATCCTGGCGGGCGTTCTGGCGGCATGGTTCGGCTGGCGCTTTGTCAGCCGCGGGCTTGACCGCGCGGCGCACCCGGCCTAACGCGAGGGCGGCCAAGACAGGAGATGCCGCCATGCCCACATTCACCGCGCTGACCACTTTGATGGGAAAGGACCGCGCCGAAGCGCTGGGCGAGGCGGTGGAACGCCTTGTTCCCGAACCGACCGGCGTCGGCGTATTCGAGATCGAGGACGATTCCGGCCTGTGGGAAGTCGCGTGCTATTTCACCGAAGCACCCGATGACACCGGGCTTGCGCTGCTGGCCGCGGCGCATGACGCCAAGCCGTTCGCCGTGTCGGAACTGCCCGAGACCGATTGGGTGGCCAAGGTGCGCCGCGAACTGACCCCGGTCGAGGCCGGGCGCTTTTTCGTCTACGGCAGCCACGACGCCGACAAGGTGCCCGACGGCTGCGAGCCGCTGCTGATCGAGGCGGCGATGGCATTTGGCACCGGGCATCACGGCACGACGCTGGGCTGCCTGCGCGCGCTGGACCGGCTGGCCAATGACGGATTTCACGGGCGCAACGTCGTGGATGTCGGCTGCGGCACCGCCGTGCTGGCAATGGCTGCGGCGCGGATCTGGCCGGAAACGGTGCTGGCCAGCGATATCGACGCGGTTGCCGTCGAGGTGGCCGAGGCGAATGTGTCGGCCAACGGGCTGGACGACCGCGTGCGCTGCCTAGAGGCGACCGGGTTCGATCATCCTGATCTCAAGGCCGCAGCGCCCTTCGACCTTGTCTTTGCCAATATCCTGAAAGGTCCGCTGATCGCCCTGGCGCCGGATGTCGCGGCATATACCCAAAAGGATGGGAAAGTGATTCTTTCGGGGATTTTGAACACGCAAGCGGATGAGGTTATCGCCGTTTATGCACGTCATGGCATCAATCTTGCCCATCGCGAAGAGATTGGTGAATGGACGACGATAACGCTTGTGAAAAAAGGCTAATTCCCCGCAAAAATGGGGCGCGTTTTAGGCGCCTGCCCCATTTCTGCCGCAATCTGACATCATAAATAATTCCAACGCTGGTGGGGGCCAGCAATGGAGTTTGAGATGGTCGATGCTGCCACTGACTTTCACAAGCGCATGACGCGTATCAACAAGCGCCACGCACGCCTGTCGCACGGTTATATTTCCATCGTCGGCAAGGACGGGCTGATCATCACCAAGCCCAAGCGCCGCACGGGCGGTTTCCCGCTGCGTGTGATCTCTCTGATGATCCTGGTCTTTTTCGGTTTCAAGGTTCTGCTGATTTCGCAGCTTGGCCCACAGGGTTATGCCGAGCGTGTCCAGCTTTTGCAAACGGGCACCGCGGTCGAACAGGCCGGCGCCTACATCCTCAAGGCCGATCCGATCAGCAGCGCGCTGGCCGACGGCATCCGCAAACTGTCCCTCTGATCTCTCAATCAGGGTTCTCTACCGCCCCTGCTCAGGTTCAATGGCAGCACCAGGGGGCACAATGAAAAAGGCCGCGTTCCATCGGGAACGCGGCCTTTCGCTTTTCTGGTGGGGCGCAGCGCTCAGGCGCGGCGGGCCACTTCGTCGATGTCGCCACGGCACAGGCCGATGTCTTCCAGCTCACGGTCGGTAAGCTTGGCCAGCGCATTGCGGGTCACGCGGGCGTCGTTCCAGTCCGCGAAAGCGGCAAACAGGCGCGAGAAAACGTTACCGGCACGAGGAGCGGTGCCGAAGGCGGCGGGGCGGTGGGCGTCGAAAGCTGCCATTTTCGTGGTCCTTCAGGTTAAGAATTGTGCGGATTGAAAACCCGCTGTCTGAAGCCGCACTTAGGATGTGTGTTTTCACCTCGCAAGCCATCTTTTTTGCATAGGAGTCATGCAGTGGTTGCATGTGTCCAAAATGCGGCGAAACGCCTTGTAAAAAAGGGCTGAAACGCCTCTGCGAATGTCGGATTCAGACTGTGTGATGGCGCTTTTCGACCACTTGTTTCGCTGCGATGCGGCGAAGGGTCGTTTTTCGACTTCAGCGGTTTGGAGTTGGCGTTTGTTCGCGTTTCGTGCTACTGCGTCAGAAAAGCAACAATCGGCAGGGCAGTGATGCGGATTTTAGGGATCGATCCGGGGCTTCGGAACCTCGGATGGGGCGTGATCGAGGCGCAGGGCAGCCGACTCAGCCATGTGGCCAACGGAATATTGCACTCGGAAGGCGCGGATTTGGCGCGGCGCCTGCTGTCGCTGCACGAACAACTGACGGATATCCTGCATCGTTACGCGCCGGAAACGGCGGCTGTCGAACACACCTTCGTCAACAAGGATGGGGCGGGCACGCTGAAGCTGGGCCAGGCGCGCGCGATTGCGCTGCTGGTGCCGGCGCAGTTCGGGATTGCCGTGGGCGAATACGCGCCCAACGCTGTCAAGAAGACGGTCGTCGGCGTGGGCCATGCCCAGAAAGGGCAGGTCGATCACATGGTGCGGATGCAACTGCCCGGCGCCGATATCGCGGGGCCGGATGCGGCGGATGCGCTGGCGGTGGCGATCTGCCATGCCTACCAGGGGGCGGCCTCGACCAGGCTGGAGCAGGCGGTGCGGAGGGCCAGCGCATGATCGGCAAGATCGCGGGGCGGATCGACTACCGGGCCGAAGATCACGTCCTGATCGACGTGCGCGGTGTCGGCTACCTGGTCTATTGCTCTGACCGGACGCTGGCGGCGCTGCCGCCCGCGGGCGAGGCGGTGGCGCTGTATACCGACCTGCTGGTGCGTGAGGATCTTTTGCAGCTTTTCGGCTTTCCCACCCTGGTGGAAAAGGAATGGCACCGCCTGCTGATGAGCGTGCAGGGCGTTGGCGCCAAGGCATCGCTTGCGATCCTGGGAACGCTTGGCCCCGAGGGCGTCAGCCGCGCCATCGCCCTGGGTGACTGGAACGCCGTCAAGGCGGCCAAGGGCATCGGGCCGAAAACGGCGCAGCGCGTGGTGAACGAACTGAAGGACAAGGCCCCCGGCATCATGGCGCTTGGCGGCACGATGGGGGCGGCCATCGGCGATGACGCCGCCGACGTGATCGAGGACGCGCCCACCGCCACCGCCAAACCGCGCCCCGCGCCCATGCCGCGCGGCAATGCCGCCGCGCAGTCCGAGGCGCTGTCGGCGCTGGCCAATCTCGGCTATGCGCCGGGCGAGGCCGCGGGCGCCGTGGCGCAGGCCGCGGATGACGCGCCCGATGCCGATACCGCCACCCTGATCCGGGCGGCGCTGAAACTGCTGGCTCCGAAAGGGTAGGGCGCGCCATGACCAATCCCGACCCCACCCTGCGCCCCGATCCGTTGCCGGAAGACGGCGATCGCGCCCTGCGTCCGCAGGCGCTGGACGAATTCATCGGTCAGGCCGAGGCGCGGGCGAACCTCAAGGTGTTCATCCAGTCCGCCCGTCAGCGCGGCGAGGCGATGGATCATACGCTGTTTCACGGGCCCCCGGGGCTGGGCAAGACCACGCTGGCGCAGATTATGGCCAAGGAACTGGGGGTGAATTTCCGCATGACCTCTGGTCCGGTGCTGGCCAAGGCCGGCGATCTGGCGGCGATCCTGACCAACCTGGAAGCGCGTGATGTGCTGTTCATCGACGAAATTCACCGCCTCAATCCGGCAGTCGAAGAGGTGCTGTATCCCGCGCTCGAGGATTTCGAACTCGATCTCGTGATCGGTGAGGGCCCGGCGGCACGCACAGTGCGGATCGAATTGCAGCCCTTCACGCTGGTCGGGGCCACCACGCGGATGGGTCTTTTGACCACGCCGCTGCGCGACCGGTTCGGCATCCCGACGCGGCTGAATTTCTACACCAAGGAAGAGCTGCACGAAATCGTGACGCGCAATGCCCGCCTGATGGGCGCGCCGGCCACGCCCGAAGGCGCGATGGAGATCGCCCGCCGCTCACGCGGGACACCGCGGATCGCGGGGCGGCTGCTGCGGCGTGTGGTCGATTTCGCGGTGGTCGAGGGCGAGGGCCGTGTGACAAAGGAAATCGCCGATCACGCGCTGACCCGGCTGGGTGTCGACAACCTGGGCCTGGATGGCGCCGACCGGCGGTATCTGCGCCTGATCGCCGAGAATTATGCCGGTGGCCCGGTGGGTATCGAAACCCTGTCGGCTGCCTTGTCCGAAAGCCGCGACAGCCTTGAAGAGGTGATCGAACCTTTCCTGCTGCAGCAGGGCCTGATCCAGCGGACCCAGCGGGGACGGATGCTGGCGCAAAAGGGCTGGACGCATCTGGGGCTGGCTGCGCCGAAGCCGCCCGGACAATCCGATCTTTTCGGAAAGTGACCGCCCGTCGTGACCGTTAACCGCGCGGTTTGCCCACGAAACCGCGCGGTGTCGACGCTTGCACACGACCCGGCCTGCGCGTTATCCCCGCGCCAGCCGACAGGAGAGCCCGATGCAAGACGCCCTGATGACACCCCAAGAGGTCACGCAGCTGTTCACCCGCGCGGACGGGCGGTTCGTGTTCGCGCGCTGGGGCCGGCCCATCGCGCCGGTCGTGTTTGGCGTCGAGGACAGTACGCTTGAGGTGATCAAGGGCGCGCTCGAGGCGGTGGCGGCCCTGTCGGGGCACAAGCTGGCCGAAACCGACCCCGAGCTTGGCGCCAACCTGATGGTGTTCTTTTTCCGTGATTGGGACGAATTGCCCGAGGTGCCCAACCTGGATCGGCTGATCCCCGATCTCGGCCCGCTGGTGGCGCGGCTGAAATCCGTCGATGCCAACCAGTACCGCGTGTTCCGTTTTGACGAGGCGGGCGGGATAAAGGCGGCTTTTGTTTTCGTGCGCATGGATGCGGAATTGTCGAAACTGCCCGCCGATGTTCTGGCGCTCAGCCAGGTGGTGCAGACCTTCCTTCTTTGGTCGGACACGGCGTTCACCGATCGGTCGCCGTTGGCCGTGCTGCAGGATAGCACGATCCTGCGCCCCGATATCGCCGCGCTTGTTCGCGCGGCTTACGATCCGGTGTTGCCCGTTGCCGCAGACGATCCCTCGCATGCGCTGCGGCTGCAGGCGCGGATGCAGGCCGCGCCGCCGGACGCCTGATGCGGTGTTTCATCGGCCTGCCCCTGCCGGACGATGTCTGTGTGGCGCTCGCCGACCTGACGGCGGGCCTGCGGACCGGCCGGCCCGTGGCCGAGGACAATCTGCACCTGACGCTGGCCTTCCTGGGTGACGTGGAACTGCCCGAACTCGAGGCGCTGCATGCCGCGCTGTCGGATGTCGCCTTTGCGCCTTTCGATCTGCGGCTTGCCGGGCTCGACATGTTTGGGGGGCGGCGTCCGGCGGTGGTGTTCATCCGGGGCGATGGCGGCGAGGCCCTTCTGCGGCTGCAATCGCGCGTCACGGCGGCTGCGCGATCTGCCGGGATCGACCTGCGCCGCGAAAGGTTCCGGCCGCATGTGACGCTGGCGCGTTTCCGGCGCGACATGCGGGTCGAGGATACGGACAAGCTGGGCGCTTTCCTTGCCGCCCATGGCGATGCGGCGCTGGCGCCTTTCGGCGTCGATGCCTTCGCTCTCTACCGTTCGACGCTGCACCCCGACGGCCCGGTCTACGAGGTGCTTGCAGACTATCCCGCATCGGCCTAGCGTGCGGGCCATGAGCGAAGAAAGCCCCAAGGTCTATACCCTGCCGATCCGCGTCTATTACGAAGACACGGACATGGCCGGCATCGTCTATTACGCCAATTACCTGCGGTATATCGAACGCGGCCGCAGCGAATGGGTGCGCGAGGTGGGGCTGGACCAGAACCGCATGAAGGACGAGGACGGGATCGTTTTCGCCGTGCGCCGCGTCGAGGCGGATTACCTTGCGCCCGCGCGGCTGGATGACCGTCTGGACGTTCTGACATGGGTCGCCGAACGCAAGCCTGCGCGCATGATCATGGGCCAGGAGGTGCGGCGGGGCGACAAGGTGCTGTTCCGCGCGCTGGTCACCGTGATCTGCATGACGCTGGATGGCCGTCCGGTGCGCATGCCCGTCTGGGACGAGGGCTGATCCCGCTTTCACACCGCCGAAGGCGCCTGCCGGAGTGAATTTGCCCGGACCGCGCGCTGCGATCCGGCCCGGCGGGTTTCCGCGTAGTCGATATGGTAGCGCAGCCGTGATGCAGTTCCTGTTGGCTTTCCCCTTACCTATGGGGTAGTTTGCGGGCAAAAGGCCCTGAAAAACGGGGCCACAGACAACGAGCAGGCAGAATGGAAGCAGAAACCCTTGCACTGGCGCAGGAGATGGATTTCTCCATGTGGTCGCTTTTCGCGCGCGCCACCCTTACCGTGAAACTCGTGATGATCCTGCTGATCGTGGCCTCGTTCTGGTCATGGTCGATCATCGTTCAGAAACTCATCGCATACCGCAAGGCGCGGGCAGAGGCGGCGGTGTTCGACCGCGCCTTCTGGTCGGGCGAGCCGCTGGACGAGCTGTTCGACCAGATCGGCGCCGATCCCGCCGGCCGGTCCGAGCGTGTCTTTGCCGCCGGCATGATCGAATGGCGGCGAAGTCACCGGCAGGATGGCGGGCTGATCGCCGGGGCACAGGCCCGCATCGACCGTTCGATGGACGTGGCGATTGCCAAGGAAGCCGAGGATTTGCAGGGCGGTCTGTCGGTTCTGGCCACGGTCGGGTCGGTCACGCCGTTTGTCGGCCTGTTCGGTACAGTCTGGGGGATCATGCATGCCTTTATCGGCATCGCCGAGCAGCAGAACACCAATCTTGCCGTTGTCGCGCCCGGTATCGCCGAGGCGCTGCTGGCCACCGGGCTTGGCCTGCTGGCCGCCATCCCGGCGGTGATCTTCTACAACAAGCTGAGTGCGGACAGCGATCGCATCGTCGCGGGGTACGAGGCGTTTGCAGACGAGTTCTCGACCATACTCAGCCGTCAGCTGGATTCCTGAACCATGGGCGCAGGTGTGATCCAGAAGGACGGGGGCGGCGGGCATCGCCGGCGTCGGCGCGGCGGTCGCGCGCGTCCGATGTCGGAAATCAACGTCACGCCCTTTGTCGACGTGATGCTGGTGCTGCTGATCATCTTCATGGTGGCGGCGCCGCTGATGACGGTGGGCGTGCCGGTGGAATTGCCCAAGACCGCGGCGAACGCGTTGCCCGGCGAACAGGAAGAACCCCTGGCGATCACCATCACTGCGGAGGGTGTGGTGATGATCCAGACCACCGAGGTGCCGCGCGACGAACTGGTCAACCGGCTGCGCGCGATCGCGGCGGAACGAGCCAGCGACCGCGTGTTCGTGCGCGCCGACGGCGCCGTGCCCTATGCCGGTGTCGTGCAGGTGATGGGCGCGCTGAACAGGGCCGGATTTTCCAATATCGGGCTGGTGACGGATACCGGCGGCCCCGCGCTTGACGGGCAGGAGAACTGAGGCCCGCAATGCATGTGGGACACGTCATATCGGGGGCGGGCCATATCGGCCTGATCGGCTGGATTCTGTTCGGCGGCGCCTTTGCGCCGTCGCCGGAACCGTTCGAGGTGACCGAGGTGGCGATGATTTCCGGGGCCGAGTTCGATGCATTGATGCGCGGGCAGGAGCCGCCCGAAACCGCCACGCAGGTGGCCTTGCCCACACCGCCCGAAACCGACGAGCCGCCCGCGCCCGCACCGGCGCGCCCCGAGCCGCGCCCGACGCCGCCCGCGCCCGACGTGACCGAAGCCCCGCCGCCCGATCCCGCGCCCAGCCAGCCCGAGCCGGCCCCGGCCGAACCTGCCGACGTGCAGGACGAGGTGACCGAGATCGCGCCGCCGCCGCAGGAACAGGCGGTGCTGGCGCCAGACCTGTCCGATCGCCCCGTCCCGCGCGAGGCGCCGCGCGTCGCGCCCGAACCGGTCGCCCCGCCGCCGCCCGATGCGCGTGTCGACGACGTGGTGCGCGAAGAGGCCGTGCCGCAGGACAACCCCGACACGCCCAGCCCAGAACAAGAGGCGACCGCCCCCGAAGAGGCGACGACCGAGATCGTGACCGAAGCCGAAGAGAAACCCAGCGCGGCGCCGCTGCGGTCGGTCCGTCCGCAGGCGCGGCCCAACCGGCCCGCTCCGCAACCGCAGACCCAGACCGCCGCCGCGCCTGCGCCCGACCGGGCCGAGACCTCGAGCGCGGTGGAAAATGCGCTTGCCGAGGCTTTGGGGAACGCGCAGGCCACGGGCACGTCGACCGCGCCTTCGGGACCGCCGATGACATCGGGCGAACGCGATGCGCTGCGCGTGGGCGTGCAGCGGTGCTGGAACGTCGGGTCGCTGTCCTCGGACGCGTTGCAAACGACGGTTGTCGTCGGGGTCGAGATGAACGAGGACGCGACACCGATCACCGGCTCGATCCGGCTGATCAGCCATTCCGGCGGCTCTGAAGCCTCGGCCCGGCAGGCGTTCGAAACCGCGCGGCGGGCGATCATCCGCTGCGGCGCCAGCGGTTACGACCTCCCGCGCGACAAGTTCGGCCAGTGGCGCGAGATCGAAATGACGTTCGACCCAAGCAACATGAGGATCAAGTGATGGCCCGTGTCCCTTGGTTCGCGAAAAGCCGACGCCCGGCACCGTGCGTTCGGCCGGGATGCGCCGACTGTGACGCGATGCCGAAAGACAAGATTGAACTGACAGCCAAACCGGAGAAAATGAGGATCACATGATTTTGCGTTACCTGACCCTCCTCGCGGCCTTGTGGATCATGGCCATGCCGGCGACCGTGCAGGCCCAGAACGGGCCTCTTCGGATCACCATCGACGAAGGGGTGATCGAGCCGCTTCCCTTTGCCTCGCCGGATTTCGTGGCTGAAAACACCGCAGCGACGCAGCTGGCCGCGGACATCGCGCGTGTCGTCGCGGCGGACCTTACGGGGACGGGGCTGTTCCGGGAAATTCCGAAGGACGCTTTCATCAGCCAGATCACCAGCTTTTCCAGCCCGGTGCAGTTGGCCGACTGGCGCGCAATCAACGCGCAGGCGCTGATCACCGGGGCCGTCAGCGCCGGCAGTGACGGGCGCCTGACCGTCAAGTTCCGCCTGTACGACGTGTTCGCCGGGCAGGAGTTGGGATCGGGCTTGCAGTTCGACGGCACTCAGGCGGGCTGGCGGCGGATGGCGCACAAGGTCGCCGATGCCGTCTATAGCCGGATCACGGGCGAAGCGCCCTATTTCGACAGCCGCGTGGTGTTCGTCGCTGAAACCGGCCCAAAGGGCGACCGCAAGAAACGGTTGGCCGTGATGGATTATGACGGGGCGAATGTGCAGTACCTGACCGACAGCAGCTCCATCGTGCTGGCGCCGCGTTTTTCGCCGTCTGGCGACCGCATTCTTTATACCGGCTATGAAACCGGGTTTCCCAAGATCTACTTGCTGGATGTCGCCAGCGTCGGTCGGCAGGTGCTGGAGAACCAGCCCGGCACGATGAGCTTCAGCCCGCGGTTTTCGCCCGATGGCCAGACCGTCGTCTATTCGCTGACGCAGGGCGGCAATACCGATATTTATCGCATGTCGCTTTCGGGCGGAGCGCCGCAGCGGCTGACCAGCGCGCCCTCGATCGAAACAGCGCCCAGTTTCAGCCCCGACGGCACGCAAGTCGTGTTCGAATCCGACCGGTCCGGCACCCAGCAGCTTTACATCATGTCCGCGAATGGCGGCGAACCGCGCCGCATCAGTTTTGGTCCTGGCCGCTATGGCACGCCGGTCTGGTCTCCGCGCGGCGATCTGATCGCGTTCACCAAGCAATCCAAAGGCCGGTTCCATATCGGGGTGATGCGCACCGACGGCTCGGAAGAACGTCTGCTGACCGCGTCGTTCCTGGACGAGGGGCCGACATGGGCGCCCAACGGCCGGGTGATCATGTTCACCCGCGAAACCCAGGGCGCAGGCGGGGAATCCTCGCTCTATTCGGTGGATATCACGGGGCGGAACCTGAAACGGGTGCGCACCGAGGGCGGGGCAAGCGATCCGTCCTGGTCGCCGTTGCAGAATTAGGCCGATGCCGCAGGCGTGAAGCCGCAACCGATTCCCTTGTGAGTTCACCTGTGCTAACAAAAGCGCAGGCAAGACCAATGATGACCCATAAAACAAACGGGACAATGAAATGACCTATCTTACACGGGCAGTGATGCTGACATCGGTGCTGGCGCTGGCGGCATGCACCAATCCGGGCCGCTTCGGCGGCGGCAACGAGGTGAACCTCGGCGCCAATTCCGGTTCCGGCGCGATCGTACCCGGATCGGCGAACGATCCGGCCTCGCCGCTTTATTTCCAGCAGTCGGTCGGTGACCGCGTGCTGTTTGCCGTCGATCAGTCGACCCTGACCCCCGAGGCGCAGGCTGTGCTGGACGGGCAGGCCGCATGGCTGATGCAGAACGCCGACTACACCGCAGTGATCGAAGGCCATGCCGACGAGCAGGGCACGCGCGAATACAACCTTGCCCTGGGCGCGCGCCGCGCCAACGCGGTGCAAGAATACCTGGTGTCGCGCGGTGTCGCGGGCAGCCGCCTGCGCGTGGTCAGCTATGGCAAGGAACGTCCGATCGAGCTGTGTTCGGACGAGGCGTGCTATGCCAAGAACCGCCGCGCGGTGACAGTGCTGGCCGCCGGGCTGACAAGCTGATCCGGTAAACAGGACCAAGGGGGTGGACATGCGCAAGCTTGTGTTCGCGGGGCTGATGGCCGTTCTGGCATGGCCGGTATCCGTCCATGCGCAGCAGGCCGAAACGCTGGCCGATATCCGGCAGGAGATGACCGTTCTCTATGTCGAGATACAAAGGCTCAAGCGCGAGCTGTCCACCTCGGGGGCACCCGGCGGTGTGGTCCAGGGTGGGTCAAGCCTGGAGCGGATCGACGCGATCGAGGCCGCGCTGCAGCGGTTGACGTCGAAAACCGAAGAGCTGGAGTTTCGTATCAACCAGGTCGTGACGGACGGCACCAACCGCATTGGCGACCTGGAATTCCGCCTGTGCGAGCTGGAAAGCGATTGCGACATTTCCAAGCTGGGCGATACCCCCACGTTGGGCGGGGTCGAGGTGCCGGCAACGCCGGCGCCCGTGGCGCCCACCCCGACACCCGGCGCCGAAGGCCCGCAGCTTGCCGTTGGCGAGCAGGCGGATTTCGATGCGGCGCGCGCTGCGCTGGATGCAGGCGAATACCGCAACGCCGCCGACCTGTTCGCGCGCTTTGCCGAAACCTATCCCGGTGGGCCGATGACCGCCGAAGCGCATCTGCGCCGGGGCGAGGCCTTGAACAGCCTGGGCGAAAACACCCAGGCGGCGCGGGCCTATCTCGAGGCGTTCAGCAGCGATCAGGATGGGACGTTCGCGCCGCGTGCGTTGTTCCTGCTGGGCGAAAAACTGGGTGAACTGGGCCAGACGCAGGAGGCCTGCGTGACGCTGGCCGAGGTCGGTACACGGTTCCCGCAATCCGACGCGGTTCAATCGGCAGAGCAGGCACGGGCGCGGATCGGCTGTCAGTGAGCGGTGTCGCCGATAGGGTTGGCGCACGGATCGCGGATCTGATCGGCCCCGACCCTGTTTCGGGTCTTGGCGTTGCGGTGTCCGGCGGCAGCGATTCCCTTGCTCTGATGCTTTGTGCGGCAAAATGGGCCGCCTCGCGGGATATTGCCTTTCGGGCGGTGACAATCGACCACGGGCTGCGGGCCGAAGCCGCGCGTGAGGCCGGCGAGGTTGCGGCCGTCGCCCGCGCGCACGGGATCGCGCATGACATCGTGGCCTGGGGTGGATGGACCGGGCAAGGCAACCTGCAGGATCAGGCGCGCCAGGCGCGCTATGCGCTGATCGGCGATTGGGCGCATGACGTGGGGATCAGCCACGTCGCGTTGGGCCATACCGCCGACGACCAGGCCGAAACCCTGCTGATGCGGCTGGCGCGTGGTGCGGGCGTCGACGGACTGTCGGCCATCCCTGAGCGGCGGCTTTTCCAGGGTGTCACCTTTCTGCGGCCTTTGCTGGACATCGGGCGCGGGGAACTGCGCGACTGGCTGGCCGCGCAGGGCCAGGACTGGATCGACGACCCGTCGAACGAAGACGCGCGGTTCGACCGGGTCAAGGCGCGGCAGGCGCTGGATGTTCTGGCGCCCTTGGGGATCGGGCGTGCGCAGCTTGCGGTCGTGGCTGCCAACATGGCAGAGGCCCGCAAGGCATTGAATTGGTACGTTTATCTGGCCGCGCGTGAAATCGCGCGGCTTGAGTCCGGGGATGTCGTCATCGCCTCGGCGGGGTTCCGGGCGCTGCCCGAAGAGATCAAGCGCCGCATGCTGGCCCATGCCTTGTGCTGGATCAGCGGAGCGCCCTATCCGCCCCGCCGGCGGCCGCTGGTGGACCTGGTGAACAAGGCGCTGAACGGCGAGGGCGCCACGTTGCACGGTTGCCGCCTGCTGCCCGGGCGCGACGAGATCCGCCTGACGCGCGAATTCAACGCGGTGGCCGGGTTGCGCAGTGAGGCGGGCGCGATATGGGACGGGCGCTGGCGTTTTGCCGGGCCGGCGGGGGATGGCGGGCTCGAGATCGCCGCGCTGGGCGAGGCCGGTCTGTCGCAATGCCCGGACTGGCGCGAAACCGGCATGCCGCGCGCATCGCTGCTGGCGTGTCCGGCCGTCTGGCGGGGCGATCGCGTGGTCGCCGCACCTCTTGCGGGGCTGGCGAACGGGTGGCGGCAGGTTCTCGCCCGCGACGAAGAAGAATTCCTTTCCGCACTGATGATGCGCTGATTACGCATTGAAGTAACCGCGCCGATCTCTATCTTAGGAATGTGGGCCTTGCGCAGTCGCGCGGGCCAAAGAACTTGTGGGAGATTTTCCTTGGGCAACGCGAGAAACATCGCCTTCTGGGTGGTCCTGTTCCTGCTGATCCTTGCACTGTTCAACCTGTTCAGCGGAACGGGTGGCACGATGCAGAGCACCTCGGTCAGCTATTCGGAATTCGTGCAGAAGGTCGAAAACGAAGAGGTCAGCCGCGTCACTCTGGACGGTGAGCGTGTGCGCTTCCGTGGAGAGGACGGCACCGATTACACCACGATCAAGCCCGAGGATGCCGAGATCACCCAGCTTCTGATCGACCAGGGCATTCCCGTCAGCGCCGAAAGCCAGGAGCAAAGCGGCTTTCAGTCCTTCATCCTGTCGCTTCTGCCCTTCGTGCTGCTGGTGGCGATCTGGATCTATTTCATGAACCGCATGCAGGGTGGCGGCCGTGGCGGGGCCATGGGTTTCGGCAAGAGCCGGGCCAAGCTGCTGACAGAAAAGCACGGGCGCGTCACCTTCGACGACGTGGCGGGCATCGACGAAGCCAAGGACGAATTGCAGGAGATCGTGGAATTCCTGCGTAATCCGCAAAAATTCAGCCGCCTGGGCGGGAAAATCCCCAAGGGTGCGCTGCTGGTGGGCCCTCCGGGTACCGGTAAGACGCTTCTGGCGCGGGCCATCGCGGGCGAGGCCGGGGTTCCGTTCTTTACCATCTCGGGTTCGGATTTCGTGGAAATGTTCGTGGGTGTCGGCGCCAGCCGTGTGCGCGACATGTTCGAACAGGCGAAAAAGAACGCGCCCTGCATCGTGTTCATCGACGAGATCGACGCCGTGGGCCGGCACCGTGGTGCGGGCTATGGCGGCGGCAACGACGAGCGCGAACAGACATTGAACCAGCTTCTGGTGGAAATGGACGGGTTCGAGGCCAACGAAGGCGTGATCATCATCGCCGCGACCAACCGCAAGGACGTGCTGGACCCCGCGCTGCTGCGTCCGGGCCGGTTCGACCGGCAGGTCACGGTGCCCAACCCCGATATCAAGGGCCGCGAAAAGATCCTGGGCGTTCATGCGCGCAAGACGCCGCTTGGCCCCGATGTGGACCTGCGGATCATCGCGCGCGGCACCCCCGGTTTCTCGGGTGCGGACCTTGCCAACCTCGTGAACGAGGCGGCGCTGATGGCCGCCCGTGTCGGCCGCCGTTTCGTGACGATGGAAGATTTCGAACAGGCCAAGGACAAGGTCATGATGGGGGCCGAGCGCCGCTCGATGGTGCTGACGCCCGACCAGAAGGAAAAGACCGCCTATCACGAGGCCGGCCATGCCGTTGTCGGGTTGGCCCTGCCGAAATGCGACCCGGTCTACAAGGCGACGATCATTCCGCGCGGTGGCGCGTTGGGCATGGTGGTGTCGCTGCCGGAAATGGACCGACTGAACTGGCACAAGTCGGAATGCGAGCAGAAGCTGGCGATGACGATGGCGGGCAAGGCGGCCGAAATCCTGAAATACGGCCCCGAAGAGGTGTCGAACGGCCCGGCCGGCGATATCCAGCAGGCCAGCCAACTGGCCCGCGCGATGGTGCTGCGCTGGGGCATGTCGGACAAGGTCGGTAATATCGACTATGCCGAGGCGCATGAGGGCTATTCCGGCCAGACGCCCGGTTTCTCGGTCTCGGCGCACACCAAGGAACTGATCGAGGAAGAGGTCAAGCGCTTCATCCAGGAGGCCTATGACAAGGCGTTCGAAATTCTGACCGAGAAAAAGGAAGAATGGGAACGGCTGGCAGAGGGCTTGCTGGAATACGAAACGCTGACCGGCGAGGAAATCCAGCGTGTGATGCGCGGTGAGCCGCCGCAATCGGGCGCCGACGAGGACGAGCCCGAAGACAAGGGCAATGCGCCTTCGGTGACCGCCATTCCCAAGACCAAGCCCAAGGCCAAGCCGACGGGCGGTATGGAGCCCGAGCCGACCTGATGGCCGCAAAGACGACAAACGACTGGAACCCCGGAACCTATCACAGGTTCCGGGGTCAGCGTTTGCAGCCTGCGCTGGACCTGCTTGCGCGGATCGGCGGCCTGCCTGACGGGGATGTCGTTGATCTTGGCTGTGGCAGCGGTGCCGCGGCGCCCGCGCTGGCGGCGCGCTTTGCGGGGCGGCAGTTGATCGGGGTGGACAGTTCGGATGCGATGCTGGCCGAGGCCGGTGCTTTGGGTCGGTATGCGCGGCTGGAATGTGCCGACATCGCCGAATGGCGTCCCGAAGATAGGGCAGCCCTGATCTTTTCCAACGCGGCGCTGCATTGGGTCCATGGCCACGAGGCGCTGTTGCCGCGGCTGGCGGGAATGCTGGCGCCGGACGGTGTGCTTGCGGTGCAGGTGCCGCATCAGAACAACGCCCCAAGCCACCGGGTCTGGCTGAGCCTGGTGAACGAGATGTTTCCCGGCGCCTATGACGCTTCGGGCGGGCCGGGCATTCTGCTGCCGGCAGATTATCACCGCATCCTGTCGCCGCTTGGCCGTCTGGAGCTTTGGGAGACCGAATATTACCAGGCGCTGCCGGCAGATGAGGATGGCCACCCCGTGCGCCGGTTCACCGAGGCGACATTCGCGCGCCCGATCCTGTCGGCGCTGGACGACACCCAGCAGGCGCGTTTGATCGCGGCTTACGAGGCGGTCATGGACAAGGCGTATCCCCGCGGCGCCGATGGCACGGTGCTGTTTCCGTTCCGGCGGTTGTTCTTTACCCTTCAGGTCTGATCCGCGCGCGTGATGGTATGGGCCACGAAAGGTGATTTGATCGCCCCGCCTGGCCGGGGCAGAGTGCGCCCATCACCAAAAGGGAGGCGCCGATGCCCGCACTGATCCCCACGGATTTCACCGCCATTGTCACGTGGTTGGGCGTTGTCGAAAGCGACGACCGAACCGCCTTGGCGGCGAACGCGCGCGATGCGCTGGATCTGACCTTCGACGGGGTGGCGGGGTCGGTGCATGGCGGGCGTATCCGCCCTTCGTGCAGCCGGGTGGTCGCGCAGCACACCAAGGGCACACCGATCGCGAATGAAAGGCAAGTTTCGATCCTGTCCGAGGAAGAGATGGCCGAGATCGCGGCCGGGATGGGGCTTGCGCGGCTGGACCCGGCGCGGCTGGGCGCGACCATCGTCATTCGCGGCCTGCCGGACCTGAGCCTTGTGCCGCCGTCCTCGCGCCTGCAGGGGCCGGACGGGGCAACGCTGGTCGTCGACATGCAGAACCGGCCCTGCCATCTGCCGGCGCGCAGCATCGAAACGGTGGAGCCGGGCAAGGGCAAGCTGTTCAAGCGGGCCGCCGAGGGTCTGCGCGGCGTCACGGCTTGGGTCCAGCGCGAGGGACGTCTTGCATTGGGCGACGCTTTGCGGCTGCACATCCCCGACCAGCCGGCGTGGCCTCATATCGATTCCGCGCGCGGGCGTTGATCGGCGTCCCGGATTTCCGAAAAGAAACAGACGCGCGACATCCCGCCGCAAGAAGTGCCGGAAAGGTCGGAATTGCCGCTTTGCGACCTCGGCTCAATCTATATCACAGGCCATGGAACACAGGGCGCCGCGCGCCACACGCAGGGAAAGCATCCATGAGCTACAAATCCGATATCGAAATCGCCCGCGAAGCCAGCAAGAAACCGATCCAGGAGATCGGCGCCAAGCTGGATATCCCGACCGATCACCTGCTGCCCTATGGCCATGACAAGGCCAAGGTCAGCCAGGATTTCATCAACTCGGTCCAGGGCAATACCGATGGCAAGCTGATCCTGGTGACGGCGATCAACCCGACGCCCGCGGGCGAGGGCAAGACCACGACAACCGTGGGCCTTGGCGACGGTCTGAACCGGATCGGCAAGCGCGCGGCGATCTGCATCCGCGAGGCCAGCCTCGGCCCGTGCTTTGGCATGAAGGGCGGGGCCGCGGGCGGCGGTTATGCGCAGGTGGTGCCGATGGAGGACATGAACCTGCATTTCACCGGCGATTTCCACGCGATCACCAGCGCGCACAACCTGCTGTCGGCGATGATCGACAACCATATCTACTGGGGCAACGAACTGGCCATCGACGAGCGCCGGGTTGTCTGGCGCCGGGTGCTGGACATGAACGACCGCGCACTGCGTGATATCGTGACCAGCCTGGGCGGCGTGGCCAACGGATTCCCGCGCCAGACCGGGTTCGATATCACCGTGGCCTCCGAGGTCATGGCGATCCTGTGCCTTGCGACCGATCTCGAAGACCTGCAGCGCCGTCTGGGCGATATCATCGTGGCCTATACCCGCGACAAGCAGCCGATCACCTGCCGCGACATCAAGGCGGACGGCGCGATGACCGTGCTGCTGAAGGATGCAATGCAGCCCAACCTGGTGCAGACGCTGGAAAACAACCCCGCCTTCGTGCATGGCGGCCCGTTCGCGAACATCGCGCATGGCTGCAACTCGGTCATTGCGACGCGCACGGCGCTGAAGTTGGCCGACTACGTCGTGACAGAAGCCGGGTTCGGCGCGGACCTGGGCGCCGAGAAGTTCATGAACATCAAGTGCCGCAAGGCCGGCATCGCGCCGTCCGTGGTGGTCGTGGTGGCCACCGTGCGGGCGATGAAGATGAATGGCGGCGTCGCCAAGGCGGATCTGGGCGCGGAAAACGTCGATGCCGTGAAGAAGGGCTGCCCGAACCTTGGCCGCCATATCGAGAACGTCAAACAGTTCGGCGTGCCGGTGGTCGTGGCGATCAACCATTTCGTGACCGACACCGAGGCCGAGATCCAGGCGGTCAAGGATTACGTGGCCGAGCAGGGCTCGGAGGCGATCCTGTGCCAGCACTGGGCCAAGGGCTCGGAAGGCACCGAGGCGCTGGCCACCCGCGTGGCCGAGATCGCCGACAAGGGCGAGGGCAATTTCGCCCCGCTTTACGGCGACGATCTGAGCCTGCTGGAAAAGGTCGAAACCATCGCAAAGCGCATCTATCGCGCCGACGAGGTTCTGGCCGATCAGAAGATCCGCAACCAGCTCAAGGAATGGGAAGACGCGGGATACGGCAACCTGCCGGTCTGTATGGCGAAGACCCAGTATTCCTTTACCACCGATCCGAACCGCCGTGGCGCGCCCACCGGCCATTCGGTGCCGGTGCGCGAGGTGCGCCTGTCGGCCGGTGCCGGGTTCGTGGTGGTGATCTGTGGTGAAATCATGACGATGCCGGGCCTGCCGCGCCAGCCCGCCGCAGAGGCGATCCACCTCAACGACGCGGGCCAGATCGAGGGCCTGTTCTAGGAAAAAGGCCGGGCCGGGCGGGGCATCGAGCCCCGCCCGGCCCGGTCGCCGCCCTTGGGCGGCTCCTGCCTCCGGCGGGAGTATTTCGGGCAAGATGAAGATGCGGGGCTTGTCCCCTGGCGGTCGATCGGCGATCACGGTGCCGAACCGGGAATGAAGGGATGTTCGATGTCAGCGACGATCATTGACGGCAAGGCCTTCGCGGCCACGGTGCGCGAAAAGGTGGCGGCACATGTGGCGCGGCTGAAATCCGACCACGACATTACGCCCGGTCTGGCGGTTGTGCTGGTGGGCGAAGACCCGGCCAGCCAGGTTTATGTCCGGTCCAAGGGCAAGCAGACCATCGAAGTGGGCATGAACTCCTACGAACACAAGCTGCCGGCCGATACGTCCGAAGCGGTGCTGCTGGACCTTATCGAGCGTCTGAATGCCGACCCGGAAGTGCATGGTATCCTGGTGCAATTGCCGTTGCCCAAGCACCTGGACGAGGATCTTGTGATCAATTCCATCGCCCCGGCCAAGGATGTGGACGGATTTCACATCTCGAATGTCGGGTTGCTGGGGACGGGGCAGAAAAGCATGGTGCCCTGCACTCCGTTGGGCTGCCTGATGATGCTGCGCGAGCATCACGGCGATCTGTCGGGGTTGGAGGCCGTCGTGATCGGCCGGTCGAACATCGTGGGCAAGCCGATGGCGCAGCTTTTGCTGGGCGACAGTTGTACGGTGACGATCGCCCATTCGCGGACCCGTGATCTGCCGGGCGTGGTGCGGCGCGCGGATATCGTTGTGGCCGCTGTGGGCCGGCCCGAAATGGTGCAGGGCGACTGGATCAAACCGGGTGCCACGGTGATCGACGTGGGCATCAACCGGATCGACGCGCCGGAAAAGGGCACGAACGAGGATGGCAGCGTCAAGACAAGGCTGGTGGGGGACTGCGACTTTGACAGTTGCGCAGCCGTCGCCGGGGCCATCACCCCGGTGCCGGGCGGGGTGGGCCCGATGACCATCGCCTGCCTGTTGGCCAACACCGTCACCGCCTGTTGCCGCGATGCCGGACTGCCCGAGCCCGAGGGCCTGACCGCCTGAAGCCTGGCAAAAGCCCGTGCAGAACAACTTTATTGTTTTCGCTCGTCAAAATTGACGAGAAAACCCGCGTGTTCCCCTTGCGTGCAGCAATTTCATTTCCTACCCCGGTAGTTGTCAAAATCAAAAGTTTTGCGATGCAGGGGTGCGAGTTGGAAGATAACGGGTTTCGGCGGATCTGGCGGCGCTACACGCATCCCATCACACAGGTCGTCTGCATCTCGATTGCATTGATCGCGGCGGTGTCCGGGCCATTCGGAACGATTGATACGATGTCGTTTTTTAATCGGCTGGTTTACTGGACAGCCATCGCCTTCGGTACAACAGCGGCCGCGTATCTTGTGCGGGAGGTCACGGCAGGCTAGGTGCGCAAGGACCGCCCGATCCTGTTCGAGGCAACAGCGACCATTCTTATGGTTCTGGTTTGCACACCGTTTGTTGCGGCGCTGACCGATTTCCTGGATTCCGAAGGCTGCCGGGAGGCGGGGTGTTTCGGTGAGATGGCCTTCTACACGGCGCTGACAACCGTGATCGTTTTCGTGGTTCGGCGCGTGATCCCGGGTTTCGAGGAGTTGGTGTTCTTCGCACGCGACGAGCATGGCAATCTTCAACTGGTCGCACCCAGCCCGGTCCCGCCCAAGCAGGTCGAAGCGATACCGCGGCCACGGCTTTACCAGCGGCTTCCGAAGGGTGAAACCGGCACCGTCCTGCATTTGACGGCAAGCGGTCATTTCGTGACAGTCACGCTGAGCACGGGTGAGTATAAAATTCGGATGCGGTTCACCGATGCCGTGAATGAAATGGACATGATCGAAGGTTACTGCACCCACCGGTCACATTGGGTGGCGCGGGCGGCGGTAGCGGGCCATGGCCGCGTGGATGGCAAGCCGGTTCTGATCCTGGAGAACGGTATGGAGGTTCCGGTCAGCCGGACCTACCGCCCGGAGATGGAGGCTGCGGGACTGATCCCGCACCAGGCCTAACGCGGCATGGGCATGGGCCGGGGTGTAGGGCCTGTCAGCACGGCAAGCGCCTCGGGCCGCATAAGCGTGTCCAGAACCGCGTCAGAGCTGCGCAGCCCGCCGGTATAGGTGCCGAATGCAGGCAGGATCACGCGATCCCCGTCGATCAGGAAACACGGCCGGCTGATCGTGCGAACGCGGGTGCGGATCGCGGCCTTGGGATGATAGTGGCCCGAGATCTCGCCGCTTTGGGCGGGATCGGCAATGTGGCGGAAACAAAGCGGCGGCTGCGGCAATTCCGCAAGATGCGTGCCGCCCAGATCGACAGGACCGGGATCGTGGTTGCCTTCGATCCAGACCCAGCGGCGCCCGGCCTGAAGCCGCGTGATCCACAGCCGGTCTTCGTCGTCGAGGCCCTGCGCCGCAGCGGTATCGTCGAAGCTGTCGCCAAGGCAGACGACGATGCCTGGCTGATAATCCTCGATATCGCGGTGCAGCCGCATCAGCGTGTCGCGTGTTTCATACGGCGGCAGCGGTGCGCCGCCACGGCGGGCGAAACGTTCTGATTTGCCCAGGTGCAGGTCCGACACGCATAAAAGCCGACGGTCCGGCCACCAGAGCGCACCTGACCCCAGCGCCAGAAGCGTCTGGCCCGCGAGGGTGAAGGGATAACCGCTGGAAGGGGCGGGGGCCTGCATTGTTTTACTCTTGTTCTGCTGCCGGCAGCATCGGGGAAATCCGCCGGGCTGGCAAGGCCGGGGCGTCAGGCCAGACCGGCTTCGGTCAGCAGGCGTTCGGTTTCCTCGGCCAGCAGGCGTTCCTGGCCCGCACCCTGTACGGGCACACGGCCCGGTTCGAGAAACAAGGGCGCGGAAAGAGGCGAAAGGCGGTCGAGCCTGATGTGATCGATCCTGCCGTCGATCCGGTCGAGCATGTCCTCGATCCGGCCGAAATCGACAAGGCCGCGCATGGCCTCGTCGCGGGTGATGCGCAGCATCAGGTGATCGGGATCGTATTTCGCCAGCGTGTCGTACAGGATGTCGGATGAAAACGTGGCCTGCCGCCCCGATTTGCGCTGGCCCTGAAAGCTGCGCTGGATCAGCCCGGCGATGGTGGCCGAGGCGCGGAATGTGCGCTTCATCACGGCGTTGCCCGCAAGCCAGGTTTCCAGTCCTTCGCGCAAGGCGGCGCGGTCGAAAAGCGGCGTGGGGTCGGTGACGCGTTCCAGCCCCCAGATCAGCGTTGCGTAATCCGTGGCGACGAAACCCAGCGGATCGAGTGCCATTTCCTCCATCCGCTTGGTCAGGATCAGGCCCAGGGTGGCTTGGGCGTTGCGGCCGGCGAACCCATAGGCGCACAGGTAATCGCGCCCTTCATGGGGAAATGTTTCGATCAGCAGCCGCCCCGCCTGCGGCAGGCGCGAGACCTGGCGCTGCAGGGCCAGCCAGTCGGCGGTATGGGCGGGCAGTTGCGGCCAGTCGGGTTGCGCGAACATCGCCAGGATGCGCTGGCTGAGCTGGGTGGAGGTGGCGAATTTCGTGCCGTTGAAAACCGCGACTTTCGGTTCGCGGCCACGGTTGCGGCTGACCTCGACCGTCATTTCGCGCAGGGATTCATAGCGCACGACCTGCCCGCCGATCAGGAATGTGTCGCCGGGGGTCAGCGAGGCGGCAAAGCCTTCCTCGACCTCGCCCAGGGGCGCACCGCCGCGGCCCTTCATCCGCACCTTCAACGTGTCGGTATCCTGGATCGTGCCGATGTTCTGGCGGATCAACGCCGCGGCGCGCGGGTCGCGCAGCTGCCACATCCCGTCGGCGCGCTGTTGCAGGCGTTGCCAGCGGTCATAGGCGCGCAGGGCATAGCCGCCGGTTGCGCAGAATTCCAGGCAGGTGTCGAAATCGGCGCGGGTCAGGGTGGCATAGGCGCCCGCCGACGTGACCTCGGCGAAAAGCGCATCGGCATCGAACGGGCCGGCGCAGGCCGCGATCAGGATATGCTGGCACAGCACGTCGAGCGGGCCGGGACCGCGCGGTTCGCCGTCAAGATCGTGCGCCTTTGCCGCCTCGAGCGCAGCCACGCATTCCACCACTTCAAACCGGTTTGCAGGCACCAGCAGCGCCTTTGAGGGCGCGTTGTAGCGGTGATTGGCGCGACCGATCCGTTGGATCAGGCGTTTGACGTTCTTGGGCGCGCCGACCTGGATCACAAGGTCGACATCGCCCCAGTCGATGCCGAGATCGAGGCTGCCTGTGCAGATGATCGCGCGCAGATCGCCCGCGACCATCGCCTGTTCGACCTTTTCGCGCTGCGCGCGCGACAGCGACCCGTGGTGGATGCCGATGGGCAGGCCCTCGTCGTTCTGGAGCCAGAGCTTGTGAAAGAATATCTCGGCCTGGGCGCGGGTGTTGTGAAAGATCAGCGTGGTCTTGTGCCGTTTGACCTGTTCCAGCACTGCGGGGATTGCATAGGCCGCGCCGCCGCCGGCCCAGGGAGGGGCCTGGTCGGTGTTCAGCATGGATATGTCGGGGTCCGGGCCGGGATCGGCCTGCACGATTTCGCATCTGTCGGGGTGGCGGGCCATCAGGCGCGCGATGGCGTCGGGGTCGTCTACCGTGGCCGACAGCCCGACGCGGCGCAGTCCGGGGGCAAGGGCCTGAACACGCGACAGCGCCAGCATGAGCTGGTCGCCGCGCTTGCTGTCGGCCAGGGCGTGAATCTCGTCGATCACGATACGCTGGAGGCCGGCAAAGATGCGCGGTGCATCTTCGTAGCTGATCAGCAGGGCCAGGGATTCCGGCGTTGTCAGCAGGATATGCGGCGGATCGGCCCGCTGCCGCCGTTTGGCGCTATAGGACGTATCGCCGGTGCGGTCCTCGATGCGGATCGCAAGGCCCATGTCTTCTACGGGACGGGTCAGGTTGCGCTTGATGTCGGCGGCCAACGCCTTGAGAGGGCTGACATAAATGGTATGCAGCCCGTCATGGCCATGGGCCGCAAGTTCCGCCAGCGTCGGCAGGAACCCGGCCATCGTCTTGCCGCCGCCCGTCGGCGCGATGAGCAGCGTCGCGGGGTCTGGGGCCCGCTCCAGCATGTCGCGCTGATGCGGGTGGATCGTCCAGCCACGGGCGGAGAACCAGGTTTCGATCTGATCGGGCAGGTCACGCATCATGCAGATGTAGCGCGTTGACCCCGGCGTGAAAATAGATGCCCCGCGCCTTGCGATTATGCAAGACGCGGGGACAATTCCGGCGAGCAGACCGGACTATTTCACGATGTGCTCGTCCTTGACGAACATGTTGCCCCATGCACGATCGATAAGCTCGGGCGTCATCTGGTAGGGAATACCCTCAAAATTGCAAATCGAGATCATCTGGTCGATCAGAAAGATCGGCTGATAGTTTGCATAAATGTTGTTGATCGTGGGGTATTTCTTTTTCAGCAGGTGCACGAGTGCGGGCTCGGAAAGGGGAATCCCCTTTTTCTTGGCCACCATGGCAAAGATCTTGAGGAAGTTTTCCTGGTTCGGGCCGTCAATCTTGATCTTGTAGAAAATCCGGCGCAGCGCGGCCTGGTCGAAGATTTCGTTAGGGTGGAAGTTGGTCGAAAAGATCACCAGCGTGTCGAAGGGCACTTCGAATTTTTCACCCGATTGCAGGGCAAGGATATCCTTGTTTTCTTCCAGCGGAACGATCCAGCGGTTGACCAGCGCCTGCGGCGGTTCGGCCTGACGGCCAAGGTCGTCGACGATGAAGATGCCGCCGGTGGATTTCAGCTGCAGAGGCGCCTGGTAGGTGCGCGCCGTGGGGTTGTAGACAAGGTCGAGCATGTCGAGCGAGAGTTCACCACCGGTGATCACGGTGGGACGTTCGCATTTCACATAACGGGTGTCATAGCTGCGGCGCACACGCAGGGAGTTGGGATCGTCCTCTTCGGTTTCGGCGGCCGAATGCACGATCGGGTCGTAGACCGTGATGACCTGACCGGCGTATTCGATCGCGCGGGGGACATAGATCTTGTCGCCCATCGCATCGCGTATGCCGTTGGAAATACTGGATTTACCGTTGCCCGGTGGGCCATACATCAGGATCGACCGGCCGGCGCTGACGGCCGGGCCGAGATTGTCGAGCAGGCTGTCGGGCAGAACCAGGTGGCCCATCGCATCGGTCAACTGCTTGCGGGTGATCTGAATGTTGCGGATGGACTGTCGCTTGACCTGCTCGCGATACACTTCGAGCGGCACCGGCATCGGCCCGAAATATTCCGACTGGCTGAGCGCATCGAGCGTCCGCGCCTTGCCGGCATCGGTCAGCTGAAAACCCATTTCGTTGCCGTTCGCGTTGGCATGCAGGGTGCCCGTCGCCTCGAGCAGGTTCTGGCTGCGGGCGATGTCGATCAGTTCCTGTGTCACCGCGCGGGGCAGGCAGACGGCGCGCGCCACGTCGCCCACCATGTCCAGGTTCTTGCGGAACATGGTTTTCAACATGATGTCGCGCATCATCACCGTGGAAAGCTGCATTTCCTCGATCCGCTTGGGGACGGGGGGCGGCTGTACACCGGAGGTGGAGGGCGCTTGCATGTTCATCGGGCGTTTTTCCTGCTCGGTCCTGGCGATGCGCGGGGCATCAGTGGTGAATTCACACCGAACATGCCCGGCCAAGATGGCGAAAAGATGGAAAAAGCGGTGCGCCTTGTTGGCCTGTCACGCCGCCCCGAGCGTTAGATAGATCAGCAGCGTTCCGGCCAGTGACAGCCCCATCGGGAACTTCCAGCCCGCCGACCAGCTTTGCCATTCGGGGGCGAGGCGGCGCAGGCTGGAATGCTTGGCCAGCCTGTGGGTCACGAAAGCCGCGATCAGGTTGGCCATGAAGATCAGGATAAGCATGCGCATGTCCGCGGCCCAAAGATACGGGCCGGCCGCGGCCACGAACTTGGCATCGCCCGCACCGACAAGCCCGGCGGCGTTCATGGCGATGCCGAGCGCCAGAAGGATCGGCATATGCGCAAGTTGCCAGCCATAGTCGGGCAGCGGCATCAGGAAGGGCCCGGCCACGACGAACAGGCCGAACAGCGTGTAGACGGCCGCGTTGCGGATACGCATGAAGCGCAAATCGGTATAGGCGACCCAGGCACAGACCGGGGCCGCCAGTACGAGCAGCACCAGGGCTGCGAGATCGGGAATGGCCATGCCGCGCGTCAACGCGGCGATCAGCGTGCCAATCTCCATCCGGTATCAGCCGTCTTCGAGCGCGCGCAGCGACCGGACCGCTGCCTCGAAATGCTGGGGATGGGTTTCCACGGCTTCGCGAAGCAAGGTCTTGCCGGTTGCGACATCGCCCTGCTTGACCGCGCTCAGGCCAAGCGTGTGCAGCAATTGCGCACGTTCCACCTGATCCATCGGAATGACGGGCAGGGTGTATTTCCGCTGTGCGCCTCGGGCCAGAACAAGGTTGTTCTTGGCCGTGAACAGCGTCCCGTCCTGATCCAGGGCCTCACCAAAGAGGCGCTCGGCCTCGGCGTATTCGCCGCGCGTCAGTTTGGAATAGCCCCAGTTGTTAAGAACACCGGCGGGGCGGGTCGTCAGCCCCACGGCGATGTCATAGAAGCTGTCGGCCTTCTTCCATTCCTTGTTGCTGTCGGCAATCATCGCCTCGAGCCGGTAGCGTTTGAACGTTTCGTAGGTGGGCGGAACCTTGTCGAGCGTTTCCTCGGCTTCTTTCCACTGGCCGGCCCGGATATAGGCGTCGGCCAGGTCCACCTGATCGTCATTGGTCGAGTCCGCGTGCTTCACGACCTTTTGCCATGCCGAAACCGCCTCGGTGTTGCGTTTTGCACGCACCAGCGAACTGGCAAGGCCGCGTTGCAGGTCGATCCGTTCGGGTTTTTCCTTTGTCGCGCGGGCGAAATAGGACACCGCCTCGTTGGGATCGGCGACCGTCAGCATGATGTCGCTGAGGTTGCTTTCGTCGATCACGTCGACCTCCTGGAAGGCGCGGTCGACCTTGTCCTTGTCGATGCGCTGCTCACAGGCGGACAGGCTGAACGACCCGGCTATGCACAGGGAAATAAGGATAGGGTGGCGCATGTTGTGCGTCCTTATACTGCTCTTGCCTCTTACGGCACGCTGCGGATCACGTAGTCGCTGCTTCCGCGTCGCACCAATTTATAGTCTTGTTCTTTTTCATCACCATAGTCCTGTTTTTCATTTTTTGCTATGGCCAAGCGTAAATTATCACGAATTGAGTCACTTTCGCCATTGTCCAGTGCGTAGGCACGGCGAAGAACCTGTTCGGCCTCGGCGGTCTTGCCCTGTTCCATCAGAACGACACCAAGGTTGTTCCATGTTTCGGGGATCGCTTCGTCGGTTGCGATGGCGCGGCGCAGCAGGGTTTCCGCCTGTCCCAGCCGCCCCAGTCCCAGGTTGGCGGTGCCCATGCCCGACAGCACGTCGACATCGCGCGTCCCCCGGTCGAGCGCGGCGCGGCTGTATGCCTCGAGCGCAAGTTCGTATTCGCCGGCCTGCATCAGGCGGTGGCCGACGATCAGCCCATCCACCGCTTCTGCGCCCGGTTTTGCACCGGGTGCATAGGGGCCGCGTTGCGCGCCAAGGCCGCCTGTGGAGCAGGCGGCCAGGGCAAGGGTTGCTGTAAGGGCGATCCCCAATCGGATCGGTGTCATGCGGTTGCCTGTTTGGTCCGTGTTATCGGGCCGCACCGATCTGCGTGATCCCGTGGGCCGATGGACCGACAAGGATGATGAGAAGTGGCGGCACTGTCAGCGTCATTGTGACAAGTGTCATCTTCGTAGGCAACTTGTTTGCTTTTTCCTCGGCGCGCATCACGCGCTTGTCCCGCATTTCGCTGGCATAGACCCGCAGCGCGTCGGCGATCGAGGTGCCGAAGGTGGCCGACTGGATCAGCACGGTCACGAAACTCGACACGTCCTGCACACCACAGCGTTCGCCCATGTCGCGCAGAACGGTGGACTTGTCCTTGCCCGCCTTGATTTCAAAGCTGACCATCTCGAACTCGTCGGCGAGGGCAGGGAAGGACGGGCGGATTTCATGCGCCACCCGGATGATCGACTGATCCAGCGACTGGCCGGCCTCGATGCAGACAAGCATCATGTCGAGCGCGTCGGGGAAGCCTTCCTGGATCTGGGTCTGGCGTTCCTGCTGCCGCTTGGTGACCCAGTATTTCGGCGCCATGTAGCCGACCACGCCGGGGCCGAGGATGTAGACCAGCGTCTGCTGGGTCGACATGTCGTCCGCATCGGACAGGAACAGCAGGTAATAGATCACGCCGATTGCGATCCCGGCGATGCCCAGGGCGAATTGCGCGAAGTGATAGTAGCGAACCGAGTTGCGCGAGCGATAGCCCGCCTGCATCAGTTTCTGGCGGACGGCGGAGTATTCCTTTTCGTCCTTGGGTTCCAGGAACTCCTTGTATTTCTCAAGCTTGTCCTTGGACGAGCCGGTGCGCAGGCGCTGGCCGGGCGACATCACCACCCCGCGTTCGTTTTCCTGGCGCAGTTTTTCCAGCGGATCCTTTTGCTGTTTGAGAAGGATCGGCAGGGTTGCCAGGATCATCAGCAGCCCCAGAGAGCCGACGACGATCAGCGGTCCGAATTCGCCAAGGCTGCCGGTAAGGAGATCGTTTATCTGTTCCATGGTCGTTTCCTTGTCAGACCTTGATGTTTACCAGCATCCGCATCACCAGAAGGTTGGCGATAAGGAAGGCGCCCACGACGAAACAGGCGGGGATGAACCACGGGTGGTCGATCACCTCGTCGTAGTAATTGGGATCGAGCAGGTTGATCGCGATCAGCGCGAAGATGGGGAAGCCCGACAGGAACTTGCCCGACCATTGTGCTTCGGCGGTGATTGCCTTGACCCGCCGGAACAGGCGGAAGCGGGCGCGGATCACGCGGGCAAGACCGGCAAGGATCTCGGCCAGGTTACCGCCCGATTGCTGCTGGATCGTCACGGCCACGGCCAGAAAGCGCAAATCCTGCATATCGAGCCGTTCCGCCAGATCCTTGAGCGCGTCGCCGATGTCGCGGCCATAGGCGCTTTCGTCCGCGATGATGCCGAATTCGGTCGCGAGGGGGTCTGGAACCTCCTTGGCGACGATCTGGATCGCGGACGAGAACGGATGGCCAACACGCAGCGACCGCACCATCAGTTCGACGGCGTCGGGCAGTTGTTCCTCGATCATGCCAAGGCGTTTCTTGGCCTTGTGGTTCACCCACATGTAGACGCCGCCGACACCCATGCCCACGGCGACAAGCGCGCGCACCGGTGCGCTGGTTTCGGTGCCAACGGTAAGGCCCAGGAAGGCGATGACGGACAGGCCGATCATGATCATGATCAATTGCAGTGGCGAAAACGCGATCGCGCCCTTTTGCGCACGATCCGCCAGCATCGCATAAAGCGGGATACCCCGCGAGTTCATGTGCTGGCGCATTTCCTTGCGCAGCGTCGCCATGACCTCTTCGCGGCGGTTGCCCTGCTCCAGCATTTCCAGCCGGCGGTTGACGCGGCTGTTGAGGCTGATCGACCGCCCGAAGACCGTCAGATACAGGCCCTCGACCAGGACGAGAACGCCAATGAAGATCAGGCCGTAGATGATCGGCTCGATACTGATGGACATGACTGGTTACTCCGCTGCGATCGGTTCGAAGATGTTGGCCGGCAGGTCATAGCCCCACAGGCGGAAGCGTTCGGAATAGTGGCTGCGCACGCCTGTGGCCGTGAAATGGCCGATGATCTTGTTTTCCGGGGTCAGGCCGACGCGCTGAAAGCGGAACACTTCCTGCATTGCGATCACGTCGCCTTCCATGCCGGTGATCTCGGTGATCGAGGTCATGCGGCGGCTGCCATCCTGAAGGCGGCTGGCCTGCACGATCACGTTCACGGCGCTGGCGATCTGGCTGCGCACGGCCTTGATCGGCATTTCGATCCCGGCCATCGCGATCATGTTTTCCAGACGGCTGACACCGTCGCGGGCGCTGTTGGCGTGGATCGTCGTCATCGACCCGTCGTGGCCTGTGTTCATGGCCTGCAGCATGTCGATCACTTCCTCGCCGCGCGTTTCGCCGACGATGATGCGGTCGGGGCGCATCCGCAGCGCGTTGCGCAGACAGTCGCGCTGTGTCACCGCGCCCTTGCCCTCGACGTTCGGCGGGCGGCTTTCCATCCGGCCGACATGGGTCTGTTGCAGCTGAAGTTCGGCCGTGTCCTCGATCGTCAGGATGCGTTCCGAGTTGTCGATGAACGACGACAGCGCGTTGAGCGTCGTCGTCTTACCCGAACCGGTCCCGCCCGACACGATGATGTTCAGCCGGGTCGCGACGGCGGCCTGAAGGTAGGCGGCCATTTCCTCGGAAAAGGCGCCAAACGCCACGAGGTCGTCGACGCCAAGCTTTTCCTTCTTGAACTTACGGATGGAGACCAGGCTGCCATCGACCGCGATCGGCGGCACCATCGCGTTGAAACGCGACCCGTCCGCAAGACGGGCGTCGACATAGGGGTTCGATTCATCCACGCGCCGGCCCACGGCGCTGACGATCTTGTCGATGATGCGCTGGAGGTGGCGTTCATCCTTGAAGGTGATGTCCGTCATTTCCAGCTTGCCGGACCGTTCCACGAAGATGCGGTGCGGGCCGTTGACGAGGATATCGTTGACCGAGTCGTCCTTGAGAAGCGTTTCGAGCGGCCCGAGGCCGCGCACTTCGTCATAGAGTTCCTGGTTGAGGGTGATGCGGTCCTCGCGGTTGAGAACGACACCCTTTTCAGACAGCACCTCGGACGCGATGGCCGAGATTTCCGTCTTGAGATCCGTTTCCGTCGCGCTTTCGATGGCGCTGAGGTTGAGATTGTCCAAAAGCGCACGGTGCAGTTCCAGCTTGATCTCGCCAAGCCGTTCCTTGCGTTTGCGTTCCTTATCGGCGGGGCCCGCCTGGGCGGGCGCCTTGGCCATCGGTTTGCGCTGCGACGGCGCCTTGGGGGCAGGGGCCGCTGCCGGTTTTGCACCCGCGGGTGCCGGCGCGGCGGCCTTGGCGGCAGGGGCCGCAGAACGTGCTGCGCCCGGTTCGGGGGCGTTCGGTTTCTTGTAGCGCGAAAACATGCTTCAGATCCTCGGATTCGTCAGGCGGCTGCCTCGGTTTCGCTCTGGCCCAGCTCGTGCAGGCTTTGGGCTAGCTTTGCGATCTCCTTGCGCAGCACGTTCTTGGGCGCGCTCAGCGCAAGCGGTTGTCCGTGGTCGGCGCCTTGCGTCACCTGGCGGCCGCCATCGGGCATCAGCAGTTCGATCGAGATACCCAGGCTTTCGGCCATGCGCTTGACCCGGCTCTTGCCGTTCAGATCCGTGAACTTGGGCGAACGGTTCAGAACGAAGCGCAGTTTCTCAAAGGGCATGTCCTCGGATTGCAGCAGGCGTTTGAAACGCAGCGTGTTCTGCGCCGAACGCATGTCGAGTTCGATCATGGCAAGATAGATGTGCGCCGTGTTCAGAACAGTTTCCGTCCACTGAACCAGCGTGTGCGGCATGTCGACGAGGACGTAATCGTAATGATGACGCGCCTGTTCGATGATGCGGCGGACATCGTCGGATGTAATCAGGTCGAGCGGGATCATCTCGGCGGGCGAGGTCAGAACCTGCAGGCTGTCCTCGTAGCCGACCATGGCCGAGTTGAAGCTTTCGCCATCCATGGACTCGGTGTCCGACAAAAGCTCGAACACCGCCTCGCGGCGGGGCAGGTCCAGATATGTCGCGGCCGAGCCGTATTGCAGGTCGAGATCGATCAGGCAGACCTTGGGCGGCGTTTCGCCCTTCTTGGCGACCTGCGTCAGCTCCCAGGCCAGGTTGACGGCCATCGTGGTGGCGCCGCAGCCACCGGCAAGGCCATGCACGGCCATGACCACACCTTCGCGCGACGTGCCGGACAATCGCTTGGGGCGCGGGGCTTCGTCTTCGCCGTCGTATTCCGCATAGGGTTCGGGGGCAGGGGCGCGCAGCCGGTCGATCGCGGCCTGGAGTTCCAGCTCGGGCAGGGGGTAGGGCACGAATTCGTCCGCACCCTGGCGCAACAACTGGTGCAGTGCAGCGGGGCTTACGTCTTCGGCGATCAGGATGACCTTGACGTCGTTGGCCTTGGCGCGGGCGATGATCTCGCCCAGCATGACAAGGTTCTCTTCATCCTCGGCGTCGACGGCGAGGGCGACGAATTCCAGGTTCTCGGCTTCGGGCTGACCGAAGAAGGCAAGAGACTCGGCAAACCCCAGGTCGCCCCAGGTTTCGCCCATGGCCGCTTCCATGTCCTCGATCAGAAGATCGAAGTTCTGCACGTCGCGGGAGATCGTGCATGCCAGGATCGGATTGGATTCCGGCTGAAGTTGCGCGTTACTCGTCATTTGCCTCACATCCTTGTTCATCGGGTCACGAGGAGGCGCGGACAACGTGCCCGAACCTCAGGTTTCCCGTGCCCGAGTCGTCGGGGCCGCTTTTCTCTCAGCTTGGAAGATGAGTGAGAATGTGGGCGAGATTGCGGCCAAAAAATCGAAATTGTGCGTTATCTTTTGACGATAAGAAAGGGCGGGCTGAATTGTTCAGCCCGCCCTCCAGTTTGTTGTTTTGATTATTGTTATTGATCTGTTGCGAGGTCGGCGCCCTGAATGCCGGACAGGCCGGTGCGGGCGGTCGCGCTCTGGACGTATTCGCGGTAGATGATCTCGGCGTATTTGCCGTCCATCACCGTGGGGTGACGCCCGATAAAGCCGGAAACCTCGGTCACGGTGCGGCGATTGCGGCGCTCGCGCCCTTCGGTCACGACCAGCGGTTGGGTTTCGCCGAAGCTGACCACCGCCTCGAGCCGGTTGCGCGTGATGCCCAGGGTCGAAAGATAACCCACGACGGCCTGCGCGCGGCGCATGCCCAGGCGTTTGTTGTAGGCGTTCGAACCAACCTTGTCGGTATGGCCGTAGACGCGGAACCGCACTTCGGGGAACTGGCGGATCCAATCGGCCTGCCGGCGCAGGATCGCGCGGGCGTTTTCATCCAGTGCCGCCGAGTTGAACTCGAAATTCACCATCGAGGTAACTTCGCGGGCAAATCTCTGCGACAGGCCGACGATATAGCTTTTCTCGCCGTTCTGGATCTGGATGTTGTTCATCGTCGCGTTGCCGAAATCCGCGTCGTTGTGCAGGATGCCGGCCTCGCGCCAGAAGCTGGAGTTCCGCACCATGCTTTCGCTGCAGGCGGTGAGGGCCACAAGGCCGCTGAATGCGATGAGCTTGTACATCTGCCTTGTCTCCTCTTAATCCATCACGTAGCCGTAGGAACCCTTGAAGTCCTGCTTGGCGACTTCGCCGGCCGCACCCTTGAGCTGGCGCTGACCACCGGTACTGTTCTGCACGCGGCCATACAGGAAGAGATCCTTTTCCGACGGCGGCTTGACCCGGTCGGTCGGCAGGCTGAGCGCCTCGCCGCGGGTCGGCGTCACCAGATGCGCGGTGATGATGATCACCAGTTCGGACTGGGAACGCTGGTATTCGGCACTGCGGAACAGTGCGCCCAACACGGGGATGTCACCCAGCCAGGGCACCTGGCCGTTCAGGTCGCGGAAGTCGTCCTTGAGCAAGCCGGCGATGGCAAAGCTTTCGCCGTCGCGCAGTTCGACCGTGGTCGAGGTTTCGCGGCGCTTGAACGCGTCGATCTTGAAGGCGTTGAGTTCGAACCCGCGCGTCGGGTCGAGTTCGGACACCGCAGCTTCGAGTTCGAGGTTGATCAGCTTGTCGTCCAGAACGCGCGGGATGAAGTTCAGTTCGATCCCGAAGGGTTTGAACGCCACGGTCACGCGGCCGTCGCTCTGGCTGACGGGGACGGGGTATTCGCCACCGGCCAGGAACTTGGCCTCCTGTCCTGACAGCGCGGTCAGGTTGGGTTCGGCCAGTGTGCGGATAACGCCTTTGCTTTCAAGGGCTTCCAGCAGAACGCCGACTTCGACGGACCCTGCGTTGAAACCAAACAGCATCGCGCCGTTCTGTTCGCTGGTCTGCGGGATGGTGCCGGCCAGCGAGTTCTGCTGCGACACCGCGTTCGCGGCGGTGTTGGTGCCGCCCGACACGCCCAGGTCGCCGCCGAGCGTGCTGCCGTTCAGGGCCAGCGAGGCGCTGAGCGACTTGGAAACGTTGCGCTCCATCTCGGCGAAGCGGACCTTGAGCATGACCTGCTGAACGCCGCCGACCGTCATCAGGTTCGACACGCGCTCGGGTGCGTAGCGTTCCGCCAGTTCCAGCGCGCGCTCCATCTTGGCGGTGCTCGAAACCGTGCCTGACAGAACGATCCCGTCATTGGCGGTGCGCACTTCGATCTTTTCGCCGGGCATGATCTGGCGGATGCGTTCCTTGAACTCGGAAACATCCGCGGCCACGCGGACATCCACGTTGGTGATCAACTGGCCGTTCGCGTCAAAGATCGACAGTGTCGTCAGACCGGGCGATTTGCCCAGAACATAGATGGTGCGATCGCTGAGCGACGAGATGTCGGCGATCGACGGGTTGGCGATGCTGAGTTCGGCGAAAGGAATTTCGCTTTCCACAACGACCGCACGGTTCATGGGAACATTCAGGTCACTTGCGGTACCGCGTTTGACCACGCGGATCGTCTCTGCCTGGGCTGTGCTGGTCATTGCAAGCGGCATGGCCGCAAGCGCAAAGCCGGTCACAGCCGCCTTCAAAAGCTTCTCGATTTTCATGTGACCTGCCTCTCCGATCACGCTGCATTTATGTGGCCGTTTCGACCTTATTGCTGTCGACCATGCACGAATTGCAGTTTTTTTGCAAGAATCAAGCTGTTCCGTTCGGAAACTCATGTGGATATGTGGCAACAGCCTAAAGGAGAGCGGGCGACCGGTTGCCCGATCGCCCGCTCTGCACGCATCTATTACAGGCCGATCAGTTGGTGCAGGGGATCGGAAGCTCGACAACCTCTGCGCCCCGACGGGTGCGGATTGTGCAGACCTCTTCCTTCTTTTCTTCCTCTACAACGGGGGCCGCTGCCAGTCCAAGCAGCTTTGCCTGGTCGATTTCGATCGCTTCGCTGATCGTGTCGTCGTTGGTGCCGACAAGCGCCAGTGACAGGCGGCCGGTCGTCTGTGCCAATGCCAGGCTCGCAACCTGTTCGGGGCGGACGGCCACCGTGACGGTGCGCGCGATGGTGGCACCGGTCGTTTCGCTGTTGGCCGACTGGTCGATCGCGATGACGTTGACCGCCGTTTCGATCAGTTTGGTCACTTCGCTGCGGCTTTCGCTGTTGCGCGCGGCGCCGGGACGCTGGACCTCGCCGGTCCAGTAGACATCGACACGGTGGCCGGGCATCAGAAAGCCGGACACGCCGCTTGCGACATCGACCTTGATGGCAAAGGCGCGCATACCGCGCTCCAGCCGCGAGGTGATGCCGGCATCCTGACCGGGTTCGGTCACTTTCAGCGCCATGATCGCCTCGTCCTTTTCCATGCTCCGCACGACGGTGCGCAGTTCGTCGGAATTGGCCGGGAACAGCTCTTCTTCCTTGATGAAGGCGCCTTCGGGGATGGCGTCTTCGGGCCAGCGGACCTGGCGCACGTCTTCGCGCGTCAGTTGCTCACCGTATTTCAGTTGTCGTTCTGCCACGAAGACGGGGATGGTCTTGACCATCTGTTCCTTCACGGCATTCGCGGCGGCCAGTTTTGCCTGGTAGCTCGCGATGTAATTCTTGGCCATGTAGACCGCGAAACCGGCAAGTGCGAGGCCGGCGATCAAGACCAAACCAAAGACTACCCGCATGTTGTTTCCTCATTTGTTTTGGCATGGCACAGACGTATCTGCGATGCCTGATTTCGCTTTGCGCCCGAAGGGCCAGCGGTTGCCGTTCACTGCCTCAAGGGGTGGAACAGCCCCGGCCGTGGGGCCGGGGCGTCCATTGTCGTACCGGTTTACTGGCCGATCTCGCTGGCGATATTCGCCGCTGCATCTGCGGACAGAAGCTCGGTCTGGTCCTCGATGCCGATATAGGCGATGGTTGCCAGGCCGACGACAGCCGCGGTCAGGACGACCCAGTCAACAGTGACGGCGCCGCTCTCGTCGCGCAGGAACCGCTTAGCAAGTTTCAACATCACACCCTCCGTGGGATTAAACTATCAACGCGCCCTGAAATCGTCGTGCTGTCGGTTCTCTCTCCTCGTGCATCGATTCAGGTTGCATATTGAGTGACATGCGATTTGGGCAGAAATTTGGTTCTGACGGATCGAAATACGGGTAAACACAAGGCTTTTCGCGGGTAAGAAAGAAAAGGGACCACCTGCTTTTGCAGGCGGCCCCTCTCGAATTCCGTCAGGTGTGGCGCAATGCGCCAGCCACCATTACTGACCGATTTCGCCTGCGATGTTGCCTGCGGCATCAGCTGCCAGCAGTTCGGTCTGGTCTTCGATGGCGCCATAGGCCACGATTGCCAGGCCAACCACGGCTGCGGTCAGCACGACCCAGTCCACCGTCACGGCGCCGTCTTCGTCTTTGCGGAAGTTCTTGAAGAATTTAATCATTTTGTATCCCTCCAAAGGATCAGTTACTCAGGTTGCCCACCGCACCTTTATGGACCAGCCCCTTTTCCCTCTGGGCAGGCCCGGTACGGCATGGAACCGTTATCCAAGCTAAATGCGGCACGATTTGGGTGTGGCGAGCGTGAAGAAAGGCAATTTGGGGGCCTTTTCAGGGTATCTTGCCAAAACTCGGTCACAATTCGGCAGATCGTGTTTTTCCTCTAAGTAATTGCACAAACAAAGAAAAAGGGCCGTTCGCGATACGAACGACCCTTTTCTGTCAAGCCGCTCACCCCCGCAAGGAGGTGGCGATCGGTCATTACTGACCGATTTCGCCTGCGATGTTGCCTGCGGCGTCAGCTGCCAGCAGTTCGGTCTGGTCTTCGATGGCGCCATAGGCCACGATTGCCAGGCCAACCACGGCTGCGGTCAGCACGACCCAGTCCACCGTCACGGCGCCGTCTTCGTCTTTGCGGAAGTTCTTGAAGAATTTGATCATGGTTCGTCCCTCCAAAGGATCAGGTTGCTCAGGTTCATTACCGAGCCGGTAATTTGATGGGCGCTACTCTCAACTGGCCCATCGCCGTCTTGGTATGGCGACAATTAGCCAAGGGAATCGGGCATGATTTGGGCGGCATTCGCACCATTTTGGAAACGTGCGAGGTTTGGGTGGGGAATTTTTCTAATTATATGATTTGAAAGGGAAAAATAATTTTCGGGAACCTTTCCGATCCCATCCTCATGCCGTTTATGCAACGGTTTGCCGCCGAAGCGCACGGCGCAAACTGGCTTTTTGCACCTGATTCTGCCTATGATTCTGTAACGAGCAGTAAAAAGGCGGCAGAAAAAATGTACCGCGCGTGGATTCTGGCTGGCATGATGGCCCTTGCCGGGGCTGGCGGCGTTCTCGCCGAGGCGCCGAAGCCTTTTCCCGATTTCACTTTCAAACGGATCGCGCCCCCCAAGAAGGGTGAGCGGCCAACCCTGCCGCAGATCGAGCCGCAGGCTGCGCCGGCGGTCGAGGCCGCTGCCCCCGCGCCCGATCCCACCACGCCCGCAGACGCGCGGTATGGCTGGTTCTGGGACGTGATTTCACCCGGGAACGAGGATGTCGGTCCCGCCCGATTGGAGCCGGCCCTGACAAAGCTGTCCAATCCTCCCGACGGGCAGGGGGTTGCGGCACCGCGGCTGAGCGACCTGTTGCGCATCGCGCGTGAACAAAAAGCGCCGCTTTTGCTGAACACCGTGGGCACCGGCGTGTCGCCGGCGCTGGCCCTGGCGGTCATCTCTGTCGAATCCGGCGGCCGCGCCGATGCCGTCAGCGGTGCCGGTGCGCAAGGGCTGATGCAACTGATCCCGGCCACGGCCGAACGCTTCGGCGTCGTCGACAGCCTCGACCCGGATCAGAACATCAAGGGTGGCGTTGCCTATCTCGACTGGCTGCTCAAGGAGTTCCAGGGCGATGCGATCCTGGCGCTTGCGGCCTATAACGCGGGCGAGAACGCCGTGAAAAAGCACGCAGGCGTGCCGCCCTATGCCGAAACCCGCGACTATGTGCCCAAGGTACTGGCTGCCTTTGCCGTGGCGCGGGCCCTGTGCAAGACGCCGCCCGAATTGATCTCGGATGGCTGCGTCTTCAATCTTGGATCATGAAAAAGGGCCGCGCGACGGCGGCCCTTTCGGTTTCTTGTGCGGGACCGATCAGACGATCGTCGCGTCGGTCGCGGCAATCAGGTCTTCGCGGGTGACGCCGGGGGCGGTTTCCACGATGTGCAGGCCCTTGTGGGTCACGTCCAGAACGCCAAGGTTGGTGATGATGCGATCGACCACGGCCTTGCCGGTCAGCGGCAGGGTGCAATCCTTCAGAACCTTGGACTCACCCGCCTTGTTGGTGTGATCCATCACGACGACGACCCGGCCGACACCGGCCACGAGGTCCATCGCACCGCCCATGCCCTTGACCAGCTTGCCGGGGATCATCCAGTTGGCCAGATCGCCCTTTTCGCTGACCTCCATCGCTCCGAGGATCGCCATCGCGATTTTGCCGCCACGGATCATGCCAAAGCTGGTGGCGCTGTCGAAATAGACCGAGTGCGGCAATTCGGTGATCGTCTGCTTGCCGGCATTGATCAGGTCGGGATCCTCGTCCCCTTCGTAAGGGAAGGGGCCCATGCCCAGCATGCCGTTTTCCGATTGCAGGGTCACTTCGACGCCTTCGGGGATGTAGTTCGACACAAGGGTCGGAATCCCGATCCCCAGGTTCACGTACATCCCGTCTTCCAGTTCCTGTGCCGCGCGGGCGGCCATTTCGTTTCTGTCCCAAGGCATTTCGACTTCTTCCCCTCTTACTGGTCCGTAAAGCCCACCGGCACATCGATCATGATCACGGTGCCGGCGGCCCCGCGGGCCACGTTTATCGTTGCGTCCAGTCCTTCGAGCAGCTGCGAGATCAGCCGCCCGCCCATGGTTGCGCCATTGGGCCAGTCGATCGACGGGGGCAAGCCCACGCCATCGTCCGACACCATGATCCTGAGCCCACCTGCGGCGAGCTCGGTCACGCGCAATTCGACGTAACCCTGCTGCATCCCCTGGAATGCATGCTGGAACGCGTTCGTCAGAACCTCGCACATCACCAGGCCGATGCGCGTGGCGGTTTCCAGGTTGACCGAAATCGGTTCAACAAACTGGTTGAAACGGATGCCGACCCGGCCTTCGTGGAACGAGATCGCGTTCGCGATCCGGCTGAGCAGGCTTCCAAGGTCGATGAAACCGTCGTTGACCCTGCGATCCGAGAGCTTCATCTCTTCATAGACAAGCTGCAGACATTCCAGGCGGCGCGGCAGCGCCTCGGCCTCATGCGTCAGGCCCTTCGCGTCTTCGGCGCCGCTCAGCGTTCGCAGGCTGCCCAGGATAAGGGCCAGGTCTTTTTCGACGCGGCTGACGACGATTTCGAGATCGCGGATCTCGATCTGGTTGTCGGATGCGCGGTCGCCTGGCATCAGCGCCTTCTGGATACCCAGGAAATAGATCGGCACGCCCTGGTCGTTCTTGATCGGCGCAATTATGAGCCGGTTCTGGAACGGGGTGCCGTCTGAGCGGTAGTTGAGAATATCGACAGACACGTCGCGGGCTTTTGCGATCGCGTCGCGGATCTGATCGACGTCGCGCTTGTCCGTCCGGTCCCCTTGCAGGAAACGGCAGTTGCGCCCGATGACCGACGACCGGTTGTAGCCGGTCGTCCGCTCGAACGCGTCGTTGACATAGATGATCGGGTTATCTTCCAGTGCCGGATTGGTGATTACCATGGCGATGCTGAGCCGCGAAAACCCGATCAGCACATCGCTGTCACCGAGCACCATATCCAGTTCTTCGTCGTGCACCGAAGGAGCTCCCCGTTGTCAGGCCGCGGGGCGCGGGCGCGTCGTACGCTGTTCGATGCGCTTTTCGTGCTCGCCCTGGATCAGGCGGTGGACATAGATGCCGGGCAGGTGGATCGCATCGGCATCGAGCTCGCCTGGCTCGACGATCTCTTCGACCTCCATGATGCAGACCTTGCCGCACATGGCTGCCGGCGGGTTGAAGTTGCGCGCGGTCTTGCGGAAAATCGCGTTACCGGTGGTGTCGGCCTTCCATGCCTTCACGATCGACAGGTCGGCGAAGATCCCGCGTTCCAGGATATATTCCTGACCGTCGAAAACCTTGACTTCCTTGCCCTCGGCGATCTGCGTGCCCACACCCGTCTTGGTGTAAAAGCCCGGAATACCGGCACCGCCGGCGCGCATCCGTTCGGCCAGCGTGCCCTGCGGATTGAATTCCAGCTCAAGCTCGCCGGACAGGTACTGGCGCATGAATTCCGCGTTTTCACCCACGTAAGAGGACATCATCTTCTTGACCTGGCGCGAGGCAAGCAGCTTGCCCAGGCCGAAATCGTCGACGCCGGCGTTGTTCGACGCAACGGTCAGATTCTTGACGCCGCTGTCAACGATCGCATCGATCAGAAGTTCGGGGATGCCGCAAAGGCCAAAGCCGCCAGCAGCGATCAGCATGCCATCGTGCAACACACCGTCCAATGCGTCGGCAGCCGATTTGTAGACTTTCTTCATTTGTGTCTCCCTCAAACCGTCGTTGGCTTTGTCATGCAGTCTGTGGGTGACGGTGTCAACGATTCCGCGGGCATCGCATGCCGTTGCATACTTTCGGTAGTCAGCCCTTCTTGGCTGTCTTGCGGGTGGTTTTCTTGCGCCCGCCGCCCTTCTTGGCCGCCTTTTCGGCGATCAACTGCATGGCCTGCTCCATGGTCACGCTTTCGGGGTCGGTGTCCTTGGGCAGGGTGGCATTGATTTTCGCCCATTTGACATAGGGGCCATATCGTCCGTCCATCACGGCGACCGGTCCGCCTTCGTCGGGGTGATCTCCCAGTTCCTTGAGCGCCTTGGCGGCGGCGCGTCCGCGCCCACCGGGATTGGCCCGCTTTTCGGCCAGCAGTTCGACCGCGCGGTTCATGCCGATCTCGAACACGTCAGCAGGATCTTTGAGGTTCGCGTAGACGGGCTTTGCCTCGTCCGGCAACTGGTGTGCCACATATGGCCCGTAGCGCCCGAAATTTGCGGTGATCGTGCCACCCTCGGGGTGGTCGCCCACGACGCGCGGCAGGCTGAGAAGGGTCAGCGCCTTTTCCAGCGTCATCTCGTCCGCGCTCCAGCCCTTGGGCAGGCTGGCGCGGTCGGGCTTCTTGTTCTCTTCGGTCGCTTCGCCGCGCTGGACATAGGGCCCGAACCGGCCCGAGCGCAGGCTGATTTCGTTGCCGTTTTCATCTTCGCCCAGCACCCGGTCACCGGATTCGGCCGCATCGCCGCCGATAGGCCGGGTGTAACGGCATTCAGGGTAGCGCGAGCACCCCACGAAACCGCCCGTGCGCGAGGTTTTCAGATGCAGTTGCCCCTCGCCGCAAAGCGGGCAGGCGCGCGGGTCGCCGCCATCCTCGCGCGGGGGGTAGAGCGTGGGGGCCAGCGCGTCGTCCAGAACATCCAGCACCTCGGTGATGCGCAGCTCCGAGGTTTCTGCGATCGCGGTCGAGAAATCGCGCCAGAAACGCGACAGCAATTGCTTGTAGTCGATTTGACCTGCGCTGACCTCGTCGAGTTCGTCCTCCAGCGCGGCGGTGAAATCGTACTCCACGTAGCGGCGGAAGAAATTGGTCAGGAACACGGTGACGATGCGGCCCTTGTCCTCGGGGATCAGGCGGTTCTGTTCCTTGCGCACGTATTCGCGGTCCTGGATCGTCGTCACGATCGAGGCATAGGTCGAGGGGCGTCCGATGCCCAACTCTTCCATCTTCTTGACCAGCGTCGCCTCGGTATAGCGCGGCGGCGGCTGGGTGAAATGCTGGTCGGGTGTGATCTGGCGCTTTTCGGCCTTTTCGCCCTGCATGATCTGGGGCAGGCGCTTGTCGTCGTCATCCACGACACTGTCGTCGCGGCCTTCTTCATAGACGCGCAGGAACCCGTCGAACAGAACGACCTGCCCGGTGGCCCGCAGCCCGACCTGCCCGTCGCCACTGGCGATATCGACCGTCGTGCGCTCCAGCCGCGCGGCCTCCATCTGGCAGGCGATGGTGCGTTTCCAGATCAGGTCATAGAGCTTGCGCTGATCGGGGTCCGACAGTTTCAGCGCGGCGGCATCCTTTTTCATTTCCGTGGGGCGGATACATTCATGCGCTTCCTGCGCGTTCTTGGCCTTGTTCTTGTACATGCGCGGGCTGTCGGGCACGTATTCGGCGCCGTAACGATCCTTGATCGCGTCGCGGGTCGCGTGCACGGCCTCGGGCGCCATGTCGATCCCGTCAGTCCGCATGTAGGTAATGTGACCCGCCTCATAAAGCCGCTGTGCCGCGCTCATCGTCTGACGCGCGCCCATGCCGAACTTGCGGCTGGCTTCCTGCTGCAGGGTCGAGGTCATGAAGGGCGCGGCGGGGTTCCGGCTTGCCGGCTTGGCCTCGACCGAGCTCACCGTCAGGTCGCGGCTGGTGATCGCCTGGACCGCCAGCTCGGCCTGGGTTTCGTTCTCGATATCGTAACGGTCAAGCTTCTTGCCGGCGAGGATGGTCAGCCGTGCCTCGTATTCCTGCCCGCGCGGTGTCGCCAAAAGCGCCTTGACGGTCCAGTATTCGCGGGGTCGGAATGCCTCGATTTCCATCTCGCGCTCGACGATCAGCCGCAGGCAGACCGATTGCACGCGTCCCGCGCTGCGCGCACCGGGCAGCTTGCGCCACAAGACGGGGCTGAGGTTGAAGCCGACCAGATAGTCGAGCGCCCGCCGCGCGAGATAGGCCTCGACCAGCGGGGCGTCGATGTCGCGCGGATGCTGCATCGCCTCGGTCACCGCGGCCTTGGTGATGGCGTTGAAGGTGACGCGGCGCACGTCGGTGTCCTTCTTGATGGCGCGGCGTTTGGTCAGCGCCTCTTTCAGGTGCCAACTGATCGCCTCGCCCTCACGGTCGGGGTCGGTTGCGAGGATCAGTTCGTTGTCGTTCTTGAGGGCCTCGGCGATGGCGCGCACATGTTTCTGGCTGTCACTGCCGACTTCCCATTTCATGTCGAAATCGTGTTCCGGGTCGACCGAACCGTCCTTGGGCGGCAGGTCACGCACATGGCCGTAGGACGCCAGAACGGTGTAGTTGGAACCCAGATACTTGTTGATTGTCTTGGCCTTGGCAGGGGATTCGACAACAACGACGGGCATGCGGCTTCCTTTCGACTCGGCACTGGGGCTGTGGCGGCGGACCATGTGGGGTGCATGGCTCGTTTGTCAATGCGCCGTATCAGAGCATCGGCGTTCATCAAAACGGAAACCGACGGTATGCCGGGGTGCCGGGGCAGGTGGAAAGGACGGGGCAGGGCGCTGCGGGTTCCCGTGGCGACGGTCGCTTTGCTCGGAAGGTGTGTTCAGGTGGCGCGGGCAAGCAAACCGCCGGGGTGGCGCACGATCCGGCCCTCCAGTTCGAGGTCGGTCAATGCCGGGGCCACGGCCTGGGCCGGGGCCTTGAGGTCGCGGATCAGCTGATCCTCGGCCAACGGTGACGGCCCGAGCCGGTCGAGTATCAGGCCGTGCAGGGCCGCCGTTTCGCGCAGGCTGCGCTTTTGCGGCGGTGGGACGGGGATTTCGGTCTGGACGGGCGCGCTCTCGCCAAGATGACGGTCGATGTCGCGGGCGGGCAGGGCCTCGATCACGTCTTCGGCGCGGCGGATCAGTGTCGCACCATCGCGGATCAGCATGTTGCATCCGGCCGCGCGGGCGTCGAACGGGTGGCCGGGCACCGCGAGCACCTCGCGCCCCTGGTCCAACGCATCGCGCGCGGTGATCAGGCTACCCGATTTCGCCGCGGCCTCGACCACAACGACGGCGCGCGCCAGCCCCGAAATCAGCCGGTTGCGGCGCGGGAAATGCCGTGCCTGCGGCGTCAGGCCCATCGGTTGTTCCGACAGGCGCAGGCCCCTGGCGGCGATGTCTTCCGCAAGCGTGGTGTTTTCAGCGGGATAGATGATGTCCACACCGCCGGCCATGACAGCGATCGTTCCGGTTTCGACCGAGGCAAGATGCGCCGCGGTGTCGATGCCGCGGGCAAGGCCCGAAACGGTCACGAACCCCTGTTTGCCGAGGTCGAGCGCGAGCGCGCGCGCCATCCGGGTTCCAAGGGAGGACGCGTTGCGCGCACCGACCATCGCGATCCTGTCACGCGACAAAAGGCCGAGATCGCCCATCGCCCACAGGATCGGGGGCGGGTCGGACAGGTCAAGCAGCGCAGCGGGATAGTCGGGCGCTCCGACGCAGATCATTTGCGCCCCGGTCGCTTGCGCCTTGCGCAGTTCGGCCAGCGCGACTTCGGGCGGGCAGGGGGTGTAATCTTCGACACCGGCGGCGCGAGCGATATCTGGCAACGCTTCGAGCGCAGCCTGGGCCGAGCCGTGTTCCTTCATGAGGCGATAAAAGGTCGAAGGACCGACCCGCCGGGAGCGCAAGAGGCGAAGCCACGACACCCGCTCATCTTCCGTGGTGGGTGGGAGTGGGGGGTGAGTGGAAGGATGAAACTCTTCTGGCATCGCAACCTCGCCGTCTTACGGAATCATCTCTACCGCGCGGCTGGTTAATGCCGGGTAAACCCTGATCGACCGGAAAGAAAACCGCGCGGTTGGTGGGCCAAACCGCGCGGTTTCCCTGCACGATCGGAAATCAGGCCCCGGCGCCGCCCACGGTCAGACCGCCGATCATGACGGTCGGCTGACCCACGCCCACCGGCACCCATTGGCCGGCCTTGCCGCAATTGCCCATGCCCGGATCAAGCGCCATGTCATTGCCAAGCGCGCGGATCTGTTGCAGCGCGGTCGCGCCGTCGCCGATCAGCGTCGCGCCCTTGACCGGCGCTCCGACCTTGCCGTTCTTGACGCGGTAGGCCTCGGTGCAACTGAAAACGAACTTGCCGTTGGTGATGTCGACCTGACCGCCGCCGAACCCAACGGCATAGATGCCGTCCTTGAGGTCGGCCACGATGTCGCCGGGATCGGCATCGCCGCCCAGCATGTAGGTGTTGGTCATGCGCGGCATCGGTGCATGGGCATAGCTTTCCCGCCGTCCGTTGCCGGTGGGTTCGACCCCCATCAGGCGGGCGTTCTGGCGGTCCTGCATGAAGCCCACGAGAATGCCGTCCTCGATCAGGACATTGCGGCCGGACGGCGTGCCTTCGTCGTCGAAGGTGATAGAACCGCGCCTGTCGGGGATCGTGCCGTCATCCAGCACTGTCACACCCGGCGCGGCGACGCGCTGGCCCATCAGCCCGGCAAATGCCGAGCTGCCCTTTCGGTTGAAGTCACCCTCGAGCCCGTGACCCACTGCCTCGTGCAGCAGGATGCCGGGCCAACCGGGGCCAAGCACGACGTCCATGATGCCGGCGGGCGCGGGTTCGGCGCGCAGGTTGACCAGCGCGATGCGCAGCGCCTCTTGCGCCTTGGCCTGCCAGTCTGCGGGATCGAGCAACCCGTCCAGCCCGACGCGCCCGCCTCCGCCGGCGGTGCCCTGTTCGCGGCGGCCCTGATCTTCGACGATCACGCTGACATTGACGCGGGTCATGGGGCGCACGTCGCGCATGTGCTGGCCGTCGGGTCGCAGGATTTCCACCTCTTGCAGAGATGCGGCGATCGTCGCCGTGACCTGCACGACCCGCGGGTCGACGTCGCGCGCGAAGGCGTCGATGGCGCGCAGGGTCTCCAACTTGACGGGAAATTCCACCCCGGCGATCGGGTCGGCATCCGTATAAAGATGCCGGTTCGTGGCTTGCGGCCCGGCGGCCAGCGTTCCACCGCCTTCACCCACCGCCAGCCGCGCCGTGGCAACTGCGCGGGTCAGCGCCGCGTCCGAGATTTCAGAAGAATGGGCATAGCCCGACACCTCGCCGCGGACGGCGCGCAGCCCGAATCCTTCGGTCGCGTCATAGCTTGCCGTCTTGACGCGCCCATCGTCGAAGACCAGCGCCTCGGCGCGGCGGCGTTCAAGGAAAAGTTCGCCGTCATCCGCGCCCGCCGTCGCCTCTTGCAGCTTTCTGAGGGCCGCATCGTGATCGAGCATCGTCTGGAACGGGCGGAAATCTGTATCGGCCATCGGTCTGCCTTTGTCCTGAAGCTTTGTGCCGGGCCGCTGCACGTCGTGTGCCGGCCCGATTCCCTGTCGTTTCCTCATATAAGCCGTGCAAGCGGGCCCCGCCACCATATGGGTGCAGGCATCTTTCGCAGACGCCAAAGGGACATGCCGAATGCCTGTTTTTCGTGGCTTGTGAAGAGAGGCTCATTTGATCTATGTCAAAAAAAGCGTCCGTTTGCCGCAACCGAATATGTTGTCCGATGTGACATAATGTGGTTCATGGCAGCGAATGAATGCCGGGATTCCGCCGTATACCACGCCAGGCGGGGTCTTTTGGGACCGAACAGAACGAACGATCAACCGATCAGGGTGACACATGCGACTTTTCTCTAGCCTTCTGGCCGCATCCGCAGCCTTTTCCGCCGCGCCTGCCTTTGCGCAGGAAGCGCTTGAAATCATTGGTAAGCCCAAGGAAGGCGGCATCGGCTTTCAGCCGGCCGCGACCGAGCTGGCGCGCGATCTGCAAGGGCTGGATGGCCTGATTCTTGTGATCATCACGGCGATCACCATCATGGTCTGCCTGCTGCTGCTCTACGTGATTTTCCGGTTCAACCGCCGGGTCAATCCGAACCCGTCGAGCTTTACGCACAATTCGCCGCTGGAAGTGGCGTGGACGATCGGTCCGATCGTGATCCTCGTCTTTATCGGTGCGTTTTCGCTGCCCGTTCTGTTCAAGCAGCAGGAAATCCCCGATGGCGACATTTATATCAAGGTGACCGGCTATCAGTGGTACTGGGGCTATGAGTACACCGACCACGAATTCGGGTTCGAAAGCTTCCTGCTTGCACGCGAAGACCTGGAAGACCACGGGTATTCGCAGGACGAATACCTTTTGGCCACCGACACCGCCGTGGTCGTGCCTGTGGGCAAGACCGTCGTCATGGACGTGACCGCCGCCGACGTGATCCACAGCTGGACGATCCCTGCCTTCGGCGTGAAACAGGACGCCGTGCCGGGCCGTATCGCACAACTCTGGTTCAACGCCGAAAAGGAAGGTGTCTATTTCGGCCAGTGCTCGGAGCTGTGCGGCAAGGACCACGCCTATATGCCGATCACCGTCAAGGTCGTCAGCCAGGAAGCCTATGACGCATGGCTGAAGGGTGCGATTGCAGAATACGCGGGCAACCCCGCTTCGATCGACCTGGCCTCGGCCGAGTGACGCAAGCCTGACCGGGATGCGCCCGCCAGCGCATCCCGCCGCGCCAGCCAACAGGACACGACATGAGCGACGCGACGATCAATTCGACGGTTCAGCAGCCCGAAGCGGGCTTTGGCGACTATGTTGCGCTGCTCAAGCCGCGTGTGATGTCGCTTGTCGTGTTCACTGCCGCAGTCGGCCTGCTGGCCGCACCTGTTGCAGTGCATCCGTTCATCGCCTTTTGCGCGATCCTGTTCATCGCGATCGGGGCAGGGGCCTCGGGTGCGCTGAACATGTGGTGGGACGCCGATATCGACCGCGTGATGAAGCGCACCGCACGCCGTCCGGTTCCGGCCGGCAAGGTGACCGCAGACGAAGCGTTGTCGCTGGGCGTGGCGCTGTCGGTCATGTCGGTCATGATGCTGTGGCTTGCGACCAACTGGGTGGCCGCGGCGATCCTGGCCTTCACCATCTTCTTTTACGCCGTGATCTACACGATGTGGCTGAAGCGCTGGACGCCGCAGAACATCGTGATCGGCGGTGCGGCGGGTGCGTTCCCTCCGATGATCGGCTGGGCTGTCGCGACGGGTGGTGTCAGCATCGAATCCGTGCTGATGTTCGCGCTGATCTTCATGTGGACGCCGCCGCATTTCTGGGCGTTGGCGCTGTTCATGAACTCGGATTACGAGAACGCGGGCGTGCCGATGCTGACAGTGACGCATGGCAAGCGCGTCACGCGCAACCACGTGTTCTTTTACACGCTGCTTCTGGCCGTGCTGGCCGTGGGTGCCGGGTTCACCGCGATCGGCGGGCCGATCTACCTGACGGTGGCGGTCGTCCTGAACGCGCTGTTCGTGCTGGGCGCCTGGCGCATCTGGCGGCGTGACGAGAGCCAGGCAGAGGGCGACAAATACGCGGTCGAGAAGAAATTCTTCCGCTTGTCGCTGCTGTATCTTTTCGCGCATTTCGGTGCGATCCTCGCAGAGGCGGCGCTGCGCCCCTGGGGCCTGGGAGGCTGGTGAGCGCATGAGCTTTCGCGAGGAACATGAACTCCATGGCCGCCGCAAGGGCCGCAACATCGGTGTGGGGCTGACGCTTGCTGCGTTCATCTGCATTGTGTTCGGGCTGACGGTGGTCAAGGTGACCCGTGGCGATTTCGAACCGCCGCGTGGCCAGCAGGTGGAAGGGAACTGACGCATGGCGATGGATCCGAAAACGAAAACCGTGGCGCAAACCGTGGGCGTCGTCTTCCTGATGGGCGGGCTGGCCTGGGTGTCGGTGCCGTTCTACGACTGGTTTTGCCGTGTCACCGGGTTTGGTGGCGTGACGGATGTTGCCGAAGCCGGGTCGGACGTGATCCTGGATCAGACGATCAAGATCCGGTTCGACGCCTCGATCGAGCGCGACTTCCCCTGGGAGTTCAAGCCGCTCCAGCGCGAAATGGAAATCCGCATCGGCGAAACCGGCCTTGCCTTTTACGAGGCCTACAATCCGACCGACCGCCCGATCGCGGGCTCGGCCAGTTACAACGTGGCCCCCTACGAAGCGGGCGGCTTTTTCACCAAGATCGACTGCTTCTGCTTTGAACAGCAGGTATTGCAGCCGGGCGAGCGCGTGGAAATGCCGGTGACGTTCTATGTCGATCCCGAAATCGTCGAGGATCGCGACGCAAAATACGTCCACCGGATCACGCTGGGCTATACGTTCCACGAAATCGACCTGCCCGAAGAGCAAGCCGCTCTGAGCGCGGGCGAAGACACAACCGTTAACTAAGAAAAGCCAACGAGGGATACGCGATGGCGCACGAAAAGAACCACGATTATCACATTCTGGCCCCGTCCCTGTGGCCCCTTCTGGGCGCGATGGCGGGCTTCGTCATGCTGTTTGGCGCCGTCATGTGGATGCATGACAATGGGCCTTGGGTGTTCCTGATCGGCCTCGTTGGCGTGCTCTACGTCATGTTCGGCTGGTGGGCCGACGTTGTGGCCGAAAGCCAGGTGGGCGATCACACGCCGGTCGTCCAGATCGGCCTGCGCTATGGCTTTATCCTGTTCATCATGTCCGAGGTGATGTTCTTTGCCGCATGGTTCTGGAGCTTCTTCAAGCACGCCATGTACCCGATGGGCCCGCAAAGCCCGGCAGTCGACGGTGTCTGGCCGCCGGCTGGCATTGAAACCTTCGACCCCTGGCACCTGCCGCTGATCAACACGCTGATCCTGCTGTGCTCGGGCGCGGCGGCAACCTGGGCTCACCACGCGCTGGTTCATGAAAACAACCGCGAAGACATGAAATGGGGCCTTATCATCGCAATCGCGCTGGGCGCTATCTTCACGCTGTTCCAAGCCTATGAATACAGCCACGCGGCCTTTGGCTTCGCCGGCAACATCTACGGTGCGAACTTCTTCATGGCGACCGGCTTTCACGGGTTCCACGTGATCATCGGCACGATCTTCCTTTTCGTGTGCCTGCTGCGCCTGATGCGGGGCCATTTCACGCCGGAAAAACACGTCGGCTTCGAGGCCGCTGCCTGGTACTGGCACTTCGTCGACGTGGTGTGGCTGTTCCTGTTTGCCGCCGTTTACATCTGGGGCGGCTGAGGCACCTGCCTTTGCGGTTGAAATCCACCGCGTAAACCGACAGAAAGCAGGGCGCGCCGGGAAGGCGCGCCTTGTGCGTTTGAATGGACCCGTCCGAAAGACCCCGCGATGCAGCGTATCCTTGTCCCGCTGATTTTCGGCCTTGCCGGCGTCGCCGTGCTGGTCGGCCTTGGCACCTGGCAGGTGCAACGGCTTGAATGGAAGCGGGGCATCCTGAACGATATCGAGGCGCGGATCGCAGCCGATCCCGTGACCTTGCCCGCCGATCCCGACCCCGAGGCCGATCGCTATCTGCCGGTGCGCGTGACCGGGCGAATAGGTGACCAAGACCCGCTGCGCGTCCTGGTCAGCCAGAAACAGGTTGGCGCCGGTTACCGGCTGATATCGGCGCTGGACACCGATCAGGGCCGCGTTCTGCTGGATCGTGGTTTCATTCGGGTGGCAGATGCGATCCCGCCCGCGCCCGGAGGCCCGGTGACGGTGACGGGCAACCTGCACTGGCCGGATGACCGCAACAGTTCGACCCCCGAAAACGACGTCGCGGGCAACACCTGGTTCGCCCGCGACGTGGCGCAGATGGCCGGGGTTCTGAACACCCGGCCCCTGCTGGTCGTGGTGCGCAGCGTGTCGCCCGCCGACAAGGGCGTGACGCCGTTGCCCGTCGACAGCAGCGGCATTCCGAACGATCACCTCGAATATGCGATCACATGGTACTCGCTCGCCCTGATATGGGCGGCGATGACCGGTTATTTCCTATGGCGCAACCGGCGCCCCAAAGCTGAAGGCTGAGGGCTGATGAAATACGTATCCACCCGGGGGCAGGCCCCGGAACTGACCTTTGAAGAGGCGATGCTGACCGGGCTTGCGCGTGACGGCGGGCTTTATGTGCCGTCCGAGGTTCCGGTGATGGCGTCCGAAGAAATCGCGGCGCTGGCCGGGCTGCCCTACGAGGAAGTGGCATTCCGCATCATGCGCCCCTTCATCGGCGACACATTCACCGATGACGAATTCCGCGGTATCATCGCCCGCGCCTATGAGGGGTTCGGCCATGCCGCGCGGGCGCCGCTTGTGCAGCTCGGATCGGGGCATTTCCTGTTGGAGCTGTTCCATGGCCCCACGCTGGCGTTCAAGGATTTCGCGATGCAGCTGATCGGCCAGCTGTTCCAGGCCGCGCTGAAACGCTCGGGGCAGCGGGTGACCATCGTGGGCGCGACCAGCGGCGATACCGGATCGGCCGCGATCGAGGCGTTCAAGGGGCTGGATGCGGTGGATGTCTTCATCCTCTACCCCCATGGCCGCGTCAGCGAAGTGCAGCGCCGCCAGATGACCACGCCTTCCGAAGCAAACGTTCATGCGCTGGCCATCGACGGGCATTTCGACGACGCGCAGGCCCGTGTGAAGGACATGTTCAACGATTTCACGTTCCGTGACGGCGTGCAGCTGGCAGGCGTGAATTCGATCAACTGGGCGCGGGTGCTGGCGCAGGTCGTTTACTACTTTGCCTCGGCCGTCGAACTGGGCGCGCCGCACCGCAAGGTCAGCTTTACCGTGCCCACCGGCAATTTCGGCGACATATTCGCAGGCTACATCGCCAAGAAGATGGGCCTGCCCATTGACCGGCTGGTGGTCGCGACGAACCAGAACGACATCCTGCACCGCTGCCTCAGCACGTCCGACTACACGCCCGACGGTGTGATCCCGTCGATCAGCCCGTCGATGGATATTCAGGTCAGCTCGAACTTCGAGCGTGCGCTGTTCGATGCCTATGGCCGCGATGGCGGGGCGGTGGCGCAGCTCATGGACGAGTTGAAGGCCGGCGGTTTCAAGGTCAGCCAGGGGGCGTTGCAGGCGCTGCGCGAGCATTTCGACAGCGGCCGCTGCGACGAGGACGAAACCCGCGCCACGATCAAGCGGCTGCAGGCCACCACCGGCGAATTGCTGTGCCCGCACAGCGCGGTTGGCGTGAAGGTCGCCGAGGAGCATCTGAAACCTGGTGTGCCGATGATTACGCTGGCCACGGCCCATCCCGCCAAGTTCCCTGCCGCGGTAGAAGAGGCGTCGGGCATTCATCCGCCCTTGCCACCGCGCATGGCCGATCTTTATGAACGCGACGAGCGCGTCACGCGCGTGCCGAACGATTTGTCCGCCATCGAAACCCTGATCCGGGAGCGTATCGCCAAGTGAGTGTTGAACTGCATACCCTGTCCAACGGTTTTCGCATCGTCACCGAAAGGATGCCGGGCCTGCAATCGGCAGCCATCGGTGTGTGGGTTCTGACCGGTGCGCGCAACGAACGGCCCGAACAGAACGGCATCGCGCATTTCCTGGAGCACATGGCGTTCAAGGGTACCGAGCGGCGCAGCGCGCTGGATATCGCCGAGGCGATCGAGGATGTCGGCGGCTATATCAACGCCTATACCTCGCGCGAGGCGACGGCCTATTACGCGCGGGTTCTGGGGCCGGATGTGCCGCTGGCGCTGGACGTGATCGCAGATATCCTACGCGCTTCGGTTCTCGATCCGCGCGAGATCGAGGTCGAGCGCGGCGTGATCCTGCAGGAGATCGGGCAGGCGCTGGACACGCCCGACGATGTGATTTTCGACTGGCTGCAGGAACGTGCCTATCCCGATCAGCCGCTGGGCCGGTCGATCCTTGGCCCGGCTGAACGCGTCCGGGGCTTTTCCCGCGAGGATCTGCAGGATTTCGTGGCCGAGCATTACGCACCGGGAAACATGGTTCTTTCGGCTGCCGGCGATGTCGATCACTCCGAAATCGTGCGCCTGGCCGAGCAGGCGTTCGGCGATCTGGCGGCGCGGCCGGCATCCAAGGTTTTGCCGGCGCGGTTCGAGGGCGGCGACCTGCGGGTGAAGAAGAAGCTGGAGCAGGCCCATCTGGCCCTCGCCTTCGAAGCGCCCGCGGTGACCGATCCGGGCATCTATGCCGCGCAGATCCTGGGATCGGCGCTGGGGGGCGGCATGTCGAGCCGCCTGTTCCAGGAGATCCGCGAAAAGCGGGGGCTGTGCTACACCATCTTCGCGCAGGCGGGGGCCTATTCCGACAGCGGGATGATGACGATCTATGCCGGCACATCCGGTGAACAGCTGGGCGAGTTGACCATGCTGACGCTGGACGAGATGAAGCGGGCCGCGGACGGTCTGACCATGGCCGAGCTTGAACGTGCCCGCGCCCAGATGAAGGCCGGTCTGCTGATGGGGCTCGAAAGCCCGTCGTCGCGGGCCGAGCGCATGGCGCGGATGATACAGATCTGGGGCCGGGTGCCCGGGCTGGAGGAAGTGGTGGCCAAGGTCGATGCGGTGACGCTGCCCGATCTGCGTGACATGGCCGGGCGTATGGTGGCCGAGGCGCGCATGGCCGTCGCGCTTTACGGGCCGGTGTCGAAAGCCCCCGATTGGGACGCGCTGAATGCGCGGCGCGCTGCCTGATGCTGTTCTCGCGCAGGAAGGTTCGGATCGAAACCGAACGCATGACCCTGCGAGCGCCCCAGCACGGCGACTTCCGCGACTGGACGACCCTGCGCCGCGAAAGCGCCGATTTCCTTGTGCCGTGGGAGCCGACCTGGGCCGAGGACCACCTCACCCGCAAGGGGTTCACCAATCGTGTCTACTGGGCGCAGCGGTCGATCTCGAACGGATCGGCCGTGCCGCTTTTCCTGGTGCGCCGGGACGACCAGTTGCTGCTTGGTGCGATCACGCTGGACAATATCCGCCGTGGGCCTGCGCAGGCCGGGACGCTGGGATACTGGATCGGTGAACCTTATGCACGGCACGGATACATGCGCGAGGCGATCACCGCGATGACGCATCATGCCTTTCACCACATGGGGCTGAGCCGGATCGAGGCCGCCTGCCTGCCGGAAAACGCGGCGTCCCGGGGCGTGCTGGAAAAATGCGGCTTCAAATACGAGGGCGTGGCGCAGAGCTATCTGCAGATCAACGGGCGCTGGCGAACCCATGTGCTGTATGCCGCGCTGCGCGCGGACAGGCGCGGACGGACCGGCACGGGCTGAGTTCACGGCTGTTTGATCCTCGCCGGGCCGGGGAATCGCGCTAACCTTCCTGTGACAACAGGAGGTATGCCGATGATCCGACTTGCCCTTGCCATGTGTCTTGGCCTCAGCGCGACGGCCGCGATGGCGCAGGACCGCCGCCTGAGCCATTGCATCGCCATCGCCGATGCGGCCCCGGGGATCGAATATCTGCACAAGGCCAGCTTTAGTGAACCGGTGCCGGATTTCTCGGCGCGGATCACCTATGTGGCGCATGCCTCGTTCCTGATCCAGACGCCAGGGGGCATCAACGCGGTGACGGATTACACCGGGTTCATCGGCAATGTCGACCTGATCCCGGATGTCGTGACGATGAACCACGCGCATTCCACGCATTGGACGCCAAGCCCCGATCCTGCGATCCCGCATGTCCTGCCGGGCTGGGGAGAAGAGTTCGGCCAGGGGATCGAGCACCGCCTCGATCTGGGCGAGATGTATATCCGCAACGTGCCGACCGACATCCGCAGTTACGGCGGGGTCGAGGAAAAGGGGAACTCGATCTTCGTCTTCGAGGTCGAGGGGCTTTGCATCGGGCATCTGGGGCACCTGCATCACGAACCGGACGAGGCGCAATATGCGGCGCTTGGACGGCTCGATGTGGTGATGGCGGCTGTGGATGGCGGCATGACACTGGATCTGCCGACGATGCTGAAGGTTCTGAAGCGGTTGAAATCCTCGGTCGTGATCCCGATGCACTGGTTCCAGGACCTGTCGCTGCAAGCGTTTCTCGATGGTATGTCGGGGGAGTTCGACATCGTCAACGAAGGGGCGCATTCGCTAACCGTATCGCTGCGGGATCTGCCGCCGCGCCCGACGGTGGTGGTTCTGCGCCCAAACTACCTGCGCGCGCCCGTGGACTGACCCGGTGCAGGCAGGGGGCGCTGCCCCCTCTTGGCGCTTTGCGCCAATTCACCCCCGGAGGTATTTGAGGCAAGATGAAGAAGGGGTTGTTGACGCCGTGGCGCTGTGCGTATCTGCCTGCGTCATGCGAGGGATTGCCATGTTGAAGGACGCCGATCAGGATTTCGTCGATCAATTGCGCGCCGTGCTGCCGGAACGCGCCATTCGCACACCCGAGGCGCGCCACCTGGAAGAGCCGCGCGGTCAGTGGACGGGACAGGCCGCAGCGGTCGTTGCGCCCGGATCGGTGGACGAGGTGTCCGCCGTTCTGCGCGCCTGCAATGACGCGAAGATCGGCGTCGTGCCCTATGGCGGCGGCACCGGTCTGGTGGGCGGGCAGGTCGCGGGCGAAGGGCCCTTGCCGATCCTGCTGTCGCTCGAACGGATGGCGGCGATCCGCGCCGTGCACCCCGAAGAAAACGTGATCGAGGTCGAGGCGGGTGCGATCCTGCAGGATGTTCACACGGCGGCCGAAGCGGTCGATCGGCTTTATCCCCTGTCCATCGCGTCGAAGGGATCGGCGCGGATCGGCGGATTGCTGGGCACGAATGCGGGCGGGGTCAACGTCCTGCGCTATGGCAACGCGCGCGATCTGTGTCTGGGTGTGGAAGTCGTGCTGGCCGATGGGCGGGTCTGGAACGGGATGAGCCGCCTGCGCAAGGACAACACCGGCTATGATCTGCGTAACCTGATGATCGGCTCGGAGGGCACGCTGGGCGTGATCACAGCGGCCAGCCTGAAACTTGCCCCGCGTCCGGCGGGCGAAGGCACGGCGCTGATGGTGGTGGACAGCCCCGCCGCCGCGCTGTCATTGCTGGCGCTGGCGCGTGACAGGATGGGTGAGGGGATCAGCGCCTTCGAGATCATGCACCGGATGGGGCTGGAGTTCCTGACCGAGAAGCTGCCGGACATCCGCCAGCCGTTCGATACGCCGCCGGAGTGGTTCGTGCTGATCGACGTGGGGCTTGCCGCCGGGCTGGACCCGGCCGAGGCGCTGGAGGCGCTGTTTGCCGATGCGTTCGACAGGGGGCTGGTCAGCGACGGGATGATCGCGCAATCCGAGACGCAGCGCCACGAATTCTGGGAGGTGCGCGAACAGATACCCGAGGCCAACAGGCGCGTCGGGTCGATCTCCAGCCACGATATCAGCCTGCCGATGGGTGCGGTGGCCACGTTCATCGAACAGGGGGGCGCGGCGCTGGCGCGGCTGGGCGATTTCCGTATCAACTGTTTCGGGCATCTTGGCGACGGCAACCTGCATTACAACGTCTTCCCGCCGAAGGGCCGCGACAAATCTGAGTTCCACAACCTGCGCGACGACATCAAGACCTGCGTGCATGACCTCGTGGATGCGATGGGGGGATCGGTCAGCGCCGAGCACGGGATCGGCCGGCTGAAGGTCGGCGATCTGGAGCGTTATGGCCATCCGGTCAAGCTGGAGGTGATGCGCGGGATCAAGGCCCTGCTGGACCCCAACGGTATCCTCAATCCCGGTGCGGTGCTGCGCGCGGGGGGTTAGAGCCCCTCGAAGTCGCACAGGGCATGGACGTCCATGCCCATCTTTTCCAGCCGTTTGCGGCCGCCAAGCTCGGGCAGGTCGACCACGAAGGCGCAGCCGACGATTTCGCCGCCCAGCCGTTCGACCAGCTTGATGCCGGCTTCGGCGGTGCCGCCCGTGGCCAGCAGGTCGTCGACCAGCAGGACGGTTTCACCGGGGGCGATGGCGTCGTCGTGCACTTCGACGACCGCTTCGCCGTATTCCAGCTGGTATTCCTCGGAGATGACAGCGCCGGGCAGTTTGCCCTTCTTGCGGATCGGCACGAAGCCGGTGCCAAGCTGATGCGCCACCGCGCCACCCAGGATGAAGCCGCGCGCCTCGAGGCCGACGACCTTGTCGATCCGCTGTCCGGCATAGGGGTGCAGCATCTGGTCCACGGCCATGCGGAACCCGCGCGGATCGGCGAAAAGCGTGGTCACGTCGCGAAACAGGATGCCCTCATGCGGGAAATCCACGATTGTGCGGATGTAATCCTTTACGGTCTTGCGATTGTTCATGGCTGTCCCCGTTGCGTATTCCGGCGTCCGGTTTGGCCTATCGGCAGATGCGGTGCAAGAGGCTTGATCCTGCAGACGTCAGGGAACGCTGCGCGGGCCTGTGCCGTGCACGTTTCAGAGTTGCCCGCGCGCCGCGGCGTATTCTATGTATATACAGATCACGGTAGCGGCCTGGGCGGAAACCGAATTGACTGGCAAGGAAGACAAGCGGTCCGCCAGAAAGAGCGGCAAGAAGCGCAAGAAAAAGGACAGCCAGTTGATACTGAGGCTGGACAAGGAAGAGCGCGACGCCTTCGTCGAGCTGTGCAAGGACATGGACACGTCCGCCGCCCGCGAAATCCGCGGCTTCATCCGCAAGTTCCTGAAAAAGAACGGCTGACCGGTCAGGCCGCGCGGCGCAGCGTTGCGGTCAGTACCCCCATGCCGATCAGGGCCGCGCCGCCCGCGCGTGTCATGCCGGTCACGACGCGGGGACGGGCGATGACGCGCCGCAACCGGTCGGCCGCCAGCGCATAGGCCAGCGCGTTCAGCGCGGCAAGGCCGACGAAGGTTGCGATCAACACGGAGAATTGCGGCAAGAGCGGTGCCTGCGGGTTCACGAATTGCGGCACGAAGGCAATGAAGAATGCGATGGATTTCGGGTTGAGCGCGGTCACGACGGCGGCGTGGCGGAACACTTCGGCGGGGCGCACCGTTTCGGTATCCTGCGGGTTCAGCGCCTTGCCTGGCGCGCTGCGCAGCAGGCGCCAGCCCATCCAGATCAGATAGGCCGCGCCCACCCATTTCAGCACCGTGAACAGCGTGGCCGAGGCCAGCACCAGCGCGCCGAGACCGGCGAGCGATGCGCTCATCGCGACGAAATCGCCCAACGCCACGCCGGTCGCGCTGGCCACCGCCACCTTGCGCCCCTGGCTCAGCGCATAGCTCAGCACCAGCAGGACGGTTGGCCCCGGAATGAGAAGCAGTGCGGTCGAGGCGGCGACGAAGGCCAGCCAGATTTCCAGGGACATCAGTTGCTCTCCTGCGGTGGATAGTGGCGGCGCAGGGCCATGATGTCCTGCGGACCAAGGGTCTTGGCGGCGTTGCTGTCTTCGGAAAAGACCGAAACCCCGTTATAGGCAGGATTGCGGATATCGGTCATGAAGCCAAGGGCCTGCGTGATCTCTTCCAGCATGGCGGATTCGTATTGCCGGATCGACAGGTTGGTGGAAAAGGCGATGACGGCGCGGGTTATCTCGCGCCGGTTCGTCCACCAGACGCGCACCGTCGCGCCACGGATCGTCGCCCCGTCGATCGTATCGAGACCGGTTCCGCTGACCGGGGCACTGCCGTCCGTGTCGAGAAGATAGATGCGGATGTCGGCCTGCTCCGGTGTCTCGGTCAGAACCAGGCGCAGGCCGGCGCCGGCGTCATTGAGGTATTGCAGGGCGCGGATCACGGCAGCGCGGGCGCGTTTCTGCCGTCCGCCCAGATAGGCGCGGTCGATCCGGGCAAAGGCCACGCGCAGCGGGGACGTGGTGTCCCAGTGGATGAAGGGCTTGGAGCAATCGCCGCCCGGGGCCGCGCCACAGGCGACCACGCGATAGAAATCGTCGTCGCCCAGCACGCCGGACGTGGTGACGTATTCGGTGGCCTGCGCGGGCAGGGCGGACAGGCCGAATATGGCGGCGAGGCGCCACACGCGATCAGAGAACGCGGCCTGCCACCGCATCCAGACGCGCCAGAACCGCCGGATCGCGCTTTTCCGGCGCGGTGATCATCGCGGTGTCCAGCGCCCGGTCGCAGCCATGCGGGCAGGGTGCGCGGCCCGAACCCAGAAGCGCGGGCAGATGGGTGATGGTGCGGCGCGCCTTGTCGGCGTTGCCGGTCAGGGTGCGGACGATGTCGCTGACCTCGACCGCGTCGTGATCGGGGTGCCAGCAATCGTAATCGGTGACCATCGCGACCGAGGCATAGCAAAGCTCGGCCTCGCGGGCGAGTTTCGCCTCGGGCATGTTGGTCATGCCGATCACGTCCGCGCCCCAGTGGTCGCGATACATGTTGGATTCGGCCAGGGTGGAAAACTGCGGCCCCTCCATCGCAAGGTAGGTGCCGCCGCGATGAACGGTCGCGCCGCTTTTGTCGGCGGCCTCCGCCACGCTGTCGGCAAGGGCCGCGCAGGTGGGGTGGGCCAGGCTGACATGGGCCACGCATCCGGGGCCGAAAAACGATTTGTCGCGGGCGAATGTGCGGTCGATGAACTGATCCACGATCACGAAATCGCCCGGGGCCATTTCCTCGCGGAAGGAACCGCAGGCCGACATCGAGATCACGTCGGTCGCGCCCAGACGTTTGAGCGCGTCGATATTCGCGCGGTAAGGCACCGAACTTGGGTCAAGCACATGCCCGCGTCCGTGGCGCGGCAGGAAGGCCAGCTTCAACCCTTGCAGCGTGCCGGTCAGGATCGCGTCGGACGGTTTGCCCCAGGGGGTTTTGACCTCGACCCATTCGACCTGCTCCAGCCCGTCGATTTCGTAAAGGCCCGATCCGCCGATGATGGCGATCATCCGTTCCGTCATGCTGTTCTGCCTTTCCCGCTAGCGTCGGGCGCATATTCCGTCCGACGCGGCCCAAGCGCAAGGCCGGGTTACGGTGCGCAGGCCAAAAGCGATGGCACATCGCCATGCTGGATCACGTCGATATGCCGCGCGACGTGATCCGTGGGCCAGTCCCACCAGGCGAGGGCCTCAAGCTTTGCGATCTCTTCCTCGGTAAAGCGGCGGCGGACCACCTGCGCGGGATTGCCCGCGACGATGGAATAGGCGGGTATCGTGCCGCCCACGACCGCGCCTGCGCCCACGATCACGCCATTGCCGATCCGCGCGCCGGGCAGCACGATCGCGTCCATCCCCAGCCACACATCGTGGCCGATCACGGTATCGCGGCTGTCGGGTTGTGCCGGAACGGCGTTTTGCAGATCGAAGATCTCGAACGGAAAGGTCGAAGGCCCGTGCCGGGCGTGATTGGCCGAGGCGGTGACAAAGCGCACGCCATGCGCGATCTGGCAGAACCGCCCGATCTCCAGCCGCCCTTCGGAGGTTGGAAAGAGGTAAGGCGCCAGCAGCCCCGCCCAGCCCTGCGGCGTATCGGGCGGGGTGAAGCTCGAGGCGTAAGTATAAGCGCCAACAGAGATATTCGGCTGGTCGATGGCATTGGCCAGGAACACCGTTCCGGTATGGGGGGTGCCATCGGGCAGGATCACGGGATAGAGCGTGTCGGGATCGGGCAGGCGCGGCATGGGCGCGCTCCTTTCGCTGAAAACCTTTGTGTCGGGATAGTTCAGCGGCGGAAAATCATCGGCCCGGGCTCCTGTTGCGCACTGCATTGCTACACTTTGCGGCGCAAGAGTGCAAATCGCCGGGCCCGCCGCCGCGGCGCCGCATACGCAAGAATACCGTGCAATCCCGGGAAATCCTGTTATGACCTGCCTGCAACGCGGCCTTTCGGGCCGTTTGGGTGGCCTTTTATGCTGCACTGCAGTATGGCGCGCCCTGCGAACGGAAAAATCAGGGACAGAACATGCACCGCACCATCATGGCGAGCCTCGCCAACCGCCTAGCTTTGCCGGATCTCAGCCTCTTGCCGGATGAACGGCTGACGCCCGACCGCCTGCGGATCGAGCTGTTGTCGGGCCTGACCGTGGCGCTGGCGCTGGTCCCCGAGGCGGTGGCCTTTGCGTTTGTCGCGGGCGTGCATCCCCTGGTGGGGCTTTACGCGGCCTTCCTTGTGGGATTGATCACCGCGCTGATCGGTGGCCGCCCGGGCATGATTTCGGGGGCCACAGGTGCAATGGCCGTGGTCATGGTGGCGCTGGTGGCCCAGCATGGGGTCGAGTACCTGTTTGCAACCGTTGTGCTTATGGGGCTGTTGCAAGTCTTCGCCGGTGTGATGCAATGGGGAAAGTTCATCCGGCTGGTGCCGCATCCGGTGATGTTGGGCTTTGTCAACGGGCTGGCGATCGTGATCTTCCTTGCGCAGCTCAGCCAGTTCAAGGTTCCGGGATCGATCGAGAATACCGGCCACGGCATGGGCGGAGGCGAGTGGCTTTCGGGTGGGCAGCTTTACACGATGCTTGGGCTTGTGGCGCTGACCATGGCGATCATCTGGGTGATGCCGCGGATCACGCGTTTCGTGCCCGCGCCGCTGGCCGGCATCGGGGTCGTGGCCGGGCTGGTGATCGCGCTGGGACTGGATGTGCCGCGCGTGGGCGACATGGCGTCGATCCAGGGCGGGTTGCCGCCGTTTCATATCCCCGCCGTGCCGCTGACCTGGGAAACGCTGCAGATCATCCTGCCTTACGCGATCATCCTGGCGGCGATCGGGTTGATCGAGTCGCTGCTGACGCTGAACCTGGTGGGTGAGATCACCGGCAAGCGCGGTGGCGCGTCGCAGGAATGCATCGCCCAGGGCGTCGCCAACACCGTGACCGGCTTTTTCGGCGGCATGGGCGGTTGTGCGATGATCGGGCAGTCCATGATCAACGTGAAATCGGGCGGGCGCACCCGGGTGGCCGGGATCGCGGCGGCGCTGTTCCTGCTGGTCTTCATCCTGTTCGCGGCGCCGGTGATCGAGCTTATCCCGCTGGCGGCGCTGGTGGGCGTGATGTTCATGGTGGTGATCGGCACGTTCGCCTGGAACTCGCTGACGATCCTGCGCAAGGTGCCGCTGACCGATGCCTTCGTCATCCTGCTGGTGACCGTGGTCACCGTGATGGAAGACCTGGCCGTCGCGGTGGTCGTGGGCGTGATCGTTTCGGCGCTGGCCTATGCCTGGAACAATGCCCGCCGCATTCACGCGAAAACATACGACACGCCCGAGGGCGCGCGGGTCTATCAGGTGCAGGGGCCGCTGTTCTTCGGGTCGAGCGACGGGTTCGTCGAGATGTTCGACATCGAGCGCGACCCGGGGCTGGTGATCGTGGATTTCGCCGACAGCCGGGTGGTGGACCAGTCCGCGCTGCAGGCCATCGAGGCGGTGGCCGCCAAGTACGAGGCCGCCGGTAAACGCATCGAACTGCGCCACCTGAGCCGGGATTGCCACAAGCTGCTGAAAAAGGCGGGCCACCTGATGGTCGACAGCGACGACGACCCCGATTACGCGCTGGCGGTGGATTACAGCGTGCGCACCGGCATCCTGGGCGGACACTGACGCTGCGGTTTCGGATCGGCTGTGCCGATCCGACCGGCCGGGGGGCGTTGCCCCCCGGACCCCCCAGGATATTTGCGGAAAGAGAAAACGGGCGGGCGCGCCCCTTGTCAGTCGTCGGGGCGGGCGAGACTGAAGAGATCGGTGATCATCGAATAATCGCGATACCCGAGCCGTGTCAGGGGCTGGTAGCTGGTGATGTCGAAAACCCCGTCCTTCAGGCAATCGTCGCGCATGTAGATGCCCGTGACCTCGCCCAGTACGAGGTAGTTCGCCTCGCCGCGCAGTTTCACGACATCGACCAGCGTGCATTCCAGCGCCGCGGGGACGCCATCGACGCGGGCGCAGGGGATGGTTTCGCATTCGACCCGTGTCAGCCCGGCATGATCGAACTCGGACACGTCTGCGGGGATTGTCGCGCTCGAGGCGTTCATCGCGTCGCGCATCGCGTATTCCACGATGTTGACGCAGAACACGCCGCTTTCGCGGATGTTGCTGACGCTGTCCTTGGTGCCCTCGCGGTCGGATTTGGTTCCGGTCGAGGAAAACATGACCTGCGGCGGCACATAGGCGGTGGCGTTGAAGAAGGAATAGGGCGCGAGATTGTCGATCCCATCCTTGCCTCGGGTCGAAATCCAGCCGATCGGGCGGGGCGTTACGATGGCATTGAACGGGTTGTGTGGCAGGCCATGGCCATTTTTCGGTTCGTAAAACATGCTTGTCCTATCCTGTCGCGTTTGTGCCAGACCTAGCGCCATGCTAGGGGGCTTTCCAGCGGAATCAGGGGGTTGGCCCGGTGTTTGAACTGGCGCAGGAACGCGACAGCGATTGGTGGGAGGTCGAGGCGCTTTACGACCTGTGCTTTGCGCCGGGACGCGAGGCCTTGTCGAGCTATCGTTTGCGCGACGGCGTGCCGCCGGTTTCCGAGCTGTCACTCGTGGCGCGGGACGCCGATGGCATCCTTGCCGGGGCGATCCGGTTCTGGCCAGTTCTGGTGGGCGGGCGAAAGGCCCTGCTGCTTGGCCCCGTCGCGGTTCACCCGACACGCCAGGGTGAGGGGCTGGGCGGGCTGCTCATCCGCGACAGCCTGGCGCGCGCCGTGGCGCTGCGGTGGGAACGGGTGATGCTGGTGGGTGATGCGCCCTATTATGCGCGTTTCGGGTTTTTCCGGCTCGACGGGGTCGAGATGCCGCCGCCGACGAACCCCGAAAGGGTTCTGGGCCGCGCTTTGGTGCCAGGCGCCTGGGATGGCGTGAAAGGCAAGGTAAGCCGTGCGACTTGAACCGGGACGTGCCCTTCCCAATCTATGAAAGGCGGGAAGGAGCGCCCATGGACATAGAAATCGCCGATCCGACACCTGTTGACCTCGAGGCTGAAATGACTGCGTTGGCGCGCCGCTACCGGGCTGCGGGCGGCGTGGGCATTCAGGTTCTGAACCTGATCGGGGGACGTGCCGAGGGGCTGCTCGACCGGCTGCCGAAACCGGCGCGCGACAACCTGGACGGTGCGACCGAAGAGGCGCTCAGGCTGGCGATGCGGGCGGCGCAATCTTCGCGTGGGGTGGTCGGGGATCAGCCCGGCTGGCTGAATACAGCGCTGACAACGGCGATGGGGGCCGCCGGCGGCTTTGGCGGCTTGCCATCCGCTCTGGCGGAATTGCCTGTCACCACAACCGTGCTGCTGCGTGCGATACAGGGGGCCGCGGCCGAACACGGGTTCGACCCGGCGGCGGAAAACGTGCAGTTCGACTGCATCCGCGTGCTGGCAAGCGCCGGCCCGCTGGAAGAGGATGACGGCAGCGACCTGGCGTTCATCGGCACACGGCTGACGCTGACAGGGCCGACGCTGAACGCGCTGATCGCCCGCGTGGCGCCGCGTCTGGCTACGGTTCTTGGGCAGAAACTTGCGGCGCAGACCGTGCCCGTCCTGGGGGCCGTGGCGGGTGCGGCCACGAACTATGCCTATACCAGCTACTACCAGGAAATGGCGCATGTGCATTTTCGTCTGCGCCGCCTCGCCATCGAGGCCGACACGGCGCATGCCGATCTGCTGGACGATTTGCGGCGGCGTGTCGCCCCGAAAATCAGCCGGATGTAGACCGCGGGCTATTGCCTGCACTGCGAACGGGCCGCAAACTCCGCCACAGGAGGAGCCCGCATGTCGAACGCACCCGTCCACGAGATCGACCCGAAAGCATTCTGGCGCGATCCCTATCCCGATCTCGCAAGGATGCGGGCCGAGGCGCCGATTGCCTATGTCCCGCAACTGGGCGCGACGCTGATAACGCGGCGCGACGACATCTTCGTCAACGAAAAGAAGATCGAGGTGTTTTCCTCGCATCAGCCCGAGGGTTTGATGACGATCCTCATGGGCGAAAACATGATGCGCAAGGATGGCGCGCCCCACGTGGCAGAACGGCGCGCGATCTTTCCGACCGTGTCGCCAAAGACGGTCAAGCAGGTGTGGAAGGACCAGTTCGCCGCGGGCGCGGCGCGGGCGCTTGACCGGTTGCATGGCCGCGATACCGCCGATCTGGTCAAGGACTATGCGATGGAGGTCAGCGCGGAGGCGCTGAAATCCATGACCGGGCTGATCAACATGGACTGGCGCGAAATGGACCGGGTCAGCCAGGGCATGATCGACGGCTGCGCGAACTATGCCGGCGATCCCGCGATCGAGGCGCATTGCCACGATTGCACCGCGTCCATCGACCGTCATATCACCGAGCGGCTGCCTGAATTGCGCAAGGCCCCCGACCAGTCGCTGATTTCCGTGCAGATCGAGGCCGGTTTGCCCGAGGCACAGATGCGCGCCAACGTGAAGCTGGCGATTTCGGGCGGGCAGAACGAACCGCGCGATGCCATCGCGGGCGCAGCCTGGGCGATGCTGGCCCATCCCGAATGGCTGGAGGCGGTGCGGGCGGGCGACGTCAGCTGGCTGCAGGTGTTCGAGGAATACGCCCGCTGGATCAGTCCGATCGGCATGTCACCCCGCAGGATTGCGCAGCGTCACGAGGTGGGTGGCGTCACGCTCGAGCCCGAGGACCGTTTGTTTTTCATGTTCGGATCGGGCAACCGCGACGAAAGCGTCTTCGCCCGCCCCGATGTGTTCGATCCGACCCAGGATATTTCCGCCGCGATATCGTTCGGGGCGGGGCCGCATTTCTGCGCCGGGGCCTGGGCCTCGCGCTGCCTGATCGCCGAGGTGGCGCTGCCGATGCTGTTCGAGCGGTTCCCCAAGATCGCGCTGGCGGACGAGGCGCCGTTTGGTGGGTGGGCCTTTAGAGGGCCTTTGAATGTGCCGGTGCGGCTGAACTGAACAGGGGGTCAGGCGCCGTTGCGCAGGAACTCCATCACGGCAGGACGTACCGACATTTCGCCGCGGTCGCGCGCGCCATGGATCACGGCGCGCAGTTCATCGAGGTTGGTACGCCGCAGCACGTTCTTGACCGGTCCGATCGAAGCCGGACGCATCGACAGCGTGGGAATACCGATGGCGGCAAGGCAGGCTGCTTCGATCGGGCGGCCCGCGTCCTCTCCGCAGAAGCTGAGCGCGGTGTTCGATGCCTCGCAGCGCGCCACGATCTGTTCGAGAAAAGTCAGGAAAGACACGTTGAGCGTGTCATAGCGTCGGCGCACACGTTCGTTTTCGCGGTCGGCGGCAAAGAAGAACTGCTTCAGGTCGTTTCCGCCAATCGACAGGAAATCGACCATTTCAAAGAACTTGTCCGGCGCGAAGGCGAGGCTGGGGGTTTCCAGCATCGCACCCACTTCGATCTTTTGCGGGATGACGTGCCCAAGGATCTTTTCACGCGCAAGCGCCTTGTCCATCTCGGCGCGGGCGGCGGTGAATTCTTCGTACTGCGCCACAAACGGGAACATCACCGTCAGCGGCCGGCCGGCTGCGGCGCGCAACAGCGCCTGGAGCTGCATCCGAAGCACGCCGGGTTTGTCGAGGCCCACCCTGATTGCCCGCCAGCCAAGCGCGGGGTTCGGTTCGTCGTTGGGCTTCATGTAGGGCAGGACTTTGTCCGACCCAATGTCGAGCGTGCGGAACACCACGCGCTTGCCATGCGCGGCGTCCAGAACGCGCGAATAGAGCGCGGCCAGCTCGTGGCGCTTGGGCATCTGGTTGCGCACGAGGAATTGCAGTTCGGTCCGAAACAGGCCGACACCTTCGGCGCCCGACCCGTCGAGGCTGGGCAGATCGGCCATCAGGCCCGCGTTCATGTGCAGCCCGATCGTCTTGCCGTCCAGCGTGGTGGCGGGCTTGTCGCGGATCGAGGCATAACGTTCCAGCGCCTGGGCCTGCATCGCGATCTTGTCGCGGAACGCCGACACAACGGTTTCGTCAGGCCGCAGATGCACGATGCCCTGATCGCCATCCACCATGATGTGATCGCCGTTCAGCGCCTCGGTCGTGATCCGTTCTGCGTGGATGACCAGCGGGATCGCGAGCGCGCGCGCGACGATCGCGGCATGGCTGCCGACCGAGCCTTCCTCGAGCACGATACCTTTCAGGCTGCGCCCGTAATCCAGCAGTTCCGCAGGTCCGATATTGCGGGCGATCAGGATCGGGTCGGGGGGCATTTCCGCGCCGGTTTCGTTGCCCTGGCCGGTCAGGATGCGCAGCAGGCGGTTCGACAGGTCGTCGAGGTCGTGCAGGCGGCCGCGCAGATAGGGGTCGCTGACCTGACTCATGCGGGCGCGGGCGGCGGATTGTTCCTTTTCGACGGCGGCCTCGGCCGACAGGCCGCGGGCGATGTCCTCTTCCATGCGGCGCATCCAGCCCTTGGAATTGGCGAACATCCGGTAGGCTTCCAGAACCTCCATCTGTTCCTTGTCGCCGGTGGCCGCACCTTCGAGCATCTGGTCCACGCGCACACGCAGGTGATCGACCGCTTCGTGCAGGCGGGTCAGTTCCTTGTGCGGGTCTTCGGCGACCGGATTGGTGATGACCACGCGCGGTTCATGCAGCCAGACATGGCCCTGTGCCGCGCCTTCCTGGCCGGTCGTGCCGCGGAACATGACGGGCTGCTGGTGGCGCGCCTTCAGTGCCGCGCCTTCGCCGACGAAGGCGCCAAGCTCGGTCATTTCGGCCAGCACCATCGCCACCACTTCGAGCGCGTAGACCTCGTCCGATGAAAACTGCCGCGCCTCCTTGGACTGCACGACGAGCACGCCCAGTTTCTCGCCCAGCCGCTGCACCGGGATGCCCAGGAACGAGGAATAGATTTCCTCGCCCGTTTCGGGCATGTAGCGAAATCCCTTTTCCTTGGGGGCATCGGCCGAGTTTACGATCTTGCCGGTGCGCGCAACGCGGCCCACGAGGCCCTCGCCCAGGCGCATGCGGGTTTCGTGCACGGCCTCGGGGTTCAGGCCCTCGGTGGCGCACAGTTCCAGCGTTTCCTCGTCCCGGAACAGGTAGACCGAGCACACCTCGGTGCCCATCGAGTCGGCGATCAGATGGGTGATCTTGTCCAGCCGCGCCTGACCCGCGGCCTCTTCGGCCATGGTGTCGCGCAGCCGGCGCAGCAGCTTGCGGCTTTCGCTTTCGGTCGTTTCAGGCATGAGTTCTGCCGCTGTCCCCAAGATGGTGCGCCGTTATCCCGGCCCGACAGTTAGATCACAACGCGGGCCGGATTTGAACGGATTTCTTGTAGGTTGCGGTGGCAAGCCAAAGCGCCGATGCCCTTCATGCGTGCGATTTGGGCAGGGCGAGGGCCGTGGGCTCAGGCCGCCTTTTCCAGCTCGAACGCATCATGGAGCGCCTGCACGGCCAATTCCATGTATTTGCGGTCGATCAGAACCGAGATCTTGATTTCCGAGGTCGCGATGACCTTGATGTTGATCCCTTCGTCGCTGAGCGTCTTGAACATCTTGGCGGCGACACCCGACTGGCTGCGCATGCCGATGCCGACGGCCGACACCTTGGCCACGTCGGTATCGGCGATCAGGTCGTGGAAATTGATGTGACCGGCAGTTTTCGCGTCGTTCAGCGCCTTTTCGGCGCGCTTCACCTGGTCCACCGGGCAGGAAAAGGTCATGTCGGTGCGACCTTCCTCGGCGATGTTCTGGATGATCATGTCGACATTGACGCCGGATTCGGCCAGCGGGCCAAAGATGGCGGCGGCGATGCCGGGACGGTCGGCGACGCTGACCAGTGTCATCTTGGCCTCGTCGCGGCTGTAGGCGATGCCCGAAACGGGACGGTTTTCCATGACTTCCTCCTCATCGCAGACGAGCGTGCCCGCATCGTCGGATTGTTCCTCGAAACTGGACAGGACGCGCAGCTTGACCTTGTAGCGCATGGCCAGCTCGACCGAGCGGGTCTGCAGCACCTTGGCGCCGAGGCTGGCAAGCTCCAGCATTTCCTCGAACGCGATCTTGTCAAGCTTGCGCGCCTTCGACGCGATGCGGGGGTCGGTCGTGTAGACGCCATCCACATCGGTGTAGATATCGCAGCGTTCCGCGCCGAAAGCCGCGGCAAAGGCCACGGCCGTCGTGTCGCTGCCGCCCCGGCCCAGCGTGGTGATGCGGCCTTCGGGGCTGACGCCCTGGAAGCCGGCGACCACGGCCACGCGCATGCCTTCGCCGAACTTCGCCATGATGTTGTCGGTCGGGATATCCTCGATCCGGGCCGAGGAATGGGCGCTGTTGGTTTTCACCGGCACCTGCCAGCCCTGCCAGCTGCGCGCGGGCACGTCCATTTCCTGCAACGTCAGCGCCATCAGGCCCGCGGTGACGTTTTCGCCCGAGCTGACGATGGCGTCGTATTCGCGCGCATCGTACAGCGGCGATGTCTCGTTCACGAAGCCCACCAGCTTGTTGGTTTCCCCCGCCATGGCCGAGACGATGACGATCACGTCATAGCCCTTGGATACCTCGACGCCGACGCGTTTGGCGGCGCGCCTGATCCGGTCCAGCGTGGCGACCGAGGTGCCGCCGAATTTCATCACGAGAATGGGCATGGGATTCCCCGACGTTCAAGTTTCGCGGGGTTTAGGCGCAGTTGCGCGAAAGGGCAAGATATCAATGATGCGGGGGCTGTCCGCTCAGCCGCGGTAATCGGCCGCGCGCAAGGTGCCCGAATGCGCCATGGTTTCGGCCCCGTCGACGATGTCGGTGTTTTGTGCCGCCTGGGTGATCCAGCCTTCTGTCGTCCTTTGCGCAACGAAGGTCAGGATGGTGCGGCGCGGCCCTGCAGCGCCACCATCGGGCAGGCGCTGGCCCGTCAGCGTAAAGCGGCACTGCACGATGGCCACATCATCGCCCAGGTGCTTGACGCGGATCGTGCCCGGCGTCAGCAGGGTTTCCGCGAAAAAGCTCTGCAATGCGTAATCATGGGCCTTTTCGATCGCGGCGCGGTCATGCCACCACAGGCCGACCACGTTCACGAACTCGGCCTTTTCCGCGAAGAGCGCGGCAAGTGCTGCCGCGTCCCGCGCCATCCATGCGGCGGCAAAGGCGCCGGGGATGTCGCCCGGTTCTGCGGGCAGCGCGGTCAATAGGGATGATCCCGGCCGTCCCAGGTGCGAAAGCAGCCCGTTGTCGCCATGTCCAGCTCGTCGAAGCGGCGCAGCAGTCCATCTGCGGCCTCGTCGGCGGTGATGTCCGCGGCGGTGCCGCCCATGTCGGTTTGGACCCAGCCGGGGTGATAGATGCCGACGGCAATACCCAGATGTGCAAGATCCGCCGCAAGGTTGCGGCCAAGGTTCAACGCCGCGGCCTTGGATGCGCGGTAGATATAGCTGCCGCCGGGCGCGCGTGTCTGGCTGGCCATCTGGGACGAGATGATCGCGATCCGCGGCGATTTCGAAAGCTGAAGGTTCGGCAACAGCTCCTGCACGGTCAGGAAAACCCCCGTCACGTTCACCGCGAAGGTTTCGGCCCACATTTCGGGCGGATAGCCATCGGCAAGGTTTTGGCCCTTGTCGACATAGACGCCCGCGTTGCACACCAGCAGATCAACGGGCATCGCATCCAGCGCGGTCCCCATGGCGCGGATGTCGCCGGGGCGGGTGACATCGACTTTGATCAATCCGCCATGACCGTCGCGGGAAGTGCCGGTCACGCTGTCCCCGCGGGAGCGGCATGACTCGGCGATGGCACGGCCCACGCCGCGGCTGGCGCCTGTTATCACGACATGCATCTGCGATCCTCTCAGTTCGATTTTCGACCGGGCAAGAAGGGCAGGGGGGCCACCGGGATACCGTCTTCGATCAACTTTTTCGCGTCTTCCGGTTTCGCCTCGCCATAGATCGAGCGTTCGGGCGCCGCGCCTTCGTGCATCGCGCGGGCTTCCTTTGCGAAATTCATGCCGACGTAATCGGAATTCGCCTCGATCTTGCGCTTGAGTTCGGCAAGCGCCTGCTCCGCCGGGCTGGCGGGGGCGCTGAGCGGTTTTTCCTGTTCGGGGCCGGTCGATGCCTTGCGGCCCGGCCGGACCTGCGGCGCCATCAGGGCTTTTTCGACCCCGCTGTCACCGCAAATGGCACAGGAAACCATGCCGTTCGCCTTGAGCTTTTCAAAGGCGTCGGCTGATTGGAACCAGCTTTCGAAACGGTGGCCGTCGGTGCATTTGAGCGTGAATTTTATCATCGCGTTTTACCGGAATTAACGTGTCTTTACATAACTACGGCCGCGAAAAGATCAAGCTAACGCCGCAGCAGGCGGGGGTCGAAGTTTCGTATGATCTCGGCCAGCTCGGGTTCGGACACGCGGGCCGCCGCCTTCTTGCGGCCAAACCACTTGCGGCGACGCTGCTTTGCCTCGGGAAAGCTGCCGTCCAACGATTTCACGGCCACCGGAAAGACGATCGCGATACAAGGTTCCTGCCGCTTGCGGCCCAACACCTTGCGGTAGGAAAATACGCCGATGGCGTCCTTGTCCACCCGGCCGCGTACGCCCGCCTCTTCCCAGGCTTCGCGCAATGCGGCCTTGGCGGGTGACTTGCCCCGCATCGGCCAGCCCTTGGGGATGATCCACCGCCCGGTCCCACGCGAGGTAATCAACAGGAATTGAGGCTTTTCCTTGCGTATCCGAAAGCAAAGCGCCGCGTATTGCGTCCGCACATCGTCGTGATGCGCAAGCATCGCCTTGGTCGAAAAGTGGCGTGCCACGTACCCGGCTCCTGTCTCGTGCTGCCCTTGGCCCGACTGTCGCTTGAAAATCCACACCGATCAAGCCCCGGCCGCGCGCGCTTGCGCAGGGCCGGGCGCACGGGTAAGGCGAGAGGATGGCGACACAACTTTCGCATAAGGACCACACCCGCGCGATACTGGTGCTGGGTCTTCCGCTGATCGGCAGCCACCTGGCGCAATTCGCGGTAACGCTGACCGATGCGGTGATGCTGGGTTGGTACGATGTCGAAGTGCTTGCGCAGCAGGTTCTGGGCGGCATGCTGTTTTTCGTGCTGTTCATCATGGGATCGGGCTTTGCCTGGGCGGTGATGCCCATGGTGGCCGAGGCCGAAAGCGCCGGCCGCGTGGCCGAGGTGCGCCGCGTCACCCGTATGGCGCAATGGCTGTCCATGCTTTTCGGGCTGGCCTGTCTGCCGGTGTTCTGGTGGTCCGAGTCGCTGTTGCTGCTTGCGGGGCAACAGCCCGGTGTCGCCGCCGGCGCACAGGACTACCTGCGCATAGCGGGTCTGGCGATCTTTCCTGCGCTTATGGTCATGTTGCTGAAATCCTATCTTGCGGCGCTGGAACGTGCGCAGGTGGTGTTGTGGGTGACGGTTGCGGCCGTCTTCGTGAACGTTCTGGTGAACTACGCGCTGATCTTCGGTAACTGGGGAATGCCCGAACTGGGCATTCGCGGTGCGGCCATCGCATCGCTTGCGGTGCAGGCCGTGTCGGCGGTGGGGCTGGCGGTCTATGCCGCGCTGGTCACGCCCGAACATGCGCTGTTCAGCCGGGTCTGGCGCCCGGATTGGGAGGCGTTCGGCGCCGTGTTCCGCCTGGGCTGGCCCATCGGGATCACCAACCTCGCCGAGGTCGGTCTGTTCGCGGCCTCGTCGCTGATGATGGGGTGGCTGGGCACTTTGCCGCTCGCCGCGCATGGCATCGCGCTGCAGATCAGTTCGGCTACTTTCATGGTGCATCTGGGGTTGTCGAACGCGGCCACCGTGCGAGCGGGCAGGGCGCTGGGACGCGGCGATCTGGACGGGCTCAGGCGCGGTGGGGCGGTGATCATCGCGATCTCCGGCGTGATGGTGGCGTTGACGATCGCGTTGTTCCTGGGCCTTCCGGGGCCGATGGTCGGGCTGTTCCTGGCGCCGGACGACCCCGATCGCGCCTTCGTCATCGCGATCGGCGTCGGGTTGCTGGCGGCGGCGGCGCTGTTCCAGTTGGCAGACGCCGCACAGGTGATGGCGCTGGGCTTGCTGCGCGGGGTGCAGGACACGCGTGTGCCGATGGTGATCGCGACGCTGAGCTATTGGGCCGTGGGCGTTCCCATGAGCTATGTGCTTGGGTTCACCCTGGGCATGGGTGGCGTGGGCGTCTGGCTGGGGCTCGCCATCGGGTTGGCCCTTGCGGGCGTCTTCATGATGTGGCGGTTCTGGCGTATCACCCTGCCTGCGCTGTCGGGGCGCCCTGCCTGACGATCAAATTCCCGTGTCGGGCCTGTCCGGGGGGAACCGCGCGACTACCTTCTGCGCCATGCGACAGTCCATGATTTCATTTCCTCTCGTTGGCCTTCTTGCCCTTGCGGCCACGCTTTTGGGTGGTCCCGCCGCGGCTGCGGGCCCGGTACCGTTCGATCAAAGCTGGCAGGAGCAGCGGTTCCCGCGTCTTGCCGCCAACAGCTACGCCTTCAGGGGAAAGACTCTCGGCCTGAGGTCGGAGGGTGCGGTATCTTTGGCGTGGCGCGGGCTCGATGCGTCGTTCTGGTCGGCGCGGCAGGCGGAATGGGACTGGCAGGTCGATGCCGGCACGCCCCCGACCGACCTGACCCGCAAGGGCGGCGATGACCGCAACATCGCACTCTATTTCGTGTTCGTGCCGCGCGACAGGGCCGAGGATGCCTCGGAGTCCAGCCTGCGGCGGTTGCTGCGCGACCGGGATGCACGGGTGCTGGTCTATGTCTGGGGCGGCGCGCATGATCGCAACCAGATGCTCGATAGCCCCTATCTCGGGGATCGCGGAAAGACCGTCGTGCTGCGGCCATCCGGCAGCGGGGCGCATCGCGAAACAGTGGACCTTGCCGGGGATTATGCACGCGCCTTTGGCGGTTCACCCGGTGCGCTGGTCGGCCTTGCGGTATCCGGCGACAGCGACGATACCGACAGCCGGATCGAGGCGCGCATCGACAACCTGGTTCTGCGATAGATCAGTCTTCGGTGATGCCGCGCGCCGCAAGCATGCGGTCGGCCTTTTTGCGGACCAACACGGTGCGCAGGTCGTGCATCGCCAGCAAAAGGGAATCCGTCACCAGTTCCAGCTGTTCGTCCGTGGCACGGGATTGTGCCCAGTGGGTCGTCTGGTTCAGGTAATCCACCGCACGCAGGATGTCGTCGATATCGCGTTCGGCCAGGACGCGCACGCGCTCGGTCATCCAGTCGCGGATTGCGCTCAGGTCTTCGTCGGAAAGGGTGCGTTCGCCATGCGGCTTGATCTGGCCGTTGTTGATGTTGACGACCGCGATCTGATCCATCTCGATCCGGCGCTGGCGGTTTTCGGTGTCCACGCGGAACACGAACGCGCCGTTCTCGCGCACACGGAAATAATATGGGGGCAGTTCGCCAGCCATGCCTGTCCTGCTTTCTTGCCTATCCGAAGGGCCTTACACCAATTCCGCGCAGAAGTCGCCAATGCGCTTGCATGCTTCTGTCAATGCCTCGTCCGATGTGGCGTAGCTGATACGGAAACAGGGCGACAGGCCGAATGCGGCGCCAAAAACGACCGCAACGCCCTGCGCGTCGAGCAAGGCGGTGGCAAAGGCCTCGTCGCTGTCGATCCTGGTGCCGTCCGGCGTCTGCTTGCCAATCAGCCCGGCGATTGACGGGTAGACATAGAACGCCCCCTCGGGCCGTGGGCAGGTGATGCCGGAAATGGCGTTCAGCGCATCGACCACCAGGTTGCGGCGGCGGACGAAGGCGATGTTGTGTTCGGCGATGAAATCATGCGGACCGTTCAGGGCCGCCACCGCGGCCCACTGGCTGATCGAACAGGGGTTCGAGGTGGATTGCGACTGCACCTTGCGGATCGCCGCGATCAGCGGTTCGGGCCCCGCGGCATAGCCGATGCGCCAGCCCGTCATGCAATAGGCCTTTGACACGCCGTTGACGGTCAGCGTGCGGTCGTAAAGCCCCGGTTCGACCTGCGCGGGGGTGCAGAATTCGAAATCGTCATAGGCGAGGTGTTCGTACATGTCGTCCGTCAGCACATGCACATGCGGATGACGCATGAGCACGTCGGTCAGCGCCTTCAGTTCGTCACGCGAATAACCCGCGCCGGTGGGGTTCGAGGGCGAGTTGAACAGGAACCACTTGGTGTTGCGCGTGATCGCGGCCTCCAACTGGTCGGGCGTGATCTTGAATGCGTTTTCCAGCTGCGCCTCGATGAACACCGGCTGCCCGCCCGCCAAAAGCACCATGTCGGGATAGCTGACCCAGTAGGGGGCGGGGATGATCACCTCGTCGCCGGGGTTCAGCGTGGCCATCAGCGCGTTATAGAGCACCTGCTTGCCCCCGGTGCCCACGGTAACCTGCGCGGGCTTGTAGTCCAGCCCGTTGTCGCGCGCGAACTTGGCGCAGATCGCCTGTTTCAGCTCGGGGATGCCGTCGACCTGGGTGTAACGTGTGTGGCCGGCCTCGATCGCGGCGATACCGGCGGCGCGGATATGTTCGGGCGTGTCGAAATCGGGTTCGCCCGCGCTCAGCCCGATGATGTCGCGGCCGGCGGCCTTCAGTTCGGCCGCCTTGTTCGACATCGCGATCGTGGGTGACGGTTTTACGCGCGAAAGTGTCTGAGACAGAAAGGACATGGGCCACCCCCGGTTTTAATCGCTTGATCGATGTCTTAGGCTTGGGCGGCATGCCGATCAAGCACGATCGGAGGAACGGAGAAAAATGGAACAAACCGATACCAACGACTGGTACGGCCCCGACGCAGCGACCTTTGGCGACCGGCTGGCCGCTGCGCGCGAAGCCGCGGGCATGACCCAAAAACAGCTGGCCAAGCGCCTCGGCGTCAAGCTTGGCACACTGAATGCCTGGGAAAACGACATGAGCGAGCCGCGCGCCAACCGCCTGTCGATGATGGCCGGTATTCTCAACGTGTCGATCATGTGGTTGCTGACCGGTGAAGGCGACGGTCTGGCCGCGCCCGAGGACGAGGTGACCATTCCACCCGAAATCAATGACCTTCTGGTCGAGATCCGCGATCTCAAGGCGCAGATCGGTGCATCCGCCGAGCGACTGGGGCGCCTGGAAAAGAAGTTGCGCCTGACGCTGAAATCCGGCACCTGAGGGGCATGACAGAACCACGCGATATCCGTCTCAAACGCCTGCGCATGCGCTCGATGCGGCGCGGCATCAAGGAAATGGACATGATCCTGATCCGCTATTCGGGATCGCGCCTGGATGCGCTTGGGCCGGACGAGCTGGATGTCTATGACGCGCTGCTGTCCGAGAACGATCAGGATCTATATCAATGGGTGTCGGGCCAGGCGGCCCCGCCCGACCGCTTTTCCGCCCTGGTCGAAGATATCCGCCAAGTGATCGGAACCGCGGAATAATTCGCATTTTACGAACCATTTTGGGGGTTTAACCGATTATTCGGCATTTTGCCCCAGTGTCCCGTCCCGAGCAGCCATAGGACGGAGACACGATAGATGAGCATGCACAGCAGGATGCCCGAAGCGCATCAACACAGCTTCATGGGCGGTTACCTAGAAGCGTTGGCACTGGTCGAACGTCTGCACCGGTTGCTGCTCGACGTCATCAAGGACGAGTTCGAGCGGGTGGGCGTCATCGACATAAACGCGGTGCAGGCGCTTCTCTTGTTCAATATCGGCGAGAACGAGGTGACGGCCGGGGAACTTAAAAGCCGCGGTTACTATCAAGGCAGCAATGTCAGCTACAACCTGAAAAAGCTGGTTGAAATGGGCTACATGCATCACCAGCGGTGCGAGATCGACCGCCGCTCGGTCCGGGTCCGCCTGACGCAGAAAGGCCGCGATATCCGCGATGTCGTGGCAAAGCTCTTTGCCCGTCACGCCGATGGCCTGCAGGAAAAGGGTGTGCTGGGGGCCGAAGGGATCGAAACAATCACCCATTCGCTGCGCCGCGTCGAACGCTACTGGACGGACCAGATCCGCTATATCTACTGACGCCGGGGCGATGCCCGACCGATCTGGACGGACAATTCTCGCAGCAGCTTGCGCTCCATTGCGTCCCGGTAATCTGCGAACCCGTCGGCCCGGAGGACGAATGCCCCGGGCCCACGGATCAAATCGCGGCGGTAATGGTCGAAAAGATCACCTGTTTCGGCATGATCCATGGCCGGGTCATCCACCATGATCGCCAACCCGTTGACCGTGACACCCGCCAGCGTTCCGCGCGCATAGACCTCGGCCGGGGAGGGGCCGTCGTTGTGCACACCATCGCCTGACACGTCCAGGATCTGCCGGTCGCAGGGCGGGGCGCGGTTGAACATCGCCTGGGCGTATTCCAGCATCCGCCCGGTGCCGGTCGCGAATTCCGCATAGCTGCGGCGGCTATCGGAAATGGCGGCCGCCGCCGCGTCGATGGCAGCCGGGCTGTCCAGCCATGTCCATTCCAGGATGACGTCCTGCTGGACCAGGCCGCTCCATTCGAACACCGCCAGCGCAACACGCTGTCCCGGCACCGAAAGCACCGCGTCCCTGACCGCCGGCGCGGCCAGCGCGGCCGCCAGGCCCTGACGCTGCAACTGGTCTTCGTCCGCATCGACCGAGGACGAGATGTCCAGCGCCAGCAGCAGCGCCAGCCGGCAAGAGGCCGCCGCCGACTGCACCGACAGCAGGATCGCCAGCGCGGCCGCGGCCAGCCTTACCAATGGCCGGTGTTTTCCATGCTTGCCCACGGCTCTTGCGGCGCCAGCGGGTCGCCCATCTGCAAAAGCTCGACCGAGATATTGTCGGGGCTGCGCACAAAGGCCATGCGTCCATCACGCGGTGGGCGGTTGATCGTGACGCCGTTGTCCATCAGGTGCTGGCACATCTCGTAGATGTTTTCGACCGCATAGGCGAGATGCCCGAAATGCCGGCTGTCCGAGGGCAGGCCGTCATCTCCATCCCAGTTGTAGGTCAACTCGACCGGGCATTCCTCCTGGCCTTCCGGGGCCATGAAGATCAGCGAAAACCGACCTTCCTCGCTGTCGTAGTGGCGGGTCTTCTTGAGGCCCAGAAGCTTGTAGAACTTCATGCTGGCTTCGAGATCCTTCACCCGGACCATCGTGTGCAGGTATTTGACTTTCATTGCCCGTTCCCCCTTTGCTTGCTTTGTGTAGGCCAAGTTAAAGCGGCGGCGCGTCAATGCCAGCCGAATCTCGGATCAGGCGGTCAAAACGCGGAACGCACGCCGAATTCTGTCGCAATACGATCGGATTCGTACAGGCCGATATTCGAAAGATTGCGCTCGGCCCGAAGCGTGACCGTGGGCACGAAGCCATAGAAATCCACCTCGCGGAACGTGGCTGTGACATGGGCGATCGCGCTTTGATCCTGGCGCCCGTCCGCGCTGAACGGGCTTGTATCGTAATCCCGCATCCTCAGGGAAAGCCCGTAATCCAGGTCGACACCCCAGAACGGGTTTGGCGGCGCGAAACTGACGCCCATCCCGATCTCGGAGTAATCGGCATTCGAGCTGTCCGACCGGCTGTCGCCCAATTCCAGCCGCCAGGTCAGAACGCCACCTTCGGCAAGGGCTTGCTGCAGGAACAGGTCCAGGCGGCCGGCATCCGCATGCGGGGCGCGCGGACCACGGGTGAGTTCCGACGACAGCGTGCCGCCAAGGCGCAGGGTTGGCGACATCACGCGGGTCGCCCCAAGCTTGACCGACCCGAAATCCGCGTAATGCTGCCCGCCGTAATCCATCGTCCCGAGATGCGCACCCAGGGTGACCTCGCCGCTCCGGTCCGGCAGGCGCCAGCGCTGGGTCAATCCGCCCGAGATGATCGAGGTGCGGAAATCGCTGCCTTTGACACCGGGGGCCAAGGCCTTGGCCGCATCGCTCAGCTTGTAGGTGCGATAGTCATAGGCGAGGGTCACATCGGTGGCGCGCATCGGCGTTTCGCCGAAACGGTACCGCAGGGCAAATCCGATATTCTGCTCGACCCCGGACAGGGCCAGGGCCGCGCCGCCCAACTCGACCTCGACGAATTGCCGGGTGAAGGGATCGAAAAACGTCGACTCGCCCGTGGTAGACCCGTTGTTCACGTTTGAATTCGGGCTGATCCCGGCGATGATCTGAAAACTGAGCGGTGTCCGCGACCGCACATACTTGAAATCGCGGGCGGCACGGGCGCGGCTTGCCTCGTCGGGGGCGTGTTCGATGGCGCGGCGCAACCATAGCTGGGCGGGGATGCGCAGATCGGAACTCGCCAGTGCCTGCGCCATCACCAGCGCGCTGGCATGGCGTTCCTGCGCGGTGTCCGAGTGCCGCCAGGCCGCGCGCGCCCAGCGTCGCGCGTTTTCGAGCTGGCCCAGATCACGATAGGCGCGCGCGCCTATCAGCAGGGCATCGACATCGCCACCGTCGCGCGCGCGCAGCGCCTCGGCCATGACCGCAGCCTGATCCGGCCTGCCTTGTTCGAGCGACTGCAAAGCGATGCCGCGCAATTCGTCCGGCGTCATCTCGACCGTCGACGCCTGAGCGCCCTGCGCCATCAAGGTGGCGCAAAGGACTGCCAGTCTGAGCCACATTGCCTGCGCCTTATCTGCGCTTGACGATGAAGGCGCCGGTTTCGCGTTCGGTGATGCCGCTGCCGCGGGGATCTTCGCCTTCGAGCACGACGATCCCGACGATCTCCCCGCCCGCGCCGGACGTGTGATCGCCCGACATGACCAGGTAGTAGTTGCCTTCCAGATGGGTGTCGCCGAACCGCGAGGTAAAGACCTCGCCGGTGGCCTCGCCGTTCTCGGTCATCACGTTCGGGCCGATCCGCGTCGTGATGGTTTCCAGCGCTGACAGCGGGGAGAACCCGGTCGGCACGTTGCTGTTGGCCGCGGACAGGTAAGTCGCCGTGATGTTGTTGCCGTTGACGTCGAAAATCTCGCGGTTCGAAATCCGCAGCCGCACGGCATCGGCGCAGGTTGCCCCCGAGCAATTGTTGAGGAACCCGTCAAAGTCGATCGCCACGTCGGCATCGCCCGTCACGTATTCCAGCCCGCCGCGTCCGTCGAAGTCGCGCAAGCCAGCATAATCGCCGCCATAAGACGCCTGGCCCGAGGTCGGCAGGACCACACCGTTGTTACGCTGGTAAATGAAGCCGCCGAAACCATAGCCGACATAGCTGCCTGTGCGGACCACCGCGAATTCGGTCTGGCCGGTGTCGCTGACACCATAGATGACGCGGTGCTGAAGCTGCGAGATAGGCGAATTGGTCAGGAAATCGGGCACGGTCGTCGGTGCCTCGTAGACCGCATAGAGCGAATTGCCGGGTTTCGACAACGTGGTGACGGCGGTGCCGCGCGTGTATTGATAGGGCGGGTTGTCGCCGTCAAAGGCCAGCCCCTCGACCTGGAACGTGTCCGAGGCGCTGTCATAGGCAAAGTCGTTCGCGAACCCGTTGCCGTAATCCGTGCCCGAGGAATCCTCGGCCCGCGCTTCGCGGCGCTGGATCGGGTCCGTCGCCTGCGGGTCGCTGGTTCCGGGCAGGGCAAAGGGCTCGGTTTCGGGCTCAGCGGGGGCGGGTGCCGGCTCTTCGTCTTTCATGAACGGGTTGGTGCCATCGCCACTGCAGGCAGAAAGCGCCAGTGCCGCGCACAGCATAAGGGAATAGGGTTTCATCGCGCCTGTCCTCATTTCGCGTCTGTTGCACCCGCTTTATTATTGATGCCGGGTGTCGTTTGGGCGCTAAGGTCAGGCGGGTGCCACAAAAAGTCAACAATTGAAACACAATCGACGGCAGAGCGGGCCGCAACCGCGGCCAATCTGCCACCCCCGCGATATGGGCTTTTTCCACCCTGTAAACGCAAGATATAGTGTCCCGGCGACTCGCCCGGTAAAGAAAGGATGCGCCATGACGCTCTCGCCCGAACAACAGGCCGAAATCGACGACCTGCGTGCCAACCCGCAGCCGACGCTGCGCACGGTGTCGGAGGGCATGGAAAAGCACCTCTATTCCGCGATCCCGGTGCTGGATCACGGCTTCGTCCGGGTGGTCGACTACATGGGCGACGACGCCGCGATCTGCCAGGCCGCGCGCGTGAGCTATGGCAAGGGCACCAAGTCGGTGCAGAACGACGAGGGGCTGATCCGCTACCTGATGCGGCACTGGCATTCGACCCCGTTCGAGATGTGCGAGATCAAGCTGCACGTCAAACTGCCCGTGTTCGTCGCGCGGCAGTGGATCCGCCACCGCACCGCCAACGTCAACGAATATTCCGCGCGCTATTCGATCCTCGACCGCGAGTTCTACATTCCTGCGCCCGAGGCGCTGGCCGCGCAATCTGTCGTCAACAACCAGGGCCGGGGCGAGGCGCTGGAGGGCGAAGAGGCCGACCGCGTCCTGCGCTACCTGCGCGACGACGCGATGCGCGCCTATGACCATTACGAGGAAATGATCAGCCAGGAAGGCCAAAAGGGCCTGGCCCGCGAACTGGCCCGCATGAACCTGCCCGCCAACGTCTATACCCAATGGTACTGGAAGGTCGATCTGCACAACCTGCTGCACTTTTTGCGCCTGCGCGCCGATGCCCACGCCCAGTACGAAATCCGCGTCTATGCCGATGCGATCTGCGACGTGGTGGCCGACTGGGTGCCCTTCGCCTACAAGGCATTCGAGGATTACCGCATGGGTGGCGCCACGCTGAGCGCCACAGCCCTTGATTGTGTCCGCCGGATGTTGAAAGGTGAGGCCGTCACACAGGAAAACTCCGGTATGTCCAAGGGCGAATGGCGGGAGTTTATGGGGGTGCTTGCCTAGAAGCTGACTCTGGGTTATTGCACCCGAAAGTCGGAGTTGTGTCAGTTGCTAGTAAATCACGTACAAGGTGAGCGGTTTCCGTCGCGAAAATACACACAAGAAGAAGTTGAGGAATTCTTGCGGAGCGTTGCTTCAACAGAAGATGTCTTCTTTTGCAAACGCGTTTTGTTCCGCCTCAAGGATTGCGGCCTGGAACCCTTGGAGGTCGTCGCTGCTATCCAAGACGGCGTGGTGCGTTCTTGGGAATTGACACCGGATCGCTGGGACATCCGCCTTGAGGTGCGGCCGGATGATGGTGACGTTAAAGCTTACAACGTGGTTGTGTATCTGACCAAAGAACACTCACTGTACTGTGAGGACATCAGAGATGCGGCCTAGAGAGTGTTGGTTTCGTGAGTTGTTGACACAATCGCTCAGTGTATGTGAACACTATATTAATTAAGTCTGTGTAGATGACAGGGGTTCCTATCAGATTAACTTGATATCTGACGAACCGGTAAGAGGGACAGTATGCTGGATAAAGTTGAACGTGCGGACGTACCGAGCCATGCAATCGCAGTTTCCTTGGGCGAAGGTGATTGGTTCCGTTACTCGGCTTGCGGTATGGATAATGTCTACGTGTGTGGGGTTATGGCCGCGCATTTCACAGACCTCGATGAATGGTTTAAATTCAGAAACTTGCGTCTCATGAACCAGCTCATATCAGAGGCTTTGTCGAATGAGGTGGATTTGATCGGGCCAGCGCAGTTCACCTTTTTGAGAAAACAAACAGGTCTGACTCTGCATGAATTTTGTTCGCTGAACTCAATTGACTTGCATAGTGTCGAAGCGTGGCTTGAAGGTCGAGGGTTTCTTCCTGATGGGCTTCGCGAATCGGTGTGTGCAATGGTGAGCGACATCCACGCCAACCGCTCAACTGCAGCACAATTGCGCGATCAAGCGCTGAATCTGCATCAGGCGGCCTGATATTCGATCGTACAGAGTGCGTTCTTGCACAGCATCTTAATGGACTGGCGCTTTTCGGCGTGACGACGCGGATGTGTTCAGCGCGCCCGCTCGGTTTCGCTTGTTCCCTCCCATCATAAAAAAACCCGACCAAAATCGTCGTAATCGCTCTGGTATCCGCCGCCGCCCTCCCTATCTTTGCCCGAACGGCTAAAAAAACGCTTGTTCACCATGCGCCCCCTCCGCTTTAAGGGGCCGCGCGGAACGACGACAGGGAGCAGACATGACGAACGGTGGCGGATTACTTCCCATCATCGCCCTCTTGCCCTTTCTGGGGGCATTGATACCGGGCATCATGATCCGGGCGGGCCGGAACGCCTGCGCCGCGTTCACCGCCGTGCCGACGATCGTCGCGCTGGCGATGCTGGCCACGATGACCCCGCAGGTCATGGCGGGCGAAGTGCTGACCGCGCAGATCACCTGGCTGCCGCAGTTGGGCCTGTCGGCCAGTTTCTTCCTCGACGGGCTGGGGTTGATGTTTGCCTTCATGATCCTGGGCGTCGGGCTGCTGATCACGCTATACGCGCGGTTCTACCTGTCGGGCGAGGATCCGATGGGGCAGTTCTATACCTACCTGCTGCTGTTCCAGGGCGCGATGCTGGGCATCGTGATTTCCGACAACATCCTGCTTTTGCTGATTTTCTGGGAGCTGACGAGCCTCAGCTCCTTCCTGCTGATCGGGTATTGGAAACACCTGCCCGAGGGCCGGCAGGGCGCGCGCATGGCGCTAGCGGTCACCGGGTCGGGCGGGTTGGCGATGATCGCGGGCATGCTGATCCTGGGCAATATCGCGGGCAGCTACAACCTGACCGACATCCTGCAGCAGGGCGATGCGATCCGCGCCTCCGACTGGTATCTGCCGGCGCTGATCCTGATCCTGCTGGGCGCCTTCACCAAGTCGGCGCAGTTCCCGTTCCATTTCTGGCTGCCGCACGCGATGGCCGCGCCCACGCCGGTGTCGGCCTACCTGCACTCGGCCACGATGGTGAAGGCGGGCGTTTTCCTGATGGCCCGGATGTGGCCGGTTCTGGCGGGCACCGACGCGTGGTTCTACATCGTGTCGATCACCGGGCTTGTGACGATGGTGCTGGGCGCGCTGATCGCGCTGTTCAAGGACGATCTCAAGGCGCTGCTCGCGTTTTCCACGGTCAGCCACCTGGGCCTGCTGACGATGCTGCTGGGCTTTGGCACCGAAAAGGCGGCGATCGCTGCGGTGTTCCACATCATCAACCACCTGACCTTCAAGGCGGCGCTGTTCATGACGGCGGGGATTGTCGATCACGAAACCCACACGCGCGACATCAAGCGCCTGGGCGGGCTGGCCAAGTTCATGCCGATCACCGCGCTCATCGGCACCGTGGCGGCGCTGTCGATGGCGGGGATTCCGCTGTTCAACGGCTTCCTGTCCAAGGAGCTGATGCTGGAAGAGGCCGCGCACACCGCCTGGTACGACAATCACTGGGTCGTGCCCGCGCTGGCGACGCTGGGCGCGCTGTTGTCGGTGGCCTATTCGCTGCGCTTCATTTTCCACGTCTTTGCCGGTCCCGCGCGCGACGACTACCCGGCCAAGCCGCATGATCCGCCGTTTGGCATGTATGCCGCGCCCGCGCTGCTGTGCGTGCTGGTGGTGCTGATCGGCGTGATGCCCGCGCTGGCCACGCCGGTGGTCAAGATGGCCGCGAACGCGGTCACCGGGACCGAGCTGAGTTTCTATCTCAAGATCTGGCACGGCGTGACGCCGGCGCTGATCATGTCGATCATCGCGGTTGTCGGTGGCGCGATCCTTCTGGGCCTGCACCGCCCGCTGGAGCGCGTCTGGAACGCCGCCCCGCGCCCCGAGGCCAAGGCCATTTTCGACGCGCTGATGGCGGCCGCCGTGGGCCTTTCGACCCGTGTGACCGAAGGGCTGCACAACGGCGCGATCAGCCGCTACCTCGCGATTTTCGTGGCGGCCACGGTGGCGATGACCTGGGTCGCGTTCTCGGGCGGCACGCTCAGTCCGTCGACGCGCGAATTCCTTCCCGTGGCGCCGGTCGCGGCGATCGGCTGGGTGCTGCTGATGGCGGCCACGGTGCTGGTCGTCTTCAATCACCGCAACCGGTTCCGGGCGCTGGTGCTGATCGGGATCATCGGGCTGATGATCTCGGGCGGGTTCGTCTACCTGTCTGCGCCCGACCTTGCGCTGACGCAGATCTCGGTCGAGACCGTGACGATCATGCTGCTGCTTCTGGCGCTGCATTTCCTGCCCAAGACAACTCCGTCCGAAAGCAGCGCGGGCCTGCGCCTGCGTGACGGGGCCATCGCGATTGCGGCGGGGGTTGGCGTTGCGGCGCTGTCCATGGCGTTCCTGATGCGCGATTTCGACACGATCTCGGAATACCACCTGGCCAATTCCTACGAAGGCGGCGGCGGCACGAACGTCGTCAACGTGATCCTGGTGGACTTCCGGGGCTACGATACGTTTGGCGAGATCATCGTGCTTGGCATTGCCGGCCTGACAATCTTTGCGCTGATGGAGGCGCTGCTGAACGGTCCGGCCTCGCGCCGTCTGCGCAACACCGATTACAGCCAGGACCGGTCGCGCGACCGCCACCCGCTGATGATGGTTGTGGCCACGCGCGCGATGCTGCCCATCGCGGTGATGGTCGGCGTCTACATCTTCCTGCGCGGGCACAACCAGCCGGGCGGCGGGTTCGTTGCGGGCCTCGTGATCTCGATCGCGCTGCTGATGCAGTACATGGCCTCGGGCTTTGGCTGGACGCAGACGCGCCAGCGGTTCGAATATCATTCGATGATCGGCTGGGGCGTGCTGGTGGCCGGCATCACCGGGGCTGCGGCCTGGCTGGGCGGCGCACCGTTCCTGACCAGCATCTATGGCTACATCAAGCTGCCCTGGATCGAAAAATTCGGGCTCGGGTCGGCCTTCATGTTCGATCTGGGCGTGTTCCTGACCGTTCTCGGGGCCGTGATGCTGATGCTCTACAGCCTGTCGCGCATCGCGCGCTACGCGGGCGAAACCGTGAATATCGAGCCGATGGATTACGATCCGTCACTGAAACCAGAGCTGAAAAAGCCGGAGGAGGGGTGACATGGAGCTTTTGGTGGCAAGCTCGGTCGGCGTGCTGACCGCGGGCGGAGTGTACCTGATCCTGCGGCTAAGGGCGTTTCCCGTGATCCTGGGATTGGCGCTGCTGTCCTATGCGGTGAACATCTTTCTGTTCTCCACGGGGCGGTTGCTGGTCAACGCGCCGCCCGTGCTGAACAAGTACGGCGACGCGGTCAATACCGATCCGCTGCCACAGGCGCTGGTGCTGACGGCCATCGTGATCTCGTTCGGGATGACGGCGGTGCTGGTGATGATCGCGCTGGGCGCGTTTCTCGAGGCAGACCACGACAAGATCGACATGACCGATGAACCCGAGGCCGAGGCCATGGGCGAGGAGCGCGGCGCATGAGTCACTGGATTATCGCCCCGGTCGTTCTTCCGGCGGTCCTTGCGCCGATCATCGCCTTTGTCATGCGCCACGATATCGGGCTGGCGCGCGCGGCGTCCTTTGCGGGCACCATCGCGCTGGCCGCGATCTGCATCGGGCTGACGGTCGCCGCCGCGGGTGGCGAAACCGTATCCTACGAGCTTGGCAACTGGCCCGCGCCCTTTGGTATCGTGCTGGTGCTGGATCGGCTGTCGGCGGTCATGCTTTTGCTGACATCGATGCTTGCGCTGATCGTGCTGGTGCATGCCGTCGCTACGGGCTGGGACGCGCGCGGGCGGCATTTTCACGCGCTGTTCCAGTTCCAGCTGATGGGCATTTGCGGCGCGTTCCTGACGGGGGATGCCTTCAACCTCTTCGTTTTCTTCGAGGTTCTGCTGATCGCATCCTACGGGTTGATGATCCACGGCGGCGGCCGCGTGCGCCTGCAGGCGGGTCTGCAATACGTGGTCATGAACCTGGCGGGGTCGACGCTGTTCCTGTTCGCGCTCGGTACGCTTTATGCCGCGACGGGCACGTTGAACATCGCGGATCTTGCCGAAAAGGTACGCGCCCTGCCGGTCGAGGACGCGGCACTGGTGCGCTCGGCCGCGATCATGCTGATGATCGTCTTCGCGGTCAAAGCGGCGCTTTTCCCGGTGCAGTTCTGGCTGCCCGGCACCTATTCGAACGCGCCCGCCCCGGTGGCGGCGCTGTTCGCCATCATGACCAAGGTCGGCGCCTACGCCATCATCCGCGTCCATAGCGTGGTGTTCGGGCCGGACGTGCCGGTTCTTGCAGGGTTGCCGGGGACGTGGCTGATGCCCGCGGCGATCGTAACGCTGGCCATCGGCGCCATCGGCGTGTTGGGGGCGCGGCGCCTTATGCCGCTGCTGTCCTTCTCGGTCGTCGGCTCGATGGGGACGATGATGATCGCCGTTGCGGCCTTCACCCCCGAAGCGACGAGTGCCGCGCTCTATTACCTTGTGCACTCCACCTTCTCGGCGGCCGCGCTGTTCCTGCTGGCCGATCTCGTGGTGTCGCGGCGTGAAACCGGCGACTTGCTCAAGGCGCAGATGCCCACCGTGCAGAACGGGCTGTTCGCGGCGCTGTTCTTTGCCGGGGCGATCGGGATGGCGGGGATGCCGCCGCTCAGCGGGTTCCTGGGCAAATTGCTGATCCTCGACGCGATGCGGACGACGCCCGAGATGACGATTGCCTTCGTCGCGATCCTTGTGGGGTCTTTGCTGACCATCGTCGGCTTCGCCCGCGCCGGCAGTATCCTGTTCTGGAAATCCACCGCCATGGAGCCGGTCGAAATCGACCCGGCCGCCGACGCGGTCGACCCCGAGGCCCCGCAAGCCGCCGGTGTGCTGCAAGTGGTGCCCACTTTCGCCGCCCTGGCGCTGCTTGCCGGGCTCGCGGCGTTTGCCGGGCCGGTCAGTGCGTATCTGAACGCGGCTTCGGGGCAATTGTTCGACAGCAGCGGCTATGTCGAGGCCGTGCTGGGCCAGGACGCAGAGGGCTGATCCCATGTTGAAACGCATCTTCCCCCATCCGCTTCTCAGCCTGACGCTCGTTGTCGTGTGGCTGGCGCTGGTCAACAAGGTGACACCGGGCAACTTTGTCCTGGCGGTCCTTCTGGGTATCGCGATCCCGTTCCTGACCGCGCCCTACTGGCCGGGCCGTCCGATCATCAAGCGCCCGCTGCGCGTGATCGAGTATGTCTTCATCGTTCTGTGGGACATCATCGTTGCCAACTTTCAGGTCGCGGCGATCATCCTGTTCCGGCGCAACCAGAACATCCGTTCGCAATGGGTGACGGTGCCGCTGGATCTGACCTCGCCCGAGGCAATCACCGTGCTGGCGGGCACCATCACCATGACGCCCGGAACGGTTTCGGCGATGTTGTCCGCAGACAGCAGCGCGATCCTCGTGCATTGCCTGCACACCGACGACCCGGAAGGGGTGCGCGACGACATCAAGAAACGCTACGAGTGGCGACTGAAGGAGATTTTCCAATGATCACCTACGCCTTGCTGTTCGCCTTTGGCTGTTTCGGGATCGGGCTGCTGTTCAACCTGTGGCGCATCGCGACGGGCCCGGACACCGCCGACCGCATCCTTGCGCTGGACACGATGGTCATCAACATCATCGCGCTGCTGATCCTTTACGGCATCTGGCGCGGAACGGCCGTGTATTACGAGGCGTCGATGCTGATCGCGATGGTCGGGTTCGTGTCGACAGTTGCCTATTGCCGCTTCGTCCTGCGCGGCGACATCATCGAATAGGGGGCGCAGATGGAGCTAGTGACAGAAATCCTGATCTCGTTCTTCCTGGTGGTGGCCGGAGTGTTCGGGCTGGTCGGCTCTCTTGGCATGGTCAAGCTCAAGGATACGATGCAGCGTCTGCACGCACCGACCAAGGCGACGACGGTGGGTGTCGGTGGCGTGCTGGTCGCCTCGATGCTCTATTTCCTGCTGGTCAAGGGCACGTTCAGCTTCCACGAACTGCTGATCACGCTTTTCCTCTTCCTGACCGCGCCGATCAGTGCCAACTTCATCGCCAAGACGTTCATCCAGGGCCATCTGCGGGCCGAAAACCTGCCCGCGTCCGAGGGCGAATACGGCTGGTCGATCTACGATGATCCGCCCACCGTGGACGAGACGACCGAAGAAAACGCCTGACGGCCAGCGCAGATCCCAGGGGGCGGACATGCTGACACTCGATCACATCGCGGTAGCCGCCGAAACCCTCGAGGAGGGCCGCGCTTTCGTCGAGGATCTGCTGGGAACGCCCCTGCTGCCCGGTGGCCAGCACGCGGTTATGGGCACGCATAACATGCTGCTCGGGCTGGAAGACGGCATTTACTTCGAACTGATCGCCATCGACCCGGACGCCGCGCCGCCCGCTTTTCCACGCTGGTTCGACCTTGATAGTTTCGCAGGGCCGCCCCGGCTGACCAACTGGATCTGCCGCGTGCCCGATCTGGACGCCGCGCTGGATGTGCTGGCGGCCGGCGCACCGCTGGACGTGGTGCGCGGCGATCTCCGCTGGCGCATGGGGGTGCCTGCGGACGGGCGCTTGCCCTTCGACAACTGTCACCCTGCGCTGATCCAGTGGCAGGGCAAGCTGCACCCGATGGACAGGCTGCCCAATTCCGGCCTGCGGCTTGCCAGCCTGCGCATCCTGCATCCGCGCGCGGATGAACTGCAGGCGCTGCTGGCGCCCGTGCTTGACGACCCGCGCGTATCCTGCGGTGTCAGCGATCAGCCGGCGCTCGAGGCGGTGATCGAAACGCCCCGGGGTGAAAGGGTTCTCAGATGATCATTCGCCCGGCGCGGCCTGAAGATGCGGCCGGCATCCTGCCCATCGTGAACCACGTCATCCGCGAAACATCGATCACCTTCACCTCCACCGAGAAATCCGAAGATCAGGTCAGGGACGAAATCGCATCGCGGGACGGGGCGTATTTCGTGGCGGATGCGGACGGTCGGATAAAGGGCTTCGCCACGTATTTCCAGTTCCGCAACGGCCCCGGATACGCCCGCACGATGGAACATTCCATCGCTCTGTCGCACGATGCCTGGGGGCAGGGTGCGGGGCGGGCCCTTATGTCGGCGCTCTGCGACCATGCCGCGGCGCGGGGCGCGCACAGCATGTGGGCGGGCGTCAGCGCCGAAAACCCGTCCGGTGTCGCCTTTCATGCGCGCATCGGCTTTGCCGAGGTTGCCCGCCTGCCCGAAGTCGGGTTCAAGTTCGGGCGGTGGATGGACCTTGTTCTGATGCAAAAAATTCTCTGAGACCGTCCTGACACAGCCGCAAGCACAGGGTAGGGTGCGCGCCATGTCGATTTGGACCCGCATATCCGATGCGCTTTCCGCGCTTGCCAGTGGCGAACCGCTCTCCGCTGTGTTCGACCGGCTGCGCACGCCGCCGGAACGCTCGGTCGCGTTCACCATCGCGGTGATTGCGCTGGGCGCCAAGATGGCCAAAGCCGACGGGCTGGTCACGCGCGACGAGGTCACCGCCTTCCGCGAGGTGTTCCAGATCGCAGCCGAGGACGAAGCCCAGGCCGCCCGCGTGTTCAACCTTGCCCGGCAGGACGTGGCCGGGTTCGAGGATTATGCCCGCAAGATCAAGGCGATGTTCGACCGCACCGAAGGCCCGCTATGCGACCTGATGGAAGGGTTGTTTCACATCGCGATGGCGGACGGCACCTATCACCCGGCAGAGGATGCGTTCCTGGAACGGGTGGCCGACATCTTCGGTCTGCCCGACCGCGAGTTTCGCAGTCTGCGCGCACGCTTCGTCCCCGATGCCGCGCCCGATCCCTACAGCGTGCTGGGCGTGACGCCCGAGATGACGATGGATGACATCCGCAGCGCCTGGAAAAAGCTGGTGCGCGAAAACCACCCCGACGCGCTGACCGCGCGCGGCCTGCCGGAAGAGGCGGTCAAGATGGCCGAACGCCGGATGAACGACATCAACCGCGCGTGGGAAGAGATCAGCAAGGGCAAGGCTGCCTGATGCGCATCGCCACTTATAACATCGAGTGGTTCAACAATCTGTTCGATGATCAGGGCAATCTGCTGGACGATCGCGGGTGGTCGGGGCGGCACGATGTGCGGCGCACCGATCAGCTGGCCTCGCTCGGGATCGTGTTCACAGCGTTGAACGCCGATGCCATCATGGTCATCGAAGCGCCCGACCATAACGGCCGCCGCACCACAGTGCCCGCGCTGGAAAATTTCGCCAACTATTTCGGTCTGCGCGCGCGCAAGGCCGTGGTGGGGTTTCCGAACGACACCCAGCAGGAAATCGCGCTGCTATACGACCCCGACACGCTGAGCGCGCGGCACGATCCAATCGGTGATCCGACCGGCAAGAAGGGCGATGCGGGCAGCCCGCGTTTTGACGGTGTGTTCCGTATCGATCTCGATATCGACGCCACCGAAGACCTGGTGAAATTTTCCAAGCCCCCGTTGGAGTTGGCAATCGAAACCGTGTCGGGGCGCAAGCTGCGGATGATCGGTGCGCATCTGAAATCGAAGGCGCCGCACGGGGCGCAGAATCATGACGAGGTGATGCGCATGGCCATCGCCAACCGCCGCAAGCAACTGGCGCAGGCGATCTGGCTGCGCGGGCGGGTCGAAGAGCATCTGCAAAAGGGCGAACCCCTGATCTTGCTGGGGGATTTGAACGACGGTCCCGGATTGGACGAGTACGAGCATCTTTTCGGCCGTTCGTCGGTCGAGATCGTGATGGGCGCCGATGGGCAGCAAGGGCTTTATGATCCTCATGCAAGGCGCGCATTGCAGCAGCGGATCGGGGCGATGCCGACGTCGGCCAGGTTCTATTTGTCGAGTGAACACAGGTATTTGCAGGCCCTTCTTGATTACATCATGATCTCGGGCGACCTGCTTGCGTTGGAACCGCGTTGGCGCATCTGGCATCCCTTCGACGATCCCGTGTGCTGGTCGACGCTGGAATTGCGCGATGCGCTGATTACCGCCTCCGACCACTTTCCGGTGACGCTCGATATCGGTCTGTGACTCAAAATCTTCGCGCGGATCGCTTATATTGGTCGCATGAAACGCATCGTCCTTGCCTTTGCCCTTGCCACCCTTCCGGTTTCTGCCGTCGCGCAAGATACTGAAAAGGATGGGTTTTCCCTGATGGAAGAAGGGGCGCGCCTGTTCCTTCGCGGGATGATGGAAGAGGCCGAGCCTGCCTTGAAAGAGCTTCAGCGGCTGGTCGAGGACATGGAGCCTGCGATGCGGCAATTCGTGCAGGAAATGGGGCCTGCATTGAACGAGTTACTGGGGCAGGTTGACGATCTTTCGAATTATCATGCGCCCGAGATGCTGCCCAATGGCGACATCATCCTGCGCCGTAAAGTGCCGATGCCGCCGCCCCAGGACGGGCAGGACGAGATCGAGCTTTAGGCCCGGACGGCCGTTAACCGCGCGATATCCCCGCAAAATCGCGCAGTTCCTGACATAAGATGAACGGAAACCGCGCGGCCCGGCGCCGAAACCGCGCGGCGTGGGCCCGCCGGACACATCCCTTTGGTTAAGGAAGGGTTAATTTCAGCGTTCTCTCCGCCCGGTCCGGGCAAGGGCGCGCGGTTTGCGCCCTAAACCGCGCGGTCGTTAAGGTTTCGCTGTCGGGGACCGGCGGCGCAGCTTGACCCGGCTTGTCGCGCCCAACGTATCGGCCAGCGAAAGAAACCGCGCTTCGGCCACCTCGCCGAAGAGCGGTTCGGCCTCGGGGCTGAGCCAGAGTTCCAGTTCCTTCTTCTTGGGGAACCAGCGCATTTCGCCCATCGGCGCGCCTTGCAACCACAGCATCGCGCCAAAACGCATCGCCTTACCCAGAACCTCGGCCAGGTGGACCTCTTTTTCGGGGATCAGGCTGTACATTTCCTCGAACCGGGTGCCGTCGCGCTTGTTGGTATAGCGGTGCATCAGGGCCAGGCCCAGGAACACGCGTTCGGCATGTTTCAACCCACCCAGATTGGCGCGCGTGGCGTTGTCGAAACACACCTCGGCGCGGTAGTCGGGATGCGCACGCCAACTGACGTCATGCAGCAGGCAGGCAGCCCGGATCAGGCGCTTGCGTTCAGCCGAGGCGCTGGAGAACAGCGGCAGCACAAAATGATAGAGCTGCCGGCCAAAGCCGGGCAGGCGGGCATCCTTGGCCTCGGCAAAACGGCAGGCCTCGATCAGCGGGTCGCGGTCGCGCAGTTCCTGCGGCATCTGCTGATACAACATGCCTTCGCGGATACCATAGCTGCTGATGGCGATGTCGCGCGGCTTGAAGGTCTTGACCACCTCCTTGAGCACTTCGGCCGCCAGCGGCACCAACGCCATGCGGCTGGACGACACGCCCGAGCGGTTGCGCAACTCTTCGGCATCCTGGGATGCGATGTATTTCACCGTTTCAAGGACGGATTTGCGGCTCATGCGGTATTCGTGCAGAACGTGCAGCGGATAGCCGCGCCGCTCCATGTCGATCCGGGCGATGGCGCGCCACGACCCACCGACCAGAAACAGGCGGTTCTTTTGCGGGCCCATCTTTTCGGCGAGATCGGCCAGCGTTTCGCGGATATAGGCGCGGCGGGCCTTTTTGCCGCCCTTGATCGTGGCCAGTTTCAGCGGACCGAGCGACGAGGTTTCGCGCCTGCCGACATGGCCGCCGTTGATTTCGGCCAGTTCCATCGACGAGCCGCCGATGTCGCAGACAAGCCCGTATGATCCGGGCCAACCCAGAAGCACACCCTGCGCCGAAAGCCGTGCCTCTTCGCGCCCGTCGATGACGTGGATTTTCAATCCGGTTTCGCGCTGCACCTCGGCGCAGAAATCCGGGCCGTCCTCGGCGTCGCGGACGGCGGCCGTGGCGACGGCGGTCAGCGGGGCGATTCCCATGCCTTCGGCAAGGTGCTGGAACCGGCGCAGCGCCGACAAGGCGCGACTCCGCCCGGTCGGGGACAATTGCCCGGTCTTGCCCAGCCCTTCGCCCAGGGCGCACATTATCTTTTCGTTGTAGAAATAGGCAGGGCTGCGCGCGGCGCCGTCGAACACCACAAGGCGCACCGAGTTCGAGCCCACATCCACCACCCCCACGCGGGACAGCGCCCGTGCCTTGGGGTCGTTGAAAAGCGGCCTGCCGAACGGCCCCCAATCCTGCGGGCCCGTGCCGGTCATGTCGGTCATCGTGTGGCTCCGTGCCGTTTTGACCCGTTATGGCCGGGGTGGCGGCGGGGGTCAATCACCCGGGGGTGCGGCATGGGCCGCCTTGCCGGACCCTGGCGCGCGTTCGGCCGACAGGAAGCTGCCAAGCAGGCGCAGGGCCGATACGTTGTCACAGATCACCTTGAACAGGACAAGGAAAGGGACCGCCAGCAGCATTCCCGGTATCCCCCAGAGCCAGCCCCAGACCAGCACGGTCAGGAATACCGCGATCGTGTTCAACTCCAGCCGCCGGCCAAGCAGCCATGGGGTGACGATCTGCCCTTCGAGCGTGGTCAGCACCGCGTAGCCGAGCGGCGGAACAAGACCGGCGGCGACATCGGGATAGTGGGTCAGCGCGTGGACCCCCAGCAGAAGCACACCGATGATCCCGCCCAGGTAGGGCAGGTAGTTCAGAACAAAGGCTGCCGCACCCCAAAGCACCGGATTGGGAAAGCCCAGCAGCCAAAGATAGGCCGCCAGCGCGGCGCCAAGGCCCATGTTGATCAGCGTGATCGACAGAAGGTAGCGCGAAATCCGGGCCTCGATGTCGAAGATCACCTTGCGCACATGGTCGCGGTCGCGCGGGAAGGCGTTGAGGATCTTTAATAGCACCAGGTCGCCCGAGCCGAGGATCAGCATCGCAAGGATCGTGCCAATCGCGATCGCCGACCCGAAATTCGCGGTCTGCCCCAGCAGCGTCGACAGGAAACCGGGCCCGTCGGCACGCACGGCGGGTGCGGCGTTGGTGCCTTCGGCGATCTGTTCGACCTCTTTCGTGGCGTCCTGCATTTCCTGCACCGACGAAAACAGGGAGGCCAGTTTCCAGCGCAGTTCCGTCATCATGCGCGGGATGTCTGCGACCCAGTCGGACAGGACGCCGGACAGGGAATAGAAAAACCCGGCGATCGCCACGGCCAGCGTGGCGATGACAAGGAAGGACGCGATCGGCGCGGGGCAGCCGACGCGGCACAGCGCCCGCACGACCGGCCGGAGCGTCAGCGCAAGGAACAACCCGAACAGGATCGGGAACAGCACGTCGCGCGCGATCAGCACCGCACCGAACAGCAGGATCAGGAACACCCCGATCAGCAGGCCCCGGATCAGGGCCAGTTCATGCGACTGGGGCGTGGACACCGTCACTTTCGCCCGGACAGGAACCCGGCGGCGAATCCGGCCAGGACCACATAGGGGGCGGCCTTGCCGATTTCCTCGCCCGCCTCGCGGCTGAGGCATTCAAGCTGTTGGTGAAGTTCGGGGGGGATCTGCGGCGTATCGCGGCGTCGGGCGTCGGCCATCTGCCGTGCGATCAGCATGGCGAGGATCGCCAGGACCAGCGCCAGCAGCGCGGTCAGAAAACTTGCCGTGACAGGGCCAAGCTCGGCCGCCAGCATGAGGAAGACGCCGAAGCCCGCAAAGCCCAGGGCGGCCGCGAAGAAAACCGCGGCCACCGCGCCGCCTGCGATCTGCAGGGCGGCGCGGCGGGCCTTGGCTTCGGCCTGGCGTTCGGCAAGGCGCAGGGCCTGGCCGGCTAGGTCGATCAGCGACATCACTTGCGGCCCAGCAGACCGGCCAGGACGAATCCGGCGGCAAAGGCCATGCCGGTGGCCGCCAGGGGATGCGCGCGGATCTGGTCTTCGGTCGCGGCGCGGGCGCGCTGGCCCTGCTGGACCGCGCTGTCATAGGCGGCGCGGGCCTCCTCGGACAGGTTTTCCAAACCCGTCTGGGCCTGCGCGACGCGGTCATGCCCGATCTCGCGCGCGCGATCTCCGGCCAGTTTCGCCAGCGCTTCGATATCCTTGCGGGCTAGGGCAAGCTGGTCTTCGAGTTCCTGTTGTTTCGACATGTGTCTGTCCTCCGTTTGCCTTGGTTCGGGATGGAAAGCCTGCCGGTCAGACCGGAGGCTTGCCGCGCACGGCGCGCGCGATCATCGCGATCACGAAGAGAATGATGAAAACGTAGAAAATGATCTTTGCGATCCCGGCGGACGCGGCAGCGATACCGCCGAAACCCAGCACGCCGGCAATCAGCGCAATGACCAGAAACGTAATGGCCCAACCCAACATAATTTGACCTCCTTGTTCAGTTTGGTCGAACAGGGAAATATTCAGCAAATTTGATCAAATTCCACCGGATCGGCGGAAAACCGCGGGGAAGGGCGCCGCGAGTGCGGGGGTCAATCCTCGGTATGTGTCAGTTTTGGAACGTCTTTTGCGCCTGCCGACCCGCGGCCCGAGAGCGACGGGTTTTCCATGAAGAACCGGTGTGCGTTGAAGGCGAACTGGCCCTCGGGCACCTCGGCGCGGTGGAATTTGCCATCCGGCGACATCGTCCAGCTTTGCGCCACGTCGGCGAGGTTCGCCGCCATGATCTGGCTGACGATCTGGGCCTTGACGGTGGGGTTCTCGATATCGACGAGGGTTTCGACCCGGCGGTTGAGGTTGCGGCCCATCCAGTCGGCGGACGAGATGAAGACGCGCGCCTGTTTGCTGGGCAGCCCGTGGCCGTTGCCGAAACAGATGATGCGGGAATGTTCGAGGAACCGCCCGATGATGGATTTGACGCGGATGTTTTCCGACATGCCCTTGATGCCGGGGCGCAGCCCGCAGATGCCGCGAATGACGCAGTCGATCTTGACCCCGGCGCGGCTGGCCTCGTAGAGCGCGTCGATCATGTCGGGTTCGATCAAGGAGTTCATCTTGATCCAGATCTGCGCGGGCTTGCCGGCGCGGGCGTGCTCGGCCTCGGCGGCGATCATTTCCAGCATCTTGGGCTTGAGGCTGTGGGGGCTGATCGACAGGTTTTCCAGGCCCTCGGGCATGGCATAGCCCGACAGGTAGTTGAACACCTTGGTGGCGTCGCGCCCCAGCGCCGGGTCGCAGGTAAAGAACGACAGGTCGGTGTAGATCTTGGCGGTGATCGGGTGGTAGTTGCCGGTGCCGTAATGGGTATAGGTGACCAGCTTGTCGCCCTCGCGCCGGACCACGGTGGAAATCTTGGCATGCGTCTTCCAGTCGACGAAGCCGTAAACCACATGCGCGCCCGCGCGTTCCAGCCGGCGGGACTGGCGGATGTTGGCGGCCTCGTCGAAGCGGGCCTTGAGCTCGACCAGCGCGGTGACGGATTTGCCGTCCTCCGCGGCCTCGCACAGGGCCTCGACGATGGGCGAGTTGCGCGACGTGCGGTAGAGCGTCTGCTTGATCGCCACTACGTCCGGGTCGCGCGCGGCCTGCTGCAGGAACCGCACCACCATGTCGAAGGTTTCGTAGGGGTGGTGCAGCAACATGTCCTTTTGCCGGATGGCGGCGAACATGTCGCCGTCGAAATCCTGCACGCGTTCGGGCACGCGCGGCGTGAAGGGCGGCCAGAGCAGATCGGGCCGGGCATCCAGCACCAGTTCCTTGACGTCGGCGATACCGATCATGCCATGCACCTCGACCACCTCGTCGGGTTCGACATGCAGTTCTTCCATGATGACGGCGGTCAGCGCCTCGGGGGCGCCGGCGGAGATTTTCATGCGCACCACCTCGCCGCGGCGGCGGCGTTTCAGCGCGACCTCGAATTCGCGCACGAGGTCTTCGGCCTCTTCCTCGACTTCGAGATCGCTGTCGCGCAGCACGCGGAAGGTGCAATGCCCCTTGAGGGTGTAGCCCGGAAAGAGGCTGTCGAGATGCAGCAGCAGCACCTCTTCGAGCGGCAGGAAGCGGTGGGCGCCCTCATCCGAGGGCAGCGCCACGAAGCGGTCGATCTGGTGCGGGATCGGCAACAGCGCCTGCAGCGCGCGCTTGTCGCTTTTGCGCTGGAGTTGCAGCGCAAGGCTGAATCCTGTGTTGGGAATGAAGGGGAACGGGTGTGCGGGGTCGATCGCCAGTGGCGACAGAACCGGAAAGACGTTCGACAGGAAATGATCGGACAGATAGGCGCGGTCGGCCTTGGTCAGGTCGCCCGGTTCCAGCAGAACGATGTTTTCGGCCGCCATTTCCTGGCGCAGCTCGTTGAAGATGCGCTGCTGCGATTCCATCAGGTTGCGCGCGTCCTCGTTGATCAGGACAAGCTGCTCTGCCGGGCTGAGGCCGTCGGCGGCGGGGGTGGTGTTGCCGGCATGGGCCAGTTCGCGCAGGCCTGCCACGCGCACGGTATAGAATTCATCGAGGTTCGTGGCCGAGATCGACAGGAACCGCACCCGTTCCAGCAGGGGGACGCGGGGGTTTTCGGCCTCTTCCAGAACACGCCAGTTGAAGCCCAGCCAGCTGAGTTCGCGGTTGTAGAACCGGCCCGGCCCGTGCTGGTCCAGGTCTGGCATGGCGACGGCGGGCGAAAAGGGGGCGTGCAGGAAATCGGCGGCGGTCATGGGGACGGTATCGGCCCTTTCTGTGACGGGGGTGTGACGGTGCAGATGCGCCCGACAGGGTGCGCGCATGCGCGGGATTTGTCCAGCTATCCCGCGTCGATCCGTGCCAGAACATCGCGGGCCAGCGCCATGCTGATGCGGCGTCTGTCGGCCAGCGCGGTGCGGTCCATTTCCGCCACCACGGCACGGGCGGTGGCGAAGTCACGCGTTATGTGCTTGATCAGGTGGTTCAGCGCGTCGGGCGTGGGATTGATCTGCCGGTCGGAAAACAGCTTGAGCAGCACCGCGCCCAGAAGTTGGTCGTCCGGCGGGCTGAGCGTGGCGGCCTGCGTGCCCTGCATGCGGCTTTGCAGGTCGGGCAGCGTCAGGCCCCAATGTTGCGGCGGGGCCGACGCGGTCAGCAACAGGCTGTGCCCTTCGGCCAGCACGAGGTTGTGGAGGTGGAACAGCGCCTCTTCGGCGGCGGGGTCGCCGGCGATGCGGTCGGCATCCTCGACCGCGACGGGGGATTGCGACAGGGCGGGGATGTCGGCATCCGCCAGCCCGGTCGCGGCGACGATGCGCGCGCCGCTTTCCGCCGCCCAGACATGGGCCAGGTGGGTCTTGCCCGCGCCGGCGGGCCCGATCAGCAGCAGCTTGCGCGAGGGCCAGGTCTGCCAGCCTTCGATCATCGCCACGGCCAGGGCGTTGGCGGGCGAGACGAAGAAATCCTCGCGTCCCAGTGCGGTGCGCACCGGAAGGTCGAAACCGAGCTGCTGTGCCATCAGTCGCGCGTCTTTTCCGACAGGCCGCGATAAAGCCGGCTGTCCTTGTAGTTGTCGATCAGGAACCGTGCGATCACGCCCAGCGACGCCGCGACCGGCACCGCCACCAGCATGCCGACAAAGCCGAACAGCGTGCCGAAGACCGAAAGCGCGAAGATCAGCCAGACCGGGTGCAGCCCGACCGAGCCGCCCACCAGCTTGGGCGTGAGGATGTTGCCCTCGATCACCTGGCCCAGCACGAAGATGCCCGCGATCAGCCCCAGCGACACCCAGTCGCCCCAGAACTGGAACAGCCCCAGGCCGATGGCCAGCGCCCCGCCGACCAGCGCGCCGACATAGGGGATGAAGGTAATGAGCCCGGCGACAAAGCCCACGACCAGGCCGAATTGCAGCCCCACCAGCATCAGCGCCACCGCGTAATAGGTGCCGAGGATCAGGCAGACGGTGCCCATGCCGCGAATGAAGCTGGCGATCACGTTGTCGATCTCGCCAGCCAGGCGGCGGATCACCGGGGCGTGGTCGCGCGGCAGCAGGTCGTCGATGCGGGCGACCATGTTGTCCCAGTCATAGAGCAGGTAGAAGGCCACAACCGGCACGATCACGAACAGCATGATCACGTTGATCACCGACGCGGCCGAGTTCAGCAGCGATTCCAGCAGTTGCCCGCCGCGGTCGCGGATCGTTTCGCCCAGCGAGGCAAGCGACTGGCGCAGCACCGAGCCGTCGTCGAGCATGCCGGGAAAGCGCGTGTTGATGAATTCCAGCAGGTCGCGAAACAGTTGCGGGGCGGTGTCGAACAGGTTGACCGTCTGGTTGACAAGCGTCGGGATCACCAGCAGCGCCAGCAGGATGAAGACCAGGATCGCCACCAGCGTGATCGTCGCCGTGGCGACCGCGCGGCTTGCGCCCATGCGTTCCAGCCGGTCGGCGACGGGATCGAGGAAATAGGCCACCGCGCCGCCCAGCACGAAAGGCAGGATCACATCGCCCAGGAACCACAGCACCAGCACGAACACCGCCGCGGCGATGCCCCAGTACTTTACCTGATCCCTGACCGGGAGTGCCATTTACGCGTCTCCGAAAACCTTTCCATCCTATGTCACCCGCACGGGGCGGATATTCAAGGGGGAAGGCTGGATGCGGCCTGCCGCGCGGAACCAGGGCCGCATGCCGCCGGTCGGGCCCGTGCGCGGGGTGATCTGTCCACCAACGGCCCCTTGTGTGGCCCCAAACGCTCGGCTAGGAACAACCCACCCTGACTGTACGAGGATATCCATGCGCCTGAGCCGCTATTTCCTGCCCGTTCTGAAAGAGACGCCCGCCGAGGCGCAGATCGTCAGCCACCGCTACATGCTGCGCGCCGGCATGATCAAGCAGGCCAGCGCCGGAATCTATTCCTGGCTGCCGCTGGGCTTCAAGGTTCTGCGCAAGATCGAGAACATCGTCCACGAGGAACAGGTGCGCGCGGGCCATATCCCGATGCTGATGCCGACGCTGCAATCGGCCGATCTGTGGCGCGAAAGCGGGCGCTACGACGATTACGGCCAGGAAATGCTGCGCGTCACCGACCGGCATGGCCGCGACATGCTCTATGGTCCGACCAACGAAGAGCTGATCACCGATATCTTCCGCAGCCATGTGTCGTCCTATCGCGACCTGCCGCTGACGCTCTATCACATCCAGTGGAAATTCCGCGACGAGATCCGCCCGCGTTTCGGCGTGATGCGGGGCCGCGAGTTCCTGATGAAGGACGGCTACAATTTCGACCTGACGAAAGAGGACGCGCTGCACGCCTATAACCGCCATCTGGTCAGCTATCTGCGCACCTACGAGCGCATGGGTTTGCAGGCAATTCCGATGCGCGCCGACAGCGGCCCGATCGGCGGCGACGACACCCACGAATTCCTGGTCCTGGCCGACACCGGCGAGAGCGAGGTGTTCTATGACAGCCAGATCACCGAGCTGAAATTCGGCGACCGCGAGATCGACTATGACTCGCGCGAGCAGTGCCAGGCGGTGCTGGAAGAGTTCACCAGCCGCTACGCGCGCACCGACGAAACCCATGACGAAGCGGTGTTCAACCAGATCCCCGAAGGGCGCCGCCGCGTGGCGCGCGGGATCGAAGTAGGGCAGATCTTCTATTTCGGGACAAAGTATTCCGAGCCGATGGGCGCGACTGTGCAGGGCCCCGACGGCAAGGCGGTGCCGGTGCATATGGGCAGCCACGGCATTGGCGTGTCGCGCCTTGTGGGGGCTATCATCGAGGCCAGCCACGATGACCGCGGCATCATCTGGCCCGAGGGCGTGACGCCGTTCCATGTCGGCATCGTGAACCTGAAATCCGGCGATGCCGAGGCCGACGCCGCCTGCGAAAGCCTTTATGCCGCGCTCGAGGCGAAGGGGCTGGAGCCGCTTTACGACGACACCGACGAGCGTGCGGGCGGCAAGTTTGCGACGATGGACCTGATCGGCCTGCCCTGGCGCATCACCGTGGGGCCGCGCGGGCTGAAGAACGGGGTGGTCGAGCTGACCAGCCGCCGCACTGGCGAGAGCGAGGAAATGAGCCCCGAAGCCGCGGTCGAGCGCGTGGCGCAGATCTATGCGCCGCACATGGTGCGCGGCATCTGAACCGAAATGGCCGGGGCGGCGATGGACAGCCGCCCCGGGCCTGCCCTAGACTGGCACAAAACAATCGGTCAGAGGCAGGCAGATGATCCGGGCATTGATCCTTGCGGGCGGTATCGCCGGCGCGGCGGGGCTGTCGCAGTTTCCCGAATATTCCCAACAATATAGCCAGCGCCTTGGCGGGGCTGTCGATGCGCTTGGGCAGGTGGTGGCGGATTTCGACGCGTCGGCCGCCGCTGCCGGGCTGAGCCGCGACGCGGCGCTGGCGCAGATGACCGGCAGCGCGTTCCTCGACCGGCGCCGTGCCGACATGGCACGCACTTTCGCGCGTCACGCGCGTCTTTCCGCCGACCTTTCGGCGCTGCGCGGGGCGGGGCCCTTCATGCGCGCCTATCACGCCACCCGCCTGACCGACCCCGATATCGCCGCCCGGGCGCTGGCCGACTTTCGGCCCGCGCTGCCGCTGGATTTCGCGGGGCTTGCCTTTGGGCTGGTGGGCTTTGGCTTGGGCGCGGGGCTGGTTTCGGGGCTCTTGCGCCTTCTGCGCTGGCCTTTCGCGCGGCGCGCGCGGCCTGCCGGGTGATTGTCGCGAATCGGATAAGGCATTGTTTCGCAAGCCGCTCTTGCGCGTTGGGGCGCATTTCTGAGAGATTGTGGCAAAAGGATGGCGCGGTTGTGGGGCAGTCTGCCTGCGCGTTCGGTCGGACCGCATCAGTGCGGTAAGACCCTGGAAAGGACTGGTGCGCAGATGTTGTTTGCCCATTGTGATGAGCCCGACGCGGCGCTTGCGGATGCGCTCCATGTATCCGAAAACCTGAATGGCCGGGTGGTGATCCCGCATTGCGACAAGGCGATGGGCACGGTGGTCGTGATGCATCACGACACCTGCCGGCAGATGCCCTCGGTTTCCTACGATCACACCGATGACGGCGATTTGCGCCTGTGCCTGCCCGAGGGCGAGGTCGTGTTGCTGGGTGTGCGCGATCCTTCGCAGGTTTGCATGGTGTTGCGCGGGCACTGACCTGCCGGTCAAATCCGCTCAGTTCCGCGTGTGTGCGGGCGGCACGGCTTGACCCTGCCGTGTGAAATTCGCAGTGTCGCGCTGAATTTGACATGGATGATGCCAGTGCCGCAGCAGCGCCTTTCGCAGACCGCGCCGTTTTCCGCCTTTGAATGGATGATCGCCTGGCGCTATCTGCGCGCAAGGCGCGCCGAGGGCGGTGTCAGCGTGATGACCTGGATCAGCCTGATCGGCATCACGCTTGCCGTTTTCGCCCTGATCGCGACGCTTGCCGTGCGTTCCGGGTTCCGGGCGGAATTCGTCGATACGATCCTGGGCGCGAACGCCCATGTCACCGTCTACAGCCTGGGCACCGTCGACCAGCAGACCGGCGCGATCGACCGGACGCTGCCGGATTACGCCGAGATGGCGGCCCGCGTGGCCGAGGTGCCCGGCGTCACGCGCGTGGCCCCGCTGATCAAGGGGCAGGTGATGGCCAATGCGCGCGACCGCAACGCGGGGGTCGAGGTGTTCGGCATCGCCCCCGACGATCTGCAGGCCATCCCGCGGATCGGGCAGGGCGACGGGCACGAGGGGTCGGTTTCGGAATTCGCGCAGGGCGTCGCGATCGGGTCGGGCGTGGCGCGCGAACTGGGCGTGGGCATCGGCGACACGATCCGCATCATCAGCCCCAACGGCGTGAAAACCCCCTTTGGCACCAAGCCGCGGGTCAATGCCTACCCGGTCACCTACATCTTTACCGCGGGGCGCTGGGATATCGACCGCACGCGCATCTACATGCCGTTCGAAGAGGCGCAGGCGTTCTTCAACCGCGAAGGGGTGGCCGACGAGCTGGAAGTGATGGTCGAGAACCCCGACCAGGTCGACCGGATGGCCTTGCCGTTGCTGGCCGCCGCGGGAGAGCGCGCGCAGTTGTGGACATGGCGGGACGCCTCGGGCGGATTTCTGAACGCGCTCGAGATCGAAGACCGGGTGATGTTCGTGATCCTGTCGATCCTGGTGCTGATCGCCACGATGAACATCGTTTCGGGGCTGATCATGCTGGTCAAGAACAAGGGCCGCGATATCGGCATCCTGCGCACGATGGGCCTGACCGAAGGATCGGTTCTGCGGGTGTTTTTCATCTGCGGGGCGTTCACCGGGCTGATCGGCACGGCGATGGGGGTGATCCTGGGGTGCCTGTTCGCGATCTATATCGACCCGATCTTTGCCTTCATCAACGGGCTGTCGGGGGGCAATGCCTGGGATCCGGCGATCCGGGGCATCTATTACCTGCCCGCAAAGCTGGAACTGGCCGATGTATTGAGCGCGGTGGCGCTGTCGCTGGGGCTGTCGTTCATCGTCACGATCTTTCCGGCGCGGCGCGCGGCGCGGATGAACCCGGTGGAGGCGCTGCGCTATGAGTGATCCGGTGCTGGCGCTGGAGGGCGTGACCAAGACCTACAACAAGGGCAAGCCCGGCGCGGTCGAGGTGTTGCGCGGTGTCGATCTGCATGTGGCGCGCGGCGAGGTGGTGGCGCTGGTGGCGCCTTCGGGCGCGGGGAAATCCACGTTGCTGCATATCGCGGGGCTGCTGGACACACCCGACACCGGATCGGTCAGGATCGGCGGGGACGAGATGGTGGGTCTGTCGGATCGCCGCCGGACCATCGTGCGGCGCAACGATGTCGGCTTTGTCTACCAGTTCCATCACCTGCTGCCCGAGTTCTCGGCGGTGGAAAACATCGTGCTGCCGCAACTGGCACGGGGCGTTTCGCGGGCCGAGGCGCAGATCCGCGCGCTGGACCTGATGGCCCGCGTGGGCGTGGCGGAACGTGCCGATCACCGGCCCGCCGCGATGTCGGGCGGCGAACAGCAGCGCGTGGCCTTTTGCCGGGCGCTGGCGAACGAGCCGCGCCTTCTGCTGGCGGACGAGCCGACCGGAAACCTGGACCCCGAAACCTCGGACACGGTGTTCGAGGCGCTGATGGATCTTGTGCGCTCGACCGGGTTGTCGGCGCTAATTGCCACGCACAACATGGCGCTTGCCGCGCGGATGGACCGCGTGCTGCGCCTGGACAAGGGCGTTCTGGGGGCGGGGTAGCGGTCAGACCTTCTGGGTCAGGAACACGCCTGCCGCCATCATGGAGATGCCGCCCAGGCGCATGGCGCTGATGGGGGTGACGCGGGCGCCGAACAGCCCGTAATGATCGATCACCGCCGCGCTGATCAACTGCCCCAGCAGCACGAAGAACACAGCGTTGCCCAGGCCGAAATGTGGGGCGATGAAGGTGACCGACAGGATGTAGAACGCGACCAGCAAGCCCCCGAGCAGCAGGTGGCGCGGCACCGTCGGCAGCGCCAGGATCGGGCGCGCCCCGTGCACAAGCAGCACCACGACGCTGCCCGCCAGCGCCACGCAGAACAGCACGACCGCCGCCGCCACCGGCGAGCCGAGCCGCACGCCAAGCTGCGCATTCAATGCTGCGAGGATCGGAATGCCGACGCCCGCCGCAAGCATGGTTATCGCATAGAAATGAGTGGGTTGCATGGCAAAGCTTTCTTACGGCTTGAAGAAGGTGGCGGTGGCCTGCGCGATCAGTTTGTCATCGGGTTCGGCCAGCAGATCGGCGGCGGCGAAGATCAGCGACTTGCCCGCGCGCACGACCCGCGCCTCGCAGCGCACGCGGGTGCCGGTGCCCGGGCGCAGGAACTGCGTGTCGAGATTGGTGGTCGCGACGGGCAGCGGCTCTCCCAGATGGGCGAAACAGGCGAAAACCATGCTGGTGTCGGCCAGCGTTGCCAGCGCCTGGCCGCTGACGATGCCGCCGATGCGGGCGATTTCATCCGTGATCGGGATCGACAGCGTGGCATGGCCGTCCGCCGCCATCGCATCGAAGCGGATATCCAGCGCGCGCACCCAGGGCGCGAAGCCCGATTTCAGGATGGTTTCGGCCTCGGTCACGGTGATGGTCATTGCGTCTGTCCCCTGTTCGTCGCTTTGGCGCAGAATGGCGCGGCGGGCGGGGCTTGTCACCCATGATCCAGATCAAGGCGGCCTTGCGGGGGCTGCGACATCCTGCGCCTGAGCAGACGAGGAGGCAGAGCCGATGCCCCGCCACATTCTTGCGATCTGTGCCGCGCTGGCGCTGGCCGGGTGCATGACCGAGCCGCAACGCCCGCCGGGCGCCAAAACCTTTGCCAGCCTGTGCAGCACCTGCCACGGCGCGGGCGGGCGCGGCGACGGGCCGATCGCCGGCGATCTTCCGGTGCCGCCCGCCGACCTGACGGGACTGGCCGTGCGCAATGGCGGCGCGTTTCCGCGCGACGCCGTAATCGCCAAGGTTTACGGCTACCCAGGGCGCTACCACAGTGCCATCATGCCGGAATTCGGCCCGCTTTTCGACGGCGCGACCGTGACCGTGACGACGGCGGATGGCGCGCAGGTGGAAACGCCGCGCGCGTTGCTGGACCTTGTGGATTACGTGCAGTCGTTGCAGCGGCCATGAAAAGGAGACCCGCTATGAAACATCTTGCATTGCTCGCCCTTGCGCTGGCCCCGATGGCCGCTCAAGCCCAGGACGCGGCGGAAGGCGCGGTTGTCTACATGCAGCGCTGCGCCACATGCCATGGCGCCGAGGCCAAGGGGGGCGGGCCAATGGCGCCGATCCTGCTGGTGCAACCCAAGGATCTGACGCGGCTTGCGGCTGAAAACGATGGCGATTTCCCCCTGATGCGGGTGTTGCAGCGGATCGACGGGCGTGACCCGCTGGTCAGCCACGGCAGCGACATGCCGGTCTATGGCGAGCTGTTCGAAGGCGACGACACGGCGCTGAAGCTGCCCTCGGGGCAGCCGGTCCTGACCAGCCGCACCATTGCGGATCTCGTCGTCTTCCTGCAGGCTATCCAGCAATAAGGCAGAGACAAGGGAGCAGGAAGATGCGGATGATCGCGGCGGCGGTTCTGGGGGGTGTGTTATTGGCGGCCTGTGCGGTCGAGGACATGCCCGAACCCGACGAGGGCCGCGCGCTTTTCGTGGAAAACTGCGCGATGTGCCACGGCGCCTCGGGGCGCGGCGATGGCGAGATCGCCGCCGGGCTGCGGCCCAGGCCGGCCGACCTGACGACGATCGCCGCGCGCAATGGCGGTGCCTTCCCGCGGGCGCAGGTGCTGTCCAAGATCGACGGTTACGCGCGGTCGGACCCGCAGCAGGACATGCCGGAATTCGGGCTGCTGCTGCGTGGTGACACCGTGCCGGTGGATGTGGGCGACGGGCAGTTTACGCCGGTGCCGCGTCCGTTGGCGGCGCTGATGACCTATCTGGAATCGATCCAGCGTTAACGGCAAATCCCGCGCGTTTCGGCGCCTTTCCAGGGCAGCGAAACCTTGGGCCGGCTGATCGCCCGGTCGAGCCGGTCAATCGGCATTTCCGCCCCGATCATCGCGCGCAGGCGGCCGGTGCGCGGCGCGTCGGGATCGAGCAGGCGGCAGCAGACATATTCCTCGACGATGGCGCCCTGCTGTTCGTAGCCGTAATCGAGAAAGCGCGCCTCGGTTTCGATGTCGAAGAGATAGGGATCGGGGTTGCCCGCATGTTCGCCCGCCCCCTTGAGCGGGTGATACCCGGTGCGCTTGCGGTTCTGCCATTGCCAGACATGCACCATCTCATGCGCCATCAGTGTCGCGTCGAGCAGGTCGATCTGTTCGGGGAAATTCGCCATGAAATCATCACGATAGAGATCGCGGCGGTAAAAGACGCGGTTGAACGCCACCGCCGCGCCGGGCGAGACCGTCACGGTTTCGCCGCGCGAGGGCGGAAAGATCCGTTCCATGCAGGTCAGGCGCGGGCGCACGGGGCGCTGATAGGTGAACGAGCCCGCGATCAGCCCGTCGTGAAACCGCACCCGCGCAGGGTTCACCTCGTCGCCATGGATGGCGCGGGCAAAGGCGATCTCGTTTTCCGTCATCGGCCGCCCGCAGGCGGCAAGGAGCATCAGAAGGGCGGTGAGGATCAGGGCGCGCATGGGGGATTTAGAGCGCGTGTTCGGACGCGGCGCAAGGGAAAGGATGTGTCGTTGGCGGTGCCGTGCGGTGGCCAGACCGCAGGATGGCGATCCAACGGTGGTTGGGGGCACTTTATGGCCGCCACATCCGCAAGAGGTTTGATCGGGGCGCTGGTGGTGGCCAAATCGCCAGCCCGGGGGGCGGTCTGGCGATCGCGCGGCGGCGCGCTTTGCGCGCCTTGATTCCGCGCTGGAATTCCATTTCAACAATTATGCGGATGAGCCACTTTGATTTGATGTCATTATCTCAAGTTCTTTTGCAATTTGAACTCTTGCTAGCTGGAAAATACCTTTCTCGTTGCACATTGGACAAATGCAAGCAACCGCGGTGGGAATGAACTTTCCGTTCTCGTGCCTTGTAGAGCCACGAAACTCCGCTTTAATTTTGGCGGATTTACTCAAACATCCAACTCCTCGACGAACCGCGCGTTCTCCTGGATGTACTGGAACCGCAGTTCCGGTTTTTTCCCCATCAGCCGTTCCACGAGGTCGCCGGTTTCGCCGGGCTCGTCCTCGTCTATGGTGACGCGGATCAGCTTGCGGGTGGCCGGGTCCATCGTGGTTTCCTTGAGATCCTTGGCGTCCATCTCGCCCAGGCCCTTGAAGCGTTGCACGTCGATCTTGCCCTTGCCGCCCAGGCCCTTTTTCAGCCGTTCCTCTTTCGCCGCGTCGTCCGAGACATACATCCGGCGCGCGCCCTGCGTCAGCCGGTAGAGCGGCGGGCAGGCGAGGTAGAGATGCCCGGCATCGATCATCGGGCGCATCTGGGTGAAGAAGAACGTCATCAGCAGCGACGCGATATGCGCGCCGTCGACATCGGCGTCGGTCATGATGATGATCTTGTCATAGCGCAGGTCGTCGATGTTGAACTTGGTGCCCAGCCCCACGCCAAGCGCCTGGGTCAGGTCGCTGATCTCGGCATTGGTGCCGAGTTTCGAGCTTGCCGCGCCCAGCACGTTCAGGATCTTGCCGCGCAGCGGCAAGAGCGCCTGCATCTTGCGGTCGCGCGCCATCTTGGCCGACCCGCCCGCGCTGTCGCCCTCGACGATGAACAGCTCGGTGCCTTCGCGGGAGGTGGCCGAACAATCGACCAGCTTGCCGGGCAGGCGCAGTTTCTTGGTGGCGGACTTGCGCTGGGTTTCCTTTTCCTGCTTGCGGCGCAGCCGTTCCTCGGCCCGCAGCACGAGGAAATCGAGGATCGCGCCGGCCGATTTCGTATCGGCCGCCAGCCAGTTGTCGAAATGGTCGCGCACCGCGTTTTCGACCAGTTTCTGCGCCTCGGTCGTGGCCAGCCGGTCCTTTGTCTGGCCCACGAATTCGGGTTCGCGGATAAAGCATGACACCAGCGCGCAGCCGCCGGTCGTCAGGTCTTCGCGGGTGATCTGGGCGGCCTTGCGGTTGTTGACCAGCTCGCCATAGGCGCGGATGCCTTTGAGGATCGCGGCCCAGAACCCGGCCTCGTGCGTGCCGCCTTCGGGGGTGGGGACGGTGTTACAGTAGGATTGGATGAACCCGTCGCGCGAGGGCGTCCAGTTGATCGCCCATTCGACCTTGCCGGGGGTGTTGAATTTCTCCTGGAAATCGACGGTGCCGGCAAAGGGCGCCTCGGCATAGGTAGAGGCGCCGCCCAGGGTTTCGCGCAGGTAATCTGCCAGCCCGCCGGGAAAGTGGAACGTGGCCTCGGTCGGGGTTTCGCCATCCTCGATCGCGGATTTCCAGCGGATTTCGACGCCCGAGAACAGGTAGGCCTTGGAGCGCACCATCTTGAACAGGCGCGCGGGCTTGAACCGGTGCGAGCCGAAGATCTGTTCATCGGCGTGGAAGGTCACGGTGGTGCCGCGGCGGTTGGGGGCCTGGCCCAGCTTTTCCACCGGACCCAGCGGGATGCCGCGGGAAAAGCGCTGTTCGAACAATTCGCGGTTGCGCGCGACCTGCACGACCATCGAATCCGACAGCGCGTTCACGACCGACGCGCCAACCCCGTGCAGGCCGCCCGATGTCTGGTAGGCCTTGCCGCTGAATTTCCCGCCCGCGTGCAGCGTGCAGAGGATCACCTCGAGCGCGGATTTGTCGGGGAATTTGGGGTGCGGATCGACGGGGATGCCGCGGCCGTTGTCGCGGATGGTGATGGCATAGTCGTCGTGGAGTTCGATCTCGATGCGGTTGGCGTGGCCGGCCACGGCCTCGTCCATCGAGTTGTCGAGCACCTCGGCCACGAGGTGGTGCAGCGCGCGTTCGTCGGTGCCGCCGATATACATGCCGGGGCGTTTGCGGACAGGCTCCAGCCCTTCGAGCACCTCGATCGAAGAGGCGTCATAATCGGTGGGCTCGGTCGGGGACAGAAGGTCGTCGGCCATGTGCTGCGCTGCTCTCTTTTGGTTGGTTGGCGCGCATTATGGCAGAGCCGGCGGGGCGGGGGAAGTGGCTGTGGCCGCGATCAGCCCCGTGCGATCCAGTCGCGGATCAGGCTGGCGACAAGGGCGGGCTGCTGGTGGTGCAGCCAGTGGTCGGCATTGGCCACGTTCACGCGGGTCAGGTCGTCGCAGTAGTCTTCGAGCCCCTCGGTCGCCTCGGGCAGGAGCGCGGTGTCGTTCTCGCCCCAGATCAGCAGGTGGCGCATCGGCACGCGCAGCTTGTCATGGGGCAGGTCGGGCAGGCCGGTGGCGCGTTCGCCCGGTTTCGGCACCACCAGCGGCGAGGCGCGATACCAATTGAGCATGCCGGTCATTCGGCCCGGCCGCGCCCATTCGGCCTTGTAGGCGGCAAGCCTGTCGCCGGCCAGCCAGGACATGTCCATATGCGCGGCAAAAAGCGCCTGAAGCTTGGCGAAATCATCGGCGGCAAGGATGTCCTCGGCGCCGTCGCCGCGCAGCCAGGGGATGTATTGCGAGGCGGCGGTTTGCGCCCCGCCTGCGGCCAGCGCGCGCTGGAACGGAGCGGGATGGACGCCGTTCATGATGATCAGGCGCGACACCAGGTGCGGGTGGAACATCGCCAGCCCATAGGCCACGGCCGCGCCCCAGTCGTGGCCCAGCACGATGACCGGGGCGCCGATCTGTTCGATCAGTGCCGCCATGTCGCCCACCAGCTTTCCGTTGGCATAGTCGCGCACATCCTGCGGGGCCCAACTTTGGCCGAAGCCGCGCTGGTCGGGGGCGACTATGCGGAAATCGGGCAGGTGCCCGGCCAGGTCGGACCAGGCGCCGCCATATTCGGGAAAGCCGTGCAGGGCCAGGATGACCGGCGCATCCGCCGGCCCCCATTCGTACAGGTGAAACTCCTGCCCTTTCAGGCGGGTGGTGTGTTCCTGCATCATTCCCCCTTTGCACGGCTTTCGAAGCGCAGGCCCGCCGCCGTGCGCGCATCGAACCCCGCCCAATAGCTGTGGTCGTCCTTTTCGCTGCCCTCCTCGTTCAGGGAAACCTGGCCTTCTTCGGCGTATTCCACCAGATCGAAATATCGCGCCATGTCGTCATCGCCCTTGAGGTGCAGATCCATGAAGGCGGTGGCGAAATGCTGGGTGACGTTGTTCATGCGCACGGTGTCCCAGACCGCGTCGGCATAGTGATCGAAGGGCATGAAATCGAGGATCCCGGTATCCTGCCATGCCTCGGCCGGGGCGGGGATCGGGGCGGCGGCGTTGTGATTGGCGCCGATGAAGGTCAGCAGGTGCCGGTCGGTTCCGGTGGCCTGTTCGAAGATCTGGCGCATCGCCGGATAGGACGATACGTCATCCACCGATCCGGCCATCAGTAGCGTGGGTTTGCGCAGGCCCGTCAGCCCGGTTTGGTCCCAGAAATTATAGTTCTTGCCCCAGGGGCCGATGGCGATGATGGCCTTGACCCGGTCGTCGATCAGCCCTTCGTGGCTGTCGGTGCCTGCCTGGTTGGCGGACAGCAGCCCCTTGGGCGTGCCCCAGCTGTAGTCCACCGCCTGCTGCGTGACGCCCGCGCCGCCAAAGATCAGCGCGCCATAGCCACCCATGGAATAGCCGATCACCCCGGTTGTCGCGGTGTCGGTGATCGCGCCCAGCGGGCCGTCCAGCTCGGCCATGAAGTCGATCACCGCGCGCTGATCCCAGGGCCGGTTGTAAAGCGTCGAGCCGAACGCCGCCTGATCGGAATAGGTGCTGTCGGCGTGATCCAGCGACACGGTGACATATCCCTTGGAGGCCAGGTTCTCGCCCAGGTGGGACATCAGGAAGCGGTTGCCGGGATAGCCGTGGCTGATGACGATCAGCGGAAACGACCCTTCGGCCGGGTCGGCATCGCGTGCGGCGCGGCCATGCAGCGTGGTCGCGGTCTGCCCGTCGCGGATCACCGTGTCATAGGTGCCGCCCGGTTCAGTGCCTTCGGCGGCGGGATACCAGATCTCGACCGTGTAGGGCCGGTCGTATTCCGGGGTCGCATCGTCCGTGACGTTCAGGATGTCGATCCGGCCCGGCACGGTGAAGGACATTTCACGCACACCCACCGGGTAGGCACCATAGGGGCTGAGGGCCGGGGCGTCGGGGCGGATCGTGTCGATGCGGTTCTCTGCCATTGCGGACCCTGCGGCAATCGCCAGCGCAAGGCCGGCTGTCGTGAGTTTGATCATGGGCTCTTCCTCCTCCGTGTTGATACGCCAAGACCTAGTGCGCAAGCCCCGGTTGCCAGCCTCGCCGCCGTTTCGTCGCGTCATGGGGCCGATTGCGCGGGGTTGACCGGGATCAAGGCGCGGTTGTGGGCGGTGGGGTAAGATTGCGTAGTTCAAAAAGGAGACGCGCATGACCGCAGCCGAAACCAAGATCAAGCCGCAGGCCGAAAAGGCCAATTCGAAATCCGCGCCCGCTGCGGTAGATGCGGTCGCGGCCGTCGATCAAAAGCCGCCGCGCCGGCGCTGGCCTTCGCCCGAAGAGGTGCGCCGCGCCTTCGAGAGCGGCGAATACCCGTATCAGGACCGCATGTCGCGCCGCGCCTACGAGGCGCAAAAGGCCAAGCTGCAGGCCGAGTTGCTGAAGGTGCAGCTCTGGACACAGGAAACGGGGCAGAAATTCGTGCTGCTGTTCGAAGGGCGCGATGCGGCGGGCAAGGGCGGCACGATCAAGCGCTTTACCGAGCACCTGAATCCGCGCACCGCGCGCGTCGTCGCGTTGAACAAACCCACCGAGGAAGAGCGCGGGCAATGGTATTTTCAACGCTATATCAATCACCTGCCGACTGCCGGCGAGATGGTTCTGTATGACCGCAGCTGGTACAACCGCGCCGGTGTCGAGCGGGTGATGGGGTTCTGCGAGCCCAATGAATACCTGGAATTCATGCGTCAGACGCCGGAACTGGAGAGGATGCTGGTGCGCTCGGGCATCCAGCTATACAAATACTGGTTCTCGGTCACGCAGGACGAACAGCGCGCGCGGTTCCAAAGCCGCGAAACCGACCCCCTGAAACAGTGGAAGCTGAGCCCGATCGACAAGGCGAGCCTGGACAAGTGGGACGATTACACCGAGGCGAAGGAGGCGATGTTCTTTTACACCGACACCGCCGATGCGCCCTGGACCATCGTCAAGTCGAACGACAAGAAACGCGCGCGGCTGAACTGCATGCTGCATTTCCTGTCCACGATCGACTATCCCGGCAAGGATCTGAAGATCGCCCACGCGCCCGACCCTCTGATCGTGGGGCAGGCGGGCCATGTGATCCACCGCGCCGATCACATATTGGGGTCGGCTTTGCATCCCGATCAGCGCAAGGTGCGGTGATGCGGATAGCGGGCGGTATCTTGCCGCCCGCATCCTTCGCGGCAAGATGGCCATTTGCGCCGCTGCAGGATTGCGGCTAATCCCGTTGCATGGCCCGCTTTTTCCATATCACGGCGTTCCTGACCGCTGCGTTTTCGCCCACGATCGGCGCGGCGCATCCGCATATCTTCGTCGATACGGCGCTGCATGTGGTCACCGATGATGCGGGCCGCATCAGTGGCGTCGAGGTGCATTGGAGCTATGACGAGCTTTACAGCCTGCTGGTGCTGGAGGACATGGAGCTTGACGGCGATTACGATGGCAAGCTGACCGAGGCAGAACTGCAGGCGCTGGACGGGTTCGACCTGCAATGGGTCGAAGGGTTCGCAGGCGATCTTTATGCGACGGTGGGCGGAGAGGGCGTGACGCTTGGCGCGCCCGAAGGGCGGGGCACGAGCTTCGAGAACGGCAAGATCACCACCCGCCATTTCCGGCCCGTGTCCGGTGGCGGGGCCGAGCTGATCCTGCGCGCCTATGACCCGACATTCTACACCGCCTATGACCTGACGGGCGGCGTGCACGCGCCCGAAGGCTGCGACGTTCGGATCGAAAAGCCCGACCTCGATGCCGCCTATGCGGCGGTCGAGGCCGCGCTGGAGGACATGCCGCCCGATCCCGACGACTATCCCGAAGTGGGCGATCTTTTCGCCGATACGGTGCGCGTGACATGCGAATAGCGGTGTTCGGTGCGCTGGCCGCGATCCTGGCCCTGGCCGTCTGGCTGTGGCCGATGGGGGGCATGGATGACGTGTCGCGCTGGGCGGCGCAGGGTCAGCGCGACGTTCAGAACGCGATGGCGGGGCTGCTCAGGCGCCTGCGCGGCGGCGATCCGGCGGCGCTGGGCGGGTTGCTGGGCATGTGTTTCGCCTACGGGTTCTTTCACGCGGCAGGCCCCGGCCATGGCAAGCTGCTGATCGGCGGCTATGGCGTCGGGCGCCGGGTGCCGGTGATGCGCCTGTCGGTTCTCGCCGTGGCGTCGAGCCTGGCACAGGCAGCAAGCGCCATCGCGATGGTCTATGCCGGGGTGCTGGTGCTGGACCTCACGCGCAACCAGATGGTCGACACGGCCGAGCGGGTTCTGGCGCCGGCCAGCTATGTCATGGTTGCGCTGGTCGGGCTTTGGCTGCTGTTTCGCGGTGCGCGCCGGCTCTGGTGGGGGCGCGCGGCTGCGCATACCCATGATCATCACGATCACGGGGATGGCGAGGCTTGCGATTGCGGCCATGCCCACGGGCCCACGCCCGAACAGGCGGCCGAGGTCCATTCGCTGCGCGATGCGCTGGTGCTGATCGCCGCGGTGGCAGTGCGCCCCTGTACCGGGGCGTTGTTCGTGCTGATCCTGACATGGCAGATGGATATCCGCATGGCGGGCATCCTGGGTGCGCTCGCGATGGGGCTGGGCACCGCCAGCGTGACTGTCGCGGTGGCAATCCTGTCGGCGATCCTGCGCGAGGGCACGCTGATGCAGATCGGTGGCGGCGCGCGCAGCCTGCGCGCGCTGTCCCTGATCGAGATCGCGGCGGGTGCGGTTGTCGCCGTCGTCGCGCTGCAATTGGCGCTGGCCGCGCTCTAGCACCCGCTTGCCATTCCTTGCGGCTTCGTCCGATAGTCGGTCGGACGCATCGAAGGAGCCTTCCCGTGACCTCAGCCCTGTCGCGCACGCAGCGCATTTCCAAAACCGTGATCGAAACCGAAGGCGGCGTCGTCGCCGCGCAGAATTCGCTGGCCGCACGCGCCGGTGCCGAGGTGCTGGCTGCGGGGGGCGATGCGGTCGATGCCGCGGTGGCGACCTCGTTCGTGCTGGGCGTGGTCGAGCCCTGGATGAGCGGCCCCGCAGGCGGCGGGGCCATGATGCTGTGGCGCGCCGGCGAGGAAGAGGCGATTGCGCTCAATCACGGAATGCGCGCGCCCGCGGCGCTGGACCCGGCCGACTACCCGCTGTCCGGCGAGGGCGTGTCGGGTGATCTGTTCCCGTGGGAACGGGTGGTGGATGACCGCAACGTGCAGGGTGCCACGGCCGTGGCCGTGCCGGGCGTGGTGGACGGGCTGGGCCAGGCCCATGCGCGCTGGGGCCGGATGCCCTGGGCCGAGCTTGTGGCCCCGGCCATCGCGCAGGCGAAACAGGGGATGCTGGTCGACTGGTTCGCGGGGTTGTGCATCGCGTCGGTCACGCGGGAGCTGGCCAAAGACCCGGACGCTGCGGCGCTGTTCCTGCAGGACGGGCAATGGCCCACGATCGGGGCCTGGACGGCGCTGGCGGAAACCCGGCTCGACCAGTCGCGCATGGCCGACAGCCTGGAACAGATTGCACGCGACGGGGCGCGGGCGCTCTATGACGGCGATCTTGGCGCGGCGATGGCGGCCGATATCCAGGCAAAGGGCGGCAGCCTGTCGCATGACGACCTGCGCAGCTATGCGGCCGAGTTCCACCCCGCGCTAAGCTTTGCCTATCGCGACGCGACGATCCACGCGGTGCCCGGGCTGACCGCGGGCCCGACGCTGCAGCACGCGTTGGGTGTGGCCGCCGAAACGCCGCTGGGCGACGCGGCGGACGGTACGGCCTTTGCGGCCTATGCGCGGGGGCTGGCCTCGGCCTATGCCGACCGGCTGGCGAACATGGGCGACGACGGTGAAAGCCCCAAGGCGCCGGGATCGACCACGCATTTCTCGGTCGTGGACCGCAAGGGTAACATGGTGGCGCAGACGCAGACGCTGCTGTCGATCTTCGGGTCGCGCGTGGTGTCGCCCTCGACCGGGTTCCTGATGAACAACGGCATCATGTGGTTCGATCCGGTGCCGGGGCGGCCCAATTCGCTGGGGCCGGGCAAGCGGTGCCTGATGAATGTCTGCCCGACGATCGGGCAGACGGGCGACGGCACGCGTTTTGCCGTCGGCGCCAGCGGCGGGCGCAAGATCGTGTCGGCCGTGGCGCAGCTTTCGGCGCTGATGGCCGATTTCGGCCTGGATATCGGCGCGGCCTTCCACCATCCGCGGATCGACGTGTCGGGCGGCGCGGTCGTGGTGGCCGACGAAACCCTGCCCGAGGGCGTGATGGCCGCGCTCCGGGCCGAGCATGACGTGCGCACGGCGCGGCGCTCGGTGTTTCCGTATTCCTTTGCCTGCCCGGCGGGGGTCATGCGGCGCGCGGGGCGCAATTCGGGCTGCACCGAGATCATGTCGCCCTGGGGCGACGCCATCAGCGAAGACGAGGTGCGCGCATGACCCGCGATGCCGCCATCGCCGCGGCGACGGCGTATTTCGACGACGGGCGGTTCCAGTCGGATCTGGCGGCGCTGGTGGCCTATCCCACCGAGAGCCAGAACCCCGATGCCGCGCCCGAGCTGCGCCGCTACCTGGACGAGGCGATGCTGCCGCGCCTGACCGCGCTGGGCTTTGCCTGCGAGATTTTCGACAATCCCGTTCCCGGTGGCGCGCCCCTGCTGGTAGGCGAGCGGATCGAGGATGCGGGCCTGCCCACGATCCTGACCTATGGCCACGGCGATACCGTGCGCGGGCAGGAGGGCATGTGGCGTGACGGGCTGCATCCCTTTACCCTGACCGAGGATGGCGAGCGGCTTTACGGGCGCGGGGCGGCGGACAACAAATGCCAGCACCTGATCAACATCGCCGCGCTGGAACAGGTGCTGTCCGTGCGCGGGCGTCTGGGCTTCAACGTCAGGATCGTGCTGGAAATGGCCGAGGAAACCGGCTCGACCGGGCTGGGCGCGTTTTTCCGGCAGAACAGGGACCGGCTGACGGCGGATGTCCTGATCGCGTCGGACGGGCCGCGCCTGCAACCCGACACGCCCACGATGTTCATGGGGTCGCGCGGGGGGATCAACTTCGACCTCGTGGTCGACCTGCGCGACGGCGCGCATCATTCGGGAAACTGGGGCGGGTTGCTGGCCGATCCGGCGATGATCCTTGCGCAGGCGCTGTCGGTCATCACCGACAAGCGCGGGCTGTTGCAGATCCCCGAATGGCGGCCCGACAGCCTGACGCCGGCGGTGCGCGCGGCGCTGGACGGACTGCCGATCGAAGGCGGCCCCGATGGCCCGCAGATCGACCCCGACTGGGGTGAGGAAAGCCTGACACCGGCCGAGCGCGCCTATGGCTGGAACAGCTTCGCGATCCTCGCGATGAAAAGCGGCGTGCCCGAGGCGCCGGTCAACGCGATCTCGGCCCATGCCCGCGCGACCTGCCAGTTGCGCTTTGTCGTCGGCACCGACCCCGAGGCGATCCTGCCGTCGCTGCGCCGTCACCTCGATGCGCACGGGTTCGAATGCGTGAAGATCGACGCCGAGGGCCAGATCCATTTTCCGGCCACGCGGCTCGATCCCGGCCACCCCTGGGTGCGCTTCGTGCGCGGATCGCTGGAGCGGACGGCAGGCAAGCCCCCGCATGTGCTGCCGAATCTCGCGGGATCGCTGCCCAACGACACCTTTGCCGACATTCTGGGCCTGCCCACGGTCTGGGTGCCGCATTCCTACCGCGGCTGTTCGCAGCACGCCCCGGACGAACACGTGCTGAAACCCGTCTGCCGCGATGCGCTGCGCGTGATGGCAGGACTGTTCTGGGATATCGGTGAGGGGCAGGGTGTGCCCGGCTAGGCGAGGGCAGGGGTGATGGAGGCGAGTACCAATGGCGTACCGGTGTCGCAACCTGTTCAAATACGTTTTAAAATCATAATCTTGTCGGATTTTCCTTGTTCCAACCTGTGCCATGAAATAGCAATAAATCGCACCCTCTTGGGTGGGTAGGTATGGGGTAGGATTTTGGGGATCGAGTTCGATTCCCAGTTCGAACAAGGGCGGCTCAAATGCCAAAACGCGCCAGAGAACTCAGTGCGCTGGAGGTCAAGCGCCTCTCCCGGCCGGGTCTGCATGCCGTGGGTGGTGTGGCTGGCCTCGCCCTGCAGGTCACTGCAACGGGCGCGCGCTCCTGGGTCTTCCGATATCGCTTCAATGGGCGGCGGCGGGAGGCCGGTCTCGGCCCTTATCCAGATGTTCCGCTGGCCAAAGCTCGAGATTATGCTCGGGAGGCCCGCGACATGCTAAGACAAGGCCTCGATCCCGTCGCTGAACGCCAGGCGGCACGGCGGCGTCTTCTGACCTTTCAAGAAGCCGTTGAACGGTTTGATGCGGAAAAGGCGATCGAGTTTCGCAGTCAGCTGCACCGCAAACAGTGGCGTGCCTCGCTGGAGCGACACGCGATCCCGCAGCTCGGGGATATGGCTGTGGCTGATATTAGCCTTCAAGATGTGCTCGACACGTTGCGCCCCATTTGGCTCGAAAAGACCGAGACGGCCTCGAAAGTGCGCCAGCGGATCGAGCAAGTGTTGGATTTTGTCACTGTCTCAGGGCATCGCAGCGGCGATAACCCGGCGCGCTGGCGAGGAAATCTGAGCATGGTTCTGCCTGCGCCGGGCAAGCTCACGGCGGGGCAAAACTTTCCAGCGCTCCAGCTCGATGACGCTCCGCGCTGGTTTGCCGCCCTCCGCGCACGCTCCGGTATGAGTGCCCGGGCATTAGAATTTCAGACGTTGACGGCCTCACGAACAGGTGCCGTGCGCTTCGCTACATGGGATGAGTTTGACCTTGAGCGGCGCCTATGGATCATCCAACCGGGACGACAATTCTCGAAAATCCCGCCGTCCGGACGCCCGCACAGAGTGCCCCTCACGGAGGCGCTGGTCAGCTTGCTCAAAGGACTACCAAAAGAGCAGGGCAATCCTTTGGTGTTCTGGGCGCCGCGCGGCGGTGCTTTTTCCGATGCCGCCATCGCAGCCGTCATGCGTAAGATGCATGCGGCCGACCTCAAATCGGGGGGGGCGAGGCTTTTTTGACGCGCAAAGTGATCGTCCGGCTGTCCCACACGGGCTGCGCTCGACCTTCCGGACCTGGGTTGCGGAGCGCACACAGTTTGATGGGGATATGGCCGAGATCGCATTGGCGCATAAGGTCGGGAGCAAGGTGCAGCAAGCCTATGACCGCTCCGACCAGGTCGAGAAACGCCGCGAGATGATGGAAGCCTGGGGGGCGTTTCTCAAATCGATTTAGGAAACGAAAGTCTGGTTGGTTTCTGCGCGGCACGCTTCGCTTGAGCCATAGCGATGACTTTCTGATGCCGAGAATGCTATTCCCTAAGTTGTGTCTTGCGCAGATTTTCTTCGCGATTGTCGCGTTGCGAGCACCTCCGAAGGTGTGAGGTTTTTCGTTCATCGAATCATGATCGAATCTCTCAGGAAGAGGCGCTGATTCTTTGGTGCTAACCGATCGTAGAGAAGTAGAATTTTAAAATAAAATAATAAAAACAATAAATTAGGCGTCGGGCTTTTTTGTGACGGGTTAGCTGGACTACCTTCTGTCGATCGAAAACGTGGAGGCAGTCTATGTATCTTTCAGATCGGCAGGTGGCGCAGCGATACAGTGTTTCAAGAGGAACACCTTGGCGGTGGGCCAAAACAGACTCAACCTTTCCAAAACCAGTAGAGCTTACTCCAGGTTGTACTCGCTGGCGATTGATGGATTTGGAGAATTGGGAGCAAAACAAAGCAGAGGTTCAGAGCTATGACAAAGAATGAGCATGACGCAATACAGGCCGCTTTTGAGAACGCGGAACGAATTGATCCTATCCCCATGGGCGACCCTCCTGCGGAAAGCAAAGCCACCGCGGGTTCCAAGAAACCAAGGAAAGCGAAATTGCAGCATATGTCATCGAGATATGATGGAATACCGGTTGTCAGGAATGAAAACGGTGTGCCGATCTGGTGTACCGGCACAGCTGTAGAGATCCTACGGCATCTCCCCGAATGGCAAGGGGTTCTATACCGTGATGAGTTCTCGGGATGTGACATGCTTGCACGCCCTATTCCAGGCAGCGAAGACAGCGATGATTTTCAGCCGCGAGCAATCCAGGATCTCGACGTCACACAGGCACAGGTATGGTTCCACCATAATGGGTTCTCTAAGGCCTCCATTCGCGCAGTTGCCGATGCGCTTGAAGCCGTGGCTTTTGAAAATAGGGTCGATCCTTTGAAAGACTGGCTATTGGGGTTGACCTGGGATGGACAACCGCGGTTGTCCGCGTGGTTGACGATCTATCTCGGTGTCGAAGAAAGCGAATATTCCGCTGAGGTTGGTAAACGCTGGGCGATCTCTGCGGTGGCACGCGTCTTTGAGCCCGGTTGTAAAGCAGATTGTTGTTTGATCCTGGAAGGTCGTCAAGGCGGTGGGAAAAGTTCCGCGCTTCGCGTGCTGGCTGGTGCAGAGTATTTTGCCGACGCGTTGCCCGATCTTGCGCACAAGGACGCAAAGCTATCTCTGCGCGGGAAATGGATCTTCGAGCTTTCGGAACTCGCCGCCCTGAACCGATCTTCGTTGGAGACTGCCAAGGCATTCATATCCCGCCGGGAAGAAAAATATCGACGTCCATATGGACGAAAGGACGTCACCGAACCGCGGCGATGTGTTTTTGCCGGAACGACCAATGAAGATAGCTACCTTCGCGACACCACGGGGAACCGACGGTTTTGGCCGGTACGTGTCGGCCCTATCAATATCGATGCCCTAAGCCGGGATCGCGAACAGCTTTGGGCTGAAGCTGTGCACGCCTATCGCGCGGGAGAGCGATGGTGGCTCGACACGAAATTCAACAAGATCGCGGCTATGGAGCAGGCCGAGCGTGTCGCAGATGACCCATAGACCGCGCTGATTGTTGAACACTGTGAGAAAAAGGAAGCCGTAGCGTGCAAGACGATCCTACAAGAAACCATTGGCATCCCAAAAGAAAAAATGACGCAGGCGGATACCAAGCGGGTCGCTGGGATCCTGCGAACAATCGGGTACGTCCGTGACGGAAACTTCACGTCTGGACCCGAAAAGGGCGCCGCCAGATATGTGCGTCAAGAGGAAGTATGACGTCTCTTCATAGTAGACGTATGTCCTTCTCGGGGTCTCATAAACGATATCGGTAGACGAAGTAGACCAGTTTTTAGAGAGTTTGTGGAGAAGTGTAAGCTACTGAATAAATGGTGAATTCTCATTTCATGGTTTGTGGTGGCTCTCCGGATTTGCTTGAGAAAGATTTTGTTCTCCCTGGTCTACTTCATCTACTGCGAGGACCATTGGTGGCTTTGTTTTAGGAAAGGGGGGGGGTGGGGTAAATCTCTCTATCCTCTTCCGATCCAAACCCACTCTCTCTCCAACGCACAGATTTTTTCCTGTGTAGCTGAAGTTTTTCTCGAGGCTGACAATTCTGGTCAACCGTGCCTACCACCATTCTTTGTTGCGGCGATCTTCTAGGTGAATCATTTAAAGCATAGCAATATCAGTGTTTTAGTAACATATTTGTCGCGTGTTTCTGGATTGCTGCCGAAATGATTGGTCTCTCCTGAGGAACGCTTGGACACCGAAGAATTTTTCCCGTCGCGCAGTCACGCAACACTTTGGACTGCCTATTGAAGGTTTTTCTGCGCTCTATTGCCCGGCTGCTCAACAACCGGCCTTTCCTCCAGATGCTCCATGCTGCTGCGTCCCGCGCTTTGATAACAGCGTCGCCTAAGCGATCTTCTTGATTCATCCATAAGCTGATGGTTCCCTGCCATCATGGAACAACTTGACTCATTTCTCCTCGTCGCGCTGGCGGTCTATTTCGGACTTGCCGCACTCCTTTTCCCCGTCTTTGGCTGTCTTCTTTTTCGTGGGAGACAGCTGCTGCGCGACCAAGCTTTAGCCCTTAAAAAAACGCCTAGAACAAGCGCGATCTGAGTACGAGGCGCGGCTGACTGTAATCCTGGCGAAACGCAAGAAAGACGTTGCGCGATACTCGGCGATTATCAGTATCGAGGAGGAAATCTCCCATCTAGAAGATGACCGCGACACGAGAGTATGCGAAATCGCTCAGGAAATCCGAAAGCCTGATGAAGGCGTGCTCTGAGTTCATGAGCGGAGGATGTGACGAGGAAAAAGATGTTCGGGCACTTGTCACTGCCTGACATCTAAATGATCTGCGCGTCATGGGACCGGTTGCTCACCCCCTATTGGGCGCAAGCCAAGCAAGAGGTGCGGGATAGGCTTATCGACCGACTTAAAACGGCCGCTCCGCTTTTAGTGGGGCTGTCTTTCGAGAAATGACTGCACTGTCCCGGATCAAAGCCTTGGGGCTGTGCAGTGCCTCCCACTCCCTCTCGATTGAATACCCTTCTACTGGTCCGGCAAAAGAGCGTTCATAAGGCCAGAATTGTGAGCCTGAAAATTCCCATCGTCTCCTTTGCACCAGATTTAACTCATAAACCTGCCGCATCTGCTGCGTATGCTTTCTTCGAACAGAGTGAGAGACAGAACGAATGGGGCTTATTTTTTACGCGCGGGGCGATAGCTCCTCGGCCAATAACAGCGAGATCAACTCGGAAAGCCTGTCGAAGACGCCAACGACGACGTTAGAGTTCAAAACGATCGGGCCAGACGGGGACTATCTTCTGGAATTCAACGACGGGGCGTCCGATCCTGACACGCTGCTCTACATCAACGGCCAGGCACGTTTTTTCACGGTCGAGTTTTCGGGCAATCTTCCGCAAAGCAACAAGTTCTCGAACGTCAACGGCCTCGATCTGCGGGGTGAGGAGGTCGTGGTCATCACGGACGAGATGACCGGACAGAGATACTATTTTCTGACCGACCCGACTTTGAACACGTTCTTGACAATGGAGAGCATGCCGAACGGGTCGGTCCCGATTACCAATGTCAGCAGCACAAACGACGTTGTCATCTGCTTTGCGCGCGGGACACGGATCGAGACGCCAAGCGGGCCGACTCGAATAGAAAACCTGCGAACTGGGGACCTGGTTCATACCGAGCATGGCCCCAAACCCATTCAATGGATTGGCAGCACCAAGCTCACTTACCATCACCTGGCAGCGGATCGCTCACTCCGGCCCATAAAAGTTCGTGCGCATGCATTTGATGACAACGTGCCAGAGAAAGACATCGTTCTTTCCCCGAACCATCGGGTCGTTGTCGAAGACGGATATGTGTCGCTGCTCTTCGGGTTTGAAAGAGCGCTGTGCGCGGTGAAACATCTTTTGGACCCAGGTAGAATAGAGCCATTTCTACCGCTTGAAGGGGTCGAGTATTTTCATCTGATGCTTGAGCAGCACGAAATCGTCCAATGCAACAACCTTTCAAGTGAAAGCTTGTATTTGGGGTCTGACGCGTTCGACGCCATCGGAGAAAACGCGATGGCTCAGCTCCAAAACGACCTCAAGTCTCGAATGCCGTCAGGTGAAGTCCGGCAGAAGTCAGCATTGCCCGTTTTGAAAAAGCATGAGGCTTCCTTGCTTATTGCGCCGAACGGTTCAACACGCGGCTCAAATAGAGCGCAAAAACACGCTGCCTAACTCTCGATTGTAAAGATACATAAACGACAGCCATCGAGTAATTATTGGACGCTCTATTGTATTGAAACAGCTCCAAAGAGGAAGTCGTCGAAATCGACTGCTGTGGTTTCCAGTCCAAGAAGAAGAGTTTCAAAGGAAATTTCCCGAGAGCAAAGTGTTCGTGAGAACGAGATAACTCCCTTTCCCAAATCCAACTCTTCGGCTCTTCGCTTTTGCCACGTTTTCCGGTTTGACCCGACGGTTTCTAGCCCGTGAGGCCGGGGCGTAGTGGATACCAAGTAGTTTTTTTCTTGCGGTTTCGGTTTCAAATGACAGGTTGCGGCATTTTCCTCGCGGTCTTTGAACGCGTCACCGCAAAGAAGTTTTCTCTTCGCTACTTGTTTCCAAAGTTCACGTCGTGCTTGGTGGTCTCGGAGGCCAAGAAAAATGACGCCTACAGTGACTTCGGTTCGCGAAAAGTCTACAAACAGTTTTGCTTGGTGTTTTCTTTTTGTCAGCCGATCATCAGCCCAAACCTCTAGCCACAAACGATTTGGAACGCATGATAGGCGGGTATGTTGATCCAGGTAGGGGACTGAACAAAAGCAATCCAATTCGATGTGGCTTAAGTTCTCTGTGACCAAAGAGCCAAGCCTATCCAGAGCTCGACAGCTGGCTCTGACCGTGACCCGCTCAGAAGGTTTCAAACTTTGAAAAATGCCTGGCTTCGTTGCCCATAGCCTTTGAATCAGAGATAGGTCTCTTTCACCGGTCAGCTTGTGGAGGATATCTGATCGGGTTGACGCCTGCATTCCGAAGCTCGCGCTCGCGCCCCAAGCTCAAAGATGCAGGTTGTATGTGGTTTTTATCGGGCCTTTTTATGAACAGTTCTTTGGTAATTGTCGGCACCAAAAAGGCCCTCGCGTCTCATTTGATCCGTAGTGAACGGTATTCATTCGGACTTGCAGGCATTCCTATCTGAGATGTCATGCAGCATCTGATAGCCAACTCGTCCAAATCGCACGTAGTTCATCGGCAAGAGTCATTGGATCGAATGGCTTTGTGATTACCGCGATTGCGCCTTGAGCACGCAGTTTTTCTGCAAAATGGTCTTCAGCCTTCGCCGTAACAAACACCGTCGGTACGTCCGCCATGCCTGGAATTTTTTGAATTTCGTTCCGGACTTCCTGGCCACTCATCTCTGGCATCATGACATCCAAGAGCAGAAGTTGCGGCGCGAATTCCTCTGCTGAGGAAATCGCCGAATGGCCATCGCTGGATTGAAGGATCCTGAATTGACCGACGGTTTCCAGCGCGATCTGCACGATGGTGCGGATGTCTTCATCGTCATCGACATGTAGTATGCGTTCAAGTTCCATTAGTTGACCTTCGATTGGTGAGTTGCCCAA
>NZ_FNEB01000009.1 GCF_900100005.1 Lutimaribacter saemankumensis
TCGCTCCGATCGCCATGGAAGACGGTCTGCGCTTCGCCATCCGCGAAGGCGGCCGCACCGTCGGCGCCGGCGTCGTCTCGAAAATCATCGAGTAAGAAAAACCTCCGGGTTCGACGAGGGCCGGCGGATGAGCCGCCGGTCCTCCTATCAACTCCAATGCCGCGAAAGGCTAAAACATGCAAAGCCAGAACATTCGCATTCGGCTGAAGGCTTTTGACTACCGCGTTCTGGATGCCAGCACGCAGGAAATCGTCAACACGGCCAAACGGACCGGCGCGCAAGTGCGTGGGCCCATCCCCCTGCCGAACAAGATCGAGAAGTTCACGGTTCTCCGTGGTCCTCACGTCGACAAGAAATCCCGCGATCAGTTCGAGATCCGCACGCACAAGCGTCTGCTCGACATCGTTGATCCGACCCCGCAGACGGTGGACGCGCTGATGAAGCTCGACCTCGCCGCCGGCGTGGATGTCGAAATCAAGCTGCAGTCGTAAGGAGGGCAAGGAACATGTTGCGCTCTGGTGTTATCGCAAAGAAGATCGGCATGACCCGTATCTTCCAGGAAGACGGCAAGCAGGTGCCCGTGACCGTGCTGCAGCTGGACAAGCTGCAGGTGGTTGCACAGCGCACCGCCGAAAAGGACGGCTACAGCGCCGTTCAGCTGGGTGCCGGCACGGCCAAGGCAAAGCGGACCTCGCAGCCGATGCGCGGCCATTTCGCCGCCGCCAAGGTCGAGCCCAAGCGGAAGCTGGCCGAATTCCGGGTCGATCCCGAGAACCTGATCAATGTCGGTGAAGAAATCACCGCGGACCATTACTTCGAAGGTCAGTTCGTCGACGTGACGGGCACCTCGATCGGTAAGGGTTTCGCCGGTGCCATGAAACGGCACAACTTCGGCGGTCTGCGCGCGTCGCACGGCGTGTCGATCAGCCACCGTTCGCATGGTTCGACCGGTCAGTGTCAGGATCCCGGCAAGGTCTTCAAAGGCAAGAAGATGGCTGGCCACATGGGCGCTGCCCGCGTGACCACGCAGAACCTGCAGGTCGTGAAAACCGATTCCGGCCGTGGCCTGATCATGGTCAAAGGTGCCGTTCCCGGCGCCAAGGGCGGTTGGGTGACGATCAAGGATGCGGTCAAGAAGCCGTTCCCCGAGAACGCCATTCTGCCCGCCGCGCTGAAATCGGCCGCAGACGAGGCAGCCAAGGCTGCTGAAGAAGCTGCACGCCAGGCCGAGGAAGAGGCCAAGGCCGCAGAAGACGCACGTCTCGCCGAAGAGGCCGCACAGCAGGAAGCTGCTCTGAAAGAGGCCGAGTCGGAAATCGAGGCTGAGAAGAAGGAAGGCGAGGAATGAAACTCGACGTGATCAAACTGGACGGCGGCAAGGCCGGGTCCGTGGATCTGTCCGACGACCTGTTCGGACTCGAGCCGCGCGCCGATATCCTTCACCGTGTCGTCCGCTGGCAGCGCAACAAGGCGCAGGCTGGCACTCACAAGGTGAAAACGCGGTCGGAAACCAGCTACTCGACCAAGAAGATCTACCGCCAGAAGGGCACCGGTGGCGCACGCCACGGCGACCGCAACGCGCCGATCTTCCGCAAGGGTGGTATCTACAAGGGCCCGACGCCGCGCAGCCACGGCCACGACCTGCCCAAGAAGTTCCGCAAGCTGGGCCTGCGGCACGCGCTGTCGGCCAAGGCCAAGGCGGGTGAACTGGTCGTGATCGACGCAGCCGAGAGCGATGGCAAGACCGCCGCCCTGGCCAAGCAGGTCAAGAACCTGGGCTGGAAGCGTGCACTGATCATCGATGGTGCGCAGGTGAACGAGGGCTTTGCCCGCGCCGCCCGCAACATCGAAGGTCTGGACGTTCTGCCGTCGATGGGCGCAAACGTTTATGACATCCTCAAGCGTGACACCCTGGTGATCACCAAAGCGGGTGTCGAAGCACTGGAGGCTCGTCTGAAATGAGCGCGAAGGCAGAACATTACGACGTGATCCGCAAGCCGATCATCACCGAGAAGTCGACCATGGCCTCGGAAAACGGCGCGGTTGTGTTCGAAGTGGCGATCGACTCGTCCAAGCCGCAGATCAAGGAAGCCGTCGAGGCGCTCTTTGGTGTGAAGGTCAAGGCGGTCAACACCACGATCACCAAAGGCAAGGCCAAGCGCTTCCGTGGCATCATGGGCAAGCGCAAGGACGTGAAAAAGGCATATGTGACCCTCGAAGAGGGAAACACTATCGACGTGACCACCGGTCTCTGATAGGAAGCCGCGAATCTTCCATGGCCCCGGGGCTTACCGGGGCCATGGTCGTTTGAACCGGGCACCTACGGGGGCCTAAGAACCGGCCACCTTCGGGGGGCTATCAACATAGGCGGGGCAAGCCCTGCCGTTTGCTAACGGAAGACAGAAAGCATGGCACTCAAGTCGTACAAGCCGACGACGCCGGGCCAGCGTGGGCTGGTGCTGATCGACCGTTCGGAGCTGTGGAAAGGACGTCCCGTCAAATCCCTTACCGAGGGTCTGACGAAATCGGGCGGCCGCAACAACACCGGGCGGATTACCTCGCGTCGTCGTGGGGGCGGGGCGAAACGCCTCTACCGGATCGTCGATTTCAAGCGCAACAAATTCGACGTGGCGGCAACCGTCGAACGGATCGAATACGACCCGAACCGGACCGCCTTCATCGCGCTGATCAAGTATGAAGATGGCGAACAGGCCTACATCCTGGCACCGCAGCGTCTGGCTGTGGGTGACAAGGTCGTGGCCGGCGCCAAGGTGGACATCAAGCCGGGCAACGCAATGCCGTTCTCGGGCATGCCGATCGGTACGATTGTCCACAACATCGAGCTGAAACCCGGCAAGGGTGGCCAGATCGCACGCGCCGCGGGCACCTATGCCCAGTTCGTCGGCCGCGATGGCGGTTATGCGCAGATCCGCCTGTCCTCGGGCGAGCTGCGGATGGTGCGCCAGGAGTGCATCGCAACCGTCGGTGCCGTGTCGAACCCCGACAACAGCAACCAGAACTACGGCAAGGCCGGCCGCATGCGCCACAAGGGTATCCGCCCGAGCGTCCGCGGCGTGGTCATGAACCCCATCGACCACCCCCATGGCGGTGGTGAAGGCCGGACTTCGGGTGGTCGTCACCCGGTGACTCCGTGGGGCAAGCCGACCAAGGGTGCACGCACCCGCAACAAGAACAAAGCGTCCTCGAAGCTGATCATCCGCTCGCGGCACGCCAAGAAGAAGGGGCGCTAACATATGTCTCGCTCTGTTTGGAAGGGCCCGTTCGTTGATGCTTACGTCCTGAAAAAGGCCGAAGCAGCACGCGAAAGCGGCCGCAACGAAGTCATCAAGATCTGGTCGCGCCGCTCGACGATCCTGCCCCAGTTCGTGGGCCTGACGTTTGGCGTCTACAACGGCCAAAAGCACGTTCCCGTGAACGTAACCGAAGACATGATCGGCCAGAAGTTCGGTGAATACTCGCCGACGCGGACCTACTATGGTCACGCGGCCGACAAGAAAGCGAAGCGGAAGTAAGTCATGGGCAAGGCAAAAAATCCCCGCCGCGTGGCAGAAAACGAAGCGATGGCCAAAGTCCGCATGCTTCGCACCAGCCCGCAGAAACTGAATCTCGTTGCCGCGATGATCCGTGGCAAGAAGGTCGACAAGGCTCTGAACGACCTGACCTTCTCGAAAAAGCGGATCGCAGTGGACGTGAAGAAATGCCTTCAGTCCGCAATCGCCAACGCCGAGAACAACCACAATCTGGACGTCGATGAACTGATCGTCGCCGAGGCCTATGTGGGCAAGAACCTCGTGATGAAGCGTGGCCGTCCCCGGGCACGTGGCCGTTTCGGCCGCATCATGAAGCCGTTCTCGGAACTCACCATCACGGTGCGTCAAGTTGAGGAGCAAGCCTAATGGGTCATAAAGTTAATCCGATCGGCATGCGCCTTCAGGTCAACCGCACCTGGGACAGCCGCTGGTACGCCGATACCAAGGATTTTGGCGATCTTCTGCTGGAAGACGTGAAAATCCGCGAGTTCATCAAGGAAGAGTGCAAGCAGGCCGGCGTGGCCCGCGTGATCATCGAGCGTCCGCACAAGAAGTGCCGCGTGACGATCCACACTGCACGTCCTGGTGTCATCATCGGCAAGAAAGGCGCCGATATCGAGGTTCTGCGCAAGAAACTGTCGGCCATGACCGACAGCGAACTGCACTTGAACATCGTCGAAGTGCGCAAGCCCGAGCTTGACGCCCAGCTGGTGGCGGAATCGATCGCCCAGCAGCTGGAACGCCGGGTCAGCTTCCGCCGCGCGATGAAACGGTCTGTGCAGAACGCGATGCGCATGGGCGCCCTGGGCATCCGTGTGAACGTTGCCGGCCGTCTGGGCGGTGCAGAAATCGCACGGACCGAGTGGTATCGCGAAGGCCGTGTGCCCCTGCACACCCTGCGCGCCGATATCGACTATGCCCTGGCCGAGGCGTCCACGCCCTACGGCATCATCGGCATCAAGGTCTGGATCTTCAAAGGCGAGATCATGGAGCACGATCCCAGTGCCCGCGATCGCCGTCAGCAGGAGCTCCAGGATGGTCCCGCGCCCCGTGGCGCCGGCGGCCGCCGTTAAGGAGATTAGAAGATGCTTCAACCAAAGCGCACTAAATTCCGCAAGATGTTCAAGGGCCGGATCAAGGGCGAGGCCAAGGGCGGCTCTGATCTGAACTTTGGCACCTATGGCCTCAAGGCTGTCCAGCCCGAACGCATCACCGCGCGTCAGATCGAAGCGGCACGCCGCGCGATGACCCGCCACATGAAGCGCCAGGGCCGCGTCTGGATCCGTATCTTCCCCGATACGCCCGTGACGTCGAAACCCACCGAGGTGCGGATGGGTAAAGGTAAGGGCTCGGTCGATTACTGGGCCTGCAAGGTCAAGCCCGGCCGCGTTATGTTCGAGATCGACGGCGTGAACGAAGAAATCGCCCGCGAGGCCCTGCGCCTGGCCGCGATGAAGCTGCCGATCAAGAGCCGCATCGTGGTTCGCGAAGACTGGTAATCGTGCGGCGGGGTGAACCCCGCCCTACGAAAAGAAAAGCCCCCGTCGAGACATCGGCGGGGGTTTTGCTTTGCGGCGATGCGAATGTGGGGCAGGCGCGGGGCGCGAGCCCGTCACACCCACTTGTAATTGAAGCTTACCGAAATCCGTTCTTCCTCGGCCATGTTCATCGGCACCTCGTGTCGCAGCCAGCTTTCCCATAGAAGCACGTCGCCCACGGCGGGTTTCACGTAGATGAACGGCTGCAAGTCGCGCCTTGCGTCCTTGCGGCGGGTGGGGGCGGCCATCATCCGGGCCGAACGCGGATCTTCCAGCTTCAACGCCGACGCGCCTTCGGGCATCTGAACGTAGGTCGTGCCCGAAATAACCGAATGCGGGTGGATGTGGCTCGAATGTGTGCCGCCCTCGGGCAGGATGTTGATCCACAGGTCTTCGAGCACCAGCGTTCCATCACCCAGATCGAAAGCCAGATCATCGGCGAACGCCGCCACATGCGCATCGAGCGCGGCCACGATGTCCGCGAAGATCGGGAACCGCCAGGGCAGGTCGGTCAGCGATGCATAAGAGGTATAGCCGGGATAGCCGTTCTCTTCGCACCAGTCCTGCCCGGCCTCGTCGTCCTCGGCGATGGAATAGCATGACGCGGCCAGCTCGGCGGGATCGACGCCGGGGCCGTGCTCATTAAGCGGTGCCTGGTACAGGCGGGTGACGAAAAGGGATTCGATCTGTGCCATGCGCGCTTATTATCCTGTCCGGCGGGGCAGGGCGAGAGGGCTTGAAAACCGCGCGGTTCGGGGCCAGAACCGCGCGGACTGCGGATGCCGGCGTTATTTTACGGATAAGGGGTTGCCAGACCCCGGTCGCCCGTGTATTGCGCAGCCTTCACCAGAACTCCACCGGAATCAGGGTGACCATTCGGGCCCTCCGGTGATGTTGAGAAAGGAACAAGGCGATGAACGCCACCGAACTGCGTGACAAGACGCCCGATCAGCTCCGTGACGAGCTGACCAACCTTAAGAAAGAATCGTTCAACCTGCGTTTCCAGCAGGCCACCGGCGCGATGGAAAACACCGCCCGCATGCGTCAGGTTCGCCGCGACATCGCGCGCGTCAAGACCGTGCTGAACGAAAAAGCCCAAGCGGCAGCAGAGTAAGGAGCCTGACAGATGCCCAAACGTATTCTCCAAGGCACCGTGACCGCCAACCAGAACAACCAGACCGTGACCGTTCTGGTGGAACGCCGCTTTACCCACCCGGTTCTGAAAAAGACCATTCGTAAGTCCAAGAAGTACCGGGCTCATGACGAGAACAACCAGTTCAACGTCGGTGACATCGTCCGTATCCAGGAATGTGCACCGAAGTCGAAGACCAAACGCTGGGAGGTAGTCGCAGGCTGATCGCGGCGCCATCCGGCACCACGACCAATCCGGGACATACCTTCCGGTTTGAACGAAACCCTGGGGACATGGCAATGACGCCCCCCAAAGGTCGGGAGAAACCCTATGATCCAGATGCAGACCAATCTGGATGTTGCTGACAACTCCGGCGCACGCCGGGTGCAGTGCATCAAGGTTCTGGGCGGTTCGCACCGCCGCTATGCGTCGGTTGGCGACATCATCGTCGTTTCGGTGAAAGAAGCCATTCCGCGCGGCCGTGTGAAGAAAGGTGACGTGCGTAAGGCCGTCGTCGTTCGCACCGCCAAGGAAGTCCGTCGCGAAGACGGCACAGCAATCCGTTTTGACCGCAACGCCGCGGTGATCCTCAACAACAACGGTGAGCCCGTGGGCACCCGTATCTTCGGCCCGGTCGTTCGCGAACTGCGCGCCAAGAACTTCATGAAGATCATCTCGCTCGCCCCGGAGGTGCTGTAAGATGGCTGCGAAACTGAAATCCGGTGACAAGGTCGTCGTCCTGTCCGGCAAGGACAAGGGCAAGCAAGGCACCATCACGTCGGTCGACCCCAAGGCGGGCAAGGCCGTTGTCGATGGTATCAACATGGCCATCCGTCACACCCGCCAGAGCCAGACCAGCCAGGGCGGCCGCCTGCCCAAGGCGATGCCGATCGAGCTGTCGAACCTGGCAATCGTCGACAAGAACGGCAAACCGACCCGCGTTGGCTTCAAGATGGAAGGCGACAAGAAGGTCCGTTACGCCAAGACCACGGGGGACGTGATCGATGCTTGATACGGCAACCTACACCCCGCGCCTCAAAGCGCTTTACAAGGATCAGATCCGCGCCGCTCTGAAAGAAGAGTTCGGCTACAAGAACGACATGCAGATCCCGCGTCTGGACAAGATCGTTCTGAACATCGGCTGTGGCGCCGAAGCGGTGAAGGACTCGAAGAAAGCCAAGTCGGCACAGGAAGACCTGTCGATGATCGCCGGCCAGAAGGCCCTGATCACCACGGCAAAGAACTCGATCGCCGGTTTCCGCGTTCGCGAAGGCATGCCCATGGGCGCCAAAGTGACCCTGCGCGGCGACCGCATGTACGAATTCCTCGATCGCCTGATCAGCATCGCGATGCCGCGTATCCGCGACTTCCGCGGCGTGCCCGGCAAATCCTTCGACGGCCGCGGCAACTATGCCATGGGCCTGAAGGAGCACATCGTGTTCCCCGAGATCAACTTCGACAAGGTCGACGAGGTCTGGGGCATGGATATCGTGATCGCCACCACCGCGCCCACGGATGCGGAAGCAAAGGCGCTGTTGAAGCATTTCAACATGCCCTTCAACAGCTAATCGCGGAGAGGATAGAGACATGGCTAAGAAAGCAATGATCGAACGCGAAAAGAAGCGTCAGCGCCTCGTCGCGAAATACGCCGAAAAGCGCGCCGCGCTGAAAGAAATCATCAAGGACGAGAGCAAGCCGATGGAAGAGCGTTTCCGCGCCTCCCTGAAGCTGGCCGGGCTGCCCCGTAACAGCTCGCCCACCCGTCTGCACAACCGCTGCCAGCTGACCGGCCGTCCGCACGCTTACTACCGTAAGCTCAAGGTCAGCCGGATCATGCTGCGGGAGCTTGGCTCGCAAGGCCAGATTCCCGGCATGGTGAAATCGAGCTGGTAAGGGAGAGAGTGATATGAACGATCCTATCGGCGATATGCTCACCCGTATCCGCAACGCGCAAATGCGCGGCAAGTCCATCGTTTCCACGCCGGCCTCGAAGCTGCGCGCCTGGGTTCTGGACGTGCTGGCGGACGAGGGTTACATCCGCGGCTATGAAAAGGGCACGGACGCCAATGGCCATCCGACCCTGGAAATCAGCCTGAAATATTTCGACGGCACCCCCGTCATTCGCGAGCTCAAGCGGGTCTCCAAGCCCGGCCGCCGCGTTTACATGGGTGTCAAGGACATCCCGCAGGTCCGTCAGGGCCTGGGTGTGTCGATTGTCAGCACGCCCAAAGGTGTGATGTCGGATGCAAATGCCCGCGCTGCCAATGTCGGCGGCGAGGTCATCTGCACGGTGTTCTAAGGAGGAGCTTATGTCTCGTATTGGGAAAAAACCGGTCGAGCTGCCCTCGGGTGTCACCGCGACACTGTCCGGCCAGACCATCGAAGTTAAGGGCCCCAAGGCCACGCAAAGCTTCACCGCAACCGATGACGTCACCATCGCCATCGAGGACAATGCCGTCACGGTCACGCCGCGCGGCAAGTCCAAGCGTGCGCGCCAGCAGTGGGGCATGAGCCGCACGATGGTCGCAAACATGGTCAAGGGCGTTACCGACGGCTTCAAGAAAGAGCTTGAGATCAACGGCGTCGGCTACCGTGCGCAGATCCAGGGCAACACCCTGAAGCTGTCGCTGGGCTACAGCCACGATGTCGATTTCGACGTGCCGCAGGGGGTCACCGTGACCTGCCCGAAGCAGACCGAAATCGTGATCGAAGGCGATGATCCGCAACTCGTCGGCCAAGTCGCGGCCAATATCCGCGAATGGCGTGCTCCCGAGCCCTACAAGGGCAAAGGGATCAAGTACAAGGACGAGTACATCTTCCGCAAGGAAGGCAAGAAGAAGTAAGGACGCGACAGATGGCAAACAGCAAACGAATCCTGTTCCAGAAGCGCCGCCTGCGCGTCCGGAACAAATTGCGGAAGGCAAACGCGGGTCGCGTGCGCCTGTCCGTTCACCGCAGCAACAAGAACATCAGCGTGCAGCTGATCGACGACGTTCAGGGCCGCACCCTGGCCTCGGCCTCCTCTCTCGAGAAGGATCTGGGCATCGCGGGCAAGAACAACGTCGAAGCAGCGGCCAAGGTGGGGGCGGCAATCGCCGAACGCGCCAAGAAGGCTGGTGTCGAAGAGTGCTACTTCGATCGTGGCGGCTTCCTGTTTCACGGCAAGGTGAAGGCTCTGGCCGACGCTGCGCGTGAAGGCGGCCTGAAGTTCTAAGGAGACGATAGACATGGCAAGAGAAGACAACCGCCGCGACCGTCGCGAACGCGACGAAGCACCGGAATTCGCCGATCGTCTCGTTGCGATCAACCGCGTGTCCAAGACCGTCAAGGGTGGTAAGCGTTTCGGCTTTGCAGCCCTGGTGGTCGTGGGTGACCAGAAAGGCCGCGTGGGCTTTGGCAAGGGCAAGGCGAAAGAAGTGCCCGAAGCCATTCGCAAGGCAACGGAGCAGGCCAAGCGCCAGATGATCCGTGTGCCGCTGCGCGAAGGCCGAACGCTGCACCACGACATCCAGGGCCGCTGGGGCGCTGGCAAGGTGGTGATGCGCACAGCACCGCAAGGTACCGGTATCATCGCCGGTGGTCCGATGCGCGCCGTGTTCGAGATGCTGGGCATCCAGGACGTGGTCGCCAAGTCGGTCGGTTCGCAGAACCCCTACAACATGATCCGCGCCACGCTGGACGGCCTCAAGAAAGAGCAGTCGCCCCGTTCGGTTGCACAGCGCCGCGGCAAGAAAGTCGCCGACATCCTGCCCAAGCGTGAAGACGCGCCGCAGGAAAGCGCGCAAGTCGCTGAGGAGGCATAAGCCATGGCAAAGACCATTGTTGTAAAGCAGATCGGCAGCCCGATCCGCCGCCCCGCCAAACAGCGTCAGACGCTGGTTGGCCTCGGCCTGAACAAGATGCACAAGACCCGCGAGCTGGAAGACACCCCGGCCATCCGCGGCATGATCGCCAAGATCCCGCATCTGGTCGAGATCGTCGAAGAACGCGGCTGAGCCGGCGGCGGGGTGAACCCCGCCCTACGATATCAGGCGCCCCGGTCGGAAATGGCCGGGGCGTTTGCCTTTGCGGGCCTTGCAATGCGCAGGCGTCCCGTCTATACGCCCCCGGTGGCCGATTGTGCCACGACTCAACAATCAAGAAACGCCGCGTCCGGCCCGTTCGCTTCGGGGTCGGTTCCGGCTTAGGAGAAGCGACATGAAACTTCACGAACTGCGCGACAACGAAGGCGCCACCAAGAAACGCATGCGCGTCGGCCGCGGCCCGGGCTCGGGCAAGGGCAAGATGGGTGGCCGTGGTATCAAGGGTCAGAAATCCCGTTCGGGTGTGGCCATCAAGGGCTACGAAGGCGGCCAGATGCCGCTCTACCAGCGCCTGCCCAAGCGTGGCTTCAATCAGCCCAACCGCAAGAAATTCGCCGTGGTGAACCTGGGCCTGATCCAGAAATTCGTCGATGCGAAAAAGCTCGATGCCGGCAAGATCACCGAAGATGCCCTGATCGAAAGCGGGCTGGTCCGCCGTAAGCTGGACGGTATCCGCGTTCTGGCAAAGGGCGATGTCAGCGCCAAGCTGAACATCGAAGTGACCGGAGCCTCCAAAGCCGCGATCGCTGCGGTCGAAAAGGCCGGCGGCTCGCTGACGGTCACAACCGCGCAGGCAGCCGAATAACGGGTTGTGGGCGGCCACCGGGCCGCTTACATACATCCCAGTTTTCCAAATGACGCCGCCTGACGCCGGAAGACGCGTCGGGCGGCGTTCGCGCTAGAGAGAGACCGAATGGTATCTGCAGCAGAACAAATGGCGGCGAACACCAGCTGGGCCGCCCTTGGCAAAGCGACCGATCTTCGCAATCGCATCCTTTTCACCCTCGGGCTTCTGATCGTTTATCGCCTGGGCACCTTCATTCCGGTGCCGGGTATCGACGGGCAGGCGCTGCGCGACTTCATGGAAGGCGCGGCAGCGGGGCTTGGCGGCATCCTGTCGATGTTCACCGGCGGTGCGCTTGGGCGGATGGGTATCTTTGCCCTCGGGATCATGCCTTACATCTCGGCCTCGATCATCGTGCAGTTGCTGGCCTCGATGGTGCCGGCGCTGGAACAGATGAAGAAAGAGGGTGAGCAGGGCCGCAAGAAGATGAACCAGTACACCCGCTACGGCACGGTGTTCCTGGCAACGCTGCAAGCCTATGGTCTGGCCGTCAGCCTTGAAACGGGCGATCTGGTGACCGATCCGGGCCTGTTCTTCCGCGCCTCCTGCGTGATCACCCTGGTGGGCGGCACGATGTTTCTGATGTGGCTGGGCGAACAGATCACCGCACGCGGCATCGGCAACGGTATTTCGCTGATCATCTTCGTGGGCATCATCGCGGAATTGCCGGCCGCGCTGGCGCAATTCCTCAGTCAGGGCCGTTCAGGCGCTCTTTCGCCCGCGGTGATCGTCGGCGTCATCCTCATGGTGATCGCCGTGATCGCCTTCGTGGTGTTCATGGAGCGAGCGCTGCGAAAGATCCATATCCAGTATCCGCGCCGCCAGGTGGGGATGAAAGTGTATGACGGCGGCTCCAGCCACCTGCCGGTCAAGGTCAACCCGTCGGGCGTGATCCCGGCGATCTTCGCCAGCTCGCTTTTGCTGCTGCCGACGACGATCAGCACGTTCTCGGGCAATCAGACGAACCCGATCATGTCGACGATCCTTGCCTATTTCGGGCCGGGTCAGCCGCTCTACCTTGCGTTCTTTACGCTGATGATCGTGTTCTTCGCCTATTTCTATACGTTCAACGTTGCCTTCAAGCCGGACGAAGTGGCCGACAACCTGAAAAACCAGAACGGTTTCGTGCCTGGCATCCGCCCGGGCAAGAAGACCGCCGAATACCTGGAATATGTGGTCAATCGCATCCTGGTTCTTGGCGCGGCCTATCTTGCGGCAGTCTGTCTGCTGCCGGAAATCCTGCGCAGCCAGTTGTCGATCCCGTTCTACTTCGGCGGCACATCGGTTCTGATCGTGGTGTCGGTGACGATGGACACGATCCAGCAGGTGCAAAGCCATCTGCTTGCCCATCAGTATGAAGGGCTGATCGAGAAATCGCAGCTGCGCGGCAAGGGCGGCAAGAAAAGGAAAAAAGGGACAGCACGCCGATGAATATCATCCTTCTCGGCCCGCCGGGTGCGGGCAAGGGCACACAGGCACGGATTCTGGTGGACGAGCGCGACATGATCCAGCTGTCCACCGGCGACATGCTCCGCGAGGCCAAGGACAGCGGCACCGAGATGGGCAAGATCGTGGCCGACGTCATGGCGCGCGGCGACCTGGTGACCGACGAGATCGTGATCGGGCTGATCCGCGAAAAGCTGCGGGGTGACAAGAAGGGCGGGTTCATCTTCGACGGGTTCCCGCGCACGCTGGCGCAGGCCGACGCCCTGGCCGATCTGCTGGCGGAAACCGGCGAAAAGCTGGACGCCGTGATCGAGATGAAGGTGGACGACGACGCGCTGGTCAGCCGCATCACTGCGCGTTCGACCTGCGGCAATTGCGGTGAGGTCTATAACGACCACACCAAGCCGATCCCGGCAGACGGCGTCTGCACCAGCTGCGGCCAGAAGGCCGAGTTCAAGCGCCGTGCGGACGACAACGAGGAAAGCCTCAAGAACCGTCTGATGGAATACTACAAGAAGACCAGCCCGCTGATCGGCTATTACTATGCCAAGGGCGATCTCAAGACGGTCGACGGCCTGGGCGAGATCGACGCCGTAAAGGCGGATATCGCGGCGGCGCTTGGGTGATCGGACAAAGGGTAACTGCAGGGGCTTGACGCCCCCGCCAATTGCCCCTAGTCAGCCCTATCCCGCGTATGGCGGGTGATTCCCTTTACGGGAATCCCACCACCTCAGAATCAGCTGTGGCCCGCAGGCGATGCCTCGGGCCTCCGTTGTGAAAAAAGGTTCTGGAACTACGGAACCGCAACGAAAGGAAAGATAACGTGGCACGTATTGCCGGCGTAAACATCCCGACCAACAAACGGGTGCCCATCGCACTCACCTATATCCACGGCATCGGCCCGGCAGCGGCCAAGGCAATCTGCGACGCCGTGAACATCGACGCGACCCGCCGTGTGAACGAACTGAGCGATGCCGAAGTGCTTGCCGTTCGTGAGCATATCGACGCCAATTACACCGTCGAAGGCGACCTGCGCCGCGAAGTGCAGATGAACATCAAGCGCCTGATGGACCTTGGCTGCTACCGCGGTCTGCGCCATCGCCGCAACCTCCCTGTGCGCGGTCAGCGCACCCACACCAACGCACGCACGCGTAAGGGCCCTGCAAAGCCCATCGCAGGCAAGAAGAAGTAAGGGAGGTCCGCACCAATGGCACGTGATACCCGTCGTGGGGGCAAGAAAAAGGTCTCCAAGAACATCGCAGCTGGCGTCGCACATGTGAACTCCAGCTTCAACAACACCAAGATCCTGATCTCGGACGTGCAGGGCAACGCGATCGCATGGTCGTCGGCCGGCACAATGGGCTTCAAGGGTTCGCGCAAATCGACCCCCTATGCCGCGCAGCTGGCCGCAGAAGACGCCGGCCGCAAGGCACAGGAACACGGCATGAAGACGCTGGAAGTCGAAGTGCAGGGCCCCGGTTCGGGCCGTGAATCGGCGCTGCGCGCGCTGGCTGCCATCGGCTTCAACATCACGTCGATCCGTGACGTGACGCCGATTGCCCATAACGGCTGCCGCCCGCCGAAGCGTCGTCGGGTCTGATCCAGCATTTTAATGGCTGGGGCTGTGCGAAATGCACGGCCCCAGTCCGTCATTTCAACCTCGGGCGTTTCGGCCTTTTGGACATGGGGACGAAACAGGAATGGAGGGACGCATGATCCACAAGAACTGGCAAGAGCTGATCAAGCCGACGCAGCTGGAAGTCAAGCCGGGCAACGATCCGACCCGTCAGGCCACCGTCATTGCCGAACCGCTTGAGCGCGGCTTTGGTCTGACGCTGGGCAACGCGCTGCGCCGCATCCTGCTGTCGAGCCTTCAGGGCGCGGCCATCACCAGCGTGCAGATCGACAACGTGCTGCACGAATTCTCGTCCGTCGCCGGTGTGCGCGAGGACGTGACCGACATCGTTCTGAACCTCAAGGGCGTTGCCCTGCGCATGGAAGTCGAAGGGCCCAAGCGCCTGTCGATCAATGCCAAGGGTCCGGGCGTCATCACCGCTGGCGATATCAGCGACAGCGCCGGCATCGAAGTTCTGAACAAGGACCACGTGATCTGCCACCTCGACGAGGGCGCGGATGTCTACATGGAACTGACGGTCAACACCGGCAAGGGCTATGTCGCAGCAGACAAGAACAAGCCCGAGGATGCGCCGATCGGCCTGATGCCCATCGACGCGATCTATTCGCCGGTGAAAAAGGTCAGCTACGACGTGCAGCCCACCCGCGAGGGCCAGGTGCTGGACTATGACAAGCTGACGCTGAAGGTGGAAACCGACGGTTCGGTCACCCCCGAAGATGCCGTGGCCTATGCCGCCCGCATCCTGCAGGACCAGCTGTCGATCTTCGTGAACTTCGAAGAACCCGAATCCGCAGGTCGCCAGGACGAAGACGACGGTCTGGAGTTCAACCCGCTTCTTCTCAAGAAAGTGGACGAGCTGGAACTGTCGGTGCGTTCGGCCAACTGCCTCAAGAACGACAACATCGTCTATATCGGCGATCTCATCCAGAAGACCGAAGCAGAAATGCTGCGTACGCCGAACTTTGGCCGCAAGTCGCTGAACGAGATCAAGGAAGTGCTGTCGGGCATGGGTCTGCACCTTGGCATGGATGTCGAGGACTGGCCGCCGGACAACATCGAAGACCTGGCCAAGAAATTCGAAGACCAGTTCTGATATTGGCAGGCCGGGCGGATTGCCCGGCCGGCCGCAAACCCGGGCATGACGCCCCAAGGAGAGCCGGTGACACGCATCGCCGGCCGGACAAAGCAAAACCGCCCGTAGAGGGCACCAAAGGAGTAAGACAATGCGTCACGCAAAAGGCTATCGCCGCCTCAACCGTACCCACGAACACCGCAAGGCCCTGTGGGCCAACATGGCCGGTTCGCTGATCGAACACGAGCAGATCAAGACGACCCTGCCCAAGGCCAAGGAACTGCGTCCGATCGTCGAAAAGATGATCACGCTGGCCAAGCGTGGTGACCTGCACGCCCGCCGTCAGGCCTCGTCGCGCCTCAAGCAAGAGGCTCTGGTGACCAAGCTGTTCGAAGTGCTGGGCCCGCGCTACAAGGATCGTCAGGGCGGCTATGTCCGTATCCTGAAGGCAGGCTTCCGGTATGGCGACATGGCGCCGATGGCGATCATCGAATTCGTCGACCGCGACCTCGACGCCAAGGGCGCTGCCGACAAGGCCCGCGTTGCCTCTGAAGAGGCCGCTGCCGACGAAGAATGATCTTTCGGTTCCGACCGTTGATCAGGCCCTGCCGGACGCGGCGGGGCCTTTTCTTTTGTCCGTCAGCAGGGGGCGGGCGCTTGCAATGGGCGGCGCGGGCGGACATATCGTAACCTGAAATGCCGCAAGGAGGCCCGTCATGTTTCTGCGCAGCCTGCTGATCCTGATCGTGCTGGCCATGCCCGCCGGGGCCGAAACACCCCGCGTGCCGCAATCCCAGGCCGAGATTTCCCTGAGCTTCGCGCCACTGGTGAAACGCGCCACGCCCGCCGTCGTGAACATCTATGCCAAGCGCGTGGTGGCCGAACGCGTAAGCCCGTTTCAGAACGATCCGTTCTTTCGCGACCTGTTCCGCGAATTCGGCCAGGCGCGCCCGCGCGTCCAGAATTCGCTGGGGTCCGGGGTGATCCTGTCGCCCGACGGGTTGGTGGTGTCGAATTTCCATGTCGTGGGGCAGGCGACCGATATACGCGTTGTGCTGTCGGATCGCCGCGAATACTCGGCCCGCGTGATCCTTGGCGATCAGGAAGCCGACCTAGCCATTTTGCAACTCGAAGACGCGCGGGACTTGCCGGTTTTGCCCCTGCGCGACAGCGATGGCGTCGAAGTGGGCGAACTGGTGCTGGCCATCGGCAACCCGTTCGGCGTGGGGCAGACCGTCAGCAGCGGCATTGTATCGGGGCTTGCCCGCTCGGGCGGGGCGCGGGGCAATGCGCGCGGCTATTTCATCCAGACCGATGCGGCGATCAACCCGGGCAATTCCGGCGGCGCGCTGATCGACGCGGCTGGGCGGCTCATTGGGGTGAATACCTCGATCCTGACGCGCTCGGGCGGGTCGAACGGGATCGGCTTTGCGATTCCTGCCAATCTGGTGGCCGAATTCGTGCGTCAGGCACAGGCCGGTGCGACGCGATTTGAAAAACCCTGGGCCGGTATCAGCGGCCAGCCGGTCGATGCAGATATCGCGGCGTCGCTCGGTCTTCAGGTTCCTGAAGGGATCGTCATTTCCGCGCTGCACGCGGCCAGCCCGTTCCGCGAGGCAGGATTCCAGCCGGGCGACATCGTGACCGCGGTCGACGGAGAGCCGGTGAACTCTGCCCCCGAAATGGTGTTCCGTATGGCGGTTGCGGGCCTTGGCAGTCAGGCAAAGGTCACGCGCCTGCGCGACGGTGACGAGGAAACGGTTGCCGTTGCGATGATCGCGGCACCGGACGTTCCGCCCCGCGACCAGCGCACGCTTGACGAAGGCACCGTTCTGCCCGGCTTGGTCATCAGCAACATGAACCCCGCTGTTATCGGGGAATACGGCCTGCCATTGACGGCCGAAGGCGTGCTGGTCGATGATCCAGGGCCTTATGGCGCGCGTGTCGGCTTGCGCCCGGGCGACATCGTCCGCGCCATCAATGGTGACGAGGTTGCCAGCACAGCCGACGCGAACCGCGCGCTTTCGGCCCGAATGCGCGCGCTGTCCCTGGACGTGCAGCGCGGTCTGCAGCGCATCGTCATGCGCGCGCGGCTCTGAGCGATGGGCGATCTGTTCGACACGGTGCCCGACACGGGCGGCGGCGGGGCGAAAGGCCCCCGCCCGCTGGCGGATCGCTTGCGCCCGCAAAGCCTGGCGGACGTGATCGGCCAGGACCAGGTGCTTGGCCCCGAGGCCCCTTTGGGCGTGATGCTGTCCTCGGGTGCGCTGTCGTCGATCATTTTCTGGGGGCCGCCGGGCGTCGGTAAGACGACGATTGCACGGCTTCTGGCGCGGGAAACCGATCTTCATTTCGTGCAGATCAGCGCGATCTTCACCGGTGTGGCGGACCTCAAGAAGGTGTTCGAGGCCGCCCGCCACCGGCACGCAAACGGGCAGGGCACGCTTTTGTTCGTGGACGAGATCCACCGCTTCAACAAGGCCCAGCAGGACGGGTTCCTGCCGCATATGGAGGATGGCACGATCCTGCTGGTCGGCGCGACCACGGAAAACCCCAGTTTCGAACTGAATGCCGCGCTGTTGTCGCGCGCGCAGGTGCTGGTTCTCAAGCGGTTGGAGCTGTCCGACCTGGAGCTGTTGGCACAACGCGCCGAACGCGAGTTGGGAAAAACCCTGCCGCTGGATGGCCCCGCGCGCGAGGCGTTGCTGGAAATGGCCGATGGCGATGGGCGCGCGCTTTTGAATCTGATCGAGCAGGTGGCCGCATGGAAGGTCGACGGCAAGCTGACGACCGACCAGTTGACCACGCGCCTGATGCGGCGTGCGGCCAAGTACGACAAGTCGGGCGATGAACATTACAACCTGATCTCGGCGCTGCACAAATCGGTTCGGGGATCGGACCCGGACGCCGCACTTTACTGGTTTGGGCGGATGCTGGAGGGCGGCGAAGACCCGCGTTTCCTGGCGCGGCGCATCACCCGCATGGCGGTCGAGGATATCGGGCTGGCCGATCCGCAGGCCCAGACGGTATGCCTGCATGCCTGGGAAACCTATGAGCGGCTCGGCAGCCCCGAAGGTGAGCTGGCGCTGGCGCAGGCGGTAATCTACCTGGCTTTGGCGCCGAAATCGAACGCCGGCTATGTCGCCTACAAGGCCGCGCGCGCACAGGCAAAGAAATCGGGCAGCGCGCCACCGCCCAAACACATCCTGAACGCCCCGACACAGTTGATGAAGGACGAGGGCTACGGCAGCGGGTATGCCTATGATCATGACGCAGCGGACGGATTCTCCGGCCAGAACTATTTCCCCGAAGAAATGAAGCGCCCGGTTTTCTATCAGCCGGTAGAACGCGGGTTCGAACGAGAGCTGAAAAAGCGGGTGGACTGGTTTGCGAACCTGCGCGCCAAGCGCGGCGGCTGAGCCCCGCAGGGCTTGACTTTCGCGCGACCAGCGCACAGGAGACGCGCATGATCCACACGCTTTGGCAGGTTGCACTTGGGGGCGCGCTTGGCGCCTCGGCACGGTATTTGACCGGGGTCGCAGCGATGCGCCTGATAGGGCCGGGGTTTCCTTGGGGTACGCTGGCGGTGAATGTCGTGGGATCGTTCCTGATGGGGGTTCTTGTCGTCGTGCTGGCGCACAAGGATGCAACGCGGCTTGCCCCGCTGTTGATGACTGGCGTTTTGGGCGGGTTCACCACGTTTTCGGCCTTTTCGCTCGACACGATCGCGATGGTCGAAAGGGGGCAGGGGGCGCTGGCCTTTTTCTATGTCGCGGCGTCCGTGATGTTGTCGCTCGGGGCGATTGTCCTGGCGATGTTCCTGACGCGGGGGATGTTCCAATGAGCGGTGTGCAAACCGTCACAGTCGCCGAAGGCGATGCCGACCAGCGGCTTGATCGCTGGATCAAGCGCCTGTTCCCGCAGGTGACGCAGGGCATGGTCGAAAAGATGTGCCGCAAGGGCGAATTGCGCGTGGATGGCGGCCGGGTCAAGGCGAACACCCGTGTGCAGGCCGGCCAGCAGGTGCGCATCCCGCCATTGCCCGATCCCGGCACAAAACCCGCGCCGCAATCCAGTGGCCGTGTGTCCGAGGCCGATGCCCGCATGATCCGCGATTGCGTGATCTACATGGATGACCACATCATCGCGCTGAACAAGCCGCCGGGGCTGCCCACGCAAGGCGGAAGCAAGCAGACAAAGCATGTCGATGGCCTGTCCGAGGCGCTGCAATACGATTACGAGGAAAAGCCACGCCTCGTGCACCGGCTGGACAAGGATACATCGGGCGTTTTGCTGCTGGCGCGCACACGCGCGGTGGCGCAGGCGTTGACGGCGGCGATGAGGCACAAGGAAACCCGCAAGATTTACTGGGCGCTCGTCGCCGGGGTGCCGACGCCTTATCTGGGCGAAATCCGCTTTGGCCTGGTCAAGGCCAAGGGGCACGGCAAGGGCGGCGAGGGTGAAAAGATGCTCTGCGTCCACCCCCGCGACATGGACAAGACCCCGGGCGCGAAACGCGCGCACACGCTTTATGCCACGCTTTACCGCGTGGCCAGCCGTGCCTCCTGGGTCGCGCTCGAACCGATCACGGGCCGGACACACCAGTTGCGCGCGCATATGGCCGAGATCGGGCACCCGATCATCGGCGACGGGAAATATGGTGGGTCCGGGCAGGAAAATCTTGGCGATGGCTGGGGCGCGCAATTGGGCGGGATCATTTCCAAGAAGCTGCACCTGCATGCGCGGATGATGCGGTTCGAGCATCCCGTCACGCGCAAGGAAATCACCGTGACGGCGCCCTTGCCCGAGCACATGAAGCAAAGCTGGGACACGTTGGGCTGGGCCGAGGATATCGCCGCCGAAGACCCGTTCGAGCAGATCCGATGACACGCCCCCTGCGCCTGATCCTGTTCGATGTCGACGGCACGCTGGTCGACAGTCAGGCCGATATCGTGGCGTCGATGCAGGCGGCCTTTGATGCGGTCGGCCATCCCTTTCCGGCGCGCGAAACGGTGTTGGGCATCGTCGGGCTTTCGCTCGACGTGGCGATGACGCGATTGGCGCCGGGGTTGGCGGTGCGCGACCACGACCAGATGGTCGCCGCCTACAAGGACAGCTATGTGCGGCTGCGCGCCGAAAAGGGCGCGGCGTCTTCGCCGCTGTTTCCCGGTGCGCGCGCCGTTCTGGATGCGCTTGGGGTGCAGGAGGATTACCTGTTGGGTGTGGCCACCGGCAAATCCCGGCGCGGGTTGGATGCTTTGTTCGACAGCCACGATCTGCGCGATGTTTTCGTGACCGAGCAGGTCGCCGATCATCATCCGTCGAAACCGCACCCATCGATGGTGATGGCGGCCATGGCGGAAACCGGGGTCGATCCGCAGAACACCGTTGTGATAGGCGATACGGTGTTCGACATGCAGATGGCCCGCGCGGCCGGCGCGCATGGTATCGGTGTCGGTTGGGGGTATCATCCGGCAGAGGACTTGCGCAGCCATGCCCGCCATGTGATTGACGGGTTCGATCAGCTGCCCGGGTGTCTTGACGAACTATGGGAGAGCATGACGTGAGCGAATGGAAGGCCAAGAGGTTCTGGAAAGAGGCCACCGTGACCGAGCAGGACGGCGGTTTCGGCGTTGCGCTTGACGGCCGTCCCGTGCGAACGCCCGCCAAGGCCCCCCTGGTCGTGCCGGGCCGGTCGATGGCCGGGGAAATCGCCGCCGAATGGGATGCCCAGCAAGGCGAGATCGATCCCAACACCATGCCGTTTACCCGCTCGGCCAATGCCGCGATCGACAAGGTGCGCGTCCAGCATTCCGAAGTGGCGGACATGATCGCGGATTACGGCGACAGCGACTTGCTGTGCTATCGGGCCGACGCGCCAGGCGAACTGGTCGCGCGCCAGGCCGCCGCGTGGGATCCGTTGCTGGACTGGGCCGCGCAAGAGCTGAATGCCCGCCTGATCGTCGCGCAGGGCGTCATGCACGTGCCGCAACCTGCCGATGCGATTGCCCGCCTTCGCGGTGAAGTGCACAAACTCGATGCATTCCGGCTGACGGCGTTTCACGATTTGGTGAGCCTTTCGGGTTCGCTTATTATCGGTTTTGCCAGTGCACGCGGGCATCTGGACGCACAAGAGGCGTGGGAGTTGTCGCGCATCGACGAAGCTTGGCAGATCGAACAGTGGGGCGAAGATGAAGAAGCCGCCGCGCAAGCCGGGATAAAGCGCCAGGCCTTTCTGCATGCCAAGCGTTTCTTTGACGAAAGCGCCGCCTGATAAGGCAACACGTCAAATTGCCCTTAAGTCAGCCTGCCCGTTTCATCACTTCTGGGGATAGTTTACTTGACCTTTGGTGATGAATCCTTCCAAAGTTAGGCCGCTGACATGGGGGGAACACCCTCTACAGTTTCGTGTGCGGCCTTGGTAAACATGGCTGTGCTAACCGCCCTGTAAGAAGTCGGGCGGAAAATCAGGAAGAGGTAAACATGAAAAAATCCGTATTTCTTGGCGCGCTGACGGTTGCTGGCCTGACGGCTGGCGCAGCGGCGGCCGCGACGCTGGACGATGTCAAAGCGCGGGGCAAGCTGAACTGTGGCGTGACGACTGGCCTGGTGGGCTTTGCCGCACCCGATGCCAACGGCAACTGGGAAGGGTTTGACGTGGGGGTGTGCCGCGCTGTTGCAGCGGCCGTTCTGGGCGATCCGATGGCAGTGGAATTCGTCCCCACCACCGGCAAGACCCGCTTTACCGCTCTGGCATCGGGCGAAATCGACATGCTGGCGCGTAACACCACCTGGACGTTCTCGCGCGATGTCGATCTGAAGTTCGAATTCGTCGGGATCAACTATTACGACGGTCAGGGGTTCATGGTGCCCAAGGCACTGGGCGTGAGCTCGGCCAAGGAACTCGACGGTGCGACCGTCTGCATCCAGACCGGCACCACGACCGAGCTGAACCTGGCGGATTTCTTCCGCACCAACAACATCAGCTACGAGCCGGTTCCGATCGAAACCAACGCCGAAGCGCAGCCGCTGTACCTGGAAGGTGCATGTGACGTGTACACCACCGACGCTTCGGGCCTGGCCGCAACGCGCGCCGCGTTCGAAAACCCCGGTGATCACATCATCCTGCCGGAAATCATCTCGAAAGAGCCGCTGGGCCCGCTGGTCCGCCACGGTGACAACGAGTGGGGCGATGTCGTCCGCTGGTCGCTCAACGCGCTGATCGCAGCAGAAGAGCTGGGCGTGACCTCGGCCAATGTCGACGAACTGGCTCAGGGCACCAACAACCCCGAGATCAACCGTCTTCTGGGCACCGAAGGCACGCTGGGCGAAATGCTCGGCCTCGACGCCGATTGGGCCGCACGCGCCATCAAGGCCGTGGGCAACTACGGCGAAGTGTTCGAAAAGAACATCGGCGAGAACACCCCGATTGGTCTGGCGCGCGGCCTGAACGCGCAGTGGACCGATGGCGGCCTGCTCTACAGCCCGCCCTTCCGCTGATCTGCCTGATGAAAGGGCGCGGGTAACCCGCGCCCTTTCTTTATCCTGAATAATCATACGTTCCGTCCCTGCCATTCGAACAAGACGCGAAAATCGCGCGGGCAGGACCAAGACGGACAATCCAGGGAACACAGATATGGCGACATACTCCGATCCGCCGGCCGGGTCGTTCCAGCTTTCGCAGCTGATCAACGACACCCGTTACCGATCCTACACATTCCAGATTATCGCGCTGATTGCCCTGTTCGGGGCGATGGCCTACCTGGTCAGCAACCTGTTGGCCAACCTGCAGGCCGCCGGTCTGAATATCAGTTACGAGTTCCTGGGTGAGCCTGCAGGCTATGACATCAACCAGACCCTCGTAGATTACAACAGCCAGTCCACGCATCTGCGCGCCGCTATCGTGGGCGTCCTGAACACGCTGCTCGTGGCGTTTCTGGGCTGTCTCATGGCCACCGTGATCGGTGTGGTCGTGGGGGTTCTGCGCCTCAGCCCGAACTGGCTGATCCGCAAGTTGATGGCCGTTTACGTGGAGATCTTCCGCAACGTGCCCGTGCTGATCTGGATCCTCATCATCATGGCGATCTTTGTCGCGGTCCTGCCGCAGCCACGGGATTTCCGGGGCGACAACGCCGAGGCGTCGATGCTGTGGGGCATGTTCGCCTTTACCGGGCGGGGATTCTATTTCCCGATGCCGGTTTTCGGCGCTGGATCGGGCGTTGTCGGCGCTGTCTTCGTCGCGTCGATCGTCGGTATTTTCGGGTATCGCCGTTACGCCAAGAAAAAGCTATTTGACGAGGGCAAGCTGCTGCCGGTCTTCTGGCCGTCCGTTGCGCTGTTTTTCGTTCCCGCGATACTGGCGTATCTCGTTATGGGCCGACCGATCGGGATGGAATATCCCGCGCTCAAGGGCTTCAACTTTCAGGGTGGCATCTTCGCGCGCAACTCGCTCATTTCGCTTTGGTTCGCGTTGTCGATCTACACGGCGGCGTTCATTGCCGAAAACGTCCGTGCGGGGATCCTTGCGATTTCCAAGGGGCAGACCGAAGCGGCGGCAAGCCTGGGCCTGCGTCCCAACCGGATCATGAACCTCGTGATCCTGCCGCAGGCGTTGCGGGTGATCATTCCGCCGCTGATCTCGCAGTATCTGAACCTGACCAAGAACAGCTCGCTTGCGATTGCGGTGGGCTACATGGACCTGACCGGTACTCTGGGCGGCATCACGCTGAACCAGACGGGCCGGGCGATCGAGTGCGTTCTGCTGCTGATGCTGTTCTATCTGACGATCAGCCTTGCCATCTCGGCGATCATGAACGCGTACAACAACGCCGTGAAGCTGAAGGAGCGCTGAGATGAGCGATACGCACGCACAATCCGTCGCTTTCGTCCGCGACACGATGCTGCCCGAACAGGCGCCGCCCGCATCCGAGGCCGGCGTGGTCAAGTGGATGCGGGAAAACCTGTTTCCCGGCCCCGTCAACACGATCCTGACGCTGCTGGCGATCTATTTCATCTACAAGATCGTCGCCGGGTCGCTGCCCTGGTTCTGGAACGGGATCTGGACGACGTCGTCGCTGGCGGAATGCCGCGAAATCCTGCAAGGGGCGACGGGCGGCTGTTTCTCGGTTCTGACCGAACGCTGGAACCAGTTGCTTTTCGGGTTCAAGTATCCGTCCGATCAATATTGGCGCCCCCTTGTGGCTTTCATCCTGCTGGCGGTGGCAGTGGCGCCCGTGCTGTTCGCACATCTGCCGCGCAAGATGCTGCTTTTCACGGGGATCTACCCCTTCCTGGCCTTCTGGCTGATCTGGGGCGGAACGATCCTGTCGCCGCTTATGGTGCTGATTGGCGTCTTGGCTGGTCTTGCCGCTTTCCGCCGGATCGAAGCCTCGGGTTTCGCCATGGCGGCGCTGGCCGGGCTGGTGACAGCGGTGGTGATCTGGTGGCTGGGCGGGTTCCTCGCTTCGGCCGCATCGGGCGTTCTTGCACTGGAGGCCGTGCCGTCGCGTGACATGGGCGGCTTCATGCTGAACATGATCCTGGGCACGGTCTGCGTTTCGCTGTCGCTGCCGATCGGCATCCTGCTGGCGCTGGGCAGACAAAGCCACATGCCGATCATCAAGTGGATCTGCGTGGTGTTCATCGAGTTCATTCGCGGTGTGCCGCTGATCACGCTGTTGTTCGTGGCAAACGTGGTGCTGTCCTATTTCTTTCCGCCGGAAACCAATCTCGACCTGATCATCCGCGTGATCATCATGATCACCGCCTTCGCCTCGGCCTATATCGCCGAGGTGGTTCGGGGTGGCCTGGCGGCGTTGCCGCGGGGGCAGTACGAGGCGGCAGACAGTCTCGGGCTGGATTACGCGCAGTCGATGCGCCTGATCATCCTGCCGCAGGCGCTGAAGATTTCGATCCCCGGCATCGTGAACGTGGCGGTGGGGCTGTTCAAGGACACCACGCTTGTCTCGGTCATTTCGATGTTCGACCTGGTCGGCATGATCCGGGGGCCGATCCTGGCCTCGACGGAATGGAACGGCGTCTACTGGGAACTGTGGGGCTTTGCGGTCCTGACGTTCTTTGTCGTCTGCTATGGCATCTCGCAATATTCGCAATGGCTGGAGCGTCAGCTTCAGCGCGATCATCGTTAAGGAAAGGTCTGTCCAATGGCTGAACAGGCACAAATGACTGTCTCGGACGAGGTGGCGATCACCATCGAGAACATGAACAAGTGGTACGGCAGCTTTCATGTGCTGCGCGACATCAACCTGACCGTGAATCGCGGCGAACGCATCGTCATCGCGGGGCCGTCGGGGTCGGGGAAATCCACGCTCATCCGCTGCATCAACGCGCTGGAGGAACACCAGAAGGGCAAGATCGTGGTGGATGGCACGCTGCTGTCCTCGGATCTCAAGAACATCGACAAGATCCGGTCGGAAGTCGGCATGGTGTTCCAGCACTTCAACCTGTTTCCGCACCTGACGATCCTGGAAAACTGCACCCTCGCGCCGATCTGGGTCCGCAAGATTCCCAAGAAGCAGGCCGAAGAAACGGCGATGCATTTCCTGGAAAAGGTGAAGATCCCCGAACAGGCCGACAAGTATCCCGGCCAGTTGTCCGGCGGTCAGCAGCAGCGCGTGGCAATCGCGCGGTCGCTGTGCATGCGTCCGCGGATCATGCTGTTCGACGAACCGACCTCGGCGCTCGACCCGGAAATGATCAAGGAAGTGCTCGACACCATGGTGAGCCTTGCCGAAGAAGGCATGACCATGCTGTGCGTGACCCACGAAATGGGCTTTGCCCGCCAGGTGGCAAACCGGGTGATCTTCATGGACCAGGGCCAGATCGTGGAACAGAACGAACCCGAAGAGTTCTTCAACAACCCACAAAGCGACCGGACAAAGCTGTTCCTCAGCCAGATCCTGGGACACTGATCCACGCTTATCAAGCCTGCCGGCTTTCTTCGCGACGAGGCCCGGCAGGACCGATGAGCGGCTAGACCCAAACGCGCCGCCGGGCCTGCAGAACCTGCACCCGGCGGCGCAATTCGTCTGACACGGGGCCGTCGTGGGCGGGGTCGCGCAGCGTATCGACCAGGCGGTCTGGCCGTTCGCCGCCCCGCCGCCGCCAGCTAAGCCCGGCCAGCACGGCGCGCGCCTGTTCGGGAAGGCGGTCGGGGATTTCATGCCCGTTCAGCGTGGCCCAGACCCCGGTCCAGAGCCGCCCGACCGTCCAGGGATTGTAGCCGCCCCCGCCCAGCACCAGCAGGCGGGGCGCCATCGTGCGCAGCGCGGCCACGCAGGCCCAATGCGCGTTGTTCGACATTTCCAGCCGGGAAAGCGGGTCTTCGGTCACCGCATCGGCACCACATTGCAAAACGACCGCCTCGGGCCGCATATCGGCCACGGCAGGTAGTATGACCTCGTGCAGGGCCAGGGCAAAGCCGCTGTCATTGGTCCCGCGCGGCAGTGGCAGGTTGATCGCCTGCGCGCCGGCCCGGTCCTCCAGCCCGCCGGTAAAGGGCCAGCGCCGTTCCTCGTGGGTGGAAACCATCAGAATGCGCGGGTCGCCGTGGAATGCCGCCGCCACGCCATCGCAATGATGCGCATCGATATCGACATAGGCGATGCGCGTCAGCCCCTGCGCCAGAAGCGCCTTGATCGCCAGCACCGGATCGTTGAGATAACAGAACCCGCCCGCGTGATCGGGCATGCCATGATGCGTGCCGCCGCCGGGGTTGTAGACGACACCGCCCCGCGCGATCAGGTCCGCCGCAAGCAGCGATCCGCCGGCCGATGTTGCGGGTCTGCGGAAAATCTCGGGGAAGACCGGGTTTGACAGCGTTCCGATCTGGTGGCGGGCGCGTGTGGCCGGATCGACCGCGCCCGTCCTTTCGGCGTCTTGCAATGCGGCGATATAGTCGGATGTGTGAAAGGTCTGCAAGGCGGCGGGCTTGGCCCTCGGGCTTGTCCGGTACTGCGCGCGCGGCAGCCATCCCAAGGCGCGTGACAGGTCAATCACCGTCGGCACCCTCGGGATCGCCAGCGGATGCAGTGTGCCATAGCTCGATCCGCGATAGATCTCGGACCCTATGAAAACGGGCGTCATCATACCGGCGAGGTTAGACCAGCCCGGCACGGGGAAAAGCCCGGAATGCCACCAGGGGAAAATTTTTTGCACCGGTGAAACTTTTCTCGCGTTCCTGCGTGTCTGGTTGTGAGCCCGGGAGAACTCCGGGCACACAACCTTAGAAAAGGGAGACACTTTCATGCGTTTCATTCTTGCCGCTACTGCATTCACCGCCCTGGGCAGCATCGCGATTGCCGGGGGACATGGCATGGCACCCGCCGTCAAGGCGATGGATCAGTCGGTCGCCAATGGCGTCGTATCCGCCGAAACAGTCACCGCCGAAAAGAACGGCTGGCTGGTCGTCCACCGCACCGATGCCGCGATGAAGCCGGGCCCGGTTGTGGGCCACGCGCCGCTGCGTGCCGGTGAAAACGCCGATGTCGCTGCAATCCTGACCGAAGCGGTCGCGCCCGGTGACATGCTGATGCTGATGGTGCATGGCGAAGATGGCGGCATGCAGACCGGCATCTTCGAATACACCCTCGGCGCCAAGGAAGATGGTCCGGTGCGTGTTGACGGAAATCTTGTGATGACCGTGATCACCGCGCAGTAACGCAAACTGCCGCGCGGGTCACTCCAACTCGCGCGGCACCACGAAATCCACCGGGTTGCCGCCACCGGGGTTAACCTGCGTCCAGTCCGCGGTGTCGAAATCCGCAACCAGCGTTGCGCAGGTCGGATAGTCGAAAAACCGCGGATGATGGGGCGGCGTTCTGACAAGCATCTCGGCCAGTTCAGCGATGCCGGGATTGTGCCCGATCATCAGGACCGTATTGCCGGCAGCGCCCCGCAAGACGCGCAGCATGGTGTCGGGCGACGCGTGATACAGTGCCTTTTCATACGACACAGGCGCGTCGATCTGCAGCCCGGCCAGTGTTTCGCGGGTGCGGGTCGCGGTCGAGCAAAGGGTTCGGTCCGGCAGATACCCATGGCTGCGCATCCAGTCGCCCATCGCACGGGCCGAGCGCGCGCCGCGTGCATTGAGCGGGCGGTCATGGTCGCGGGTGGCAAAGCTTGACCAGTCGGACTTGGCGTGGCGCATCAGGATCAGGCGCATCCGTTCATCCTTTCAGAAAGGCGGCCATGTGCAGCGCGGACTGTGCAGGGTCGCGGTCAAATTCTTGCGATACCGGGCAGGCGCGGCGCACGAGACAGCCATTTTGCAGACAATCCGCTCCTTCGGGGCTGGCAATATGGGCCTTGCAGGCCGCCACATCGTAAGGCGCGCCTTCGCGCAGTGCTCCGACCGGGCAGGCATCGGCACAGGGGCGCGCGCAGGGCGGGCAGGGCGATGGGGCAGGGGCGGGCAGCGCGATACGGCCCGGCAGGATCAGGGCCCCGCGAAACGAGATCATCATGCCCGCACGGACATGCACAAGCATGCCGACCGGGCTTTGGTAACTTTGTCCGCTGTCCAGGGCCCATTGCAGGAACGGCTGGTAGGGCGGGCCGCCAAAGGGAAACGTGGCCTCGGCGGCAAATTCTTGCGCCAGCGTGCCCAGAACCCGCGTCGACCAGCGATCGACCGGATCGGGCGCCCCATCGGCATATTCGGGCGATGCAGTGAAGACCGGCCAGAAATCCGGCCCGGCGCCGATTAGGATCAGGCTGCGGGCCGGCGCATCCAGCGCCACACCCCCCATCTGGATCAATCCGAACGGGGCAATCGCTGCCTCGATCTGCGCCAGCGTGGTCACTTGCGCGGCGGCAGGTTGCGCGGCTTGATGAGAGAGCCCGACCCGTGTTCGGTGAACAGTTCCAGAAGACATGCATTGGGCACACGGCCATCGATGATCACGACGCCGCGCACACCCTCGGCAATCGCGGAAAGCGCGGTCTGTGTCTTGGGGATCATGCCGCCGGCGATCACGCCTTCTTCGGTCATGGCGGTGACGTCTTCGGGGGTCAGTTCGGTCACGACCTCTCCGGCGGCGTTCTTGACGCCCGGCACGTCCGTCAGCAGCAGCAGACGGTCGGCTTTCAGCGCGCCGGCAATCGCGCCCGCAGCCGTGTCGCCGTTGACGTTGAATGTCTCGTTCTCTCCGAACCCGGTGCCAAGCGGCGCCACCACCGGGATGATGCCGGCCGCGAACAGATCATGCAGCACCTGCGGATTCATCTTGGTAGGCCGGCCGACAAAGCCGAGTTCGGGATCGTCGGGTTCGCAGATCATCAGGTTGGCGTCCTTGCCGCTCAGCCCGACGCCACGGCCGCCCTGCTGGTTGATCGCCTGAACGATGCGCTTGTTCACAAGCCCGGTCAGCACCATTTCGACCACTTCGACCGTGGCCTTGTCGGTCACGCGCTTGCCGCGCACGAATTCCGACTCGATGCCCAGACGTCCCAGCATGTCGTTGATCATCGGCCCGCCGCCATGCACGACCACCGGGTTCAATCCGACCTGCCGCATCAGGACGATGTCGCGGGCGAATTCGTCCATTGCCTCGTCGTCGCCCATGGCGTTGCCGCCGAATTTCACGACGACGATCGCGCCGGTGTAGCGTTGCAGATAGGGCAGCGCCTCGGAGAGCGTGCGCGCGGTGGCGATCCAGTCGCGGTTCATCGTCTGTTTTCTCATCCCTTGCGTCCCTCTTGGCAGCCTGTGTTAGCCTTTGGCGCGGCCCGTGCCAAGTCCGCGTTGCAAGTACCCGGCGCGGTGCTAGGTTGACCGCACAGAGGCAAAGGAGCGAAAGCCCATGAGCGAGCGGCAAAAGACACTATTGTTGACAGGCGCAAGCCGGGGCATCGGCCACGCGACCGTGCGGCGTTTCAACCGCGAGGGCTGGCGGGTGATCACCTGCTCGCGCCAACCCTTCCCCGAGGAATGTCCCTGGGGCGGTGGTGCCGAAAACCATGTGCAAATCGACCTTGCGAACCCTTCGGATGTTATCGAAAAGGTCGAAATGATCCGCGACAGGCTGGACGGCAAACTGGATGCGCTGGTCAACAATGCGGGTATTTCGCCGAAAGGGCCCGATGGCGCGCGGCTCAACACGATCGACACCGACCTCAAGACATGGGGGCATGTGTTCCACGTCAATTTCTTTTCGTCGGTCGTTCTTGCGCGCGGATTGAAAGAGGAACTTGCCGCCGCAAAGGGGGCGGTTGTCAACGTGACGTCCATCGCCGGGAACGAGGTACACCCGTTTGCAGGTGCGGCCTATGCCACGTCCAAGGCCGCCCTCAAGGCGCTGACGCGGGAAATGGCGCATGATTTCGGCCCATTGGGCGTGCGGGTCAATGCCATCGCGCCGGGTGAGATCGAAACCGCGATCCTCAGCCCCGGAACCGAGAAGCTGGCCGAGAAACTGCCCTTGCGGCGGCTTGGCCAGCCCGAGGAAGTGGCCGCCACGATCTTTTTCCTCTGTTCCTCGGAAAGCTCCTACATTTCCGGGACCGAGATCGAGATCAATGGCGGCCAGCACGTCTGAGAAGCCTCAGGCCACGCGCGCATCCTGCTGCTCTGCCGCGTCCAAGGGGCGCCATGAGCCGCCTTCGTAGCGGTCGACGATCTGCCCGGCATCGTCCATGCGCAGCAGCGCAAGCCAGCCGTTGTCGAACAGCGCCCGCAGCCCGTCGTGCCTGTCAAGCACAACCTTGATCGCCTGGCGCGGCGCGGCCATGACGACGCTCAGCCGTTCGGGCGTGTGGCGCAGCGCGTCACCGTCATGGACGGATTGCAGGGGCAGGCCCACGCGCAGCATCCCGCCGTTACCTTCGACCACACCGATGCCGCCGGTGACGTTGTGCAGCAGCTTGTTGCCGGCGCCGAATGCCTCGGGCGCGACGGACGAGCCGTAATATTGCAGCGAAATCCAGCTCGCCACCACGACCGGGGCCGTCATGATCAGTTCCAGCGTGGCAAAGTTGCGGTCGGCCTTCCAATCATAGTCGTGCAGGAAGACGCGCCCGCCCAGGTCGCTACCGGCCGTGCTGTGCCGGGGGGCGGCGATGAAGGCGTTGCAGCCGGCCAGCCCCCATTCCGGGCGCAGCTCGGACCAGTCCGCACCGCGCCGCGCCAGGTCGGCCCCGTTGCCACCGCGCGGCAAACGTGCCGCCCGTTCGCCGCGTGCGGCCTGGCCCGCGACGGCCAAAGCGCTGCGCAACCGGGCGATGTCGGCGCCGTGCGCGTGGCTGGGCGCATCGCCGAAGATCGTGACCTCGTCAGACACCGTGTCGTGCAACCCGGCAAGGAACAGCGTGTCTTCCGGGATTTCGAGCCCTTCGGCGACAAGGCCCGCCCGCACTTCGGCATCGTTCAGAAGCGCGGCGAGCAACCGTGCGTTCACGTCGCCCGCATGCCCGCCACAGGCCCCGCATTGCAGGGCGCTGGCATGGGGCGCGTTCGTCACGTGGGCGCCGTGCCCGGCGATCAGGACCAACCGTGCAAACCCATCCGTCAGCGACATCGCACGGAGGATCTGCGCCGCCGCGGCGATCCGGTCGGCCAATGGCAGGTCGAGCGTCGGCGCCGGATCGGAGCCAACCGCCTTGTGGCCCGTAAGCGAGTCCTTCAGCAGCTTTCCGATATACAAGGGGCCCGCCGCCTCGACGAAGGCAAAGGCCGACACGGCAGCCATCTTGAATCGTCCCCAGGCCCGCACGCCCCGCCTGCGGATGCGCTCGGCGGTTTCACCCGCTGCATCCGCCGACGCGGTCACAATCGCGGGTTTCAGCAGCACCGGCGCGCGCGCTTCGACGACGTCCGACGCATGGCCGCGATGGGCCGTTGCAAGCCCGAAAAATCCCGCAAAGCCGATCGTGCGGATGCCACTATCCGCCCGTTCCAGCGCGCGCCGCAACACTTCGGAGCGCACGTCGATGCAGAACGCGGCCTGGATCGCCGGACGATCCGTTTCGTCCGACGCGGCGGGTGTCACCTTTGCCGCCAAAGCGCGTTCTGCGGCGCGGTCCGATGCGTCCTGCAATGCAGCGTCTGTCAGGTCGTCGTCGCTTGCGGTCAGCGGCCTTGCGTAGTCGGACAGCGCGGCCTCCCAGTCTGCGGCGACCTGCGCCTTGAACTGATCGAAAAGCGCCACTTCCCATGCCAGACGTATCACCAGCATCTCGAACAGCGTGTTGTCCTGTCCGCCGTCGCGTTCCGCCAGCCAGCCAAGGTGCCGGGCGTACTGGCCCCAGCCTTCGAGCGTCGCCAGAAGCCGGTGGAAATAAAGCGGCGCCGCCTCGGCCGAAACCCCAAGCGCATCACAGCACCGCAGAAAGGCCAGGCGCGGTTCGTCCGGCAGGGCGGCGACCCGTGCGGCAAAGCCGGGAACGCCGGCGATACCGGGCGTCAGGTCGCGGCTGGCAAAGGCTTTCCACGCCGTGTAGGCGCCGCTGTCGGGCGCGGGCCAGAACGCCTGCCCCTTGTCGAAATGCACGGCAGCCCAGGCCCCGATACGGTCGGCGACGAACTCGGCCCAACCGATACCGGTGGCATCCTGTGCAAGATCGACCACATTCGGCAGGGCGCGCGCCGGAGGTGCCTCGCGATAGGCGCCGGAACGCAGCGCCGCCGGGCTCAGCCCGTGGGATGCGGCGGCGGCGTCCAGGTCGGCTTCGGTGATCCCGCCGGTGTTGATCCGCTTGGCGATTGCCGTGCGGTCGGGGAAAATCCGCAGCCCGGCCACTTTGGCCATGCGCGCGGCGGTCAGCGCGCGGTGCTCGCCGGCCTGGCCCAGGAACGGGTTGACCGCGACAGTGGCTTCGAGAGCGAAAGCCGGGGGGATTTGCGCTGCGGCATCCTGCGCGGCGGCGAACAGTTCGAGCGAAGGCCCGGAAAAGTGAAAGGTCGGTGCAGTCATTGTCTTATCCTTTCGTTGCGCGCCAATGGCCGGTCAGCCGATCGGTCAAAGCGTTGAAATAGAGCCCGTTCATCAGGTGAACGCGCAGCCCCGCGGCTGCGGGATGCCCGGCCCAAAGGGGAAAGGTGGCTTGTGCGACAGCTGCCAGCGCAAAGCTGGAAACCGCCAGCACGATCGCTGCCCAGATCAGCCCGTCGGGCTGCGGCGGGTTGGGCAGGGTGTCTGCCGACAACGCAACCGCGCCGGTCTGCAGCGTGAAATAGGCCAGCGTGGCCGCGCCCGACATCGCCGCCGTCCGCCATGTCAGCGGCCAGGGCGCCAGATCGGCCAGGCCCTGCGCGATCAGGTAGGCCACACCGAAAATCAGGATCGCGCCCAGGGCGACCATCTGCGGCGGCTTGTCCCAGAACCCGAACCCGGCGCCGACCAGCACGTAGATGCCGATGGCGATGGCAAAGGCCCGGCCGACCGCGCGCAGGTCGGGCACCGCCACTGGACCAGGCCGCCGGATCGCAGCCACCTGTTCGACCGCCCCGCCCGAAGACAGGAACGCATGTGCCTTGTAAAGCGAATGCGCCACGATATGCAGCAGCGCCAGGGGGAACAGCGCCAGCCCGCATTGCAGCACCATGAAGCCCATCTGCGCACAGGTCGACCATGCCAGGGCCGTTTTCACCGCCGGTTGCGTCAGCGCGACCGCTGCCCCTACCAATGCGCTGAACCCGCCGATCAGCGCCAGCAACGCCAGCACACCGGGGGCCGCCAGAAGGACATCGGCGAACCGGATCAGAAGGAAACCACCGGCATTCACCACGCCCGCATGCAGCAGCGCCGACACCGGGGTGGGGGCCTCCATAACCTCGGTCAACCAGCCATGGGTGGGGATCAGGGCGGATTTGAACACGGCCGCCACCGCCAGAAGGATCGCGACGATCCAGACAGTGCCGGGCACGTCACCCATCCGCGCCATCTCGGCGATCGTGGCGATATCGGCCGTGCCGAACCCTGCGATCATCAGGCCCGCGGCCCCCAGAAGCGCGCCGCTGCCGATGATCCCGCTGACGGTTTTCTTGCGCGCCGCCCGCTGGGCGCGGGGACGGTCGGGGTAGAACAGCAGCAACCGGTGCAGGCCGACGCCCACGGCGACCCATGCCAGGGCAAGCTGGACAAGGTTACCCGCGCTGACCAGCAGCAGCACATAGGCGAGCGTTGCCGTAAGAACCGACATGAACCGGCCCTGCCGTGCCTCGCCGTCCAGCGCGGTGCGCGAAAACCGCAACACGATCCAGCCGACGAACGACACGGTCAGGATCATCGCAACGGATACGATGTCGGTCCGCGCCGACAGGCCGATCCCGGCAATGCCGAGAACCGGGCTGGTGGACGGTCCCTGCAATGCCAGCAGGATGGCCGATCCGACCGATGTCGCGACGGCGAAAAGCGCGGCGATCTCCGGCAGGCGCAGGCGGCTGTGGGCGCGCGGAACCGCGCGCAGGCCAAGATCCAGCGCGACCAGCAGCAGGATTAACGGGACGATCAGGGGCAGCAAGCTCATCTATATCTCCACAATTGCGATTTCCGTGGGATGTAGCTGCACTGCGGCATGAATAAAAATACATTGTTTTTGCAATAACGTTCTGTTTTATGGATGCATGATTGGCATCAACTACCACCATCTCCGCTATTTCCACGAGGTCGCGCATGAGGGAAACCTGACCCGCGCGGCCGGAAACCTGAACCTGTCGCAATCCGCTTTGTCCACGCAAATCAAGCAGTTGGAGGCGCGGCTCGGGCATGACCTGTTCACCCGAAAGGGCCGCCAGCTCGAATTGACCGAGGCCGGTCGGATCGCTCTCGACCATGCCGACCGGATATTCAGCGCGGGCGACGAACTGCTTGCCACGTTGCAGCAAACCGGGGGCGGCCATCAGCCTCTTCGCGTGGGGGCGCTTTCGACGCTGTCACGGAACTTTCAGCTGCAATTCCTGCGTCCCGCCCTGGCCGATCCGTCCATCAACATCGTGCTCAGCTCGGGCAGCAGCGGGCTTTTGCTGCAGGCGTTGACCTCACTGGCGCTGGATGTGGTGCTGACGACGGAACCGCCGCACCGCGACAGCTTTTCCGACCTCGTGGCCCACCGCCTAGATGAACAGCCCGTGGGGCTTTATGGTGTGCCCGAGCGGCTGAACCACCCCAGCCTTGCGGATACGCTGGCGGCCGAGCCAGTGATCCTGCCCACCGAAAGCTCGATCAGAACCGGGTTCGATGGCCTTGTTGCGCGGCTGGGCGTCGCCCCGCGCGTCGTGGCCGAGGTCGACGACATGGCCATGGTCCGCCTGCTTGCCCGCGAGGGTCTGGGCCTTGCGATCACGCCCGCCGTGGTTCTGGCCGACGAACTGGCGGCAGGCGTTCTTCGTCCGGCGCCGTTCGATCTGGACATCCAGGAAAGTTTCTACGCCGTCACGTTGCCCCGCAAGTTTCCGCATCCGGCATTGGCGCGCCTGTTACCGGGCGCGTCTATTCCAGTCCCGCGATGATGGCGCGCAGCGTGGCGATGCCGTCGCCTTTTTCCGACGAGGTCAGGACCAGTTCGGGGTAGGCGGCAGGGTGTTTCGACAGTTTGTCCCGCACCTGCGCCAGCACCTTTTCGCGGTCCTTTTCCTTGACCTTGTCGGTCTTGGTCAGAACCACCTGAAACGTCACCGCAGAACTGTCCAGCAGGGACATGATCTCTTCATCGACGGCTTTGACACCATGGCGCGCGTCAATCAGCACGAAAGCGCGGCGCAGGGTCTGCCGGCCCGACAAATACTGCTTGAGCAGCTTTTGCCATTTCTCGACCACCGGCAGCGGCGCGTTCGCATAGCCATAGCCGGGCAGGTCGACCAGGTAATGGGCATCGCCGATCGTGAAAAAGTTGATTTCCTGCGTACGCCCCGGCGTGTTCGACGCGCGCGCCAGGCCCTTGCGGCCGGTCAGCGCGTTGATCAGTGTCGATTTGCCGACATTGGATCGCCCGGCAAAGCACACTTCGATCCTGTCGGCAGGCGGAAGCCCCGACATCGCGACCACGCCTTTCAGGAAATCGGACTGCGCGGCAAACAATTTTCGGCCCGACTCGATCAATGCGGGATCGTCGATTTCCGTCAGGGGAAAAGGGAGCTGCATCACATCACCTCAATCGTTGCGCCGACATGGACGTCGCCGCCGGATACCACACGCGCATAGACGCCGAAATCCTGATGACCCCAACCAGCGTTCAGCATCTGCAGGGTCGCGGCGTCACGTTGGCCGGTTTCGGGGTTGGCCTCGGTCGCGCGGCAACGGGTGATCCGCTCTTCGACGTGCAGGCGCGCGGTGCCGATCGCAATCTCACGCCCCACCATGTCGAATTCCTCCCAGGGGGCAAGCCCGTCCAGCCACAGGTTGCCGCGGAACCGCCGCTGATCCAGGTCCTGCCCCAGACGTTGTGACAAGGCCCGCAGCGATGCAGCATTCAGGATCGAAACCGATGGGAACGGCGCATCCGACATGCCCGCATCCGGCGCGCGCACCACGCGCGACGGGGCCGGGCGTTCGGCAGGCCACAGGGGCGCAATCCAGTCCAGCAGGCTTTGCGGCATCATGCCGGGATCGACGGTAAGATCGTCTTGATCGGGATGGTGCAACGTGATGGCGCCATCGGGCCCGGTACTGGCCGTCACGGCCATCAGCTTCGGTCCGCCGGCGCCGCGCAGAAACTCGGAACAGGGCCGCCAGCCGGTCGTGCCCATGGGGGCGCCCGCATGATGCACAGCCCACGCGCGGTCCCCCGGAAATGGCCGGTCCGGTGTCAACGTGACGGCGTTCAGGGCCTCGGTCCCGATCCCCTTGATCGGGTGACGCCAGAGCGCCGTCACACGCGCCGTCATTTTCCTTTACCGGATCCACCGCGGGCAAAGCTGGCGCGGATATTGCCGAACACGTCCGGCTTGTAGCCGTGCGAGCGCATGATCAGGTATTGCTGGGTGAACGTGATCGTGTTGTTCGCGATCCAGTAGACGACAAGCCCGCTTGCGAAGCCGCCCAGCATGAACATGAACACCCAGGGCATCCACGCAAAGATCATCTTTTGCGTCGGATCGGTGGGGGCGGGGTTCAGCTTTTGCTGAAGGAACATCGAAATGCCCAGCAGGATCGGCAGCACGCCAATAAAGATCAGCGCCAGGACGGATTGCGGATCGGGCGCGTCCCACGGCATCAGCCCGAACAGGTTGAACAGAGACGACGGGTCCGGTGCGCTCAGGTCGCGGATCCAGCCGATGAAGGGGGCATGCCGCAATTCAAGCGTGACGAAAATCACCTTGTAGAGCGAAAAGAAGATCGGGATCTGGATCAGGATCGGCAGACAGCCAGAGGCCGGGTTGACCTTTTCCTTCTTATAAAGCGCCATCATCTCTTGCTGCAGCTTCTGGCGGTCATCGCCGGCGCGTTCCTTCAGCTCTTCCATCTTGGGCTGAAGTTCCTTCATCTTCGCCATGCTGGCATACGACTTGTAGGCCAGCGGGAACACTAGTGCCTTGATGATGATCGTCAGCGCGATGATGGCCCAGCCCATGTTTCCGATGATCGCGTGCAGCTCGTGCAGCATGAAGAAGATCGGCTTGGTCAGGAAAAAGAACCAGCCCCAGTCGATCGAGTCGAGAAAGCCGTCGATCCCGGCGGGCAGGGCCGATTTCATGCCCAGCCCGTACATCAGCGAGTCCCCGAAGCTTTCCAGCTTTTCGCCCGCTTCGTAGTTGCGAATGGTTTCCCATTCCTTCGGACCGGCAAACAGTTGCGAGGTGACGGTCACGCTGGAGCCCGGCGCGAGGGTCTGGGTGCCCTGGCGCATCGTGGTCTGGTAGATGTCACGCCCGCTGTCGTGGAACGCGCTGAACCGCACCGGGGTGCCTTCGCCCGGCACCATGGTCGACATCCAGTAATGATCGGTGAACCCGATCCAGCCCGACTGTTCGACCGAGATCTCGCGGTAATCCGTGGCGGGGTCCAGGTCGTCGTACTTGGTTTCCGTCAACTCGCCGTCGGCCATCGCGATCATGCCTTCGTGCAGGATGAAGAAATTCTTCAGCCCCTGCGGCTCGCCATGGCGGGCAAGAATCCCGTAAGGTGCCAGCGCGGCGGGCGTATCGCCGGTGTTTTCGACCGATTGCGTGACGGTGAACATGTAGTTTTCGTCGATCGCGATCTGTCGCGTGAAAACAAGGCCCTGCCCATTGTCCCAGCTCAGCGTGACGGGCGCGCCGGGGGCCAGCGGCTGTTCGGTTTCGGCCTGCCACAGCGTATTGGGGCCCGGCACCTGATCGGCAGTCAGCCCGCCGCCCGGCGCCCAGCCATAGAGCGCGTAATAGGCGTTATCGCTGCCAACCGGCTGCAGCATCGACACGATATCGGATCCTGGATCCAGCGATTGGCGGTAATTCTTCAGCGCAAGCTGGTCGATCCGTCCGCCAAGCAGCGAGATCGAGCCGGTCACGGTGCCGGTCTCGATGGCAAGACGCGGCGCATCGGCCACCTCGGTATCGGCCGATTGCTCCGTCGCGGTCGCGGCGGGTGCATTCGTGGCGGCCTGCGGGGTTGCCGCGGTTTCGTTGCCGCTTTCGTCAACCGTGCTTTGCGCGACCGCTGGCGCATTCGGGTCTTCGACCGGTTCGGGGGGCGGGAACAGGATAAACCAGACCATGATGACCGCAAAGCTGAGTGCGGTGGCCAGAATGAGGTTCTTGTTCTGATCGTCCATGTCGGGTTGTACCTGTCCTGATCGTGTCAGGGCGGTTCAACAGAGTAGCGCCCCAAAGGTCAAGGGGGATATGGGAAAACCTGCGCGATCAGGGCAGCGTGTCGCGCCCGTTTTCAGCCGGCGCCACGGCCGATGCGCGGCGGGTCGGCAAGCTTTGCGCCATGCGCGCGCAGCCAGTCCGCCGTTTGATCGCGCGGCATCGGGCGGGCAATGCCGAAGCCTTGCACATGGCCGCAGCCCAACTGGGCCAGCATCGTGTGCTCCCCCGCGCTTTCGACGCCTTCCGCCAGCACGTCTAGGCCAAGCCGTTCAGCCATCGTGAGAATCGCGGCGACCATGCGCTGTTGTTCGGGGTCGCGGTCGACGCGCGTCACGAAAGACCGGTCGATCTTCAATCTGGTGACGGAAAACCGCCGGATCGAACTGATCGACGCATGACCCGTGCCGAAATCATCCAGGTCGATGCTGCAGCCAAGCTGCGCCAGGCCGTTGATGTTGCGCGCGATCACGTCATCGGGCGAGGCCGCGACAACAGTTTCCAGCACCTCGACGCCCAGTCTGCCGGCGCAAAGATCGAATCGGTCCAGCTCCCAGCGGATCTTTTCGACCAGCTTGGGATTGCGCAGCTCGTCGCCCGAGAAATTCACCGCCACCAGCGGCACATCGAAACCCTGTTCGTCCCAATCCCGCAACGCGGCCAGCGCATGGTAGAGGATCACCTCGCCCAGGCGCGCCAGTTGACCCGACCGTTCGAGAACCGGCAGGAAATCGGCAGGCGGTATCAACCCGCGGTCGGGGTGGTGCCAGCGCGCCAGCGCCTCGAAGCCGGACACGCGGCCGGTATCGGTGCAGATCTGCGGCTGGAACCACGGGGCGATCTGCCCGTTTTCAAGCGCCTGTGCCAGCTCGTCGGCCAGGATGTCCGGCGTGTCGGGGCCCTGCGCCATATCCTGGGAATACCCGCGGATTGCTGACGGGGCATGGGCGCGGGCCACTTCGAGCGCGCGGTTCGCCGCGGCCAGCATTTCCTCGGCGGTGCAGGCGCGCAACTGGGTGTCGAGGACAAACCCGACCGAACAGGAGAGATAGACCGCTTGTGCGTCGATTGACACGGGCTCTTCCATCCGGGCCTGCAAACGGCCGGCCATCTGGATCGCGACTTCGAGGTCGAGATGGCGCATCGGGGCTAGAATGATCGCAAAACGCCCCGGTTGCAGCGGCGCGACATGGTCGCCGTCGCGCGTGGCGCTTTGCAACCTTTCACGCATACGGGCCAGCACATTGGCCGCACCGGCACTGCCGAGCCGGTCGCGCTGCAGATCGTATTCGTCGATTTCCACCAAAAGGCACGCGGTGCGCCGCCCCGTTCGCGATGCCACATGCAGCGCACGTTCCGCCGCCTCGGGCACGCTGGGTTGCGGGGGCGTCGTGCCCTGCGCCGTGCCGCCGAAAAGCCCCAGCAGCGAGAAGAGAACCGGCAGACCCAGCGCCAGGGACACAAGCCAGCCTTCGCCACCCAGCCAGAATGCGGCCAGTATCGCCGCAGGCATGAACGCCAGTGCCGGCGGACCGGACAACACGGTGCGGGCAAGGTTGCGCAACGCCGTCAGGCGCCAGATCATGCCGGTCATGGGCTCTGTCCCTTCTGCAATCTGATTGCAGGCTAAGGGCGGCCCCTGAACGCGGATTTAACGTAAAACGGGAATCCCCTCCGAATCCCCATCATTTTTATCCAAATCGCGGGAAAGACCGGCGAAATTGAACAGCGAGGGGTCCAGCATGTGTGACGGCCGGATATTGCCGAGGGCCCGGAACATCTTTTGCCGCCGGCCGGGATGATTCTTTTCCCACTGGTCCAGCAGCGCCTTGACCTGCATCCGCTGCAAGCCGTCCTGGCTGCCGCACAGATCGCAGGGGATGATCGGATAGTTCATCGCGCGGGCGAATTTCTCGCAATCGTCCTCGGCCACATGGGCCAGCGGGCGATAGACGAACAGATCGCCCTCTTCATTGACCAGCTTGGGTGGCATCGTGGCCAGCCGCGAGCCATGAAAGAGGTTCATGAAGAATGTCTCGAGGATGTCGTCACGGTGATGGCCCAGCACGACCGCGGAACATCCCTCTTCGCGGGCGATCCGGTAAAGGTTGCCGCGCCTCAGCCGCGAACACAGCGCGCAATAGGTGCGCCCCTGCGGAACCTTGTCGACCACGATGGAATAGGTGTCCTGGTACTCGATCCGGTGCGGAACCCCCATCCGTTCCAGAAACTCCGGCAGCACCGTCGCCGGAAAGCCGGGTTGTCCCTGATCGAGGTTGCAGGCCAGCAGGTCGACCGGCAGCAGGCCGCGCCATTTCAGCTCGTGCAGCACAGCCAGCAGGGTATAGCTGTCCTTGCCGCCCGACAGGCACACCAGCCAGCGTGCGCCCGGTTCGATCATGCCATAGTGCTCGATCGCCTCGCGCGTGTTCTGCACGATGCGTTTGCGCAGTTTCTTGAACTCGGTGCTCTTGGGGGCACCGTGGAACAGCGGATGGATATCGTCGGTTTCATCAAGCATGGCAGGCTCCGGCCGGTTGAAGCGCTGTCTATCGCGGGTGGCCCCAAACGAAAAGGGGGAAGCGTCACCGCGAAATCGTACCATTCCAAGACCGAAACCGCCGCATTTGCGGGATTCAATATGGGCGTCAAAGGTTTGGAGTTCACGATCATGCGTCGGTTTCTGTTCGGTCTGGTGTCGCTTTGCGGATTGGTCATGGTGCTTGGGGCCGGGTTCCTGATCATCGAAAAATCCATCGGCCAGACCACGCGGGATTCCACCCGCGCTGCGATCGAAACCCGGCTCGACCAGATCGAAGAGTCACAGACCGGCGGGCGTGCCGGCCGGAGTTTGCGCCGCGCTGTCGAAGCGGCGCGCGCGCTGGGCCGCGGCATGTTCTACAAAACCGGGATCGACCTTGTCGCTGTGCTGCCCGATCCCGCCGAAGGTTGGGCCGCCCGTGCTTATGACGGTGCCGATGCGGAACGCATCACGGGGCATGGATACAAGGCATCCGCACTGACGCAGAACGCCACGCAGAGCGTTCTGCGCCGGTTCGAGGCCGCGCGCGATGGCGGCAAGTCCGCCTTGATCCGTGTGTTCGAAGGGGATGGCGGGCTGGTCGCCATTCGGTTGGGGCTGAGCAAGAAGGACTTGCGCGAACTTGAGCGCGCAAGCGGCGATCAGGTCGCGGGCCTGCTTTTGCCGCGACCGGTCGATCGCGCCGGGTCTGTCGTCCTGATCGTCGACGGCGTGGCCTTGCGTGAACAGCCGCGCACAACGGAAACGGCGACAGGCGAAATCCACGTGGCGCAATACAGCCACCTGCGCTTTGCGGTCGGTCGCGTGGCCGATGGGGAAATCATTTCGAACCTGGAACCAGAGCAGCTTTTGCCGCTTCTGCGCGATTTGAACATGAAAGCTATCGTCAATGCGCTTCCGATTGCGGATGACGTCCGACTTGCCCTGCGCATGGGCGATGCCGCGTACAATTCCGGCGCGTCCCGACGCTAGGACGTCAGTCGGTTTTGTGCGTCGCCTCGGTGTCAGGCACCGGATCATAGCCGCTCTTGCCCCAGGGGTGGCACCGCCCGACACGCCGGATCGCCAGCCATGTCCCCTTGATCGCACCGTGTTTTTCCAGCGCCTCGAGCGCATAGGCGCTGCAGGTCGGCTGATAGCGGCAGTTATGCCCGACCCAGGGCGACCACAGCAGCCTGTAGGCCCGGACGGGCAGGGCGACGATGCGGGCCAGCGGGCTCATGTCTCACCATGCAGTTTGTGCAGGGCAAAGATAAGGTCGGCTTTCAGCGCCTCAAAGGGGCGCGCGGCCGTTTCATTCGCGCGCCCGATCAGCACGTAATCCCAGCCAGGGCGGCCATGTGAGGGAAGGATGGCGCGCGCGGCCTCGCGCATGCGGCGCTTGGCGCGGTTGCGCGCCACGGCGTTGCCCACCTTTTTCGAACAGGTGAAACCGACGCGGATCGCATCGGTGCCGTCGCGGCGGTCGCGTGCCTGCACCATCATCGACCCGACCCCCTGCTTTCGGGCGCGGGCGGCCCTGAGGAAATCGGCGCGGGTCTTGATGATCTGCAGCCCGCTTTTCTGCGCGCAAACGGACGCCGCCGGGGGCGTATTCCCTCGGGGCGTTTCCGCGTCCCTCGGGGCCTCCGGCGGCGTCATCGTTCCAGTCTGATCGCGGTGGATCAGGCGCTCAGGCTCTTGCGGCCCCGCGCACGGCGCGCGTTCAGGATCTTGCGGCCGGCCTTGGAGGCCATGCGCGCACGAAAGCCGTGGCGGCGCTTGCGAACCAGGTTCGAGGGTTGGTAGGTGCGTTTCATCGCTGCCGTCTCCGAATAAGCGACCCCGCCGCGCGGATTCGCGCAGGGCCAGTGATCTGAAGCCCGGTCTATAGGGGGGGCTTTCGGATAAGTCAAACCGCGATGCAGGGGTTTGAAACAAAAAATGCCTTCCACCTGTGCCGGATTGTTACAACCGCGCGGTTTAAGGGGAAAATCGCGCGGTTTCGTGTCACCACCGATCAAGCGCCCGTGAGGGGGCTGTCAAAAAAGCGCCCATGCCCGCATCTTGTCTGGAAAGCCAGCGCCGAGGTGCACCCAAATGAACGAGCGGACATCCGAAAAACCCGCGCAGAAATCCGCGCTGATGCGGAACCTGCCGCTGATCGTCATTCTTTCGGTCGCGGCAATTGGCGCATTTACCCTGCGCGACGTGCTGAATTTCGAAACCCTGCGTGACAATCGCGAAGCGCTGCTGGCGTTCCGCGATGCCAACTTCGTGGCCACGGCGCTGGGCTTCATGGCGGTCTATGTGCTGATCGTCGCGTTCTCGCTGCCTGGGGCTACGCTGGCAACGCTGACCGGCGGGTTCCTTTTCGGAACGTGGATCGGCGCCGCGCTCAACGTGACCTCGGCGACGATCGGCGCCATTGCCATCTTCCTGGCCGCGCGGATGGGGCTGGGCGAACGCCTGGCCGCCCGGATGGAGACTGGCACCGGCACGATCAAGCGCATCAAGGACGGGATCGACGAAAACCAGTGGTCGATGCTGTTTCTCATCCGACTTGTGCCGGCGGTTCCGTTCTTTGTCGCGAACATCCTGCCCGCGCTGGTGGGCGTCAGCCTGTTTCGCTTTGCGGTGTCCACGTTTCTTGGAATCATTCCCGGCGGCGTCGTGTATACCTCGGTCGGTGCCGGTCTGGGCGATGTGTTCGAACGCGGCGAAACCCCCGATCTGGGCATCCTTTTCGAACCTTATGTTCTGGGGCCGATCCTTGGCCTGTGCGCCCTTGCGCTGCTGCCCATCGTTCTGAAAGCCGTGCGCGGCAGGAAAGGCATCTGAGACATGGAAAAGATCAAGACCGATCTGCTGGTCATCGGGGCCGGTTCCGGCGGGCTGAGCGTCGCGGCCGGGGCCGTGCAGATGGGCGCCCGCGTGGTGCTGTTGGAAGGGCACAAGATGGGCGGCGACTGCCTGAATTACGGCTGCGTGCCGTCCAAGGCGCTGTTGGCGGCGGGGCATGCGGCCCATGCGATGCAGGCCGGCGGCGCGATGGGCGTGACGCCGGTCGCGCCGGATGTCGATTTCGCTGCGGCCAAGGATCATGTCGCCGCGGTGATCGACACGATCAAACCGGTTGACAGTCAGGAACGGTTCGAAGGTCTGGGCGTGCGGGTGATCCGTGAATACGGGGTCTTCACCGGCCCGCAGACCGTGCAGGCGGGCGAGCATGAGATTACCGCCCGCCGGATCGTGATCGCCACCGGATCTTCGCCCTTCGTGCCACCCATTCCCGGCCTTGACGGTGTGCCTTTTTACACCAACGAAACCATCTTCGATCTGCGCGACCGGCCCGACCATCTGTTGATCATCGGCGGCGGCCCCATCGGCATGGAAATGGCGCAGGCGCATCGCCGCCTCGGATGCGAAGTGACGGTGATCGAGGGCGCAAAGGCCTTGGGCAAAGACGACCCCGAAATGGCGGCCATCTTGCTGGACCGCCTGCGCGCCGAAGATATCGCCATCGAAGAAGACGCAACCGCCGCCGAAATCCGCGGGAAGGCCGGCGCGATCGAGGTCGAGGTCAAGGACGGTCGCGTTTTCAAAGGCTCGCACCTGCTGGTCGCGGTCGGGCGCAAACCCAATATCGACCGGCTGAACCTGGATGCCGCAGGCATCGAAACGACGAAAACGGGCATCAAGGTCGACGATCGCCTGCGCAGCACCAACCGCAAGGTCTATGCCATCGGGGATGTGGCGGGCGGGATGCAGTTCACCCATGTCGCGGGCTACCATGCCGGGCTGATCATCCGCGAGGCGCTGTTCGGCCTTCCGGCAAAGGCGAAAACCGCCCATATCCCCTGGGCCACCTACACCAGCCCGGAACTGGCGCAGGTCGGCCCGACCGAGGCCGAAGCCCGCAGGAACCATGGCGACAAGCTTGAAGTCGCGCGGTTCGATTACCACCACAACGACCGGGCCATCGCCACGGGCCACATGACCGGTGCAATCAAGGTCATGGTGGTCAGGGGGCGGCCCGTCGGCGCCACCATCGTCGGCCACCAGGCGGGTGAATTGATCGCGCTCTGGTCGCTCGCCATCGCCAACAACCTGAAAATGTCGGCCGTCGCCGGCATGGTCGCGCCATACCCGACCATCGCGGAAATAAACAAGCGCGCCGCAGGGGCCTATTTCTCGCCCCGGCTCTTTGATAATCCTACCGTCAAACGCGTGGTAAGGGCGGTGCAACGCTGGCTGCCCTGACGCGGATCTAGAGGTTTCGATGCTGCGCACCCTGTCTGGACGATTTCTGATCCTGACCATCATCTTCGTGATGCTGGCCGAGGTTCTGATCTTTGTCCCGTCGATTGCGCGCTTTCGCGAAGATTACCTGCTCAGCCGATTGGAACGTGCGCAGATCGCCTCGCTTGCGCTTTTGGCCGATGACATGATTTCACCCGACCTCGAAGAAGAGCTGCTGCGCAACGCCGAGGTTTATAACGTCGTGTTGCGCCGCAACGAAGCCCGGCAACTGATCCTGCAATCCCCGGTGCCGCAGCCCATTCATGCCACTTTCGATCTGCGCGATCCGCCCGCGATGGAACTGATCGGTGACGCGATGGCGCGGCTGTGGGATCGGGAGGCGCGTGTGATCCGTGTCATCGGCAACCCGGTGCGCGAGGCCGGTCTGCTGATCGAGGTGACCATGGAAACCTCCGGCCTGCGCCTTGCCATGATCGACTATGGTCTGCGCATCCTGGCGCTGTCGGCCGTCATCTCGATCTTCACGGCGTCCCTGTTGTTCTTTTCCGTGCGGGCCCTGCTGGTCAAGCCGATCAAGGGCGTGGTCAGGGCAATGCAAAGCTATGCCGCCAACCCGGAAGACGCCCGCCGCATCCTGCAACCCAGCGCCCGCGTCACCGAACTGCGCGAGGCCGAAGAGGCGCTTGCAAAGATGGAAACCGAGCTGACCGGCGCGCTGAAACAGAAAGAGCGGCTGGCCCAGCTTGGCGGGGCGGTCGCCAAGATCAGCCACGACTTGCGCAACATCCTGACCTCGGCGCAGCTATTCGTCGATCGCATCGAGATGAGCGAAGATCCCGGCGTGCGCCGGATGGCGCCTAAGCTGGTCAACTCCATCACCCGCGCGGTGAACCTGACCGAATCCACCCTGGCATTCGGCAAGGCAGAGGAACCCCCGCCCAAGCTGACGCGGGTGGTGCTTGCCGATATCGTCGAGGACGTGCTGGACAGCGAACGGCTGGCCATCGGGGACGATGTCGACATCTCGATGTCCGAAGACGTGCCCACCGGGATGATCGTCCGCGCCGACGCCGAGCAGCTTTATCGCGTTCTGTCGAACCTTGTGCGCAACGCGCGCCAGGCCATCGCGCAATCGGGCGAGGGCGGGGAAATCAGCGTCGCTGCCCATGAAGAGGACGGTGCCTGGGTGATCGAGGTGGCGGATACCGGACCCGGACTGCCCAAGAAGGCGCAGGAAAACCTGTTCACGCCGTTCCAGGGCGGCGCACGAAAAGGGGGCGCCGGGCTGGGGCTGGCGATCGCGGCCGAGCTGATCCGCGGACATGGCGGCATGGTAACGCTGGAGCGTACCGGCCCTGAGGGCACGGTTTTCCGCATCCGCCTGCCCATGGGCGAGGCGGCCTGAGCCTGCAACAGCCTGTTTCGATGCAGTGATTCACCACTTTCGTGCCATATTTGCGCCCCGAGTTGGCCTTTGTCCCCGGCAATATCGGGGTGCCCAGTTTGCGAGGAGGTCAATATGATCCTGGTACAAGCCCTGAGTCGCGGAATTATCGCATTTTTCGTCATCATGTCCCTTGGCATTGCCGGCATGATGGTACGCGATGGCGTGAACTTCGGGTCGATCGACGAGATCACGGCCTATCTGCCGGACCAGGACATCGAAGGCGCTGTGGACTCGTTCAAGGGCATGCTCCAGCGCCGGCTCAACGATCTGATGTAAGCCGCAAGCCGGGAATTGCCGTCCTGCCCAAGGGTTTTTCGGCCAACGGCAAAAAAACCGGAATTCGCCCTTGCAATGCCCCGCCGGGGGGGCTAAATCCCGCCTCCACGGACTGGTAGCTCAGTTGGATAGAGTACTTGACTACGAATCAAGGGGTCGGGGGTTCGAATCCTCCCCAGTCCGCCATTTAATCCCAGTAAATATTTGTAAATAAAAAGAAAAATTGAAACATGGCGTGTCGTGTCCCCCGGGGTGTCCCCCATTAGGGCTCGTTCCCGCGTTACAGAGTGCACTTTTGTTCAAGACGCCAAGCTAATTGCATCAGCTGATAAGTCCCTCGACTTCCTTCCCTTCGCGCACGAGCTCGTTGATGGCCTTTCGCATCTCGACGAGCTCCTGTGAGCGCAGGCCATGCTTATAGGCCGGGTTCTTTTTACCTGATCCATGGCCACCTCTAGCGCCGTGCATACGGCAGACAGCCCAACCAAACACAGCAGGAGCTTTGCAGCGCTGTCCGCTGCGCTTGGATTTCGCCCTGCATCTGGGCGCCATGTGAGCCCTGTGCATAGGGTTGGTGTCAGCTTTCACCCTCGACCCTCCCCCCGTGCTGAACGTTTCCCACTATTGCTTGCCCACCGTCTTCCACATTGACGTGTTGGACGGTGACCGTCTGCCTGCCGCCGTTGCGGTACTTCCGGAGCGCCTCCACCTGGGCGGCATAGGTGCGCGCCAGTTTGTTGTAGCCGGTGTAGTGGGCCTGTACCTGTGGAAGTGTCTCTGTGCCTGCCAGCCACCGGGCCGAGCGGATCATCGCCACATGCGTTGCGGCCATCTGGACGACCAGCATTCGCTCCACGGCATCGCGTGGCTCAAGATCCTTGATGATCGACAGCATAAACTGTCGCTCGTCTTCGCCCGGATGCTCATCACTGGCTTCTCGGTTCTTCAGCGTCTTCAGGCAGTGCCTCGTCAATGCCTCTGCCTGCTTATCGTCGGATGTGTTGAAGATTTCCATCAGCGCGGCCTCATGTGGCACCACGACCTTCTGTCCACCTTCTGGTGTGCCATTGAAGGTCACACCTGCTTTCGTGTTGGCTTTTTCGGGTGGCTTGCTCATGGCCTCTAGTCCTGCCTGATTGGGGTAAAATAATACCACAAAAGACTGGAGCGCCAAAGTAAGAGTCTCCGCGCCTGCAAACTGTGCAGGTAACCACGGAGGTCTGCTTTGAAGACAGATCCGGTCATCCGAGCGATTTGGTCTGATGACTGTTGCGGCCCTAGAGTTGACGTTCGGCATCCGCCGTCTTCGAGGGCCACAGTTTTCGCGTCAGCCGCGGCCATTCAGTAAAAAAACCTCTTGATACGACCATCTTGTCAGGTATCTCTGACTTCAAAGTGCAGGCCACTTCAGGAATGTCGGCTAGACTTGTTTAGTCGAAGCGCAGAGCACAGTGTCTTGCAGGCACGAGCAGTTTCTTTGTGCAAACCCCATGGAGTAAACGTTAAAATGGTGCCGCAATTAAAAGTCTTTAGTAGTTACATGGTAACGTTTGTAGTTATTGCGTGTGCTTTTTGGATGGCCTCTTTTGGATTTTTTTTCGATTTTTTTCGAGTCGAAGACGCCAATGTACTATTCAATAGGTCGAACTACACCGATCTGCCGCCGTTTTTCTATTATCAAGGCTACGCATCGATTCCGGCGCAGCTCGTGGCGCACATTGTGGCCGGAACACTTCCTGTATTTCAGTCTTTTATCTACATATTTTCGGCTTTAGTCATTTTTTGCTACATGAGCGTTTTATTGCTCCGGGCAACGGGATTTAGCCCTTTCGCTCTGCTATCGATTGGTGTTGTTTTCCTTTTTGGCAGGACCTTCGTTTATAATCTTACCTACAGCTTGTGGCCAAGCGCGATGGTATTGAGTCTTTTCGGATACCTCGCGCTGCGGGAGGATCGAGGACTTAAGTCGAACGAAGCAACCATTGCCTGCTTTCTGTCGCTTGCATCGCCTCTTTCACTGTTTTCAGCCATTCCCATATACGTCGTCGCTCTGAAATCGAGAACGGTGCCATCCATACTTGCCGCATTGGCGTCTGTATTGGCCTATCCAATCCTTATAGAACACGGGGGAAGAGGTGGGGCTGAACAACTCATCTCGACATTAAGCTCGAACTTCCAGATCATATCGCAGTCACCGAGCTTAATTTTTCCGGTTTTGCTCGACGGGTTTGCTGTGGAGAGATCGTTTTGGGCTATATTATTTGGTGCAACGCAATCCTTCGCCTTGATCTCAACGATCCTGATACCTCTACTTTACATTGCTGGGTTTCGATGCAAGCCAATAGAGGACTTAGTTCCTTTTGCGGTGGGATGTTTATGTATATTTGTTCTCGCTATAGCGTCAAGAAACCTTGGAGACAGGCCACCAGCGTTTCGGTACTACTTTCCGAGCGTTATTTTCTTTGGCGCAGTGCTGGCTCAAGTGAAGATCAATTTTCCACAATCTATTCTTCGTCTCTGTGGTTCGGTAGTCTTGGTATTTTGGACTTTTGAAACGACCTCTATGATGGCTGATCGGGGACTCGATAATTTTTTCGCATTAACTGAGTTTAAATACAATAAATCAAAATTATTTGGCGAAGGTACTGCTTTTTTCACGATAAACAACTACAATAGGCCACGGTCCCAATTCTACATTGCTCTCGGTAACGGTACCTTTTCAGGAGACTATTGCACACAATATGGGCGAGGTTTGGAATTTGACTTCCAAATATTCTGCAGTGGCTCAAATGTTATTTTATTCTCATTGGATGGCGGCATCGTCAATGTCCTTCGTCCCTAGGTTTGGCAAATGTTAAAGCACACTTTTCTTTTTGATGCACTTAACCAAATACGGCCAAGAACGAATAAGGAATCGGACGATCGTTCCATATGTGCTTAGAATGAAGCAGCCGTCTTAGTTCTCCAAGCCAAACGGAGAAATAAGAAAATAGTAGATAAGGACGAGCACCAAATAGAGAAATGAAAGCACAATTCCTTATGTTCATGTAAGCGGTAAGGGTCTCATATCTTCATCCTCTTGAAAATGCTCTCCGGAATGTTTCTAATGAACAGCATGATCATTCGCCAGACTGGGCGCGCGTAAATCACGTCCTTTTTTCGTTCGACTGCACGTGCAATGGTGTCTGCCACCTCGCGCGGATCAGCGGTCAACTTGGCTGGCAAGTCCATTCCTTCAGTCATCTGTGTTGCTACGAAGCCAGGGAGCACAGTCACGACATGAACGCCGCGCTTAGATAGCCGGTTGCGCAAGCCAGAGAGGAAGGCCGTGAAGCCTGCCTTTGCCGATCCGTAGACATAGTTCGTGGCACGCCCACGTTCGCCGGCAACTGAACTGACACCAACAAGGGTTCCGTTACCGCGTTCTTCGAAGCTGTTGGCGAGAACTGCCATAATGCTGGCCGGTCCTTCATAATTGCTCCGCATCACGCGCACGGCGGCTGCGATATCACGTTCGTTCACTGCTTGTTGGCCCATCAGGCCAACTGCGCAAACCGCAACCATCGGCAGTTTAGGAAGACCCATAACAAAGGCTTCATGCGTTTCTGTCGCCAAAGCATCGAACTCATGAAGTGTGACTGGTACTGCATATCGCAACTCTATGTCGGCCTTGTCAGGGTCAAGGGTAGAGGCGTTGCGAGCGGCCAACTGCACCGCGTAACCAAGCGATGCAAACTTGTGGGCCACGGCCTTACCGATATCGGATCGCGCACCAAGGATGAGCACCAAGGGTTTTGTCATAGGTCCAGCCTTTCTGATTGCGCCGATTGGAAGAGGGTTGCGAGCCCTTGGCTCTTGCGTTGGGCTTTGAAACCATCGACCCGAGGATCCGAAGCACGCAGCGTGGCAGCAGTCATTCGACTGTCCTTGGCAAGATAAAAGCGGCCGCCATGGTCGACCGTGATCTTGTCGAGACGTTCAAGCAAGGCGAGGGATTTAGCATTAACTGGAAAGTCTAGCGCCAACGTATAGCCTTCCATCGGGAATGAGAAGGCACTGTTCTGTTTGCCAAACCGCTTGAGCACCGCAAGGAACGAGCCAGCCCCAGCCTTGGACGTCTCAGTGAGGAGCGCGGTCAGCCCAGCCTCGGCTTGCTGCAACGGCAATGCGCACTGGAACTGCGCGAAGCCTTTGCGACCGTAAATACGGTTCCAGCCTAAGATCGCGTCGAGCGGATAGAAATAGCTGTCCCAGTCGACCAGTTGCTCACCCTTTTTTCGAGCTCCGGCCCAGTAGTAGAGACTGTTAAAGACGCGCACGATTAAGCCATTCAGAGTGAATGCTGGGAAGTCGAGCGGAATGGATAGCTTTCGCTTGGACTTGATATTGAAAGATGCGCACGCTTGCACCGATGGTAGATCACTGCACTCTGCATGCTCACCGAGCATTACAAGAGAGCGTCCAAGGTTGCCGCCCGCCCCAAGACAATCAATCCAAGCCACCGAATAAGTCGCATCCTGCGCCGCCTCAAAGGCCGCCATTGCCGACTGGAGATTTGGCGCTGCGATCGTTGTTTGCCGGATCCAAGCCGTTTCGACGGGGCGTAGTCGGATGGCCGCGCGCAGGATGATGCCAGTGAGCCCCATACCGCCCAATGTATGATCGAAGAGAGTAGCATCTTCTTCCCGGGAGCATCGGCGTATTTCACCATCGGCCCCCATGATATCGATCCAGTCGACGCAAGCGCGGAAACTGCCATCTTTGTGATGGTTCTTGCCATGGACGTCAGCTGCAATGGCGCCGCCAATCGTTACAAACTTCGTACCTGGCGTGACCCTCGGGAACCAGCCGCGAGGCAGGAAGGCTGCAATGATATCGCCGAGAAGAACACCCGCCTCAGCCACCAGTTGACCGGTGTCTGGGTCGAAGGCGATCATGCGGTTAAAGTGCTGCGTCTCTATGGTGGCCGACGTGTTAATGGCGCTGTCGCCATAGGCACGGCCATTGCCGCGGGCGACAAGGTGCGGCTCGGAGAGGACCAGGTCCCGCAGCGCGTCCACGCTGCGCGGCCGATATGTCCGTGCGTCCAGCACTGGATATCGGCCCCAGCCCGAGAGCTTCATGAGGACGCCCCCAATTGCCGGTCTGTAAATACGAAGCGCCGATCGAGGTTGTACTTTATGACATAGCCGACCGAGAGCCCGAGGATCGCTCCCAACTCGCGCATCATATCCGTCTGCCAAATAAGCCATAAGGCAGTTTCGGTACCCCAGAAGATCGCTGTCGTGACAAGCCCCATGGCTGTGTAGAGCGAGAACTTTCGGCTGTGGTTTTTCACGCCGGCCTCTACGTCGTAAAATATCCAACGTTTATCGAGCGCATACTTTATGACGAGCCCGACAACGGTTCCTGCACCAACCGCTAAGGCAAAGTGGAAGCCAGTTTCCCCAAACCGCAATATGGCCCGCTGGGTCGCAAGATTCACGATCATCGCAACCACTGCAAAGGCCGCATAGCGCAGAATAAGCATCTGGAGCGTCATGCCAACGCTCCTGCCAAAGTAAAGCCCAGAATGATCAGCATGCATATTTGGCTGATGCGGTCCTTTGCTGCGTACACCACTGGATCGTCATGCATATCGCCACGGTGGGTCACCATCACGGTGTGTGTGATCCAGTAAAGCAAGACTGCGCAGACGCCCCATAGCGCTTGTGGATATCTATAGAGTTCCACCACGGCAGGGGAGTTGACGTAGAGTATCATAACCAGCACCGAAACGTAGCCTGCACCGATCGCTATCATAGAGATGATCGGGAGGTCTTCCACGTGGTATCCGCGCCCACTGGCCTTCAGATTCCCTCGCTTGGCGCTGTCGATCAGCTCAGCTTGACGTTTGACGGCCGCAAGCGACAGGAAGAAGAAAACCGAGAATGCAAGTAGCCAGATCGACAGCGTAATGCCTGTGGCGGCCCCGCCTGCAATAATCCGGATGGTATAGAGCCCTGCCAGTACGCATATATCGATAACGAGCGCACGTTTAAAATACAGGGAATAGGCCATTGTCAGAAAGTAATAGATGACCATCGCCAGAAAGAAGACTGGGCTTATGCCGATCGCAAGGGTGCCACCCAGAATGAGCAGGCCTGCCGCCATCCAAGTGCCATGGGCAATCGGGAGGCTGCCTGAGGCGAAGGGGCGCATTCTCTTGCGCGGGTGAGCGCGATCCGCGGCGAGATCGAGAAGGTCATTCAGTACGTAGACGCTTGAGGCCACGAGGCTGAAGCAAACGAAGGCGAGCAGCGTCAAGAGGAAGGTCTGGTTGTCCAACTGATGCGCTGCCAGCATAGGCAAAAAGACGAGAATATTTTTCAGCCACTGATGTGGGCGCACCGCCTTGATGTAGGGCTTAAACGATTTGGTATCGGTAACAAGGTGCTCGGCATTCTCGCAAACGTCCTCGGCCTTTCGCCGCAGGCTATCCGAGGCATTGACGGTGATGGCCTTCGCCGATCGTTGCCACACCGGTATATCCGCCTTGGCGTCGCCCATATAGGCAAAGCCCTTGGGGCCGAACCTCTCTTCGAGGAACAGCGCTTTATTGTCACCTTTCAGATTCAGCTTGCCGTCAGAGCCATGCACTTCGTCGAAGATGCCAAGTTGCGCGGCAATAGCGTCCGCGAAATCACGGTCGCTTGCCGTCACAAGCGCTGTCTTTCCTCCGGACTCACGCCAAGCCTGGACAAAGGCGATTACCTCTTTATCAAATGGGAGGGTATCCGTTTCTACCGCAGATGTGATCGCGAGATATCGTTTGAGGGAGGCCCGACCATCGGTCAGCGCCGCGACAGACAGGAATGGGCTGCGCCAGTCCCTAGCAAACGCGGACCAGAAGCTTTCAAAGAGCATGTCACTCCGAAGCAGAGTCCCGTCCAGATCGACGATAAGGATTTCATGGGTTTCAGAAGGCAATAATACTCCGCTGCTTTCTATCGGTCTGCTTCAAGCCGCTGATTGTGGGCAGTTTTTATCATAGCAAAAAAGGCCTTCGACGCGCCACTCGAACTGAGCTAATTTTTTAGATAGGCCGATAGCATTACATGGTCCAGTTTGCACTTATTTTGGATTTGTCTTAGCGGACCAATGATGCGCAAAGGGGGCACTGAGGAAGGGTGGTAGTGCGGCGCTTGTCATATTTGACAGACTTGCCGCTCGACTTCCTGCCTGGGATGCAGGGTTGTAGCCCTTTGTCTTTCAAGGCCTCGCGGAACCAGTCTGCGTCATATCCGCGATCTCCCAGAAGCCATTCGGCCTTCGGAAAATCGGCCAGTAGCGCCGCCGTTCCGGTGTAGTCGCTGACCTGGCCGGCAGTCATGAAGAACCGAATGGGGTGCCCGGCGGTATCGGTGACAGCATGCAACTTGGCCTCTCTCGGGACATTGCTACGCGATGCCCTGCCGGTCATCGGTTCATACCGCCCTTGGTTCGCCCGATCAGTCGTCCGCGCCACCCCTTTTACCCCGCAGGCTGGATGCCATGCGGTGGGCTTTCAAATAGGTTGCATCGATCATGATAGGCTTTTGATCCGTCGCCTCAGTGGCCGGTCCCTCGAAGATCCGGGCGAACACGCCCATCTCACTCCAGCACTTCCAGCGATTGTAGAGCGTCTTGGGTGGGCCATATTCCTTCGGCGCATCGCACCAACGTAAGCCATTGCGATTGATGAAGATTATCCCGCTCAGGACACGCCGGTCGTCGACCCGTGGTTCGTCATGGCTCTTTGGAAAGAAAAGCTATAACCGCGCATCTTCTCGTCGGTCAGCCAGAAAAGATTGCTCACCATACTCCCATCAGTTTGGGAGTTTGAATCACGCAGCAGTGCAATACTCAAGACAATTGATGGGTCCCGGGCCTAGGAGCCTCTGACACGAGCTTTCCAAGCTTCAAGAAGATATTTCCAAGGGTATCTCCGAGCATGCTCGCTAGATCTATTAGCTGCAGAAAGCTCTTCCCTCATGCGATTAATCTCCTCCTGGTAGATTTTCAGTTCATTTCTGCTCTGCAGTAACAGCCTTTTTAAAGCTGCAAATTCCAAATCATTAGACTGAGGGGCTTCGCCCCCGAGTTCTCTACCGCTGCGTACACGTGAAGGGTCCGCTAGCTTTTTCTGCGCACGTATAGCAATCTCATATTCTAAATCTATTACGTTAGACAACGAATGGAACAAATATTCCGCATCATAAATGAACCGAGGGTAATCAAGAAATACAAAAGGAATATCTTTGGTAACACAGTACTGTACAAGATCATGAAAACCAACTGCCAGAACACGTTTTTCATCCTCGACGTTAAATGGCACGACCATACCGCCGGGTGTCTGGGCCCAGTGCTCCCAACTTCTCGAAAGAGTCTTCATCCAGGGATGCTTTTTGTGAGCAGCTACCCTTTCAATAGTTACGCGGCTGGACGCGGCATCATTCAGTGAACGCATAGGAATAATCACCGCATCAATTGAAAGCCCTTCGTGTGACAAGGCCAAGTCAGGATCAAAGATTATCCACGGCGATTTAATTACGTATGGTAACTTGCCGATATTTTCCGGAAGTGGATAATTCTCAAGTCCCGCGTTAGCATCTGCATCTAATTTGCTAGAAGGGTTTTTCCGCAAGCGCGTTTCAAAGCCGCATTCATGTAGGTATTCTACCAAAAAGCTGGTCCCGGCTCTCCCGGTACCTGTGATTATGATATGATTACTAGACAAGGTTTTATATCCTAAATCCTATCCACCATATGCTGGGACTGAACACCTAGGTACCCTGCGGCATTTGCTAACGGTGGCTTTTGAAGAATCCCAACGGCGCCCTGATGAAGAATAACTAATCAACTGAATTATCCAACCCAAAGATAATCCTGCCTCCGTCTTGCGGCCGGTATTCAGGGTGTTTCGATTTGGTGCCCCCTCCCGGACTTGAACCGGGACGCCCGAACGCCAGGGATTTTAAGTCCCATGCGTCTACCATTCCGCCAAGGGGGCGCCGCGTGGTAGGCCCGGCAGGACTTGAACCCGCAACCAAAGCGTTATGAGCGCTCTGCTCTAACCAATTGAGCTACGGGCCCACGCACGCGGCGTTGTAGTCTGAGGCAATAGCGCTGTCACGCCTGCGTTTTCACTTCCAGTCATCTGGATCGAAAGGGTCGTCCGGCGCAGTCGTGCTCATCGCCCCCGGGTCCGAAAGTGTAACCCCGTAACCTGTATTTGATTTCAATGGGTTATCTGACTGCGCAAGTGTAACCTCTGGATCGGGGTTACGCTTCGGTGTCCCGCTAACCTGTTGATTTTGTTGCAGGGTTACGGGGTTACACTTTGATGCCGTGTACCGGGCGGCCGCCGCCTCCACCTCGGACCGCAGGTAGACACGGGTCGAGGTGCCATTCAGCTTGAGAACCTTCGCCTTGATGCCGAATGGTTTCATCAACTTGGCAACGGTCGTCGAGGTCAGCGGCTTGCCATGCCGCCATTCGGCCCAGGGGCGATCCTCGAGGCCTATGAGGTCTGCGACGATCTCTGAAGACGCAATCCGATCCGGTCGCCCCGTCCGGGTGGCGAACAGCTCGGCAATGTCATGCAGCATCATCACGCCTGCCGGTTCCTCGCTGTCGTCCTGAGACTGCGATTGGCCTGCGTAGGCCGTGGCGATGCGGTCTGGCCACGCGCCGCCCAGGGCAGCTGCCAGGCGCCACAGGGGCGTGAAGTTGTCCTGCAGCCGGTCATTGCCACAGACAGGCGGCTCGTCTGCCATGGCGCCAATGCGAATGGCCGTGTCTGCCGCCCATCGCGCGATCTGGCGACGGACGCGCAGCATCTGCTCGTGAAGATCGACCGGCATGCGGTCGACCGTTTCCTCGGGCAGCTTGCGGCGGAGGCCGATGAGGATGCACCGGCTCATCAGGGTGTCGCGCTGGCTGCCGATCCCGGCGATCACCATCGGGCACCAGGTCGAGAAGGGCGTCGGAACGTGCTCGCCATTGATCTCCTGTACCCGGATCACGCGGGCGGCGCGGCGGCTATGGCCGGAGTTCAGGATCCCGGCCAGTTCCTCGTTCTGCTTCATCCACGTATCGGCCTCGTCCAGAAGCAGGGTTGGCTTCCAGGCTTCGATGGCGCGGAAGATGGCGGCCGAGCTGGCATTCGAGACGATGAAGCCGCGATGCGCCAAGGCATCGATCACTTCGAGCAGGGTGGACTTGCCACAGGCCCGCGTCGGGCTGGTGATGAGCAGGCGCGGCCACAGCCGCCACGTGTCCATCAGGTAGGTGCCAAGAACCCAGAGCGTTGCGCAATCCACATCCGCATCGGTGCCAAAGACGACATGCGCCCGCAGCCGGTCCCGGATTTCTTCGGCGAGGGATGCGCCCTCGACCGGGTCATGCCACGGCTCCAGCTCTTCGATCAGGTCTGCAGGCTTGCCTTCATCCTTGTCCAGATCGCGTGGACGGGCTTTCTCAACCTCTCTATCCAGAACGGACGCACGCCAGCCCAGTCGGATTGCTGCGTTCTTGCGCTCGGTTTCATAGGCGGCGGGGGACAACCCCGCCAGCCTCTGGATTTCCGCCTGCGCATCGACCGAACTTGTATCTTCGACCTTGGGCAGGTCGTCCCAATCATCTCCGTCCATCATGCGCGGCCTCCTTTCGTCACGGCCTTGAGGAAGGCGGCACGCTCGGCATCGGGGAACCCGCGCCACAGGGCCTTGAACACGTTCTTTCGGAAGGGCAGGGGCAGCAGGGCCTTCGGGGCCCGCTCCATCCCTGTCAGGGTGTAGGCGACCAGCTCGTGCGGTGGCGCCGCCAAAGCCCAATACCGGGCATCCGCGTAGAGCGTGCCGAACGGATCATGGCGCGGTCCGCCGGTCTCAACGGCCTCCAGCCATGCCGTGCAGATCGCATTTGCGTGCGTCAGCTCGCACTGCTCAAGGGCAAAGACAGCCGCCTCGGCCCAACCAAGGCGCAGACGGACATCAGGTGTCATGTTGCTCATCACCGGCCCTCCCCGAAGCAGAGGCTGGCGATCAGACGTGCGGTATGGGCGTCCAAGCCGTGGCGCTGCTGTAAACGTCGTGTTTGCAGGTCGCGTCTTTTGGTGTATTCTTCCCATGTCAATCCCATGTGACAACTTTCGGCCTCGGTGGTGCGTTGCCGCGCACCGCCGGGCCGTTTCCATTTCTGGCTCATAGCGATCCTCCAAAATGTTCGGGCAAAGTTGCGAGCACGGCCCAGGCAGCCGGGTCAACACGCGCGCACAGGCTGGCGCAGAGGCGCACCAGCGCGGTCCGTGTGCGACAGTATTGCAGGGACCGCCAAGGCCGCTCCGCGCCACCTTTCTTGCGCCGTTGCAGGATCCACTGGGTGTTGTCCCTGCAGACGATCACCCTGTGGCGCGAGCAAAGGCGGGCGATGACGCCCGCGAAGTGGTCGGAGGTTTCGTGGTGGGTGCGGTGGAGAACCAGCATCTCAGGCCCTCCGCGGTTCGCGGCTTTCTAGCCACGCGTTAATTTCGCTCTCGCGCCAGGCAACAAGGCGGGCGCCAAGTTTCACGGGCTTGGGGAATTCCCCACGTTTCATCCAGTCGTAAATTGTCGAGCGGGAAAGCCCTGTCCGGGCCTCCACCATGTGGCGGCGGAGTAAACTCTCCTGTTTAGGCTCTCCCGCTCTAGCATTTGGTCGGGCGAGATCACGCTGAGTATTAGACATACTCGGCTCCTTTCGGGTTTAGTAAGCACTGACCGAAAGATGCCGGAGTGGGCCTCAAGATTTTACAGGGGTAAAATCGCTATTTTGGCTCCGGAACAAGATCATCAAGAATATCATCAAGATTTTGCAAGCGCTCTTTTGGGCCGAATGAAAACGGCCAGGCTAGTGGAGCATGTTCAATAAAGAGAAAGTTCATCAACTCTTCACTTGGCTGATATTTGTCGATCTTGGTATTCGACTTTTCGTAGTAGACTTTTGCTAGCCAATCTTCACTGCATTGAGCTGGCGTGCCTCTAAGAGAGATAGTAGCCACCTCTAGTGCGTCGTTTACGGTGGAGCCTATGTCTGACAATTTCTCCCGTTTTAGAAGATCGATAGTCTCAGCGGGCAAAGACACTTGAAATAGAATATCATCGGGATCAAGCGTCCAGCCAAAATTCTTAATTTGTTCTTGAGTTGAAACTATTTTCTTGACCGTAGAAACTCGCCAGTGGTTCAACGCTTGCCCGCGTGCTTTTGCTATCGGATTGTTTCCTCGTCCTCTCTTCCCCAAGCTTTCTCCTCGCAAGGCTGCTCCAAAAATCGCGCAGATGCATTCAAGCAAAAAGACAGGCGGAGCTATGCCGTTCCGTTCGCAGAACAACAAACCATCAAGCGCCGCGAGAGCATTGCCTTCTGATGCTGCGAGCAGAATTTCAGTAAATTCGGCTTCTTCTGCCGCACATAGAGAGGTGGAAATCTCACCCTCGGAGTGCTGATGCCAAAACTTTAAATATTCTAGGCGCAGTTTCCCGTTCGAGAACGCAGCATTCAAGTATCCGCCCAGAAAATCATCCAAGTCTTCGTTTGACACGGCATAGACTAGCGGATTTTTTTCTTCACTCATTTCTGGAGCCTAAGCTTTATTAACTTCTTGGCGCCACCTTCCGTATTTTTAAGAAACTCTGCCCAGGCGCTCATCATCTCTCGACGCCGCTCCAGCATGTCTGAGCGCTGGTAGGCCCGCTCGACATCGGAGCCAACGGTGTGTGCGAGAGCGAGCTCAGCCATGTCGCGTGGATAGCCCTGTTCAGCCGCCCATTGTCGGAAAGTGGATCGTAGACCATGCGGGACAGCCGGACGCTTGCTGCGCGGATCGAGATAGCCCTGTAGGCCTTGTTCGATCTCTGCTTTGTGCAGGCGCCTCATGACTGCCGAAAGGCTCATGTCAGAGAGAGCGCCTCCACGTGGTGCAAAGAAGATATGATGACTTACGGTGATGCGCGGCAGGCTCTTCAGAAGAGAAATTGCTTCTTCGGTTAATGGTACGCGGTGCGGATTGCCGCTTGCTGGTATCTTGCTCGAAGCGCGTCCTGGCTGAATGGTCCATATACGAGCGGTCAAATCAATCTCATCCCAAGTTGCAAGGCGCACGGCGCCGGATCGAGAGGCCGTGAGCATCGCAAACTGCAATGCCTTTGCAGCCATCCCTTCTCGATTGGAAAGGTCTACCCACCAGCGGGAAACATCCCTGAGCGCAAGCGCTGGTTGGTTGTCCTTGTTCGCGACCTTTGCAGGTTTGGGCAGAATTTCAGAAAGATTGCCTTTCCACCGGGCTGGGTTGTCGCCAGACCGATGCCCAGCAACGGTTGCCCACGAAAGAACATTTTCGATGCGACCACGAAGCCGCTTGGCAGTTTCCGTCTTTTCCCACCAGATCGGCTCCAGTACGCGCAAGATGTCCTGCACCGCTATCTCGGCAACCAGCTTTGAACCAAGAATGGGGATTGCGTACGTGTCGAGTGTGGATCGCCATTGTTTGCGATGCTTCTCATTGCGAAATTCCGTCAGTTTGATGGACAGATATTTTTCGACTGCTTGTGAGAAGCTAAGCTTTTCGCTTGCTTCGCGTCTTTCGGCGAGTGGATCCCCTCCCAACATGGCCTTCCCGTGGTTTTCCAATGCACGCTCACGAGCTTTGGCCAGAGGAACAGCAGGGGGGCTACCAAGTCCAAGTTCGCAGCGCTTGCCCCGAATAGTGATGCGTTGCACCCATTGCTTTGAGCCGTTTGTCCTTACGCGTAGGAACAGGCCGTGCCCATCGAAATACTTGCCTGGCTCTGAAACGGTCTCGACGAAGCGTGCCGTGAGCTTGCGTTCTTGCCTTCTGATGTTCGCCTTGGGCATTTATCCCCCACTCTGTCCCCCACGTAAGCGAGGAACTAGGTGGAGTGTGCCGGAATATCTCGTACTCGAAAAGCCTTAAAATCTCAATTTTTATTGAACAACCACGGTATCCGCCGGAACTTCAAGGAGTTACGGATGGCGGCTCCCCAGTCCGCCACTTTCCCCTGAAATAATTTGCACATACGCCAGTGGTGGCGACGGTGATCGCGGCACCCGCACCAGTTAAAACTGCGCGGTTTTTCCGTTAATCCGCGCGGGTTTGCCCGTCGCCCACCGCCTCGCGCCAGTGGCGCCGGCAGAGGCTGACATAGGTCTCGTTTCCACCGATCTGAACCTGGGCGCCGTCGCGCAGGGCGCGGCCTGATGCATCCTTGCGCACCACCATCGTTGCCTTCTTTCCGCAGTGGCAGATGGTGCGGACCTCGCGCATCTCGTCCGCAAGCGCCAGCAATGTGGCCGAGCCCGGAAAAAGCTGCCCGCGAAAGTCGACGCGCAGCCCGTAGGCCATCACCGGCACGCCAAGGTCATCCACCGCGCGGGCGAGTTGCCAGACCTGCGCCTCTTCCAGAAACTGGGCCTCGTCGATAAAGACACAGGCGACCGGGCTGACCTGCAGCCGTTGGGCGATCTTTTCGAACAGGTCTTCGCCCGGGGCAAATGTGTCGGCATCGCTTCCTATTCCGATCCGGCTGGCGATGCGGCCTTGCCCCTCGCGCGTGTCGAGTTGCGCCGTCAGCAGGTAGGTGTCCATCCCACGCTCGCGGTAGTTATGCGCCGCCTGAAGCAGCACGGTGGACTTGCCCGCGTTCATTGTCGAATAATGGAAATAGAGCTTTGCCATGGCTGCGGAATAATCCTGCCCGCACGTGCTTGGCAAGACTGCTTGATGCATCGCGGTGGTGGGTTTGGCGATGGTCTTTGCGTTCGGGCCGCGGCTGACACCGGCATCGGATGGTCCTCACGGGGCAGTTGCGGATTGACTGCCGCCCTCGCGTTCCGCGCGCTGAAGGTACAAAATGCACCCACGCGCACGCCGTCCAGAGGCCGTGCTGCCGTTCCCGGCAGCAAAGGCGCGAAATCCCTCCAAGGCCGGCGCAGCGCGTGCTGACCATTCGGAAAACGCCGAAAAACATGGGGTTTCTTGACGCATGACAAATGTATTCAAAGCTATTAATGGGACATTTACACATGGTTTCCCCAACGGGGCGAAAGGTAGAAGATGAGCGCGGTCAGCAGTTACTTGAAGAAACACACCGAAGCGCTGGTCAAGGATGTGGGGGTTGAGCAGGCCTGCGTACTGACCGGAAAATCCAAGGCGACGCTGGGGCGCTACTACTCGGATCATGCCGAGCATTCCGAGCGTTTCATGCCGATCGACGCGGTGGCCGCACTGGAAGAAGCGTCCAGCTATCCGCATGTCACCAGCGCGTTGGCCGAGCTCAAGGGGATCACCCTTGCGATGGACGAACGCCGCCCCAACCGGCCCAGCGGCGGCGGCGTGAATTCGGATGTGATCGCGCTGAGCCAGCGCTTTGCCCTGCTGATGGCGGAATACCAGCAATCAATCGAGGACGGCGTCATAACCGCGAACGAAGCCAAGCGGCTTCTGAAAGAGACCCTGGCCCTGCAACAGGTGCTTCTGGATATGAAGCTGCACCTGGAGGAAGAAACCGCGTGATGAAACCCACGGCCGCATTGCCACACCGGCCCCTGATCGAGGCCGAAAAGCAGACGCCGGCCGTGCTGCATGAATTTTTGCGCGACCTCGAGGCGACCGAGCGCTCGATCGAGGTCTGGCAGAGACTTGTCCGGCTGGGCCGGACGTTGGACCTGCCTTATATCGATTTCATCTCGGCCAGCAGTTTCCGAGATTGGAAAAAGACGCGCTTTGTGCGCACGTCCTACGATTCCTCGTGGCTCAATTCACTGAACGAAGATCCCGTGGTTCAGAAGTGGTCGTACTTCCGCAGCCACGCGCTTGATCATCTGACCCCGATCGTGACGGGGCTGGAGTTCATCGACGATTTCCACCCGGTGCCGCCGAAACGGCGCAAGGTGCTGGAACTGGCCGCTGAAAAGGGCTTGCGCGCCGGTTTTTCGGTGCCGTTGCGCATCCATGCGCCGCCGCAATCCGGGCTGATCACCTTTTCCGGCAACCATGCGCGCCGTGACATGCTGACGATTCTGCGTGCACATGGCTGGACGCTGCATGTGGCGGCGATGGCCGCGCACCAAAGATACGTGATGCATTTCGCGGCCGAATTCGCCGACCGGAATGCGATATCTGACAAGCAACGCGAATTGCTTGTCCTGTTGGGGCACGGGCTGAAGGACAAGGCGATTGCCCGCCAACTGGATATCTCGGTGTCGGCGGTCCGCCAGCGCATGCACAGCTTGACGGAAAAGACCGGTATCGAGAACCGCAGCGGACTGGCGGCGCTTGCCATGAGTCTTGGGCTTGTGGCCGATCCGTTGTCACATGGCGCATCGGATGCCGACGAGGTCGAGATCCTGGTCCAGATGGACGGCAGCGGCGAAAGATCCCGGCGCGAGGGGCCGATTTCAAATCTGCGCTAACTTCTTGTTATTATGTAAAAAAGAGGGCCGGCATGGCCGACCCTCTGGTCTTGCTGAAATGACTTCCCTAGGTAAACTGGTGACACCGCAGCCACACGGGGACCGTGCAGGCGGATCGCCAGAAACGCGAGAAATATACGGGGGTTTCGTTCTCTCACCCTGAATGGTTCTGCAGGATTGGGGACAGCAGAACCACCTCTCCCCCACCGTTCAGTCTAAAAAGCGAAAGACGGGCTGTCTTGGGCGAAACGTCGGGAAAGGTGCGAAACGCCCTGTCAAAAATGACAGGCAACGACGGGTTGCCTGACAAAAATGACAGGGTGTGGGCGGCCGCCTATCCGGTTGCGGCAGAGTCCGCCTCAGACGATTCGCGCAGTGGTCAGGCTTGCGCCCCCTGAAGCGCCATGACCCCGAAATCACCCAGCGTGCGGGCCTTCATGGCCTCGACCGCGGCGACGGCACCCGCGGCCGTCGTGAAATACGGGATCTTGTCATAGAGGGCGACCGAACGGATTTCGCGGCTGTCTTCGACCGCTTGCGCGCCTTCGGTGGTGTTGAACACCAGCGCGATCTGGCCGTCCTTTAGCATGTCGACGATGTTGGGCCGGCCCTCATAGACCTTGTTGACCGTTTCGCAATCGACGCCTGCCTCTTTCAGCCATTTCGCCGTGCCCCGCGTGCCGATCAGGCTCAGGCCCAGTTCGACAAGGGTGCGGGCCGCGCCGGCCATCGCTTCGGTCTTGTCCTCGTCCTTGATCGAAACGAAAACCTTGCCTTCGCGCGGCAGATCCGATCCGGCGCCCAGCTGCGCCTTGAGGAATGCCAGAGGGAACGACACGTCCCACCCCATCACTTCGCCGGTCGAGCGCATTTCCGGGCCCAGGATCGTATCCACACCGGGGAAGCGCGCGAATGGCAGCACCGCTTCTTTGACCGAGAACCAAGGCATGTTGGGGTCGGCCAGCGTCATCGGGTCCGCCATCGGCAACGTTCCGGGCTTGGCGTCCTTGGGGTAGGGGCCGCGCAGCGGGAAGTTCTCCATCGGCTCGCCCGCCATCAGACGGGCGGCAATCGAGGCGATCGCGCTGTCTGTCGCCTTGGCGACGAAGGGCACCGTGCGGCTTGCGCGCGGGTTTACCTCGATCAGGTAGATGTCGCCGTCCTTGACGGCGAACTGCACGTTCATCAGCCCCACGACGCCCAGCTCCAGCGCCAGCGCTTCGGTCTGGCGCTTGATCTCGTCGATGATGTCGGCGGGCAGCGAGTAGGGCGGCAGCGAACAGGCGCTGTCGCCGGAATGGACGCCCGCCTCTTCGATGTGCTGCATGATGCCCGCGACATGCACGGTCTTGCCATCGCTCAGCGCATCGACATCGCATTCGATGGCCCCCGACAGGTAGCTGTCGAGAAGAACGGGGCTGTCGCCCGAAACGACCACGGCCTCGTTGATGTAGCGTTCCAGATGGGCCATGTCGCGCACGATTTCCATCGCGCGGCCGCCCAGAACGTAAGAGGGCCGGATCACCAGCGGAAAGCCGATATCCTCGGCGATGGCCAGCGCCTGTGCGTCGGTGCTGGCGATGCCGTTGCGTGGCTGTTTCAGCCCCAGCTTGTTCACCAGTTGCTGGAACCGTTCGCGGTCTTCTGCAAGGTCGATCGCGTCGGGTGTGGTGCCGAGGATCGGAATGCCTTCTTCGTAAAGCGCGTTGGCCAGCTTCAGCGGGGTCTGGCCGCCGAACTGCACGATCACGCCGTGCAGCGTGCCCTTTTCCTGCTCGACCCGCAGGATTTCCATGACATGCTCGAATGTCAGCGGTTCGAAATACAGCCGGTCGGACGTGTCGTAGTCGGTCGACACCGTTTCCGGGTTGCAGTTGACCATGATGGTTTCATAGCCCGCGTCGGTCAGCGCGAAACAGGCGTGACAGCAGCAATAGTCGAACTCGATCCCCTGGCCGATCCGGTTCGGGCCGCCGCCCAGGATCACCACCTTCTTGCGGTCGCTGGGGCGTGCCTCGCATTCCACGTCGCCCATCGCGGGGGCCTCGTAGGTGGAATACATGTAAGGGGTCTGGGCCTCGAACTCGGCCGCGCAGGTGTCGATGCGCTTGAACACCGCCGTGACGCCAAGGTTCTGGCGCGCGCGGCGCACGTTGCCTTCGGTGCGGCCGGTCAGCTTGGCCAGGCGGGCATCGGTAAAGCCCATCATCTTCAGCCGCCGCAGCCCGTCTTCGGTCACCGGCAGGCCGTTCTTCCTGATCTCTTCCTCGGTCTCGACGATTTCGCGGATGCGCGCCAGGAACCAGGGGTCGAACATGGTGACGCCGTGGATGTCATCGTCGCTCAGCCCGTGACGCATCGCCTGCGCGATGGTGCGCATCCGGTCGGGTGTCTGTTCGGAAATCGCCTTGATGACGGCGGCCTTGTCGGGCGCGCCTTCGATTTCGACCTCGTCAAAGCCGGTCAGGCCCGATTCCATCGACGCCAGTGCCTTTTGCAGCGACTCGTGGATGGTGCGGCCGATGGCCATAGCCTCGCCCACCGATTTCATCGCGGTGGTCAGGTGCGGCTTGGAGCCGGGGAATTTCTCGAACGCGAATTTCGGGATCTTGGTCACGACATAGTCGATGGTCGGCTCGAAGCTGGCCGGCGTCACCTTGGTGATATCGTTGTCGAGCTCGTCCAAAGTGTAGCCGACGGCCAGTTTCGCCGCGATCTTGGCGATCGGGAAGCCGGTGGCCTTGGACGCCAGCGCCGAGGAACGGCTGACGCGGGGGTTCATTTCGATCACGACCATGCGGCCGTCTTCGGGGTTGATCGCCCATTGCACGTTCGACCCGCCGGTTTCCACGCCGATCTCGCGCAACACGGCGATGCTGCCGTTGCGCATGATCTGGTATTCCTTGTCGGTCAGCGTCAGCGCCGGGGCCACGGTGATCGAGTCGCCCGTATGCACGCCCATCGGGTCCACGTTTTCGATGGAGCAGACGATGATCGCGTTGTCCGCCTTGTCGCGGACGACTTCCATCTCGTATTCCTTCCAGCCCAGAAGGCTTTCGTCGACCAATATCTGCCCGACCGGCGAGGCATCCATGCCCGTGCGGCAATAATGGATGTAATCGTCGCGGTTATAGGCCACGCCGCCGCCGGTGCCGCCCAGGGTAAAGGCGGGACGGATGATCGCGGGCAGGCCGATATCCTCAAGCGCCTCGAGCGCCTTGGCGACACCCGCCTCCAAATCGAAATGCCCCTTGGCGTCCTTGGGCGCGGTGACGATTGTGGCGCGCGGGTTTTCGATGCCGAGGCGGTCCATCGCCTCGCGGAACAGCTTGCGGTCCTCGGCCATTTCGATGGCGTCGCGGTTTGCGCCGATCAGCTCGACCCCGAATTTTTCCAGCACACCCATGTCCGCCAGCGCCAGCGAAGTGTTCAGACCCGTCTGCCCGCCCATCGTCGGCAGCAGCGCGTCGGGGCGTTCCTTTTCGATGATCTTGGCGACGACTTCGGGGGTGATCGGCTCGATATAGGTGGCATCGGCCAGCCCCGGATCGGTCATGATCGTGGCCGGGTTCGAGTTCACCAGGACGACCCGGTATCCCTCTTCCTTGAGCGCCTTGCAGGCCTGGGCCCCGGAGTAATCGAATTCGCAGGCCTGTCCGATGATGATGGGCCCTGCGCCGATGATCATGATGGATTTGATATCGGTTCTCTTGGGCATGTCTCGGACCTCTGTTTTTGCGGGCAGCCAGCGGCCCGGACCTGGCAGAGTCGGGCCGCGCAAATTGTCGTGGGTTATAGACATCGCGGGGCGCGGCGCAACCCCTGATGCGGTGCGTCAGGAAAACCGGTTCACCCCGGCGCCCCGAGGCGCTAGAAGGCGGCCATGGATTATGCAGGAGTCTCCGCAGCATGCGCATGCCCAAACCCGTCGTTCTTTGCATCCTCGATGGCTGGGGATATCGCGAAGACCCCGAGGACAACGCCGTGGCGCAGGCCGATACCCCGAATTTCGACCGCATCTGGAAAACCTGTCCGCACAACCTGCTGATCACGCATGGGCCGGATGTCGGCCTGCCGCGCGGGCAGATGGGCAATTCCGAGGTCGGGCACACCAATATCGGCGCCGGGCGCGTGGTTGCGATGGACCTTGGCCAGATCGACCTGGCGATCGAGGACGGCAGCTTTGCGCGCAATGATGCGCTGCAGGCCTTCATCGCCAAGCTTAAGGAAACCGGCGGCACCGCGCACCTGATGGGGCTGTTGTCGGATGGCGGCGTGCATGGCCACATCACCCATATCCTGGCCGCGATCAACGCGATTGCATCGGCCGGCGTTCCGGTGGTGCTCCATGCCGTGACGGATGGCCGCGACGTGGCGCCGAAATCGGCGTTCACCTATGTCGAGGCGCTACAGGAAGCCTTGCCGGCGGGCGCTAGCGTCGGAACGGTGACCGGACGCTATTTCACGATGGACCGCGACAATCGCTGGGACCGCGTGGAAGAGGCATTTGCCGCGATGGTCCTGGGCAAGGGTCTGCATGCCGGAACCGCGCAGCGCGCGGTCGATGCCGCGTATAACCGTTCGGAAACCGATGAGTTCATCACCGCGACCGTGATCGGCGATTACGCCGGTGCGCGCGACGGGGACGGGTTCTTTTGCCTGAATTTCCGTGCCGACCGGGCGCGCGAGATCCTGCGCGCCGTGGCCGAACCTGGGTTCGATGCCTTCGATGCGACGGGCCGGCCCGACTGGGCGGCTGTGCTGGGGATGGTCGAATATTCCGACTCCCACAACGGCTATATGACGACGATGTTTCCGTCGCGCGACATCCGCAACACGCTGGCCGAATGGGTGGCTGCCCACGGCAAGCGCCAGTTCCACCTGGCCGAGACCGAGAAATACCCGCATGTCACCTTCTTTCTGAACGGCGGCAAGGAAAGCCCCGAAAAGGGCGAAGACCGCTACATGGCGGCCAGCCCCAAGGTCGCGACCTATGACATGCAGCCTGAAATGAGCGCACCCGAGGTGACCGACCATTTCGTGCAGGCGATCGAGGACGGCTATGACCTGATCGTGACAAATTACGCCAACCCTGACATGGTCGGCCACACCGGCGACCTGAAGGCCGCGGTCGCCGCCTGCGAGGCGGTGGACCAGGGCCTGGGGCGGGTGTTGGCGGCGCTGGAACGGGCAGGGGGCGCGATGATCGTCACGGCGGACCACGGAAACTGCGAAGTGATGCGCGACCCCGTCACGGGCGGCCCGCATACCGCGCACACCACGAACCCGGTGCCCGTGATCCTTGTCGGCGGGCCCGAAGGCGCAACCCTGAAACCTGGCCGCCTGGCCGATCTTGCGCCCACGCTGCTGCAACTGATGGGGCTGGAACAGCCACCCGAGATGACGGGGGAAAGCCTGATCGCATGATCCGCGCGGCCGCCCTTGCCTGCCTGATTGCATGGTCGGGCCCGTTATCGGCGCAAACCGCGCCCGATCCGGCTGCGGCGGCGCGCGCGGCGGCTCAACGGCTTGACGAGGCATCGCGGCAACTGGACGCCGCCGACGGTGCGCGCAACCGCGTCAAGGCGCTGACGGAAACCCTGCGCGCCTACGAAGACGGGCTCGAGGCGATGCGCGACGGGCTGCGCCGCGCCGCCATCCGCGAACAAAGCCTGCTGGCCGAGTTGCAGGCCCGCGAGGACGAGATCGCCCGCCTGCTTGGCGTATTGCAGGCCATGGGCCAGTCGCCCGCGCCGGTCCTGTTCCTGCACCCCACCGGACCGACAGGCACCGCGCGGTCCGGCATGATCCTGGCCGATGTCGCCCCGGCCCTGAACGCCCGCGCCGACGAACTGCGCTCCAAGCTGGCCGAGGTCCGCACGTTGCGCGCCCTGCAGGAAACCGCGGCCGACACCCTGCGCGAGGGTCTGAACGGCGTGCAGCAGGCGCGCACCGCTCTCAGCCAGGCGGTTGCCGACCGCCAGCCGCTGCCGCGCCGCTTTACCGAAGACCCCGTCAAAACCGCGATCCTGATCGCCTCGACCGAAACGCTCGAAGGATTCGCCAGCGGGCTCAGCCAGATCGCACTGGAAGAAAGCCAGGGCAGCCTGCCCGACATCACCCATCGAAAGGGCGCATTGCCGCTGCCGGTTCAGGGCCAGCTTTTGCGCCGCGCAGGCGAGGCGGATGCGGCGGGGATCGCACGCCCCGGAATTCTGCTGGCGACGCGCCCCCGCGCACTGGTCACCACGCCCGTTGCGGCCACGATCCGATACCGCGGCCCACTGCTCGATTATGGCAACGTGATGATTCTCGAACCCCAGGCCGGCACGCTGTTCGTGCTCGCCGGGCTCGATGTCGTCTATGGCGAGACTGGCGAAGTGCTTCCGGCGGGCAGTCCGGTGGGTCTAATGGGCGGCAAAGACGCGGAAATTGGCGCGGTGATAACACAATCAGGCGAGGGGGCTGGAAACACGCGGCCCGAAACGCTCTATATAGAAGTCAGGCAAGACAATCAGCCGATCGATCCGTCGGTATGGTTTGCAATGCAGGAAGGATGACTGAAGCATGAAGAAATTCGTCATGGCCGCGCTGGGTGGCACTTTGGCCGGGGTGATCGCCACAACGCAGGTCGCAGGCCCGCTCGTCGCACAGGAAGCCGGCAAGCAATCCAGCGTCTACGAGCAGCTTGATCTATTCGGCGATATTTTCGAACGCATCCGCGCCCAGTACGTTGAGGAGGTGGACGAGAAAGAGCTGATCGAGGCTGCGATCAACGGCATGCTCACCTCGCTCGACCCGCATTCCAGTTACCTGTCGCCGGACGCTGCCGCGGACATGCGGGTCCAGACCCGGGGTGAATTCGGCGGTCTCGGCATCGAGGTCACGCAGGAAGAGGGCTTCGTCAAGGTCGTGTCGCCGATCGACAGCACGCCCGCTGCCGAGGCCGGGATCGAAGCCGGCGATTTCATCACCCATGTCGATGGCGAAAGCGTGCTTGGTCTGACCCTGGACGAGGCCGTCGACAAGATGCGCGGCCCGGTGGGCAGCGAGATCGTCATCACCATCGTCCGCGAGGGCGAGGCCGAGCCCTTCGACGTTTCGCTGGTGCGCGCCACGATCAAGCTGCAGGCCGTGCGCGCGCGCGCCGAAGGCGATGCCGTGGTGTTGCGGGTGACCACCTTCAACGACCAGACCTTTGCCAATCTCGAAGAAGGGTTGAACAAGACGGTCGACGAACTGGGCGGGCTGGACAAGATCAGCGGCATCGTTCTGGACCTGCGCAACAATCCCGGCGGCCTGCTGACCCAGGCGATCCGTGTCAGCGACGCGTTCCTGGAAAAGGGTGAAATCGTGTCGACCCGCGGCCGCGACCCGGCAGACGGCGACCGCTACAACGCGACGCCGGGCGACCTGGCCAATGGCAAACCCATCGTCGTGCTTATCAATGGCGGTTCGGCGTCCGCGTCCGAAATCGTCGCGGGCGCGCTGCAGGATCACCGCCGCGCGATCGTCGTGGGCACCAAAAGCTTCGGCAAGGGCTCGGTTCAGACGGTCATGCCGCTGCGGGGCGATGGCGCGATGCGCCTGACCACCGCGCGGTATTACACGCCGTCCGGCCGTTCGATCCAGAACCTCGGCGTATCGCCCGACATCGTCGTGCAGCAGCCGCGCCGTTCGCCCAATGCGGAGGAGGAAGAGCAGACGACGCCAAGGTCGCGCTCCGAGGCCGATCTGCGCGGGCGCCTGGACAACGACTCGCTCACCGAGGACGAAATCCGCCAGATCGAAGAGGACCGCGCCAAGGCGGACAAGGCAGCCCAGCTGCGCGAAGAGGATTATCAACTGGCCTATGCCGTCGATATCCTGCGCGGCCTGAGCGCCCTTGCGCCCGCGGCCGAATGATCGCCGGTGGCGCGCGCTGACGCGCGCGCCCAACGCGCCGGGTGCCCCGGCGCGTGCCTCCGGCGGGAGTATTTCCGGCAAGATGAAGAGACGCGGATGACCCCCGAAGACATCGCCAAACTGCCCTATCGCCCCTGCGTCGGTGTCATGCTGGCCAACGAGGCTGGCGAATTGTTCGTGGGCCAGCGCATCGACAGCGAGGTGCCGGCCTGGCAAATGCCGCAGGGTGGCATCGACGAGGGCGAAACCCCGCGAGAGGCCGCCCTGCGCGAGCTTTGGGAAGAAACCGGCGTGACCGCCGACATGGTCACGATCGAGGCGGAAACGCGGAAGTGGGTCACTTATGACCTGCCGCATCACATTGTGCCGCGCATCTGGAAGGGCCGTTTCCGGGGTCAGCGCCAGAAATGGGTTCTGGCGCGGTTTCACGGGCATGACGGGCAGGTGAACATCCAGACCGATCACCCCGAATTTTCCGAATGGCGCTGGTTGCCCGCAGACGCGGTCGTCGATCAGATCGTGCCGTTCAAGCGCGCCGTCTACGAACAGGTTCTGGAATGTTTCCGCGGCAAGCTCTGATCGCGCTTGCGCTGGCGGCCCTGCCGCTGCCCGCAATGGCGCTTTCGTGCATATCGCCGGATATCGACCGCCTCTGGACCCGCGCGGCTGACTCGCCCGACACGTACATGGTCGGCCTCGGCAGCCTGTCATTCGATCCCGACCGGCTCCCACGGGCCGAGGCCACGGCCGACGCCCCCGAACGGAGCCTTGTTCCCGCGCGGTTCGAAGGTGCCTTGCTGACACAGGGCGGGTTCGACGCACCCCGCGCGATGGATGTCACGCTCGAGGTGGGGTGCATCGGCCCCTGGTGCGGCGGCGCGCAGCCGGACGAAGAGCTGATCGCCTTTCTTCGCCAGGGTCCGCATGGCTGGGCGGTCGAGCTGTCGCCCTGCGGCGGAATGGTCTGGCCGCGGCCGGATGCGCAGGTCGCCGACCGCCTGCAAGCCTGCATGAAAGGCGCCGATTGCACCCCTGCGCCATAGGCCAGCGCATTTTGCAGCTTTTCAAACCGCCGCCTCTGGGCTAACCCGCCCCGCATGGCACGCAAGAAACTGGATACACGCTCGATCGGCCTTGATATCGGCCTGGCTTTCGTCAAATGGCTGACGGGTGCAGAAAACCTGCATTACGGCTATTGGAAGGGGCTCGAGGTGACGGCTGCCAACCTGCGCGCCGCGCAGGAGGCCTATACCGACAAGCTGTTCGCGCTGCTGCCCGACCGCCCGGTACGCATCCTCGATATCGGGGGCGGCGCCGGCGAGACCGCGAAAAAGCTGCTGGCGCTGGGGCATCAGGTCGACATCGTCGTGCCCAGCCCGTTTCTGGCCGAACGCTGCCGCGAAAACGCGCAGGGCGCGCGCGTGCACGAATGCACGTTCGAGGAATTTACCGGGCAGGGGCCCTTCGATGTCTGCTTGTTCTCCGAAAGCTTCCAGTACATCCCGCTCGATCAAAGTCTGCCGAAATGCCTCGGGCTGCTGGCCGATGGTGGTGAGATCGTCCTGGCCGACTGCTTCCGCAGCGAACGGTTCAAGCCGGACGCGACCCGCGCCACAGTCGGCGGCGGCCATGCGATCGCGAATTTCCGCAAGGCGCTTGAAAGCCTGCCCCTGGACGTGGTGAGCCAAGAGGACATCACCGAACACACCGCCCCGTCGGTCGAGATCGAACAGGGCCTGTTCAATGTGCTCGGATACGGCCTGACCCGCGTCGATCAGGAGCTGCAGGACAAACGCCCGCGCGTGCGCTGGGCCCTTTCGCGCCTTCTTCGGACCGTCATGAGCGACCGCAAACGCGCGCGCCTTGACCAGCGGCTCAACCAGCAGACCCGCAATCGCACGGTGTTCGCGGAACACAATACCTACGTGATGATGCGGCTCCGGTCGCGGGGCTGATCCGATCCTTCATCTTGCCCCAAATACTCGGGGGTGAATGCGGCAAAGCCGCAGAGGGGGCAAAGCCCCCTTGCGCCGCCGCAGGCCGGCGCCCGCGCTATTCGCGCGCGCGCAGCACGCCGGCCGGGCGCACCGCCAGCGGCCGCCAGGCAAAGGCCAGACCCGACAACAGCGTGGCAAGGATGCCGCCCAGAACGATCGCGATGGCCGAAGGCCAGATCACCGCGAAATCCGTCTCGAGCACGTAGCGGCTGACCGCCCAGCCGCCCGCGATGCCCGCGGCCAGCGCCACCAGCCCCGCCCCAAGACCCAAAAGCGCCGCGCGCAGGGCAAAGCTGGTCAGTATGCGGGCCCGCGTCGCGCCAAGCGTGCGTAGAACTGCCGCCTCGTAGATGCGTGCGCTGTCGCCCGCCGCCGCGGCGCCGATCAGCACGAGGAACCCGGTGACAAGCGTCGCGGCCGCGCCCCAGCTTGTCGCGGCGGCAAGCCCCGCCAGAACCTCGGCCACGCGGTCAATTGCGTCGCGCACACGGATCGCGGTGATGTTGGGATAGGCGTTGGCCAGGTCGCGCAGGATTGCCGCTTCGGCCTGCGGCTCGGCATAGACCGTGGCGATGAAACTGTGCGGTGCGCCGGCCAGCGCGGCCTCGTTCATTGCCATGACGAACCCCATGCCGGCGGTCGAGAAATCGACCTCGCGGAAACTGGTGATCGTGCCGGTGATGTCTCGGCCCAGGATATTGACGGTGATCGTGTCGCCAAGATGCAGGCCCATTTCCTCGGCCTCTTCGGCGGCAAAGCTGATCTGCGGCGGGCCGTCGTAATCCTCGGGCCACCATTGCCCGGCCACCACTTTCGTGCCGCGTGGTTGTGCCGCCGCGTAGGTGATGCCGCGGTCGCCCCGGACGACCCAGTGGTCGCCTGCGACCTCTTCGGCCGGGCGGGTGTTGATGCGCGTGACGACCCCGCGCAGCATCGGCGCGTTTTCGCTGCGGCTGACGGCGGGGTCGTTGTTCACGCGGTCGAGGAAACCGGGCATCTGGTCGCGCTGTATGTCGAGGAAGAAATAGGAAGGCGCCTGTTCGGGCAGGTCGCGTGCGATTGCGCCGCGCAGGTTGCCGTCGATCTGGCCCACCGCGGCCAGCACGGACAGGCCCAGCCCCAGCGACAGCACGACCGAGGCCGCCTCGGCCCCGCGTCCCGATATCGATCCCAGCGCCCAACGCAGGGCCGGGCGTTGCCGCGCCGCACCGCGCGCGCGCCGCGCGACGATACGGATGGCCCAGGCCGCCAGCGTCAGCAGCACCAGCGCAAAGATCAGCCCGCCCGCCGTCCACAGCGTCAGTCGCCAGGTGCCGGAAAAAAGGCCCGCAACCCCGACCAGCGCCGCCGCCAGTAATACGGTCAGCACGACCCAGGACGTGCGGGGCAGGGCGCGGGCGGATTGCCCGCCATCGCGAAACAAGGTGGCGGCGCGGATGTCCTCGGTCCGGGCCAGCGGCCAGAGCGTAAAGATCAGCGCCGTCAGCGCGCCATAGACCGCCGCCTCGGCCAGGGGCTGGGGATGCAGGGTGAACACCGCCGGCACCGGCAATTGCGCCTGCAGGATCGGTGCCAGCGCAATCGGAGCCAGCGCCCCCAGGACAAGGCCCGCCGCGATGCCCAGCAGCGAAAGCGCCCCGATCTGCAGGAAATAGGTCTGAAAGATCACCGCACGTTCCGCCCCCAGCGTGCGCAGCGTGGCGATGACCGAGGTCTTGCGCGCCAGGTAGGCCCGCACCGCCGCCGACACGCCTACGCCGCCAACGGCCAGTCCGGACAGGCCCACAAGGATCAGGAACGCCCCGATCCGTTCCACGAACTGGGCCACGCCCGGCGCGCCGTTCCTGGCGTCACGCCATCGCAGTCCGGTTTCGGTGAAACGGGCCTTTGCCTCGGCTTCCAGCGCGGCAAGATCGACACCTTCCGGCAGGTCCAGCCGGTATTTCGTTGAATAGAGAGAGCCGGGCTGCAACAGCCCCGAATTGGCCAGTGCCCCGGTCGCCACCAGGGTGCGCGGCCCCAGGCCGAAACCGCCCCCGGCATTGTCCGGCTCGCGCTCGATGCGGGCCATCAGCACGAAATCCTGCGTGCCCAGCCGGAATACCTCACCGATGCGCAGCGCCAGCCGGTCGGCCAGCAGCGGGTCCATCACCGCGCCGGGCAGGCCGTCTTGGCCGGTCAGGGCGGTGTCCAGCGGCATGTCCGGCTCCAGCGCCATCGTGCCGATCAGCGGATAGGCCCCGTCGACGGATTTCACCTGGGTCAGCCCGCGTTCGGTGCCGCCGTCGCGGTCGACCACGACCATCGACCGGAAATCGGTGACTTCGGACACGGCCAGCGCGGTGTCGTCCATCCAGGCGCGTTCCGCGTCGGTGGCGAAACGGTAGGTGAATTCCATCTCGGCGTCCCCGCCAAGCAGCGCGGCGCCTTCCCGCGCCAGCCCGGCCTCGATCGAGGCGCGTACCGATCCCACGGCGGCGATGGCCGCCACCCCCAGCGCCAGGCAGGCAAGGAAAATCCAGAACCCCTTCAGGCCTCCGCGCAATTCGCGCCGGGCAAACCGGGCGGCTGTGCCAAGGCTCATTGCGCGGCCTCCGCCTGGGCGTCCGTATCCACCCGCCCGTCACGCAGATGCACGACGCGGTCGCAGCGCGCGGCCAGGTCCGGCGCATGCGTCACCAGCACCAGCGTCGCGCCGTGCCGGTCGCGCAGGCCGAACAGCATGTCCATGATCGCCGCACCATTCGCGCCGTCCAGGTTGCCCGTGGGTTCGTCCGCCAGCAGGATCTCGGGTCGCGGCGCCGCGGCGCGGGCCAGCGCCACGCGCTGCTGCTCGCCGCCCGACATCTGCGACGGGTAATGTCCCGCGCGGCCTTCGAGGCCCACGGCCCGCAACTCGTCCATCGCGCGGTCCATCGCGTCGGGCACGCCTGCCAGTTCCAGCGGCGTTGCCACGTTCTCCAGCGCGGTCAGCGTAGGGATCAGGTGAAACGACTGGAACACCACGCCCATATGCCCGCGCCGGAACCGCGCCAGCGCGTCCTCGTTCATTCCCGTCAGTTCCTGCCCCAGCACCGTGACGGTGCCGCCGGTGGCGCGTTCCAGCCCGCCCATCAGCATCAGAAGCGAAGATTTGCCCGACCCCGACGGCCCGACCAGACCCAGTGTCTGCCCGCGCTGGACATCCAGCGTGATGCCGTGGAGGATATCGACACGCCCGGCATTGCCATCCAGCGACAAGGACACATCTTTGAGGGAAATCACGGGGTCTGACATGAAAAAGCGCCTGTTTTTGAACTTGTCCTTGGCATATGGGGTCGCCGCCCTGATCGGCAAGCTTCTGATCGCCACTCCGGCCCTCGCCGGCGCACACAGCACGACCGGTCCGGTCATCGTCGCGATGGGCGACAGCCTGACCCAGGGTTATGGCCTGCTCGAGGATGACGGCTTTGTGCCGCAGTTGCGCGGGTGGCTTGCCGCGAATGGCGTGGACGAGTTTCGCGTGATCAATGCCGGCGTGTCCGGCGATACGACGGCGGGCGGATTGTCGCGTGCGGCCTGGACGCTGACACCGGACGTGGACGGCATGATCGTGGCACTTGGCGGCAACGACCTGCTCCGCGGCATCGACCCGGCCGTCACCCGCTCCAACATCGACGGTATCCTGGCCGAGGCGCAGAAAGCCGGCGTTGCCGTTCTGCTGGTGGGAATGCAGGCGCCGGGCAATTACGGCCCCGAGTTCAAGCGCGACTTCGAAGCGATCTGGCCCGATATGGCGGCGAAATACGACACGCTTCTGGTCGAAAGCTTTTTCGTGGGCCTTGGCGAAAGCGCCGATCCCGCGCAGATGCGCGACCTGTTCCAGCCGGACGGCATCCACCCCAACGCCGAAGGCGTGCGCCGCATCGTCGAAGGGTTGGGCCCGCACGTTCTCGAACTGATCGAACGCGTGTCCGACTAGGCGCTGCCCTGCGGCAAAGAACGCACACGCGGCCTCTTCACAAACCGCCTCTTCATACATATATTCTTTTTCGAATATGAATGGAGGGCTTGGACATGAGCTCGAAAAAACTGACATGCCTGGAATGCGGTCAATTGAACCGCGTCCCCGAAGACCGCCTTGGCGCCAGTGCGAAATGCGGCACCTGCGGTGCGAAGCTGCTGCCGGGCAAGGCGGTCGAGGTGGACCTCGCCACGCTGCAAAAGGCCGCGCGCAATGACGATCTGCCTCTCGTGGTGGATTTCTGGGCACCCTGGTGCGGCCCGTGCCGGATGATGGCGCCCGAGTTTTCCAAGGCGGCCACCGAACTCAACGGTCAGGCGCGTCTGGTCAAGTTGAACACGGAACAGCACCAGGCCGCGGGCCAGACCTATGGCATTCGCGGCATCCCGACCATGGCCGCCTTTGCGGGCGGGCGCGAACGCGCGCGCCAGTCGGGCGCCATGCCCGCCGCTTCTATCGTGAATTGGGTGCGCGGCGCGATCTGACGCCGCCCATCCGTGACCCCTGCAACTGAAAGGACTGCAAAAATGACCCTCGACCGTACCGTGATGGCTTTTGCCGGCGTGATGATCCTGATTTCCGTGGCGCTGACGGCCTTTGTCTCGCCGCTGTGGATGTGGTTCACCGTCTTCATCGGCGCCAACCTGATCCAATCTTCTTTTACCGGCTTCTGCCCTGCCGCGATCATTTTCCGCAAGATGGGCGTCAAGACGGGCTGCGCGTTCGAATAAGGCCCCCCTCCTTTCGGCGCGGTGTTCTATCCGATAAGGTCGGGCACCGCGCCATCTGCGCCCGCCGCCAATCCCGAGGCGGACTCGTCTTTTCGGCCCCTTTTGCCAATCTGGTCGGGTGACAGCATGTTGCTGCCCCATAAAAGGAGGTAAAAGACATGGGCCATATTCGTGAGACATCGATCATGGCTGCGATCGGTCGGGTGGAAGCTCGCCTGTCGCGCAAACCCGTGCTTGTGATTGGCAAGCGCGAGGGCCGGGCACGCCAGGTTACCGCACAGTTGCGGCATCTGAACCTGCGCTTCCGGGTCGAGGAAAACCTGTATGACGGTCTGAAAGAGCTGTCGATCGACGCCGAGGGCTGGTCGCTCGCGGTTCTGGTCGCCGACGATATCGGCGGCCTGCCGATTGCGCGCCGCTCGTGCGACTGGTTGCGCGCCGCGGCAGCCGGGCTGCCCGCGATCATCGCGGGATCGGATGCGCCGGCCCTGGGCCGCCCCGCGACGATCTGGAACGACGGCCCCGTGATGGTCAAGCTGCCGCTCAGCGCACAGGTCTTTGCCCGCGCGGTATCTCAGGCATGCGGAAAACCTCCGCAACCCAGCTACGTCGCGGTTGCGTAACGCGGATTAAAGAACCGTTACAGTCGTCCCGACAGGGACGCGCTGGTAAAGATCGATGACGTGATCGTTGATCATCCGGATGCATCCATTGGACACCGAGCGCCCGATCGAACTGGGCTGCGTGGTGCCATGGATACGGAAATAGGTGTCGCGCCCGTTCTGGAACAGGTACAGGGCGCGCGCGCCCAGGGGGTTTCCCGGTCCGCCGGGCTGTACGTAATCATTGTCCTTGAACTTGGCGTAAGTGCGCGGTTCGCGTTCGATCATTTCCTGTGTCGGCCGCCAGGTGGGCCATTCCTTTTTCACGTCGATCGTCGCGGTTCCGGTGAATTCGAGCCCCGCCTTACCGACGCCCACACCATACCGCAGCGCCTTGCGCGGTTCGGTGATGAAATACAGGAAATGCGCACGCGGCAGGATCAGGATCTGTCCGGGCGCGTATTTGTCGGTGATCGTCACGACCTGCGGCTGGAACCTGTCGTCAAGCTGATAGGCCCGCGCCAGGCTCGGCGTGGCCAGTGCCGCTCCTGCGGCACCGATGAATGTACGGCGGCTGAACATCGTCTTTCGGTCCCCGGTTTGAAAATTGCTCGTGATAAAGTGCACAACCGCCGACGTTCAATCAAGCGGTTGTGCGCATGTGCTCGCGATGCTGTGACCTTCGGGTCAGCGCAGGACATGCACCGCGCAGGGCGCGTGGCGGACAACCTGGTGCGCCGTCGAGCCAAGGAACAGATCCTGCATGCCGGGCCTGTGCGACGCCACCACGATGCAATCGACCCCGTGCTTTTCCGCCCAGTCCAGGATCGTGCGCCCCGAATGGCCCTCGACCACGACGCCCTGCGCGTTCGGCAGGGCCGCAGCCTGGGCATCCAGCTCGGCCTGCACGGCCTTGCGGCTTTCGGCGATATAGTCGGTCGGCATGTAGGAGATCGCGTAGCCCGGGATTTCCTCCATCACATGCAGCAGGGTGATCTTCGCGCCCTCTGCTCCCAGAGCCTGGGCAATTTCGATTGCCCCCTTGGCGTTGCGGTCTTCGTCGAAAGAAACAGGCACAAGAATATTGCTGTACATGGCAAATCTCCCTTTTCAGATCGTTCCCATTATCGCCAATCTCGATGGCCCGCACCTTGATGCAGGTCAGCCAAAGGTCGCCTCAACCTCGTACATCACGGGCTCGAACCGCGTGCACAATTCCGCGATGCGGCGGTTGCGCCGGCGCATCTCGTCACTGCGCAGCATGGCCTGGAAATCCTCGCGCCGTTCCCACTGGGAATAATTGGCAATACGCGTCTGGGCGTCGTTTACATGCAGTCCAGCCGAAATGAAGCCGGGCTGCCTGGATATGGAACTGCTCATAAGCCTCTTTCAGTTCATCCAGCAGATCCTGGCAGGTGCCGGGCGTCATCTCGAAAGTGGTCAGAACGGTCTGGCACGGTGTCGCGGTCGAGATCGTGGGCATGGCGGTGGCTCCTCTGTGCAACGCGCGTGAAAAAACCGTAGCACGAAAGCCGCGACCGCACCAAACCGCACCTGCGCCGTTTCATGGTTAACCGCCTGTTTACCTTCAGGAACGACGCTGGGCCGGTCAATGGAAGGCGGGCCATGCTGCGTCTTGCGATCATGATGTGGGTGATGCTGTCCACGCCGCTTGTGGCCGGCGCCTGGCCGCGCGGCAAAGGCGATGTCTTTGTTGTCGGCTACAGCTATCTCGTGCCCAGCGACACATATTCCGGCATCTACGGTGAATGGGGGCTCAATGACCGGCTGACTTTCGGGCTCGATCTCGGGCGCGGGGTGTCGGGGCGGGAAAAGGCGATCCTGTTTCTCCGCGCACCGCTCTGGTCGCCGGGCAAAGGGCATCGCTTTGCCGTCGAACTCGGGGCAGGACGCATTGCAGGGCGGGACGTGCTGCGCCCCGGCCTGAGCTATGGCAAGGGGTTCGACTGGGCCGGTCGCACCGGGTGGGTCGCGCTGGACGCCGTGGCGGAAATCCATACCGAAACGCTTGTCATCGACGGCAAGGCCGACCTGACGCTTGGCCTTTCGGTCAATGAGAACCGCAAGCTGATGATCCAGTTGCAGGCCGGCGCACAGTTCGGTGACGCGCCCTTCCTGCGGGTGGTGCCGTCGATGACCTTCGCGGTTTCGGACCGCATGAAACTTGAAATCGGCCTCAGCCAAAGCTTGCGCGGCCATCGCGAGGCAGGGATCAAGGCGGCGATCTGGCTGGAGTTCTGATCCACGAAAAGAAGCGCGCCGGGATGTCGCCCCGGCGCGCACCGCGCTTAGTTGTCGATCCGCACCGTTACCGCATAAACGCCGTCCACGGCCTGCGGGAATGTCAGTGCCACCCGGTCGCGGTCCGGCCCCTGCTCGGTCGTGACGTATGGGGTTTCATGGCGCGCCACGTTCGCCACGTTCTTGATCTTGGAACGCGGCACCAACGCCTCCACGCTCTGGGCGTAGCCGCCAAAGGGCAGGGGCCCCGCGCAATCCACCACCCAGGTATCGGCCGCCGTGTTCTGTTCATGCAGGATCACAGCCGGATTCATGATCCCCTGCTCGACCGAATTGAACATGTTTCCGGCCACGGTGATGTTGCGCATCCGGGCATAGTTCAGGTCGGCAAAGGACGTATCCACATGTTCGACCCGCGCGATATCGCCCTGGATCGCCCGGAAAACATTGCCCGACATGTTCAGCCCGCTGACGAAATGCCCCGCCCCGTGCGGCTTGATCACGAAGAACCGGAACCACGGCGCCACGCCGATCGCCTGAAAGATGTTGTCCGAGATATTGAGCGCCGAGAAAGAGAACTCGCTGGCGAATTCCGGCTCGTGGTCATGCTCGTTCGACCATTCGATGGAACAATTGTCGATGTAATTGCCGGTGATCGTCGCGCGGTTATGCGTGGCGGTCAGAACCAGCCCGGCGGTGCGTACGCCCTCGGGCTCGTCATCGCCCTGGAACCAGTGATTGCCGATGATGACGCTGCTCGTGCCCCCCAGCACCGCGAAGTGCCGGAACTGCGTGATCCTGTTGTCGCGCAGCTTGACGTCGTTGGCATTGGCATTGAGCGCGATGGAGTCGCGATCCTGCGCCCGCATCGCCGTTTCATTGGACAGGAACTGGCAGCGGTCGATCAGCATCCCCTGGCACCCCTCACCGGGGCTGGAGATCCCGCGATCCAGCGGTGAGGTGAAAAAGCAATCCCGCACGTGAAAGATCAGCCCCGCCGGCGCCAGCATTATACCGCTCGCCCGGCCCCGGCACTGGAACTCGATATCCGACATCGAGAATTTCGACAGCTTTTCGAAGCCGCTGAAATCGAGGACGTATTTGAACCGGCGGAACGTGTAGGTCTGTGTGCCCGCCGCGTCGTACAAGGGCGCGGACAAGGTAATGCGCTGCTGCGCCACGTTCTTTTCGCGCACATAGACTTCGCGCCCGACGCCGCCCCCCTCAATCAGCGCCCCGACGGGAATGTTGGCCACGTTCACGACATTGCTCAGCTCCAGCGGATTGGCGGGCGCATAGCTGGCCTGGCTGGTCACGACCTCGGTGTCCCAGTTCGTGGACGGCTCGACATAGAACTGGCCGTTGCGGATGTGGCGGCGCTGGGCGTACTCGGTCCGGTTGGCCACCGCCGCCTGCATGTCGATCGGCCCGTGCACGCTGATCCGCCGCCCGCCCATGTCCAGGCTTTCATGGTCGGAATTGTTCAACAGCGCCTGAAACGCCTTCTTGAAGGCCAGCACCTCGTCGCCGAACGCGTCGATATAGGCCGGCAGGTCGAAATTCTTGGTCAGCGACAGGATCTTGTCGTCGGGCATCACCACCTTGCCCTCGAACGCCACGCGGTTTTCGAAGGTGACGCTTTCGGCAAGCCGGTAGGTTCCTTCGGGCACCTTGACCAGCAACCCGTTCGCAGCCGTATCGGCGGCCTCGAAGGCGGCGCTGTCATCGGTCAGCGCATCGCCCACGGCGCCGAAATCGCGCACGTCCACCCAGCCCAGCATGTCGCGCAGAAAGACACCGGTGACGTCCTCGATCTCGATGTCGTCGATGCGGACCACGCCGCCGACCGGGCCTGTCAGGTCCAACCCGAAATGACCAAAGATCGCCGCGCGGCCCCAGGGCATGTCCACCCCGTCGCGTGTGCCCGTGCCCACGATCGCGCTGATCTCGACCACCTCGCCATAGGTATCGAGCGCCACGGACGGCCCGATCTCGGTCACGCCGGTCAGATGCGCCTCGCCCGCCGTACCCGCCCAGCCCGCGATGCGGACCGAGGGCAGGTTGCCGCTCACCACCTTGATGCGGGCGCGGATGCGCAGGTAACAGCCCGGCAGGATCGGCGTCTGCCCCATGAAACGCAGCTTTTGCACGGTTTCGGTCTTTAGCAGCTCAAGGCATCCGCCAAAATCGGCATCCGCCGGGACAAGCGCCGCATCCGCCGCGCCCTGGTAGGTGTCAGACCCGGGCGTGCCATCGCCGCGCGACCACTGGTCCAGCCCCTCTGCAAAGGCCGGTGGCATGAAAACCAGCCCGTCTGTAATCGCCTTGTTCATCGCTATCCCCTTCCACGTGATCGCGGCGCACCAGGGGGGCCGCGTGACAGGGAAGGGGAAGTATCAATGGCGGGTTAACGCGGCCTGAGACCACCGTGACGGTGCTGTGGCCCTCAATGTGGTTGCGCCGCCCTGCGGGCGGCGCCGCGCGGGGGCTCCGCCCCCGCACCCCCGGAGTATTTCAGGCAAGATGAAGACAGGGCCGTCAGGCCGTGGTGCCCGGAGCCTTCAAAAGCTGCACGGCGTTGATCTGCCAGCCGTTTTCGGTCTCGATCATCTGGTAATCCAGAAGATGGATACCCCCCTTGGCATCGGTGATCTGCACCCTTTGCCACAGGTTGCCCGCCACTTCGCGCAGATCCAGGTATCGCACCTCGGCCGGGCGCCAGACCATCGGGTAGCCGCGCCGGACCATCACGCCGAAATTTTCGGGCGTGCGGAAGATCCGCTTGATCGTCGGACTGGCGTAGCTGAAGGCACGCTCGAAATCGTCGGTCTTGAACGCGTCGAGCTGCTGGTCGATCACGCCGGTGATCTGCTGTTGCTGCGCGCCTGCGGGCAGGGCAAGGCCGAAAAGCAGGGCGAGGGTCAGGACTAGGCTGCGCATCGGGAATACCTCCTGCGCAGATAAGATAGAACGCGCGCGCCAGCCGTCAAAACCGCCGGCGCGCCCTGTTTTCCTACTGGACCAGTTCGCCCGCCAGCGCCGCGTCGATCAGCGCGATCGTTTCGTCGACGCCGTAAAGCGCGATGAAGCCCCCGAAACGCGGGCCCTGGCTTGCGCCCAGAAGCACCTCGTAAAGCGCCTTGAACCAGTCGCGCAGCGGATCGAACCGGTCGCGCCCGACGGCAAAGACCAGGCTCTGCAGTTCCTCGGCGTCCAGCCCGCCTTTCCAGGTCTTCAACTGGTCGCGCAGGTCGGTCAGCGCCTCGCGCTCCAACTCGGTGGGGGCGCGGTAGGTCTTGGTGGGTTTGACGAAATCGTTGTAGTAGCGCACCGCGAACCCGGCCGCCTGATCGAGGTCGGGATGCGTGTCGGGGCTTGCCTCGGGCGCATAGCGGCGAATAAAGCCCCACATCTTGTGTTTGTCCTCGGCCGAAGACACCGACGCCAGGTTCAGCAGCATCGAGAACGGCACCACCATCCGGCTTTCCGGCGGATTGCCGTTATGGATGTGCCAGACCGGGTTGGCCAGCTTCTGCGCATCGTCCTGGTCGGGGAAGGCGCGCAGTTGCTGGTGGTACTCATCCACCGCCCGCGGGATCACGTCCCACCACAGCCGCTTGGCCGTCTTGGGTTTCTGGTACATGAAATAGGACAGGCTTTCGGTCGAGGCATAGGTCAGCCACTCGTCGATCGTCAGCCCGTTGCCCTTGGATTTCGAGATCTTCTCGCCGTTTTCGTCCAGGAACAGTTCATAGGTGAAATGCTCGGGCTTCTTGCCGCCCAGGATCTCGCAGATGCGGTCATAGATCGGCGTGTTGGTGCTGTGATCCTTGCCGTACATCTCGAAATCCACGTCCAGCGCGGCCCAGCGGGCGCCGAAATCGGGTTTCCACTGCAGTTTCACCTGGCCGCCCGTCACCGGAAGCGTCCATTCCCGGCCGGTTTCGTCGTCGAAGGTGATCGTGCCTTCCTTGGCGTCCACATGCTTCATCGGCACGTAAAGCACACGGCCGGTTTCCGGGTGGATCGGCAGGAAGATCGAATAGGTCTGCTGGCGTTCCTCGCGCAGCGATTTCAGCATCACCGCCATGATGTCGTCATAGCGTTCCGCCGCGCGCAAGAGTACCTCGTCGAACTGGCCGGTGTTGTAGAATTCGGTGGCCGAGTAGAACTCGTATTCGAACCCGAACGTATCCAGGAACCGCCGCAGCATCGCGTTGTTGTGGTGGCCGAAGCTTTCGAATTCCTCGAACGGATCGGGCACCGAGGTCAGCGGGCGTTGCAGGTTCTCGCGCAGCATCTCGGGCTGCGGGACGTTGTCGGGCACCTTGCGCATCCCGTCCAGGTCGTCCGAAAAACAGATTAGCCGCGTCGGAATGTCCGAAATCAGCTCGAACGCGCGGCGGATCATCGTGGTGCGCAGCACTTCGCCGAAGGTACCGATATGCGGCAGGCCCGACGGACCATAGCCGGTTTCGAACAGCACATGCCCCTTTGCGGGCGGCGCTTTTTCGTAACGTTTGACCAGCTTGCGCGCTTCCTCGAAAGGCCAGGCTTTGGAATTCAGGGCTGCATCGCGCAGGTTGGTCATCTTGAGGCTCCATTCGTCCGTCCCGCGCCCAATGCGCGGCAGACCGCCGCTTCCTATTGAAGCGGTACGAGACAGTCAATATTCTGCACTGCAACATACCAGTTTTCCAAGGATATCCAGATGACCGAACAGATCCCCCATCCGCTTTCACCGCAGGACTGCCTCGTGGCGGTGATGATCGCGGTCTCGGCCTCCGACGAGGATATCCGCACCGCCGAGCTGGTGAAAATCCAGAGCGCGGTCAACAACCTGCCGATTTTCGCCGAATACGACATCGACCGGATGAACGTCATGGCGCAGGTGGTGTTCGATCTCTTCGCGGTCGAAGACGGTTTGGATGCGCTATTCGGCCTCGTGCGCGAAAACCTGCCCGAGCATCTCAATGAAACCGCCTATGCGCTGGCCTGCGACGTGGCCGCGGCCGATGGCAAGCTGCAGGAAACCGAACTGCGCCTGCTCGAGGAAATCCGCTACGAACTGAACATCGACCGCCTCGCCGCCGCCGCCATCGAACGCGGCAGCCGGGCAAGGCACATGCGGGGGTAAAGGCCGAACCGCGCGCTTTTGCCCTGAAACCGCGCGGCGTCACTCCCCGTAAAGCGCGCCCCAGCGTTCGATCAGCGCCTGTTGTAGGATCTTCGATCGCCGGTTCCAGCCGCGCGCGCCGCGGGGGCGTTCGCGTTCGGCCATGGGGATCGCCGCACGGGTGGCCTCGTCGGCGGTGAAGATCGCGAATGCCAGCTCGGTGCCGTCCTTCGTGGTCATGTAACCCGCCAGCGAACTGACGAAATTCAACGTGCCGGTCTTGGCGTCGACCGAAATCGGGTGGTCGCGCGCGATGCCGCCATTTTCGTCGCGCAGCCGGATCTCTTTCAGGATCGGACGCAGCCGGTTGTCCTGCGCGGCTTTGGCCAAAGCCTGCACCATCGCGCCCGCCGTGACCTCCGAGGCGTCCCCTAACCCCGAATGATCCACGAAACGCACACCCTGCATCCCCAGGCCGGTGCGCGCCCAGCGGCTCATCTCTTCGGCCGAGGCGCGCAGGTTCGCCATCCGCGCGCCCTTGGCCTGGCTTGCGGCGATGCCGACCATTTCGGCGGTGATGTTGGTCGAATATTTCAGCATGTCCTGCAGAATCTCGACCAGCGGGGCGCTTTGGTGGCGGGCCAGAACCGTGCCTGGGGGCAGGGTGGTGGCCTCTTTCTCCTGCGGCAATTCGATCCCGTGCGACCGGGCGAAGGTGCGGAACACCTCTCCGGCATAAAGCGCGGGCCGCCGCACCGGCAGCCAGCGGGCCCCGCCATTGCCAAGCGCGCCCTGTGCCACGGTCCAGCTGTCGCGGCCGCCCTGATCCTCGTAGGTGTAGACGGGCATGTCGCGCGCGACGATCTTCATCCGGGCGACCTGTACCTCGGGGCGGTAGCGTTCCGAGCGCGCATCCATCGTCACGCCATAGCCCGACCCCTGCCGCCGCCATTCGAAATGCACCCGGTTGAAATTCAGCGACAGCCCGGAAATCGCGGGGTTATAGCCGACATGCGCCGGCTGCGCCGCGTCGATTTCGCGGGCAAACGGGATCGCGCCGCCCCATACCAGGAACCGCCCGCGCACCTCGCGCAGGCCGGAGGCCTTCAACTGCTGCGCAAGATCGGCCAGCGCATCGGTGTCGAGCGTCGGATCGCCCCCGCCGACCAGCACCAGATCGCCGGCCAGCACGCCATTGGTCACTGGTCCGCCCGCCAAAACCTGCGTTTCGAACCGGTGGTCCGGTCCAAGCCTGTCCAGCGCGTAAAGCGCTGTGATGGCCTTGGCCACGCTGGCGGGCGGCAAACCCTCGGTCGCGGCGCGGGTTTCCAGGATCAGCCCGGTTTGCGCATCCGCGACGGCAAACCCGACCTGTCCGCCAAGCCCCGCTTTCTCGATCAGGTCGGCGGCCTCTGGAACGCGTTCGACAAGCAGATCTGCCGGGCGCAGCGCTGGACGCAGCGACAACGCGGGCGGATTGGCCAGCGCCGGTGCGGACATGGACGAGGCCGCCAGCGCACCGAGCAGGACCGAACGTCGTGAAATCGTGGTTTTCATGCCCAGACACTAGCCCCTGCGCTTTGCCCCGCACAAGCGCGCCGGGATCACATTTTCCGGTCTTTGCGCACGGGTGCCGGCCCGCGCGACCATCCGCCGGATTTGCGGATGCGCGTGGACGAGATGTCGACCATCGGAACGTTCAGGAAACACCAGCGCGGCGCCGCCCCCAAGGCCAGACGATGCGATGCCCGCGCCGGCAATTTATCGGTGCGATAAAGGCGCGCGGCCTTGGACGAACGCGCCGAAATGCGCTGCCCCGGACGGGCCAGGACACCCACGGGGACGGTCTCCATGATCTCCTGCCAGTCCTGCCAGCGGTCGAGCTGCGCCAGGTTGTCCGCCCCCATCAGCCATACGAACCGCACACCGGGATACAGCTTTGCCAGCGCCCGCAGCGTTTGCGCGGTATAGCGCGTGCCGGTGCGCGCCTCGATATCGGACACCTCGACGCGGGGGTGCTGCATCACCTCGCGGGCGCGGTCCATGCGCCGGGTCATGTCTGCCGGACCTTCGTCCTTCAGCGGGTTGCCGGGGCTGACCAGCCACCATACGGCGTCCAGACCGAACCGCCGCAGCGCCTCGCGGGTGATGTGTGCATGGCCTTCATGCGCGGGGTCGAACGACCCGCCCAAAAGGCCGATTACCTGCCCGGCGCGCGCAAAGGGCAGGTCATGCCGCATCAGCACCGCGCTCATGCCGCGCGCCCGCCGTCGATTTCCGCCCGGTTCCGCAATGTCGTCCGCTCCCTGCCTCGCACCGGCGCGGACTTTGGCAGATCGTTCATCCGGTGCCAAGGCCGCGCGCCGTCATCGCCCTGTCACCGCACGGCCCGAGGGTGACAATCGCGCGCGCAGCGGCTACCGCTTATATCGAGACCCCGGCAGGAGACCGTCCATGCACATCGAAAACCGCACCTTCGACGAATTGCAGGTGGGCGAGAGCCGCGAGTTGCGGCGGCTTTGCACGCAGGACGACCTGCTGGTCTTTGCCAACGTGTCGGGCAACCATAACCCGATGCACCTGTTCGATGCCGATGGCGACGGCGACGGCGTCCCCGAGGCGGTCGCGCCGGGCATGTTCGTCGGCTCGCTTGTCTCGGCGGTGCTGGGCAACGTGCTGCCGGGGGCGGGAACGCTGTACCGCGCGCAAAGCTTCGTCTTTCACAACCGCGCCCATGCCGGGGACGAGCTTGTCAGCCGCGTCACCGTCACCGACAAGAACGAAAAGGACTGCACCGTGACGCTGGCGACCGAGGTCCGCCGCCTGTCCGACGATGCGCTGATCCTGTCCGGCGTCGCCGAAGTCGAAGCGCCGCGCCGCAAGATCAGCTATTCCAGCCACGATCTGCCGGGGCTGATCGTGCAGCGCCACCGCCATTTCGAGAAGCTGCTGAAAAAGGCCGAGCCGCTGCCCGCGCTTGTCACCGCCGTGATCTGCCCGGAAGAACCCAATTCCCTTGGCGGCGCGCTGCTGGCGCGCGCGCACACGCTGATCGAACCGGTTCTTGTCGGCGATGCCGCCAGGATCGCGGCCTGCGCCGCCGAGATGGGCGCCGACCTGACGGATGTGGAAATCGTCGACATCCCCGATCACGACATGGCCGCGCGCCGCGCCGTGGCGCTGGTGAACGAAGGCCGCGCGCAGGCCCTGATGAAGGGACACCTGCACACCGACCAGTTGCTGCGCGCCACGCTGGACAAGCAGACCGGCCTGCGCGCCGGTCGGCGTTTTACCCATGTGTTCGTGATGGACGTGCCGGGCCTCACGCATCCGCTGCTTGTGACCGATGCCGCGATCAACATCTCTCCCGACCTCAAGACGAAGGTCGATATCGTGCAGAACGCGATCGACCTTGCGCTGTCCATCGGCATCGACGAACCCAAGGTCGGCGTGCTGTCGGCGGTCGAAACCGTGAACCCCGATATCCCGTCCTCGATCGACGCCGCGCTCTTGTCGAAGATGGCCGAGCGTGGCCAGATCACCGGCGGGCTGGTCGATGGCCCGCTGGCGATGGACAATGCCGTGGATATCGCCGCCGCCCGCACCAAGGGGCTGACCTCGCCCGTGGCAGGTCGGGCCGAGGTGCTGGTCGTGCCCGACATCGATGCCGGCAACATGCTGGCCAAGCAACTGGCCTTCATCAGCCACGCCGAGGCGGCCGGGCTGGTTCTGGGCGCGCGCGTGCCGATCATCCTGAACTCCCGCGCCGATGACGACATGGCCCGGCTTGCCTCCTGCGCCGTGGCCGCGCTGCACCATTTCCGCCTGAAAGGGGATGGCTGATGGCTCATGTGCTGGTTCTGAACGCGGGTTCTTCGTCACTGAAATTCGGACTGTTCGTAAAGGGGGACGAGCCGCAGGCCCTCGCCACCGGGCTGGTGGACCGCATCGGCGGCGCCGCACAACTGAGCCTGCGGAACGCCGCCGGCGAACGGATGCTCGACCTCGATCTGCCGCCCGATCAGGCGCGCGACCATCACGGCGCGCTGCACGCCGCGCTGGCGGAAATCGAGGCGCGCTTTCCCGACGCGCAGGTCGTGGCCGTGGGGCACCGCATCGTGCATGGCGGCCGCGATTTCGCCGACCCGGTGGAACTGACGCTGGACGTGATCGCGCAGTTGCAGGCGCTCGTGCCTTTCGCACCGCTGCACCAGCCCCACAACCTTGCCGGCGTCCAGGCCGCGATGGCCGAGTTTCCGCATGCCCGTCAGGTGGCCTGCTTCGACACCGCGTTCCACCGCAGCCATCCTTTCGTCAACGACACCTTCGCCCTGCCGCGCGCCTATTACGACAAGGGGGTGCGCCGCTACGGCTTTCACGGTCTGAGTTACGATTACATCTCGGGCGCGTTGCGGCAGATGGCGCCGACGTTGCATGCCGGGCGCGTGGTCGTTGCACATCTGGGCAACGGCGCGTCGATGTGCGGGATGCTGGCGGGGCGGTCGCTGGCCTCGACCATGGGGTTCTCGGCGCTCGACGGGCTGCCGATGGGCACGCGCTCGGGCCAGCTCGATCCCGGTGTGCTGCTCTACCTGCTGGAGCAGGAAGGCATGGACGCGCCCGAAATCTCGGACCTGCTCTATAAACGATCCGGGCTATTGGGGCTGTCCGGTCTCAGCCACGACATGCGCACGCTCGAAGCCTCGGACGACCCGCATGCGCGCCAGGCCATCGACTATTTCACCTTTCGTATCCGGCGCGAACTGGGCGGGCTGGCCGCCGCGCTCGACGGTCTGGACGCGGTGGTGTTCACCGGCGGGATCGGTGAAAATTCGGCCCGCATCCGCCATGCCGTTTGTGCCGGGATGGGCTGGATCGGGATCGAGATCGACGAAGACGCAAACGCGCAGAATGCCACGGTCATTTCCTCGGATCTCAGCCGCGTGCGCGTGCTTGTGTTGGCCACGAACGAAGAACTGGTCATCGCCCGCGCAGCCGGCAATCTGGCAGGGTAGGGGCGGGCGGATCGCAGGGCCGCGTCCGGCCCATTTGCGGCTCCGTTGCCATGTGGATCACGATCCGGGGGCGGTTTCCTCGCATTTCCCAGTATAGGACACTTCTTTCTTTCCGTTCACGGAAAATGTTTCTTCGTACTGCCCGGTGACGAAGTTGATCACCGCAGAGCTTCCAAGCCTGGACTGTGCCGTGATCAGCGCACATGACACCTGTATCACGTTTCCCACGTTCGAAAATTGCATGGTGCGCGCGCCGCAGACCAGCGGGATCTGGACGGGAAACCAGCCTTCCCCGTTAACGGCAAACTGCCAGTAGTTTCTGCCGCCGGCCGGAGATGTGCGTCCGTCACGGAAATCGAACATCTGTTCGATGTTGCACACCAGGTCCAGCGTGCGTGTTTCTGCCTGTGCCACGGCCACGCTCAGAGACACGAGCGCAGCCGCCAATCCCATTCGCAAAGTGTCGTCCCCAAGCTCATCCCATATTCAGAATGGCGTATCTTTTCCCAGGAATCCAGTCTGGCGCAGCAATGACCCGGACGAAGGCGCAGTTGGGGGAGTGCAAGGGCAGGGGGTGTGTCAGGGGTGCCCAGGGCGCCGACCGCGCGATCTTGTGTCCAAACCGCGCGGTTTGCCAGCATCGCCACGCGTTTTGAATCTGTGCCGAAGGCTCAGTAATCGCGTTCGAAATAGATGCCGACACCGGTGTCGCCATCCGACCCCAGACGCCCGCGCACGGTAAAGCTGGGATTGAGTTCCAGGTTCAGCCGGATGTCGGTTTCGCCCCCGCCATTCACGATCACGTCGGAATAAAGGTTCTCGGACAGGTACTTGCCCGCCCGCGCCTCGACATTGCCTTCGGCATCCGTGCCGACATCCAGGTCGTCCAGTGCGAGCGACTGGCGCAGCCGCGCCGTCACGTCGATCCCGCCGCGCCCCGACAGGATCGCCAGCGCATTGGCCAGCCGTATCGCCTGTAGCGCCGAAATCTCGGTCAGGTCACGCTTGAAAAGAAGCTGCGAAAGCACCTCGTCCTCGGGCAGCTCCGGCGACGATGTCAGGGCCAGTTTCGGCGCGCTTGCCGGGCCTTCGATGGCCACGGTGATGGTCACGTCCTCGGCCTGGGTGACCGCAGAAAACCGGATGAACGCGTCGAACGACCCCTGAAGCCGCAACAGCCCTTCGTCCAGGGTAAGCCGCTGTCCCAGGATGTCGATCCGCCCGCGTACCAGTTCGAACCGGCCCTGCGGCACAAGTTCCGCCGTCGTTCCCAACAGGCGCAATTGCCCGCCAAGCTCTGCGTCGATCCCGCGCCCGCGCACGAAAATCCGTGACGGTGCCCGGATCGTCAGGTCGATCGGATAGGCCGGACCGCCCGATGCGCCGCTGTCGGGCTGGGCGATGATGCCCGCCCATTGCCTGACCTGCCGGACTGCCGCGGGTTCGTTGACGTGACGCAGGCCCGGCAGGCCCGCATACCCGACGCCGGACGAGGCCGGCACACGCAGTTCAGCCGGTCCGAGATCCAGCACACCGGCGATACGTGCCCCGCCCGTCAGCGGGCCGTTGACCGTGATTTCGCCATTGGCCGAGGTTTCGTAAAGCCGCGCCTCGCGCAGGCCGACATTCTGGATCGCCACGCGCAAATCGGCCGAAAACGGGGAAGACAGCCCCATGCTGCCGTCCAGGTCCAGCCGGCCCCCGCTGGAAACGGCGGCGCTTGCCGCGATCTGCGCCCTGCCAGACGCCAGCGTAACCTGCGTGTCGATTCCTTCCAGCGCAAGGTTCAGGTCGGGCAGCGCCAGCCTTGCATCCGACGTGCTGATCCGCCCGGAAAGCGACGACAGCGCCAGCGGACCGGACAGGCGCAGGTCATAAGTGGCAATGCCGCTGATGGCGCGCGGACGCAGCCGGTCATTCGCCAGTGCCAGCGGCGCGCGGCCCGTCAGGGACAGGTCGGCACGGGAAAGATCAGGCGCAAGGCCGCCGCTGGCCGCCACCGTTGTTCCCCCGGCCGCGCTGCCCGTGACATCCACCTGCCAGTCGCCCGTTCCACGCGACGCGGTGCCATCGACCTGAACGGGACCGGCCAGTTCCTGCGCGAAAAGGCTGCCATCGGCCAAGCGCAGCGCTGCGGTCAGCGTCTGCCCCGTTTCCGTCAGCTCCCCGTCCGCGTCCAGCGACAGGGCAGGGGTGCGCAGGCGCAAACCGTCCACGCTGACCAGCCCGTCATCGCCGCGTCGGACGGCCATGCGCAGCGTGGCCTCGCCCCGCAACAATTGGTCCGCCTGCGTTTGTCCGATGGAAAGGTTGCGGCTGCTTGCATCCAGATCGACCGAGCCGGACAGTGCGGCAAGCGCGATATCTATGTCGGCCGCCACGGAAAAGGCACCGCCCAGGGGCCGGCCCGCCAGCGTGGAATAGGGCGAAAGATCGCCTGCCCGGATGTCTGCACGGCCGTTAAGGCCCGCGGCGTCGGTGACATCCGACATCCGGCCCTGCCAGTCCACAGTCGCGTCGCCCGGCAACTCGGCCTTGACTGTGACGTCCCAGTCGTCGCCCGTGCCGCGCCCGTTCGCGGTCAGCCGCGATGGCCCCGTTAATCCGGGCTGCACGCGCGCGGTGTCCGTCAGCGCGGCGGTTATGTCGAAATTGCCCGCCTCGCTGCCAAGGGTGGCGTCGGCGGTGATGCGGGCATGGTCGGTCGCGATGCTCAGACCCCGGATCGCGCTGCCCGTCGTGTCGCGGCTGACCTCCATGCGCAGCCGGCCTTCGCCTTCAAGCAGCGGGTCCAGCCGGGGCTGACCGATTGCCAGATCGCGGGTCGTCCCGTCGAAGGTCAGGTCGATCTCGCCGGCGACCGGGGTCACGTCGCCCGAAATGCGCATACCCGCCGCTCCGGACAGGGGCATCCCGGCCAGCGCGGCGAAGCGTCCAATATCCTGCGCGTCCAGCCGCAGGTCCAGCGCGGCGAGCAGGTCCAGCGCGCCGTCGGGCAGGCGCAGCCGCAGGTCACCCGTCAGCCCGTAATCCGCCCCGGCAAGCCGCAGCCCGGAAATCGAAAGCGGCGCGCCGGTTTCCCATGCGAAATTCAGTTGGGCGGCGACCGTGTCGCCGACCGCCTGGGCAAGGGAGGCATCGGGCAGGGCCAGCCCGCGCGCATCCACCTGCAGCGCGCCATCCGTCAATCCTGCGCGCCCCGCTTGCGGGGGAACGATCCGCCCGTCTGCGGACAGGCGCAGCAGATCGAGCCTTGTTTCGTTCTGCACCGCGTCGCGCGCCTCGGCCTGGAGCTGCCAGCGGTCGCCCGAAGCCCGGTCATAGCTTAGCTGGAGGTCGGCGCGCCCGACGCGTGTACCGCCTTCGCCAAATGGCATCTGTACGTCGCTGCCATCCGGGTCGGCCACGCGGCCGGTCAGGCTGAACCGCTCGGGCCAGCCATCGGCCGCGATTTCACCCGTGCCCGTCAGTTCGATCGCGCGGGCGCGAAGATCGAAGGTTTCCAGCACCTGCCGCCCGTCCGGCAGTTGCGCGGCATCGACGCTCAGCGCGATTTCGGGGCCGAAAAACGGGCGATATTGCGGGGCGAAAACCGGGGCGATATCGCCGCTCAGGCTGGCCTGGATGCGGCGCGTGGGTTCGGCCGTGTCGCCTTCGACGTCATCGGCCTGGGTGGTGATCAGTTCGACAAGCCCGGCCAGCCGCTCGGTCCCGTCGGTTGCCAGCGCGATCTCGGCGCGGAAATCGTCAATCGGATCCTCGCCCGTGACACGCAGGTTCAGCGAGGGTTTGCCGGGCAGGTCCATCAGGTTTGCGGCGATCCCATCGGGGCCTTCATCCACCAGGAGCGACAGCGCAAGAATGCGGGTTTCGTTCGCGTAGCTGCCTGTCAGTTCGAACCGGCCATCCGGCCCGTCGATGCGGGTCAGGCGCAACTCTGACGCGCCTTCGCCACCCGACAGGCTGGCGTTGCCTTCCAGCTCGACGACAGCGGCCTGCCCGAACAGGTCCGCGCCGATATCGACCCGGTCGAGCGACACGTCCTCGATATCGACCGAAACCGGAAGCTCGGGCAGGGCAAAGCCGCCACCCGCGGTGGGTGAGGGCGGCGTGGGCTCTGCCCGCGGTGCGCGGGGGATCAGCAGCTCTTCGGCGGACAGTTCGGCCACTTCCAGCCGCCCAGACAACAGTGCGCCCCGGTTCCAGTCAAGGACGGCCCGACGCAAGGTCAGCCAGACGCCGTCGGCATCGGCAATCGTCAGTTCCTCGATGGTGGCGCGGCCGGACAGCGCGCCCTGGAACCCTTCGATGCGGACGGTACGCCCCGCGCCGGACAAGTTGTCTTCGAGAAAGGCCTGCAGGATGCCTCTGTCGCGCGCAGAGTCATCCTGCGCCGCAGCCGCGCCTGCCCACAGAAGGGCCGCGAAGACCGCGCAGAAAACCGCCTGAACCGCGCGGTTTGCCCGATATGCAAGCTGCCCCGTCAAAATGCCTGTCCGATCCCGATATAGATCTGCACGCCGTCGCCGGTATCGCCTGAAACGGGTGCGGCAACGTCCAGACGGATCGGCCCCACGACCGTGTCGTAGCGCAGGCCAAGGCCCGCGCCCGCATGCCATTCGCCGGACCCGTCATAAAATTCCTCGGCCCCGATATAGCCCGCGTCGGCGAAGGCCACGATGCTGAACGAGTCGCCCAGCTTGGCGCGCAACTCGCCGGACAGCCCCAGGAAGCTGCGCCCGCCGCTTTCGTTGCCGCCGATCTCGACACCCAGCGACTGGTAGGGCTGGCCGCGCACCGTGCCGCCGCCGCCCGAATGGAACAGGAAACGCGGCGGCGTCTTGTCGATCGCTGCGCCAAGCACGCTGCCGAACTGCACCCGTCCGGCCGCCACGAAGCGCGCGCCGTCATCGAGCGCGCGATAGGCGCGGGCATCCAGTGCGATGCGTGCCCCGTCATCGGCCCCCTTGAGCGCATAGAAAGGCGTGATGTCGGCGTTCAGATACGTGCCTTGCGTCGGGTTCAGGATGTCATCGCGCCGGTCCCAGGACAGCATGACCGGCAAGGTGACCAGCGTAAAATCGCGCGTGCCGAAATCGTCGTGGGTTTCTTCGGTTTCAAGCCCGAGGCCCAGATCGGCGCTCAGTGCGTCCGAGAAGATGCGATGCGCCCCCACGGTGATGCTGGCACGGTCGGTAAAGTAATCCGGTTCGTCCAGTCGCTGCAGTTCGCCTTCGAACCAGAAGCTGGTGTCAGGCCCATAGCTTGCCGGGCGTTCGCCGCGCACGCGCAACAGGTAATCGGTGCCGCCGGTCTGTCCGCCAATGCCCGCGACCTCGCCCTCGAAGCGCAGCCTCTCGGCGCCGCCAAGCAGGTTGCGGTGCATCCAAAACGCGCCAAAGCGGAGTCCCTCGAAACTGCTGATCTCGGCGCCCGCGCCGAAACGGCGCGGCTTTTCGTCGACAAGCTGCGCGGTGATGTCCATCCGGTTATCGGGCAGCACTTCGCCCTCGGACAGTTCGACCGAGCGGAACGCCCCTGTGCGCCGCAACCTCTGGGCCGATTTCTCAAGCGCGTCGGGCGAAAACACCTCGCCCTCCGGCAGGCCCGCGATCTTGCGGACGCGGCGCGTCGTGACCTTGCTGCCGGGTTCGACCAGAAGCTGGCCGAAGGTCACGCGCGGTCCGGGGTCAAGCGTGACGCGCGCATCCAGCCGTCGGGTGGCATGATTGGCCGTGATATCCTGGCCGGCAACACCGGCCTTGGCATTGCCGGCATCGCGCCAGTCCTCGACTGCGCCCTGCACCGCATCGCGCACCACCGTCGACCGCGCCGTTTCGCCGGTGCGGAATTCGGGTGGTGCGGTGCTGCCCGGCGCGCGGGGGGTGATGCTGGCCGCGCCGAAACGGAACGGCCGCCCCGGATCGACGCGCACGGTGACCGACGAGATGCGCGCGGGCGTTTCCAGCGGCGGGATCTCCGCGGCCTCGCGCCCGTCCAGCCGGATAGAGATCCTGCCGCTGTAGTAGCCGCGCGCATACAGCACCTCGAGCAGGCGGGCATAATCGCTCAGCGCGGCCGAAAGCACGTCTTGTGGGGCATCTGTTCCTTCGCGCTCGGCTGCGCGCAGCACCGATGCGCCGTTCAACGCGTCGGCCAGCCCGTCATCCCCGCCACCGTCGACCGTCAGGTTGAGGCGTTCGAAAGCCTGCGCAGGCAATCCGAGGCCAACACCAAGCGCCAGCGCGGTTCTGAAAAGGATTTGGCGTATTTGGCCCAAAACGGTCTTCCCGTCCCCCAACGGTTCGATCTCGGATACCTACATAATCCGTGAGCCGGGCAAGGGAAATCGGGTTTTCCGGGTAGTGGCCAAAAAACGGGCGTGATCCCGCCTAGGGCAGGATGTGCAGCCAGACCCAGATCGTGCCCACGGACACCGACGTGGCGATCAGCACCGAAGACGCGGCCACCCGCCGCGCGCGCCCGTACATGTTGGCGAAAACGTAAGAGTTGATCCCCGGCGCCATCGCCGCCGTCAGCACCGCCGAACGCAGCGCATCGGTCGACAGGCGGTTCAGCGTGCCCAAGGTGTAGGTGATCGTCGGATGCAGGATCAACGTGACGGCGCAGACATAGGCGATGATGCGGAAATCGCCATCGGGCCGGTAGCGGTACAGCACCCCGCCCATACCGAAAAGCGCGCAGGGAATGGCCGCGCGCACGATCATGTCCACGGCGCTGGTGATCGCGCCGGGAACCGGGATATTTCCGAGGTTCACGGCAAAGCCCAGCAGGATGCCGATCACCAGAGCGTTGCGGAACATCGCGCGCAGCACCTTGCCGGGCACCGCGCGGGCCGGTGTGCCGCGCGCGCGGGCGATTTCCATCGCGGTGATCCCGATGCCGTAGCAGAACGGCGAATGCAGCGCGACGATGGCATAGTTCGCCTGCAGCGCATCCGCGCCATAGGCCCGTTCGGTCATCGCCAGCCCCAGCATCAGCGAATTCGCGAAAAGGCAGGTAAAGCCGATGGCGACCGCGTCCTCCCAGTCGCGCCCGAACAGGTAGCGTGCGCCCAGCAGGCCAACGGTGAACCCGGTTGCCGACCCGGTGTAGAAGCTGGCAAGCAGCGCCAGATCGAAGCTCTGCCCCAGATCGAGGGTCGAAATCGCCTTGTAGAGCAGCGCCGGGATGGCGAAGTTCTGCGTGAACACCATCAGCCCGTCGATGGTGCCTTCGGTCAGGAACCCGCGCCAGACCGCGACATAGCCAAAGCCGATCACCGCGAAAACCGGCAGGATGACATCGAGAAGCGCCTGCATCAGCCTGCCGTCGCACGAGCGGCGTGGTCGGGCCGCCTCCGGCGGGAGTATTTTTGGCAAGATGAAGGGGCGGGCGTGCGCACTTGCCTACACCGTGTACCGGATCACCATGCCATCGTAGGCGGGCGTGATGTGATCGGGTGTTTCGTCGTGGACCGTCTGGTAATCGAGGTCGATATGCATGTTGGTCAGCACCGCACGCCGGGGCGCCACCTGCGCAATCCAGTCTAGCGATTGCTCCAGGTGGGAATGGGTGGGGTGCGGTGTGCGCCGCAACGCATCGAGAACCCAGCAATCCAGCCCTTCCAGCACCGGCCAGGCATCGTCATAGATGCGCGCGACGTCGGGAAGATAGGCCAGATCGGCAACCCGGAACCCCAGCGCGTCGATCGACCCGTGATTGACCTTGAAAGGCGTCAGCGTGATCGGCCCGCCCTTGCCCTCGATGGTCACGTCGCCCTTGATCGTGTGCATGTCGAGGATCGGGGGATAGGGGCTGTCGTCGGGTTGGATGAAGGCATAGCCAAAGCGCGAAAAAAGGTCGTTCTGGGTGTCGCCATCCGCCCAGACGGGCAGGCGGCGGCGCATGTTGAACACGATCATCCGCAGATCGTCGAGCCCATGCACATGGTCGGCGTGGGAATGCGTCCAGATCACGCCGTCCAGTTCGCCCACACCGGCATCGAGCAGTTGGCTGCGCAGGTCGGGCGAGGTGTCGACCAGCACGCGGGTGATGCCCTGATCGGTTTCGCGCTCGATCAGCAGCGAACAGCGGCGGCGGATGTTGCGGGGGTTGTCGGGGTCGCAATCGCCCCAATGCCCGCCAAGGCGCGGCACACCGCCGGACGATCCGCAGCCCAGAATGGTAAAGCGCAATTCGGCCATCAGGCGGCGGCCCTCCATTGCGCGGCCTTCCAGAACAGCCGGTCGAAGTTGTCCTGCGTCTGCGCCGCGAAATCGGCATAGTCCATGCCGTAAAGCTCGGCCGCAACCTGCGCGGTATGCACGGTATAGGCCGGTTCGTTGCGCTTGCCGCGATAGGGTTTCGGCGCAAGGTAGGGGGCGTCGGTTTCCACCAGCACGCGGTCGGCGGGGGCGGCGGCGAAGATGTCGCGCACTTCGGTCGATTTGGGGAAGGTGCCGATGCCCGACATTGACAGGTAGAACCCCAGATCGAGCGCCGTGCGCGCAAGCTCCGGGCCCGACGAATAGCAATGCATCACGCAGGTATAGGGCCGCGCGCGGTAGCCTTCGGTCAGGATCGCGGCCATGTCGTCATCGGCGGCGCGCGAATGGATGATCAGCGGCAGGCCGGTTTCCTGCGCCGCCGCGATATGGATGCGCAGCGATTGCTTTTGCACCTCGGCGCTTTCGGCGGTGTAGTGATAGTCGAGCCCGCTTTCGCCGATGCCGACGAATTTCGGGTGCTGCGACAGGCGCACCAGTTCGTCGACGGACGTCATAGGCTCGTCCGCGGCGCTCATCGGGTGGGTGCCGGCGGCGTAGAAAACCGCGCGGTTCTGCTCGGCAATCGCGCGGACCTGGGGTTCCAGCCGCAGTTTCGTGCAGATCGTCACCATGCGCGTCACCCCGGCGTCGATGGCGCGCGCGATCACGTCCGGCAGTTCATCGGCGAAATCGGGAAAATCGAGGTGGCAATGGCTGTCGGTAATTTCGGGCGTGTCGGTCATAGCGTCCTTCGCGGGTCACGCGGCGGTTTGCTGAATCTTGAAAACCGTATCTAGGACAAGGGCCACGGGGTCAAGGTTGACCGCCCGCGCATGGCCGATCCGCGCGCTGATCGTCTGCGCCAGTTCCGCCCAGGCGCGGCCCTGGCGGGGGCCGGGGGCCAGCCGCGACAGCAGGGCGGCTTCGCCGGGTGCGGCCTCGGTGGCGGGGGGATGGCCCATCGCACCGGTGCGCGCAAGCCGCGTCAGCAGCAGGTCATTGAGGTGAAACAGCAAATCCAGCCGCGCTTCGGCGCCGCGGGCAGCGGCGGCCTCGGCCAGTTTCAGCGCGCGCTGACGGTCGAGCCGGGGCAGCGTGTCGTACAGTGCCACCAGTTCGGCATAGATTTTCATTCCGTCCAGATTGATCAGGCGCACGGCTTCGCCGACCGATCCCGCACCCAGTTCGGCCAGCGCGGATGTGTCGCCCGGCGTGTCGATGCCCGCCTGCGAAAGGGCGGTGGCCATGTCGGCGGGGGTCAGCGTGCCGAGCCGCAATTCGCGGCAGCGCGACCGGATCGTCGGCAGCAGCCGCGAGGGCTGGTGGCTGACCAGCAGCAGCGTGGTGCGGGCGGGCGGCTCTTCCAGCATCTTCAGAAGCGCGTTGGCGGCCTGGGTGTTCATCTCGTCCGCGCTGTCGATGATCACCACGCGGCGCCCGCCATCGGCGGCGGACAGGGACATGAACCTGTTGAGGCTGCGCACGTCATCCGCGACGATCTGGTCGCGCAGCCGCTTGGTCTTTTCGTTGACGGTGCGGGTGATGTGAAACAGCCCCGGTTCGGACCGCGCCAGGATGCGGCGCGCGACGGGGTGTTCGGGATCGACATCCAGCGATGCGGGCGGGGGCGCTGCGCCGAAGAGACCGTCCTCCTGCGTGTCCGGCGTTGCCAGCAGGAAGCGCGCGATGGCCCAGGCCAGCGTTGCTTTGCCCACTCCGCGCGGCCCGGTCAGCAGCCATCCGTGATGCAGCCGCCCGGAGTTGAAACTGTCGAGAAACGCCGCCTGCGCCGCATCCTGCCCGATCACCCGCGCGGTTTCGCGGGGGTGGGGGGCGCCTTCGATGCGGTCTGGTTCGGGGGTGTCGGTATCGCTCATGTCAGGCGCGGTTCTACGACGGCAAGTATGTCTGCCGCAACCGCGTCGATATCCCCTGCGCCATTCACCGTTACGATACGCTGCGGGTTCTGCGCCGCAAGAGACAGAAACCCCGCCCGCATCCGGGCCTGAAGATCCTGCCCGAAGGTTTCGAACCGCTCTTCGCCGCCATTGCGCCCGAGGGCGCGGGCGAGCCCGGTTTCGGGGTCCATGTCCACCAGCACGGTCAGGTCCGGTTCCTGCCCGATCATCAGGTCGTGAAGCGCATCCACCTGCGCGCGCAGTCCTGGCCCGCGCAGGCCCTGATACATCCGCGTGCTGTCGGCGAAGCGGTCGCAGATCACGATCTTGCCCGCCGCAAGCGCGGGGCGGATCGTGCGTTCCAGGTGGTCGCGCCGCGCGGCGGTGAACAGCAGGATTTCAGTTTCGGGCGACCAGCGGTCGGGGTCGCCTTCGAGTACGAGGCGGCGGATTTCCTCGGCGCCGGGGCTGCCGCCCGGCTCGCGGGTCAGCACCACGTCATGGCCGCGCGCGCGCAGCGCGTCGGCCAGCATCCGTGCCTGGGTGGACTTGCCCGACCCGTCGATCCCTTCGAAGCTGATGAACCGCGCGGGCGCGGCGGCGTGGGCCGTCAAAACGCGCCCTCGGGCCCCTCGTTCAGCTTGCGCAGCAGAACGGTCGAGGCGGTGGTCACACGCGAGACGAAGCCGCCGCGTTCGATGCTGCGGTCGGCCACGAGCGGCACGCGGGTTTCAGGCAAGCCTTCGGGCGTCAGGATCAGTTCGGCCAGTTGCTGACCCTTTTCGATCGGCGCGCGGATCGGTCCGGTATAGACGACTTCGGCCTCGACCTCGTCACCGCCCAGCACGGGCACCAGCGCGGTCAGATCATCCGCAGGCACCAGGCCGACCGTCGGTTCGGCGCCCATCCAGACATCGGCCTCGGCGATCACCTGACCCTGTTGGGCAAGGCGCCGTTCCGCGAATTGCCGGAAGGCCCAGTTCACGATGGCCTGGCTTTCCTCGGCGCGGGCCTGGGTGCTGGGCAGCCCTGTGATGACAAAGATCACCCGGCGGTCGCCCTGCTTGGCCGACCCCACGAGGCCATATCCGGCCTCTTGAGTATGGCCTGTTTTCAGACCGTCCGCGCCGATCCCGAGGCCCAGCAGCGGGTTGCGGTTGCGGGTGTTCTGCGGAGCGCGCCCATCGAAGGCAAACTCGGTTTCCGCGAACATCGGGTAGAATTGCGGGAAGTCCGCAATCAGGTGGCGCGCCAGCAAGGCCAGGTCGCGCATCGACATGACATGCCCGTCCTCGGGCCAGCCGTTCGAGTTCTTGAACGTCGAATTCGTCATGCCGAGCTGCTGCGCGCGCTGCGTCATCAGCCGGGCAAAGCCGTCTTCGGTGCCATCGGGGCTGAGCGTTTCGGCGATCACCGCGCAGGCATCGTTGCCGGACAGAACGATAATTCCGCGCAGCAGATCCTCGACGCTGACACGGTCGGTGGTGTCGAGGAACATGGTCGAGCCGCCATAACTCATGGCGTGGCTGGAAACGGGAAGCTTTTCCTGCAGGCGCAGACGGCCGTCAGTCACGGCCTCGAACGCCATGTAGAGCGTCATCAGCTTGGACATCGACGCCGGCGGCAGCGGCTGGTCGGCGTTCTTGGACAGCAGGATCGTGCCGGTCTTGGTATCCAGCACGAAAGCGGCCGAGGCGCGGGTGTCAAAGGCTTGCGCGGGCAGGGCAAGCAGAAGACTCGCCAGAAGCGGGGCAAGAACGCGTTTGGCGATGCGGATCATGGCGACGATGTCCTTTCGGTATTGGGTCAGTTGGTCACGGCATAAGCATCCTCGAAGCCCTTGGCCTTGATCTTTTTCAGCAAGGCCGCGCGCTCGGTGCTGCTTGTTGCGGGGCCGACAAGCACACGCCAGAAGGTCTTGCCCTTCGACGTCTGCTTTTTCACGGTCGGTACCATGCCCGCGGTGCGCATGGCCTGCGCGGTATTCTGGGCATTGGTTTCCACGCTGAAGATGCCGATCTGGAGATACGGCTTTTCAAGGCCGGACGCGCGCGGGGCGGGTGCCGGTGCGGATGCCTGGGTCGGTTGAGGTGCGGTGGCGGGGCTGGCCACTGCGGGCCGCGCCTGCGGTTTCGTCCGTGCTTCGGCGGCGGCGATCGCTGCGCTGGCGACGGTCACGGCGTCGGTTTCGGCGGGGGCCAGCGTGGTCTCTGCGACATCGGCCGGAGCGCCCAGCGTTTCTTCGGTGTCGGCCTCGGCCTGCGGGGCCTCGGCGGGCACCTCTTCGCGGCGCAGCGCGGTGATGTTCAGCTCCATCGGCTGGCCGGCCAGCATTTCGAGCGCCGCGGCCGCATCCGACGACACCTGTACGGCGGGGCCGGGATTTTCGCGTTCGCGGCGGAACAGTGCGCCGATCACGAACGTGTCGTTCTTGGTGTTCCTGATGATCACGCGCTCGGGCTGGTCCACATCGGGATGCGCCACCCAGACGCCGCCCAGCGAGGGCCGCCCGTCCCAAAGACCGGGCTCGGTCACCTGGAAGACGTCTGGCGCCTCGACGTCACGTTCGATCAGCTTGACCGAACGCGCCGCCGCGTTCACCTCGGCATCGGCGGCCGGCCGTTTCTGGAAAAGGTTGAATTGCCCGGCCTCGTTGCAGGCCGACAGCGCCAGCACCATCGCGGTGCCGACGGCCAGCCTGGAAAACGATCTTGCGGGTGCTCTGCCCATCGCGGTGATGTTCATGTCTTGCCCTCTGCCCTATGCGCGGCGTCCCGCGCGACTGTGCCGGTTTTTCCGGTCATTGCATGCCTCATGCCGCACAAAAAGCACGGCGTAGGCGGGAGTTTAGCTGCATTGGGCCCACAAGAAAAGAGTCCTGCACGCCATCGGCGAAAATCCCCTTGATCTATGATGCGTTTCAGACTCATACCGGGGCCAGCGACCCGACCCCGCGGAGGAGTGGCAGAGTGGTCGAATGCACCGGTCTTGAAAACCGGCGTGCGTGAAAGCGTACCGTGGGTTCGAATCCCACCTCCTCCGCCACTTTGGCATTTTTCCATATTTCGTTACATCGACAAAGATGGCCTTTAATTTGAAAAAATGGGGGTTTTACCGCTTTTGCCTTTGCACTGGCTTTCTCTCAATTTTGTTCGTACATTTTAGCTATGTGGTATTTTTTGTGGTATTTAGATGGCGCTGAGCGGCAAGCTTACAAAGAAGCAGGTAGATAGTCTGGGGCCGGGGCGCCATGGCGATGGCGCCGGGCTGTACCTTGTGGTCGACTCTTCTGGTGCTAGGCGCTGGATTGTTCGTGTCACTGTCAAAGGCCAAAAAAACCGAAAAGGGGGGCCGCTTCGCACAGATTTCGGTCTGGGCGGCGCAGGTGTCGTCACTCTGCATGAAGCTCGTGAGCGGGCGCTGGAATACCGTCGAATGGCAAAGAACGGGCTGAACCCGCGTTTCAATGCTAAGGTAGATATGCCGACATTCGAGGAACTAGCGCGGCAGGTTCACATAGACCGCTTGCCGACCTGGAAAAACCACAAGCATGGGCAGCAATGGGTGAACACCCTGCGGGATTATGCCTTTCCAAAAATTGGCCGGATGCCGGTCGATAGCATCGGTCAGCCAGAAGTGCTGATGTGCCTGTCGCCTATTTGGACCGCGAAGCATGAAACTGCGCGTCGACTGGCTCAGCGCATCAAGACCATTCTAGACGTGGCGAAGTCGCGCGGATACCGTGAAGGGGAAAACCCGGTTAACGCCGTACAAGACGCCGGTGTGCTCCCCAAAGTCAAAGCGAAGGTGCTGCATCACAACGCTATGCCATGGCGCGACGTCCCGGCCTTCTATGCCGAGTTGGAGTGCCGCACAGCCACTGCGGCGAATGCCTTGGAATTCACCATCCTAACTGCCTGCCGCACCTCCGAGGTGCTAGAGATGACATGGGATGAGGTGGACCTGGATGCGCGGCTGTGGACGATTCCAGCGGGACGAATGAAGGGTGGGGTGCGCCACCGGGTGCCGCTGAGCGATGAAATGCTGCGTATACTTACGGGCATGAAGGCGCTGGAATCCAAATACGTCTTTGAGGGGCAAAGGCGGCACCGGCCTCTTTCAAACATGTCGATGCTCATGTTGTTGCGACGCATGGGGCGGGATGGGTTTACGGTGCATGGCTTCCGTAGCTCGTTCCGCGATTGGGCTTCAGAAAGCGCGGGTGCGCCGCGTGAGATAGCAGAGGCAGCTTTGGCGCACACATTTGGGTCTGAAGTAGAGCGTGCTTACGCGCGCTCTGACTTGCTGGAACAGCGCAGGGAGTTAATGCATCGTTGGTCTGAGTTCCTTATGCGAATGGAGTGAGACGATACACCTTGGAAAATGAAACCTACTTCGATGAGCTATTTGAATACGAAAATGAGCTTCAACAACTTGGCGACTACTTGGGGCTATCGTCCACTTTTTGGAACGATGTTGAAGACATAGAGGTACAATGTGATTTGTTGCTCTCTGCGGACTACTTTCTCGACGTTGAAACTGATGAGCTGATACTAGTCACAGCAGAAATTAGTCCTTCGCAGATAAATGATCGTGTCCTTAGCGGCGCAAAGTGGGCGTCCAAATGGTCAATACCTTTTTCGAAAGAATGGTACGTTTGCCAAGCTTTTGAAGCGCTACGTCAATGCTATGCCGCAAAGGGGAATCAAAGGGCGCGAGCAAGTTTTCAACTTGGGAAAGCGATAGCAGAGGCAACCTGGAAGGCCAGAACAGAGGGGGCCATGCAGGCCGCTGTTGATGAAACTAGGAGAAAGGCAAGAGCTGGTGCGGGAGGCGGTAAGAAGTCGAATCAACGCCGCCTCGAAAACCTCGAAACCCTGATGCAGGAAATCGAGAGACTGTCTGGCGTTGTGGATTTGATGAGTGAAGATCGGATCGTTGAGCAGGCATTTGAAGCGGCTCAGGCTCGACAGCCCAAAATGCCCAAGACAAAGAGAACATTAGATGGATATGGTACTGCATTGCGCTCAGAAGAGCCTTTTAAAAGCCGCTACAACAAGATTTTCCGGAGAAACACTTAAGCGTTTTCTGGAAGTCTGAAACCACTTGAGCGCGCGGACAAAGCTAGTGACAGCCAAACAAATCTGCTCATAATTCAGTGCCATCTGTAACGAGCAGGAAAGGCTCAACGATGGCAAAAGTCTTTGATGATGAACGGGTCTACTTCCCAGAAGACCCTGAAATGCGCGTTCTGGGAAATCGCGAGAAATTGGCGCAATGGCGGCACCGCATGACCGGGCCTGCGTTCATTCGCATCGGGCGGCGCATCGGTTATCACGGTTCCGACCTGAACACCTATCTCAGCAGCCAGCGCATCGACCCAAGCAATGAGGCCGCATAATGAAAAACCCCAACTCCGCAAGCGGGGTCGGGGCTTTTCGCGTGACATCAACTGCCACACTGAACAGTTCAGTTGATGCCATGAAGGGCCTTACTCACGCAACAAAAAACGAGCAGCGGTTTCGCTGGTGTGACCGTAGCAACTCCGTACAACCCCTGAGAATCCGCAAGGGAGAAATCGAGCATGGCTGATAATTGGTATAGCAAGCGCAGCCAGGTCTACTGGACCTGTAGTGCACTGGTGCAGGGCCGCTCCATTAATCATCGCGATGAAATCGCGGAGTCGCACGGTTGGCGTCTCGGAGCCATTATCCACACCTTGCGATCGAAGTACGGCTGGCCCATCAAGACCGACTATCAGGGGCCGGAGCGTGTAGCGCATTATCGGTTGTCTCGGCGGACGGATTGGCGCGCGCTGGAGTTCCCACGGTCCGCCACGGCACTGAAAGACGAGTTGGAGCAGTGCGCCAACACCGGCCAGCAGGGCGCTGGAGAGGCTGCAGGAACGGCGGACGCGTCCAGCGATGGGTAAGTCGAGGAGAAACGGGGAGGGGCAGTATCTGCCCCTCCCATACGCCCAGTTGAAGAGTGAGGCATGGCGGACCCTTTCGGGCAACTCGGTGCGCCTCTGGCTTGAGCTGCACACGCGCTACAACGGCGGCAATAATGGCAGGCTGACGCTGTCCTATGCCGAGGCTGGCGAAGCGTTAGGCATGGGCAAGGCGACCGTACAGCGCGCCTATGCGGAACTGGTCGAGCATGGCTTCCTTGCGCTTGAGAGAGAAGGCAATTGGTATCAACGGCGCGCGCATGAGTGGCGGCTGACGACAAAGCCGCTAAACCTTACAGCAAAGAAAATCCCGCCGACCCACGATTGGCTGCAGTATCGTGCGCCGAAAAAAACAAAACGCGGTTCTGGATCGGAACCGTCGCAGGGCCGTGTGGTTCCGTTTGAGAACCCAAACGACGTTCATGGTTCCGTTTCAGAACCTGTCAGGGCCAAACAGCGCTGATGCTTCGGTTCTTAATCGGAACACTAATAATTACCACTCCCTTGAAGAGAGCGGCACATGACAGAAGGTATGGGTGCACCATTCGCAGGACATTTCCGAAGCATCTACATGCGAACCGATGCCGGCTAAGTTTCCAAATGATTTCGGCAAAATCTGAGGTGAGGCATGGGCGGCATTGGTAGCGGGCGACACTGGCAGTTCGGGGGGGATACAACGGACGATTATCGTTCGATCGACATTCGGTGGCTGAAACGTGAGGGACTTCTGGATTCCGGGATCAGTCGTCGCATTACCTGGTCGCGCGGCGGTGAAGTGACAGGCTCGATCAACATCCAGTCTGAGCCGGGGCGCGTGATCCTGGACTATCGCCACCGGGATCACGGCGGCGAATGGCAGCCCGAACGCTATCCCGTCTATCTCGACACCACGCCCTGCCACATCGGCGGCGTCCGTCACTGGTTTCTCTGCCCAGCTCGGGGTTGCGGTCGCAGGGTTGCCATCCTCTACGGCGGGGCAATTTTCGCGTGCCGTCATTGCTACAGGCTGGCCTACCAGTCGCAGCGCGAGCAGATTCATGACAGGTTGACCCGTAAGGCTGATCGCATCCGCGACAGGCTGGGCTGGGAGCCGGGTTGCCTCAACGGCTGGGGACCGAAGCCTAAGGGGATGCATTGGAAGACGTTCGAAAGGTTGGTCGAGGAACACGACGCATACGTCGATGCGGGATGCGCCATGTTTGAAGCAAGATACGGTGAAACGTAGTGGTAGCGCCAAATGACCGGCGAGATGAGCGCGACCCATCATCACTTAATTCGCCTGGCAGGTCGTCTATAAAATAGGCAGATTTAGAGGGGTGACAGTGAAATCTAGAACTATCTAGGGTTCGCCCGAACAGTCTACCAAGAAACTGTCTTTGCTTGCGTAATGTCTAGTTCCCAATAAATTGGAGTTTTGTGTGAAACTTGTATGGTTCAGGGCAGCAACGCCCAACAGCTTATCTATCGAATAATGCTCGACAGTTAGGCCATCCTCGCGCTGGAAAACCCGCATACAAACAGCCCCACTCTTTGCGGTAATTCCACATTCTATATCAGTCAGATAAGTGCGACTGCCATCGTAAGCGTTGTAGCTGTAGGCACCCGTGTCGCCGCTAATGAATAGTGTCTCTTCTTGCTTGAAAGGATCATCGCCAATACGCTTGCAGACCACTGCGCCATATGCAGGCAGTGTGAGAAACGTAAGCGCCGCGATAGCAGCAACCAATTTCATCATATTTCCTTTATTCAATCAGGCTAGGCACTGCGCATGATCATTTTCGTTTGACCATAGTCTGCCCGATTTGTGCTGTTGCTGACAACATCAGGCACCCCGGACACGGGTGGGTTTTTGACATGCTTGAGGTGGATAGGCATTCTAAGAAAAGAATGAACTTCTGAGCGGGGTCGAAAATGCACAATTTTTTTCGCATTGCATCAACAGCTTTAATTGTAGCGCTTGGAACAATGCTGCCTACACAGACAAAAGCGGAGGTAACTAGCTGGAAAACGGTAGGCGATTGGGATGTTGATTTCTACTCAGGGCTACCGGGATGCTTAGCCAGCACCAACTATGAAGGTGGCACATTATTTATGATCGGCTTCATAAAGAGAGACGACAAAATTCTGTTGGATGTAACGCTAATGGATGACGCATGGGCAAGCATCGAAAACGGCAAGGAATACAACGTCAAAGTTTTTTTTGGTGATGAAACTCCTTGGACGCTCGAAATGACCGGGCGAGATTTCAATGGAAATCCAGGCTTAACCTTTTCTTTTGATGCCTCGACAGAGCAATCTGGGCAGTTTGCTAGAGAGTTCATGAAGGAAACCGAAATGAAGTGGTATTACAGAAATACCATGCTTGGGCATTACAGCTTGAGAGGCTCAAGACAAGCCTTTGATACGGCTGTCGAGTGCCAGAAATCCTTTCATGAGGCAGTCTCAGGCCTATCGGACCCCTTCGGTGGATCGTCTGGCAACTCGAACACTGACCCATTTTCCCAATAGGTTATCTGGCAGAGAGAGTGCCTGTCTTGAGCGAAGAAAAAGGAGCCCACATACTAGCTTGGATTATCGTTCCGATCCTTTGGGTAATGACTGGTGGGATGATGACGGTTCACTTTGTGTCGTTTGTGCTTGGAGCGACAAGTGCAGTGCTTCTGGGTGTAGGTATCTTTATTCCGCCAGTTGGGATCGTGAACGCACTTATCTTCCTTTTCACGGGTCAATCACTAAACGCCTATTTCTAGGGGAAATTCTATGGAATTTATGTGGATCATACCTGCTATGTTCTCGGTCTCGGGGGTCGTCGCCGGGCGTTACTTTTGGCAGGCTGGCGGATGGTTAAACGTTGTTTTTGCCCTGATCTGCTTTGGCACAGGTGTATTCTTTGCCTATGGCGCCGCTGCCCTTCTTGGCGTTGTACCTTTTGTTGGTTGAGCGCGAACTGCGCGCTAAGGCAGTTTCCGCACTTCACCTACCGCGAAGGGATTAACGCCTCCACCCCATTTCGTGGGTCGGTTTTGGTGCTGGCTTAGGCTTCGACCGTTCCACCTTTTTCCCTAATCCCTGCGCGGTGCTGTGGTCTTGGTGCTGACGCCTGTTTTGCTTCAATCCTTCTTCGCGGTTTCAGTGCCAGATAGAGCAAGATCTTCACGCATGTTTCTCCTGGTAGGGTATCTTTTACGCAACTACGCATTTGCGCTTTTAAGATATTCCGCAAGTGCGGCTTCCAATATCGCCTGGTGCGTCTGGCCAGTTTGGGCGGCATAAAGCCCCAGGCGGTTGTATGTCTCGCCATCGCCTGGTGCAACGTCGCGCCTTTGGGGTGGGCATGTGACAGGGACAAGCCATCCGAGATGGAAGCATGGTGGGCGGTCGCGGGAGGCGCAGATGATGCGCAGCTTGGCCAAACTACTTGGCGGGTTGTGAGGTCTGAAATGTGGATGGCCCGCAGCTACGTCAGCCAGGACAGCAATCACGAAGGTGGGCGCTCAAAAAATGATGCTTGCAAAGACGGTTTCTGAAGGGAAGAAGTTCTGAGACTTTGGCTGCCCTCGATCGGACACTGAGCTTTTCAACATAAAACAGCCGGGAGCTGCCATCTATCTCTTAACCCAAATCTGCAGCAACTGGCCTTCATCGCGTATGTCGCGAATATTAGCATACGCGCTGCGCTGCCATTCATGGCAGGCGTTTGGTGTTCGCTATTTTAGAGTTACGGTTGTGTCCAATTTGCTGCCGTCAAAATAAGTCTCTGTAAAGGTGACTTTTCCGTTTGCGGTCCGGTACGAGATTCTTTTGTTTTTCTCCCACTCGTACTGAGTCCGCCCAGGTTCATAGTCCCATAAAATGGAGAACGTTGCTTCACTTGAGTTGATGCCACAAAGAACTCGGAAAATCTTTCCATCAGCCGCCCTGCGGTATTCCGCCAAGTACACATCTTTAAAAGAGTAAGGGTTTGAGAAATTCGACGCGCTTGAAAGCTTTACATCGTCGAGAGAGGTCGCGCTCATAGTAGCCACTATTAGAGCCTTGCAAATCTCTTCACTCGTGTAAGGCCCCATATCTGAGGAAGTTTGCGTGCTGGGTCCTTTTTCTTCCTGTATCGTGCTAAGTTGATTATATATCGCGCTATATTGATTATATTTTTGACGATACTCTGAATTTTCAAAATCAAGAATAGTCAGCAGGCGGTACCCATCCATGTTTAACTTCGTCTCTGACGCCGGCAATGGCTTAACCATGGCCAGAGTAGCGCTTTCAAGCTCAGCGAGCTTGTATTCGCGAAGTGAGTCAATCTTTACTTCAGCAACTAAAATATTGCGAGCTTTTTCAAACTCCTTGTCTCTTATAGCAACTTCTAGGTCACGCATATTGTCTTGGAAATCCAAGACTTTTTGGTTTGATTTTTCGGCTGCGTTGACTTGGTTTTTGCACTCTTTTAGTTCAGCCTCAACAGAATCGCGCTTTGTTTGGCAAGCTGCTATCTCTGATTTTAGATTATTAATGGCAACGTTTTCATAATTCGTGTCAGTGGATATTAACTCAAAAAAAAGCGTCGAAATCTTGGCTTCAAATTCAGCCAGCCGTTGCTTTGGCTCTCCTCCTGGCTGTCTTAATGAAACCTCGCCCGCCTGCATCAATTCTTTGTATTTATCAATTTGATCTTCAAGCAATCCTACCTTGCCATTAATCTGTTCCACAAGCCTTTTAAAAAGTTCTTCATTTCCAACTGGCCAACCATCTAGTATTATGATCTGGCCTTTTTCAGAAAGAAAATACACGCCTTCATAATTGACTTTGCAAATGACGTTGTTTTGCGGGAACTCAACCTCATTGGGTGAAAAGATATAGGCTTCCCAAACTGCTGAATCTTTATCTAGATTGCGCCCCGTTGCTTTAGCAAAAATTTCTTGACAGGCTTTGATGTCGCCTGCCTCGTCAGCGAATACGGCAGTGCCTGTAGTGAACGCGCAAATGATGATGGAAAAAGCGGCGGTTGTATTGAAGCGCGTCGGCATTTACTCCCCCATGCAAGAATGCGTTCACTCAAGTCGCGCTCACGTGCGCGATTTTTTCAAATCAACGGTAAACCACACCAAGCAACTGTGTCACGGTGGTTTTTCCAAGTTCTTGGGCATAAACTCTCCGCTTCGAGCAGTCAGCTGAACCAGCGAAAGATGCTTATCAGGCTAAGACTCTTTGGCTGGTGGCTGCCAGTCGTCGCTGCCGGTTCCGAGATCCGCTATCATGAACCACCTAAGTCTTGCTGTATCAAACTGAGCTGGTCCATCCCGGAGCGGGCTTCTAAGCGGCGTCAGGCGGCGCGGAAGGGAGCGGCATCAAACAGGGCGAAGGCGCTAGCCCATGCTGAGAGCGTGTTGCCGATGATTGAGCGGATCAGGGCAGGGGCGCATCGTTTCCCGCGTTTTCTTCTCGTATAGGTCCGCAATCGAGCCAACCTTATCGGCGAGGTGTTGTTTGCGTGGAAGGATTGGCGCAGAATGCGGTATGAAATTTTTTCAAATTTTTGCAAAGCTACTTGCTTCCATAACAATTTGTACCCCAGCAACTGCTGAAACGCTGGAGTTTTTGTGTGAGTTCGACCGCTATCACAGCCCAGATGAAAACGTGCTCAAGTCTGCGGAAAACTTCCTGCTGGTCTTCAAGGTCGACGCAGTCACGAGAGAGGCTTACATGGAAGGCAACAATGGGTTTTGTCAGAAGGATTTCGGTTGAGACGGGCAGGACAGCCTCGTAGCGTCGAAACATGACCAGACCTGACCCGTTCAAGGGCTTCCACAGCAGCCCCGAGATCATCCGCCTGGCGGTGATGATGTACATCCGGTTCCCGCTGTCACTCCGGAACGTCGAGGACCTGCTCCACGAGCGGGGCGTCGATATCTGCCACGAGACCGTCCGCTATTGGTGGCAACGTTTCGGTCCGATGTTTGCAGCCGAGATCCGCAAGCGACGTGTGGCGGGTATGAAGTCGAGCCGCTGGCGCTGGCACCTGGATGAGATCTTCGTGAAGATCAATGGCGAGAGGCACTACCTTTGGCGGGCTGTCGATCACGAAGGGGAGGTGCTCGAAAGCTTTGTGACGAAGACCCGAGACAAGCAAGCCGCATTGAAATTCTTGCGAAAATCGATGAAGCGGCATGGTCAGCCCGAGGTCATCGTCACCGATCGGCTTCGTTCCTATGGTGCCGCCTTGAAGGAACTTGATGCGGCGAGCCGTCAGCAAACCGGCCGCTGGCTCAACAATCGAGCCGAGAATTCACATCTGCCGTTCCGACGACGCGAGCGGGCCATGCTCCGCTTTCGGCGGATGCGAAGTCTTCAGAAGTTCGTCTCCGTTCACGCCTCCCTCCTAAACCACTTTAACCAGGAACGAAGCCTCTCCAGCCGACCTCACTTCAAGGCCAACCGCGCCGCCGCTCTCGCTGAGTGGCGCGGTCTCTGCGCGGGATAAGGGACAATGCGACTGTCCTAGCAGAGACTGGTTCGCATTCGTCTGACAGCACCCTTGCGCCAGCGATAGTACGTCTGTTCAACAACGCCGATCTGTCGGATCGCGTCGAGACGGGACATGCCCTGTCCCATCAGCACCTCAACCTGTCGTAACTTCGAGACAATCTCTTCGGGCTTGGGTCGCCTGTTTGCCATTCTCGGTCCTCCGTTTCCTAAACATAGTGGTGGACCAGTTCAGTTGGGGAGGCTCACAGCGCGCCCTTGGACGCGGCGTAGGCGACAGAAGATCCGATCCCCTTGACGCCCGCAATCGATGAGGTGTTGAGAACCGCGCTGGACCGGCCCGTGGCCTGATGCGCCGCCGTCAGCAGTGGTTTGGCCGCCTGCAGCATCAGGTAAGGCCCGACGACATTGACCTCGTAGACATCCATGAAATCGGCCTTTGACAGCGCATCCAGGTCTGCATGATCGCGCGCGTGGCGGGTGATGCCGGCATTGTTCACCAGGATGTCCAGCCCGCCCCATTCACCCGCGGCCGCTGCCAGCGCGCGACAGCCGTCGGGATCGGCTACATTGGCCTGGACCAGCTTGACCTGCGCGCCTGCCGCCCGGCAGGTATCCGCCGCCTCTTCGGCGTCGGCCTTTGACCTGGAGTAGTTGATCACGACATCCGCCCCGCGTTCTGCCAGCTTGACGGCAATGGACCGGCCCAGCCCCGTGGCCGATCCCGTCACCAGCGCCTTGCGCCCCTCCAGATCCGACATGTCGTTTCTCCTGCTTGTCTCGGGTTGTGCGCGCAGAGTTGCATTGCCGTGACCGGAGGTCAAAGGCGGACCGCGCGGAGACTGGACAAAACCGCGCGGACGCGCACATCCTGCAGGGCCGGGACGCATCATCCGGCCCAGGGCGGTGGCCCGGTCGAAACAAAGGGGGAGGACAGGAAATGGACCTCGGATTGAAGGACAAGACGGTTCTGGTGACGGGCGGTTCGCGGGGTATCGGGTATGAAACGGCGCTGGCCTTTGCCCGCGAAGAGGCGCGGCCTGTCATCGCGTCGCGCGACGAGGCGTCGCTTGCCCGCGCGGCCGACGCGATCAAGGCCGAAACCGGCGTCGAGGTCGCGACCTTTGCCGCCGACCTTGCACAGGACGAGGCGCGCCTTGCCCTGGCCGAGGCGCATCCCGAAATCGACATCCTCGTGAACAATGCCGGCGCGATCCCGGGCGGTGGTCTGGCCGACGTTTCGATGCGGCGCTGGCACGAGGCGTGGGCTCTCAAGGTGTTCGGCTATATCCACCTGTCGCAGATTTACGTGCAAAGAATGAAGCAGCGTCAATCGGGGATCATCGTCAACATCATCGGGATGGGCGGGCGCGCGGTGCGCCCCGACTATATCTGCGGGGCGGCGGGCAACGCCGCGCTGATCGGTTTCACCAACGCGCTGGGGGCAGAAACGCCGGCCTATGGCGTGCGGGTGTTCGGGATAAACCCGTCGCCCACGCTGACGGACCGGGTGGTCGGGCTCTACCGGTCGCGCGCTGCATCGAAATTCGGTGACGAGGAACGCTGGAGCGAACTGCTCGACCAGGGGCTGATGCCGTTCGGACGCCTGAAAAAACCCGAAGAGGTCGGCGCACTGGCCGCGATGCTGTGCGCGCCGCAGGTCGAATACCTGTCGGGCACGGTGATCGACATGGATGGCGGCGGACAGTGGGGGTAAGGCACCCCCACCCGGTCACGCTTCGTATGTGACACGCCCGCCCGCGATGGTGATCTGTGCGCGGGCCTTGTCCAGATCCTGCGGGTCCATCGCCTCGAGGTCGTGGGACATGACCGCGACATCGGCCATCATGCCGGGCGACAGCCGGCCCTTGCGTGCCTCGTTGAACTCCACCCAGGCGTTGTCTGCGGTGTAGGATTTCAGCGTGTCATGCAGGCTCTGGCTCTGGTCGCGCCAGGGCGCGGGCATCTTCATGGGGGCCACGGCGGCCTTCACGTTCGGCATCACGTCCACCGGGATCACCGGCCAGTCGGTCGAAAACACCACCGGGGTTCCCGTGTCGCGGATATCCTGCCAGGCATAGGAGGTCGGGATCTGGTGGTCATGCAGCATCTTGCCCACACCTTCGGGCGGAAAGATGCCGCCGAAGGGCGCGTGCCCCGGCTGGATCGAGGCCACCACACCCATTTCGGCAAAGCGTGGCAGGTCGTCGGGATGCAGCACCTCGATATGTTCGATGCGGTGGCGGCTGTCGCGCCGGCCATTGGCGCGGATCGCCGCCTCGTAGGCATCGAGCGTCCAGCGAATGCCCTTGTCACCGATGGCGTGTACGGCGATTTGCAGGCCCATCTTGTCGGCGCGGATCACTGCCGCCTCGAAATGATCGTAGTCGAAAACCGCATCGCCCACGGTGTCGAGCCCCGGGTAGGGTTCCAGCATCAGCGCGGTCGAGCTTTCGACGACGCCGTCGATGAACATCTTGACCCGGTTGCACCAGACCCAGTCGCCCTTGTAGCGCGCGCGCATTTCCTCGGCCTCGGCAAAGCGGTCCAGGCTGTCGTGGCTTTTGAAATGGAACGGCACCTCGACGCGGGCCAGCAGGTCGCCATCGGCTTCGAGCTCGGACAGCAGTTCGAGATTGTAGAAATTGCCGTCCATGTTGTGCAGCCCGGTGATCCCGTGGCTGGCGCAGTGTTTCAGGCCGCGCGCGATGGCCGCCTTGTCTAGCGCGCGTTCCGCGGCGGTGGCGGGCGGCACGGGATCGGCCCCGGTGACAAGGCCCAGCATGTCGCGCCCGCCATGGCGCGTCAGCTTGAGCACCGGGGCATAGGCGCCGGGCTCGCGCAGCTCGCCCGTGGCGGTGCCGTCGGGGGCCATGACGATCTCGGCGCCCATGTCGACCGTGCCGCCATGCAGCAGGCCGGCAAGCTCCAATGCCTTCGTGTTGGCCCAGACGGTGTGATGATCGGGTGCGAACATCGCAAAGGGCCGGTCGGGCAGCGCCTTGTCCAGATCCTGCCGGGTCGTGTTCCGGCCCGGTCCAAGGATCGCGTAATCGGCCTGAACGGCGAAAACCACCTTGTCATCGGGGCATTGCGCCGACCATTCGCGCAGCTTCGCGGTCAACTGGTCCAGCCCCTGAACGCCGTAAAGGTCGAGATAGCCCAGTTCGACCGACCCGCCGAACAGATGCACGTGGCTGTCGATAAAGCCGGGCAGCACCGTGGCGCCGCCTGCGTCGATCACGCGCGTGCCGGACCCGGCCAGTGCGCGGATATCGGCGGTGTCGCCAACAGCCGTGATCGTGCCGCCCGAAATCGCCAGCGCCCCGGCGCGGGGTGTCGTGTCGTCGAATGTGATGAGGCTGCCGTTCAGGATGACGATATCGGGGGACATGGGTATCTCCGTGAAAGGAAAGGGCGGGCCACCAAGGCCCGCCCGCCGCGTGTTATTTCTGAAGCTCGGTCCAGATCGCGGTGTAGATCTTCTGCGCCTCGGGCGGGCAGGTCTTGGACAGCACGCCCGCCGCCTTCAGCTCGTCCGAGGGGTTCACCTCGGGCGCGTTCTTGAGGTCTTCGTCCATGTAGGCGTCAGAACCTTTGATGCCGTTCGCATACTTGGCGAAGTTCGACAGCATCGCCGCGTTTTCCGGCGCCATGATGAAGTTCAGGAACAGCTTGGCGTTCTCGACGTTCTGCGCATCGGCCACGATCGCGGCGTTGTCCATCCAAACGGGATAGCCGTCGATCGGATAGCCATAGGCGATATCGGGGTTCTGCAGGCGTGCCCGCATCGACGCGCCGTTCCAGTTCACGCCGGCGGCAAGGTCGCCCTTGGCGTATTTCTCGATGTTGCCGTAATCCATCGACAGCCAGTGGGTCTTTGCCTCGACCAGCTTGTCGCGGACTTTCTTCAGGACTTCCTTGTCGGTCGTGCACTGTTCGCCGCCCATGTAGTAGATGGCCGTCGACATCACATCCATCATCTCGGGGACGACGTTGATTTTGCCCTTCAGCTCATCGGGCGGATCGAGGTAGATCCCGGCGGTGTTGATGTCGCCGCCATAGACGCTGGTGTTGACCGTCATGCCCACGGTGCCCCATTGCCACGGCACGGTGTAGTTGCGGCCCGGATCGAACTCCACGTCCACCCATTGCGGGTCCATGTGCTTGAAGTTTTCCATCTCGTTGGGCTTGGATTCCATCAGCAGCCCTTCGGAGATGAAGATCGGCACATACGTGCCGGACGGCACGACGATGTCGAACCCATGGCCGCCCGCCTTGATCTTGGCCAGCGCGGTATCGTTGCTGTCGTAATCGGTGATCGTGACTTCGACCCCGTATTCCTTTTCGAATTTCTCGATCAGTTCGGGGCTGGTGTAGTTGCCCCAGTTGTAGATGTTCAGCGTGCCTTCGGCCTGTGCGGCCCCGGCCACGGCCAATGCGGCCAGTACGGCAAATGATTTGGTCAGTTTCATGGTGAACCCTCCTGTTGGTTCTGTCGGTTATTTCTTGTTTCTGCTGAGGAAAAAGAACGCGATGACAAGCACCACGGAAATCGCCAGAAGCGCCGTCGAGATCGCGTTGACCTCGGGGGTGACGACTCGGCGCAATTGCCCCAGCATGTAGGTGGGCAGTGTATCCTGCCCGGCGGATTTCACGAACTCGGTAATCACGACGTCGTCGAGCGAGATCACGAAAGCCAGCATCGCGCCCGCAAGGATCCCCGGCCAGAGCTGCGGCAGCGTCACCCGCCGGAACACGCGCCAGGGCGTGCCGTACAGATCCATCGCCGCCTGTTCCAGGCTCAGGTCCATGCCTTGCAGGCGTGCCCGTATGGGCATGTAGGCAAAGGGAATGCAGAACGCCGAATGCGCGATGATCAGGTAGAACAGCCCGGTATATCCGGTCGCGACCTTTATCATGGCGAAAAAGATCAGCAGCGCCACGGCGGTCACGATTTCGGGGACCATCAGCGGCTGGTTGATCATCGCGAAAACGAAGGTATAGCCGCGGAACGTGCCCTGGCGCGTGGTCGCCAGCGCGGCCAGCACGGCGCAGCTTGTGGCGATCACAGTGGCCCAGGACGCGATCACAAGCGACCGGATCGTGGCGGCCTGCACCTGTTCGTTCTGCCAGGCTGTCTGGTACCAGCGCCAGCTGAACCCTTCCCAGATCGCGACCGACGTGCCCGCGTTGAAGGAATAGACGACCAGCAGCACGATCGGCAGGTAGAGGATGACGAAACAGGCCATCGCGACCGTCGCGAACCCGGTCTGGCGGCGGATGTCGAAGCCCTTAGCCATGCCGCACCTCTTCGTTGCCCGCGGCACGGACGTAAAGGATCAGCGCCACCATCACGATGGCCAGCAGCGTCAGCGACAGCGCCGCGCCCAGTGGCCAGTTGCGGCCCGCGCCGAATTGCAGCTCGATCAGGTTGCCCAGCATCAACTGCTTGCCGCCCCCCAGAACCCGCGGCGTGACATAGGCACCCAGCGACGGCACGAAAACCAGGATCGACCCGGCGATCACGCCCGGCTTGGCAAGTGGGAAGATCACCTTGCGCAGCACCCGCCAGCGGGTTGCGTAAAGGTCATAGCCCGCCTCGACCAAGGTGAAATCGAACCGTTCGAGCGAGGCATAGATCGGCAGCACCATCAGTGGCAGATAGACATAGGCCATGCCCAGAAGGATCGCGAATTCCGTGAACAGCATCTGGATCGGCTCGTCGATGATCCCCAGCGCAAGCAGGGCGCTGTTCACCGTGCCCTCGGCGCGGATCAGTTCCATGATCGCGAAGGTGCGGATCAGCAGGTTCGTCCAGAACGGGATGATGATCAGCAACATCCAGATGTCGCGCTTTTCCTTGGGGCGCGTGGCGATGAAATAGGCGGTCGGAAAGCCGAAGATGAAGGTCAGCAGCGCTGTCATCAGCGACAGCTTGATCGACCGCCAGAAGATCGACAGATGCGCATCGGCAAAGCCGATTTCATCGGTAAAGAAATCCTGCTCCATGATGACGCTGAACCAGGCATCCCACGACAGGTTCCATTCCACACCGCCGTAATCGCCCGGCGTGAGAAACGAATAGATCAGCACGATCAGCAGCGGGCCTGACGCCGCGAAGACCAGAACCGCCAGCGCCGGGGCCAGAAGCAGCCAGCGGGACCGTGTCGCTCTTTTCGTGGCTGCGTCGCTCATCGGGTCAGTCTCTCAGCACCTGGCCGACACCGGGGGCCAGCGTGACCTCGACCCTGTCGCCCACCGTGCGGGTCTGGGCCTGGTCGGGCTGGTTCTGCTGACGCAGGACGAACCGCCCGCCGCCGTCCAGGTCCACGTGGTAATGCGTGTCGGTTCCGAAATAGACGACATTCGCAAGTGTGCCCGGCAGAACCGCGCCCGCGCCGCCGGACAGGCTGGCGTGTTCGGGGCGCACCGCCAGCGTCACCGGGCCGGGCGCGACGCCCTCGCCTGGGGCGCGAACCTGCGCCTCGGCGCCCGAAGGCAGGCGGACCGTGGCCTGTTCCCCCGCGATGGACAGCAATTCGACGTCCAGGAAATTGGTGTCACCGATGAAATCCGCCACGAACCGTTCGGCGGGGTGGTCATAGATGTCGCGCGGGCCGCCGATCTGCCGGATCTTGCCCGCGTTCATCACCGCGATCCGGTCGGACATCGTCAGCGCCTCTTCCTGGTCGTGCGTGACGAATACGAAGGTGATGCCGGTTTCGGATTGCAGCCGCTTCAATTCCAGCTGCATGTCCTTGCGCAACTTGAAATCCAGCGCGCTCAGCGGTTCGTCCAGCAGCAGAACCTTGGGCCGTGGCGCCAGCGCGCGGGCCAGCGCGACGCGCTGCTGCTGGCCGCCCGAAATCTCGGATGTCTTGCGGTCGGCCATTTCGGTCATGCGGACCAGCGCCAGCATCTCATCCACGGTTTTCTTGACCTCGGCGCGCGGCTTGTCGAGCATCTCCAGCCCGAAGGCTATATTCTGCGCGACCGTCATGTGAGGAAACAGCGCATAGGATTGGAAAACGGTGTTCACCGGGCGCTTGTAGGGGGGCAGGCTGACCAGATCCTGCCCATCGAGCGTCACCGTCCCCTTTGTCGGGTCGATAAACCCGGCGATCACCCGCAAGAGCGTGGTTTTCCCACAGCCCGAAGGGCCAAGAAGGGTGAAAAATTCGTTCTCGCGGATCGTGACCGAGACATTATCGAGCGCGGTGAAAGGAGCGCCGCGGCCGGTGAAAATCTTGCTGACTTCGTTGATCTCGATCACGTCTGAGCCCCCGATTCTTAATTTGATCAAAACTCAGCGCGGGTCCAAAAGCAAGTTTGCTGCGCGCTTTGCAGGCGGCGCAACGGGCATTTCGCGCCGGCGGTCAAGAATTGTGCAGGCCGAAAAATCCGCAGGCCCACCGGCGGCGGGCGGGTCACGCACAATGGCCGGACGCGGTCGATTTTCGCCCGTTTTCGCGGCGGTCCCTTGCATCCACCCCGGCCCGAAATGCAAGTTGGCGTCAGAGCGCGCACATGCAGAACAGGGGGTGATCCATGGCCGAAGACAAGATTTACACCTATCAATCCATCGCCAAGTCGGTGCAGGACCACGGAATCGACACCATGTTCGGCCTGATGGGCGACGCGAACCTGTTCATGGTGGATCACTACGTGCGCGCTTGCGGCGGCACGTTCGTTCCGGTCGCCTATGAGGGCAGTTCGGTCCTGATGGCTCTGTCATGGTCGCATGTCACGGGGCAGGTGGGTGTTGCCACCGTGACCCATGGACCGGCGCTTACGAACTGTGTCACCGCCCTGGCCGAAGGGGCGCGCGGCAACATCCCCATGGTGCTGCTGGCCGGTGATACGCCGGTGATGATCTCCCAGCATCTGCAAAGCATCGACCAGCGCGAAACCGTCAAGGCCGCCGGCGCCGGGTTCGAACAGATGCGGGCGCCGGAAACGGCCTCTTACGATTTCGCCAATGCCTATTACCGGGCGCGCGTCGAGCGGCGCCCCATCGTGCTGAACATGCCCGCGGATTTCATGTGGCAGGAGGTCGTGCACGAGAAAAAGATCTTTCCGGTCTTTTCCACCCCGTCCTACGTCCCCGAAGGCGACGGGCTGGACCAGGCGGTGGGCATGATCGCCTCGGCCCGGCGGCCGGTGATCCTGGCCGGGGCAGGGGCGGCGGGCGCGCGCGACCAGATCATACGCCTGGCCGACCGGCTCGAAGCGCCGCTGGCGACAACCCTCAAGGCCAAGGGGCTGTTCAACGACCACCCCTACAACATGGATATCTTCGGCACGCTCAGCACCGAGGCGGCCTATGATGTGATCGCCAAGGCCGATTGCGTCGTGGCCTTCGGCGCCAGCCTGCACAGCTTTACCACCGACCAGGGAAAGCTGATGAAGGGCAAGCGCGTCGTGCAGGTGAATGACGACCCGCGCGCGATCGGGCGCAACTTTCACCCCGACGCCGCGCTGGTCGCGGATGCCGGGCTGACCGCGGACAACATCGTCTACTGGCTGGACGAGGCGGAAATACCGGCGTCCGGCTTTACCGCCGAACTGGATATGGCCAAGCTCACCTGGCACCCGCCCGGCCAGCGCGACAAGGCGGCGCCGGGCACCGTCAATTATGTCTGGGCGCTGGACCGCCTGGAAGAGGCGTTGCCCAAGAACCGCTTGCTGACGACAGATGGCGGGCGCTTCATGACCGAGGTTTGGTGCCGTGTCTCGGCCCCCGATCCGCGCAGTTTCATGGCGACGACGAATTTCGGCTCGATCGGGCTGGGGCTGCAGGCCGCCGTCGGCATGAGCCTTGCCGACCCCGACCGTCCCGCCGTTCTGTTCACCGGCGACGGCGGTTTCATGATGGGCGGCGTGAACGAATTCAACACGGCGGTGCGGCTGAAACAGGATCTGATCGTAATCGTATGCAACGACAGCGCCTACGGCGCGGAACATATCCAGTTTCTCGACCGCAGCATGGATCCGGGCCTTTCGCAATTCGACTGGCCGTCCTTTGCCGATGTGGCCACGGCACTGGGCGGGCACGGTATCCTGGTGCAATCCGCCGAAGACCTTGAAGGCGCGCTGGAAAAGATCGAAAACCGCGACCGGCCGATCCTGCTGGAATTGCGGCTAGACCCGCACGACGTTCCGCGCATGCGCATCTGACAAAGCCGCGATGGACCTGTCGAGGGGCGTGCGCTAGGCTGGCGGCAATTGACTGCCGGCCAGTCCTTCTTTTTCGATACGTCATTTCCAACCGGCTGAAGGCCGCATGAGCCAGTCCAGCAGCGAAACACGCGTTCATGAAATCGTGCAGTCCCTGGCCTGCGGGTTCGAGGACTGGAAAACAGTATTCGGCGATCCGTGGTTTTCCGGCACGGTTTTCATGCTGGGCTATGGCGTGGCCGCTGTTCTCATGCTGCGCGTTGCCCGTCAGACCACGGGGCGCGAAGCCTTGTTCTGGCGCCTTTGCGCCATCGCCTTTTTCTTTCAGGTCGCGAACACGCATCTCGATCTGCACGCCTTCGTGGTAAGCTATGGCCGCTGCCTGGCGCGGGCGCAAGGCTGGTACGGCACACGCCACACCGTGCAGTATTTCGTTCTCGTCGGGTCGCTCGTGGCGCTGACCAGCGTCCTGTCGCTGTTGATGATCGTGTTTTTTCGCAGCATTTTCGGCAACCTGCTGCTGATCCTGGGGGTGGTCCTGGCGCTGGGCACCACGTTCGAAAAAGCGGTGAATTATCATGGGCTGGAGCAGTTGTACGCCGGCTATTTCGGGCAGTTTCGGGGCGTTGACCTGATCGAACTGGCCGGCGTGGCAATCGCGCTGCTTGCCAGCGTCCTGCGCTTGCGCAAATCTGCACGCGGCCCGTGAAGGGGCCCGCATCGCAAGGGAGGTCACGATGTCCGCATTCGACGAAGATCTGTTTCTCAAGGGGCTTGAACAGCGCAAGGCGACTTTGGGGGCCGAATATGTCGAACGGAACCTCGCCGCCGCAGATGACTTCACCCGCCCCTTTCAGGAGGCGATGACCGCATGGTGCTGGGGCTTTGGCTGGGGGGACGACGTGATCGACCCCAAGACCCGCAGCATGATGAACCTTGCGATGATCGGCGCGCTTGGAAAGATGACCGAATGGGAAATCCATTGCCGCGGCGCGCTGAACAACGGCGTGTCGCAGGATGAAATCCGCGCCATCATTCATGTGGTGGGCATCTATTGCGGCGTGCCGCAGGCGCTGGAATGCTTCCGCGTTGCGCGGAAGGTTCTGGCCGACGCGGAACCGCAATAACCGAGATTGCGCCGGCCGGCGTCAATCGCAGGTTCTAACCCCCTGCAACTGTTGCTAACCTGATCCCGCTACGAAAGGGAGGAGACGCCGCAGGCCCCGCGAAAAACCGGACTGCGCCGCAAGACATTATGGCCAAACCGAAAAACATCCTGTTCATCATGTTCGACCAGCTGCGCTGGGATTACCTGAGCTGCTACGGCCACAAGCACCTGCACACGCCCAATATCGACAGGCTTGCGGAACGCGGCGTCCGGTTCACCCGGTGCTACATCCAGTCGCCGATCTGCGGCTCGTCACGGATGAGCACCTATACCGGGCGCTACGTGCATTCCCACGGTGCCAGCTGGAACGGCATCCCCCTCAAGGTCGGCGAGATGACGATGGGCGATCACCTGCGCAAGGTCGGGATGGATTGCTACCTTGTCGGCAAGACGCACATGCGTGCCGACGAGGAAGGCATGGCCCGGCTGGGGCTGGAGCCGGACTCGATCATCGGCGCGCGGGTCAGCGAATGCGGGTTCGATGTGTTCGAACGCGACGACGGGATGCTGCCCGAGGGGCCCGACGGCTCTTACGACCCGGACGGGGCGAGGGAGTACAACAAGTGGCTCAAGGCCAAGGGCTACGAAAGCGACAACCCGTGGCACGATTTCGCGAATTCCGGCCTCGATGAAGACGGCAATGTGCTATCCGGCTGGTTCCTGAAAAACAGCACCGAGGCTGCCAACATCCACGAACCCGACAGCGAAACGCCCTATCTGACTGGGCGCGGGATCGAGTTCATGCAAACCCATGAGGGACCGTGGTGCTGCCACCTGTCCTATATCAAGCCGCACTGGCCCTATATCGTGCCCGAACCCTATGCCAGCATGTTCGGCCCCGAACATGTGCAGCCGGTGATCCGTTCGAACGCCGAACGCGAAAGCGATCACCCGGTGTTCCAGGCTTTCATGGGCAACAAGGTGGGCGAGGCGTTTTCGCGCCAGGATGTGCGCGACGCGGTGATCCCGGCTTATATGGGCCTGATCAAGCAGGCGGATGACCAGATGGGCCGGCTTTTCGCCTGGCTCGAGGAAACCGGCCGGATGGATGACACGCTGATCGTGCTGACATCCGATCACGGCGATTTCCTTGGCGATCACTGGATGGGGGAAAAGACGTTCTTTCACGACACGGCGACCGTCGTTCCGCTGATCGTCTACGACCCCAGCCCCGAGGCCGACGCCACGCGCGGCACGGTCTGCGACGCGCTGGTCGAATGCATAGATTTCGCGCCGACTTTCGTCGATTTCGCCGGGGGCGAGCCGCCGCTCCATATCCTCGAGGGCGAAAGCCTTTTGCCGATCCTGCGCGGGCAGGCCACCGACACGCGGCGCGGCTACGTGATCTGCGAATACGATTATTCGGCCTCGCCGGTGGCCCATGCGATGGGCGCCGAGGTGCGCGATGCGACCATGTTCATGGTGGCCGACAAGAAGTGGAAGCTGATGCATTTCGAAGGCGGCCACCGTCCGATGCTGTTCGATCTCGAAAACGACCCCGACGAACTGGTCGATCTGGGCGACAGCGATGAGCATGCAGAGGTCATCGCGCAAATGTATGACAAGCTGTTCGAATGGGCGCGCCGCCCCTCGCAGCGCACCACCCGCAGCGAAGAGCAATTGCGCGAAATGCGGACCAAGACCCGCCGCCGCGGCATCGTTCTGGGGGTCTATGACGAAAACGATACCCCGCTCGAGCTGACCGTGCGTTACCGCGGCCGCAAGGCGCCGAATATGAAAGACGGGCCGGGGGGGGCTAGCCAGCCGTGACGGGGCTTGGCGGTCAGTAAATGCCGTGACGTTCCGCCTGCCGCTTTGCCCGATGGTGCTTTATGTCACCGCACCCGCAAAGTAGAGTGTCGCGACGCCCCGCAGGCCAGACGTGCAAGTAACAGCCGGAAACCTATGATCTTTTAGATGGTGGACTATCTCATCAACCTTGTTGCAACGGCGATCATTCGATCGGCCTTGCTGCTGCCCTACGCGATCAGGGTCCGCTTTTTCGGGTGGGTCATGGCGAATTTCGTGGGCCGGATCGCCGGATACCTGAAGCGCGCGCGGTATCATCTGGGCTTTGTCTGGCCCGATATGCCCGATGTCGAACGGCGCCGGATCGCCCGTGCGTGCTGCAACAATTTCGGCCGCACCCTGATCGAAAATTACTCCGGCTCCGAACTGCAAAGTCGTGCCGAGGCCGCGCGGATCGTCGGTAATGGCCTTGCCGCCCTCGAAAAGGCCCGCGCCGAAAGCCGCCCGGTGATTTTCGTGTCGGGCCATTTCGGCAATTTCGAGGTTCCCCGCCGCGCGTTGACCGCGCGCGGCTTTGTCATTGGCGGTATCTACAGGCCCATGTCGAACCGGTACTTCAACGCCCATTACGAAAAGACGATGATGGATGTCTCGGGGCCCGTTTTCCCGCAAACGACCAAGGGGCTTATGGGCTTTCTTCGTGTGCTCAAGAAGGGCGGAATGGTCACGATCCTGGTCGATGTCCGGGGCGAAACATTCCCGGACCTGGATTTCCTTGGAAAGCCGGCCCCGACATCGACCTCGGCCGCGGAATTCGCGGCGCGCTTCAACGCGGTGATGGTCCCCTATTTCGGGCGTCGGTTGGAAAACGGTCTGGATTTCGAAGTCATCCTGGCCGATCCGATTCCGCCCGGGCAACCGTCCGAGATGATGCAGGCGGCCACCAACGCGATTGCCGATCTCGCCACAAGATACCCCGAGCAGTATTTCTGGGTTCACCGTCGCTGGCGTGACAGAACGGATATCTGACCGTCCCCGCCGTTGCCTTGCGCTTTGCTGGCAAGGCGATCCCTTCCAGACCATCAAAGTTTTGCCGCAACCCGCCCTGCGCGGGATAGCGCTGCGCTTCGGCTGTCGTTCTGCGCCGCGGCAAGGAATCTTCTTGACGCTTGGTCAGGCACATTTAATGTCCGACAAACGGACAATAGGGAACCGCGGCTGGGTGCTTTGCCCCGCGCGATTTCATCCGAATTCCGGGATGTTTCGGAGGAGGAGCCGATCCATCCCGGTCAACAGGGTCTGCGCGAGTCGCAGACCCGCAAAAGGGAGGAAGTCATGAATTCGACCAGCAAGAAGTTTGCAGGTGCGCTTACGGCACTTGCGCTCGCGGCGGGGGCCGCGGGTCCGGTTGCGGCACAGGATGATACGTTCAAGATCGGCGTCATCACCTTCCTGTCGGGCCAGGCCGCCGAAAGCTTTGGTGTGCCCGCTTGGAACGGTGGCAAGGTTCTGGTGGATATGCTGAACGAGGGCGGCAAGCTGCCTGCGCCCTATGACCAGAAGGGTTTTGGCGGAATGAATATCGAGGTCGTGCTGGTCGATGAAGCCGGCGGTGCGACCAAGCAGGTTCAGGAATTCCGCAACCTGGTGCAGCGTGAGGAAGTCGATGCCGTGGTCGGCTATGTGTCGTCGGGTGACTGCCTGGCCGTTCCGCCCGTCGCGGATGAATTGAAGGCGTTCACGATTCTCTACGACTGCGGCACACCGCGCGTCTTCGAGGATAACACCTTCGAATACGTTTTCCGCACCGCGGCGCACGCGACGATGGATAACGTCAGCCTGGCCCGCTACCTGAAATCCCGCGATGTCGCCATCGAAAGCTTTGCCGGCCTGAACCAGGACTACGCCTGGGGCCAGGACAGCTGGGCCGACTTCACCGGTGCGATGGCGCAGCTTTACCCTGATGCAGTCGTCAAGACGGCGCTGTTCCCGAAATTTGGTGCAGGCCAGTACGGCACCGAGATCTCGGCGCTGCTGCGCGAACGCCCGACGCTGGTGCATTCGTCCAACTGGGGCGGCGACCTGCAGGGTTTCGTGATCCAGGCAACCGCGCGCGGTCTGCATGAACGCTCGCAGATTGTTCTGTCGGCCGGCGACCACGTGATCCCGCAGCTGCAGCAGAAAATGCCCGAAGGCATCTATCTCGGCGCGCGCGGCGTGAACGGGCTGGCAGCAAAGGCACGCGGTGGCGAGCTGCAGGAACTGACCGACACGCTTTGGGACGCCTATGAGGCCGAATTCGGGGTCTTCCCGGTGCAGGCGCCGTTCCGCATGTGGCAGGCGCTCCTGGGTCTGAAGACGGCGGTTGAAAAGGCAATGGCCGAGAACGGTGGCAAGAAACCCACCAACGAGGAACTGGCCGCCGCCATGAAGGGCCTGTCCTGGGATGCGCCTTCCGGTCGTATCGAAATGGCGCTGGCCGACGGTCACCAGGCGATTCAGCCCAACGCGATCGGCACCACCAAGTGGAACGCCGAAAAAGGCGCGATGGAGTTGATCGACATCGAGTACTTCGACTCGCGCTGCGTCAACCCGCCCGCGGGGGTGAAGTCTGCCGACTGGATCGCGCAGGGCTTCCCCGGTGCGCAGTGTGACTGACGCCTGACTGCAAGCGCCCGCCGCCTTTGGGTGGCGGGCATCTTTCCCGGACCAAGATTTGGAGGCCGTAAATGGACCTCGCTGCAACCATCCTTGTCGATGGGCTCATATATGCTGGCTGGCTGTTCATCGTCTCTGTCGGCCTGACGCTGGTTTTCGGTGTGCTGAACATCCTCAATATCGCGCATGGCAGCCTTTACGCGATTGGCGCCTATGCCGCGGCCTCGATGGTTGGTGCCTATTTCGCCTGGGGCGGCGATGCCTTTCCCTATGGCAGCTATGTCGCGATGATCGTGGCTGCGCTTTTGGTGGCGCTGGTCCTCGGGCCCCTGCTGGAGCGCGGATTGCTGCGTTTCTTCTACGGCCGCGACGAGGTGCTGAACGTCCTTGTCACCTATGCGGTCTTTCTGATCCTCGAAGACGTGATGAAGCTGATCTGGGGCGTGAACCCCTATTTCGTCTACGAGCCTTACACGCTGTTGGGCGATGTCGAAATGGGTCCGCTTTTCTATGTCGGGTATGATTTCGCCGTGATCGCGGCCGCCATCATCGTCGGGCTTGCGGTCTGGCTGTCTCTCAACCGGACACGCATGGGCAAGGTCGTTCTGGCGGTGATCCACGACTCGGAAATGAGCCAGACAATGGGCGTGAACGTGCAGCGCATCTATCTCGGCGCGTTCATGGCAGGCGCTTTCCTTGCGGCCCTTGGCGGGGCGCTGACGGCGCCGATGATCTCGGTCACGCCGGGCCTTGGCGTCAACGTCATCATCGTGGCCTTCGCGGTTGTCATCATCGGCGGGCTGGGTTCGATCCCCGGTGCCGCGATCGGGGCCTTGATGGTGGGGATCAGCCGTGCCGCTTCGGTCCACATGCTGCCCGAGGCCGAACTGTTCATCATCTATTTCGTGATGGCCATCGTGCTGCTGTTCCGGCCCGAAGGCCTGTTTGCGAAAACCCAGGCGAGGAAAATCTGATGCGGACCAATCTGATGCTTTCCGCCGTGGGCGCATTTGTCCTGTTGGCGGCCGGAGCCGTCCTGTTGCCGGATTGGGCAATGTTCCTGTGCGCGATGGCGCTGGCCAAGGGGCTGGTCAGCCTCGGCATCGTCGGCATGATGCGGGGTGGGCTCGTGTCCTTCGGGCAGGGGCTCTATTACTGTCTCGGCGCTTACACGGCGACGCTGGTCGCCGGGCAATTGGGCGTATCCGACATCTTCTTGCTGACGCTGCTCAGTGCCGGGGTCTGCCTGGTCGTCGGTGCGCTTTTCGGGCCGCTGCTGGCAGGCTACCGCGGGATCTTTTTCGCGATGCTGTCGCTGGCGCTTTCGATGGTCCTTTACGGCACTTTGGCCAAGCTTACGGTTCTGGGCGGCACCGATGGCCTGAATATCGGCGCACCCACATTCTTTGGCTGGGACCCCGAAGGCCGGGCGCTGCAGACGGCGCTTTACCTCTATGTCGCGGTTCTGGTCGTCGTCGCGGGCACGCTGATGCGCATCTATTTCGACAGCGAGCAGGGGCTGATCACGCTGGCCACCCGCGACAACGAACTGCGGGTGGAGTATCTCGGCGCCTCGGTGCGAACGGTTATGAGCTATAACTATGTCTTCGGTGCGGTCCTTGGCGGGATCGGCGGGACGATCGCGGCGCTGGCGCTGGGCCATGTCGACCCGGAATTCGCGTTCTGGACGACATCGGGCGAGTTCGTTTTCGTCGCGATCCTTGCGGGCTACCTTTCGGTTCCGGCGGTGTTCGTCGCCGCGATCATCCTTGAAATGGTCCGCTCGTTCTCGAACCTCTATTTCCCCAACACCTGGCAGCTGGCCCTGGGGATCTTCCTTCTGATCGTGATCGTGGTCCTGCCCAACGGGCTTGGGTCGCTGGTCCGCCGCCGCAAAGGAGACGCAACGTGACACAAGCCGTTCTAGACGTTCGCGACGTGCAGAAATCCTTTGGCGCCGTCACCGCGGCCAAGGACATCAACGTGTCCGTCCCCGAAGGTGCCGTCTATTCCCTGATCGGCACCAACGGGGCGGGCAAGACCACATTCGTGAATATGGTGACCGGGTATATCAAGCCAGACTCGGGCGTGATCAATTTCGCCGGCCGCAACATCACCGGGATGGGGCCGCGTCAGATCACCCGGCTGGGCATCCACCGGTCGTTCCAGATTGCGCAGCTCTGCAACGAGTTGACGGTCGAGGAAAACATGGTGGTCGCCGCGACCATCCACAAATCGGCGCGGCCGTCCTTCTGGCGCAACGCACATGGCGCGGAGGCGCGCGAGCGGGCGCTGGCCACGCTCGAACGGTTCCGCATCGCCGAGCACCGCAACCGTCTGATCCCGGAATTGTCCGGCGGCGTGAAAAAACTGCTTGATATCGCCATGGCGATTGCCGGGCAGACCAAGGTGATGCTGCTGGATGAGCCCACGTCGGGTGTGGCCGCGGACGAAAAGTTCCCGATCATGGACCTTGTGATCGAGGCACTGCGCGCCGAGGGCGTGACCGTCATCTTCGTCGAGCACGATATGGACATCGTCACGCGTTATTCGGACCGTGTGCTGGCCTTCTACGATGGCCGGATCATTGCCGATGATGCGCCCGAAGAGGTGCTATCGGACCCCGATGTGCAACGCTATGTGACAGGAGGTGCGGCATGACGCTCAGGCTTGAGAATGTCGAGGTGACGATCCAGTCCGCACCGATCCTGCGCGGCGTCAGCTTTGAGTTGGGGGACGGTGAACGTTTGGGCCTTGTCGGGCGCAACGGCGCGGGCAAGACGACGGTGATCCGCACGATCACCGGCCTGGCGACACTGGCGGGCGGCAAGGTTTTCTGGAATGGCACGGATATTTCGGGGATGCCGCCGCGCGAAAGGGCCGAGCTGGGGTTCGGCTACATGCCCGAAGACCGGCGCCTCGTCCCCGAACTGACCGTCGAGGAAAACATGCTTTTGCCCGCCTGGGCGAACGATGCGATCGACGGGCCGAAGGGGCTGTCCTTTGTGTATGACCTGATGCCCGAACTGACCCAGATGTCGGGGCGCAAGGCGCTGTTGTTGTCGGGCGGTCAGCAAAAGATGGTGGCGCTGGGTCGCGCGCTGATCGCGGGGCGGTCGCTGCTGTTGCTGGACGAGCCTTTCGAAGGCGTGGCGCCGGCATTGGCCAAGCGCATTTCCGAGGTCATCGCCTCGCTGAAATCCGAAGGGCTGTCCGTTCTGATCGCGCAGTCGGAGCTTAGCCATTCGATGGAATTGCTGCAGCGCGAATGTGTCATCGAACGCGGCGAAATCATCAAGGAAACCGAATTGGGGGTCGCGGCGGAACCGCAGGGCTAAGCTGCGACAATGGGGCGGTGGCATTCCTGGCAGGGACGCGTATTCCGCCCCGAACGACAAGGTGACGATGGAAGAGTAAAATGGCACTTCAACCCAAGGCGCTTCGCGTTCAGCACGCTTACGAACAGGTCTCGACCGAGATCGAGGCGCAGATCCTGTCCGGGGATCTGAAGCCAGGTGACAGGTTGCCGTCGGAAACCGAGATGGCGACGATGTTCGGCATCAACCGGTCCACCGTCCGCGAAGGCATCCGCCGCCTTGAAAGCGAAGGTTTTGTCCGGCGCGTGTCGCCGCGCAAGATGGTGGTCAGCATACCCCGCATGGCCGAGTTGGCGTCACGGCAGACACGCGCGCTGAGCATGCTGGATGTCACTTTCGAGGAACTGTGGCAGGTCTCGGTCGCGATCGAGCCGCTGTCGGCCTCTCTTGCGGCGCAGAATGCCGATGCCGACGACATCGCCCGGCTCGAGGAAAACCACGCTGCCCTGCAGGCGGCGCAAACCGATGCGCCGGCCACGATCGAACTGGACACGCGGTTTCATTCGCTGGTCGCGGCTGCCAGCAAGAACCGTGTGCTGCAACTGGCCCGCGAACCGGTGGGCCTGCTGCTATACAGCGGGTTCGAGGCATTGGTTCCGAAGTTGCCGCAAGCGGCATCGCGCCAGATCGTGGCCCATGCCCATGTGATCGAAGCGATCCGCGCGCGGGATGCGATGCGCGCGCATGAGTGGATGCGCCGGCATATCGACGATTTCAAACGCGGCTATATCGAGGCCGGCTTGCCGCTGGATGCGCCGATTGCGGATTCAGCCGGGCCATTGCTGGAAACAGGCCATAACGCATGACCACGCGTCCCAAGGGAGATCGACACCAATGAGCGACAGGCCGGACATGCGCAGGGAACTGCATTTCGGGGACAGGGTTCTGGCCTGTTACGCCGACCGCCCCCACAGCGTTTTCGAAATCCTGCAGCAGGCCGTCGCCCGTTACCCCGATCATGAGGCGCTGGTGCATGACGACCGGCGCCTGACCTATGCGCAGCTGGACCGCGAGGTCGCGGCCGTCGCCGCGGGCCTTGCCCGGCTTGGCGTGGGGCAGGGGGATCGCGTGGCCATGCTGCTGGGCAACGGTATCCCCTTTGTCGTGGTCACCTATGCCGCGGCGCGGCTGGGCGCCGTGACCGTCCCGATGAGCATCCGCGACCAGATGCCGGGTATCCGCCACGCCATCACGAATTCGCAGGCAAAGGCGCTGATCGTGGAATCCGAGTTCGCCCCGCTGGTTCCGCCCGGCGCGGAGACGCCGGACCTGAAGGCGCGTATCGTGGTCGGCCCTGCCGTGGACGGTTTTTCCGGGTACGACAGCCTGTCGAAAACCGATGCCAGCGCTGCGCCGGCAGCCGACACCGCCGAAGAGGATGTCGCGACGATCCTATATACCTCGGGGACGACGGGCACGCCGAAAGGCGCAACGCTGACCGGGTTGGGTATCGTGCATTCGTCGACCAATTTCATGCGCACGATGGCGCTTGGCCCTGACGACACCACCATCGTCGTCGTTCCGATGAACCATGTCACGGGGCTGGTCGCCGGCATTCACACGATGATCCGCTCGGGCGGCTGCATCGTGGTTCAGCGTGAATTCAAGGCAGCCGGTTTCCTGGAATGTGCCGCGCGCGAAGCCATGACCTATTCGCTGATGGTGCCCGCGATGTATAACCTCTGCCTGCACAAGGCGAACCTGTCGGATTACGATCTGGCGCGCTGGCGCGTCGGGGGGTATGGCGGCGCCCCGATGCCCGCCGCCACCATCGAGCGGCTGGCCGAGGCGCTGCCCGGATTGGGCCTGATGAACGCCTACGGGGCGACGGAGACGACCTCGCCCGCGACGATCATGCCGGCCGAACACACCGCCGCGCGCCGCCTTTCCGTCGGGCGCCCGGCGCCCGGTGCGGAAATCTGCGTGATGGACGAGGCCGGCCACGAGGTCCAGCCGGGCGAAAAGGGCGAGATCTGGATAAGGGGCGCGATGGTCGTGCCGGGATACTGGCGCAACCCCGAGGCCGACGCCCGCGAATTCACCGCCGGGTTCTGGAAGTCGGGGGATATCGGGTCAGTCGATGCCGATGGCTTTGTCCATGTGCATGACCGCAAGAAGGACATGATCAACCGCGGCGGGCACAAGATCTACACGGCGATGGTCGAAAGCACGCTGGTCGCCTTTCCGGGCGTGGTCGAGGCGGCGGTCGTCGCCAAGCCGTGCCCGATCCTTGGGGAACGCGTGCATGCGGTCGTCTGCACCGGCCCCGATGGCGTGGACGAGGCCGCGCTGAGCGCGCATTGCGCGGCGCAGCTTGCCGACTACCAATGCCCCGAAAGCTTTACGATCGGCACAGCGCCCCTGCCGCGCAACGCAAACGGCAAGATACTCAAGCGCCAGATCAAATCCGATCTGGGCTTTGACGATACCTGAAACGGAACGCGCACGCACCATGATGGGAAAGAGAAAAAGATGATGAGCAAGCTACTGGAACGAAACGGGATTTCCCAGCGCGCCCTGGATATTTCCGACAGGGTCGAAGCCTTTGTGCGCACGCGCGTCGTGCCGTATGAAAACGATCCCCGCATCGGCCCGCACGGCCCCACCGACGAGCTGTCGAACGAATTGAAGGCGCTGGCCCGCGACGAAGGGCTGATCACGCCGCATATCCTGGATGACGGGGATCATCTGACCCAGCGCGAAACCGCCGCCGTGCTGATCCGTTCGGGGCTGTCGCCTCTCGGTCCGCTTGCCTGCCACACCTGCGCACCCGACGAGGGCAATATCTTTCTGCTGGGCAAGGTCGCCTCGCCCGAGATGAAGGAAAGGTTCCTCAAGCCGATGGTCGAGGGCAGGATCCGGTCGGCCTTTTTCATGACGGAACCGGCCGAAGACAACGGTGCCGGGTCTGACCCGATGATGATGCAGACCACCTGCCGGATGGACGGCAATCATTGGGTCGTCAACGGACGCAAGACCTATATCACCGGGGCCGATGGCGCGGGCATGGGCATCGTGATGGCGAAGTCCGACGATGGGGCCTGCATGTTCCTTGTCGACCTGCCGGACCCGGCGATCCGCATCGAGCGCGTGATGGACACGATCGACAACTCGATGCCGGGTGGCCATGCCGTCGTGACGATCGACAACCTGCGCGTTCCGGCCGACCAGATGCTGGGCGCGTCGGGCGAGGGATTCAAATATGCGCAGGTTCGTCTGGCACCCGCGCGGCTGTCGCATTGCATGCGCTGGCTGGGCGCCTGCATCCGTGCGCACGAAATCGCCACAGACTATGCCAACCGCCGGATGGCCTTTGGCAAGCCGCTGATCGACCACGAGGGCGTGGGCTTCATGCTGGCGGAAAACCGGATCGACCTGAAACAGGCCGAGCTGATGGTCTATTGGTGTGCGGACGTTCTGGACAGCGGCGACTATGGCACGACCGAAAGTTCGATGGCCAAGGTCGCGGTTTCCGAGGCGCTGATGCGCGTGGCCGACCGCTGCGTGCAATGCATGGGTGGGCAAGGCGTGACGGCCGATACGATCGTCGAGCAGGTGTTCCGCGAAATCCGCGCCTTCCGCATCTATGACGGACCGACCGAGGTGCACAAATGGAGCCTTGCGAAGAAGACCAAGCGCGACTGGGCCAAGCTGCAGGAAGCGCAGGCGTGACATCCCGCACCGCCAGCGCCGAGGACAATCTGGGAACCACGGCCGTTCGGCCGGGGTTCGGGTTTGACGAGGCGGCGCTGGCACGCTGGATGCAGCAAAACCTGGAGGGCTTTGCCGGACCGATGCAGGTGCGGCAGTTCAAGGGCGGGCAATCGAACCCGACCTTCCAGGTGAAGACCCCCGCGCGCAGCTATGTGCTGCGGCGCAAACCGCCCGGCCCGCTTGCGCGCGGCGCGCACGCGGTCGACCGTGAGGCACGGGTCATCGCGGCGCTTGGCAAGGTGGGTTTTCCTGTTGCGCGGCTGCTGGGGTTTTGTGGCGACCCGGACGTGATCGGCAGCGAATTCTTCGTCATGGAGATGGTCGAGGGCCGGATTTTCTGGGACGCGCGGTTCCCCGAAGTGCCGCAGGCCGAGAGGCCGGCCTATTTTTCGGCCATGAACGCAACGCTTGCGCGGTTGCACGCGATCGACCCGGCAGACGTGGGCCTGTCCGACTACGGGCGGCCGGGCAACTATTTTCAGCGCCAGATAGGCCTGTGGACGAAATCCTACCTTGCCGACACGGATGCGGGACGAAACCCTGGTATGGACAGGCTGATCGCGTGGCTGCCCGATGCGATCCCCGACAGCGATGAAACGGCCATCATCCACGGCGATTTCCGATGCGATAACCTGATCTTCCATCCGGTCGAGCCGCGGATCATCGCGGTTCTGGATTGGGAATTGTCCACGCTGGGCCATCCGCTGGCGGATTTCGCCTATCACGCGATGATGTACCGGATGCCCCCGGACATCGTGGCGGGGCTGGGCGGCACTGATCCCGTGCCGCTGAACATCCCGGCCGAACGGGCCTATGTCGCCGAATACTGCGCCAATACCGGACGCGACGGAATCGAAGGCTACGATTTCTATATCGCGTTCAATTTCTTTCGCATGGCGGCGATCTTTCATGGCATCAAGGGCCGGGTCATCCGGGGGCAGGCGGTTTCGGCCCATTCAGAGGCACGCGCCGCGCAGTTCGAACGGCTTGTGCGGTTGGCGGAACAGGCGGCGGAGGAATGCGTATGAGCGACACAGTCATACTTGAGATCGACCAAGGAATTGCGCGCATCACGCTGAACCGGCCGGATCGGGGCAACGCGTTGAACCAGGAGATGGCGGACGCGCTTTTGGCGGTTGCCTTGCGCTGCGCCAATGACGATGCCGTGCGTTGCGTGATCCTGTCCGGGCGTGGCCGCATGTTCTGTGTCGGTGGGGACGTGGGGGATTTCGCATCGAACAGCACGGCGATTGCCGGGTTCCTGTCGGGCCTTGCAGGCACGTTGCACCAGGCGCTGGCGCAGTTCGCCTCGATGCGCAAGCCTCTGATTACACAGGTGAATGGGCCGGCCGCGGGGGCGGGGATGAGCATGGCGATCTCGGGCGATATCGCGCTGGCGTCGGATGCCGCGCATTTCACCGCGGCCTATGGAGGCATCGGGCTGACGCCGGATGGTGGCATGACCTGGATGTTGCCGCGGCTTGTGGGGATGCGCCAGGCGCAGGATTTGATCCTGACAAACCGCCGCGTCGATGCGGCTGAGGCCGCCCGGATCGGCTTGATCACCCGCGCCCTGCCGCAGGACAAGCTGGACGGGGAGGCGGCCCAATTGGCCGAACGGCTGGCTGCGGGGGCCGTCGCCTCGATGGGCAATGCCCGCCGGTTGCTGCATGACAGTTTTTCGTCCGGCTATTCCAGCCAGATGGATCGCGAGCTGCGGGCAATCTCGGAAGCGGGCGAAGGATCTGAAGGCCGTGAGGGGATTTCCGCCTTTCTTGAGAAACGAAAGCCGGATTTCCAGGCGGGCTGATGCTCAGGCCGGAAGAGGGCGCCTCCGGCGCACGCTGATCAACAAACCGACGGTCAGCAGGACCAGGGCAAGTATGCTCAGTAGGCTGAGGCTTTCGCCAAGGATCAGGGCACCCAGCAGGCCACCACCCCCCGGCACGGCGGCCAGGATGGAAGAGGTGTTGCCATTGCCGATCGTGCGCGAGGCATGCGCGATCAGCAAGAGCCCGACAAGGTTCGGAACGAACCCCTGGTAGACGGCCTGCAACAAGAGCGGCTGCAGCGGGGCATCGGCCAGGCCCGAAGGCAACCACAAGGCCCAAACCGGCAGGTACAGCACGGCGTTGACCACCGTTCCGCAAAAAATGATCTGGATCGAACTGATCTTCCAGTGTTCGGACAGGATAACGTAGGACGAAAAGAACAGCGCGCCGATAAAGAAAAGCAGATCACCCTTCCAGGCGTCCGGGCTGGTGGTCGCAGTGCCGTCCCACGCAAGGACGACCGCTGAGACCAGGATCAGCGCGGCACCGAAAAGCTGCCTTGCGCCGGGCACGGCGCGAAACAGGATCAGGCCGAACACCATGCTGACCAGTGGCAGGACCCCGTTCATGAAGATCCCGCCATGCGCGGCAGGCGCATAGAGAAACCCCGAGAAAACGCAAAGGATATAGATTGGGCCAAGTATGAATGACACCACCGCGACCTGGATCAGGCGCAGCCCCCGCCAGGCCTTGTAATAAAGGCACAAAGGCAGGGCCACCAGCGATGCGAGGCCGTATCGCAGGGCGGTCAGGTCATAGATCGTAAGTCCGCTGTCGCTGGCGACGCGGCTGACGATCAGCCAGAATGACCACACGAAAACGATGCTCCACGCGGCCGCGTATCCGGTGAGTTGCGAAGGAGAGCCTGTGGTCATCTGAGCTGTGCCATGCCCTGGTTAAAAAGGTCTGCAGGCCAGCAGTAGGTTTTGCGCAGGACCGGCACAAGGGCAATCGGCGCGGTTCGTGGGGGATTGCGGAATGGCTTGTCGTGACAAAGAAAAAGGGCGGGCAAACAGCCCGCCCGATTTCGATGGTTTCGATGTCTGGTATCAGGCCATTTTCGCCTTGCGACGACGAAGCCATGCCATTCCGGCGATACCGGTCAGAAGCAGAGGTGCCCCGGCCGGCAGCGGAATGGCCCCCGTTGCGAACGACACGTCAAAAACGGCGGTGCCCGATCCCTGGCTGGCGAAGTTGAAGCTCATCGACGATGCCGTGAAGCTGCTCGATGTGACGCCCAGGGAGCTGGACCCCGCGTTGTAAGCCAACCCGGAAATTGCCGGCCCGGACAGAAGGCTCATGACGAAACCATTGAACGCGCCGGCCTGGAAACCCGCTTGGTTGCTATGGCCGACGATCACCTGCGATCCCGACACGTCGATGCTGACCGGCGCAAACCCTGAGCAACCCGCAGGATACTCGACCCCGGCCCCGACGACCTGGCTGCCGCTTGCACAATACAGCGTGCTGGTGTTGGGAAAGTAGAAGTTCACGTCGACAGTGGCGCCGTCCAACGTTGCCGCGTGCAGTTGCCCTGCTGCGGAAAGCGAAATTGTGGCGGCAAAGACGGCTGTAAGCAGTTTGAAAAGTCTCATAGATAATAACCTCCTAAATACTATTTCGGGAAATTTCCCGCATTGATACTATCACAGGTTAGGTGATCTGCCAAACCTGTGATTGTATGATCGGCGAAAAAGACTCCGTCTTGGGCGGCCGCGACATGCCTGCCTGGCTTAACCTATCGCCCGCATTTGCCCCCATTTTTTCACCGCTTGGGGTGGTATGCGTTTCCGGCGGCTCCCCTTGTGCGGGACCGTTCGCCAAAAGCGAGTAATTTGCCCTAAATTGCCATATTGTTGCCCCAGTTGAATCTCATACCTGAACGAAAGAAAAAACGGCCGCATTTTCTGGAGTTGTGCGGACCGGCAAGGTTTGAGGCGCAAAACATGAAGATCCTGGTAGTCGACGACGATCCACTGTTCCTTGAGCTGGCCGCGAGCCTGCTGAACTCGCTTGGCTACAACAGGCTGCATTTCGCCAAGAGCGCGGACGACGCGCTTTCCCAGATCGAGCAGGCGGCGACGCCCTTCGACTGTTTCCTTCTCGACATCCAGATGCCGGGGATGGACGGGATCGAACTGTGCGCCTGCATTCGTGACATCGAAACCTATCGGCATACGCCCATCGTGATGCTGACGGCGATGACCGAAAAGCACTATGTCGACGGTGCTTTCCAGGCCGGCGCCAGCGACTACATCACCAAGCCGATCGAGAGGATCGAGGTAAAGGCGCGGATGCGCAACGTCGAGGCGCTGCTTGCCGAACGCAGTCACACCGGGCTGGTGTCTCAGCAACTCAAGAATGCCGAGATCGATTTCGGCAAGTCAGTCCGTTTTGAAGATCCTGTCCTGCTGCATGACGCGGCATGGGTTCTGCCGTTTTCGAGCCTTGAGAATTATGTCCTTCGGCTGGGCAATATGCGGCTGTTCAACACCGTCGCATACGGGTTTCACATCGAAAACGCCCACGAAATCCACGCGCGTGCCTCGGGTCTGGAATTCATCGACATGCTGACGGACGTCTCGCGCGCGATCCGCGATGCTCTGAGCGCGTTTCCAAGTTTCCTGTCCTATGCCGGTTATGGAGACTTTTGCGCGCTCGTTCCGAAACTGGCGCATTTCGACCGATCCTTTGCACAATTGCAGATCAATGACGCGCTTCAACTGACCGCAGACATGAGCGGCGAACAAAGCTGGCCCGTGCCCAAGGTCAAACTGGGCGCTGCGCAGTCTTGCAAGCTTTTGTCGTTCAAGGATCCGACCGACATGCTCTATGGTGCGATCAAGAAGGCGCGCCGTGGCGGAGAGCGTGAGTTCGAAGGATTCACGCGCTGGCAGATGGGTGTTTCCGATGAAAACCGCTGAGGCGCGTGATACGTCCGGGCAGCTTGAGCAGGCGATAGAGGGATTGCGCCAAAAATTCCTGCGCGAACTCGATGAACGCATCTTTGCGTTCGAAGACGCGATGGCGCAGATACGAAATGGCAGCAACACGCAGCACGCATTGCGCCATATTCACGCCATGGCACACAAGCAGGCCGGCATCGCGCCATCGCTTGGATTTGCGCAGATCGGCGAGATTTCCCGCGACCTGGAAGGAAAAATCGAAAAAACCCTTTCGGACCCGGACTGCGCGGAAAAACATCAGGCTTGGCATAAGTCCTTGGAATTGTTGCTGGACGAGATGGAGCAGCAATTGCCTGACCTGGCCTAGTTGCCAAATAGCCCCACGAAAATCGGCAGTCGGACACTCTTTGGTTGAAACTTGCCGGCAAGGGTGGAACACTGCCTGAAAAACAAGGCAACAAACGCAAACGAGCACTTTCATGAAGACTTTTGTCTTGCGGCGGTGGTTTGCCATCGCGCTGAGTGTCGTTGTATCGGTTTCAGGTCTTTTTCTCGGCCTCTATCTCCAGCACCGCATGGTTCAGATCCATCGCGGGCTTCAGGCGGATGTAGCACGGGAACAGGCCTACGATGTTGCCAGCGAAATTCGACGCACATTGTCGTTTCACAAGATGTTGGCGGACTCGATCGCAAGTGCGGTCATGGCGGATCCGCAACTGGATCAGGGCAAGTTCGAAACCCTTGCGGCACCTTTCTTCAAGACCAATCCGGGTATCCTGAACATAGGTCTGGCCAAGGGCAGCACGATCAGGTTCGTCTTTCCTTTCGAGGAAAACAAAGGCGTTTTGGGGCTCGACTATCTTCGGACGCCATCCCAGGCCGGATCGTTCATCCGCGTGCGCGAAACGCGCCGGCCCGACTTTTCGGGGCCGGTTTACCTGGTGCAGGGGGGGCGCGGCTATATTCAGCGCGTACCTATCTATTTGCCGAACCCGTCGGGCAACGATGAGTTCTGGGGCATCGTTTCGGTCGTCACCGACGAAGAGGAACTGGTGCGCCTCACGGCGGAAAACCTGCAGCAGGACAAGGTCGCACTTGTCCAGGCCAGGGTTCCCGGCACTCCACGGGTTCGCGACTTGTGGGGTGATCCGTCCGTTCTGGAAAACGATCCGGTCACACAAACGATCAGGTTCGGTGGGGCGGAGTGGCTGCTTTCGGTGGCCCCGGCCAACGGTTGGTCGAACAGCACGTTCGCATCCCGCATGACCGTTGCGATCACGCTTGTCGCTACGGCTCTTTTGTTGGTTTTCGTCCTTTGGGCGCGGCATTTGATCCTGACGAAGAAACGGTCGTGGGAACAGCTTGCCGAAGCGATCGAAGTGATCGACGACGGATTTGCCCTGTACGATTCCGATGACAGGCTGGTTACGTTCAACTCTCGCTACAAATCGTATTACGGCGCCTCGTCCGATTTCATCCGGGCGGGAAAGACATTCGAGGAAATCCTGCGCGGCGGTGTCGCGAACGGGCAGTACCAGGTGCCCGAGGGCCGTGAAGAGCAATGGATCGCGGAACGTCTGGCAAAACACCGCAACCCGGAAGGGCCGGTCGAGCAATTGCTGGATGACGGCCGCTGGCTAAAGGTGTCCGAGGCCAAGATGCCCGATGGCAGCACCGTGGGATTTCGTGTTGACGTTACCGAACTGAAGCGGGCCCAGCAGGCGGCTGAACAGGCGAACAAGGCGAAAAGCGAATTTCTCAACACCGTCAGCCACGAAATACGGACGCCGTTGTCGGCGATCATCGGATTTTCGTCGATGGTGCAGAACATAAAGGTGATGCCGGAATACGAAACGCTGGCCGCCGCTTTGAATGACAAGAAATCAACCGTTGCAGAACGCGTGGACGCGCTTGCCGCGCTAGAGGTTCTGATCCAGCGGCTATCGCGCCGGATCGACGCCAACGGCAAGCACCTTTTGAATGTCATCAACGACATATTGTACTGGAGCCGGCCGGAAGGCTCGGATGATCAGACCCAGTACCGGCCCGTCGCGGTGGACAAGATCGTGCAAAGCGTGGCTGACCAGCTTTCGGTGATTGCAGACGAAAAGGGAATCGATCTCGTGCTGGACACGAGTGCTGCAAACGTGATGGGCGACGATGTTCGCCTCAAGCAGCTTGTTCTCAACCTGGTCGGCAATGCCTTGAAATTCACCGAGCAGGGGGTGGTCCGCCTGGCCGTGGAAACCCGGGGCGACGTCATCGCAATCGAAGTGAGCGATACTGGGTGTGGCATCCCAGACGACTGTTTTGAAAAGATATTCCAGTCATTCACGCAGCTCGACAGCGGGCTGACGCGGCGCTATGGCGGGTCGGGTCTGGGGCTGACGATCTCGCGTGATATTGCACAGAAGCATGGCGGAACAGTCACTGTTTCAAGCGAATTGGGCGTTGGCAGCACGTTCCTTGTCACCTTGCCTGCGCACAAGGATCACGCGCTGGCAGCATGATCGGCCTCGCGGTTTGAAACCTCGGCGTAGACATGCAATCACCGTAGATCATATTGTTTACAAGATTGAGCCCTTTATTGGACCGATTTTTTTGTCAATTTCCTAGCGTAAGCAAACAGGCCGGCGTAAATGGCCTTACTGAAGAGCAGGTTAGGATATGTTAAAACAGTGTGTCGTGTCCAAGTCGCTGGCGATGCTCGTCGGATTCTTGTTTGTCCTGATGACAGGTATTGCCGGGGCCTCGTACTTTTTTGCGCCAGGCTTCGCGGATAACCCGGCTCTTCAATCGTTTTTCACACGATATCTTGCCATCAGTGCGGCAGCCGCCCTGCTGGCTGTCATTTCGATCCGTCTGCTTTGGAACGCCCAGTTCAAGCGCTTCGAAGAGCGTCAGGAAAAGATCCTTCAGTTCCAGCAAGACGTGATGGACCGGCAGGTCGAGCTGCTGTCCTCGAACGGTGCCACATGCATTCTCGATTCGTCCGGCAAGGTGGTCGCAGCCAGCGAAGGGCTTTTCGATATGCTGGGCATCCCGTCCACAGATCTTGTTGGCCAGACGCTTGAAGACGTGGTCCCGTGCTTCAAGCAAGAAAGGCTCCGCAAGGCACTGGCCGATGCGCATGAAAGCGGCAAATTCTGGAGCGGCGAGGTTTCCGGCTACCCGACACCGGATCGGGGCCACGTTATCGCGGAAATGACCGTGATCCCGCAAATCGACAAATCCGGTGAAAATCACCAGGTTCTGCTGGTCCTGTCCGACAAGACACAAGATAGGATTTCCGAGACGAACCAGTTTCTGGGGCTCATGCTCGAAGAACTGCAGGAGGAAATCTATGTCTACGAGGCCGAAAGCCTTGGCATCCGTTACCTGAACCAGTCCGCGCGGGAAAGATGTGGCTGGTCTGTCGATACTGCACGCAAGCACAAGATTTCCGAAACCATCCCGCATTTCAATATCGACCTGTTCAAGAAACATGTCGGCCCGCTGCTTGCGAAAGAGCAGGACTCGGCGACGATAGAAATCCGAAGCGCCGACGATGTGGTCGAGGTGGTCACACGCAAGATGACGGGGCTCGACGGAACGAAACTGTTCGTATCCAGCCTGCGTGACCTGTCCCATCGCAGCGAGATCGAAGCCGCGAAGATGCAGACCGTTTCGATGGTCAGTCACGAACTGCGCTCACCTCTTGCATCGATCAAGGGGTCATTGTCGTTGTTGAAATCCGGTTCACTCGGAGAATTGTCCCCGTCGGTTTCCAAGGTCGTCGAAATCGCCGACCGCAACAGCGAACGCCTTTTGTTGATCGTGAACGACATCCTCGACCTTGAAAAGATCCGGTCGGGCAAGATGGATTTCTCGACAACACCCATCGGGCTGGGGGCGTTGCTCGCCGAGGCGATCGAGGCAAACCAGCCTTATGCCGATCGCCATGGTGTGGATCTGCGCCTTTCGGATGTTCCTGAAAACGCGACCGTCGCCGTCAACCAGGACCGGATCATGCAAGTGCTGACCAACCTGCTTTCGAACGCGATCAAGTTTTCGGACACAGGCGATACCGTTCTTCTGGGCGTGGAAAACGAAGGAGATGGTTGGCGGATCTCGGTGACCGATAACGGGCCGGGCATGCATGAGCAGGCGATCGCAGAGATTGGCAAACCGTTCAACCAGCACAAGCCGCTGGACGGCAAAAAGCGCGAGGGGACTGGCCTGGGCCTGACCATCGTAAAGCAGATTTTGGGCTATCACGGGACGAAATTGGCTGTAGAAAGCACGATAGGAGCGGGCTCGACCTTCTCGTTCGCGCTGAAGTCTTCGGGCGCTGCGGGAGAAACCGTGAGCCTGAAAAAATTCAGTGGCGCCGCGGGTGAAAGACCCCGGACGCTGCATTCGTAAAGATCTAGGGAGAGAGTTTCGTGTTGCTTGAACGTATTCTTCATGTCGATGACGACGAGGACATCCGGACGATTGTTCAAATCGCTCTGGAAACGATAGGGCAATTCGAATTGCGCCAGTGCAGCAACGGTATGACCGCCATCGCCGAAGCGCAGGTATTCGTGCCCCAACTTCTCTTGCTCGATGTAATGATGCCGGAAATGAGCGGGCAGGAAGTCCGTTCCGCCATCGAGGAGATCCCCGGCATGGAACGGGTCAAGACTGTTTATGTCACGGCCAAAGCCGAAGACGATTTCGCCAAGGAACTGCGGGCACAGGGTGCTGTCGCGGTCATTACGAAGCCGTTTGATCCGATGACGCTGGCAGACAATCTGCGTTCGATCTGGGCCGAAGCCGTCTGATAACCGAACGCGCTGCGCCTGCCGCGATCGGGCGCTTGCCCCGGTATTCACGAACACCACAATACAACGGCCTCTTCGCTGCCCTGTGAAACGGGCAAGCGGTTTGTCACCCCGTTCGCCAGTGGCGTCCTGCCCCGCTCATGCCCAAGGGGCATGACACGCGGTTGCGTTCAGGACGTGCGGTTCAAGGGTTGCAGAGGGTGGCCGACTGCCAGTGCCGTGTCAGAGGGCGGGCGCCACGGCCTTGTGGGACGATGTCGGCGCGTTTGCGGCGACCTGTTCCATTTCCACATAGAACTTGGTGCCCTGTCCGATCCGGCTTTCAAAGCCGATCTTTCCGCCATGTGCTTCGACGATGCGGGCAGCGATATGCATGCCCAGACCAAGCCCTTCGGCCTTGCGGTGATCGGACGAGTCGAGTTGCTGGAAGGCCGAAAAGACCTTGTGCTTTTCATGGTCGGGGATGCCGATACCCTGGTCCTCGATCGAGAACAGACCCTTTTGCCCGTTCCGCTCCACGTTCACGGTGACCGTCTGATTGGCGTTCGAGAATTTCACGGCGTTGGACAGGATGTTGGTCACGACCTGCTTCATCCTGTTCTTGTCTGCGGAAACGATCACGTCCTTGTCGACATGGCCCAGTTTGATCGTCACCGCCCTGCGGCTTGCCACGGTCATCATCTCGTCCACCGCTTCCGAGACCAGCTCATCCAGTTTCACGTCGGAGAACTGGTAGGAAATCTTGCCGTCGCCCATTCTCTGAAGGTCCAGAAGATCCTGGATCAGCGCGGTCAACCGGATGCTGTTACGATGCGCCACATCGAGGATCTTCCTGAAGCTTTCGGGCACAGGGCCGGCGACACCGCCGATGATCAGGTCAAGCGACCCCTTGATAGACGTCAGCGGCGTGCGCAGTTCGTGGCTGACGATCGAAAGGAATTCGGACTTCGCCCGAGCGGCGCTTTTCGCCCTTTCGTGTTCGCGTTCGAGAACCTTCATCTGGCCGATCTTTTCGGTATAGAACGACAGGAAATTCCGCGCACATTCGACAATGAAGCTGAGAACGAAGATCGTCGTGAAAAGCTGAATCCACATCTCCGAGGTCACTTCCTCGGCCAGGATTATGTCGCGCGATGCAATGGTGACGATCGACACAAGATAGATCGAAAGCCGCACGAACAGGATCGAAACGAACTGATAGTTGTTCATACAGGCAAATATCGACGCTGCGATCAGCACGAAAATCGGCATGAAATGCGATGTCGGACCCTGAAGGATACTGATCACGATGGAAAAGATGCTGATCACGCACGCGCTGAGAACCGTGCTGATCAGCAATTTGCGCTTCATGTCGCGCATTCCGGTCTTTTCGAACTTGTCGGGGTTCAGCGCGATCGAGAATACGCGCTGGTCGTAGATCTCGGAAATCCAGATAAACGCGTAACAGATCGCTGTGACCTGCCAATCGTAAAAGATCGAGGCCAGGATCGCGATCGCGGTATAGCTGGTGAAACGCTGCCAGAACAGCTTGCGACCAATGCTGGCATAGTCGTGCAGCCGCCGCTTGAAATCATCAAGCGCCTGATCGGGGCGCCTGCTGCTTTCGGAGGTTGTCACTATGGTCTGCATCGAATCCCTGGCTCAATAAACAATTTTATCTCTGGATACTGCGCGTTTGGGTTGTTTTTTCTGTGGGCAAAAAGGGCCAATTTTGGGAAAATCCTAGGTCCGATATCCGCCGGGAAAAGGGCGTCTTTGCCTCATTAACGGATCGGACCGCGGTGAAACTGCGATGTCGGCCCGCGGCTTTCTCGGGTCAAGGGAGCCCCGCGCTCTGGGCTTTCGTTGCGTTGTGCGTCATAGATGCCCGTGTAATTCCAGAGTGTTAAAAGGGCGGCCCCGGACCAAATTGACGGAATTCACCTTCCGGCGGGAACGGGGCGGTTCGTCAATCGCACAGGGAACGGGGCATGGCTTTATCAGGTATGATCGACCGCGTGGCTGCAAGTTTGCTGGTCGGTCTTACCTGCCTGTTCGGGCTACGCGAATGGGGGGTGGCGATCCCGGCATCGCTTATCCAGATGCCGGCCCTGCTTGTCGTGATCCTTCTGGGCATCCGCGTGCGCGCCACGCGCAAGGCATTCATCCTTGCCGCGATCGGGCTGTCGGTTTGGCTTGCCCTTGCGGGACAGGATTGGCTGGGCATATCGCGCAACGGCCTGGAGAAGGCCGCGTTCATCGCCGCATTCTTCACGGCGCTTTCAACGCTGCGTAACGTGGCGGAAACCTCGCCCTCTCTCAGAAAGGCGGGGCGGTTCCTCGCCAGTCAGCCGCCCGGCCGCCGCTACGGGGCATTGACGGTCGGCGGTCATCTTTTCGCTCTGCTTATCAACTACGGGTCAATATCGCTTTTGGGCGGGCTTGCTTCGCAATCCGCCAGGTCCGAGCCCGATCCGTTGATCCGCCGGCTCAGAACCAAGCGGATGCTGCTGGCAATTCAACGGGGGTTCATCGCATCGCTGCCCTGGTCGCCGCTTGCCTTTGCGATGGCGGTGACCACGGCCGTGATCCCAGGGGCGTCCTGGGCCACGGCGGTTCTGCCGGGGTTGGGATCGGCCGCGATTATCCTTGCGACCGGCTGGGCGATGGACAGCATTTTCAAGCCGCGGCTTGCCAACCCGCCAAAGCGAACGCCGGTCGAAGGGTCCTGGGCGCTTCTTTCGCCGCTCTTCGTGTTGCTGGCGTTGCTGGCGGTCACGGTTCTGGGCATTCACTTTGCACTGGATATCCGTGTTGTCGGCATCGTCATGATCGTGGTCCCGGTCATCGCAATCGCCTGGGCCCTGATGCAACACCGAAGCCTTGGCGCGGATGCGGATTTCACAATTCGGGTGCGGCGTTACCTGGACGAAGAGTTGCCGGGCTACCGCGGCGAACTCGTTCTTCTGATGATGGCGGGTTACATCGGAACGGTCGGTGCACCGCTGCTGCAACCTCTCGTGTCCGGGCTTGGGTTCGACACCGATGCCGTGCCTGCATGGATGATCCTGGCGCTGTTGGTGTGGATTATTCCCGTGCTGGGCCAGATCGGCATGAATCCAATCCTCGCCGTCACGCTGATTGCGCCGCTCATTCCCGACCCGGAGCCTCTGGGCGTGGCGCCATCCGCGCTTGTCGCGGCGATCGCGTCCGGCTGGGCGCTCAGCGGTGCGACATCGCCCTTTACCGCGACGACGCTGTTGATCGGGTCGTTCGGCGGTGTCAGCGCGCTGCATGTGGGGCTGAGATGGAACGGGGGATATTTCCTGGTTACGGCGGTTCTGCTGACGGTCTGGGTTCTGGCCTACGGTTTGCTGCTTTAGCGATCGAGGCGTGACCGACCGCGTCTGGCATGCATCTTCTTCTCGCGCCGGCCATCGTTGTCCGGTATTTCATGTTCCATGCTCAAAAGGAGGCCCGCCGTGACCGAACCCGCGCTGAAATCCCGCCACCACAACCGCATCACCGACCTGCAGGACGAGATCACGGCATGGCGCCGCGATTTCCACGAACACCCCGAAATCGGGTTCGAAGAAACGCGCACCGCGGGCATCGTGGCGCAGAAACTGAAGGAATTCGGTGTCGATGAGGTTGTGACCGGCATCGCGAAAACAGGCGTGGTCGGCATCATCCACGGCGAAAAGGACGGCCCCATGATCGGGCTGCGGGCCGACATGGACGCCTTGCCGATGCAGGAACACGGCGACGTGGCTTGGAAATCGCTCAATCCCGGGAAGATGCATGCATGCGGCCACGACGGCCACACCGCCATGCTGCTCGGCGCGGCGAAGATCCTTGCCGAAACACGCGATTTCGCCGGGTCGGTCGCGGTCATTTTCCAACCCGCCGAAGAAGGCGGCGGTGGCGGTGGCGTCATGGTGCGCGAAGGGCTTTTCGATCGGGCAGATTGTCAATCGGTCTGGGGCCTGCACAACTGGCCGGGAATGCCGTTGGGCCAGTTCTGCGCGCTGGAAGGGCCGATCATGGCGGGCATCGATTATTTCGACATCACGATCAAAGGGCAGGGCACACATGCGGGCCTGCCGCATCTGGGCGTCGACACCGTTCTGGCCGCCGCACATCTTGTCACCGCGATCCAGAGCGTACCGGGCCGCAACGTTTCGCCCCACGAAACGGCAACCATCGGCGTCTCGATGTTCAAGGGTTCGGATGCCTACGTCGTCATGCCGGACGAGGCGGTCATCGGCGGGTCGGTGCGCTATTTCGATGCGGCGACACGCGACATGGCCGAAGCGCGGATACGCTCACTGGCCGAAGGGATCGCGTCCGGTTTCGGTGCCGAGGCGATCATCGACTATCGCAAGAATTACCCGCCGACGGTCAACCATGCCGCCGAAACCGGAACGGCCGCCGAAGTGGCAGCCGCCCTGGTGGGCGAGGATATGGTCCTGCGGGAAAGCGAACCCTGCATGGCGGGCGAGGATTTTTCGTTCATGCTGAATGAACGGCCGGGCAATTACATCTGGATGGGAACCGATCAACCGGGACGGAACAACGCTATGGTTCACTACCCCGATTACGATTTCAACGACGCCGCGATCCCGGTTGGTGTCGGATACTGGCTGGGCCTGGTGGACCGGTTGCTTTCGGCGCGATGATGGCAGCGGCCCATATGGGCCGGGCCGGCGCGGGCATGCCTGTTTGCCTTGCCTCCCGGTCCGTGTCACTTTCCTGGCCATGACGGAACCGGGCTGGCCTGCATGTCCCTGACACTCAAACAACTTCGGTATTTCGTGGCGGCAGCGAACCAGGGTTCGGTCAGCAAGGCCGCACATGCCTTGTCGATCTCGCAAAGCGCTGTGACCGAAGCCATCAAGGAATTGGAAGCGTTCCTGGGTGTGCAACTGTTTCTGCGCCACTCGCGCGGCATGACCGTGACACCCGAAGGCCAGCAGTTTCTGCGTCATGCGATCTCGATCCTTGCCGAGGTCACCAACGCGTCGCGTGTCGTGTCGGCCGGATCCCGGCGCGTCACGGGTCGGCTGAACCTGGGTGTTACCTCGCTGACGGCGGGGTATGTTCTGTCCGACGTCCTGTCGCGTTACAGGCGGCTAAACCCGGATGTCGAGGTGACCGCCGTCGAGGATACGGGCGAGTATCTTGAACACCTCATCGTCGGCGGTGAACTGGATGTGGCGGTGATGGTCACGACGCACTTGCGGGATTCCCAGGCGCTGCAATCCGAAATCCTCGAGGTGTCGCCGTTCCGTCTTTGGCTGCCAATCGACCACCGGCTGAACCGGCAGCAAAGCATCGCACTGTCCGACGTGGCGGGTGAGCCGCTAATCGTTCTGGATGTCGACGAGATGGAGCAGGAGGCGGTCAAACTGCTTTCGGCCTTCGGTGAAAGGCCACGGATCGCGTTCCGCACCCGCTCGGTCGAAGCGGTGCGCTCGCTTGTCGCGACGGGGGCGGGCGTTGCCCTGTTGCCAGACCTGGTCTACCGGCCGTGGTCGCTGGAAGGCGACCGTATTCACAGCCGCGACGTGTCGGGCGCCTTGCCGGTTGTGCAGGTCGGTCTGGTGTGGCGGCGCGGCCTTGCCATCCCCGATGCCGCGCGCGAATTCGTGGCGGTCGCACAAGCGCAGCACGATGTGAAGGCGCGTTAATACAGCTATCGGAATTTTCGATACCGTCCGTTCTGATAATTGAATTTGCGATACGCACGAATCCTCCTCATGCTCTGCGCAAAACTGCGCAAGCAAAGCAAACGGGGAGTCAGAAAAATGAAATCCATCCTGAAGTCATGCACGGCGTTGTGCTTTTCGGTCGGCGTCGCTGTGACGCCGGTCGCGGCACAGATGACCGAAATCGGCGCGGGCGAGGGCGAACTGAATATCGTCGCCTGGCCCGGCTACATCGAACGCGGTGAAACCATGTCCGAGTTCGACTGGGTCACCGGCTTCGAAGAAGCCACCGGCTGCAAGGTGAATGTGAAGACGGCCAATACCTCGGACGAAATGGTCGCCCTGATGAACGAAGGCGGTTTCGACCTTGTGACGGCTTCGGGCGACGCGTCCCTGCGGATGATCGCCGGCAAGCGGGTTCAGCCGATCAACACCGACCTGATCCCAAGCTGGAACACCATTGACGACAGGCTCAAACAGGCGCCCTGGCACTACGTCAACGACACGCATTACGGCGTTCCCTACATGTGGGGCCCGAACGTGCTGATGTACAACACCGAAGTCTTTGGCGACAACGCCCCGACCTCGTGGAACGTGGTGTTCGAGCCGATGAACCTGCCCGACGGTCAGCCCAACGAAGGGCGCGTTCAGGCCTATGACGGCCCGATCCACATCGCGGACGCCGCTCTTTATCTGATGACGCACAAGCCCGAGCTTGGCATCGCATCGCCATATGAGCTGAACCAGGACCAATACAACGCCGCGCTTGATCTGCTCCGTCAGCAGCGCACGCTGGTCAGCCGCTACTGGCATGATGCGTTCATCCAGATCGACGACTTCAAGAACGAGGGCATGGCCGCATCGGGGTCTTGGCCGTTCCAGGTGAACCTGCTGCAATCCGATGGCGCCCCCATCGCCAGTGTGATCCCCGAAGAGGGCGCGACCGGCTGGGCCGATACCACGATGATGCATGCCGAGGCCGAGAACCCGAACTGCGCCTACATGTGGATGGAACATACGCTGAGTTCGAACCTGATGTCCGACCTTTCGGTCTGGTTCGGCGCCAACCCGGCGGTTCCCGCCGCCTGCACCGATGGGCGCGGCATGCAGACCGCAGAAGGCTGCACAAAGAACGGGTTCGACGATTTCGACAGGATCCGTTTCTGGCAGACGCCCGTGTCGAAATGTGACAGCCAGGGTGAATGCGTACCCTATTACCGCTGGGTGTCCGATTATATCGGCGTGATCGGCGGTCGCTGACCCGAAGACAACAGGCCTGCCGCGTCCGCTTTGCGCGGCAGGCGACTACGGAACGTTTCATGACAACAGCAATCGCCTTTCGCAGGGTCTCGCGCCACTATGGCGAGGTGCGGGCAGTGGATGCCGTCGACCTCGAAGTGACCGAGGGCGAGTTCTTCGCGATGCTCGGCCCGTCCGGGTCGGGCAAGACGACATGCCTGCGGCTCGTGGCGGGCTTTGAACGCCCCACCGCGGGTGAGATCGAAATTTTCGGCCAGCCCTGCAGCAAGGTGCCGCCCTATCGCCGCCCGGTGAACACCGTCTTTCAGGACTACGCGCTGTTTCCGCATCTGAACGTGCGCGACAACGTGGCCTACGGCCTGATGATCGCGCGCGTCGGCAAGGCCGAACGCCATCGCGCGGCGGAACAGGCGTTGGAGATGGTGGCGCTGCCGGGCTATGCGGATCGCAAGCCCTCGGCCTTGTCGGGCGGGCAACGACAACGCGTGGCGCTCGCGCGCGCGCTGGTAAACAAGCCAAAGGTGCTTTTGCTGGACGAACCGCTTGGGGCGCTCGACCTCAAACTGCGCGAACAGATGCAGGTCGAACTCAAAAGCCTGCAGCGCCAACTCGGCATCACGTTCATCTTCGTGACGCATGATCAGGGCGAGGCGCTGTCGATGGCCGACCGCGTTGCCGTGTTCAACGAAGGCCGGATACAACAGGTCGGCCGCCCCGAGGATATCTACGACCGGCCGGAAACGCCGTTCGTCGCGGATTTCGTGGGCTCGTCGAATGTTCTGCCCCCCGAGATCGTCGAGCGGCTGACAGGGCACCGGGCCCATGCCAGCCTGCGGCCCGAGGCGGTGCGCCTGCAACCCGGCGGGCATGATGCGCAGGTGGTCGAACTTGCCTTTCTCGGCGCGGTCACGCGCCTGACGTTGAAAATGGAGGGCCAGGCACTGACCGCCCTCGTGCCAAAGGGGCAGGCGCTGCCCGAAAAGGGAAGCACGGTGCAAATCGGTTGGGACAACGATGCGCTGCACCTGATGGGGTCGCGCGATGGCTGAGACCGCAGCCCATCACCCGGCCCCGCGCGGCCCGGTAGACCGCTTGTCGGACCTTTTGTGGCGGCGTCAGGGTTTGCTGGTTCTTCTACTGATCCTGCCGCCCGCGCTTTGGCTGGGTGTCATCTATCTCGGGTCGCTTTTCGCGCTTCTGGCGCAGAGCTTTTTCTCGATCGACGAGTTTTCCGGCCTCATCAACTATGAATTCACGCTACGCACCTATGGCGAGCTGTTCCGCGCGGCAAACCTCGACATCATCCTGCGCACGGTCCTGATGGCCGCCAGTGTCACCATCGCTGCGGCGGTCATCGGTTTTCCCGTGGCTTATTACGCGGCGCGCTATGCGCGGGGCCGTTGGAAAGCCCTGTTTTACCTGGGTGTGATGCTGCCGCTGTGGTCCAGCTACCTCGTCAAGGTCTATTCCTGGAAGCTGATCCTGGCCAAGGAAGGCATCCTGAGCTGGCTGTTCGAAACCCTGCATCTGACCTGGTTGCTCGAGGCCTATCTTTCGCTTCCGGTCGTGGGGGGCAATTCGCTGTCGGTCAGTTGGACCGGAACGTTCCTTGTCTTTCTCTACGTCTGGCTTCCCTTCATGATCCTGCCGATCCAGGCCGCGCTGGAACGCGTGCCGCCTTCGATGCTCGAAGCGTCGGGCGATCTGGGCGCACGCCCTGGCCAGACCTTTCGCCATGTTCTGCTGCCCCTGGCGCTTCCGGGGATCGTTGCGGGCTCGATCTTCACCTTTTCGCTGACCCTGGGCGACTACATCATCCCGCAGATCGTCGGCACATCGGCGCGCATGATCGGGCAGGCGGTATACCAGTTCCAGGGAACGGCCGGAAACATCCCGCTCGCTGCGGCCTTTGCGGTCGTGCCGATCGTGATCATGGGCGTCTATCTTTACGTCGCCAGACGCATGGGGGCTTTCGATGCACTCTGATCGCGCGCCCCTGGGATTGAAGATCGCGGCCGCGGCCGGGCTGCTGTTCATGCACCTGCCGATCCTGCTGATTTTCGTCTACGCCTTCACCACCGAGGACAAGAGCTATCAATGGCCACCTCCGGGCTACACGCTGAAATGGTTCGGCGTGACTTGGGCCCGCCCCGACGTGTGGGAGGCCCTGTCGCTGTCGCTGCGCGTGGCTGCCATTTCGACGCTTATCGCCCTTGTCCTCGGAACGCTTTGTGCCGCGGCCGTCGCGCGCACCCGGTTCTTCGGGCGCGAGACGATATCCCTGCTTGTGATCCTGCCGATCGCGCTGCCGGGCATCATTACCGGCATATCCCTGCGCTCTGCGTTCAATCTCGGGGATATCCCCTTCAGTTTCTGGACCATCGTTCTTGGGCACGCCACCTTCTGCGTGGTCGTCGTCTACAACAACGCGGTCGCCCGGTTCCGCCGCACGAGCGGCAGCCTTGTCGAAGCGTCGATGGACCTGGGCGCCAATGCGTTCCAGACGTTCCGCTTTGTCATCCTGCCCAACATCGCAACCGCACTGCTGGCTGGCGGGATGCTGGCCTTCGCGCTCAGCTTCGACGAGGTGATCGTGACGACCTTTACCGCCGGTCAGCAGCAGACCCTGCCGATCTGGATGCTGGAAGAGCTCGTGCGCCCGCGCCAGAGGCCCGTCACAAACGTGGTCGCGATGGTTGTGGTTCTGGTGACATTCCTGCCGATCCTCGGCGCCTATTACCTGACCCGCGGAACGGAATCCGTCGCTGGTCAGGGCAAGTAACAACAGGGAGATTCATGATGGAAACCAACATGCTTATCGGCGGCGCCTTCGAGGCCGGAACGGATACCGAGGAAAACGTCCTGAACCCCCGCACCGGCGAAGTGATCCTGAAGATGCCCGAGGCGGATCCCGGCCAGATCGACCGGGCGGTGATGGCCGCGCGGGCGGCCTTTCCGGCATGGTCGCGCACCACGCCCGCCGAACGTTCGGCCAAGCTGCTGGCCATTGCCGACGCTGTCGAGGCAAAGCTGGAAGACCTCGCCGCGCTCGAAGCGTTGAATTGCGGAAAACCCATAAACGAAGTCCGCAACGAGGAAATCCCCGCCGTCGCGGATTGCTTCCGGTTCTTCGCCGGTGCGGTGCGCAACATGCACGGCCCTGTCGCCGGCAACTACCTTGCCGGACACACCAGCATGGTCCGCCGCGATCCGATCGGTGTGGTCGCCTCGATCGCGCCGTGGAACTATCCGATCATGATGATGGCCTGGAAACTGGCCCCCGCCCTGGCCGGGGGCAACACCATCGTGATGAAACCGTCGGAACAGACGCCGCTTACCGCCTTGGCCTTTGCGCGCATCCTGTCCGATATCCTGCCCGAAGGCGTGGTGAACGTGATCGTGGGGCAGGGGGCGACCGTCGGCAGCACGCTGATCAATCACCCGCAGGTCGACATGATCTCGATCACCGGGGATGTGGCCACGGGCAAGAAGGTGCTGATGGCCGCCTCGAAAAGCGTGAAGCGGACGCATCTGGAGCTGGGCGGCAAGGCGCCGGTGATCGTGCTGGACGATGCCGATCTGGGGCGCGTGGTCGAAGGGTTGAAGGCGTTCAGCTTCTACAATGCCGGGCAGGACTGCACCGCGGCGTGCCGTGTGTATGCCGGTGCGGGTATCTATGACCGGCTTGTCGCCGAACTGACGGACGCAGCAGCGAGCATCGTCTACGCGAATGCCGACGACACGGCAAACGAAATCCCGCCGCTGATCTCGCCCCGGCAGCGCGACCGTGTCGACAGTTTCGTGCAGCGCGCCGCCGAGCAGAAGCATATCGAGATTACCACAGGGGGCAGTCCGCATGACGGCAACGGGTTCTACTATTGCCCGACCGTCGTCGCCGGCGCGCGCCAAACCGACGAGATCGTGCAGCGCGAAGTTTTCGGGCCTGTTGTATCGGTCACCCGCTTCACCGCGGACGATCCGGTCGTCGACTGGGCCAATGACAGCCAATACGGCCTCGCGTCGTCGGTCTGGACGCAGGATATCGGCCGTGCGATGGAGATATCGGCCGGGCTGCAATACGGTTGCACCTGGATCAACACGCATTTCATGCTGACAAACGAGATGCCGCATGGCGGGCTGAAGCAATCCGGCTATGGCAAGGACATGTCGATGTATGCGCTGGAAGACTACACCGCCGTCCGGCACGTCATGATCGCGCACTGAACAATGGTGGGCGGGCCAGGAAAACAGGAGCTGCGGCACCGGAACGCAGGCTTGGCGCAAGCGGTCGAACAGGCCGGAAACGCGCCCGCGCCCTGGCGTCGTGCGGCCCCGGGAAACCGCCTGCCGATGGCATCGCCGGGCGCGAAACGATTGATTTTTTGTCAGCTGGCTTCGATAGTCACTGCAAGGGCGCTTGGCAGAAAGGAAACATCCGATGCGCTATGAACGACCGGAAACGATCGGGGATGCGACGGCCCTGCTGGCCTCTGCAAAAGGCCGCGCCTTTGTGCTGGCTGGGGGGACGGACCTGCTTGTGCGCATGAAAAGCGACGCGTTCGAGGCCGATATGGTTGTCGACATCAAGGCGGTCGCCGGCATGTCCGACATCTCGGAAACGGCGGACGGGTTCGAAATCGGCGCCGCCGTCCCATGCGCCGCGCTTGGTGAACATGCCGGGCTCGTTGCCGCCTGGCCCGGTGTCGTCGAGGCCGCCAACCTGATCGGTTCGACGCAGATACAGGGCCGGTGCACGATGTCGGGCAACCTGTGCAACGCATCGCCCGCAGCCGACAGCGTGCCGGCATTGGTCGCGGCAGGCGCGCGTGTGCGGATCGCCGGCCCCGATGGCACGCGGATTGTTCCGGTCGAGGACGTGCCCCAAGCGCCGGGTAAGACGACCCTTAAGAAAGGCGAATTCATCGCCGCGATCCTGTTGCCGAAGCCCGCACAGCGGTCTGGGGATGCGTATCTCCGTTTTACGCCCCGCACTGAAATGGACATCGCCGTTGTCGGTGTCGGCGTGCAACTGGCGCTTGATGCAAAGGGCGTGGTCGAAACGGCACGGGTCGCCCTGGGTGCGGTCGGGCCAAAGGTCGTGCTGGCCGAACAGGCGGCAGACACGATCATCGGCACGGCGCTGGATGACGCGGCACTCGAAGCCCTTGCCGAGGCATGCTCGGCAGCCAGCAACCCTATCGACGACAAGCGGGGCACGGCGGCGTTCCGCAAACATGTCGCTGGCGTGCTTGCACGGCGGGCGGCGAAAATCGCGTATGAACGCGCAGGAGGTAAGTGATGGCTTCGGTGTCTGTCTCGACGACCTTGAATACGGATGAGGTCGAATTTCTCTGCCAGGCGGATGAAACCCTGCTTGACGTGTTGCGCAACCGCCTTGGCCTGATGGGCGCGAAAGAAGGCTGCGGCACGGGCGATTGCGGTGCCTGCAGCGTCATCATGGACGGTCGGGTCGTGTGTTCCTGCCTGGTGCTGGGGGCCGAGGCCCAGGGCAAGACGATCGAAACCATCGAAGGCATGGCGCAGGGGAGCGAACTGCATCCTCTGCAAAAGAAATTCATCGAACACGCCGCGCTTCAATGCGGTGTATGCACGCCCGGTTTCCTGATGGCGGCCAAGGCGCTTCTGGATGCGAACCCGTCGCCCACCGAGGAAGAGATCAGGTTCTGGCTGGCCGGAAACCTGTGCCGGTGCACCGGGTATGACAAGATCGTGCGCGCGGTCGCGGATGCGGCGGCGGAAATGAGAGGGGAAGCGTCATGAGCTTTGATGCCGAATTTCGAAACCAGCAGTTCAAGTCTGTCGGTTCCCGTCCGCTGCGGCCCGATGGCATCGACAAGGTCACCGGGCGCGCGCGCTATGGTGCGGATTTCAACATGCCGGGTCAGTTGGTCGGGCGCGTATTGCGCAGCCCGCATGCCCATGCGCGGATCGTCAGGATCGACACATCCCGCGCCGAAGCGGTCAAAGGCGTCAAGGCGGTCGTCACCGCTGCCGACCTGCCCGACCTGACGAACGGCGATGCAGAGCTTTTGCACATTCTCGACAACTGCATGGCGCGAACCAAGGCTCTCTACGATGGCCACGCTGTCGCAGCGGTGGCCGCCATCGACGCAAAGGCCGCCCGCGAAGCGCTGAAACTGATCGAGATCGAATACGAAGTCCTGCCGCATGTCGTCGATGTCGATGCGGCCGCGCAATCCGATGCACCGCTGATCGATGAGACCCTTTTCACCGGCGGGGTCGAACCGAAGCCCGCAAAACCGTCGAACGTGGCGAACCGTTCCGAATTCGGGCACGGGGATGTCGACGCGGGTTTTGCACAGGCCGACGTGATCGTCGAGCGCAGCTTCCGGACCGAACAGGCGCATCAGGGCTATATCGAGCCGCATGCCTGCGTCGCAAGCTGCAACCCCGATGGCACGGCCGATATGTGGGTGTGCACCCAGGGTCATTTCGTCTATCGCCAGATTTGCGCCGACCTGCTGGGGCTGGAGGTGTCCAAGCTGCGCGTCACCTCGTCCGAGATCGGTGGCGGTTTCGGCGGCAAGACCCACGTCTGGGCCGAACCCGTGGCGCTGGCGCTGTCGCGCAAGGCCGGGCGGCCGGTCAAGCTGGTGATGTCGCGCGACGAGGTGTTCCGCGCCTCGGGCCCGACCAGCGCGACATCGATCGACGTCAAGATCGGCGCGCGCAAGGACGGCACGATCACGGCGGCCGTCGCGCATCTGCGGTACACCAATGGCCCCTATCCGGGCATGTGGGCGGAGCTGGGTGCGATGACGTCCTTTGCCTGCTACGACCTCGAGAACGTCAAGACGGTCGGGTACGAGGTGCTGGTGAACCGGCCCAAGGTCGCAGCCTACCGTGCGCCATCCGCGCCGATGGCCGCTTTCGCCGTGGAAAGCGCGATTGACGAGCTGGCCGGCAAGATCGGCATGGACCCTGTCGCCTTCCGTATCCGCAACGCCGCCAAGGAGGGGACGAAATCCAGCTACGGGCCGGTATATGGCCCGATCGGAATCGGCCCGACGCTTGAAGCGGCACAATCGCATCCGCATATGAGCGCACCGCTGGGTCCGAACCAGGGCCGCGGCATGGCATGCGGTTTCTGGTTCAACTTCGGCGGCCAGACCTGCACCGACCTGAACGTCAACGCGGACGGAACCGTGACGCTTGCCGTGGGAACCGTCGATGTGGGCGGGTCGCGCGCATCGCTGTCGCTGATCGCAGCCGAAGAGCTGGGCATCGCCTATGACGATGTCAAAGCGGTCGTCGCGGATACGGCAACTCTGGGCTACAACGACATGACCGATGGCAGCCGTGGGACGTTCTCGTCCTCGATGGCGACGATCTCGGCGGCGCGCAACGCCATCGACGTCATGCGCCACAGGGCGGCGCTGACATGGGATATCCCGGTCGAAGACGTGGTCTGGGAAGACGGCCATGCCAAGGCGCGCGGTGAAAACTACGGCAATCTCGCGCCGCTGTCGGTCAAGGACATCGCGGCGGAGTCCGGCAAGACCGGCGGGCCGATTGCCGGGCACAGCGAATTGGTCGCCGATGGCGCGGGCGTGTCCTTTGCGACGCATATCTGCGATGTCGAAGTGGACCCGGAAACGGGTGCCACCCGCATCATCCGCTACACCGTGATCCAGGACGCGGGCAAGGCGGTGCATCCTTCCTATGTCGAAGGGCAGTATCAGGGCGGGGCCGCACAGGGCATCGGATGGGCCTTGAACGAGGAATATATCTATGGCGAGGACGGGCGCCTGCAGAACCCCGGTTTCCTCGATTACCGTATTCCCGTCTGTTCCGATCTTCCGATGATCGACACGCAGATACTGGAGATTCCCAACCCCAACCATCCGTATGGCGTGCGCGGGGTGGGCGAAACGTCGATCGTGCCGCCGCTTGCGGCGATCGGCAACGCGATCTCGAACGCGGTGGGTGTGCGGATGTCCCATATCCCGATGTCGCCGCCGCGCATCCGCGCCGCGCTGGACGGAGGGGCCGGTTCCTGATGGTCGAGGTGACGCTATGGGGCGGTCTCGTGCCCCTGGCCGAAAACCAGAAAACGATCACGGTCGAGGCCGGGACGGTTCGCGAATTGCTGCGCAAGCTGCAGGAGCGCTATCCCGGCCTGAAGTCGGCAATTGAAAACGACGTCGCGGTGGTCGTCGATGGTGTCGTCTACCGCGATGACCGGTCAAAGGAACTTGCCGCAGATGCCGAGGTTTTCCTGATGCGCCGGCTTGCGGGCGGATAACGTCCGACAAGACCTGCGTCCTAGGCGCCCGCCCCCGGAACGCAGACCACAAGGATGCGCGCATCGCGGTCGCCGCCGGACGCATAGAGATGGCCGACCGCGCTATCGAAATAGATGCTGTCCCCGGCCTTCAGGCACACGGGGTCGCGGTCTTCGACGAACACCGTCACCTCGCCTTCCATGACGATCAGGAATTCCTGGCCGGGATGGCGCACGAAATCTTCGAAATCCACGAATTCACGCGCCTTGAGCGATCCCATCATGGGGGTCATCGCCTTGTTCCACAGATCGGGGAACAGCATTTCGTAGACGTAGTTCTTGGTTTCCTGGCGCTTGAATTCGCCCTTGCGCGCCACGGCAAAGCTGCCGGGCTCAAAGCTTTGGCCGTCGGCGTTGAAAAACGCCGCAAGATCGACATCGAGCCCCCGGGCAAGCTGCGACAGCCGGTCGTAAGTCAGCGAGATCACCCCGCGTTCCGCTTTCGAGATCGTCGAAATCGCAAGACCCGAACGTTCGGCCACCTCGGCAAGCGTCCAGCCGCGGTCGCCGCGCAGCTGCCGCAGGCGCTTGCCAAAACTGGTGCGTGGATTCGGGGCATCTTTCGCGTCTGTCATTGTGCGACTTTACGTGCATCTGCCCGTGTCTCCAAGAAATTTTCCGATTGGAAAAAAGTGTTTTTCCGATTGGAAAATCGGTGCTACGCTTTTTGAAAGGGAATGGCTCAGGGACGGTATTCATGGCGCAGGGCGGCGAACAGGCCGACTATATCGTGATCGGCGCGGGCATGGCGGGGGCGTCGGTCGCGGCGGAATTGTCCCGCCACGCGCGGGTGATCCTGGTCGAGCGCGAACCGCAACCCGGCTATCACACGACCGGGCGGTCTGCCGCGCTGTTCACGATGGCCTATGGCCCGGCGGTGATCCGGGCGCTTTCCCGCGCCAGCCACGACTTCTTTCGCGGTGTGGGGCCGGGCGACCCGCCCGGCGATCTGATCCGGCGGCGCGGTGTTCTGTTCGTTGCGCGTGACGACCAGGCGTCAGAGCTTGCCGCCTTGCAAGGCGAACTGGGCGATGCGGTTGAGCCGGTATCCGCCACCATGGCCCGCGACCTTGTTCCACTGCTGCGCCCCGGCTATGCCACTGCCGCTCTTTTCGACCGTCACGCTGCGGATATCGAGGTGCATGGGCTGCACCAGCACTACCTGAAATCTTTCCGCGCGCGGCGCGGTGCGCTGCACCTTAAGTCCGAGGTTGTCGGGCTTTCGCGCGTGGGCGGCGACTGGTTGGTTGAAACCCGGGATGCTGCCCTGCGCGCGCCCGTGGTGATCAACGCGGCCGGCGCCTGGGCCGACGAACTGGCGCGGATGGCGGGCCTTGCACCGCTTGGCCTGCGCCCGTTGCGCCGCACGGCACTGTTGGTCACGCCGCCCGGCGGCATCACGCCGGACCCATGGCCGATGGTCGTCGACGTGGCCGAAAAATTCTATCTCAAGCCCGATGCCGGCAATCTGTTGATTTCACCTGCAGACGAGACCCCATCGCCGCCCTGCGATGCGCAGCCCGAAGAGCTGGATGTTGCGATCTGCGTCGACAGGATCGAAACCGCCTTCAGCATCGAAGTGCGCCGGATCGAGCACAAATGGGCCGGCTTGCGCAACTTCCTGCCCGACGGCAACCCGGCGGTCGGATACGACCAGGACGCCCCCGGCTTTTTCTGGCTTGCCGGGCAGGGGGGTTATGGCATCCAGACCGCCCCCGCCATGGCGCGTGCGGCTGCGGCCTTGGCCCGCGGCGTCGATTTGCCCGGCGACATACAGGATCAGGGCGTGACGCCCGGCGCCTTGTCCCCGGCGCGGGCGGGGTTGGCGGCATGATGGTGTGGGTCGGTCTTGCCGGGGCGGCGTTCCTGTTTTCGGGGCTCGCCATCGCCTATGTGATCGGCGGTGCGGCCGTCCTTGCCTTCATCGCGACAGACAATGCCCGATACCTTGCGATCCTGCCGCAGCAGATCTTCTCCAAGATCGACGTGTTCGCCCTGATGGCGATGCCGCTTTTCATCCTCGCGGGCGAATTGATGAACCGCGGCGGTATCACCGGCGCGCTGATCAACCTGTCCATGGCGCTGGTGGGCAGGGTCCGGGGCGGCCTGGGGCATGTGAACATCCTGACATCGGTCTTCTTTGCCGGCATCTCGGGGTCGGCCGTTGCCGACGCGGCGGCCCTGTCGAATACGCTTGTCCCCGAGATGCGGCGGCGCGGCTACAGCCTGACCTATGCCAGCGCGGTGACGGCAGCGTCTTCCATCATCGGCCCGATCGTGCCGCCATCGATCATCCTGATCTTTTACGGCGCGCTGATGGGCACGTCCGTGACGGCCCTGTTTCTTGCGGGGATCGTTCCTGGTCTGGTGCTGGCGGCGGCGCTGCTTGTGATTAACGCCATTTTCGCCATCCGGCAGGATCACCCGCGCGTGGCCCCGCAGGACATGCCCCCGTTTCTGCCCACGCTGTTGCACTCGCTTCCGGCGCTTTCTTTGCCGATCATCATTCTTGGCGGAATCGTTTTTGGCTGGATGACACCAACCGAGGCGGCGGCCGTGGCCGTGTTCGCGGCGCTGGGCGCGGGATGGTTCTATGCCGGGTTGTCGGCCGGGTCCGTGCTGGCGGCCCTGCGGCGGACCGCGATCCTGTCGGGGTCGATCTTTATCATCATCTGTGCGGTTTCCGCGCTCGGGCATCTCGGCGCGCTCGAGCGCATACCCGAGGCGATTTCGGACATGGTCGCGCATCTGGGGCTTGGGCCGGTCGGCTACATGCTGGCGATGAACGTGATCTTTCTGGTGGCGGGCATGGTGCTGGATATCCCGGTGGCGCTGGCGCTTTTGGTGCCGTTGCTCGCACCCGTCGCGTTGGAGCAGGGGGCGGACCCGGTGCATCTGGGCATCGTCTTGTGCTTCAACCTGTGCATCGGGCTTGTTTCGCCACCGATGGGCGGTTGCCTGCTGGTCGTCTCGGCGGTGACCGGTGTGAACTACTGGAAACTGGCCCGCGCGGTCATTCCCTTCGTGCTGACCCAGATCGCTGTTCTGGCGCTGCTGATAAGCGTGCCGGGGCTGAGCCTTTGGCTGCCGCGCGCCTTCGGGCTGGGCGGTGGCCCATGACATTCAACGGATAACGACAACAAGACGACTGAAACCAAACAGGAGGAAAAATCATGAAACTGACGCAGATAATTACCGGTAGCCTTTTCGCCGCCGCGCTTGCGGTGACGGGTGGCGTGGCATCGGCCCAGGTCAAGATCGCGCTCGACAGCCCGCCCGACCTGGAAGGGTCCGGGTCTTATGTCTGGGCGCATACCTTTTCGACCTATCTAAACGACAACGGGATGGCGGCCGAAGAGTTCCAGCGTGGTGCGCTCGGTGGTGACGACGAACTGTTCGACCAGGTAAGCCAGGGGCTTTTGGAAGTGTCGATGTCCCCGCTCAATATCGTGGGCTCAATCGACAAGCTGATATATGGCCTGCGCCTTCCGTATTTCTTCAAGGACATGGCAGAGGTCGACCGTGCCTTGAACGAAGGCGGGATGCTTGAGCGGATCAACGCGGCGACGACGCCCGAAGGCGTCCGTGTGCTGGCGGTGAATACAGTCGGGCAGGCCAGCGGTATCTTCAACACCAAGAAACCGGTGCAGTCGGTCGCGGATATGGCGGGCTTGCGGATGCGCGCGCTCGATGAAAGCCAGATCGAGCTCTATGAGGCCTGGGGTGCGGCGGGCACGATCGTCAGCTGGGCCGAGGTGCCGAATGCCCTGCAAACCGGGGTGGCCGATGGCTATCTCAACCCTGCCTTCGTGCCGCTGCTGTTCGGGCACACCGATTTCATCAAACATTTCACCGATGCGGCAATCTCGCCGTCGCTGCGGATCACCATCGTATCCGAGGACTGGTACCAGGGCCTGTCGGATGCGGACCGCGCCACCGTAGACGCGGCCGCCGCCGCCGCGACGCAGGCCAACCGCGACTGGCTGAAAACCCAGGATGCGGTTCTGGGCAAACTGGAACAGGCCGGTGTGACCGTCGTCAAGCTGGACGAGGCTGCACGCCAGGAGTTCCGCGCTGCCTCGGCGCCGGCCTACGAAAGCGGTTTGCTGACCCAGGATCAGATTGCGGCCTGGGAAGCGGCCAAAGCGGACTGATTGCATGAAAGCCATGGCCAGAAACCTCGACCGGCTTTCGGTCCTGCTGAACAGCATCGCCCTTTGGGGGGCGGTGCTGGCAGTGCTGGCCATGGTCTTTGCCGCTGGATGGCAGGTGCTGGCGCGATATGTTCTGGATGCCCCGCCGATCTGGACCGAGGAGCTGGCTCGCCGCGCGATGGTCTGGGCCGGGATGCTGGGTGCCTCTTGCGCGTTTCGTGCCGGGTCCGACCCGACGCTGTTCCCGTCCATGCAATCGGTGCGCGGACATCCGGGGATGTTGCTTGCGCTGATCCGCGCCGCGGCCGTGCTGATCTTTGCGGCTCCGGTGATCTGGTACTCGGTGTTCAATGCCAGGATGGACATGGCGCGGGGCTTTCTCGGGCGGAGTCTCGGCCGTCAGGCCGAAATGCTCGATATCCCGATGATCTGGTTCACCGCGGCCGTGCCGCTTGCGTTCGTTCTGATCGTGATTCACCTCGCGGCCCGGCTGGCAATGCAGGCCTCGGGGCAATTGCCGGTCGCCGAACCGGCCAATGAAACCCAATAGGATTTGAGACATGAAACTGTTCATCGCCGGTCTGAGCACCGAAACCAATTCCTTTTCGCCGATGCCCACCGGCATGGCCAGCTTCGAGGAAGGCTCGATCCACCATGGCGACGCCACGAAGGATGCGCAGATGTACTGGACCGCGCCCCTGCATATCTGGCGTGCGGCGGCCGAGGAAAAGGGATGGGAGGTGGTGGAATCCCTGTCCGCCCATGCGCAGCCTGGCGGCCCGACCGTCAAGGCGGTCTATGAAGGTTTCCGCGACGAGATCATCGCCGACCTGCGCGCTGCGGGCGGCGCGGATATTATCCTGCTGGCCTTGCATGGCGCGATGATCGCCGACGGCTATGACGATTGCGAAGGCGACCTGATCGCCCATTGCCGCGCGGTTGCCCCCGATGCGGTGATCGGCGGCCTTCTTGATCCGCATTCCAACCTGACCGACAAGATGATGACCCAGGCCACTTTGCTGGTGGCGTTCAAGGAATACCCCCATGTGGATGTGCCCGAGCGCGCCGCCGACCTGTTTCGGCTGGCCGCCGACACCGCCGAAGGCCGGATCGCCCCGGTCATGCGCGACTGGGATTGCCGCATGATCATCGCCATGCCCACGACCAAGCCCCCGATGAGCGATTTCGTCGCCGGAATGCTGGCGGACGAAGGCAAGGACGGGCTTTTGTCGCTGTCGCTGATCCACGGTTTCCCTTGGTCCGACCACCCCAGGACGGGCACCCGTGCAATCGCGATCTGCGACGGCGATCCCGGACAGGCCGAAGCGCAGGCCGAAAGGCTGGGCAAAAAGATCTTCGATCTGCGCCATGACCTGCATCGCGCGCGCCCGGACATCGATACCGCCCTCGACATGGCGCAAGCGGCACCCGAAGGTCTGGTGGTGCTGGCGGACATGTCCGACAACGCGGGCGGCGGCGCGCCGTCCGATGCCACGTTCCTGCTGCGCGCGATGATCGAACGCGGGCTGACAAGCGTCGCAACGGGCCTGTTCTGGGATCCGATCGCCGTGCGCATCTGCAAAGAGGCGGGCGAGGGCGCCACGCTGAATCTGCGCATCGGTGGCAAATGCGGCCCGATGTCCGGCGATCCGCTGGACCTGACCGTCACCGTGCGCAAGATCGCCTCGGGCCTGACACAGCGGTTCGGCAAACTGCCGGCCCCCATGGGCGACACCGTGTGGATCGAGGCGGATGGTATCGACATCGTGCTGAACGATCTGCGCAGCCAGACCTTCCACCCCGAGGCTTTCGAACAAATGGGCATCGACCTCGGTCAGCGCCGTTATGTGTGCGTGAAGTCGTCGAACCATTACGAGGCGGGGTTCAACCCGATCGCGGCGCAGGTGATCGGGGTGGCCACGCCAGGCGCCATCACGCCGGACTTTGCGAACATCCCATACAAGAAGCGCGCGAAAACCTATTTCCCCGTCGTCGAGGATCCATTCGCATGACAAACGCACTGATTTCGGCACGCGATGCTTTCGCCGCCGCGCACCCGGAACAACGTATCGCGATCAATGGCCGCGATTGGGGATGCGTCGCGACCGGCAACGGCCCCGCGCTGTTGCTGATACCGGGCACGCTGGGCCGCGGGGATATCTTCTGGCAACAGATCGAGGCGTTGTCGGACCGGCTTCGCATTGTCGCGGTAAGCTATCCTTTCGCCGGTGGCATCGAGGCGTGGAGCGACGATCTGTCTGCGCTGCTCGATCATCTGGGTGTGGATACTGTTTCGGTTCTCGGGTCATCGCTCGGGGGGTATCTGGCGCAGTATTTCGCCGCCCTGAACCCAGACCGGGTTGAAAGGCTGTTCGCCGCCAACACGCTGCATTCCGCAAAAGGCATCGACCAGAGAATGCCCTATGCTCTCGATCTCGATGCTGCGCCGATCGATGACTTGCGCGCGGGCTTTGGCGGGGTGCTGACGGCCTGGGCCGAAACCCATCCCGACCAGCGCCAACTCGTCGATCTGTTGCTGCAGGAAGTCGGCGGCCGCATCCCCGAGCCGGAATTGCGGATGCGGCTCAAGGCGCTCAAGACCGCACCGGAACTGCCGGACCTTTCCCTGCCGCAAGAACGCCTGTTCACCATCGAGACCGACGACGACCCGCTGATCCCGCCTGAGATGCGCAAGGCGGTTCGGGCCCGTGTTCAGCCTTTGGTCGCATATCGTTTCACGTCCGGGGGGCACTTTCCCTACGTGGTGCGGCCATCAGCCTACACGGCCTTGCTTGAACAGGCGATGGGCCTGGCCGTAACCGGCCCCGACTGGGGCACCGAAAAGGAGCGTGTGCAATGATTGTTCTGACCCAAGACGATGTGGCGGCCTTGTTGCCGATGACGGACGCCATCGAGGTGGTGGCAGGTGTCATGAAAGGTGTGTCCGACCGCACTGCGCAGCTTCCGCTGCGTTCGGTCGTTCCCGTGGGCGAGGACAACAAGATGGGTGTCATGCCCGGAGCTATCGCGGACCCGGCCTGTTATGGCGTCAAGCTGGTCAGCCTGTTTCCCGGCAATCCTGCGCGCGGGCTTTCATCGCATCGCGGCGCCATCGTGCTGTTCGAGGCCGAAACCGGCGGGGCAGTCGCCATGATGGATGCAGGGCTGCTGACCGCCATCAGAACCGCGGCAGCCAGTGCCGTGGCAACGCGAACCCTCGCGCGCGAAGATGCAAGCAAACTGGCTCTTGTCGGGTACGGCGAACAGGCGGAGCATCACCTGCACGCAATGCTTGCGGTGCGCCCGATCGAACGCGTCGTCGTCGCCGGGCGGTCGGCCGAAAAAGCCGCGGCCTTCGCCGAACAGGCGGCTGCGCATTTCCCCGAGGTGGCGTTCAGCAGCAGTACGGATTTGCGTTCGGCGGTCGAAAGCGCGGACATCGTCTGCACCGTCACGGCCGCGCCTAAACCGATCGTGTCGGGGGATTGGGTGCGTGAGGGCGCGCATGTGAACGTCGTGGGCTCTTCGATCCCGTCAATGCGCGAGGTCGATGACCGCATGGTCGAGCGTGGCAAGATCTGGGTCGATTACCTTCCCTCTACTCTCGCCCAGGCGGGGGAGATCGTCGAAATGATTGCGGCGGGAAAGTTGAAAGAAGAGGATCTTGCGGGTGAAATCGGCGCTGTGCTGCAGGGACGTATCGCGGGGCGTTCCACAGCCGAACAGATCACCGTTTACCGTTCGTTGGGCGTGGCAGCGCAAGATTTGGCAGCCGCGCATTTCGTTCTGGAACGGGCGCGCGCAACCGGACGCGGACAAAGCGTAAGTTTCTGATCTGACGGGCGTTCCTGGTCGGTTGCGTACCGAAGGGTCGGTTTCCGCCCCGGAACGGCACTGAAACGAAAAAGGGCGGGCACAAGGCCCGCCCTTTTCTTTGTTCCATCACGCCAAATCAGGCTTTCTTGGCCTTCTTGCGGCGACCGACATAGCCCATCACACCCAGACCAGCGGCCAGCAGCGGCAGACCCGCGGGAACCGGTACAGCCGAAATCTCGAGCCGGTAGTTCGAGGCCACATCCGTGCTGCTGTTCGTCGGCAGGGTCGCGTCGACGCTGAAGATGTAGGTGCCGGGACCGAAGACACCGGAAAGAACGTCCCCGGCAAACGCGTTTTCAAAGTCGGTCGGGCCGCCTTCTTCGTTAAAGCCAACCTGAGCGTCGAACCCTTGCTGGGTTTCGAACAGCTCGAAGGTCAGCTTGCTGAGCTTGTTCAGGATGATCTTGGCATAATCCTGGTACTGGCTGGCATTCGAGCCCTGATCCAGAACATAGCCCAGAATAGTTGCGGAGCCTTCGATGTCATAGGGCCCCGAAGGATTTGTCAGGACGTTGGAAAAATCACCCGATTTCACATCGCATGAACTGGCGGCGCCCCCAAGCAACTGGCTTGCACTCTCGCAATACACAGTTCCTTCGCTAATGATCGTCGCCGCCGACACCGGTGCGGCAAGTGCTGTCGCGCCAGCCAATGCGGCACATGCAAGAAAAGTCTTCATCCGTACACTCCAACGTATCCAAAGTTATCGTTAACTAATTGCTGCCCGCCTTATTTTTGTCAAATTCTGAAATGATTGAGGCGGTGATAGTTTCGATAAATGTGGCTAATACGCCAAGACATCGTTATTGTTTCCAAAGCATAAAATCGAAGCCTGCATGGTGGCGACGATTTCGCATCGGGGCTGTCACGGTCGAATCCCCTTTTTTCTTGCGCTTTCGTGTTCGGTTCCCACAGTTCCGAGCGGACAAAGCAGTGTGTGGGGCCATGCCAGGCGAGTTTTCGTGGAGTGTGGGTGAACAGGCTTTATCAGGTGCGGTTCTGGCCCACGGATGTGCTGTGCCATCCCGAACCTCAATCGCTGTGATTTCACTGGAGGCGAGGTTTAGGGCCAGAGCACCCCGATTCACGACGTTGCGGTTATCCGGCGGCAGCAGCGACTGTATCGAAAATCCTAACAAAAGACCGAAATACGGACGTTTGTCGTGCGTATTGGCAGTTATAGCAATTCCGGGCATGAGAAAATTCGCCCAAAACGCGAATATTTCCAAGCATCAGCCCGAGAACTGCCGCAGTGCTTTGGTTTCAGGCAAAAATGTGGCATACAGACGGCAATACCGAGGCCCGAAGCTTGAGCCGATTTGGCGGTCTGCGAGGGTAGTGTGTGAACAACAAAGGATTTGAATGATGATAGGTAAGACGTTTTTTGGTGCCCTGGTCGCGGTCAGCCTCGCGATTCCGGCGGCAGCCTCGACAATCGGATACACGGAAGGGACGCGGAACCTGGTGGACGGCACGACCCAGATTTCGCCGTCGGTCGATACATCCGCAAACCCCGGAGCGGCTTATGATCTGCTGCAGGGCGGTGCGACCGCGCTGGGAAGTGAATTGAACGCTGGCGAAACGATCAACGTCTTCGGACGCATTGTGAACTCGATCGACAACTTCTTTTTCATCGACTCTGCTGCGGCGTTCAGCATCAACTTTATCTTCGGCGGCTATGACTATGTCACCAGCGGTGGTCTGCAAACCGCGCCCGTTTCGGGCCTGACCAGCGAACCGGCTGGGTCCGGCGACGTGAACAAGCAAGTCGTTTTCCGCCTGCTCGACGCGAATAACTCGTACAACCCTGTCGGGGCGTCGATGACATTCGAGTCGGATTACACGTCCGGCAATTCGCTCCTGTTCTCGGCTGGCCCGGGTTCCTACGTTCTGCAGATCGATGGCACCACGGACAGGCAACAGGCGGCTGCGTTGTACGATGTCAGCATCTCGGCGGTTCCGCTGCCTGCGGGCGGTCTGCTGCTGCTGGGTGGGCTTGGCGCGCTTGCCGGGCTTCGCCGCAAGTCCAGGAAATAACGACAGCTTCGTAAGCTATGCAAAAAGCCCCGGGAAACCGGGGCTTTTTTGCTTGGAGCATGTCCGTACCTGAGATGGGTTATTCGGGACGCACGGGTCGATACCCCTCGCGCATGACGCGCAGCATACCGCCTCCTATGTCGATGAATTCAAGATCGGGCGCTGCAGCCGCCAGTTGCCTGGCGGCGCGCGAGGTGCGGTTGCCCGACCGGCAGATCAATGAAACCGACTGGCCAGTCTTCAGATGAGGGCGCACCGCTTTCAGAAAACTCTCGGCGTCTTCAAACGTGATCAGCAAAGCCCCCTCGACGACACCGGTCTGCGTCCATTCATCGGGTCGGCGGATGTCCACGAGCAACGTGCCCTGATCATTCACGAGTTCTGCCCCGGTTGCTGCGTGTATCCGAATATTCTCCGGTTTGGAATGTGCGCGGACATATGTCCAACCGCCTGCCAGAACACTCAAAGCAGCGGCGACAAGGAAGGAACGTCGAAACATGCGGATGACCCGATGTGGTTTTACGCGCACCTAAGGTGCTGTCCGGTCCGATCAAGTGCACGTATCGTGCAAACACGCAGATTGGCCGGCCAAGCCAAGGCAGGCCGAAATGAAAAGGGCGAGCACGAAGCCCGCCCTGTCAAATTTGCGATGAACGCCCCTCAGGCTTTCTTGGTCTTGCGGCGCAGCCATGCGAAACCTGCAATCCCGGTCAGAAGCAGAGGCGCCCCTGCGGGAAGCGGGATGACATTGATGTCGCCCGTCACACTGACCTTGTAGCCCGTGCCGCCACCGTGATCTTCCCTCAGGATCTGAAGGTAATTGCTACCGGCCGAAAGCGAGCCGAGCGCGTATGTGTATTCGTTCGGGAAAGCGCCGCCGGGCGCCTGATCGCCGCCCACGAACACGCCGTTCAGCCAGACTGCGATGCCGTTGTCGACGCCGAAGCTGGCGATGACATTGCTCATCCCGGTCGCGCCTGCATCAATTTCATAGATGATCGCGGTTTCCGTACCGACCGTCCAGTTCTGCGGGATGGACACTGCAGACCCGCTCCAGGTGCCGCCGGGGTTCGACGGATTGGTCAGCCAGTTTCCGAGAGAAGAGGCCGCAGCGGACAAATCGGGCGCTGACGCAAGCGATGCGGTGGGGTCGCCCACCGTCGGAAAGAACGCGCTGGTATTGTCCAGCGCATTGCCAATGCCGCTATTGTAAAGTCCGGTTGTGCTGTTATCGACAATCGTTGCGGCAAAGGAGGCCGCTGCGCCGCTAACCGAAAGAATGGCAGCCGCTGTTAAAACGCTCAGTTTATTCATGAATTTCCCCTTTATATTGCTTTGGTCTAAATCTTCGGATTTCAGGCAAAGTCTAACACCAAGAATATCAGGGAAAGAGGCCATCGTAAAACGTTTTACGCATCTTGCGGGGCTCCGACGCACTTTGGGGTCAAGCGTTGACCAGGGCGCCGTTTCAATAAGCCTTTGGAATGCCGCGGCTTAGTCGAGTACGACGATCCCGGTGTGCTTCTGCTTGTGTTCGGGTTCCACATGAATCGTGATTTTCGCGCCCTCGACTGCGTCGCGGAGGGCTGCTTCTACGCGGTCGCATATCTCGTGGGCATCGAAAACGGTCGTATCGCCGGGAACCACCAGATGGAAATCGATAAAGATCGCTTGTCCTGCGTGCCGCGTCCGCAAGTCATGCGCTTCGACTGCGCCGCCGGCCTCTTTGGAAATAATCTCCCGCACCTTGTTCAGCGTGTCCTCGGAAACGGCCTCGTCCATTAGGCCACTCAGGGATTCCCGCACGACCCTAAAGCCCGACCAGAGAATGTTTATCGCAACAATGACGGCCATGAGCGGGTCCAGCATCCACCAGCCGGTTATGATGGCCAAAAGCACACCAAGCGCGACGCCGGCAGAGGTGACCACGTCCGTGAACAGATGCTTGCCATCCGCGACCAGGGCCGGCGACCGCCCAGCCCGGCCGCGGCTGATCAAGACCCACGCCCAGATCGCGTTGATCACGGTTGCCGCGCCGTTGACCAGCAGGCCTTCGATCGGAAGATCCATGACCCTGGGCGCCAGGAAACCGAAATATGCTTCGCGCAGGATCAGCAGCGCGGCCACGATGATCATGACGCCTTCAAGAACAGCGCTGAAGAACTCAGCCTTGTGATGCCCGTACGGATGGGTTGTGTCCGCAGGCTTGGCCGCGATGCGGATCGCAACCAGCGCCGCGATTGCGGTCGCCACGTTGACGGTGCTTTCAAGCGCGTCCGCGAGAAGGGCAACCGAACCTGTCAGCCACCAGGCCACCATTTTGATACCCAGAACGAGGGCGCCGACAAATATGCTGGCAATGGCGATCCGAACTGTAGCGGACATTGATTCCCCCGAAACATTAGATGCATTGGGTAGCCCCGTCAGGCACTTGGGACAAGCACTGCTACACGTCACCACTGCACAATCCCTTGCTGGCGAACGTGCCGACCTGCAGGACCGTCCATTGTTTGGCGCGGCGCTCTGGCTGTGGCGCAAGGATCGGTGAGGACGGATTTTCAAACCCGGGACACCGAAAACAAGAGTAGCAGTCGTCCTGAAAACATCGGCTTTCGACCCTGGATGAAATGCGCCGTAGATCAACGGTTTCGCGGCATTGCGCCTTCTATTTCCGGTTCGAGAACAATCTACCGACAAAATATCGAAGGATACCGACCGGCTACTTTTGCCGACTGTCGCCCTGAGCAGCCCGATCTGATTGGTCCAAGGTAATTGTTAGTGCATGATTGGGCTGGTTTCCATTGGGATGATGGTTTCGGGAGCCGGCGGCCGATAGCCCAATGCACTGTGTGGTCTCTTGGTGTTGTAGTGTTTCCTCCATTG
>NZ_FNEB01000023.1 GCF_900100005.1 Lutimaribacter saemankumensis
TTGCCGGTTGATCCAGCTAGTTGCAGCCGCGGGGTTTCCCGCGGCTGCATTTCCTAAGGGACTGAGGCGGAAAACCTGACAGGGTCAAACTGAGAACAAGTTGGTAGGGCCGCTAATTGTCAATTGACCTTTGTTTGACATCTGTGCGCAGCTTTGCTCGTGTTCGGAATAGGTTAAATCCTACCCCCGCAACCAAATATCACAACATTATCAAGTTACTAGCGCCCCTCGGGGCGCTGATCGCGTTTGGGCCACGCGCAAGTCCAATACAGTGACTGAAGTTCAGGAGCGCCAGTGGATTGCAGTGGTCCGGCGAATGCCTGGCTTGGCGCCGAAACAAGTGCCCGTTGCAAAATGCCGTTCGCCCGGTGTGCGATCGAAGTCAACGTCTCAGAGCGGCAGGTCGAGTGAGTGCTTCAACTCCTCCATCGACAGGCTCGAGGATACGTCAAAGATCGATACCCGCGAGACCAGCGCCTTATAGAAGTTATCGAAGGCCTCGGTCGAAGTGACCTGAACCTTCAGGAGGTAGTCGGTGGTACCTGCCAGCCGGTGTGCTTCGATGATCTCCGGCATCTCAACAACAGCGGATCGGAAAACCTCGAGCCACTCGATATCGTGGCGCGAGGTGCTGATCGTGACAAAGAATGTTTGCTTCAGGCCGACCTTGCGCGCGTCCACGATGGCCGCCTGGCGAATGATCGTCCCGTTCGCGACGAGTTTCTGCATACGGTTCCAGACCGTCGTACGGGACAGCCCGACGCGTTCTGCGATTCGATCCAGCGACCGCGTGCAGTCGCGCTGCACCTCACGGAGGATCTTGCGGTCGTCTTCGTCGATGTCGGTTGTTCCGTGGCTCATGGCGGTTTCTGACGTTTGTTCAGCCTCAATGGAAAAACTGGAAAACCTTCCAAATGGGCAATTATTTCGGTTGCTAGGCGGAACAAACACGCATCTACCGGGTGGTGCAATCGAAAAATATTCACATTCCGAGGCCCTATGCAGTTCTTCCCCGTATATCTAAACACCGCGCACGAGAGGATCATCATCTCTGGTGCGGGGGAATGTGCACTGGCGAAGTTGCGGTTGTTGGTTCGAACCCAGGCAGAGATCGTCGTGTCCGGCGCAAATCCAGCGGAAGGCGTTCAAGCCTTTGCACGAGAGGGCCGGATCACGCTTTTGCCTCGTGCGCTGGACCGTTCCGATCTCGAGGGTGCCTTGCTGGTTTATGCCGCAAATGATGACCCAGAGAAGGATGCCGCGGTGGCTACCCTGGCGCGGTCTGTCGGTGTCCCCGTGCTTATAGTGGACAATCTGGATGCGAGCGATTTTATCACTCCGGCTATTGTTGACCGTGATCCCGTGACAGTGGCGATCGGTACGGAGGGTGCGGCGCCTGTCCTGGCGCGCAAGATCAAGGCCGATCTCGAAGAGATGCTGCCGGTGCAACTCGGACTGCTTGCGCGGATCGGCAAAGCGTTCCGCCCCTTCGTGAACCAGTTGCCATTTGGTCGTCCGCGCCGCGATTTCTGGGCCAGGTATTATTTCGAGCACGGCCCCAAGGCGCTGGATATGGGCGAAGTTGCGGTTGAACAAGCGTTGCACTCGCTGCTGGATGAGGTGCGCCATGCTGCGCCCCAACAAGGTCACGTACACTTCGTGGGCGCTGGTCCAGGCGACCCTGAACTGCTGACGCTGAAGGCGCGCAAACTTTTGCATGAAGCAGATGTGATAATACACGATCGGCTGGTGCCCTCTGAAATTCTTGAGTTGGCCCGCCGAGAGGCCAAGATCATCGAAGTGGGTAAGACCCCGTTCGAATCTTCTTGGAAGCAGGAGGACATCAACGCTCTCTTGCTGGAGCATGGCCAACGCGCGCAGGTCGTGCGACTGAAGTCCGGTGATTGCGGAATTTTCGGAAGGCTCGACGAGGAAATCGAAGCGCTGCGCAACGCGGGCGTCACCTATGACGTCGTGCCGGGTATCACTTCTGCGGCCGCTGCCGCCGCCAGTCTCAAGGTCAGTCTGACACAGCGAGATCGCAATTCGGAATTACGTATCATCACCGGGCACGAGGCGAAGGGCTTTTCCGAGCTGGATTGGCGCAGCCTGGCAGCTCCTGGCATGGTTGCCGCGATTTACATGGGCAAGGCGGCCGCAAGTTTTCTTCAGGGGCGCTTGCTGATGCACGGCGCACAGGCCGATACACCCGTGACCATCGTCGAAAACGCGTCCCGCTCCGATCAGCGGATTATTCCGGGCACGCTTGTCACTCTGCCCAATCGCCTGAGGGATGTGACCGGTCCCGCCGTTCTGATGCTGGGTCTTCAACCCGCCGAGGCCGCACGCGTACATCTTCAGGAGGCAAACTGATGGCCCGACCTTTTGCGCCAAAAGTCGCGACGGCGAACCATCTGCTGGAGGGCGATGTTATCTACTACAGCCGTCCGGGTTGGACCCGTGAGTTGTCCGAAGCCACCGTGGCCCGCAGCCCCGAGGAAGCGGAGGCCCTGCTGCGCGAAGCGTCGGGTTTTCCTTTGGAAACTGTCGGTGTCGTCCTGACCGATGTCACACTTGAAAATGGCGTGCCCACCCCGGCGCATTTTCGCGAAACTTTCCGAACCCGTGGTCCTTCGAATTACTTCCATGGAAAGCAGGCTGGCCATGTATAGCTATACCGATTTCGACGAACGCTTTGTTCGTGCCCGTATCGACGAGTTCCGCGGCCAGGTCGCGCGCCGGCTCGATGGTTCGCTGACCGAGGACGAATTCAAGCCCCTTCGCCTGATGAACGGGCTCTATCTGCAACTCCACGCCTATATGCTGAGGGTGGCGATCCCCTATGGCACGCTCAACGCCAGGCAGATGCGCCAATTGGCCTATATCGCGGATCGTTGGGACAAGGGCTATGGCCATTTCACCACCCGACAAAACATTCAGTTCAACTGGCCGAAGTTGCATGACGTGCCCGCGATGCTTGATGCGCTGGCAGATGTGCACATGCACGCCATTCAGACCTCAGGCAATTGCATTCGCAACGTGACTGCGGGCCATTTTGCAGGGGCAACACCTGATGAAGTCGAAGACCCCCGCATAACGGCCGAACTGATCCGGCAGTGGTCAACGGACCATCCCGAATTTGCGTATCTGCCGCGCAAGTTCAAAGTTGCCGTCACCGGTAGCGACAAGGACCGCGCGGTTCTTCGGTTCCACGATATCGGGTTAAGGCTTCGAAAGGTCGCGGATGAAATCGGGTATGAGGTCGTTATTGGTGGCGGCATGGGCCGTACGCCGATGATCGGCAAGACAGTCCGCGATTTCTTGCCCAAGAAAGATCTTCTGGCTTATCTCGAGGCAATCCTGAGAACCTACAATCTGTCTGGGCGGCGCGACAACAAGTACAAAGCCCGGATCAAGATTCTCGTTCATGAAACCGGGCTGGAAGAACTAAAGGCGCGGATCGATGAAAACTTTGCGCAGCAAAAGCGGGTTCTTCCTGATGTCGCGCCGGACGTCGTGGCACGGATTGCAGGAGATTTCCTGGACCCGGTCTTCAAGACAGACCCGGTGCAGCAGCTTACCTTCTCTCCGGCGTTGCAAGCCTTCATTGACACCAACGTGACACCGCACAAGCGTGCCGACCATGTGAGTGTGACGATCTCGACAAAGGCCACTGGCGCGACGCCTGGTGACGTGACCTCTGGACAGTTGTTGGTGCTGGGCGATCTGGCAGAACGATTTGGCTATGACGAGTTGCGCATCAGCCATGAGCAGAACGTGATCCTGCCGCATGTGCATCGCAACGACCTGCCCGCGGTATATGAAAAGCTGCAGCTTGCCGGGCTCGCAACGGCCAATGTCGGATTGATTTCAGATATCATTGCGTGCCCTGGAATGGATTACTGCGCCCTGGCCACTGCCCGGTCGATCCCGATCGCACAGCAGATAGGCGAGACTTTCGCCGATCTCGATGCGCAGCACGATATTGGCCCGTTAAAGATCAAGATCTCGGGCTGCATAAATGCGTGCGGACATCATCACGTGGGCCATATCGGTATTCTCGGGCTCGATCGCGCCGGGGTGGAAAGCTATCAACTTACCCTTGGTGGCGACGGAACAGAGGAGGCCACCATCGGCACCCGTACGGGTCCGGGATTTGCCTATGACGAAGTCGTGCCCGCTGTGGAACGCTTGATCAAGGCATACCTCGCTTTGCGCCATGGCCCGGAAGAAACCTTTCTTGCCGCCTATCGCCGGCTTGGGATCGCTCCGTTCCGGGCTGCACTTTACGAGGTACGAGATGCAGCCGCCTGAAGATATCACGGCGCGCAGACTCAATGCCCGCTTCGGCGCAGCTCCGGCCGAAGCTGCGCTCGCGGTGGCGCTGGACCGCTACGAAGGCCGTATCGCGCTGGTGTCCTCTTTCGGTGCCGAGGCGGCCGTGCTGTTGCATATGCTTTCTCGCATCGACCCGAGCGTGCCTGTACTCTTGCTTGATACACGCCTGCTCTTTCCCGAAACACTGGCTTATCAACAGGAGCTTTCGGCGCATCTGGGCTTGCGTCAAGTGCGGCGTATCACACCCGACGAACGAGCAGACCCCGATCGCAGTCTTCATCGACGCGACAGCACAGCCTGCTGCGCCCTGCGCAAAGTTGCGCCGCTTCAAGCCGCGCTCAAGGGGTTCGATGCCGTAATTACCGGGCGAAAACGGTTCCAGACCGGGCAACGCGCGGCGATGGCTCGGTTCGAGCACGATGGAATGCGTCTCAAGATCAATCCGCTTGCAGATTGGACTGCACAGCAGATTGCGGCCTATTTCGAAACTTACGCTCTGCCACGTCATCCTCTTGTCGCGCAGGGTTTCCCTTTGATCGGCTGTGCCCCCTGCACAAGCCGCGTGGCCGATGGGGAAGAGTCCCGCGCGGGCCGCTGGCGCGGCGAAGCCCGGCAGGAGTGCGGTATCCATTTTGGACCTGATGGAAAAGTAGAGAGAGCAGGATGACACAGATCGTCACAAGCGCCGGGTTCACCCCCGATAAATTCGCGGACGCACCGCTGGTCTCTTTGGCAGAATACCAAGGAACCGGCGCGCTTCTTATGTCGCTGGAAGACGAGATATCGGAAGTCGCCGGACATTTCGATACGCTCAACCTTATCGTCGTCCCATTTCCCAAAAGCGCGGATGGGCGCGGTTTTTCCATAGCAAGGTCTTTGAGAGAATTGGGGTTCTCGGGGTACCTGCGGGCGCGTGGCCATGTGTTGGTGGATCAGTTCCGCGCGGCGCTGCGATGCGGCTTTGACGATGTGGAAATCAGCGGCGAACAAGCACAGCGCAACCCCGAAGCGCAATGGCGTGCGGTCCCGTTTGATCAGAGCTACCAGACCCGTATCACCAATCGGGATGCCCGCCCATGAACGCGCCGGTACAGTTGCCTGACGCGCAAGTCGTCACCCGGATCACCCACTTTACTGAAAGGCTTTTTTCCTTTCGCCTCACGCGGCCCCGATCCTTGCGGTTCCGGTCTGGTGAATTCGTCATGATCGGTCTGCCGGGTGACAATGGCCGTCCGCTTTTGCGCGCCTATTCGATTGCCTCGCCTTCCTGGGACGAGGAATTGGAGTTCTATTCGATCAAAGTGCCGGACGGCCCGTTGACCTCCCGCCTGCAGCATATCCAGCCTGGCGATCAGGTAATCCTGCGCCCCAAACCCGTTGGCACACTGGTGCACGGCGCGTTGCGACCTGGAAAACGGCTTTACCTTATCGCAACGGGTACCGGAATCGCCCCTTTCGCCTCTCTCCTGCGTGACCCTGAAACATACGAGCGTTTTGAGGATGTTATCCTCACGCATAGTTGCCGCACGCCCGAGGAATTGACCTATGGAGAAAGGCTCGTGGCTGCGCTCCCCGAAGATCCACTTGTTGGCGCGCATGTGCGCAAACTGCGGTACTTTCCTACGACTACTCGGGCGCAAAGCGCCCAAATGGGGCGTATAACAGATTGGATTGCGGATGGTCGCCTTGCGGCGCGGTTGGGCCTTCCTGATCTGACACCCTCAACCGACCGCGTCATGATCTGCGGTTCCATCGGTCTGAATACCGACATTAAGGAGATCCTCGAAGCTCGTGGCTTCAAGGAGGGGGCCAATGCCAAGCCGGGCGACTATGTCGTGGAAAAGGCGTTCGTGAGTTGACTGGCGACGGGGGGCATTTCCTGCTGCGAACAACGCCAAAGCAGAGCGCCCTGCCAAAAAAAATCGGCGATAGCGCGAACCGCCTGAATCCGAGGTCGCGATGCACGACGGCGTTCGGAGAATTTCGCGGCCCTGAAAAGGCCAGGCGGCGCCAGGATGGGCGCCGCCTGAGTGAAGGAGATTGGGAGTGAAACCTCCTTCACCAAATCAGATGCCGATGGCCTTATAGGCCTCAGCGATCCGATTTATTGAAAGGGAGTAGGCTGCCGACCGTAGATCAATCGCCGGATCGGATGGATCGTTCCAACGGCGCGACAGTTCGGCATAGGTTGAGCGCATCATGTCATCGAGACCCGAGCGCACCAGATCGATTTCGCGGCGGCCCTGAAAGAACTCCGCCTCGGTTTCCTTTGGAAATGCCCGGCCCGTCATCATTTCCAATGATCTTGCCAGTGTGCGGTGCCCCTTTTCGTCGTAGCGGCGTTCCATCAGACCGAAGGGAATATGGGTCAGGTTCTTGACCCACTCGAAATAGCTGACGGCCACGCCGCCGGCATTTGCATAGAGATCGGGGATGATTACCACGCCCCGGTCCCGCAGCTTCTTGTCGGCCTCGAATGTAGTGGGGCCATTGGCCGCCTCGACCAGCAGCCGCGCCTTGATCGCTTCAGCGTTACCGCTGTGGATTACCCGTTCCATTGCCGCAGGGATGAGGATGTCGCACTCATCCTCCAGCGCCGCGGCTCCGTCCCGGTCGTATGTACCGCCGGCGAAACCTTGAACGCCGCCTGTTTCGGTCACATGCACCTTGAGCGCTTCTATGTCGAGCCCGCTGGAGTTGCGAACCACGCCGTCCCTTTCGATAACGGCCACGATCTTGCATCCATCTTCGGTGCTCAGGAATTTTGCGGCATGGTAGCCGACATTTCCCAACCCCTGGACGACGATGGTTTTTCCGCTCAGACCGTTCCCGGTAAACCCGGCCTTGGCTGCATCGGTCGGCGTTTCAAAGAATGCCTGAACGGCGAATTGCACACCCCGTCCAGTTGCCTCGGTGCGGCCTTCGATACCGTTTCCGCCAAGGGGCTTTCCGGTGACGCAAGCCATGCCGTTGATGTCGTCCGGTTTGAGTCGGCGATATTCATCGGCAATCCACATCATGGTTTGCTCGTTGGTGCCCATATCGGGCGCGGGAACGTTCATGCCCGAGCTGAGGAAGCCATGCCGGATCAATTCCTGTGCGAAACGGCGTGTGATCTTTTCAAGTTCGTGTTCCTCCCACTCGCGCGGGTCGATCATCAACGCGCCTTTGGATCCACCGAACGGCAGACCCAGAAGCGCGCATTTGTAGGTCATGAGCGCGGCCAGCGCCTCGACTTCGTCCTGGTCGGCATCAGGAGAATACCGGATGCCGCCCTTCGCCGGGTTGTTATGCGTGGAATGCACCGCGCGCCAGCCGGTGAACGTGTGCATCCGGCCCCGCAGCCGCACACCGAAGCGTGTGACATAGGTGGCGTTGCACACACGGATTTTTTCGGCCAGCCCTTCGGGCAGGTCGATTGAGGACGCCACCGACTCGAACATGGCGTCCACATCGGACAGAAAGCTGCTCATTTCGTTTCGTCCTTGCCATAGCCGCCGCCGCCGGGCGTATTCATCACGAAGATGTCGCCAGGCGCCATCAGGGCCTCGTCGTTGCCCTTGAGCCGCACGACCGTACCATCGGCCCGCTCGACGTGGTTCTCGCCGGATTGACCTGCGTCACCGCCGGCCGCGCCATGCGGCGGCACTTGCCGATGAGAAGACAGAACAGTGGCAGTCATTTCTTCGAGGAAACGCAGTCGCCGCGTGATCCCGTTACCGCCGCTCCATTTGCCGTGGCCGCCCGACCCCTTGCGGATCGAAAATTCCTCGACCCGGACCGGGAAGCGGGTTTCCAGAACTTCAGGATCGGTCATTCGCGTGTTTGTCATGTGGCTGTGAACCGCGCTTGCACCGTCAAAGCCTTCGCCGGCGCCTGTACCGCCGCAGATTGTCTCGTAGTTCTGGATACGCGCGTTGCCATAGACGAAGTTGGTCATCGTCCCCTGGCTGCCCGCGATGACACCCAGAGCACCGTAAAGCGTATCGGCGATTGCCTGGCTGACCTCGGTGTTCCCCGAAATCACCGCTGCCGGATAGTTCGGGTTGATCATCGAGCCGTTCGGCGCGTGGATTTCGATAGGCTTCAGGCAGCCTTCGTTCATCGGGATATCGGCGCCGACCAGCGTTCGGAAAACATAAAGAACAACTGAGCAGCCCGATCTGATTGGTCCAAGGTAATTGTTAGTGCATGATTGGGCTGGTTTCCATTGGGATGATGGTTTCGGGAGCCGGTGGCCGATAGCCCAATGCACTGTGTGGCCTCTTGGTGTTGTAGTGTTTCCTCCATTGCTCGATCAGGATTTGAGCCTCACGCAGGCTATAGAAGAT
>NZ_FNEB01000024.1 GCF_900100005.1 Lutimaribacter saemankumensis
CTCGAACGGTGGTCAGGAGCGGCTGTCTCATCTGTAAACAGCCGCTCTCAACGCTAATGCCCGACGGTGCCCGCATCTTGGCGGCGCTCCGACGTACATTCCGCTCATCGGCAGGTGTGGGCCACGCTCAAACGCAACTCACAGCGTTAGGGCTTTCTAAGTTGCTCACCCTTCTGTCAGCAGTTTTTGTTTTGCCGAGTGAGGCTTGACTGCAGGCAACTTCGCCACATCATGCGGTGCTTACAGAACGTAACCTGCCGGAAAAGAGGCCGAAGCATGAAGACTGCTCTTATTCTTGTGGATATCCAGAATGATTATTTCGAAGGTGGAAAATGGCCCGTTGCCAATATGGCAGAGGCTGCTGGCAATGCAGCACGACTCTTGAAGGCAGCCCGGGCGAAAAAGGATGTGATTGTCCATGTGCACCACGAAATGCCGCAAGGTGGGCCGTTCTTCGTCGCAGGTACGGATGGTGCAAGGATCAATGATACAGTCTCACCGCAAGGTGATGAAACTACAGTTCTGAAACACAGGCCCAACAGTTTTCACGATACCGGGTTGGAAGCTCTTCTTCGCGATGCGGGGGTAACCAGCGTCACGATTTGCGGAGCGATGTCACAGATGTGTATCGACGCGACGGCACGTGCGGCACGCGACCTCGGGTTCGATGTGACCGTCATAGAAGATGCTTGCGGTGCGAAGGAAACCTCTTTCGGCAACGTTACAGTGCCGGCAGAATTTGTTCACGCCACAATAATGGGGGCGCTGAACGGCAGCTACGCGACTGTAACCAATACAGCTTCCTACCTTGCCTGAGCCCCGAACGGGTGGCATGCGACATCCCACATAGCGAAGCATTGACCTAGCACCATGCGTTATCATCCCGGGCTACACGGCTAGCGACTTCAGTATCTTGCTCCGCGCCTGTGCATAACCAAAACGGTTCATCGGCAAGGTAAGATATGCAGCCCCTCCGAAAGCTCCTTTTTTGTGAACCAGAAGGCGCTCACCAACGAGAAGTTCACGACTTCAGGGCTTATAGAAATCCGATGTCCTTTGACGGCTGGCGAGCCACCAGCCCGATTGTACGGGCCATTCCGCGAAGTCCGTGTCGTGGCCCAGATCTCTGGCGGCATGCAGCGCCCATTGCGGATCGACCAGCGCCTCGCGCGCGATGGCGATAAGATCCGCAGACCCGTCAGCAAGAATGCTTTCGGCCTGCACAGGGTGCGTGATCAGGCCCACGGCCATCGTTGCCATGCCGACTTCGCTCCGGACGCGATCAGCATAGGGAACCTGGAACCCCGGCTGCCGCTTTTGCGAGCCACTAGCCGTTGCGGCCCCGGCGATGCCGCTTGAGGAACAATCCATCACGTCGACGCCAATGTCCTTGAGCGCACGCGCCAGCACAACAGTGTCCTCGAGGCGCCACCCGTCGGGCGACCCGTCGACCGCCGAGGTGCGAAAGAACAAGGGCAGGTCTTCCGGCCAGGCGCCGCGCACCGCTTCGGCGATTTCGAGGGCAAGCCGCATGCGCCCGGTCAAATCCCCGCCATAGGCGTCCTTGCGCCTGTTCGAGAGCGGCGACAGAAAGCTGTGCAGCAAGTAACCGTGGGCGCCGTGAATTTCGACGATCCTGTAGCCGGCCTCGCGCGCGCGGTGCGTCGCGGACACGTAGTCGTCGATCAGGGCCTTGATCTCGGACACCGACAGCTCATGCGGAACGGGCCAGCCATCGGCAACCGGCATCGCGCTCGGCCCGACCGGCGCCCAGGGCATGTCGCCGCGGGCGATATCCGCGTCGTTCAGCGGGCCATTGCCGAACCACGGCCGCTGCATCCCTGCCTTACGTCCCGCATGCCCTAGCTGGAGCGCCGGAATGGCACCGTTCCGCAGCGCGAATTGGGCAATCCGTGCGTGACCCGGAATCTGGCTATCAGCCCAAAGCCCGGGGCACCCGTGCGTGATGCGACCAGCCTTTTGCACGGCGGTCGCCTCGGTAAACACGATGCCGGCGCCCCCAATCGCGAAGCGGCCCAGTTGCACAAGATGCCAGTCATCCATGTGCCCTTCATGTGCCGAGTATTGGCACATAGGCGAGATGACGACGCGGTTGCGGGTTTCGACGCCCCGTATCCTGAGGGGTTGGAACAGTTTTGGGATCTCGGTCATCGGCATGCTTCCTTGCAAGATCATTCCATCTTGCATGCCAGTTCACGCAGTTCAATCAGACGGCAGCGCATGAAACGGTCGACCGGCGCTTTCCGCGGCCAACGCTAGTCGCCGGAATAGGGAACATCGGGGCGCACGATCAGCGGCCAGGGGCTTACTTCTTCGTCTGGGTCGACGCGGACCTCGATCAGGGCCGGCACATCCGCCGCGATTGCCTGTTCCAGTAGCGGCGCCAGTTCCGAAGGCGAGCTGGCCAGGTATCCCTTTACGCCATTGGCCTCGGCCAGTTTCACGTAATCGACGCCGGGCAAGTCGCTGGCGACCGTCCTGCCAGAAAAATTTGTGATCTGATCGCGCCTGACATTGCCGTAGGCCCGATTGTTGAACACGATCGCGACCACGCCAATGCCGTGCTGGGCCGCCGTCGAAAGCTCGGCCGCTGCGAACATCAAGCCGCCATCCCCGAGGATCGCGACCACCGGCCTGTCCGGGCGGCCGACCTTTGCACCCAGCGCGGTCGGATAGGCATAGCCCAGGTTTCCCTGGTAGCCGGAGGTGATGTAGGTGCGCGGTTCGTAAACCGGCCACGCGAAATAGGACGCATAGCCAGCCTGGCACATGTCCTTTACAAGGATGCCGTCGCGCGGCAGGGCCTGCCGGATGACTTCGAGATAGGAAACCTGCGGCTGCACCCCGTTTACCAGCTCGGCCCCCTTTTCGCGCGCCCGTGCGATCCGCTGCCGATTGCCGGTTTTCGAGATGCCTTCGCGCGACAGGGCATCCCCGAGCACGCCTGCCCCGGTGGCAGCGTCGCAGACGATGCCGACATCGGGTTTCAGCCTCAGCAGTTCTTCGGGTTCGATTTCGATGCGGATCAGCTTGCGCGGCGGGGCAAGCCGGTCGGATGCATCCATCATCCCGCGCCAGCGCATCGCCTGCAATTCGCATCTCGATCCGATGCCGATCAATAGATCGGTGTCGCGCCACAACTCGTAAGCCTCAACCGAATTGACGCAGAGCGGGTGATCGGCCGGTAAGATGCCACGCCCGCCGCGAAACGCGGTGACGGGCGCGTCGAGCATCTCGGCCAGCGCGCGCACTTCGGCCCCGGCATGCTGCGCGCCCGAACCGACCATGATCATCGGGCGTTTGGCGTCCCTGAGCAGATCGACGGCCCTGTCAATCATCGAGGGGTCAGCCGGGGCATCGCACGACAGTGCAGGCGCCACGCGATCCACGACCGGGGCGGTTTGCGCCATCGTATCCCAGCACATTTCCAGAGCCACCGGTCCGGGCCGCCCTGCCTGCATCCGCTGGAACGCTTCGTCCACAAGCGGGCGGGCGGCCGTCGCGTTGGGAATGCGCTCGGCCCATTTTATGAACGAGGCCAGCGTCGCCCGCTGGTCGGGAATTTCATGCAGGTGGCCGCGCCCCTGCCCAAGGAACGGCGACGGCACCTCGCCTGTCAGCAGCAACAGCGGCGCGTTTACCGCGACAGCGGTACACAGCGCGGCCCCGGTGTTCAAAACACCCGGCCCCGGCACGACCGAAAACACCCCGGGCCGCCCCGTCGCCCTTGCATAGCCCATGGCCATGTAGGCCGCGGCCTGTTCATGCCTTGGGCCGATGACCCGTATCGAATTCTCGGCCTTCTTGAGCGCGTCCATCAAAGGGTAAGTCTGAACGCCCGGCAGCGCAAAAACCGTATCCACATTATGCGCTGAAATCGCATCGACGATGGCCTGTCCACCTGTCACGGTTCTGGTCATGGTTGCTTGTCCACCGCTTTGACGGCCCGATGAGCCCTGGATGGTCCGAGCCTAGACCGCGGCATCCGCCCGGCACAACTTATTCCGCGGCTCTTGTGTTCGGACAAGGGAGTGCAGCAGCTTTCTGCATCACAAAGCAAAGTCTCTGCAGATTGTAAATGCACGCTGTTACCAGAGTTGATCGTGGTCTGCGCTCTTGTTTCAGGCACGTTGTTTTTTTTGGCTGGGGGCTCAGATTGCGGGGTTGATCGGCATAGGAGACGCCGCGGCAGAGTTCGAACGAGGCTTCAACGCCTGGAAGATCATGATCTTCTTGGCTCCCGCATCTGCTCTTCAGGCACAGAGCCGAAAGAAAAACCGAGGGGCTTAATTACTGCAAAGCAAGTATCGAGGCTTTCCAGCACTGTCCGCTCTGGGCTCGATGCCTTCATTAGCTGCAGCATGCGCCGATGACCGCAATGCGGCCCGAGCAAGCGTTTGAATAAATTCTTGTAGAGCAACCTAAAACTAAGCGCTTGGTTTCTGCGGCATGGCTATTCGGAAATCAATTGTGCCGATGGCGTCGAAGCCGAGAGCACCTGCTCGTCCTTCGTCATTTCCTCTTCGATCCCGTCAAAAAGGGGCGTGGAGAGATAACGCTCGCCGGTATCTGGCAGCATCACCAATATCACCGTGCCTTCCTCGGCTTTCTCCGCCAGACGCATTGCGACCGCGAAGGTCGAGCCTCCGGAAATGCCCGTAAAAATGCCTTCCTCTGCGGCAAGGCGCCGAGACCATGCGATGCCCTCGGACCCGGGGATAGGGATAAGGTCGTCGTAGTAGGACTTGTCGATCGCTTCCTGTAACACCCAAGGTATGAAGTCCGGCGTCCATCCCTGAATCGGATGCGGCTCGAAGTTCGGGTGGCTTTCGATTGGTTGATGCGCCTCGTTTCGCTTGTTGACATAGCCCGACGATACGATGGCTGCGTTGGACGGTTCCGTCAGGATGATCTTTGTCTCCGGCCGCTCTGCTCTCAGCGCTCGAGCCACGCCTGAAACCGTCCCGCCAGTGCCGTACCCGGTGACCCAGTAATCGAGCCGCTTTCCATCGAAATCGCTTAGAATCTCTCGTGCCGTTGTCGCTTCATGGATATCGGCATTATCCTTGGTCTCGAACTGGCTGGCGAGGAACCAGCCGTTTGCTTCAGCAAGTTCCTTGGCCTTGATGTACATACCGAAGCCTTTTTGCGCCCTTGGGGTCAGCACGACCTTCGCGCCTAAAAAACGCATCAATTTTCGTCTTTCAACGGAAAAACTGTCAGCCATTGTGACCACAAGCGGGTAACCCTTTGCGGCACAAACCATGGCAAGTCCAATACCAGTATTTCCTGATGTTGCCTCAACCACAGTTTGTCCTGGCTTCAAGCGGCCTTCACGCTCGGCTGCCTCAATGATGTTGAGTGCAAGCCGGTCCTTGATTGATCCTCCGGGATTAAAGGCCTCAGCCTTGACGAAGACCGAGACATGATCGGGTGCGATGCGATTGATGCGGATGGTGGGTGTATTCCCTACCGTGTCGAGCACATTTTCGTAAAGCAAACCTCTTCCCGTCGTGTTCCGTAAGCTCATACCTTGATCTCCCGTTGGCCTGTGCGCTGAGCATGGCACATCTTTCGCATTCCTGATACAAGCAACGTCATGGCGCCCGACGCATCGGGCGCCATGACGCTCGCCAACCTATTCTGCGGCCAGGGCCTTTACGTCGGCCGTCGAAAGGGGCTTACCCCCTATGGCCCATGCACCTGACGCGAACTCCTGTACCCTGACCCAGGTCACCTGGCGCATCGCCTCACCTTCGATGCCGACCATCACATCGGTAATCTTCTCGATCATTTCCTTCTTCTGCTCGGGGGTGAAAACGTCCTCGATCAGCTGAATGTCTACTAGTGGCATTGTGCCTCTCCTCTTCCCATAATTTCGGGCCGAAATCTCCGGACCGTTCTCAAGCATCCCATACACAGCACCATGTTGCTTGGGGTGAAGCTGAGGATTCTATGGTTGTTTCTTGAGGATTTGATACGATGGAGCATGCTTTTCCGATTCAAAGACTTCGAATTGAATACGATTAGCGGCGAGCTTCATAAAGGCGACGAAGAAGTATTTCTTGAACCGCGCGCCTTTTCGCTGCTGTGCCTCCTTGTTGAGAACAGTGACCGTGTAATCACCAAAGACGAAGCGATCGAAAAGGCGTGGAGTGGTCGCTTTGTCACCGATGCGGCGATTTCAACAGCGTTGAAATCCGTGAGGCGCGCGTTGGGAGACGACGGTGAAACTCAAGGCATGGTAAGAACCCTGCGTGGGCGCGGATTCCGCTTTATTGAGCCCGTGGCCTTGTTAGGTGTCGCTCCGGGAGAACCCGCGGCATCTCTGGAAAAGGCGGAAGCCGACCGAGCTTCTGGCCGTCCATCTTTGGCAATCCTACCATTCCGGTTCTTGGGTCAAACCGGCGGCCACACTGCAATAGCCGATGCTATTCCCGCCGAATTGATCGCGTCACTTTCTAGACTGCGCTGGCTGAAGGTGTTCGCGCGTGGGTCGACATTTCGCTTTCGAGATCGCTATTCCGATCTGGCGGCCGTCGGCTCGACCCTCGGGGCACGTTATTGCCTCAGCGGAATAGTGGAGATGTTTGGAACAAATCTCGCCGTTTCCGTAGAATTGACTGATGTGCGGACCATGAGTGTTGTCTGGGGTGAGCGTTTCCAAGGAATACTGGATTATGTTCACAATATTAGGTCGGAGATCGTGGCAAGCGTTGTAAGCGCTTTGGAATTGCACATCCCAATGCAGGAGGCTGAAGCAGCGCGCTTGCGCTCGCCGCAAAGCCTCGATGTCTGGGCGCGCTACCATGTCGGACTCCAGCATATGTATCGCTTCAACAAAGCTGACAACATGGCCGCAGCAGCATGGTTCGACAAGGCAATCGAGCAGGATCCAGACTTCTCTCGCGCCTACGCTGCGCGATCCTTCACTAGTTTCCAGTGTGCTTTTCTAAACTACTCGCAGAATCGAGAGGCCGATGTGCAAGAGGCACGCCAGTTCGCGGAACGAAGTGTGGAACTCGATCCGCTTGACCCCATGGGGTGCTTCAATCTTGCGCGAGCGCATTGGTTAGAGGGCGTGCCGGAGGCCGGACTCGGTTGGTTAGATCGAACGGTCAATCTCAGTCCGAATTTCGCTCAAGGTCACTACGCACGCGGCTGGACCGACGCCATCGCTGGCCGAGGGTGCGATGCATTAAGGCACGTCGAGACAGCGATCGACTTGAGCCCGCTGGATCCATTTCTTTACGCGATGCAGGCGACGCGGGCGCTGGCCTATCTAGTCAACGGCGATACAAAGCGAGCCGCAGTCTGGAGCGAGCGCGCGGCACGGGCACCTGGCGCCCACTACTTGATCGCATTGATTGCGGCCGCATCGCACCAGATGAACGGTGGAAAAGAACAGGCTACTTTTTGGGCGGACCACGCATTGCGAAGACGGCCTGGAACCTCTGTTGAACGCTTCTTCCGGGCGTTCCCATTTGTAGATCAGAATTTCAGACGCGAGATCACGGCTGCGCTCCGTAAATCAGGGGTTTCTCACTGACCCAGCCGTCGTTTTGCTGCCTTTTGTGCAAGGCGCGGCCGCTGTATATCCTTGGTGATCGGAAACAGAGTAGTACGTGTTGGCCCTAAGAGGTCGACGTTTGCCAATCTGAACGGTGCTGTCAGTCTAATTCGAACTCGTCTCTGCAAGGACAGTGAGGCTGCCGCTTTTGCCGCGCAGAGATCGCGCCACTCGGCCAGAGCAGCGGTTCGGTTCTGTTTGGAGTGGCCCCGTTTGGAGAGGCTGCGATCCTGGTTGAAGTGGTTGAAGACGGAGGAATGGTCGGCGACGAATTTCTGCAAACTTCGCATTCGCCGAAAGCGCTGCATCGCGCGCTCTCGTCGTCGGAATGGAAGGTGTGAATTCTCAACGCGGTTGTTCAGCCAACGACCGCAAGCTTGCCGATCCTCGCACCCCATGTCGCGCAGCGGCGCTTTTGTTTCTTCGCTTAGTGACGACGCTCTCAAGCACCTCGCCTTCATGATCGACAGCTCGCCAGAGGTCGTGCCGCTCGCCGTTGATCTTCACGAAGACCTCGTCGACATGCCACCCATTGCCATCGCGAAAAGGCACGCAGTTGCTGAACACGTCGCCCGCGGATCTCAGACATAAACATCGACCCGAACCTGTTCCACCAGAACCGGATGGTGTCATGGCTGACATCAATGCCGCGTTCGCGCAGCAGGTCTTCTACGTTTCTGAGCGATAGCGGGAACCGGACATAGAGCATTACCGCCAGGCGAATGATCTCGGGGCTGGTTTTGAAATACTTGAAAGGCGAGCGTTTGGACATCTTGAGGGGCTACGAAAGCCCCCTGCCCGCCTCAAGCTAAGTTAATCTGAC
>NZ_FNEB01000010.1 GCF_900100005.1 Lutimaribacter saemankumensis
GCACGCAGCTGCTGCACACGCCGCCGACGGATCTCAGATGCAAACATCGGGCCAAACCGGTTCCACCAGAACCGGATGGTCTCGTGGCTGACGTCGATGCCTCGCTCGTGCAGCAGGTCCTCGACATTGCGGAGTGACAACGGGAAACGCACATAGAGCATCACCGCCAGGCGGATGATCTCAGGGCTGGTTTTAAAGTACTTGAAAGGAGAGCTTTTGGTCATGGCCAGAGGCTACGCAAGCCCCCTGCCCGCCTCAAGCCAAGTTCCTCTGACAAAGCCTCAGGGCTGGTTTTGAAGTACTTGAAAGGTGAGCTTTTGGTCATGACCAGAGGCTAAGCAAGCCCCCTGCCCGGCTCAAGCCAAGTTCCTCTGACAAGACCATCATGGGTGTGGTACCGACAGGTCGCGCCTCCCGCGCAAGGGTCTGCCGACACCCGCTGTCCCATCAACGCAAACGGGCCGCGCCGGACGCACAAGACACAGCCCTTTCTCATGGGAGAAGGGGACATAAAAGCAGGTTCAGCATCCCCCTGCCCAAGGGCCCGTGCAAACCCCTTCGCCTGGCCGCCAGACAGGACTGGACTACTCGCCCGAACCACGCATCACTGTCACTACGCCCGCAGGAGATCGGGCCTTCCTCGGTACAGGGGCCGGCATCCTGCCGGTCCGAACACTCCGAGGAGACACACAATGTCCAAACAGAAACAGAGCAAGATCGGAACGGTGCAGGCAATGCTCAAGCGCCCGGCCGGGGCCAGCCTCGACACGATCTGCGCCGCCACGGGCTGGCAACCGCATTCGGCTCGGGCCGCCCTGAGCGGGTTGCGCAAGGCAGGCTTCACCATAGATCGCGAAGCCGCCCGGAAAGAAGGGGGCGACCCGGTTTACCGCATCACCGCTGGACCTGAGGATGCAGCATGATCCGGGTCAGCGATCTCGAGCACATGGACCGGGCCGCGTTGATCGCGGCCTGGACGGATATTGTCCGAAAGCCGGTGCCCAAAGGCCTGAGCAAGCCGTTCCTGCGGCGGTTTCTCGCCACGGAGATCCAGACACGCATGTCAGGAGGCCTGTCTCCTCGCATTCGAAAGACGTTGAAGCAGGACGAGACCGCTCCACAACGCGCAAGGCGCCCTGGTCTCGAGCCAGGCAGCCGCCTTCTGCGTGAATGGAATGGTGTCACCCATGTGGTCGAGGTGACCGACACCGGCTTCGAATGGAACGGACAGAACTGGCGCTCACTGTCGGTGATCGCGCGTGAGATCACAGGGGCACACTGGTCGGGCCCACGCTTCTTCGGGCTGGGCAGGAAAACCTCACAATGAGCCAGCGTCCGAAGATCCGCTGTGCAATCTACACCCGCAAGTCTTCCGACGAAGGGCTCGACCAGGATTTCAACTCGCTCGACGCGCAATACGAGGCCTGTGCCGCCTATATCGCCAGCCAGCGACATGAAGGCTGGAAGCTTGTGCCTGGGCGCTATGACGATGGCGGGCTGTCCGGGGGCACGCTCGAGCGCCCTGCCCTGCAGCGGCTTATGGATGAGATCGACGCCGGGCGCATCGACATGATCGTGGTCTACAAGATCGACCGGCTCACACGGTCGCTGGCGGACTTTGCCAAGCTGGTGGAACGGCTGGAACAGGTGGGGTGCTCTTTCGTTTCTGTCACGCAGGCCTTCAACACCTCCTCTTCGATGGGACGCCTCACCCTCAACGTGCTGCTCTCCTTTGCCCAGTTCGAACGCGAGGTCACCGCCGAACGCATCCGCGACAAGATCGCCGCCTCGAAGAAAAAAGGGCTCTGGATGGGAGGCGTCCCTCCGCTCGGGTATGATCCGCATCCCGACCGGACCCGGCGGGAGCTGGTTGTGAACGCGGTCGAAGCCGCGGTCGTCCGGCAACTCTTCACCCTCTACGCCGAGCACCGCTGTCTCAATGCTGTCACGCACCACGCAGAGGCGCTGGGTCTGCGCTCAAAGTATCATGTCTTTGCGAGCGGCCGCGAACAGGGTGGTGGCCGCCTGAGCCGGGGACAGATCCACAAGGTCCTGACGAACCCCGTCTATCGCGGATTGATCCGTCACAAAGATCAAAGCTTTGCCGGAAAGCACCCCGCCATTATCGACGCAGATCTGTGGGAGGACGTACAATGCGCGCTACAGGCTGCCAGCGCGCGCCGCCGTGGTGCAACTGCCGGACAGCCGTGTCCTGATACCGCTCCCCTGAAAGGCAAAATCCGGGACGAGACTGGTGATCTCCTCACGCCGACCCATACGAAGAAGGGTAGCAAGATCCTGCGCTATTACATCTCCAACCGGCTGGTATCCGGCGGAACCGATCCGACCGGATGGCGCCTGCCGGCCCCTGGCGTCGAGGCCGCCATGGCCACGCTCGTTGCCGATCACCTTGACAATTGTGCCAATCGCCACGCGCTTCTCAAGGAATGTGATGTCAGCCTGTCGGGCGCCATCGTGGATCGAACCATCGAACTTGCGCGGCACGTTCGCGACGCAGGCATCCGGGAGGCGGCTGCGCTGATCGAAACTGCAACACTGGGCAATGGTCGTATCGACGTCCAGCTTTCCTCTCGGGCCCTCGCCGCGGGTCTCGGTCTTGCAATCGATACCCTGAACGCGGAGGTTCTCCGGTTCAATAACCCGTTCACGCATCGGCGGCGCGGTGTCGAGATAAAGATCGTGGCGGGCACACAGAAGCCGGTGCCGGACGTTGCATTGCTCCGCGCGCTGCGCAATGCGCATTGCTGGGCGGATGCCATCAAATCCGGAACCGCACTGAAGCGCCTCGCCTCAGACGTGAATCGGACAGAGCGCTATCTGGCCAGGATCATCGCTTTGTCAGGTCTTTCGCCCAAAATTCAGGCGGCGATCATTGACGGTTCCCAGCCGGACGGTCTCACGGTCCGACGTCTTTTAAAGACGAACCTGCCCCTGGACTGGGGCGAGCAGGAAAGGCTCCTCGGCTTCGAAGGCTGATCATCACTCCCTGTTCGGGATGAAGCGCTCCCTGTTGCGCCCAGACTATTCCCTGTTCCAAGAATAAAATTCCCTGTTCCTACCTTTAGGGAAATCAGATTACAAACCATTGTTTTCCTAAGCATAATTGCATATCAAGATTCCGCCATTGCCTGAAAACATCCGCAGTTCCCTGTAAATCGAGCCATAACAGGGAAACACGCGAAAAAGCGGACCCACCATTCCGGCACACTGAGACTTCTGGGAATTTCACGCAATGGAATGCAAAGTTATGCGTCTCTGAACGTCGCAGAGCGACGTAAGCGTCGGGAATTTCGCGGGAATTAGGCGCGATATGGACACCGGAATGCGAGACGAATGTCGGTGGCGGAGAGACAGGGATTCGAACCCTGGAGACGGTTTCCCGCCTACACGCGTTCCAGGCGTGCGCCTTCGACCACTCGGCCACCTCTCCGTGCGGCGTGTTCTAGCCACAGCCGTGGGCGGAACACAAGACCGATCTTGCATTGATGACTGATCGTTGCCTCTTGTCATCGCATCACACATACTAGTTTGCACACGCAGAATGACAGGACCGGAATGAACCGCCCCGCCAACGACATGCCGCAACCGACAACCCAAGGCCCCGCTGCCCGCCGGCCCGATCCCTACAGGCTCCAGTCCGGGGCGCTTGTCATCATTGCTTTCGCGGTGGTGCTGTTCCTGCTCGTGCAGGCCCGGTTTCTGCTGATTTCGCTGGCCACAGCGATCGTTCTCTTCGCGCTGACATCGGATGCGATCAACTTCATCGCGCGGCAACGTGTCGGGCCGTTCCGCGTGCCGAACTGGCTTGCTTCGGTGGTTGCGCTGGTACTGATATCGACGGCCCTTCTGACCCTGACCTCGATCATTCTGACGCAGGTCAACACGGTGCTGTTCACCACCCTCACCTATACCGACCGCGCGCCCGAGGCGCTGGCCGCGATGTTCGCCTGGATGGGCGAAGACGTCGAGCAGGCGGTGTTCAACTCGGTGCGCACGGTCGAGGTGTCGGGCTACCTGCGCTCGCTGGCCGGACAGGCCGGCAACCTGATGCAGGGCACCGTGCTGGTGATCCTGTTCGTCGGCTTTCTTTTTGCCGAACGGATCTGGTTTTCGACGAAGCTGACCAATTTCTTCGGCGACCCGGCCCAGGCCGAGCGCGTGGGCCGCATCATCGGCTCGATCATTCACCGGGTGAACTACTACCTGCTGGTCAAGACACTGGTCAGCGCCGTCACCGGCGTCATGATCTTTGGCGTGGCGCAATTCTTCGGGCTGGAGCTGGCTGTGGCGATGGGGGTGATCACCTTCATCCTCAACTACATTCCGAACATCGGCTCGATCGTAGCGACCGTTCTGCTGGCTCTGGTGGCGTATGTGCAATTCGCAGACCCCACGATGACGCTGGCCATCTTCCTGATCGCCGGGGCAATCCAGTTCGTGAACGGCAACGTGATCGACCCGATGCTCATGGGGCGCGCTTTGCGGCTGTCGTCCTTCGGCATCATCATAAGCCTTGCATTCTGGGCCGCGGTATGGGGCATTCCGGGCATGTTCCTGTCGGTGCCGATCATGGTGGGGCTCATGATCGTGTGCAGCCATGTGCCCGCTCTGCGCCCGGTCGCGATCCTTCTGTCGCGGGAAGGGCTGCCCGAGGACGAGGACGACATTCCTCCTGCGCCTACACCCGAAGACAGCGCCACGCGCCCGGCATCCGCCTTTGCGCCCGACCCTGACGAACAGGCCAGGCGCAGCGGTTGAACCGCGAGCGTCCGATCAGTCGGCCAGGTGAATCGCGACGCGGCGGTTCTGCCGGCCCTTCTTTTCGATCTTGCCCAGGCGCAATTGCCCGATCTCGCCCGTGCGCGCGACATGCGTGCCGCCACAGGGCTGCAGATCGACCTGATCGTCGCCCTGCCCGATCCTGACAAGCCGGACACGCCCCTGCCCCATGGGCGGCATCACCGACATGGTTTTGACAAGACCGGGATTGGCGCGCAGCTCGTCGTCGGTGATCCAGTCGTCGGTTACCGGCAAATCGCGCGCGACAAGCGCGTTCAGGCGCGTTTCGATCCCGTCGCGGTCTTCCGGCGCTTCGGGCATGTCGAAGTCGAGCCGACCTTTTTCGGCAGTGATTGCGCCGCCGGAAACCGGAAGGGGGATGACGACCGACAACAGGTGAAGGGCGGTGTGAATCCGCATGTGCCTATACCGCCTGTCCCAGTCGAGCTGCTGCAGCACCTGGGTGCCGACAACCGGCAGAGGTCCGGGCTCGGACGGGACAAGCGCGATCGCGCCGTCATCCGTCTTCACGGATGTTGCGATGTCGATCGCACCGCCATCCCAGGACAGGCGCCCGCTGTCACCGGGCTGACCACCACCGGTGGCGTAAAAGATCGTTCCGTCCAGAACGATCCCGCCTTCGGGCGTGATTGCCACGACCTGCGCGGGTGTTTCACGCAGGTATGCGTCCGTTCGAAACAAGGGGTCGGTCATCGTCCATCTCCGTCGCCGCCGTCACCGTCCATGTCGTCCTCGTCCAGATGCGCTGTCTGGGCGGTTGTCTTTTGCGTTGCCTCGGTTTCGGGTTGTTGATCCGCGATTTCTGCCTTCTTCGGGGCGGTGTTGCCCGGCAGAACCTCGGGGTTACGCAACCAGATGTCGCGCTGCGCAAAGGGTATTTCTATGCCTTCCTCGGCAAAACGGCGCGCGATTTCGTGGTTCATTTCGGATTTCACCGACAAGACCCAGTTCACATCGCGCAGGATTGCACGAATTTCGAAATCGAGACTGTCGGCCCCGAAGCCCTGGAACACCACGTTGGGCGGCGGCTGCAAAAGGACCATGGGATGCGCCTCGGCGACTTCGCGCAAAATCTTCTCGACGCGCTTGGTATCGGTGCCGTAGGCGACACCGACCGGCACGATTACCCGGCCAACGGTGTTGCCGCGCGTGTAGTTGGTGACCGTTCCACTGACAAGATCGGCGTTGGGAATGATCACATCGGTCCGGTCGAAGGTTTCGATCCGCGTCGAACGGACCGATATGTTCCGCACATATCCCATCTGCCCGCCGACCTCGATCCAGTCGCCCTGGCTGATGGGCCGCTCGATCAGCAGGATGATGCCCGAGACAAAGTTCGAAACGATGTTCTGAAGGCCGAACCCGATACCGACCGACAAGGCCCCGGCGACGATGGCAAGGCCGGAAAGATCGATACCTGCGGTCGTGATCGCGATCAGGGCGGCAAGGAATATGCCGACATAGCCCAGCCCGGACACCACCGCGGTCTGCCCGCCGGTATCCAGTCGCGTTTTCGGCAGGACGGTCGTGCGCAACGCGCCCTGCAGCAGCCGGGTGGCGGTATACCCAAGTGCGAAGACCACGACAAAAGTCAGGAAATCGGTGGGCGAGATCCGCGTCGATCCGATCTGGAACCCTTCGCGGAAGCGCGTCCAAAGCTCGCTCAGGTCGCTGACGCGCGCGCCCCAGATCAACGCAAGGATCGGCAGCGCGGCGAAAGTCAGGAAAAACCCGATCAGAACCGGAACCAGGGCTTCGCGTGCGCCTTCCTCGCTTTTGGTGACAAGCGAGTAGATGTCGATCACCAGCCCCTGCAGCAGCGCCACGGCCCCCAGAAGGAACAGCGTGCCGGTCGTGGCGTAGATCAACAGATCGAACGCGCGCGCATATCCCATGATTCCCAGGACAAGCGCACCGATCCCGACAAGCCAAAGCCCCCGCCCGACAAGCGCAGCCAGGAAGTACCGGTAGGGCCGCGCCTGTCCCGGGTCGTCGTTCTCGGGCACGTCGTACTGGCGCAACGCCTTGCCGATCCGCCACAAAAGGACCGCTGCGATCGCACCGACGGGGAACATCAGCACCGAGCGCGCCGCGTCGCCGATATCGGCAGTGTCGGACAGAAGCTTGACCAGCACACCAGCCGAAAGAACCCAGGCCAGCGAGATGAACAGCCAGCGCACCATGTTCAGCGCCTCGTCGGACATCTCGAGCGGGTTGCCCCGTCCGCCGTCGCGATTGGTGAACAGCAGCGAAGTCAGCCAGCGCGCGACGATAATGTTCACCGCGATTGCGGGCAGGTTCTCGATTATGTTCTCACCGCGCAGGCCGAACAACCCGGTCAGCTTGAGCGAGATGGACAACAGGAAGATACCGGCAAGCGGAAGGACAAGCTTGCCAAGCGACAGGACGAATTCCACAACACCGCGTCCACGCCGTGTGCGGGCGCTGACCCTTTGGGACAGCCAGTCGCTCCACATCCGCCCCCGCAGCGTCAGTACCAGCCCGACCACGGCGAGCACGATCGTGAACGGCAGATTGTTGTTGAACTGATCACGCCTGATGGGGTTGGCCCACTGGCTCCGGGCCTCGTTGTACAGCGCCCGAGTGGCATCGCGCAGCCCCTGCGCCGCCTGTGGCCATACTTCGGGGTTGAGAGGCGACGTGACCCGCGTCATCAGGTCTTCGGTCCACCGCTGGCGCACAAGCGCGTCGATTTCCGCAATCAGGCGGTCGGCGCGTGTATGTGCCTCGGTGGCCAGTTGCACGGGAACGCGCAGTTCGGCCAGTTGTTCATTCAGGCGCGCGCGTTCCGTGGCGATCCGATCTGGTTCGCTTTCTCCCTCGGCGGGGGCCGGGCCAAGCGCGTCCAGCTGGCTTTGCAATGTGCGGATGCGGCCGCTATTGGCCGATTGCATCCCCAGAAACGTTGCCCGCCAGTTCACGAGGTCTTCACGCAGTGTCGCCAATGCGAAATTCGATGCACGCGCGGCCTGCAGCGCCTCTTCGGACCGCTTGGCAAGGTTCTGCCATTCGGGATCGTCATAGGCCGGAACAGGGCCGGCTGGCTGCGTTGCGGCGACAGGCGCGGTATCGGCCGCCTGCACAGGGCTATCGGCCGATGCCGAATCCTGCTGGGCCAATGCCAGACCGGTCCATAGCGTCAGCGCCAGAACGGCAAGAGTTTCGACGACCCGGCGCATGTCAGGCATCCGCAAAGACGGTCGGCACATCACGGCCCGGCCCGGTCAGCCATCCCGGCAGCGGAAGCCCCTTTTCGGTCAGGAAGGACGGGTTGAAAAGCTTTGACTGGTAGCGCGTGCCGTAATCACACAGGATGGTAACGATGGTGTGGCCGGGGCCCATCTCCTGCGCCATGCGGATCGCGCCCGCGACGTTCACGCCAGACGACCCGCCAAGGCATAGCCCCTCTTCCGACAGCATGTCGAACACCACCGGCAGCGCCTCGGCATCAGGGATGCGATAGCAGAAATCGGGTGTGAACCCTTCGAGATTGGCGGTGATGCGCCCCTGCCCGATCCCCTCGGTGATCGAGTTTCCGGGGTTCTCCTGTCCGGTGTACAGCTTGAAAAGCCCCGCACCTTCGGGATCGGCCAGACCGATCTTCACACCTTTCGGCTGAAGCGCCATGCCGACCCCGGCCAGCGTCCCGCCCGAGCCGACGGCACAGATGAACCCGTCGACCTTGCCATCCGTCTGTTCCCATATCTCGGGGCCGGTGCCGTCGATATGCGCCTGCCGATTTGCCACGTTGTCGAACTGGTTGGCCCAGATCGCGCCCTTGGGGTCGGATTTCGCCAGCTCGGCCGCAAGCCGCCCGGAATAGCGCACGTAGTTGTCCAGGTTCGCGTAGGGCACTGCCGGCACCTCGACCAGTTCGGCCCCGGCAAGGCGCAGCATGTCCTTCTTTTCCTGGCTTTGGGTTTCGGGGATGACGATGACGGTGCGAAACCCCATCGACGAGCCGACCAGCGCCAGACCGATCCCGGTATTTCCGGCCGTACCCTCGACGATCGTGCCACCGGGTTCCAACTGCCCCTTGGCGATCGCGTCGTGAATGATGAAAAGCGCGGCACGATCCTTGACCGATTGTCCGGGATTCATGAATTCCGCTTTGCCGAGGATGGTGCATCCGGTCATTTCGCTGGCCTTGCGCAGCTTGATCAGCGGCGTGTTCCCGATGGCTCCGGCCAGATCCTGTGCGATATGCATGCCTTCATCCCCCTTACTGCGTCATTTCAGGTGTAGGGGCCCCGGCAAGGGAACTCAAGACGATGCGCGCAGGTGTTCACGATGCCGTGCAAGCCAAAGAAGCATCGCAACCAATGGCATGGCATTGATTTCACCGCTGTCGACCAGCGCCATCGCCCGGTCAAACGGGATCACGTGGCTGCGGATATCCTCGTTTTCATCGGGCAGGCCGTCACTGTGCGCCCGCTGCTGGTTCAGGTCGCAAATGCCCAGAAAACAATGGAAAAACTCGGTCGAATATCCGGGCGAAGGATAGGCCCGGATCATCGGCTGCAGATCGCCGAGTTCAAGACCCGCCTCCTCGACCGCTTCGCGGCGCGCTGTATCGGCGGGCATTTCGCCCGCATCGACAAGGCCCGCAATCGGTTCAAGCACCCAAGGCGCCGGGTCGTCGCGCCAGATCGGTCCGAAGCGAAGCTGTTCAACCAGCAAAACCTGGTCCGTCCTCGGATCGTATGGCAGGACCAGAGCCGCATCGTAGGCCACGAAGGTTTCGCGCTGGAACCAGTCGCTCATCCCGCCGTCAAAGCGGCGGTGCCGCAGATCGAAATGCTTCAGGCTGAAGAACCCTTCGAACCCGGTCGTTCTTTCCGATATCTCGACGTCGCCGGGACGCGCATCCCGGCGCAACGCGGTTGGCGCGGGGCGTTGCCCCAGCATCTGCGCCCAGGCGCGCGACCGGATGAACGGCGCAAGGGCCGCAACGTCATCGGCACCGATGCGCCCCAGACGCCGCATCACCTCGCGGGCAAAGCGCAGCGTCAGCGCCCCGTGCCGATCGACCCAGTCCTGCAGGCTCCAGGCGCCCCCCGGCGTCCAAAGCCCCGGATCGGGAAAATAGACCTGTGCGTCGACCGGACCGGATGAGGTATCCACCTTGACCGGGCGCAAGGTGTATCCGAACCCGCCCTCGTAGAAATCGAGCCGCGCGATATCGTCATCGTCCAACCCGTCCAGCAGCAGCCCCTCGGCCTGCGCGCCGTGCTGTTCGACGATCATGGGAAAGGATTGCCCGTCAGCCCAGTAAACGGCGTGACCGGAAAGATGCGCGGCCACGGCATCGGCTTTCACCGGTCTACCCATAACGATTTCCAGAAGCGGCAAATGCCGCAAGGTGCCATATAGAAAAAGAGCCACGGCCTAACGCCAGCGGCGCGAGGCGCTTTCGGCAAGGATGCCCGTGACGATCCCGCCGATCAGAAGAACCGACATGACTTCGACCGTCATGACCTCGGTAATGTAGTCGATGCCGATGTTGAACATGCCGACCAGTGCCTCAAACGGGCCGTCATATATGCGGCGGTTGGCCATTTTGAACATCTCGCGCGCCGACTGCAGGAACAGCCCCCAGAAAGCCAGCGTGACACCCGCGGTGATGCCGATGCCGATCGCATTGGACATGCCGCGCCCGGTGCGGCTGCCGATCACGACCCAGCCCACCGCCGCGCCAAGGGCGGTGTTCACATATGGAAAGTTGCCGAAATTCTGCAACTCTTCCATCTGTGCCATCACGACATCGGATGCCAACCATCCTGTCAGTGCAAGAAAAAGCGCGGCCACAACGCGCGCGGCGGTATAAGTCATGCGGGTTTCGTCACCGTGATCTGCGTCACGTCGCAATTTCCGCTATGAAATGTCGCCGCGCAAGAGGTCAGGTAAAAATTCCACATCCGGCGAAACCTGTCATCAAAGCCGAGACTGGCCACATCATCCCATTTTTCGTTGAACGTGTCGTGCCACCTGCGCAACGTCTGGCTATAGCTTTCGCCGAATTCGATGTGTCGCGCGACGGTCAGTCCGGCTTTTTCGACCTCGGCCTTCAACGCGCCGGGTGAGGGCAGCATACCGCCGGGAAAGATGTATTTCTGGATGAAATCGACGCCACGCTTGTAGACCTCCCACCGGCGATCCTGCACCGTGATGATCTGCAAAGTCGCGTTCTTGCCGGGTTTCAGGCGCTCGCGCAGTGTGTTGAAATAGACCGGCCAGTATTTCTCGCCCACCGCCTCGAACATCTCGATGCTGGCGATGCCGTCATAGGTGCCTTTTTCGTCACGGTAGTCCTGCAGCTTGAAGGTCACTAGATCGGAAAGCCCTGCCTTTTCAATCCGTTCCTTTGCATACTTGAACTGCTCTTCACTGATGGTAAGCCCCGTGACGCGCAGCCCGCGTTCCTTTGCGGCGTACTCGGCAAAACCGCCCCAGCCACAGCCGATTTCCAGTATGTGATCGCCGGGCTTGGCACCCATCTGATCGACCATGCTGGCGTATTTCGCGATCTGCGCCTGCTCCATGCTGTTCTGACCGGGCTCGAACAGCGCGCTGGAATAGGTCATCGTATCGTCCAGCCACAGCGCGTAGAAATCGTTGCCCAGATCGTAGTGGTAGCTGATGTTCTTCTTCGCCTGGCGCTTGCTGTTGGATTGCAGCCAGAACCGCATCCTCTCATAGGCCCGCACAAGGCCCATTCCCGGAAAGCCATCGTACATTTCGTCGTTGCCATCATGCACCAGGTCCATGAAAGCCTGCAGGTCCGGCGTGCTCCACCAGCCATCGAGATAGGCGTCGCAAAAGCCCAGATCGCCCTCGCGGATCAGGCGCGCGAAGATGTCGGCATTGTGGATCTGCAGTTCTGCCACATAGCCGGGCTCGGCCCCGTCGGCCCGGAACCTCCGGCCATCGGGCAGTACGAAGTCCAGCCGCCCGCGCTGCATGCCTTTGGCCATGTCGAAGACGCGCGTGAAATAGCGTGGCAAATCCTTTTGGTTTTCGGTTGTTGTCAGGATCATCCGCTTTTCCTTCTGCGGTTTTGTCAAAGGCTGGCAATAAATGCCCGTCAGGGCAAGGTTTTCGTGTTTTCCCGGATCAGAAGTTGCGCCCTTCATACGCGCTCAACGCACGTTTGCGCCCATCGGCCAGCGCCACGACCGGCGCGGGATAGCGGTCGGACGCGGACAATGCCCAACTGCGCGGGACCGCGTCGAAATAGCTGCATGCCGTGGCGGGCGGGTTGCCCTGCCCTTCGGCGATCCAGCGGCGCACAAAGCGACGATCGGGGTCGAACTTGTCAAGCTGCGTGTCGGGGTTGAACACCCGGAAATAGGGTGTCGCGTCCGGCCCGGAACCTGCGGACCATTGCCAACCCATCGCGTTGCTGGCCGGATCCCAGTCGATCAGGCAATCCTCGAACCACTTCATCCCGATTTTCCAATGGCTCAGCAAGTGCTTGGTCAGGAAACTGGCCACGATCATCCGCCCGCGATTGTGCATGCGCCCCGTCACATACATCTCGCGCATGGCGGCATCGACCATCTCGATGCCCGTGCGGCCCTGTTTCCACCGGGTGACGTCCTCATTTTCGTCCTCGTTCCAGGGAAAGGCATCCCATTCCTCGCGCCAGTTGGCGGTCAGGATACGCGGGGTGTGATACATCAGGTGATAGGCGAATTCGCGCCAGACCAGTTCTTTCAGAAAGGTCTCGGCGCCTTTCTTGCCCTCTTCGCGGGCGCGAAGACCGGCATGCCAGCATTGATGCGGGCTGATTTCGCCCAGCGCCAGGTTCTCGGACAAGGCGGATGTGCCATCCTCGGCCATGATATCGCGCATGCGGTCGTAGTCTGCCACCTTGTGGGCAATGAACGCGCCCAGCCGTGATTGCGCCGCGCTTTCGCCAAGCTGCACATATGGGCGCACCACAGCCGCGCCACGCCGCATCGCCGCGCCGAGGTTCCACGCACCGAGATCATCCGAGGCAGGCCATCTGTCCGGCGCCGGAATACCCGAGGGCGCAGGCAAAGGCGCATCGACATCGCGTGTCTTCACCGCGTTCCAGAAGGGTGTGTAGACCTTGTATAGCCCGCCCTGCTTGGTTTCGACCGTCCAGGGTTCGAACATTAGGTGGCCGCCGAAACTGCGCGCATCGACGCCGTCTTCCTTCAGCGCGGCCTTGACCGCCTTGTCGCGCGCCATGGCATCCGGGTCGTAAAGCCGCGTCCAATAGACCGCGTGCGCACCGGTTTCGCGCACGAGATCACGCAGCACGTCAAGCGCCTCGCCCTTGCGCAGGATCAGCCGGCTGCCCTTGTCCGCAAGGGCGAGCCCCATTTCCTCCAGCCCCAGGCCCAGCCGCCATTTCGGGGCCGCTCCAAGCCGGGCGACCTGATCGTCATTGACGAAAACGGGTATTACCGGCCCGCCGGATTTGCAGGCCGCGGTCAAGGCTGGGTGGTCGCTCAGCCGCAGGTCGCGGCGGAGCCAGAGGATCGTAGGCGCTGTGTCCGGCAAAAGGCTGCTCCGATTTTATCAGGAATACGCGCCAAGCCCACGCCCGGATTAAAGAATTTCCTCCAATGCGCCGATTAGTTTCGTCACCTCGTCGGGATGGGTGTAATGCACGAAGCTCAGCCGCAAAACGCCCTGCGCCGGATCGACCCCCATGCCTTCGAGCGCGCGCACGGCATAGAAATCCCCGCCGCCAGCCATGATCCCGCGCTCGGCCAGCGCGGCAGCCAAGGGGGCGGCCGGCTGGCGCGCGTCGACGGCCACCGTGGGGGCACGGTCCTCGGCGCGATCGGGGCCCAGCAGCCGGACCGAGTTCTTGGCCTTCAGGTAATCCAGAAGTGGCTGCAAAAGCTGCACCTCGTGCCCGCGCATCAGGTCATGCACCTCTGCCCCACGCGCGGCCGCATTGCCGGAAATGCCGTGATGGCCGGCCAGCAGATCGAAATAATCGGCCATGCCCGCGCTGGCCGCCACCTGAGCGTGATCGGGTCCGGCCGGCGTGAACCGTTTATAGAGCGTGCCCGCGTTGAAATAATGCGCCTGGTTCGGCAGCTGCTCGCCCAGCGCCCGGCGGATGACCATGACGCCCTGATGCGGGCCATAGGTCTTGTAGGCCGAAAACAGGTAGATATCCGGCCCCATAAGACCGACATTCGGCAGACCGTGCGGCGCATAGCTGACGCCATCAACGCAGACGAAAGCGCCCGCCGCATGGGCCATCGCGGTGATCTCGACCACGGGGTTCACCTGGCCCACCACGTTCGAACAATGCGGAAAACAGACAAGCCGCACCTTTTCGTCCAGCAGCTCGGCCAGATCGTCCGGGTTCAATGCGCCGGTTTCGGGGTCGATCTGCCATTCGCGTATCTCGATCCCTTCATCGGCCAGGCGCCGCCACGGTCCGGTATTGGCCTCGTGGTCCTGGTTGGTGACGATGATCGCCTCGCCCGGCTGCATCCACTGGCGAAATGCCTGCGCCAGCACATAGGTGTTCTGCGTGGTCGATGGGCCAAAGCTCAGCTCGTCGTTATCCACCCCCATCAGCGCAGCAAGGCGGCTGCGCGCTTCGTCCATCTCCTCGCCGGCAAGGCGGCTGGCCTCGTAGGGGCCATAGGGTTGCACCTTGCGGCTGTGATAATAGCGGGTCAGACGGTCGATCACCGGCTTGCAGGTATAGGATCCTCCGGCGTTTTCGAAAAACGCCTGCCCCTCCAAGGACGGTTCGGCAAAGGCCGGAAACTGCGCCCGCACGAAATCGATATCAAGATCCATCACCCACTCCCCTGGCTGTGTCTCGCCCAATGAATGGGAAACGCGGCACGGGCGCAACCCGTGCTGTTACGCAAATGAAAAGGCCCCGCGCGAACGGGGCCCTTTGCAAGGGTTTGAACTGCGGCTTATCCAGCGCGGCGTTCGGCCACAAGGCCCTTCCAGATCGCCCAGCACATCACCAGCAGAACCAGCGTGAACGGCAACCCGGTCGAGATCACCATGGATTGCAGCGAACTCAACCCGCCTGCCGAGAGCAGCAGCACGATGGCGACCGCACCTTCGAAGATGCACCAGAACACGCGCTGCGGCACCGGGGCATCGACCTTGCCGCCGGCGGTGATCGTGTCGATCACGAGACTGCCGGAGTCGGACGAGGTGACGAAGAACACGATCACCAGCACGATACCGATCAGCGACGTGATCTGCGTCAGCGGCAGCTGGTCCAGCATCTTGAACAGCTTCAGCTCCAACGGCGCTTCCTGTGCGGCGGTATAGCCGTCCAGGATAACCTGCTGGATCGCGACGCCACCAAAGACGCTCATCCACAGCACGCAGACGAGGCTTGGGATAAGCAGGACGCAGATGATGAATTCGCGGACCGTGCGGCCCCGGCTGACGCGGGCGATGAACATGCCCACAAACGGTGACCAGCTGATCCACCACGCCCAGTAGAACGAGGTCCAGCCCTGGCTGAAGTTCACGTCCTCACGCCCGATGGGGTTCGACAAGGCCGGCAGGTACTGCAGGTAGGCGCCGAGATATTCGACGAACCCGGTCAGGATCGCGATTGTCGGCCCTGCCAGCAACACGAACAGCAGCAAGAGTGCCGCAAGGCCCATGTTGATCTCGGACAGAACCTTCACACCACCGTCGAGGCCGCGCACGACCGAGATCAGCGCGATGGCCGTGATACCGGAAATCAGCACCACCTCGGTGGTCGGGCCGACAGGTATGCCGAACAGTTCGTTCAGACCGGCATTGGCCTGCGTTGCGCCGAAACCCAGCGACGTGGCCAGACCAAAGAGCGTGGCGAACACCGCAAGGATGTCGATGACATGGCCGACCCAACCCCAGACGGCATCGCCGAAAATCGGGTAAAAGGCCGAACGGATCGTCAGCGGCAGCCCCTTGTTATAGCTGAACAAGGCAAGCGCCAGCGCCACCACCGCGTAGATCGCCCAGGGGTGCAGACCCCAATGGAAGATCGTCGCAGCAAAGGCCAGGCGCACGGCCTCCTGTTCGTTTCCGGCGGCGGCGCCCAGCGGCGCCCAGTCGGTCCGCACGCCGTTTTCGACCGCCGTGCCGCCCATGGACGAGCCAAAATGGCTCATCGGTTCGGACACGCCATAGAACATCAGCCCGATGCCCATGCCTGCAGCAAACAGCATCGCGAACCAGCCGACGTAACTGTAGTCAGGCGTCGCGTCTGCCCCGCCCAACCGCACACTGCCCACAGGCAGAACGATCAGCAGCAGGCAGAACAGAACGAAGATGTTGGCCGCGCCAAGGAAGAACCAGTCAAATCCCTTGGTAACGGCCGAAAACATCCAGCTGAATGCCGCTCCTGCCTGTTCCGGCAGCGCCAGCGTGTAGAAAACGAAGGCGATGATGACGAGACCGGAGACCAGAAAGACCGGGTTGTGAATATCCAGCCCGAACGGGCCGATCTGCGTTTCGATGTTGTCCTGACCGATCTCGTAATCGGTCTCGATGATATCCGCTACGCCTTCCGGCTCGGGGATACCCTGATTTGTTGTATCACTCATGTATTGCGTTCCCTCGATGTCTGTTGTCGCGCCCGCTCATCCGCGGACGACCATGACGCTGACCTTGGCGTGGGCCGCGACCTTGCCGCCGTTGGACGGCCAGATGTAATCGGACAGGCCCGGTATGTGGCTGGCCATCACGACCAGATCGGCACCGGTTGTGTCGATTGCACGAAGCAGGCAATCGTCCATGTCCGAGGTCGGGTCATGGCTCAGTTCCATGTGCCCGCTTGCCTCGATCCCGTGCGATTCCCCTTCGGCCGCGGCAAAGGCCGACAGTTTTTCATTATATTCCGAAGGGTTATGACCAAGACTTCCAGGCGTTTCAGCGGTAACGCCGACATAGACGATCTGCGCGCTGTAAAGCCGTGCCAGATCGGCACCACATTGCAGGGCGCGTGTCTGCTTGTCCTTATGTGCCAAGTCTATCGGCACCATTATCGTTTTGAACACGGGTGTTCCCTCCTTCCACGCGATTGTTTTCGGGGGTGGCCAGACCGTCGGGCCAACCGTCCCGCACGTCTTTTCTTTGTCGTGTCCCAGGGGGCGCCACGGCGGCTCCGGGGCGCGTCCTCCTGACCCAACGGTAACGCGCAATTGACCCCAAGTGCAAATCGACGCGGCACTTCCGTAGCGGAAAGCGACATTCGATGTCGCATTCGGGAAGCGGCATACCGCAAAAGAAAACCGGGGCCAGACGGCCCCGGTTGAAACGGCTCGACGATAAAATCAGGCGTTCAGGTCGACCACGACGCGCCCCTTGACCTGACCTTTGAGGATGTCGCCCCCCAGCTTTGGCAGGTCCGACAGCGTCGCCGGCTGCACCATCGCCTCGAGCTTGTCCATCGGCAGGTCGCGGGCGATCCGCTCCCAGGCGCGCTGGCGGTTTGCAAAGGGCTGCATCACGCTGTCGATGCCCAGCAGGTTGACGCCACGCAGAATGAAGGGCGTGATCAGCGCGCCCTCGATCGCCGCGCCGCCGGCCAGGCCGACCGCCGCGACGGAGGTGCCGTATTTCATCTGCTTCAGCACGCGGCCCAGCATCGCGCCGGCCACGGCATCGACGCAGCCGGCCCACAACTCGGATTCCAGCGGTTTGCGGGTTACCTCGGTCAGTTCCTCGCGGGCCACGATCTGGGTCGCGCCCAGATCGCGCAGATACGCCTCCTGTTCGGGGCGGCCGGTGACGGCGGCCACCTCGTGGCCCAGACTGGCCAGCAGCGCCACCGCGACCGAGCCGACACCACCCGCTGCGCCGGTGACCAGAACGGGGCCGTGCCCGGGCTCGAGCCCGTGATCCTCCAGCGCCATGACAGACAGCATCGACGTCAGCCCGGCAGTGCCGACCGCCATCGCCTGCCGGGTGTCCAGCCCCTTTGGCAGCGGCACCAGCCAGTCGGCCTTGACCCGTGCCTTTTGCGAATACCCGCCCCAATGCGCCTCGCCCACGCGCCAGCCGGTCAGCACGACCTTGTCGCCCGGCTTGTAGCGGTCGTCGTCCGAAGCCTCGACAGTGCCCGCGAAATCGATACCGGGAACGTGCGGATAGTTCCGCACCAGCCCGCCGCCTGGCCCGATGCACAGCCCGTCCTTGTAGTTGACCGTGGAATACTCCACGGCGACCGTCACCTCGGCATGGGGCAGATCGTCCAGCGACAGCTCCTTGACCGCGGCGTGCGTCTTGCCGTCATCGTCCTTGTCCACAACCAGTGCGTTGAACATCTTTCGCTCCTTCTAGTTCCAGAATACACCGTTCACGACCGCGGGCCGCACCGTCCCGTCGGGCAGCACGACATCGAGATCGGTGCCTGCCTCCCAATGGGTGATGCGAACCATGCCGATCGCGACATTGGTTTCGAAATCCGGCGACCATGTCGCCGACGTGACCTGCCCGACCTGCAGCTGGCCATCCATCAGCGGCCAGGGACGATCGCAGGGCGGCACCGGGCCACCCTCGATCGCCACGGGACGGATCTGTTTCAGCGGCCCTTCGGATGCGACGCGCAGCAACGCGTCCCGCCCGACGCAGCCGATGGCCGTCTGGGTGTTGCAGAACCGGCCGAGCCCGCATTCGTGCGGCGTGTTCGCCCGCGTCATGTCGTTGCCATAGCTCAGCAGCCCGCTTTCGATCCGTTCGATCAGGTTGGGACAGCCGGCATGCACGTCCAGGTCGCGGCCCGCCTCCATCAGGGCGTTCCACAGCGGCATGGCGATATCGCTGCCCTCGACATAGATTTCAAAGCCACCCTGCTTGGAATAGCCAGAACGCGCCACGGCAAGCGACCGGCCCTGGAAATCGAACCAGCCGAAGCGGAAGAACCGCACATCGCGCACGGACTCGCCAAAGACGCGTGCCATCAGATCGTCGGCCAAGGGCCCCTGCACCGCCAGAGGCGAGACATCGGGCTCGTCCACCAGCACATCCAGGCGATAGCCATAGGCGATCCCCTTGACCCAGAACAGAAGGTCGCTGTCGGCAATCGAAATCCACCAACGATCCTCGGCCAGCTTCACGGCGACCGGATCGTTCAGCATCCCCCCGGTCTCGTCGACGATCGGCACGTAATAGCACTGGCCGGGCAGCATCCCGCGCAAATCGCGCGGTGTCAGCATCTGCATCAGCCGCCCCGCGTCGGGGCCACGCAATTCGACCTGGCGTTCGCAGGCCACATCCCAGACCTGCACGGCCGTTTTCAGGTGATGGTAATCCTCTTCGATCGACCGGAATACCGTGGGCAGCAGCATGTGGTTGTAAACCGTATAGCCCTTGACCCCCGCGGCTTCGACGCCATCGGAAAACGCTGTCCGCCGCAACCGCCGTGAAAGAGAAATGACAGCCATCAAGACATCTCCGGCATGAGGAACAGGTCGCTGACAGGCGCCTCCACCCCCGCTTCGGTCAGCATGGCGTGGATCTGGCCGCGGTGATGGGTCTGGTGGTTGAACATGTGCATCACGACCAGCGCCATCGGCTTTTCGACCTCGCGCCCAAGCACGCCTGAATACCAGCGATGCGGCCCCGCAAGGTCGACGGCGCGCAGTCCTTCGGCCCATAACCGGATACGCCCATCCATGCGAAACCGTTCCGCACTCCACGCCGCCAGCGTGGGATGCATCGTGGCGCTTTCGCTCATCGGCACACCGGGCCCGGGCCCGCCGTCAAAACGCGTCATCCAGACGCCATCCCCCCAAAGTATGTGATTTGCCGTCGCAAGGATCGACCCCCAGAACGCATCGCGGTCCCGGGTCAACGCTTCGGTTCCGAGACCCTCCATCGCCTGAGTGATCTGCTGGTTCTGCCACGTATTATAAGCCGCCATCCGGCGCACATATTCCGGTGTGATCATGCCCCCTCCTGATCCCATGGCGCCAGACCGCGCCCCGCCGCGGCGTCATGGCGCGCGCCAGTGTCGAAGCCTTGGGAACAAAGATCAATCCCCCCTTTTCAAGTTCCCGGCCGATCCCTATATTCAAGCTGTCCTTCGGGACTATGGACATAAACGCGCTCGTAATAAGCGGATCGGACCCGGGGGCGGTACCCGGCGGCTCCACCAAATACCCGGTCGTTGGCGGGTCTTGGGGCCGAAACAGGATCGACGAACGTCTAAAGGGGTTAGCTTTGTCCCGGTGAGATACCACCGTTATCGGTTCACTAAGCATAATTGCCAACGACAATCGTGCTCCGGTTGCAGTTGCTGCGTAAGCAGTAACAAGACCGAAATCTAAGCCCTTGCGCCTAGCAGCGTAAGGCGGGGTTCGCAGGCACCTGGCAACAGAAGCCTGCACTTTCTTCCCTTCCCCGCTTTTCTTAAAGAATTCCGCACGACCCTCGTGCGGAGCGATCGCGCATGAAAAAGGGCCGCTCCAACGGAACGACCCTCCGTCTTTTTCGGGCAAACCCTACTTGGTGATGATTTCGGGGCCCATGAAGGTTGTCGGCAACCATGTCGACAAGATCGGTATGTAGGTCACCATGATCAGGAACACGAACAGCACGGCCAGGAACGGCAGCGCCGCGCGCACGACCCGCATCATCGGCATACCCGCCACACCCGACGTCACGAACAGGTTCAGACCGACCGGAGGCGTGATCATCCCGATTTCCATGTTCACCACCATGATGATGCCCAGATGGATCGGGTCGATGCCCAACTCGATCGCGATCGGAAAGACCAGCGGAGCCACGATCACGATCAGGCCCGACGGCTCCATGAACTGACCGCCGATCAGCAGGATGACGTTGACGATGATCAGGAACATCACCGGTCCGAAACCTGCATCCAGCATCGCCGCAGCAATGGATTGCGGGATCTGCTCGTCCGTCAGCACGTGCTTGAGGATCAGCGCGTTGGCGATGATGAACATCAGCGTGATGGTCAGCTTGCCCGCCTCGAACAGCGTGTCGCGCGTGTCCCGGTGAAAGAATGCCGTCACCAGCGCGATGGGTTTCTGCATCAGGCTGAGGTTACGTTCGCCCTCGGGGCGCGACAGCGGCCCCATGTCGCGATAGACGAAGGTCGCGATGAAGAAGGCATAGATCGCCGCAACGGCCGCGGCCTCGGTCGGGGTAAAGATCCCGCCATAGATGCCGCCCAGGATGATGACGATCAGGAACAGGCCCCAACCCGCCTCGGCCCCGGATTCGAACACCTCGCTCCAGCCGCGCCATTCGCCCTTGGGCAGGTCGCGCATCTTGGCGATGATGTAGATCGTCAGCATCAGCATGGTGCCGGCCATCAGCCCCGGAATCACACCGGCCAGGAACATTCGGCCCACCGACACGTCCGTGGCGCTGGCATAGACCACCATCACGATGGACGGCGGGATCAGGATGCCCAGCGTGCCTGCGTTGGCGATGACGCCTGCGGCGAAATCCTTGGAGTACCCGACCTGCCGCATGCCCGCAATCACGATCGACCCGATCGCGACCACCGTCGCCGGGGACGACCCCGACAGCGCGGCGAACAACATGCAGGCAAAGACGCCCGCGATGGCAAGCCCGCCGGGAAAATGGCCCACGATGGCAATCGAAAAGCGGATGATCCGCCGCGCCACCCCGCCCGTCGACATGAAGGACGACGCCAGGATGAAGAACGGAATGGCCAGCAGCGTGTAATGCCCCGCCATGGCCTGGAAAAAGCTTTGCGCAATCGAGGCCAGCGAGGTGTCGCTGAGCACCAGAAGGAAGATGGTCGAGGAAAAGCCCAGCGCAACGGCGATCGGCACGCCGATCAGCATCAGGCCCACGACCATGGCAAAGAGAATGGCGACTTCCATGGATCAATCCCCCCGGTTCATGTGGGCCACGTCTTCGACCGCGTCTTCGGCCTCGTGGCTGACGATCAGGCTCTGGGCCTGGCCGGTCCAGATCCGCCAGGTGGCCTGCAGAAAACGGAACAGCAGCAGCGCCATGCCGAAAGGCAGCATGAAATAAGGGATGAAGCGCGGGATCTTTTCGTAATGTTCGCCCTCGTTCATGATCGGCTCGATCCAGCGCAGCATCTCGGGCATCGGGATGTCGACGACCTCGTACCAGCCGCGATAAGACGTGCGCTTCATCTCTTCGAAACCGGTCGGGAACCAGCGCCCGGTGGTCTGTGGGAAATTGGCGAAATTGGCCCAGTAATCCCACGCACCCTTCAGCAACAGCGCGGCATAGGCCACGCAAACCGCGCCAGCGACCAATGCCAGAACCCGGCGAACGGAGGGCGAAAAGACGTTGATCAGCGCATCCACGCCAAGATTGGCGGTGACCTTCACGGCATAGCTCACACCGAACAGGACAAGCCAGGCAAACAGGAACGTCGTTGCCTCAAGCCCCCAGATAAGCCCGGTGTTGAAGCCATAGCGCAGAACGACGTTGATGAAGGTGATGATGGTCATCAGGCCAAGCAGAACGGCGATCGCTGTTTCCTCGATCTCGTTCACGGCACGGCCCAGTATCGTGTCCGGCTCGTAGCGTCCCGACATCTGGCAATCCTCCCCCGATTTTGACGGATGTAGAAAGGCCCGGCCCCGATCGTGGGGGCCGGGCCGTCCGGCATGTGCCGGGCCTTAGTGCTTGGCGTTGATCGCCTGGGCCGCGTCGATGTTGTCCTGGCCCACGTCGTCCTTGAACTGCTCCCACACGGGCTTCATCGCGTCGACCCACATGGCGCGCTGTTCAGGCGTCAGTGTGCGGACGGTGCCGCCGGCATCGATGATGGCCTGCTTGGCCTCTTCGTTCACCTTGGTCGATTCCGCGTTACGCGCTTCGGTCACTTCGCGCAGGATGGTGCCGAGCTGCTCACGCACGTCGGCATCCAGGCTTTCCCACCAGTCCACGTTGGTCACGACCAGGTAGTCGATGATGCCGTGGTTGGTTTCGGTCGTGCCGTCCTGCACCTCAAAGAATTTCTGGCCGTAGATGTTCGACCAGGTGTTTTCCTGACCGTCCACAACGCCGGTCTGCAAAGCGCCGTACACTTCCGAGAAGGCCATCGGCTGCGGGCTGCCGCCCAGCGCCGCCATCTGCGCCTTGAGAACGTCCGAGTTCTGCACGCGGAATTTCAGGCCGTTGGCGTCGGTCGGCTCGATCAGAGGCTTGTTGGCCGACATCTGCTTCATGCCGTTATGCCAGAACTGCAGACCCAGCAGGCCGCGGCGGGTCATCGATTCCTTCATCGCCTGGCCGGTTTCCGAGGTCTGGAACTCGTCCACGGCGTCGATGTTCTTGAACATGAACGGCAGGTCGAAGATGCGGAACTGCTTGGTGAACTGCTCGAATTTCGACAGTGACGGCGCGGCCAGCTGCACGTCGCCCTGCAGCATCGCCTCGAGCACCTGGTCATCGTTGTAAAGCGTCGAGTTCGGGAAGACCTCCATGCAGGCCTTGCCGTTCATCTCGTCGTTCACGCGCTGTTGCAGCAGCGACGCCGCGATCCCCTTGGGGTGGCGGTCGGTGTTGGTGACGTGGCTGAACTTGATGACGATCTCGCCGTCGTCACATGCAGCGGTCGCGGTTTGCGCGGTGGCGGTCATCGCCAGCGCCATTGCGGCGGTGGTCAAAAACTTTTTCATCTGTCTCCTCCCAAGTCTCGAGACGTTACATTCGGCGCGCCAGAGACCCCGGCGCGCGCTGCGGGAAGAGTTGCCAAGGACGCGGCATCGCTCAAGGGAATGTGAGATTCGCCGGCAATATGGGCGAAATGCAGCTTTTTTCAGCAGGTTAGAATGTGCGCAGTTGCAGGCATGCCGGGCGCACCGCACGGGATGTGCGAAAACCCGCACAGCAAACCGCGCGGTTTGTGCGGGATTCCGCACAGTTTTGCATATGGGCGATTCTAGACTTCAGACCGGAAGGGCCGCCAGCGCGACGCGCCGGCCCTCGGACAAAAGCACGTTGTATGTCCGGCACGCCGCCGGCGACGACATGACCTCGACCCCCAGCCCCAGATCTTCCAGGCGGGCGCGCAAAGCAGCCGGCGCGTGCGCGATGTCGCCGCCCATCCCCAGAAAGACGACATCCACCTGCCCTGCCAGCGCTTCGAGCGGGGACGGATCGTCCAGTCCGGCCCAGCCTTGCGCACGTTCGGAGGTCGCGATCATCGCGCCTTTGATGACCCGTCCGTCGATGCGGAAAAAGCCGGGGCCGTAGCCTTCGACCGGCACGGCGCTGTCATATCGGATCTCGTGCATTTCCATCGGATCAGTCCCAAAGTGGCAGGCCGCTGATCGCAGCGGCAATGGTTATGGCGTAGGCGGCCCCACGATAAACACGAGCGCGGTCTGGATGAAACACCCGCGCCCCCAGAATATTTCCGGCGATGTTCGGCAGCGCCATCAGCAAGCCCAATACGACCGGCACCGCCTCGAGCCGGCCCTGAAGGCCCAGCAGCGCCAGCAGCATCAGGTCATAGGCATAAAGATAGAGCATCGTGTTCGCGCGGATCAGCGCGGGCGGATTCGGCCCTGCCATGTAAAGCAGGATCACCGGCGGCCCTGGCAGGCCGGCCACTCCGCCCAGGAATCCCGATGCGCCTCCGGTGCCTGTCAACAAAGGCCGGGACATGGGGCCATGGTAGCGCAGCCCGAGGCTGAGAACGATTGGTGCGGCAATGGCCAGCAGCGACACCGCATAACGAAACGCTTCGGGCGACACACGAACCAGGATCGCCAGCCCGAGAGGCAGGCAGACAACGGCCCCCAGCAACAGCCAGCCAACCTGGGCCGCCGCGCCGTCGCGCCACGCGCGCGGCAGGTTCGGTGCCGGGCCAAACATATCCATCACGACAAGGATCGTGATCACCCAGATCGGAGGCACCACCTGCCCTGCCAGCGGAATGAAGATCAGCGCGGTTCCAAACCCAGAAAACCCGCGCACGATGCCTGACAGGACGGCACCAAGGACGATCAGCCACAGGCCCTCGAGCGTGAGGGCCTGCGACAGGATGTCAGGCATCGATATTGGCGTATTGGTTACCGGCGGTGTTGTCCGGTTTGTTCCAGTCGCGCTTGACCCCAAGGCGGAGCAACAGGGCCGACGCCACGAAGATCGAGCTGTAGGTGCCCACGATCACGCCCCAGATCATCGCGAAGACAAAGCCGCGGATCACGTCGCCGCCAAGGATGAACAGCGCGATCAGCGCGATCAGCGTGGTGACCGATGTCATCATGGTCCGGCTGAGCGTTTCGTTGATCGACTGGTTCAACACTTCTTTCAGCGGCGTCTGCTTGTATTTGCGCAGGTTTTCCCGAACGCGGTCGAACACGACCACCGTGTCGTTCAGCGAATAGCCGACAATGGTCAGCAGTGCCGCGATGATCGCAAGGTCGAACCGGATCTGCAGCTCCGAGAAGATGCCGATCGTCAGAATGACGTCGTGCACCAGCGCGGCGACCGCACCCAGCGCGAACTGCCATTCGAACCGCAGCCAGATGTAGACCAGCACCGCGCCAATCGCGAGAACGACCGCGATGATGGCCGTCTGGATCAACTCGCCGGACACTTTCGGGCCCACCGACTCGACGCTGACAAAGCGGATATCGGGCGCGAAGGTCGCCAACGCGTCCTCGACCTGCTGGACGGTTTCGGGGCTGACCGCCTCTTGGCCGTCCTGGGCCTGGATGCGGATCATCGCGACGTTCTGATCGTCGGCGAATGTGGGATCGAACACCTCGGTGATGGTGATGTCGCCCAGCCCCAGCGGCGCGACAGCATCACGATAGGCGCCGACATCGACCGGCGTCGGGCTTTCTGTGCGGATCGTCGTGCCGCCGCGGAAGTCGATACCGTAGTTGAGCCCCTGCACCAGGAAGGATCCAAAGGCGATCACGACCATGACGGCCGATATGCCCAGCCAGAGCTTGGAGCGCGAAAAGAAATCCCAGTTGGTGATTTCGGGAACGAGTCTCAGGCGCATATCACACCTCCAGCGTTTTGGGGCGGCGGCGCTCGAACCACATGGCAACAAGCAACCGGGTGACGAAGAAGGCGGTGAATACGGACGTGATGATGCCCAGGCCAAGCGTGATGGCAAAGCCGCGCACCGGGCCGGACCCCATGACATAGAGGATCACGGCGGTGATGAAGGTGGTAATGTTGGCGTCAACGATCGCGCTCATTGCCTTTTCATAGCCAAGCTCGATCGCGCGGGCCGGACCTCGTGCTGTCTTCAACTCTTCGCGGATACGCTCGAACACCAGAACGTTGGCGTCGACCGCCATCCCGATGGTCAGGACGATGCCGGCGATGCCCGGCAGGGTCAGTGTCGCCCCGATCAGGCTGAGCAGCCCGAAAATCAGCGCGACGTTCACCATCAGCGCGATATTCGCGAACACGCCGAAGGTGCCATAGCTGAGGAACATGAACACTAGCACGGCGATACCCGCCACGATACACGCGACGGTGCCCGCCTCGATGCTGTCGGCGCCAAGTTCCGGGCCGATCGTCCGCTCTTCGAGGAATTCCAGCCCCGCCGGCAGGGCGCCCGCGCGCAGCAGAACGGCGAGGTTGGTCGATTCCTCGACCGTGAAATTGCCGGTGATGATACCCGATCCGCCTGGGATGTGGCTCTGGATCACGGGGGCGCTGATAACCTCGTTGTCCAGCACGATGGCGAAGGGACTGCCGATGTTCTCGGCGGTGTAATCGCCGAACCGGCGCGCGCCGGTCGGATCGAAACGGAAATTCACCGCCGGGCGGCCGTTCTGGTCGAATGTCGGCTGTGCGTCCACCAGTTCCTCGCCGGTGACGACCGCGGCCTCTTCCAGCACGTAATAGACATCGTCCTCGTCCATGGCGGGCAGCAATTCGTTGCCCGGCCCCGGAGGCATGTCGGCATTGGTGGTGCGCGTCACGACCGGTTGAAAGGTCAACTGCGCGGTGGTGCCGATGATTTCCTTCAGTTCGGCCGCGCTGCCGATGCCGGGCACCTGGATCAGGATGCGGTCGGACCCCTGCCGCTGGATCGTGGGCTCGCGGGTGCCGACCTCGTCGATGCGGCGGCGGATGATTTCCAGCGCCTGCGCCACCGTGCGCTGGTCCATGGCAAGGCGTTCGGCCTCGGACAGGCGAATGACCACGTCCGGGCCTTCGACCGTCACCTCGATATCGCTGGCGCCGGCACCCGTCATGCTGACGACCGGGCGGGACAGGCCGCGCACAAGCGCCGCGGCTTCGGCGGCCATGTCGGGCTTTTCGTTCAGGCGGATGCGCAGTTCCTCGGCGTTGCTGTCCTGCAGGCGGAACGTGCCGATGCGGCCGCGTTCCTCGCGCAGAAGGGCCAGAACCTCGGGCCACATCGCCTTGATCCGCGTTTCGTAGACATCGGCGACCTGGACCTCGGCCAGCAGGTGCGCGCCGCCGCGCAGGTCGAGCCCGAGGTTGACCAGCCCCGAGGGCAGGAACGAGGGCCACAGGCTTGCCTGCTCTTGCAGCCCTTCGGCGGTGGCGCCGGTTTCCAGAGCGGCCCGCGCGTCGTTCGAAGTTTCAACCCGCGTGTAGAACGCGTTGGGCAGCGCCAGAAGCAGACCGAGGGCCACGAGGCCCCAGATCACCACCCGTTTCCATAGTTCAATCTGCAACATGGCCGTGCCTGCTGTCTTGGCGCCGCTGTCCGGCGCGGGGGGCGGTTTACTTGGCTTCGGCGGGTTCGGTCTTGTTTAGAACCTGCGCGATGGTCGACTTGACGACGCGAACGCGCACGCCCTCGGCCAGTTCCACCTCGATTTCGTTGTCTTCCTTGACCTTGCTGACCTTGCCGATCAGCCCGCCCTGCGTGACCACCTGGTCGCCCCGGCGCAGCGCCTCGACCATTTGCTGGTGGTCCTTCAGCTTTTTCTGCTGGGGCCGGATCAGCAGGAAATACATGATCGCGAAGATCAGAATGAGGGGGATGAACTGGCCAAAGGCTTCCATCTGGGGCTTCCTTGTCTGCAATGGGATCGCGCCGCCGGACGCGGCGTGAAAGTTGGCGGGAACCTATGTGCGCGCATGGGGTTTTGCAAGACGAAGTGGGCCTGCGCGCTGCGACGAAAAGCCAAACCGCGCACTACCGGCCGCATCCGTCCATATCGGGCCCGCCGCATCCCCCTTTCCCCGCCCTGCGAAATCGGGCAATAGGGGCGCGACCTGATCAAAGCCAAGGGAACCAGACCCATGCATGACATCCGTGCCATCCGCGAAAATCCTGCCGCACTGGACGCGGCGCTTGCGCGTCGCGGGGCAGAGCCGGCGTCGTCGCACGTTCTGGCGCTGGACGAAAAAAGGCGCACGGTCATCCATGCCGCGGAAACCGCGCAGGCCGAGCAGAACAAGGCCAGCAAGGAAGTGGGCGCCGCCAAGGCCAAGGGCGACGAGGCCGAATTCGAACGCCTGCGCGCGCTCGTGGCCGAGAAAAAGGCCGAGGTCGCCGCGATGCAGAGCCAGGCCAAGGAGCTGGATGCGGAACTGACCGCGTTCCTGATGACGCTGCCCAACACGCCCCTTGCCGACGTGCCCGATGGCGCGGACGAAGACGACAACGTCGAAATCCGCCGCTGGGGCACCCCGCGCGAATTCACATTCGCCCCCAAGGAACATTACGAGCTTGAAGGCGTCAAACCGGGGATGGATTTCGAAACGGCCGCAAAGCTTTCCGGCTCGCGTTTCGTCGTGCTGTCCGCGGGCGTTGCCCGTATCCACCGGGCGCTGGCGCAGTTCATGATCGACCATCATGTCGAAAACAACGGGCTGTCGGAAACCTGGACGCCCGTTCTGGTGCGCGACGAGATGATGCAGGGCACCGGGCAATTGCCGAAATTCGGCGAAGACAGCTATCAGACCACGAATGGCTGGTGGCTGGTGCCCACGGCCGAGGTGACGCTGACCAACATCGTCAACGGCATGACGGTCGAAGAAAGCTACCTGCCCCGCCGCTATGTCGCGCATACGCAGTGCTTCCGATCCGAGGCGGGCAGCGCGGGCAAGGACACCGCCGGGATGCTGCGTCAGCACCAGTTCGAAAAGGTCGAGATGGTCAGCGTCACCCATCCCGACCAAAGCCTGAACGAACATGACCGCATGACGAAATGCGCCGAAGGCGTGCTCGAAGCCCTGGGTCTGCCGTACCGCACGGTGGTTCTGTGCACCGGCGACATGGGGTTCGGCGCGCAAAAGACCCACGATATCGAGGTCTGGCTGCCGGGGCAGAACACCTATCGCGAGATCAGCTCGGTCTCGGTTTGCGGCGATTTCCAGGCGCGGCGCATGAATGCGCGGTTCAAGCCCGCGGATGGCGGCAAGCCGCAATTCCTGCACACGCTGAACGGATCGGGCCTGGCCGTGGGCCGCGCGCTGATCGCGGTGCTGGAAAACGGCCAGCAAGAGGACGGATCGGTCGACCTGCCCGAGGCGCTCTACCCCTACCTGCGGGGCAAGACGCGGCTTGCGGCCGACGGTACGCTGACCTGACCGGACACACCCACCAATTAGATGGCCCCCGGCGCAACACGCCGGGGGCCTTTTTGTTCCGTGAGTGATTAAGGCGGTCAGCCTTCGCTGGGGATCATCCCGGCGTCCTTGGCCATCGCCAGTTCATCCGCATCGATCTCACCGTCGCCGTTTGCATCCATTTCGGCAAAGGCGTCTTCGCTCACATCGGGGTGTGCGGCGCTGATCTCGTTGTACGAGTAGGTTCCGTTGCCATCGGCATCGACCAGCGGCGTTTCCGCCAGAAGCGGGGTGGCCAGCAGTGCGGGCAGGATGATCAGAGCAGTCTTTTTCATGTCACGTTCCTCCATGAGTGGTGTGAACGGCAGCCTGTGCCGCCGATGACCCGGATATTCACGTGATGGAGTGATTTTTCAAATGACGGCAAAGACTTAACCGGCATTATTCGACCGATGGCCTGGCGACTTTCTGCACATTGAAGAAACAGGCCGCCGGATATTCTGCGCTTTGGCCGGTGCGGCCGCAGACGGGATCGCCAAATTTTCGTGGCGCCATCATGAGTTGCACCCCCCACGCCTCGGTTGCGCGAATGTCAATCGGGTGAACCAGGCCCGCCCCGCCAGCACGCGGCCAATTGCCTAAACCGGAGCCGGACGCGCAAAAGCCTGCCTGCGGGTCCGGGCGGCCATCAATCCCCGGCCGAATCGACCAGAGTCAATCCGGGCATCGCGCGCAACCGATCGAGGTCGGCATGATAGCGGTCGCGCAGTTTCTGCCGGTCGGTCGCGGCGAATTCCGCCAGGCCCAGCGTGTCGCGGGCGCCCGCATGGCGTTCCATGATCTCGTGAAACGCCTCTTTCGATAGGGTTTCCCCCGCGTGATAGCGGCGCTGCAACTCCTCCAGCGCCGCATCCGTCGGGCTGCGGTTCAATTGGCGATCGGGTTCGGCCAGACTGTCCTTGGCGATGTCGGGCAATAGCCGTGCCACAAGGCTGCGGCTGCTGCCCCGCGCGGGATAAGTCAGAACTGTCAGTTTTGCGGGTTTCAGATACGCCTGAAAAACGGCCATCAATTCGGGCCAGCCTTCGTCCACCTGCATCAGGCCGGGAATGACCTCGTGAAATGGATCGACGGGAATATCCTCGGCCCGCTTGCGATAGGCGGAGACGAACAATTCGTCATAGGGCCGCACGACATAGATCAGATGCGCCACCGGCCCAGGCAGCGCCTGGGCCAGGATGCGCGCGCGGATTTCCTTGGCGGGATAGAACTTGCCTTGCGTGAAATGCAGCATGCGGCCGGGGATGTTTTCCTCGGACAGGACAAGGCGGCTCCGTCCCTGCCGCCGCTTGTCGATCTCGGCGCGGGCCGGCTCGATGAACCCCTTGGCCTTTTTCAGGCCGTGGCGCGGGCTGGGCAACTTCATCTTCAGCTTGCCGCCGGGGATACCGTCGCGCCCGGGATAGGCCAGATCACAACCTGCGTCCCGCAGAAGATCGGCGTTCCGGTCCAGGCACATCTGAAAGCTGCTTGTGCCGGTGCGATGTGCGCCCGCATGCAGGTAAACCCGAACCTCGTCCGCCATCTATTCCCCCGGCCTTTTTGGTCTTTGGCGCAGAATGGGCGGAAATGGGCCGGGGCGCAATCGGCGGTTATGGACAAGGCCGGTTCGGGTTGCCACTGTCCCGCAAACGACTTAGGGACCGCGCATGTCAGCCAGAAAGATCATCATCGACACCGATCCCGGCCAGGATGACGCCGTCGCGATCCTGCTGGCGCTCGCCAGCCCCGACGAGATCGAAGTTCTGGGCGTCACTGCCGTTGCCGGCAACGTGCCCCTTCACCTGACCGAGCGCAACGCGCGCATGGTGTGCGAACTGGCCGGGCGCCCGGACATGCGGGTTTTCGCCGGGTGCGACCGCCCGCTCGGGCGCGAGTTGGTGACAGCCGAACATGTGCACGGAAAGTCCGGGCTGGATGGCCCCACCCTGCCCGAGCCGACAATGCCGCTGCAAGACGACCATGCGGTCGATTTCATTATCGACACCCTGCGCAACGAACCGCCCGGCACCGTCACGTTGTGCCCACTGGGGCCGCTGACGAATATCGCCGTGGCGTTCGAAAAGGCCCCCGATATCGCAGAGCGCGTGGCGGAAGTCGTGCTGATGGGGGGCGCCTATTTCGAGGTGGGCAACATCACGCCCGCGGCCGAGTTCAACATCTATGTCGACCCCCAGGCCGCGAAGATCGTTTTCAAATCCGGCGCCAGGCTGACCGTCATGCCGCTGGACGTGACGCACAAGGCGCTGGTGACCAAGCCGCGCAACGACGCCTTTCGCGCGCTTGGCACGCCGGTCGGCATGGCCGTGGCGCAGATGACGGATTTCTTCGAACGGTTCGACCGTGAAAAATACGGCAGCGCCGGCGCGCCGCTGCACGATCCATGCGTGACGGCCTACCTGATCCGGCCCGATCTCTTTTCCGGCCGGCATATCAACGTCGAAATCGAAACCCAGTCCGATCTGACCATGGGCATGACCGTCGCCGACTGGTGGCGGGTATCGGGGCGCGCACCCAACGCGATGTTCATGGGCGACATCGATGCCGACGGGTTCTTTGCCCTGCTGACGGAAAGGCTGGCCCGCCTGTGACCGCTCTTCACATCGCAAGCATAGAAGACCTTCCGCGCCTGTTGCCGATGGTAGCGGCCTATCACGCCGAAGAAGGCATCCAGAGCGACGAGGCGCATCTGACCGCCGCGCTGACACCGCTTCTGGAAGGCACTCCGCTTGGCGTTGCCTACCTTATCGGGCCGCGCCGCAGCCCCGTGGGGTATATCGTGATTTCCTTCGGCTATTCGGTCGAACTTGGCGGAATCGACGGGGTGATCGATGAATTCTGGATCCGCCCTCCGGTGCGTGGTCGCGGCATGGGCATGGATGTGCTTCTGGGGCTTGTGCCGGCGCTGGCCCAGCATGGGTTGTGCGGGCTGTCGCTCGAGGTCGACCGCGAAAACACCCGCGCGCAACGGCTCTATACCCGCGCGGGTTTCCGGCTGCGCGACAAGTACAGCCTGATGACGCGGGTTCTGCGGTGAGGATCGGCCCCGCGCCGGAAGAATTCGGCAACTGGGACGGATTGCTGTCGCTGATCCTGGAAAGTTTTGCCTATATGGAAGGCCGGATCGACCCGCCATCCTCTGCCCTGCGCCTGACGCCGCAGGCGCTGGCCCACCGCGCCCGGGCGGAACACCTGTATCTCGCGACCGGGGACAACGCATTGCTGGGCTGCGCCTTTTTCGCGCCGCAGGGCAATGCGCTCTATATCGGAAAGCTGGCGGTGTCCCCCGGCGCGCAGCGGCGCGGCGTCGGTGCGCGGCTTGTCGCGGCGGCCGAAGCGTTGGCCCGCGATCTGAACCTGCGCTGCCTGCGGCTGGAAACCCGGATCGAGCTGACGGGCAATCATGCGGCCTTTGCCCGGATGGGTTTCGAAAAGGTCGGGGAAAAGGCGCATCCCGGTTTTGCGCGGCCGACCTCGATCACGATGGAAAAACCGCTCTGGTAAAGATGCGCATCGTGGTTATCTTTGCGCCATGACCCTGCATGTGCCCTTCGACAACACCTATGCCGCCCTGCCCGACCGGTTTTTCACCCGGCAGGCCCCCGAACCCGTGGGCACCCCCCGCCTGATCCGGTTCAACACCGCGCTGGCCGAAGAGCTGGGCATAGAGCCGGGCACACCCGACGAAATGGCACGGGTATTTTCCGGCAATGAAATTCCCCAAGGCGCGACGCCGCTGGCCCAGGCCTATGCCGGGCATCAGTTCGGCGGGTTTTCCCCGCAGCTTGGCGATGGCCGCGCGATCCTGCTGGGCGAGGTCGTGGACCGCGCGGGCCGGCGGCGCGACATCCAGCTCAAGGGTGCGGGGCGCACCCCCTATTCGCGGATGGGTGACGGACGGGCATGGCTGGGCCCGGTCCTGCGCGAATACGTGCTGAGCGAGGCGATGCACGCGCTTGGCATCCCGACGACGCGCGCACTGGTGGCCGTCGCCACGGGCGATCCGGTTTATCGCGAACAGGGCGCGCTCCCCGGTGCGGTGCTGACGCGTGTCGCCGCCAGCCATATCCGTGTGGGCACATTCGAATTCTTCGCCGCGCGCCGCGATCTGGACGCGCTGAAGGCGCTTTATGCCTATACCCGTGACCGGCATTACCCGGAGGCGGGCGATCCTGGCGAACTGCTCGAGGCGGTGATCGACCGGCAGGCCGCGCTGGTGGCGGACTGGATGTCCATCGGGTTCATCCACGGCGTGATGAACACCGACAACACCACGCTGTCGGGCGAAACCATCGATTACGGGCCCGCGGCCTACATGGATGCCTACCATCCGGTCACGGTCTATTCCTCGATCGACCGCTACGGGCGCTACGCGTTCGACAACCAGGCGCAGATCATCGCGTGGAACCTGGCGCAGCTTGCCTCGGCGCTGGTGCCGCTGATGCCCGACCAGGACGATGCGATCCAGGTGTTCACCCGCATGATCCATGCCATGCCCACCCGTGTCGAAGGGGAACGGCGGCGGCGCTTTCGCGCCAAGCTGGGCCTTGCGACGCATCAGGGCGGGGACACGGCCCTGATCGACGACCTGCTGAAACTGATGCAGGACCACGGCGCCGATTTCACCAACACGTTCCGGGGCCTTGCCGACGGCTCTGCCCGCGACCAGTTCACCGATACGGCCGCTTTCGATGCCTGGGAACCGCGCTGGAAGGCCCGGATCGCGGACGAGGCCGATCCCGATGGCCTCATGCGGCGCACCAACCCTGCCTTCATCCCGCGCAATCACCGGGTGGAGCAGATGATCGCCGCCGCCACGCGCGGGGACTATGCCCCGTTCGAACGGCTTCTCGACGTGCTTTCCCGTCCGTTCGACGACCAACCCGATGCCGCCGACCTGCGCCTGCCCCCCGAACCGCATGAAGAAGTGAAACAGACCTTTTGCGGCACCTGAGATTGCGTGGGCGCACGGGGCAGCCTAGGCTTGCCGACGTAATTACCGGTACAAGGAACGGCCCCATGACCCGAACCCTGCGTATGATCGCTTTTTCCATCTCTCTCGCCGTGGCGGGGCCCGTGCTGGCACAGGATGCCGATTACGACGCCAGGCTGGCCGCAGCCCACGAATACGTCGAAGCGTCGATGCAGGATGTGGAAATGCCGCGCATCATCGAACAGATGTGGCGTGGCGCCCTGCCCCAGTTCCAGCAGATCGCGGGCGGCCCGTTGTCCGAGCAGCAAGAGGCCGATCTGCAGGCGCTGTACATGGAAGTCTACGAACAGCCGATGCGCGACGTGATGCGCGAACAGGACAAGCTGATGGCGGACTTGCTGACGCTTGAGGAAATCATCGCCCTGCGCGATTTCTATGCCACACCCGAAGGCCGGTCGGTGCTGCGCAAGCTGCCGGACATACTGGCCCGTCAGCAACCCCAGATCATGGCCCTTGTCCAGGAATCGCTGCCCGCCATCCTTCCTCGGATCATGGAAATCCTCAAACCGCAATAACGGCGTCAGGGTTCGGTGCCGAGCCCCGAAAGCACGGCCGTCGCGGCGCGTATGCCGGGATCGGCCTGCCCGCGCCCCAAACGTTCCATCGTCAGGTCCATCGCGTCATGCTGTGCCATTGGATCGGCAAGGACCGCGCGCACGGCCGGCGTGATCAGATCGGCACGGCAGCGCGCCCCGATGAATTCCGGCACAGCGCGGGTGTCCGACACCAAGTTTACCAGCGTCACCGTATCGACCTTGAGCATGCGGCTGATGATCTGCCGGCTGAGCCAGCTCATGTCATAGGCGATGACCATCGGCGTCGCGCTCGCCGCCAGTTCCAGCGACACCGTGCCGGACGCGGCAAGCGCCACGTCCGCCGCCCGGAACGCCGCGCGTTTCTGTGCCGCGAACCCGGCGGCATCCCCCTGCCGCGGATCAAGGACAAGCGGAGGAGTTTTCCAGCCCTTCGTCGCATCCACGATCATGTCGGCGACGTGGGCCACCGCAGGTATGACGACGCGGAGTTGCGGCATGTCCTTGCAGAGCCTGTCGCACACCTGGGAAAAGACCGGCATCAGCCGCCCCACCTCGCCCCGGCGCGATCCGGGCAGCAGCAGCAGTAGCGGCGCGTCCGCAAGCCCGTTGTCAGAACGGAACGACTCGGCCTGCGCATCGCTGGCCACCGGTTCCGACACCACCGGATGGCCGACGAAATCGCAGCGCATGCCGGCGGCCTCCATATAGGGCGGCTCGAACGGGAAAAGCGCCAGAACCTGGTCGATCACCTGCGCCATCTTTTCGGCCCGACCTGCCCGCCAGGCCCAAACCGTCGGGGCCACGTAATGCACCGTTCGAATACGGCTGGCTGCCTTGACGCGTCGCGCGACGCGCAGGCAGAAATCGGGGCTGTCGATCGTGATCAGAACATCGGGCTGCGCATCCAGCACGGCCTGGGCGGTCTGATCGATCCGGCGCTTGAGTTGGCGGTACTTGGGCAGGATTTCCGCCAGGCCCATCACCGACAGTTCCTCCATCGGAAACAGGCTCTGCATACCTTCGGCCTGCATCAACGGGCCGGCCACACCCTGGAACTCGACCGCGCGCAAGGATTTCAGCCCCGCCATGAGAGCCGCGCCCAACTTGTCGCCCGAGGCTTCGCCGGCGATCAGGAAAACCTTCAGCGCACCCACAGGAACATACCCATCGCGTCGAGGATCGCGACGACCTCATGCTGGTCGAGGACGATCACGCCGCCCGCTTCGATCACGATACCGTCCAAACCGGCCTCGGCCGCGCGGCGCGCGGTCTGTGCACCGATCGTCGGCAGGTCGGCACGGCGGTCCTGACCGGGCTTGGGGGCCTTGAACAGGATCGCGCCCGCGCCCGGGGCATCCGGCGCGTCCTCGGTCGTGTTCGACAGCCAGTCGGCCGCCTGCCCGATCATGTCCCCCGCCAGATCGAACGTCCAGGTGATCGGCCCGAAATCGGGCGAACCGCTGCCGCGCGGCATTGCGAGCCGCGCCAGCATCGCATCGGTGCCGGCCTGACCCTCGCGCGCAAGCACCTTGCCGCGCTTGACCACGCAAGCCTGGCCCAGATCCGCGCGCCCCTGGTCCTGCAGCACCTGCAATGCGATCTCGACGTCGTCGCGATGGGTCTGTTGCGGCTGACGCCGGGTCGGCACACCCCGGTCGGGCAGCAATGCGGGCGCCAGGTCATGCGCGGCCCGTATGGTGAACCCGGTCCTTTCCAAAAGCTCCATCACCGCGCGCAAAGCACCGTCATCGCCCTGGTCCAGCGCCTCTTGCAGTACGGGCACCAGCGGCGCGGTTTCCGCGTCCAGCCGGGCCGGGTCGATCTCGGGTCGTTCGATCGATCCGCACAGGCAGATATCGGTGACGCCACGCTCACCCAGCTGCAACAGGAAGCTGCCCAGGGTTTCCAGACGAAAGGTGATGTCGGGCGCCAGGCCGTCGGGTTCGAACCCGTCGAGAGAGCAGACAAGCGGCGGCCGATCCTGCGCCGCGGCCACTGCCGCGGGCAACCGTCCCCGCCCTGCGATCAGCGCAAGCACCGGCCTACCTTGGCGTCAGGAAATGCCGGTCCGAGGCGGCGGTGACGAAATCGACGATCTGGCGCACGTAGTCGCTGCTGGTTTCCTCGCCCAGCCGGCGCGCGCGGTCCTGAAAGGTGCCGTCGCCCTGCGCCAGCATCTGAAAGGCGGCGCGCAAGGCCGTGATGTCCGAGCGCGCCACACCGCGGCGTTTGAGTCCCACGAGGTTCAGCCCGTCCAATTCGCCCCGCGGCCCCTGGACCAGGCCATGCGGGATCACGTCATTGGTAACCATCGACAGCGCGCCGATGATCGCGCCCTGCCCGATGCGCACCCATTGATGCACGCCGGAAAGCCCACCGACGATCACGTCGTCCTCGATCACGCAATGGCCTGCGATGGCCGAGTTGTTGACGATGATCACGCGGTTGCCGACCTGTGCGTCATGGGCGATGTGACAACCTGCCATGAACAGCCCGTCATCGCCGATGCGCGTCACGCCGCCACCGCCCTCGGTGCCCGTATTCATCGTGACATGTTCGCGGATGCGGTTGCGCGCCCCGATTTCAAGCCGCGTCTGTTCACCCCTGAACTTCAGATCCTGCGGGATCTCGCCCACCACGGCAAAAGGAAAGACCACCGAGTCTTCGCCGATCATGGTGTTGCCGGAAATGACGACGTGCGATTTCAGTTCGACCCGATCGCCCAGGCGGGCTTCGGGGCCGACATGGCAGAATGGGCCGATGCGCACATCCGCGCCCAATTCCGCGCCGTCCTCGATCACGGCAGAAGGGTGAATGAGGCTGGCCATGCGGGCTTACTCCTGCGGCAGGTCCATCATCGCGGTGAACTCGGCCTCGGCGGCCATTTCACCATCGACAGTCGCCACGCCCTTGAACTTCCAGACCTTCGCGCCCGGCTTGCCCCGCAGGGTCGTCAGCTCCATCCGCAACTGGTCGCCCGGCACCACCTTGCGGCGGAATTTGCAGCCGTCGATGCCCATGAAGTAAATCAGCAGATCCTTGTCGGCCAAGTCCATGGCCACACCCACCATGACGGCAGCGGTCTGGGCCATCGCCTCGACGATGGTCACACCCGGCATGATCGGCGTGCCGGGGAAATGGCCCTGGAAATGCGGCTCGTTCATCGAAACGTTCTTGAGGCCCACTGCGCTCGACGTCCCGTCGATATCGCTCACGCGGTCCACCAGAAGGAACGGGTAACGATGCGGCAGGATGCGCTGGATCAGTTGGATGTCGGCGCTTTTGAGCGTGTCACTCATGTGGGTGTCCTTGATAAGTGGCTGGCATCGCTTGTCCCTAGCAACTCCCCCGGTCCGGGGCAAGCGCGGGGGCGCGTCAGTCGGCGGGTTCGTCCCTGGGCGCCGGTTCGGCCGGATCGGGGGACGTGCCGGTTTCATCCCGCGGGGCGGTTTCGTTTTCCGTCGCCTGCGCCGCATCCAGCCGGCTGATCGCCAATGCGGTTATGTCGATCGCTTCCAGCGTCAGCACGACCGAGCGGGTGTCGACGACCATCACCGCCCCGGTTTCCCGCACGATCTCGGTCAGCACGGGCAGGGCGGCATCGTCGAACCTCTTGCGCATCGCATCGCTCTTTTGTGTCAGTTCGACCGCCAGTTGCCGCCGCTCGGCGCGGATCTGTTCGACCTTGCGATCGAAGGCGCTGGCCGCCTCGCGAAAGGCGTCGGGCTCCATCGTGTCGCGCTGTTCCGTCAGCTCGATTTCCTCGGCTTCCAGTTCGGCCTCGATCTTGCGGTTCTCGGCTTCGAGCAGAATGCGTTCGGCCTCGAGTTCCGCCACGAGTTCCCGGCCAAGCTGCGAACCGGAGAAAAACCGATCGTAGTTGATCGACAGGATCGGGCTGCGGATCACCGGCTCGCCCTGGGACAGCGGCTGCGCCGCCACCGGCGGCGCAAACGCCATCAAGGCAGCCAGAAAGACTGCCCGCAGCGCCATCAGAACCGGGTCGAGATCGTGACGTCGAATTTCTGCTCGTCGTCGCGTTCCTCTTTTTGCAGCGCCTTGGAGAAGTTGAACCGCAGCGGGCCGATCGGCGTGTCCCAGAAGATCGACAAGCCGATCACGTGACGGAACGACTGGTCCTCATACAGAACGTTCGAGCTGCTGAAGGTGTTGTCCAGCCCCCAGACCGACCCGACATCGTAGAACGCGCCACCGCGAATGCCGTATTCCTCGGGCAGGCCCAGCGGGAATTCGGCTTCGAACTTGGCAACCGCGTAGATATTGCCGCCCAGCGCGTCGTCGATGACGTTGTTGGGATCGCTGTTGTCGAATTCACGCGGGCCGATGCCGTCCGGCGCAAAGCCGCGCATGATCGAGTTGCCGATCATGAAGCGGTCGGTGACGCGGCTGTTGCCATTGCGGAAGTTCAGCATCCCGCCCTCGATCGAGGCGCGCAGCGTCACTTCTTCGTTGGCGATCTTGGTTTCGAACGTGGCTTTCGCCTTGGTGCGGATGAACTTGCTGTCACCGCCAAGCCCGGCGAATTCCTGACCAAACTGCAGGCGGAAACCGGTATTCGGGTTCAGCCCGTTGATCCGGCTGTCATACGTGTAGTTATAGCCGAGCGCACTGGTCCAGACATCGCCCTGCGCGGCCTCGCGCGAGATGATCGTGCCCGAGGCGTCGAAACTTGGCGACAAGTCCTCGTAGTCGGCATCCATGTCCATCGTTTCGGCCAGGTAATACAGGTTCAGGCGTCCGCGTTCGCTGACCGGGAAGGTCAGGCCGGGGCGGAACCTGCCAAGACGCGTGTCATAGTTGGCGTTCTGGTTGTCGGTTTCGATGTAGCCGACATCCAGCCCGAATTCGAGATCGCGCCCGAGGAAGGCCGGTTCCGCGAATTGCAGACGGTAGATGCGGTTGTCCTGCGCACCCGAGATCGAGAAGGACAGCCTCTGCCCGCGCCCGAGGAAGTTCTCTTCCTCGAAGGAGGCGACCAGCGAGAAGCCGTTATTTGTCGAGAACGCACCACCGAAGGACAGCGACCCGGTGGGCTGTTCCTCGACATTCACGTCGATCACCACCTGGTCGGGGCTCGAACCTTCGCGGGCATCGATATCGGCATTCGAGAAGAACCCGAGCGCGCGGATACGTTCCGCGCTTTCGCGGATTTCGCGCGGGTTGAACGGATCGCCTTCGACGATCTTGAACTGGCGGCGCACGACGCGGTCGAGCGTGGTGGCGTTGCCTTCGATGTCGATGCGTTCGACGAAGACGCGCGGGCCACGCACGACGGCGAATTCCACATCCAGCGTCAGGTCGCGGTCATTACGGGTGATGCGCGGCTCGACCCGGATGAAGTTCAGCCCCTTCTGGATCGCCAGCCGTTCCAGCCGGGCGATCGAGTTTTCCACGATTGTCGGCGAATAGATGACCCCCGGACGCACGCGCAGAGCATCCTGGAATTCGTCGGCATCCACGTCGGGCAGTTCGGTCGTCGTGGTGATCTCGCCAAAGCGGAACTGCTGGCCTTCGTAGACGTTGAAGGTCAGGAAATAGCCGTCACGCTCGCGGGTAAGCTCGGCATTCACGGCTGTCGTGCGGAAATCTACATAGCCGCGCGAGTTGTAGAAATCGCGCAGAACCTGCTTATCGAACTCGATCCGGTCCTCGACGAAGGTGTCGCGGCGGATGAAGGCGCGCAGCAGGCCCGCCTGCTTGGTTTCCAGAACACGGCGCAGACGGCGGTCGGAATAGACCTGGTTGCCGACAAAGCCGATGCGCTCGATCTCGACAAGGTCGCCCTCGAAGATCTCGAACACGAGATCGACGCGGTTGTCGCTGCGGCGGATGATGCGCGGGGTCACGCGGGCGGCCAGGCGGCCGGCGGTGTTGTAGGCTTCGGCGATGCGGGTGGCATCGCGTTCCGCAACGGCCGCGCTGAACACACGGCGCGAGCGGGATTCGACAACGGTTTCCAGTACCTCGTCATCCAGCCGGCGGTTGCCTTCAAACGAAATGCGGTTGATCGTCGGGAATTCGGTGACACGGATGAACAGCGTGTTGCCGCGCGGCTCCAGCTCGACTGTTTCGAACAGGCCCGAGCCAAGAATGTTCTGATAGGCGTCGTTCAACTGCCCTGCCGACACCGTTTGGCCACGGGCGATTCCCGCATAGGACAGGATCGTCGCGGGTTCGATGCGCTGGTTTCCTTCGATTCTCACGTTGCTGAAGCGGTAGGTCTGCGCCTCGGCCTGATCGGGCAACGCGGCGAAAGCCATTGCAATAACAAGGAAAATGAACGCGCCTGCCCGGCGCAGTCTGGCGGTTGTCGTAACCGGGCCTCGGCCCAGCGCAGAAAAAGCGGCGATCATCGGTTCCCCCAGACAGACCTTCAGATGCATCCTGACTACTGGCAATAAAGCCCCTTGTCAAAACGCCAAACGCGCGCCGCATCGGGCGCGCGCTTGAAAGTCGGTCCTATGGGGGATCACAAACTGTAGAGGTAGGTCGCGAAAACGAGGCAGATATAGATGGTCCCGACGAAAAGGATGCGGTCCCAATTCAGCTTGACCAAGAGCCCGAGCCCCCGTGCACCTGTCTGGATCGTTTGCATGTCCGTTCCTCGCGTATTCTGCGTTCAGGACAGAAATTAACAATTGATTGTGGCACGAATTTGGCAGCGTGGCGTCAACCTGCCGTCACGGGTTATGGACAGAAGATGTCGTTTGTCAGCGCAAAGGCCATGAGCGACAGGATCACAACCAGGCCCATCGTCATCAACACGCGCAGAACCTTGTCGCTGGGCGGTTTTCCGGTAACGGCCTCATACGCATAGAAAACGAGGTGCCCGCCATCCAGCACGGGGATGGGGAACAGGTTGAGCAAACCCACAGCCGCCGAAAGCACGCCGATGAAATAGACAAAATTCATCGCGCCCTGGCTGGCCATCTGTCCCGACACTTCTGCAATCCCGATGGGCCCGGACATGTTGCAGCTGGAAATCGCACCGGTGATCATGTGCCACAGCCCTGACACCGAACCTTTCATGATGTCCCAGGTGCCGATCACGCCGCCCCACAGCGCCTCGCCAAAGCCCGGCGCCATGGTTGCGGGTTCGAACGCCATGCCGCCCACGATGCCGATGCGCCAGTTGGTCTGAAACCCGCCATCGGCCTGGGGCTCGTCCACACGGCGGGGCGCAAGGGTCATGTCGAGCGTTTCGCCTTGACGCCAGACAGTCAGGGCAAGCGGCTCTCCCTCGCCCGCCTCGACGCGTTCCTTGAGCTGCGAGAATGCGAAGATCGGCGTTCCATCCACAGCAGTGATGACATCGCCCACCTCGAGCCCGGCGGAAAAGGCCGCCGATTGCGGCGCAAGCTGCGTCACGACGGGCGGCAGCAGCCAAGGGCCGTCAAGCTCTATCCGCGACCCGCCGCGTTCGACCGTGTAGGTCAGGTTCGGCGCTTCGGGAAGTGACTCGATCAAGGCATCGAATGCGTTTTCTTCGTCGAAGGACGGGACCGCCTGGCCGCCGATCGCCACCAGAACATCACCTGATTGCAACGCGGTCGCCTGTGGAAGGGGCCGCATTTCCCCGACGGTCAGCGGATCGACCGCCACACCACGCGTCATTCCGACAGCGGTGAAAACGGCAATCGCCAGAACGAAATTGAAGATCGGGCCCGCCGCCACTGTGGCGGTCCGCGCCCAGAGCGGCGCCCCGGCCATCGTGCTGCGCTTTTCTTCGGGGCTCATGTCGCGCACCGCGGCGCCGTCAGGCGCGCTTGCCGCGTTGGCATCGCCGCGGAATTTCACATAGCCGCCGAATGGCAGGGCCGCGATCTGCCAGACCGTGCCGCGCTTGTCGGTTCGGGCATAAAGAACCGGACCGAAGCCGAGGGAAAAGATATCTGCGTGAATGCCCGACCAGCGGCCGACGATGTAATGCCCGTATTCATGGATCGCCACGATCAACGACAATGCGATCACAAATGCGACAAGCGTCCAGATCAACCCGCCGAACTGGGGAAGCAACGTCAGAATATCCAAAAGCCCGTCCTTTTTCTTGCCTGTCCTGCCCGTGTGCCCGCGCTGTCAGCCGCGCATGGCGATCTCGGCATCGACACCCTTACGTGCCAGATGGTCCAGCCGGGCCACGTTATCAAGGGTGATTTGGTCATTAACAAGGCCGGACTGGGACGTCAGCTTGTCCAGAACCCGCGCCACGATGCCGGCCATGTCGGTAAAGCCGATATGCCCGGCGATGAACGCATCCAGCGCGCGTTCCTTTGCACCGTTGAACACCGCGCCCGCCAGCCCGCCTTGGCGCATCACCTGCTGCGCCAGGTCCAGTGCCGGGTAACGCGCCGGGTCGGGGCTGCGGAAATTCAGCTGCCCGATGCGCGCCAGGTCCAGCCGCTCCACCGGCAAATCGACGCGGTCGGGCCAGTTCAGCGCATAGCCGATCGCGTGGCGCATGTCCGACGGGCCGACATGGGCCATCAGCGCACCATCGCGGAATCCCACCAGCGCATGAACCAGGGATTCCGGGTGGACAAGCACCTCGATCTGCCCAGGCGAAACGCCGAAGAATTCTTTTGTTTCAATAACCTCCAGCGCCTTGTTGAACATGGATGCGCTGTCGATCGTGATACGTTGCCCCATGTCCCAGTTCGGATGGCTGGACGCCTCGGCCACGCTGGCCTGCGCCAGTTTTTCCAGCGGCCAGTCGCGGAAGGCACCGCCCGACGCGGTGATGACGATCCGTTCGACTGCGGCGATGTCTTCGCCGACAAGGGCCTGGAAGATAGCCGAATGTTCGCTGTCCACCGGCAGGATGCGCGCGCCATGCCGCGCGGCTGTCGCCATCAGAAGCGGGCCTGCCGTCACCAGGGATTCCTTGTTGGCCAGCGCCAGCGTGGTGCCCTGCTCCAGCGCCTTCAGGCCCGGCGCCAGCCCGGCCACGCCGACGATGGCCGACATGATCCAGTCGGCCGGGCGCGTGGCAGCCTCGATCAGCGCCGCCTGCCCTGCCGCCACCTCGATACCCGTTCCGGCCAGCGCCGCGCGCAGGTCGTCCAACCGCGCAGGATCGGCTGTAACGGCCAGCTCCGCCTTCAGCCGCTTCGCATCTTCCGCAAGCCGCGCGATGTTCTGCCCACCGGTCAGCGCCACGACATCGAACCGCCCCGGATCGCGCGCGATCAGGTCTATCGTGTTCTGCCCGATCGATCCCGTGGCACCGAAAATCGACACGCGCCGCGTCATTGGAACAGCCCCAGAACCAGGACCACCAGCGCGCCGCCGATCAAGCCATCGAAGCGGTCCAGAAGCCCGCCATGCCCCGGGATCAGCGACGAACTGTCCTTGACACCGGCCCGGCGCTTTATGGCGCTTTCGGCGATGTCGCCCATTTGGGCCGCGAACCCCACGAACATCGAGAAGACAACAACCGTCAGCGGCTGCGCGGGCTTTTCGAAGAAATCGCTGAAGACATGCACGAAATAGAGTCCCACCAGCCCCGCACCGATCCAACCGGCCACCGTGCCGGACCAGGTTTTCTTGGGGCTGATCGCCGGCCAGAATTTCGGCCCGCCGATCATCCGTCCCGCGAAATAGCCTGCCACGTCCGAGGCGATCACGACGCAAAGCAGCCAGATCAGGAATTCGACCCCAAGCCCGTCGCGCATCCAGCACAGGCTGTACCCCGCCAGCAGGATCATCGGCGCATAGAGAAGCCAGGATTTTCGGTACGAACGGATCAGCACCGCCCCCAATGCCACGATGCCCGCGATCACTGGCAGCACCACGATCCCCGGCACGTAATTCAGCGCGATCATCACGGCGCCCGACAAGGCGCCAAGCTGCGCGGCGCGCCCATCCCCCTTACCGGTCAGCATGCGCACCAATTCCCAGATCATGACCCCGATCAGGAGGCCGGCAAAGACATGAAACCATAGTCCGCCCAGCCAGACCTCGACCCCGCCAATCGCAAGCATCGCCGCTGCAGAGGCGATACGCACCCACAGGTCATCCCATTTCGAGGTTGGGGCACTCATGCCGGGACAGCACCAAAGCGGCGTTCGCGGTTCGAGTAACTCTCGACCAGGGAGGCAAATTCCTGGCGCGTGAAATCGGGCCACAGCGTGTCGATAAATTCGTATTCAGCATAAGCTGATTGCCACAGCAGAAAGTTGGAAATCCGTGCCTCGCCGCTGGTGCGGATCACCAAATCGGGGTCTGGCAAAACGCAGGTATCCAAATACCTTGGCAGGGTTTCCTCATTCACGCTGGCAGGGTCCAGACGCCCGTTGGCCACGTCCTGGGCCAGGCGTTTGGTGGCGCGCGCGACCTCGTCGCGGCCACCATAATTCAGCGCGATCGTCAGGTGTACCAGATCGTTTTCGCAGGTCAGATTCTCAAGCTCGTCCATCATCGCGACCAGCTTGGCGTCCAGCCGCACCCTGTCGCCGATGAACCGAACCCGAACGCCGGCTTCACGCAGGGCGCGGGCCTCTTTGGTGATGTAGCGGCGGAACAAGTTCATAAGCCCCGCCACCTCGACCTGGGTCCGTTTCCAGTTCTCGGTCGAAAAGGCAAAGATCGTCAGATACTTGACGCCCAGATCGGGGCAGGCCTCGACGATTTCGCGCACCCGGCGCGCCCCGGCATGGTGGCCGAAAAGACGCGGCCGGCCACGCTGAGTCGCCCAGCGGCCGTTTCCGTCCATGATGATGGCGACATGGCGCGGGCCGCGCCCGATATCGGGGATGGGTTTCAAGGGTTCCGCGCCGCCGTCCATCAAACCTGCATGATCTCGGCTTGCTTGGTTTCCAGCGCCTCATCCACCGACTTGATGTAGCGGTCGGTCAATTCCTGCACCTCGGTTTCCCAGAATTTCTGATCGTCCTCGGACACCTGATCCTTGGCTTTCTTGATCTGGTCCATGCCATCGCGGCGCACGTTGCGGATCGCGACGCGGGCATGTTCGGCATATTGCGCGGCCACGCGGCCCAGTTCGCGGCGGCGTTCCTCGTTGAGTTCGGGGATCGGCAGCATGATGATCGTGCCGTTGGTCTGCGGGTTGATACCCAGGCCCGAATTCATGATCGCCTTTTCCACGGCGCTGACCAGGGATTTGTCCCAGACGTTGATCGTCACCATGCGCGGTTCGGGCACATTCACCGTACCGAGCTGGTTGATCGGGGTCTGCTGGCCATAAGCCTCGACCACCACGGGCTCCAGCATCGTGGCCGAGGCACGGCCCGTGCGCAGCGATGCGAATTCGGTTCTCAGCGATCCCATCGCGCCTTGCATACGGCGCTCGAGGTCGGCGGTATCCAGTTCAAAGTCTTCGTCGGCCATCTGCTCGTCTCTCCCCAAAGGGCTTGTCTTCGCCCTTGCTATACCCCCAAGACGCGCAGTTTGTATAGGGCCGAGCTTTGGGCAATTGCGCCTGTTAGCCGTGGACCTTGGTATAGGTGCCCTCGCCCGCAAGGATACCGCGGAACCCGCCCGGCTCATCCAGGCTGAACACGATGATCGGCAGATTGTTGTCGCGCGCCAGGGCGATTGCACTGGCATCCATCACGCCAAGGTGCTGCTGCAGCACGTCGTCATAGGTGATCGTGTCGTACCGCGTGGCATCATCGAATTTCTTGGGATCCTTGTCATAGACCCCGTCCACCTTGGTCCCCTTGAAGATCGCCTCGCAGGTCATTTCGTTGGCGCGCAGCGTGGCGGCTGTATCGGTGGTGAAATACGGGTTGCCGGTGCCGGCGGCAAAGATGCAGACCCGCTTTTTCTCAAGGTGGCGCACGGCGCGGCGGCGGATATAGGGCTCGGCCACCTCGTCCATGCGGATGGCGCTGATGACGCGGGTGTAGACGCCGATCGCCTCGAGCGCGGATTGCATGGCCAGCGCATTCATCACGGTGGCGAGCATCCCCATGTAGTCGGCGGTCGTCCGTTCCATCCCCTGCGCGCTGCCGGCAAGGCCGCGAAAGATGTTGCCGCCGCCGATGACCATGCAGATTTCGACCCCCATGTCGTGGACCGACTTCACCTCTTGTGCGATTCGCTGGACGGTAGGCGGATGCAGGCCGAAACCCTGGTCGCCCATCAGCGCCTCCCCCGAAATCTTCAGCATCACGCGTTTGAAAGTGGCTTTCGGGGATTGGGCTGCGTCATTCATCGCGGTGCTTTCCGTGCCTTATGTCTGGATCGCCCGCAAAATGTCGGAAAACGCGTCCGGGTTCAATGCGAGTCGTCGCGGTTTCGGCTTTGGCTTTTGAAACCGCGCGGTTTTGCGGCTAAATCGCGCGGCATGGAGTATCTGAACACCCTACCCGCGGACCGCCCCGTCCTGATCGCCGGCCCGACTGCCAGCGGCAAGTCGGCGCTTGCCCTGCGTATTGCGGAAACCGCGGGCGGCGTGATCGTCAACGCCGACGCGATACAGGTGTTCGCGTGCTGGCGCGTGCTGACGGCGCGTCCCGATGCCGCGGAAGAAGCCCGCGCGCCGCATCGGCTTTATGGCCATGTGCCTTGCGATTTTGCCTATTCGGTGGGGCATTGGTTGCGCGAGGTCGCGGAAATTCTGCAAGGTGACGGGCGGCCGATCATCGTGGGCGGCACGGGGCTCTATTTCCGCGCCCTGACCGAAGGACTGGCAGAGATTCCGCCGACACAGCCGGAAATCCGGGCCGAGGCCGACGCCCGGCTGCGTTCGGACGGGTTGGAGGCCATGTTGTCCGATCTCGATGCACCCACCGCCGCGCGGATCGACCGGCAGAACCCGATGCGGGTGCAGCGCGCATGGGAAGTTCTGCGCGCCACGGGGCGCGGGCTGGCCGACTGGCAGGATGACACACCACCGCCCCTGCTGCCGCTGGATGCCACGACGCCGCTGCTGGTCGAGGCCGGCAAGGATTGGCTGAACGCCCGCATCGCACGGCGTTTCGACAAGATGCTGGACGAGGGTGCGCTGGACGAGGCGCGTGCCATGCTGCCGCGCTGGGACGCAACGCTGCCCGCAGCCAAGGCAATCGGCGCGCCTGAATTGATCGCCCATCTGCGCGGCGAGCTGTCATTGGACGCCGCGCGCGAGGCGGCTACGATCGCAACACGGCAATTCGCCAAGCGGCAGCGCACATGGTTCCGCGCCCGGATGGGCGGATGGACGCGGATTGCCGCCGAGACGCTTTGATTTCGCCATTGTTTTTTGCGACGACTGTCTGAACCGCAACCGCAGCCTTCCGTGTGACCACCCTATGCAGGATCATTCGTCACTTCCGGCCCCGGCCATCCAGACCATCGTTCAGTTCGCCGGGGGGGCGCCCTGGCGGCTGGAACTGCTGCATGCGCATGATCATGACGTGCTGTTCTGGATCACGCGCGGCCAGGGCCGTGCGATCGTCGAAGGCACAAGGCGCGGGATCGGGGCGCATAACGCGCTTTTCCTGCCTGCGGGCACGCTTCACAGCCTGGAACTGGGGCCGCAAAGCTTCGGCCTTGCTCTGAGCCTGCCGGACGGACCCGCGCACGGGTTCGGCCGCATGGCGCGTCACTTGCGTATCCGTGACCAGCAGGCGCAAGCCGACCTGACGGCGATCCTGGATGCGATGCAGCGCGAGAACGGTCGGCGCGCTGCCCTTCAGGATCGGGCCATGGCCGCACATGCGCAACTGGTTGCCGTCTGGATGCACCGTCAGGAAATCGACCCGCCCACCGTTCGCGACACCGCCGCACAGCGGCTGGTGGCTGCCTATTGCGATCTACTGGTGCGCCGGCACCGCAGCGGTGCCAGCATGGCGGACCTGGCCGAAGCCCTGGGCGTCACGCCGACCCATCTCAGCCGGAGCTGCAAGCAGATGTGCGGGCTGACCGCGGCCGAGATGCAGACTCAGGTCACGCTTCACGCCGCGCGCGACTTGATCGAAAGCGGGAAAACGCCCCTTTCGGGCATCGCAAATCACCTCGGATTCGGTAGTGCTGCTTATTTTTCCCGTTTCATCACGCATCACACCGGCAAAACCCCCAGCGCCCTGCGACAAGCCCGCGCGGCGGTTTCAAAAAGTCCCGCCTAGGGGATTTTCAGGTTGCACCATCGCCCTATGTCGTTTTTGTATTACCGAAATGTCGCTTTCGGTAAGCGAAATGACGATTGCGAGCGTTGACGCATGGGAAAAACTCGTGCCGAATGCCTGCAAAGGAGGGGATGCAAACGCCGCTAGAGGCGGAGGGGTGGCATGTGCCGGCCCCGGCATATCATCCAAAAAGACCAAACCACTGTGTCACAGGGAGAAAAAGATGACGCAAACCAATAGTGTAACCGAGACCGTGCACGATGCGGCGAAGATGTACGCAGAAGAGTTCAAGGCAGGCAAACTCAGCCGCCGCGAATTCCTGACGCGCACGACCGCTCTGGGTGTCTCGGCTGCGACCGCCTATGCGCTTGGCGGCCTTTCGCAGCCGGCCAAGGCGGCCGCACACGGCACCCCGAAGCGTGGCGGAACGATCCGCATGCAAATGGAAGTGCGCGCATTCAAGGATCCGCGCACCTATGACTGGACCCAGATCGCCCACCTGACCGCGGGCACGCTGGAATACCTGGTCGAATACAACAACGACGGTACGTTCCGCGGCATGCTGGTGGAAAGCTGGGATGTGAACGACGACGCGACCGTCTACACCATGAATGTCCGCAAGGGCGTGAAATGGTCGAACGGCGACGATTTCACCGCCGAAGACGTGGCCCGTATCTTTACCGACTGGGCCGACAAGTCGGTCGAAGGTAACTCGATGGCAGCGCGCGTTGCATCGCTGATCGACGACGAAACCGGCAAGGCCGCCGACGGCGCCATCGAAGTGGTCGACAGCCACACCGTCCGCCTGACCTGCAAGACGCCCGACATCACCATCATTCCGGGCATCGCGGATTATCCGGCAGCCGTCTATCACAGCAGCTTCGACCCGAACGCCGACATCACCACGCTTGTGGGCACCGGGCCGATGAAGGTCGAAAGCCTCGAGGTTGGCGTCAAGGCCGTGCTGGTCAAGTCGGGCCATCCCTGGTGGGGCGACGAAGCCTTTGAAGAGGGTGGGTTCTACGCGGACTCGATCGAATATATCGACTACGGCACCGATCCGGCGGCCTGGGTTGCCGCGGCCGAAGCCGAAGAAGTCGACATGTTCTATGAAACAGTCGGCGACTACATCGAGATCATGGACGGCCTGGGCTGGAACAAGTCCGAGGTTGCCACCGGGTCGACCATCGTGGTGCGTCCCAACCAGTTGGCCGAAGTCGACGGCAAGCAGATCTATGCCGACAAGCGGGCGCGTCAGGCGCTGGCCATGGCGGTGGACAATGCGGTCTGCCTTGAACTGGGCAACTCCAACAACGGTGTCGTGGCCGAAAACCATCACGCCGCCCCGGTTCACCCGGAAACCGACCCCGATGTGGGCCGCCTGCCCTATGATCCGGCCAAGGCCAAGGAACTGTGGGATGCCGCCGGCATGACCGATGTCGAGATCGAGCTGCACTCGATCGACGACGACTGGCGCAAGAACACTACCGATGCGGTCGCCGCGCAGCTGCGCGACGCCGGCATCATGGTGAAGCGCACGATCCTGCCCGGTTCGACGTTCTGGAACGACTGGACGAAATATGCGTTCAGCTCGACCAACTGGAACCACCGCCCGCTGGCCACCCAGGTCTGGGGCCTGGCCTATCGCTCGGGCGAGGCGTGGAACGAGTTCGGCTATGCCAACCCCGAGTTCGACGCCCTGCTGGCCGAGGCGAACGCGATCGCAGATGCCGACAAGCGCCGCGAGGTGGCGGGCAAGCTGCAGGCGATCCTGGTCGAGGATGGCGTGACGATCCAGCCTTACTGGCGCTCGCTGTATCGCCACTTCAACGACAAAGTGACGAATTGCGACATGCACATCGCCTACCTGCCGCAGATCTACAAGTGGTGGGTCACGGCCTAAAAGGATCGGGGGCGCGGATGAAAACGCGCCCCCTTTCGTCTGTCCTGGCGGCATCGCCGCCACAAGCAAAAAGACCCACAAACCGGGTCACCTAGCCACCAACAGGGGCACCAATGGGACTTTTCATTTTGCGCCGCGTCGGGGTCATGATCCTGACCGCTCTATGTCTGACCTTCGTCGTGTTCTTCATGACGAACTTGTATCCGAACCTCGAAAAACTGGCCAAAACGCAGGGCAACTTCCGCATGTCGGATGAAGCCGTGGCAAGCTGGCTGGAAAAACGGGGCTACATGCAATCGACACCCAAGAAATACGCCGAATGGCTGGGGGTCGTGCCATCCTACCGCTTCGAGGCGGAAGACGGCACCGTGACCGGGCGATGCATCGACCCGGGCGTTGACCCGGCAGACGCGCCGAATTTCTGCGGTATCCTGCAGGGATACTGGGGATATTCGACGGTTTTCAAGGAACCGGTGTCCGAGATCGTATCCACGCGACTGGGCCTGACAGGCGTGCTGATGTTCTGGGTGATGCTTCTGATGGTGCCATCGGCGCTGATCCTGGGTGTTCTGGCGGGCATGCGGGAAGGCAGCGCGACGGACCGCACCCTTTCGACATTCGCCATCACGACCACGGCGACGCCGGAATACGTGTCGGGCGTGATCCTGATCGCGGTTTTCGCGTCCTCGGCAGTCGGGCTCAAATGGTTCAAGGGCACGGCCGCAAGCGCCATGGAAAGCCCGAACTTCGAGAACTTCTTTCTGCCGGTGCTGACCATCGCGCTTTACGGCATGGGGTACATCGCCCGGATGACACGGGCCTCGATGGCCGAGGTCATGACCGCGCAATACATCCGCACCGCGCGGCTGAAGGGCGTAAGCTTTCCCAACATCGTGATGCGGCACGCGCTGCGCAACGCGCTGATCGCGCCCTTCACTGTCATCATGCTGCAGTTTCCATGGCTGCTGAACGGCGTCGTGATCGTCGAGACCCTGTTCAACTACAAGGGCTTTGGCTGGACGCTGGTGCAGGCGGCCGGCAACAACGACATCGAATTGCTGCTGGGCGTTTCCGTGGTGTCGGTGATCGTCGTCCTGGTGACGCAGCTCATATCCGATATCGGGTATGTCTATCTCAACCCGCGCATCAGCGTAACCTAAGGGAGGGCCGGTATCATGGAAGAACTTACCTGGACCGGATCGCTCGGGGATATCCTTGACCCGATCCTTTTCGTGCTGGTGCCCGTGTTCGTGGCGCTGGTCGTGCTGCGCATCGCGGTGTCGGTGCTGCTGCCCGCCCCCACCATGCAAACCAATCCCGACGGCACACTGAGCGCCGTCAGCGGCGGCCCCGCCGTTTGGGTGCCGAAGCTGTCGAACCTGTCGGGCCTTCTGCTGCTGGCGCTGGTGCTGGCCTACCTGATCGTCGGCGCGATCATGGGTGCGCCGGGCGCGGGCATCATCGGCGGCATGAGCCAGCAACTCGTGCCGGTCTGGATCGCGCTGGTGGTGCTGTTCGCGGTCTCGATCAACTTCAAGCGCCGGCTGGGCCTCTATGGCAAGCTGTTCGACAGCACGATCGGGATGATCGGCTTTGGCCTTGTCATGTTCTGGGTCTTCGTCGGGGCCTTCGCGGCCGTCGACATGCTGCTGACCCACGCGCCGCTGGATCAGGTATCGGGCATGAAGAACAAGGTGCCGGGCACACCGCTGCGGGGCGCCGAAGAAGGTGAATTCCAATGGTATCTGCTGGGTGGCGACGCGCTGGCGCGCGACGTGTTCAGCCGGATGCTCAAGGGATCGACCATCGTGATCGCGATTGCACCGCTTGCGACGCTTTTCGCCTTCATGGTGGGGATCACGCTGGGCCTGCCGGCGGGTTACTACGGCGGTAAGCTGGACACGTTCCTGTCGTTCCTCGCGAACCTGATCCTGGCCTTCCCGGTGATCTTGCTGTTCTACCTGCTGGTCACGCCCGAGATCGTCGCCACGGGCCTGCCGCAATACATGGCGGTGGTTCTGTTCGTGTTCCCGCTGATCTTTTCCGCTGTGCTGATCAACTCGCGATACGGCGGGCAACCCGGCAAGAACTGGACTTACCTGGCCATCGTGCTGGTGCCTTTGTTCCTGCTCTACATGTCGGTGATCAACGCCAACGATTCCAAGATCGATTTCTGGCCGCTCGATTTCTTCGACATCGCGCCGGGTATCCTAGTGGTCTTTGTCTCGGTGGTCTTCGTGAACTCGCCCACGGTGTTCCGCATCGTGCGCGGCCTGGCGATGGACATCAAGACGCGCGACTACGTGGCCGCGGCCCAAACCCGTGGTGAAGGCCCCTGGTACATCATGCTGTGGGAAATCCTGCCAAATGCGCGCGGTCCGCTGATCGTCGATTTCTGCCTGCGTATCGGCTATACCACGATCCTTCTGGGAACCCTTGGCTTCTTCGGGCTGGGCCTGCCGCCAGAAAGCCCCGACTGGGGGTCCACGATCAACGAGGGCCGCAAGCTCTTGTCGATCTACCTGCATCCCGCCCTGCCCCCCGCGCTGGCGCTGCTGAGCCTTGTTCTGGGGCTCAACCTGCTGGCGGACGGGCTGCGCGAGGAAAGCCTGAAGGACTGATGAAGAACTCCGGGGGGCCAGCCCCCCGGACACCCCGGATATTTCCGGCAAGAGGAAAGCGACAAGGCTTTCCCGGCTGACAGGGAGATAACAAGAATGAGCAAACTGGCTGATTACGACGGTCCCATCCTCGAGATCGACAAGCTGTCGATTTCGTTTTTCACCCGGCTGCGGGAAATCCCCGCCGTGATGGATTTTTCCTGCGTGGTGCAACCGGGCGAGGCGATGGGCCTTGTCGGTGAATCGGGCTGCGGGAAATCCACCGTGGCGCTTGGGGTCATGCAGGACCTGGGTGTGAACGGGCGGATCGTCGGCGGGTCCATCAAGTTCAAGGGCCGCGACCTGAGCGAAATGAGCACGGACGAGCTGCGCGACATCCGCGGCAACGAGATCGCGATGATCTATCAGGAGCCGATGGCCAGCCTGAACCCGGCGATGAAGATCGGCAAGCAGCTGATGGAAGTGCCGATGATCCACGAAGGCATCGGCGAGAAAGAGGCCTATCAGCGTGCGCTCGAGGTGGTCACGGACGTGAAGCTTCCCGATCCCGAACGCATCCTGAAATCCTATCCTCACCAGCTTTCCGGCGGTCAGCAGCAACGCATCGTGATCGCGATGGCGCTGATGTCCAAGCCCTCGCTGCTGATCCTCGATGAACCGACGACGGCGCTTGACGTGACGGTCGAGGCGGCGGTCGTCGAGCTGGTCAAGGACCTGGGCAAGAAATACGGCACCTCGATGCTGTTCATCAGCCACAACCTCGGGCTTGTGCTGGAAACCTGCGACCGGATCTGCGTGATGTATTCGGGCGAGGCAGTGGAAACCGGCAGCATCGCGGACGTGTTCGACAAGATGCAGCACCCCTATACGCAGGCGCTGTTCCGGTCGATCCCTCTGCCGGGCGCCGACAAGAACGCCCGACCGCTCAAGGCTATTCCGGGCAATTTCCCCCTGCCCCACGAACGCCCGCCGGGCTGCAATTTCGGGCCGCGCTGCGATTACTTCGCGAAGGGTCTCTGCGATATCGACGAGCGGGTGCCGATGGTGGACATTCCCGGCGACGACCGGCACAGGTCGCGTTGCCTGCGCATCGACGAAATCGACTGGCACGCCCCGATCGAGGCCTCGACCGAAACAGCCAAGACCGAGCCTGGCGATGTCGTGCTGCGGATGGACAAGCTCAAGAAATACTACGAGGTCGCGGCCAACGCGCTGTTCGGCGGCAGCGGGGCGACCAAGGTGGTCAAGGCCAACGAGGAGCTGTCCTTCGAGGCACGCGAATCCGAAACGCTGGCCATCGTGGGCGAATCCGGCTGTGGCAAATCGACCTTCGCCAAGGTTCTGATGGGGCTGGAAACGGCGACCGACGGGCAGATCCTGCTGGACAACCGCAACATCGAGGCCACGCCGATCCAGGCCCGCGACACCAAGACCGTGGCCGATGTACAGATGGTGTTCCAGAACCCGTTCGACACGCTCAACCCGTCGATGACGGTGGGCCGGCAGATCATACGCGCGCTCGAAGTGTTCGGCGTGGGCAAGAACGATGCCGAACGGCGCGACCGGATGCTGCAATTGCTGGACCTTGTAAAGCTGCCCCGCGCCTTTGCCGATCGCATGCCGCGCCAGTTGTCGGGCGGTCAGAAGCAGCGCGTCGGCATCGCCCGCGCCTTTGCCGGCGGCGCCCGCATCGTTGTGGCGGACGAACCCGTTTCGGCGCTCGACGTGTCGGTCCAGGCGGCGGTGACGGACCTGCTGATGGAAATCCAGCGCGAGAACAAGACGACGCTGCTATTCATCAGCCACGACCTGTCGATCGTGCGCTATCTCAGCGACCGGGTGATGGTGATGTATCTGGGCCATGTCGTGGAACTGGGCACCACCGAACAGGTCTTTGCACCGCCCTACCACCCCTATACCGAGGCGCTCCTTTCCGCCGTGCCGATCGCCGACACCAAGGTGGAAAAGCAGCATATCGTTCTCGAAGGCGATATCCCGTCGGCCATGAACCCACCGCCCGGCTGCCCGTTCCAGACCCGCTGCCGCTGGAAGGACAAGGTGCCAGGGGGGCTGTGCGAGAAAGAGGTGCCGCCCCAACGCACCATGGCGGAGGGCCACCAGGTCAAATGCCACCTGTCCGACGAAATCCTCGCCGGAATGGAACCCGTCATCAAGGTCGCGGCAGAGTAGACCCCAAAGGGCCGCCCCGTTCGGGCGGCCTTTCTTTTTGCTTGTTGGTTACAAATGTAACCGTTACGCCCTCAACCAATACGCCAAAGGAGGGCCCCATGAAGATCGAGAAAATCCACCACGTCGCCTATCGCTGCAAGGACGCCAAGCAGACCGTCGAATGGTATCGCGACATGCTGAACATGGATTTCATGCTGGCGATCGCGGAAAACCGCGTGCCGTCTACCCATGAACCCGACCCGTATATGCACGTCTTCATCGATGCGGGCCAAGGCAACGTCCTGGCGTTCTTCGAACTGCCGACGAAACCCGAAATGGGCCGTGATCCCAACACACCGGAATGGGTGCAGCACATCGCCTTCAAGGTGAAGGACCGCGACGAGCTGGTCGCCTACAAGGATCATCTGGAAAAGAGCGGGGTCGAGGTTCTGGGCGTCACGGATCACTCGATCTTTCATTCGATCTATTTCTTCGACCCGAACGGACACCGCATCGAACTGGCCTGCCCCGATCCCGAAGAGGACGCGATGCTGGCGAAACTGGACGCGGTGAAATGGGACATGCTCGAAGAATGGAGCCGCACGAAAAAGGCGCCGCGCCACGCCGACTGGATGCATGCGAAGGAACTTGAAGGGCTGGAATGATCCTTCATCTTGCCGGAAATACTCCGGGGAGTGTGAGGGGCAGCGCCCCTCACCCATGAACAAGACTGCGCGCCGCAGGCGCACCACTGGCCCAGTGGTCCAGGCCGGGCTTGCGCCCGGCTTGCCATCGGCATTAGCCTTCGCGCACCAGCACGAAGGATACCCCGTTGGACCGCTTTGCCCCCCTGCCTGATCCTCCCTACTACGCCGTCATCTTTTCAAACCAGCGCGCCGATGGCGATCACGGCTATGCCGCCATGGCCGAACGCATGGCCGATCTTGCGGCCGCTTCTCCGGGTTGCATCGGCATGGAAAGCACACGCGACGAACAGGGGTTCGGGATCACCGTCAGCTATTGGACGGACGAGGCGGCGATCCTGGCGTGGAAGGAAGATGCGCATCATCTGGTCGCCCAGCAACTGGGCAAGGACAGGTGGTATGAACATTACCGCCTGCGCGTGGCACGGATCGAACGGCAATATAGCGGGCCCGAAGGACGCTGAAGCTCAGCTGCCCCAGATGACGCGCACGTAGTTGCGGGTTTCGTTGAACGGCGGCACACCGCCGTATTTCTTGACCGCCCCCGGCCCCGCGTTATACGCGGCCAGCGCCAATCGCCAGTTTCGAAATTCGCGGTATTGCTCGGCCAAATAGCGCGCGCCACCGTCCAGGTTCTGATAGGGATCGTGCGGATCGACACCCAGCTTGGCGGCCGTGAACGGCATAAGTTGCGCCAATCCGATCGCCCCCTTGTGGGACCGGGCCCTGGGATTGAACCGGCTTTCCTGGTGGACCAGCCGCAGGAACAGATCCTCGGGGACGCCGTGCCGGCGCGCGGCGTCGCGGGCCATCTGCAGGTATGGGCCGTTATAGCGGCCCTCGTAGCTTTCGACATCGTCGCCCCAGATGGTCGGGGTCATGACCTTTTGCGGCTGCAGCCGGACAGAGCTGTTGTATTGCTCGGCCGCCCGCGTATCGAGAACCTTGGTCTGCGAGCGGAACAGTTTCGTCCGCGACTTGGACGACAAGACATCCGCCGTCGCCGCACCGGACATGGTCACGCCGCAAATCAGGGAAACAAGCACAGTTCTACGCATATTCCGAAAGCCCCCCAGAACTTCCGGCGCAGTATACGCATTTCGCCTGTCACGAAAACCCTTAACGCTTAGACGGTCCCGGCCCGCGTGCCGCACCGTCGAGCAGTGGCGACTGCATCAGATCCTCGACCAGCAGGCTCAGCAGCGCGCCCCGACCGGACACACCTGCCTTGCGGTAAATCCCGTTCAGGTGCGCCTTGACCGTGCCTTCGGCCGATCCGCGCAGCTCGGCGATTTCGGTATTACTCATACCTTTGAGCGCAAAGGTCGCGACATCACGCTCGGCCGGGGTCAGCGCCCAGGTGTCGAAATAGGCTTCCATCACTTCGTGCAGCGCCCCCGCCGCGATCGACAGCCCGCGTTCGACATGCGCCTTGCGGCGAAGCAGCCGAAACAGATAGCGCAGTTCGAAAACGATACCGACGACAAGACCGAGTGCCGCCACCGTTTCTACGATCAGGTGCCAATCCTTGAACGCAAAGCGCCCGGCATCGGCAAAATCGCTCATGGCGTCTGTCAGAAAAAAGACGGCGCAAAAGGCCTGGACCAGTATCAACAGTACCAGCCCCAGCCCTTCGCGTCGTATCCGAGTCAGATTGTCACCCGTCAAAAGCGTCATCCGGCATTACCTTGGAGCCCGTCACCATCGCGCGCGGCAGGTTTACCCCCGTCCGGCAGCTTTCCACGATGACAGCCACCACATGAACGCCGGCGGACAGTCCTACCCACACAACCAGAACTTCGTGCAATTCTTCGACCCAGTCCACACCCCAGAAGGTCGCGGTCGTCATCATCCAGCCTGTCAGGCTGATCGCGGCGATGCCCACAAGCAGGTTCCAGATCATCCAGGCACCCAACGGGCTATGCCCCAAATGATGCCGCACGCGCCCGGTGGCCATGTCGCGCAACTGCCCGATCGCGCCGCTGAAGCTTGGCAAGAAATCGCTGAAACGCGCGTGACGCGACCCGATCAGCCCCCAGACCAGCCGCGCAGACAACAGCGCCACGATCACCCAGCCGATCTGTTCGTGCAGTTTGCTGTCCTCGTCGATTATCAGCGCATTCAGGACGAAGCCGCCCACAAGCGTCCAGTGGAACACCCGGATCAGCGGATCCCAGACCTTTTTTGTTACCATGGTTTCTTCTCCTGTGTTGCGGGGGCCGGCGAGATGCCGGCCCCCCGATGCCCGGATCAGTCGTCGACCTTGGTGCGGCTCACGGTCAGGTCGGGGTTGAGGTAGATTTCCAGCCGCTGACCGTCCTTGAGGGCGTAGACTTCGATCTCGCCATCTTCCATGTCGATCTTGCGCACTTCATACCCTTCGCCGGTCAGTTTCTCGGTGATCTGGGCGCGCTTTTCCTGCGTCAGCCCACGGTAATCGTCGCCGTCATCGGACGCGTGCGCCATCGGGGCGACCAGGGCCAGGGCTGCAATCAGGGGAATGGTCTTGAGCGATTTCATGGGTATCATCCTTTTGCATGTGTTTGAGTTGGTCTTACATCAGCCGGCACCAGCGCCGGTCTGACGGCTATCTCGGACCTGCCGGCCGCAAAAGGAATTGACCCGGGGGTGTAGCCCGGCCGACCACACCCGGCCTATAACCGGGGTTTAGAGCGAAAAACCGCGTAATTTCGGAAAAGTTTACCTTTCCTTCACGCACGCGGGATGATGTAACCTGCGCAAACACGACTCGACAGGAGGGATGGCATGGCCGGTTCGGTGAACAAGGTAATTCTGGTGGGCAACCTGGGACGCGACCCCGAGGTTCGTACGTTCCAGAACGGCGGCAAGGTCTGCAACCTGCGTATCGCCACCTCCGAAAACTGGAAAGACCGCAACACCGGCGAACGCCGCGAACGCACCGAATGGCATTCGGTCGCGATCTTTTCCGAACCGCTGGCGCGCATCGCCGAACAATACCTGCGCAAAGGCTCCAAGGTATATATCGAAGGCCAGCTCGAAACCCGCAAATGGCAGGACCAGTCGGGCCAGGACCGGTACACGACCGAGGTCGTGCTGCGTCCCTACCGGGGTGAGCTGACCCTGCTGGACAGCCGTGGCGATAGTGGCGGCGGCGGCGGCGGGAACTTTGGCGGAGGCCAGGGCGGCGACTACGGCGGGGATTACGGCGGCGGCTATGACAGCGGCGGATCGCAAGGCGGCGGGTCGCCCGCGCCCTCGCGCGACCTGGACGACGAAATCCCGTTCTGATCCACAGACCGCCCCCGATCCGGGGGCGGTTTTCGTTTCAGCCCCACACCATCTGGATCAGGCAGCCGCAGGGGATCGCGACCACGAGCGCCGACAGCGCGGCCAATTGCCATGTGGGGCGAGCGCGCGGGGCGCGAATCCCCATTACTTCCGGTCCTTTCCTGCTCATGCGCCGATTAAGCCGGAATTCACTTTCACATGGGTTAATCCACCCATGATGGATGGCAGCTTTCTCCAAAATTCCACCGCGGCGCATGTCCCGCTGCAGCAGCACCCCGCGCACCTGACCGCCTTGCGCATGATCGGAGCCGAGGCGCGCCGGGTCGACCTCGAAGATGGGGGACACGCCAACATCCTCCTGCGCCGCTTCGGCCCCTTGCAGCTTGCGCTGGTGCCACGCGGCCCGGTCTGGCCTGACGGTCGGCTGCCGCGACCCTCCGATCTCACGGCACTGCGCCGCCAACTGCCCGCGCTGATCGTCAACGCCGATACGCCGCTGCCGGTCAGCCCGCGGCTTTTGCCACTCTTCACGGCGCAATGGGTGGCCGAATGGGATATCGACCGCCCCCGTTCCGAGTTGCGCGCGCGCCTGCACCAGAAATGGCGCAACCGCCTGTGCCGGGCCGAGTCTGCGGAACTGGCGCTTCGCGACCAGCCAATGCCCGCGCGGCCGGATCACTGGCTTTTGCGGCTGGACGCCGCCCATGCCCGGCAGAAACGCTATGCAACCTGGCCCCCTGCCCTGATCGCGGCCCATGCGGCCGCCGGAAATGCCAGGTTGTTCACCGCCGGGCCCGACGCCGCGCCGGTGGCGGCCATGCTGTTTCTTGTTCATGGCCGGCGCGCCACCTATCAGGTGGGCTGGACCGGCGCGACGGGCCGCGCGCAGGATGCACATCGCCTGTTGATGTGGCACGCGGCGATGACACTGCGCGATCGGGGTGTGCAACGGCTCGATCTCGGCACGATCGACACCGACAGCGCGCCGGGTCTGGCGCGGTTCAAGCTGGGCACCGGCGCGGCCGCAAGGCCGCTTGGCCCTACGGTACTGGCGCTTTGACGCCGCAGCGCGGCGTTTTGCGGCTGGTATTTCCGTCGCACACAGGCTAGGCGGTCCGCGAACAGGCCCAAAGGACATGCGCATGGATCTTCGCAATATCGCCATTATCGCCCACGTCGACCACGGCAAGACCACCCTGGTGGACGAGTTGCTCAAGCAATCGGGGGCGTTCCGCGAAAATCAGGCCGTTGCCGAACGCGCGATGGACAGTAACGACCTGGAGCGTGAACGCGGCATCACCATCCTTGCCAAGGCCACCAGCGTGGAATGGAAAGGCACCCGCATCAACATCGTCGACACGCCCGGCCACGCCGATTTCGGCGGCGAGGTCGAACGCATCCTGTCGATGGTCGACGGCGTCGTCCTGCTGGTCGATGCCGCCGAAGGCCCGATGCCACAGACCAAGTTCGTGACATCCAAGGCACTGGCGCTGGGTCTGCGCCCGATCGTCGTGCTGAACAAGGTCGACAAGCCCGACGCCGAACCCGACCGCGCGCTGGACGAATGTTTCGACCTGTTCGCCAACCTCGGCGCGGACGAGGATCAGCTTGATTTCCCGCATCTCTACGCCTCGGGGCGCTCGGGCTGGGCCGATGCCGAACTGGACGGCCCGCGCAAGAACCTCGATGCGCTGTTCCAGCTTGTGGTCAACCACGTGCCTGCACCGCGCCAGATCAAGCACCAGGACGAACCGTTCCGCATGCTGGCCACCACGCTCGGATCGGACCCGTTCGTTGGCCGCATCCTGACCGGCCGGGTTGAATCGGGCCGCGCCAAGGTGGGCGCAACCGTGCAGGCGATCAGCCGCGTGGGCCAGAAGATCGAACAATTCCGCGTCACCAAGATCCAGGCTTTCCGCGGCCTTCAGATGCAGGACATCGACGAGGCCGTGGCCGGCGACATCGTCAGTCTTGCCGGGATGTCCAAGGCCACCGTGTCGGACACGATCTGCGCGCTTGCGGTCGAAGACCCGCTCGAGGCGCAGCCGATCGACCCGCCGACCATCACCGTCACCTTCGGCATCAACGACAGCCCGCTGGCCGGGCGCGACGGCAAGAAGGTGCAAAGCCGCGTGATCCGCGAACGCCTGCTGAAAGAGGCGGAATCGAACGTCGCGATCCGCGTCAAGGACACCCCCGGCGGCGAGGCGTTCGAGGTTTCGGGCCGCGGCGAATTGCAGATGGGCGTGCTGATCGAAAACATGCGCCGCGAAGGGTTCGAGCTGTCGATCTCCCGCCCGCAGGTGATCCTGCGTGAAGAGGACGGACAGAAACTGGAACCGGTCGAAGAGGTCACGATCGACGTCGATGACGACTATACCGGCGCGGTGATCGAAAAGATCACCGGCCCGCGCAAGGGCGAGCTGGCCGAGATGAAACCCGCAGGCGTCGGTAAGACGCGCATCATCGCGCATGTGCCGTCGCGCGGGCTGATCGGCTATCACGGCGAATTCCTGACCGACACGCGCGGCACCGGCGTTCTGAACCGCGTCTTCCACGGCTGGACCCCGCACAAGGGCGCGATCCCGGGCCGGCGCGCGGGCGTTCTGATCTCGATGGAGGATGGCGAGGCCGTGGCCTATGCGCTGTGGAACCTCGAAGAGCGCGGCCGCATGTTCATCGGCCCGCAGGAAAAGGTCTACCAGGGCATGATCATCGGCGAACACAGCCGCGACAACGATCTCGAGGTGAACCCGCTGAAGGGCAAGAAGCTGACCAACGTGCGGGCCAGCGGCACGGACGACGCGGTCCGGCTGACGCCCCATATCCAGTTCACGCTGGAAGAGGCGATTGCCTATATTAACGACGACGAACTGGTCGAGGTGACGCCGAACGCGATCCGTCTGCGCAAGCGGTATCTCGATCCGCACGAACGCAAGCGGATGTCGAAAACGATATAAGCCACCAGCAGGTTACGGGTCGATCAGGATGCGGCCCGTGACCTGCAGCGCGCCGTCGCGAAGCTCGGCCACGACGATCTCGCCCGACCGGGGGAAAACTCCGGTCAGCGCGGTGATGTTCACCTGGTGCGTCACCAGCATCAGCCGCGCGCCTTGCGCCCCAGCCAGCAGATCAAGCGTCGCCCGAGTCTGAGCCTCTTCGTTTTCGCGCGACTGAAAGAACGAATTGAGGGGCGGTTTTTCCGTCACCTCGCCAAGGTCCAGCAAACGGGCCGTGTCACGGCAGCGGCACCATTGGCTGGTCCACACGGCATCGAACGCGATCCCGCGTCCGCGCAAGGCTGCACCGATCCGGCGGGCCTGATCGCGGCCCCGATCATCCAGGTTTCGTTGCGTGGAGCAATCGGTCACATCGAACCGCGCAGGATCGCCCGTTCCGGGCGCCAGCGCATGACGCATGATGGCAATCGCGCCCGGCCGTTCCAGCGCGGCCCAGTCGTTGGCCGCCGCTATCGTGGGCAGCAGAAAGCAGAAAAAGGCAAACAGAAACCGGTGCATCGCATCCTCCTTTGGGATGCGAAGCTAGGGCCGCGCGGCCCGGCGACCAGTTACTCGCTGGTTTCGACGATCAGCAATTCCCGTTCGGACGCGCCGCGTGCGTGATCCAGCGCTTCCTGGTATTCGGGGCTGTGATAGCAGGCCTCGGCCGCTTCGACCGAAGGGAACTTCGCCACCACATTGCGCGGGCGTTCCTTGCCTTCAAGCTGCACGAAACGGCCGCCGCGGGCGATGAACTGCCCGCCATGCTTGGCGATGGCGGGGCCGGCCAGCTTGGCGTATTTGCCATAGGCCTCGTCGTCGGTGACGGTCACATGGGCGATCCAGAGTGCGGGCATCAGTCTTATCCTCCGATGACGGCCTTGGCGGCCGCGATTGCCTGGGGCGCGTTGGCGGCGTCCTTGCCACCACCCTGCGCCATGTCGGGACGGCCACCGCCGCCCTTGCCACCCAGCGCCTCAACCGCCGCCTTGACCAGGTCGACCGCCGACAGTTTTCCGGTCAGGTCATCGGTGACGCCTGCTGCCACGGCGGCCTTGCCGCCCGTGTCGGCAATCAGAAGCACCGCGCCCGAGCCGATCCGCGCCTTGTGTTCGTCGATCAGCGCGGGCAGGTCTTTGCCGCTGACGCCCTGCAGGCTCTGAGCAAGGAATTTCACGCCCGCGACCTCTTCGGCCTCGGCTCCGCCGCCCTGCCCCGCGCCGCCGGCCATCGCCAGTTCGCGCCGCAATTGGGCGACCTCGTTTTCCAGCCGCTTGCGTTCGTCCAGAACGGCACGCACGCGCGCGGCCACGTCACCCGGCGCGGTGCGCAACTCGGCCGCGGCAGCCGCAAGCTGTGCGGATTGCGCATGCAGATGCGCCAGTGCCGGCGCACCGGTCAGGGCCTCGATCCGGCGCACGCCCGCGCTGCTGGCGCTGTCGCCCAGCAGGACGAACATACCGATATCGCCGGTCTGGCGCACATGGGTACCGCCGCACAGCTCGATCGAATAGGTCTTGCCGTCGGCGCCCTTGCCGGTGCCGTCCAGCGCACCCATCGACACGACGCGCACTTCGTCGCCGTATTTTTCACCGAACAGCGCCTGCGCCCCGATCTCGCGCGCATCATCCGGCGTCATGATCCGGGTGGTGACGGGGCTGTTCTGGCGGATGAAGGCGTTCACCTCGTCCTCGACCTGCACAAGCTCCTGCTCGGACAGGGCCTTGGCGTGGCTGAAATCGAAGCGCAGCCGGTCTTCGGCGTTCAAACTGCCGCGCTGTGCGACGTGATCGCCAAGAGCACGGCGCAATGCCTCGTGCAGAAGGTGCGTGGCCGAGTGGTTGGCCCGAATCGCAGTGCGCCGGGCATGATCGACCTCGAGAACCGCCGCGGAACCGCGCGCGATCTCACCGTCTTCGACTTCGGCGATGTGGATGAACACGCCCGCCACCTTGCGCGTATCGGTCACACGGGCACGGCCCGTTTCGGTGCGGATGAGTCCGGTGTCGCCGACCTGACCGCCGGATTCGGCGTAAAACGGCGTCTGGTTCATCACGATCTGCACGGCCTGGCCCTTGGCGGCGCTTTGCACCTCGGCCCCGTCCTGCACCAGCGCCATCACCTGGCCCTCGGCGGTTTCGGTGTCGTAGCCCAGGAAATCGGTCGCGCCGTGGGTTTCGCCCAAATCGTACCAGATCGCAGCATCCGCCGCCTCACCCGACCCGGCCCATGCGGCACGCGCCTTTGCCTTTTGCTCGGCCATGGCGGCGTCGAACCCGTCGGTATCGACGGTCCGGCCCTTTTCGCGCAGCGCGTCCTGCGTCAGATCCAGCGGGAAACCATAGGTGTCATAGAGTTTGAAGGCCGCCTCGCCCGGCAGCGCTGCGCCGTCGGGCAGAGACGACAATTCGTCATCCAGCAGCTTCAGCCCGCGGTCCAGCGTCTGCTTGAAGCGGGTTTCCTCCAGCTTCAACGTCTCTTCGATCAGCGCCTGCGCACGGTTCAGCTCCGGGTAAGCCGCACCCATCTGGTTGACCAGCGACGGCACCAGCCGGTGCATCAGCGGATCCTTCGCACCCAAAAGGTGGGCGTGGCGCATGGCGCGGCGCATGATCCGGCGCAGAACATAGCCGCGGCCGTCATTCGATGGCATCACGCCGTCCGCGATCAGGAACGAGGTCGACCGCAGGTGATCCGCGATCACCCGGTGATGCACGCTGCCCGGCCCGTCCGGGTCGGTGCTGGTGGCGTCGGCGCTTGCCTCGATCAGGCTGCGGATCAGGTCGGTCGCGTAGTTGTCGTTGGTGCCCTGCAACAGCGCGGCCACCCTTTCGATCCCCATCCCGGTGTCGATCGACTGGTTCGGCAGCTCGGTCCGGCTGCCATCCTCGAACTGCTCGTATTGCATGAAGACGAGGTTCCAGATCTCGACGAACCGGTCGCCGTCTTCCTCGGGCGATCCCGGAGGGCCGCCCCAATACTTGTCGCCATGATCGAAGAAGATCTCCGAACAGGGGCCGCAGGGGCCGGTCGGCCCCATCATCCAGAAATTGTCGTCCGTGGGGATGCGGATGATGCGGTCGTCGGACAGGCCGGCCACCTTTTTCCAGATGTCCGCCGCCTCGTCATCGGTGTGATAGACGGTCACCAGCAGCCGGTCCTTGGGGATATCGAGCTCCTTGGTGATCAGCTCCCACGCAAAGGGGATGGCGTTTTCCTTGAAATAGTCGCCAAAGCTGAAATTCCCCAGCATCTCGAAAAACGTATGGTGGCGCGCGGTATAGCCCACATTGTCCAGATCGTTGTGCTTGCCGCCGGCACGCACGCATTTCTGCGCCGTCGTCGCGCGCTTGTAATCGCGGTGTTCGACCCCGGTGAACAGGTTCTTGAACTGCACCATGCCCGAATTCGCGAACATCAGGGTCGGGTCGTTGCGCGGCACCAGCGGGCTGGACGGCACGATCTCGTGCCCCTGCTTGGCGAAGTAGTTCAAAAAGGTCGAGCGGATGTTGTTCAGCGTCGGCATGATGGGCGGTCTCTGGCCTTGTCATTTGCGGGTTTGCGCAGATGTATCCTTGCCATTGCGCGCTGTCCATAACGGGTTGGGATTTCTTCGCCCCGTCAACGAAAAGGGCGCCTGCCCGGCGCCCTTTGGATACGTGTCAAACGGGTGATGCGGTCAGCCTTCGAAAACGTCGTCGTCTTCGGCCTCGTGATCGCCTGCGGCCATATCGAACTCAAGCCCGTGCGCGGCGCGGATCTTGTCTTCGATCTCCAGCGCCATGGCGGCATTTTCCTTGAGGAAGGTCTTGGCGTTCTCACGCCCCTGGCCGATGCGTTCGTCACCGTAGCTGAACCATGCACCCGATTTTTCGACCACCCCGGCCTTGACGCCCAGATCCAGCAATTCGCCGGTTTTCGAAATGCCCTCGCCATACATGATGTCGAATTCAACCTGCTTGAAGGGGGGGGCGACCTTGTTCTTGACCACTTTCACGCGGGTTGCGTTGCCGACCACTTCGTCCCGGTCCTTGATCGCGCCGATGCGGCGGATATCCAGGCGCACCGAAGAATAGAACTTCAGCGCGTTGCCGCCGGTCGTGGTTTCGGGGCTGCCAAACATGACGCCGATCTTCATGCGGATCTGGTTGATGAAGATCACCATGCAGTTGCTGCGGCTGATCGAGCCGGTCAGCTTGCGCATTGCCTGGCTCATCAGGCGGGCCTGAACGCCCACATTGCTGTCGCCCATATCGCCTTCGAGTTCGGATTTCGGCGTAAGCGCGGCGACCGAGTCGACTACAACCATGTTGACGGCGCCCGAACGTACCAGCGTATCGACGATCTCCAGCGCCTGTTCACCGGTATCGGGCTGGCTGATCAGCAACTCGTCCAGATCGACACCCAACTTCTTGGCATACTGCGGATCGAACGCGTGCTCGGCGTCCACGAAGGCGCAGACGCCGCCCTTTTTCTGCTCTTCCGCGATGCAATGCAGCGTCAGCGTCGTCTTGCCCGAGGATTCGGGGCCGTAAATCTCGATGATACGGCCCTTGGGCAGGCCGCCGATGCCCAGCGCGATGTCCAGGCCCAGCGATCCGGTCGACGTGGCCTCGATATCGCGGACGGGATTGTCGCTGCCCATCTTCATGATCGAACCCTTGCCGAATTGCCGTTCGATCTGGGCAAGCGCGCTGTCGAGCGCCTTTTGCTTGTCGGCGTTTTTCTTGCTGTCCATGCTGAGAAGATCTGCCATTGTGGTTGCTCCGATCCGTTATTCCACACCCTGTCGGGGGCGGCAACACTTGCCTGTTGTTCACATATTGTTCCTGATCCCCTTATGAGATCAAAAGCAGAACATTTCAACCGAAATGTTGTACATTTCCAGATTTGGCGGTTTTGGTTAAAAACTCTTTAAGGTGCGCAGGGCGATACGGGCGACAAAAGGCGGGCAGCGGTATGTTGGTGTTCTGGAAACAGAAATTGGTGTTTCTTTCGGTGCCCAAAACCGGGACCACCGCCTATCAGGAGGCGCTGGCCCCCCTCGCCTCGATGGTGATTCTCGACCCGCCCGAACTGAAACATGCGCCGCTTTACCGCTATAATCGGTTCTTCCGGCCGATGTTCGAAAAGGCGTGCCGCACCGATGACATGGAAACCCTGGCGGTGATGCGCGAACCGATCTCGTGGCTGGGCAGCTGGTACCGGTATCGCCGGCGCCCGTTCATGCAGGGGCGGTCCAATGCGACCTTCGATGTCAGCTTCGACGATTTCGTCGAAGGCTACATGCAGGGCAATCCGCCCGGCTTCGCAAATGTCGGCAGCCAGGCCAAGTTCCTCGAGCCGCGCCCCAATGGCACGGCTGTCACGCATCTTTTCCGCTACGAAGACCAGGCCGGGCTGATCGCCTTTCTCGAACAGCGGCTGGACACGACCATCACGCTGCCCCGCGCCAATGTCTCGCCCGAGATGACGTTGACGCTATCGCCGCAGGTCGAACGCAAGCTGCGCCGGAAAAAGGCCGAAGAGTTCGATCTTTACGCCTCGATCCCCGTTCGGTGAGGCACGGGATGTCAATGCATCTGGCGCTGCACCGTTTCGGTCAGATCGTTGAGAGAGAAAGGCTTGGGAAGAAAGACGGAATTGGGCAAGTCCTTTTGCGCCTCGCCAAAGCTTTCCTCCGCATATCCCGACACAAACACCACCTGCACGTCAGGCCGGTCGCGCAGCGCCTCGCGCACCCAGCTTGGCCCGTCGCGTCCCGGCATCACGACATCCGTCACGAACAGGTCCACTTCGAGTGCCGGATCGCGTAGCAGTTCCAGCGCGGCCTCGGCCGACTCCGCCTCGATCACCGTGTAGCCGCGCAACCGCAGGGCCCGCGCCGCAAAGGCGCGCACGGGCGCCTCGTCCTCGACCAGCAGGATCACCCCGTCGGCCGGTTTCGCGGGCACCGACGGTTTGTGCACAGCAGGCGCGACGTCGCGGCCCGAATCCTCCAACGCGGGGAAATACAGCGTGAAACACGCGCCCTGCCCCGGCGTGCTGTCGACAAAGATGTAGCCGCCGCTTTGCTTGACGATGCCATAGACCGTCGACAGGCCAAGCCCGGTGCCCTGCCCGACGGCCTTTGTGGTGAAAAACGGCTCGAACACCTTTTGCCGCACGTCGTCATCCATGCCGCCGCCATCGTCGCTGACGCGGATCGTGACATAGCGGCCCGCCGGCACCGTCGCACGATCGCGCGACAGGGGGGCATCCAGCCGCAGGCAATCGGTTTCGATACGGATTTCGCCGCCTTGCGGCATGGCATCGCGCGCGTTCACGACAAGGTTCATCAACACCTGCTCAAGCTGCCGTTTGTCCACGCGGATCGGGCGCAGCGCCGGATCGTGGATCAGCGACAGCGTCACCCGTTCGCCAACCAGCCGGTTCAGCAGATGCGCCAGGTCGGCCAGCGTGTTGCGGATATCCACCGTTTCGGGCTGCAGGGTCTGCTTGCGTGAGAACGCCAGCAACTGCCCCACAAGCGCGGCCGCCCGGTTGGCGTTCTGGTTGATCTGAACGAGGTCGGCATAATCCGGGTCGCCCTGGTCGTGGCGCAGCAACAGCAGGTCGCAATGCCCGGTTATCGCGGTCAGCAGGTTGTTGAAATCGTGGGCGACACCACCGGCCAGTTCACCGATCGCCTGCATCTTCTGGCTCTGCACGAATTGCGCCTCGAGGGTCTTGAACTCGGTCGCGTCCGACAACACCGCCATAAGCTCGGCCTGCCCGGTGTCCCCGGTGGCGTGCAGCGCCACCTGTACGAACACCTCGCGGTCGGATCGGGCCAGTCGCAGAAACTCCGAATGGCGGGGCAACCGGCCGGCCAGTGCATCCGCGATCCAGTCCGAGATCGAGCGGCCCAACCCCTCCATCAGCGAAGACAGGGGCTGACCCTCGCAATCCATCCTTCCCAGAAGCTCCAGCGCCATGCGGTTGGCGCGCCTGACATGCCCGCGGGCATCGACCTGCACCAGCGCGACGGGCAATGTGTCGAAGAATTCGTTCGTCGCCGGCGTTTTCCGCATGTCGGCCGGCGGCGGCAAAAGAAATATCTCGCGCCGGCCTGCAACCCCTTCGGATTGGGCGATCAGGCAATCGATGCCACCTTCGGCGGTGCTGACCTTCTGGACGTGCCCGGGCCTGAGCGGAAGGTCCGGGAAAATCCGGTCGAGCGATTTGTGCCGATCGCCGATCAGACGGCGCGCGGCGTCGTTCATCGACAGCACCGTGCCGCTGCGCCCGACCGTCAGCAACGGCAGCGCGACCGACCCGCGCCCGCCCGCCACGCGGTCGGCCATGTCTTCGAGACGCCAGAGAAAGGCATTCGGTTCCAGCCGGTGGGCCGAGATCCGGGTATGCCCACGCCGCGAAACGACGTCTTCGCCGGCGTGGCCGTCGCTTGCCGCCTTGGTCTGGAGGCGGAAAAGCACGGCCCCCGGATTGGCGAAACTTCGCTCCAGCGCCCCGGCCATCGTGTTTGCACCGCCCGCAAGCTTTTCCGCGGCAGCGTTGCGGCTGCGGATCGCGCCGTCGCCATCGGTGACAAAGGTCGGCAGAACGTCGTTGTCGACAAACCCTTTCACAAGGTCGAGCGCGCGGTTCTTTCGCCTTTCATGCAGCCATACGCCGATCCCGGCGACTGCAAAAGCCGAAAGCAATGTGGCCCCCATCGTCAGGCTGCCCAGCGCAAGCGCCCGGTTTGGCAGGCTCCAGGCGGCCATGAGGCAGATGCACCCAAGCAGCATAACGACACCGCCGCGCTGCAGCACGCGAGCCGCACCGCGCGTGAATGGACCTTGGGAAATCACGGTGTCGGCCAAGTCGCTGCCCCCGATGCAATCTGTATCGGCGCATTAAGGCGCGCGATGCGTTAACCGGGGTTTAACACGGCAGAAAATCTCTCTGAAGTTGTATTTCTGACGCCTACTTCGCCAAAACAGCCAGGTAAAAGCCGTCGCCTTCGGCACCCGGCAACCAACGGCGCTCGTGGACAAGGCGCCAGTCTTTCCGCCGTTGCAGGAACGCCTCCACTCTTTGCGAGTTCTCGCATTCCAGGAGAGAACATGTCGCATAGGCCAGCACGCCCTCGGGCGCAACGAGCGGGGCGACTTGCTCAAGAATGCGGTCCTGCGTGGTATTCAACGCTTCCAGCTTGTCGGGCGTCAGCGTCCACTTGCCTTCCGGCGCTCGGCGCCACGCACCGCTGCCTGAACAGGGCACATCGACCAGGACAAGATCATAGGGTGCGGCCGCCTCGACCTCGGCGTTACCGGCAAGGCGGATGTCGGCACCGGCCCGGGCGGCACGCGCGGGGATATCCTTCATCCGGTCCGGCGCGGCGTCATGGGCCAGAACCGGGCACCCGAACCGCGCGGCCAGGGCCAGCGCCTTGCCACCACCACCAGCACAAAAATCCAAAATCTTTCGGGAGCTTACATCCGGTATTTCATGCACCATCGCCTGGCTGGAGCCGTCCTGCAATTCGACCAACCCGGCCGTATAGGGGGCCGACTGGGCAATGCGCCGCGCACCTTCGGTGACGATCAGGGCCGTGGGGGCGCTGGCCGCGTTCATGGCGGCAATGCCCGCTTCGGCCAGGGCGCCGCGTGCTGCGTCACGTGTGCCGCGCAGGGTGTTGACGCGCAGCATGACCGGCGCGCGATGGCGCAGGGTTTCGGCCACATCGGATGCCGCGTCGCCAAGGCTTTGTTGCCAAAGCGGCAAAAGCCAGTCGGGCAGATCCAGCGCATCCGCCCCCTGCGGTTCGGTGCCGGCTTCCAATTCTTGCGCGCTCAGCGGTGCCGGTGCGTGGCCTGCGCCGTTGAATAGCGCGGCCAGATCGGCGCCTTCCTCGCGCAAGAGGCCGATCATCCGCGCCCGGCCGGTATCCGCGCCCCCACGCACCGCACAAGACCGCCAGCGCCGCAGGGCATCGAACACATGATCCCGGACCGCCGCGCGGTCCTTGGACCCGGCAAAGCGCGAGGCGCGCGCCCATCGGGTCAGCGCAACCTCGGCCGGGGTGCCGTCACGCACGGTATCGAGGATCCCGGCCGCTGCCTCCACGCGCGCGCCCGGCGTCAAATCCGCACCTCAAGACCAGCCTGCAACCCCATGATAAAGTTACATGATCCGGTAGTTCGGGCTTTCGCGCGTGATCTGCACGTCATGGACATGGCTTTCCTTCAGTCCGGCGCCGGTGATCTTGACGAAACGGCAGTTGCTGCGCATTTCCTCGACCGTGGCACAACCGGTATAGCCCATCGCAGCGCGCAGGCCGCCCACCAGCTGGTGGATCACCGCGCCTGCCGACCCCTTGTAGGGCACTTGCCCTTCAATGCCTTCGGGCACGAGCTTGTCGCTGGCGGCGTCCTTCTGGAAATACCGGTCGGCGGAGCCGCGCGCCATCGCGCCCAGGCTGCCCATGCCGCGATAGGCCTTGAACGACCGGCCCTGGTACAGGATCACCTCGCCGGGGGATTCGTCGGTGCCCGCGATCATGCTGCCCACCATCGCGCAGGACGCGCCCGCCGCGATCGCCTTGGCGAAATCGCCCGAGAACTTGATGCCGCCATCGGCAATGACCGGCACGTCGCCCGCGGCGGCCGCGCAATCCATGATCGCGGTCATCTGCGGCACGCCCACGCCGGCCACCATCCGCGTCGTGCAGATCGAGCCCGGCCCGATCCCCACCTTGATCGCGTCCGCGCCCGCATCGATCAGCGCCCGTGTCGCCTCGGATGTGGCAACGTTGCCCGCGATCACCTGCACCTCGTTCGACAGCTTCTTGACCCGGCCGACCGCGTCCAGCACGCCCTGGCTGTGACCGTGGGCGGTATCGACCACGATGATGTCGCAGCCCGCATCGACCAGAGCCTCGGACCGTTCGAACCCGGAATCGCCCACGCCGGTCGCCGCGGCGACGCGCAGACGTCCCAACTGGTCCTTGCATGCCGTCGGGTTCAGCACCGCCTGCTCGGTATCCTTAAGCGTCAGAAGGCCGGTCAGCTTGCCGTCCTTGTCGGTGACCAGCAGCTTTTCGATCCTGCGGGCCTTCATAAGGCTGATCGCCTCTTCGCGGTCAGCCGGTTCGCGCAGGATCGCCAGGTTGTCGGCGGTCATCATCACCCGCACCGGCGTGTCGTCCTTTTCGGCGAACCGCATGTCGCGGTTGGTCACGATGCCGACGACGCGGTGCTTTTCATCGACCACGGGAAACCCGGTGAACCCATACCGCTCGGTCAGCGCCTTGGCGTCGGCCAGCGTCTGGTTCGGGGTCAGCGTGACGGGGTTGTAGACGATGCCGGATTCGAACCGTTTCACGCGGCGCACCTCGCGGGCCTGTTCATCGACCGTCAGGTTCTTGTGAATGACGCCGATACCGCCGGCCTGCGCCATGGTGATCGCCATGTGGCTTTCGGTGACCGTGTCCATCGCCGAGCTCAGCAATGGAATGTTCATCGAAATGGATTTGGTCACTTTCGTGCGCGTATCCGCCGTCGATGGCAGCACGGACGACGCGGCGGGAACAAGCAGAACATCATCGAAGGTCAGGGCCTCGCGAATCTCCATGGGGCAACTCCTTGGGAGGGGTTCGGTTGGCACGTCCCTATCGCATGGATGCGCGCCGGTGGAAAGCCCGATTCCCGCTTGCCCGCTGCGACAATCGCGGCCAATCTCGCGGCCGGAACAAAAAGGAGCGCAAGATATGGCTGGGCACGGGTATCAAGACGGGCGGCTCGACCTGCCATTCGTGGGCATTTCGACCTTCGGCAAACGCCCCTATGTCAGCGACTGGTCCACGATCGACGCCGATATCGCGATCCTTGGCGCGCCGTTCGATTTCGGCACCCAATGGCGTGCAGGCGCCCGGTTCGGGCCGCGCGGCGTGCGCGAGGCCTCGACGCTGTTTTCCTTCGGCCACGCGGGTGCCTACGATCACGAGGACGACGTGACCTACCTTCCCGGCTCGGTGCGGATCGTGGATATCGGTGACGCCGACATCGTGCATACCGACACAAGCAAGAGCCACGCCAATATCGAAACCGGCGTGCGCGCGATCCTGGACGCCGGTGCGCTGCCGGTGGTGATCGGCGGCGATCATTCCATCAACATTCCCTGCATCGAGGCGTTCGAAGGCCGGGGCGACATCCACATCCTGCAGATCGACGCGCATCTCGATTTCGTCGACGAACGCCACGGCGTGACGCGCGGCCATGGCAATCCGATGCGCCGCGCGGCAGAAAAACCCTATGTCACCGGGCTGACCCAGGTGGGTATCCGCAATGTCAGTTCCACCGCGAAAGAAGGTTACGACGCCGCGCGCGCAATGGGCTCGGACATTCTCAGTGTGCGCCAGGCCCGCAATCTCGGCCCGCAGACGGTGATAGACCGCATCCCGCAAGGCGCACGCGTCTATGTCACTGTGGATATCGACGGCTTCTGCCCCTCGATCGCACCGGGCACCGGCACGCCCAGCCATGGCGGGTTTCTCTACTACGAAGTGCTGGAGATGATGCAGGCCCTCGCAAGGCGGCACGAGGTCGTGGGCATCGACCTTGTCGAGGTCGCCCCCGATTACGATCCGACCGGCTCGACCTCGATCCTGGCGGCACAGCTTTTGCTAAATACGCTGGGCTTCATCTTTCACGCGCGCGGTTTTTCCTGAACCGGATCGAACATCATCTGGAAAAGATTTCAGCCGCATCTGCCGCCCAAGGCGCGAAAAATGACGTTTGCCGCCTTTCGCACGGCGCCTCAGCGTCTATGTTCTGCGCAAGCGCGAACAAGCAGGGCCAGACATGAGCACCGATCCCTCCAAAGATCCCCTTGTCATCTTCACGCCTTCGGGCAAACGCGGGCGGTTCGCCAGGGGCACCCCGATCCTGACGGCGGCCCGGCAACTGGGCGTCGATCTCGACAGCGTCTGCGGCGGGCGCGGCATCTGTTCGAAATGCCAAGTCACGCCGTCCTATGGCGAATTTTCCAAACATGGCGTCACCGTCGCCGATGACGCGCTGTCGGAATGGAACGCGGTCGAGGAACGCTACCAGCAGAAACGCGGGTTGAAACCGGGCCGGCGTCTGGGCTGCCAGGCCACGGTGCAGGGCGATGTCGTGATCGACGTGCCCCCCGAAAGCCAGGTCCACCGCCAGGTCGTGCGCAAGGCCGCATCGGCCCGCGCGATCACGATGGACCCGGCCACGCGGCTCTATTTCGTCGAGGTGCAGGAACCCGACATGCACGAGCCCACCGGCGATCTCGAACGCCTCGAACGCGCGTTGGGCGAACAATGGGAAATCGGCGAGATCACCGCCGATCTCAGCGTTCTGGGCAAGCTCCAGCCGACCCTGCGCAAGGGCAAGTGGCAGGTCACCGTCGCGCTTTACCACGATCACACCGGCGGCCCCGCGCGCCTGATCGACATCTGGCCGGGCCTGCACGAGGGCGGCATCTACGGCCTGGCGATCGACCTCGGCTCGACCACCATCGCGGGCCATCTGTGCAATCTGGACACCGGCGAGGTTCTGGCCTCGTCAGGGTTGATGAACCCGCAGATCCGCTTTGGCGAAGACCTGATGAGCCGGGTCAGCTATGCCATGATGAATCCCGGCGGCGACGCCGAAATGACCCGCACGGTGCGCGAGGCGCTGAACGCGCTGGCGCAGGAACTGGCCGACGAGGCGTCGATCGACGCCACGCTGATCTGCGAGATCACGCTGGTCTGCAATCCGGTGATGCACCACCTCGCGCTGGGGATCGACCCGGTCGAACTGGGCCAGGCACCGTTTGCGCTGGCGACCTCGGACAGCCTGTCGCTGCCGGCCCGCGAACTGGACATGACCGCGATCAACCCCCGCGCCCGCACCTATGTGCTGCCCTGCATCGCGGGCCATGTGGGCGCAGATGCCGCCGCCGTGGCGCTGTCGGAAGAACCCGACAAATCCGAAGACCTCGTGCTGGTCTGCGATGTCGGCACAAATGCCGAGATCCTTCTGGGCAACAAGACACGCGTGCTGGCCTGCTCTTCGCCCACCGGACCGGCCTTCGAAGGCGCGCAGATCAGCTCGGGCCAGCGCGCCGCCCCCGGCGCCATCGAACGGATCGAGATCGACCCCGCCACAAAGGAACCGCGCTTTCGCGTGATCGGGGTCGAGCTGTGGTCGGACGAGGACGGGTTCGACGCCGCCGTGGCCGAAACCGGCATCACCGGCATCTGCGGATCGGGCATCATCGAGGCGGTGGCCGAGATGCGCATGGCGGGCCTTCTCGACCCGTCCGGGCTGATCGGGTCGGCGGCACAGACAGGCACGCCGCGCTGCGTGGCCGATGGGCGGACGCATTCCTACGTCATCCATGACGGCACCGCCGAGGGCGGCCCCCTGATCAGCGTGACGCAGGGCGATATCCGCGCGATCCAGCTGGCGAAATCGGCGCTTTACGCCGGTGCGCGGTTGTTGATGGACGAAATGGGCGTCGACCGGGTCGACCGCGTGGTTCTGGCTGGCGCCTTCGGCGCGCATATCAGCCCCAAGCACGCGATGGTGCTGGGCATGATCCCCGACGTGCCGCTCGACCGCGTGACAAGCGCGGGCAACGCGGCGGGCACCGGCGCGCGCATCGCGCTGCACAACGTCGCCGCCCGCGCCGCGATTGAAAAGACAGTGCGCGAGATCACCAAGGTCGAAACCGCGATCGAGCCGAAATTCCAGGAACATTTCGTCGCCGCCAACGCGATCCCGCACGCGACCGACCCGTTCCCGGAACTGTCGGCCGTGGTGCCCCTGCCCGCTGTCAGCTTCAACACCGGCGGCGGCGACGCCGAAGGCGGCCGCAGACGCCGGCGGCGGGGATAGCGCGTCACTGCGCCTGAACTTCCGCGCTCCACTCGCGAAAGCAGCCAACAGCAGGCTTGCCTTCTGAGCGGACAGTCATGCGTCGTTATCAAGCGTCAGCATCGTTCCCTTGGCAGGTTGTCGTTACGGCAATCCCGGTTTTCTGAATTGATCCGGATCAAGGCATGTCGGTTTTTCGTCAGTGTTCACTGATCCATGAAGATTTTCTGCGAAACACTGACAGGAGAAAGGTCATGAACACCAAAGGTTTCAGTCTACTCATCGGTCTGGTCACGGTCGTAGGTTTGGCCGGGTGCGTAGAAACCACCCAGGTAGGTGTTCCCAGTGATGCGACGGCACAATACTCGAAGGTCGCCTTGGTCACTCAAATCGGCGACAGGGTTGTATCGACATATTGGGAAGCCGCATTTTCCGAACCTCAACCGATTGACGGCAAGTTGGGATGGAACGCTGCGTCGGCGGCAAGCGGTTTCGTGAAGGAGCAGCTCGGCCCTGTCGGCACGGTTGTTTCAAGCGTATCCTCGCATACTGGCGCCGCGGCAAAGCAGAACGATGCGGTCATCGTGCTTCAGCAAACGCCGCTGGATATGCTGGGTCAAAACTACAATCCCGGGCGCGATTTCTTTGCGCTTGGCGGTGGGCTCATTGCAATCGCCGCGGTTGCAGGGGCCGAGAAAAACAAAGCCGAAAAATATCAACCGCGGTTTGTATTGTGGGTGCGCAACCCTGCGGCCAACAAGGCGGTTATCGGGGAAAATGCCTGTACCGTCGGTTTGACCGCATCCCTCCTGGATCCTCAAACCGGCGATCAGATTGTCGAAGGCAAACAGGTAACCGGACGATCCGTCATTCCGGGCGCCTTGCAGGCAAGGGATTGGGCACGTTTTTCGAAAAGCGAAAAGCAGCTCGTGATTTCGCATTGCTCTTTGGCGCTCCGCAGCGCGGTGTCGCAGGCACTACTGGCGCTGAAGGTCGTGCGATGAAATCAACCGCTTTCGGGCCGTTCTACCCTGCTGCCCCAAGCGCCTGCTCCGCCCCCGGCACCCAACCGCCTTGCCCTGCCCCCTCACACGGCTATCCTGCCCGCAACACATCGTCAGGAGGCAGCAATGAAAATCCACCGTGCGGGCAGCCGCCCCTCGCAAGGGCCCAACCCCGATTACTTCACCGGCACCGTCCGGTTCGATCCCGTCATCTCGGCCGAGCCGCCCGCGCGCATCAACGCCGTGACCGTCACGTTCGAGCCGGGCGCGCGCACGGCATGGCACACCCATCCTTACGGCCAGACCCTGATCGTCACCTCCGGCAAGGGCCGTATCGGCAAGCGCGGCGGCCCGGTGCAGGAAATTTCCCCCGGCGATGTCGTCTGGTTCGAACCGGGCGAAGAACACTGGCACGGCGCCGCACCCGACTGCGCGATGACCCATATCGCGATCCAGGAGAAAGAGGGCGACAGCGCCGCCGACTGGCTGGAAAAGGTGGCCGACACCGACTATCTGGCCGACCCGTCCTGAACCGCGCGGTGCCGCGCCGAAACCGCGCGGTTTCGGCATATTTACGGACCGCAGGAATATACGGGACACGGGTTTGCGGCCCGTGAAACGGTCTTGACGGAACCGGCGCGCTGGCATACCTCTGGCGCGCTCAAGCGGGTGTAGCTCAATGGTAGAGCCGCAGCTTCCCAAGCTGAAGACGAGGGTTCGATTCCCTTCACCCGCTCCAAGCCTTCCCCCCATTGGCATTCCGGTTGGCGCTGCGCTATAGCATGCAGGCAACGGACGGTTTTCAATGACGCGTGACAGCATTCTGACAACGCTGGCCCTGGTGCTGGTGGGCGGGCTTGGTGGGTTTGCGGCCCATCTTTTGCACACGCCCCTGCCTTTCATGCTGGGCAGCCTTGTGGCCACCGCTCTCAGCGCGACGCTGTTTGCCCGCGCGATCCCGGAAGGTTATGTTTTCCCTCAGAAATTCCGCCTGATCTTTTTGGCTGTGATCGGTGTGATGATCGGGGCGCAGGTGTCGCCCGACCTGCTGGACCTGCTGCCGGCGATGCTGGCCAGCTTTACCGCGATCGTGCTGTTCGTCGGGCTGGCGCATGGTGGAAACTACCTGATCTTCCGACATGTCGGAGGATACGATCCCGCCACGGCATTCTATTCCGGCACACCCGGCGGTCTGCTGGAATCCATCGCCATGGGCGAGGCCGCGGGCGCCGATATCGCCACGCTGACGATGCAGCAGTTCCTGCGGATCATCCTGGTGATCACGATGGTGCCCGTGGGGCTGTCGATCTGGATGGGCGCGCCCGTAGGCAGCGCCAGCGGCATGACCCTCGCACATGCCAGCCCGTCGGATTTCAGCCATGTGCATCTTGTTGTTCTTACGGGACTTATCGGGATCCTGATCGGCAAACCGCTGCGCCTGCCCGCCTGGCAGTTGACAGGCCCGCTATTCGCCGCCGCCATCGTCAGCTCGACCGGCCTCGGCGTGCTGGACCTGCCGAACTGGATGATCTCGGTCTGCCAGGTGGTGATCGGGGCCAGTCTCGGCATGCGGCTCGGGGGCTTGCGCGGGCGCGCGGTGCTGCGCGGTGCGGGCCTTGGTATCCTGTCGGTGGGCCTGATGCTGTCGATCGGGCTGGCGTTCGCACTGGTGCTGGTGCGCCTGACGGGACAGCCGATCGACGTTCTGATGGTCAGCTTCGCGCCAGGCGGCGTGACGGAAATGGCGCTTGTCGCGCTCAGCCTCAATGCCAACCCGGCGCTGGTGACGGCCCACCACATCTGGCGTATCATCCTGACCGTGATCGAACTGGCGTTCATCGGACGCTACGTTCAGCCGCGCACACTTTGACAGGGCGGCTGACGCTGCGTTATCTGAACGCATGTTCAATTGACCGGCAGGAAAGGCCACAGCCATGAAAATGCAAGATACCGCTGCGATCATCACCGGGGGCGCTTCGGGCCTTGGCGAGGCGACGGCGCGCCTGTTCCGCGAAAGCGGCGCGCAGGTGACGATCCTCGACCGCGACGCCGAACGCGGCCAGAAGGTCGCCGACGAGATCGGCGCGACCTTCGTCGAAACCGACGTCACCAGCGAGTCATCGGTACAGAACGCGGTCGATACCGCCGTCAAGGCCATGGGCCGCATCAACGCCGCGATCAACTGCGCGGGCGTCGGCACGGCGGAAAAGACCATCCACAAGGACGGCGCGCACAGCCTGGACCACTATAACCGCGTGATCGGCATCAACCTGGTGGGCACCTTCAACGTGTCTCGCCTGGCCGCCGTCGAGATGGCCAAGAACGACCCCACCGAGGACGGCCAGCGCGGCGTGATCGTCAACACCGCATCGGTCGCGGCTTTTGACGGCCAGAAGGGCCAGGTGGCCTATGCGTCGTCCAAGGCGGGGATCGCGGGCATGTCCCTGCCCATGGCGCGCGACCTGTCGCGCGAAGGCATCCGCGTTATGGCGATTGCACCCGGCATCTTCCTGACGCCGATGCTGATGAGCCTGCCCGAAGAGGTGCGCCAGCAACTGGCGATGGACGTCACCTGCCCCAAACGCCTGGGCGATCCGCGCGAATACGCCGAACTGGCACGGTTTATCACCGAGTCGGGTTACCTGAACGGCGAAACGATCCGCATCGACGGCGCGCTGCGGATGCGCTGATTGCGCATCACGATGCTTGCAAGACACGGCAAGGCCGGGGCGTTTCCTACGCCTCGGCCTTTTCCATGAGGGTCAGCCATTCCTCTTCGGCATTGGCCAGGGCGGTCTGGCGTTGAACCAGCGCCTCGGTCGCCTTTTGGAATTTCACCGGTTCGCGGGTGTATAGATCGGGCTGGGCCAGCAGCTCTTCCAGCTTGGCAATCTCGGCGCCGAGGCGGTCGATCTCGGCCGGCAGCGCTTCGAGCCGGTGCTTTTCGGTAAAGGTCAGCCCCTGGCTGGCGGGCTTTTCTTTCTTCGAGTCGCGCTTGACTTCTGGCTCTTTCGGCTTTGATTTTTCTGCCTTTTCCTCAGGCGCGGCTGTCTGCGCCTGGGCCTGGTAATCGCTCCAACCGCCGGCATAGACGGTGGCGCGGCCATCCCCTTCCATCGCGATGGTGGTGGTGGCGACGCGGTCCAGGAAATCGCGGTCGTGGCTGACCAGCAGAACGGTGCCGTCGAAATCGTCCAGCAGTTCCTGCAACAGGTCCAGCGTTTCGATATCCAGATCGTTCGTCGGTTCGTCGAGCACCAGAAGGTTCGATTCCCGCGCCATCAGCTTGGCCAGCAAAAGCCGCGCCTTTTCCCCGCCCGAAAGCGACCGGACAGGCGCGCGCGCCTGGGCGTCGTCGAACAGGAAATCCTTGAGATAGGCCACCACATGCTTGGGCTGACCGCGCACCAGAACCTGATCGGCCTTGCCGGAAACGCGCATGTCCGGGTCGCCGGTCAGGCTGTCCCACAGCGTCATGTCCGGGTCGAGCTGCGCGCGCGCCTGGTCGAACACGGCGGGCACGAGGTTGGTGCCATGCGTTACGGTGCCGGTGTCAGGGTCGATTTCCTTCATCAGCAGTTTAAGCAGCGTGGTCTTGCCAACACCGTTCGGCCCGACAAACGCCACGCGATCCCCGCGCAGGATGCGGATGTCGAACGGGCGCAGAATCACCTTTTCGCCGTAAGCCTTTGAAATTCCGTTCGCCTCGATCACCTTGCGGCCGGATTTCGGGCCATCGGCCAGTTCCATCGCTGCCGTGCCCTGGCGTTTGATCTGGGCGGCACGGTCGGCGCGCAATTCCTGCAGGGCGCGAACCCGGCCCTGGTTGCGCTTGCGCCGTGCGCTGATGCCTTCGACTGCCCAGCGGGCCTCGGCCTTGATCTTTCGGTCCAGCTTGTGGCGGGCGGTGTCCTCTTCTTCCCAGACCTTGTCGCGCCACGCCTCGAAGCCTTCGAACCCTTCCTCGCGGCGGCGCACGGCGCCGCGGTCGATCCAGAGCGTGGCGCGGGTCAACGCCCTGAGAAAGGCGCGGTCGTGGCTGATCAGGACAAACCCCGCGCGGGTCTGTTTCAACTCGTTTTCCAGCCAGCGGATCGCCTGGATATCCAGGTGGTTCGTGGGCTCGTCCAGCAGCATCAGGTCGGGTGCCTCGGCCATCAGCTTGGCCAGGGCCGCGCGGCGCCGCTCGCCGCCGCTGGCGGTCGCGACAGGGCGCGCGGGGTCGAATTTCAGCCCCTCGCCCGCCATCTCGACGCGATACATCTCACCGGGTTCCAAGGCACTGGCCGCATAGTCGCCCAGCGTGGCAAAACCGGCCATGTCGGGCTCTTGCTCCATGTAGCCCACGGAAATGCCCGGCGGAACGACGCGTTCGCCGGTATCGGGTTCGACCAGCCCGGCCATCACCTTCATCAGGGTGGACTTGCCCGACCCGTTGCGCCCCACCAGCGCCACCCGGTCGCCGGGCTGCACCACGAGCGACAAGCCGGAGAAAACCGGATCGCCGCCGAAAGTCAGCGAGATGTCATTGAGTTGAAGCAAAGGTGCGCGTGCCATGACGCGCAGCTATCCCCGCGCCCCGTGGCCGTCAAGCGGTTCAACCGGCCACAGCGCGCAGCAGTTTCTTGCGCGCCGGCGGAATGGCGCTGATTTCCAGACCTGTGAACACATGCAGCGTGTTCATCTGGTCATCGACGACCGCGTGATCGCTGACCCATCCCCCCATCAGCAGGTAGGTGCGCAGCAGCGGCGGCATCCGCAGCATCGCCAGCTTCGCGTCGGGCTTGCGCCGCAAAAGCTGGGCGAAACGAAAGACGCGCGGCGCCTTGACCCGCGGCAGCCAGCGTTTGGGGGCGATATGGCGGTCGCGCAGAACGGTGAAGGCATCCAGATACTGGTCGGCTTCGGTCCCCTTGAAGGACGAGCATCCAAACAGCAGCTCGACGCCGTTTTCATCGACATAGGCCGTCATCGCCCCCCAGGCCACGCGCAGGATGTCGGCGTCACGGAAATGCGGATGGATGCAGAACCGGCCCAGCTCCACCATGGGGCCGCGGAAGGTGCGCAGGCGGGACAGCTCGTAATATTGTGCGGAATAGCTACGGTCGATTTCGGCCCCGTCCTTCAGCGGCAGGAATCGGAAACAGCAGACAAGTTGCCCGGTCTTCGCGTCCTCGATCAGGACGTGCGCGCAAATGTCATCGAACCGGTCAGCATCCACGCCATCGGTTCCGTGGAAGCACAGGTGCCGCAAGCGTTGCGCGGCGGTCAGGTCGTCTGGCGCGTCGGCCAGGCGCGCGTTGTAGCGGCCCCGCTTCAGTGTCGTCATGGCGGCCATCCTGCAATGAGCCCTGCGCAAAATGTAATCGCAGGCCGAATAGCACACAAGATGTGACGACAAGGCGAAGGTTAGCGCGCTTATTCCAGAATATCGCCCGCGGCGAAGTTGCCGAGGTTGCGCAGAAGCTGCCGCAGGAAGCCGTTATCCGATGCGGCGGTTTCGGTCACGCGGCGCGTCAGCGGCACGACCTGGCCATCTTCCAGGCCAAAGCGTTCGATATTGCGCACGACGCCCGCGTTGTCGAAGGTGATGGCCAGAACCTCGCGGCTGACCACCTCGGGGCGGCGATAGGCAAAGTGGCGCACACGGCTCTGGACATAGTAATAGCCCGAACTGTCCAGGACGCCCCCGGCCGAGGGTGAGCCGACGGTTTCGGCCACGGTGTCGCGCGTATCCACGCCGACCACGATTTCGGACAATTCCTCGTCCTTGGGCACGTAGCCATGGTTGCGATAGACCGATGTACATCCCGCCACGACGAGAACGCACAGAATTGCAACGAATTTGCGGACCATCGACGCCCCCCTTGCCATGGCACCCGGTGCCTTCTATCCCGATTACAGAAGGAACCGTCAGGGTTCAAGAATGGAAGCACTGAACGATGACCAAAGCCCCGACCCGTTTTCTCATGTCCGAGCTGCCGCCCTCGCGCGCCGTCACGTTCGAATTGCGCCCCACACCCGAGGAAAACCGCGCGATTGCGGACGATCTGGGGATCTCCGGGCTTCGCAAGTTGTCGTTCACGGGCGAGCTTGCCCCCGAAGGAAAAAAAGATTGGCGGCTGATCGCGCATCTCGGCGCCACCGTCACCCAGCCCTGCGTCGTGACGCTGGCCCCCGTGACCACCCGCATCGAAGAGGACGTGGAACGCCTGTACCTTGCGCACATGCCCGAGCTGCCCGACGAGGAAGAGGTCGAGATGCCCGAAGACGACCGGGCCGAAGCGCTGCCGGATATGCTGGACCTGCAGGCCGTCATGACCGAGGCGCTGGCACTTGCTTTGCCGCTTTACCCGCGCGCGGCCGATGCCGAACTGGGCGAAACCGTTGTCACGGAACCCGGCAAGACGCCGCTGAAAGATGAAGATACCAAGCCATTTGCGGGCCTTGCCGCCTTGCGTGACACGCTGAAAAAAGACGATTGAGCCATGGCTTGCCGCACCCGCAAAAAACCGCTTGCTTATACAAGGAATCGCAGTATTTTCCGGCCTTCATCGGATTCAGGGTTGGACATGCGGGCAACACTTCTGTAACTGCCCGGTAAACCCTTGTGAAACACGGCGCAGCGCGCCACAGGAATAAAGGTTGTGACATGGCTGTCCAACAGAACAAAGTATCGAAATCGCGCCGCAACAACCGCCGCGCACATGACGCGCTGGTTGCGGCAAACCCGAACGAATGTCCCAACTGCGGTGAACTGAAGCGTCCGCACCACGTCTGCGCGGCCTGCGGCCATTATGCCGACCGCGAAGTGGTCGCCATGGTCGACGAGGTTGATCTGGACGAAGACGCGGCCTGAACGCGGGGCGATGTGTCCGCATGAGTGGCTCTCAGGATCAATCCTCGAACGCTCGCAGACGCATCGTCATTTCCGTTGACGCCATGGGCGGTGACCAGGGGCCGGCGACAGTTGTCGCCGGCATTTCGCGTTCTGCGAAGAAGAATCCCGATGTCGCGTTCATTCTGCACGGGCCCAGGGACGAGTTGGAACGACTCGTCGCCAAACGGCGCAACCTGGCCGGCCGCTGCGAGATTCGCGACGCAACCGACGTCGTCCACATGGAGGACAAGCCCAGCCATGTGATGCGCCACGGCACCGAAACCTCGATGTGGTCGGCGCTGGAATCGGTGCGCAACGGCGAAGCGACGGTCTGTGTCTCCTGCGGGAATACCGGCGCGCTCATGGTGCTGTCGATGGTCCGGCTGAAAAAGCTGCCCGGCGTGAACCGCCCTGCCATCGCGGTGCTCTGGCCGTCGCGCAACCCGCATGGGTTCAACGTGATGCTGGATGTGGGTGCGGATATCCGTGCCGATGCGCAGGATCTGCTGCAATATGCGTTGATGGGCGCGTCCTATGCCCGAAACGGCCTGGCGCTGGAACGGCCGCGGATCGGCCTGCTGAATGTCGGCACCGAAGAGCACAAGGGCCGGGCCGAGTTGAAGGCCGCGCATGACCTGATCGCGGCCAACGCCGAAAAGGCGCGGTTCGATTTCGTGGGCTTCGTCGAAGGCGGCGATATCCCGGGCAATCGCTGCGATGTCATCGTGACGGACGGGTTTACCGGAAACATCGCCCTGAAAACCGGCGAAGGCACGGCCAGCCTGATCGGCGACCTGTTGAAGGAAGCCTTTGAATACACACCGCTTTCGCGAATTGCCGCGCTGCTTGCGCTGACATCGCTAAGGCGGCTGAAAAAGCGGATCGACCCGCGCCGCGTGAACGGCGGGGTGTTCCTGGGCCTGAACGGAACGGTCGTGAAATCCCACGGCGCGGCAGACGCGACAGGCGTATCGGCCGCCGTGAAACTGGCCTTTCAACTGGCCCAGAGCGGGTTTTCGGAAAAGATCGCTGCGCGGCTTGCGGCCGCGACCTCGCAGCTGGAAGACATGAAGAACGAAAAGGACGTGGCAGAATGACGATACGGGCAGTGGTGCGGGGCGTTGGGCATTACCTGCCCGAGCGTGTCGTCGAAAACTCCGAATTCGAGGAATCGCTGGACACGAGCGACGAATGGATTCGCTCGCGCTCGGGGATCGAGCGCCGTCACTTTGCCGCCGACAACGAGACCACATCCGATCTGGCGACCCATGCCGCCAAAGCCGCGTTGGCCGATGCCGGGCTTGCCGCCGACGATCTGGACGCGATCATCCTTGCGACATCGACCGCGGACCTGACCTTTCCGTCGGCCGCCACCATGGTGCAGGCCAACCTTGGCATGACGTCCGGCTTTGCCTTCGACGTTCAGGCAGTGTGCGCGGGGTTCATCTTTGCGCTGGCCAACGCCAATGCGCTGATCGCGTCGGGTCAGGCCAGCCGCGTTCTGGTGATCGGGGCGGAAACCTTCAGCCGGATCATGGACTGGACCGACAGGTCGACCTGCGTGCTGTTCGGGGATGGCGCGGGCGCGCTGGTGCTCGAGGCGCAGGAAGGCGCGGGCACGACCGCGGACCGGGGCATCCTGTCGACCGACCTTCATTCCGATGGCCGCCACCGGGACATCCTGTATGTGGATGGCGGCGTTTCCACGCAAAGCACCGGTTACCTGCGCATGGAAGGCAAAGAGGTCTTCCGCCACGCCATCGAAAAACTGGCCGCGACAGCACATAGTGCGCTGGAAAAGGCCGGGCTGTCCGACAGCGAGGTGGATTGGATCGTGCCGCACCAGGCGAATATACGCATCATCCAGGGCACCGCGAAAAAGATGGGCCTGCCGATGGATCATGTCGTCGTCACCGTTCAGGATCACGGCAACACCTCGGCGGCGTCCATCCCGCTGGCGCTGTCGGTGGGACGCGCGCGCGGGCAGATCAAGCAAGGCGATCTTATCGTCACCGAGGCGATCGGCGGCGGGCTTGCCTGGGGTGCTGTGGTGCTCCGCTGGTAAGAGAAAATCCGGCATGTAAACGCCGCTCTCCAAGTCATTGATATTGACTCGTAAATTGCCCTGCCCCTATCATCCCGAAAACCGCAGGGGGATATGTGGATGTCTGGCAAAACCTTAACGCGTATGGATCTGAGCGAGGCGATATACCGCGAGGTCGGTTTATCGCGCAACGACGCCAGCCAGTTGGTCGAAACGGTGCTTGATCACATGTCCGATGCGCTGGTGCGCGGCGAGCAGGTCAAGATCTCTTCTTTCGGGACGTTCTCGGTACGCGACAAGGCCGCCCGTGTCGGCCGCAACCCCAAGACCGGCGAAGAGGTTCCGATCAACCCGCGCCGGGTGCTGACCTTCCGGCCCTCGCATCTGATGAAGGACCGGGTTGCCGCAGGTAACAAACGGTAAGGAAAGGACAAAAGGGCGATGGCGAAATCCCCTGACGCATTCCGCACCATCAGTGAAGTGGCGGAATGGCTGGACAAGCCCGCCCATGTCCTGCGCTTCTGGGAAAGCAAGTTCACGCAGGTGAAACCGGTCAAGCGCGCCGGCGGACGCCGCTATTACCGGCCCGAAGACATGCTGCTTTTGGGCGGTATAAAAAAGCTGCTGCACGACGATGGCATGACCATCAAGGGCGTGCAGAAAATCCTGCGCGAACAGGGCGTGAAATACGTGGCCTCGCTGTCGCAACCGCTTGACGAAATCAGCCAGGCAACTGACTCGCACGACACGATCGACGCAACGCCGGCACCGGCGCCACCCGTGTCCGACCCTGCCCCGACCCCGCCCGAGACAGCGGATCCGCCGGTTTCCGCGCGTGACAGCGACGATGAAGCCACTCAGCAGGATATTGACGCGAAACCGGAAGAAGGCCCCGCAGAACCCGTCCCCGTGCCGGAAGAGGTGGACACAGCCGAGGCCGACACCTGGGACGACGGAACTGCCCTGCCCGCCTTTCTCCGCATGAGTCAGGCGCGCGCACAGGCGCCGGACAAGGGCACGGAAGAAACTTCGCAAGATGGCGAACCGGACGCGGACGAACCCGATGCCGAACCCGCAGCACCGGCGATTGAACAACTCGATCTGCCCGAGGTTCCGCCCCTGGATCAGATCGACGCCGCACCCGGCGTGATTTCGGCGGCCCTCGCACGGCGATTGCCGTTGGACGCTGCCACGCGGGCGAAACTCTCTGCCGCGCGCGACGATCTGGCCCGTCTGCGGACGCGCCTGGCGCAAAACGCCAAAGAGTGACGAAAGGCGCGAAATTCGCCCTTGCCCCCCGGCGCAAATCCGGTATGTAGGCGCAGTCGTCGGGCTATAGCGCAGTCTGGTAGCGCGTCCGTCTGGGGGACGGGAGGTCGTAGGTTCGAATCCTGCTAGCCCGACCATCATCCACCCCGCCCCAGCCAATCCATTGAAAACCGCGCGATTTGCCTTGCGTTCCGCGCGATTTTTCCTGCAAAACACCCCGGACCATCAGGGGACGGATGCGATGACAGGGGTTCTTGCCAGCCAGCAGATCGAAGGGTTGTGTGACAGCGGTGCGATCACGCTGGATGCGCCGCTGGCCGAAGGCCAGGTGCAACCCGCGAGCCTGGATTTGCGGCTGGGAAACACCGCCTACCGGGTGCGCGCGTCGTTCCTTGCCGGGCATGGCCGCCGCGTCGAAGACCGCCTTGAGCAATTCGAGATGCACCGCGTCGACCTGCGCGAGGGCGCGGTTCTGGAAAAGGGCTGCGTCTATCTTGTGCCGCTGATGGAGTCGCTGGCACTGCCGGGCGACATCCATGCCGTCGCCAACGCCAAAAGCTCGACCGGGCGGTTGGACCTTCTGACTCGTGTCATCACCGATGGCGGGGTCGAATTCGACCGGATTCCCGCGGGTTACCAAGGCCCCCTGTTCGCCGAGATCTGCCCGCGCTCTTTTTCCGTGCTTGTGCGCCCGGGGATGCGGCTGAACCAGATCAGGTTCCGACAGGGGCAAGCGGTGCTTTCCGACGATGAATTGCGTGCGCTTCATGCCCAACAGCGCCTTGTCGATGGCGAGGCGGTGATCCAGGACGGGCTGGGGTTTTCGGTTGACCTGACCGCGGGGCCGCGTGGCCTTGTGGGGTATCGCGCCAAGCCGCATACCGGGGTGATCGACCTTGAACGGACCGGTGCCTACGACCCGGCCGATTTCTGGGAAGAGGTGATTTCCCATGACGGCCAGATCATCCTCGATCCCGGCGCGTTCTACATCCTCGTCAGTCGCGAGGCCGTGCATATCCCGCCCGACTATGCAGCCGAAATGGCCCCCTATATCGCGATGGTGGGCGAATTCCGTGTGCATTACGCGGGCTTCTTCGACCCCGGTTTCGGCCATGACGCCGCGGGCGGCGCCGGATCGCGCGGCGTGCTCGAGGTTCGCTGCCACGAAGCGCCCTTCGTGCTGGAACACGGGCAGGTCGTGGGGCGGCTGGTCTATGAACGCATGTCGCAAGCGCCGCGTCAGGTATATGGCGCGGGTATCGCGTCGAATTATCAGGGCCAGGGGCTGAAGCTGTCCAAACATTTCCGTGCGGGCTGACCCGCGCGGCGTTCAGAACTTGCCGACGCGCCGCGTGATCCGTGCGGCCTTGCGCGCGGTACGTGCGGCCTGCTTGCCCTTACGGGCCTGCGAGCGTTCCGCATCGGTCATCTGGTCACGGGACTTGCCGCCCCCGGACACCCGGTCAATTCCGGCGTTGAGGCCCTTGTTGACCACTTTTCGCACGAACATGCGCGTGATCATGTTGATAAGCTGATTGGCGTTCATCGCGCCCTCCTTTCCTGCCTCACCTCACGATATAGCAGGAAATTACGCAAATTTCAGGGCATCGCCGCAGGTTTCCCGCGACATGGCGCGCGCGATCAGTCCTCGAACAGTTCGCTCTGGCCTTCGGCCGTTTCTTCCTCGGCGTCCTGATCGCCCTCACCCATCTGGGGCATCACGCCCGGCGGCGGGCGGTTGTCCAACAGCCCGGCGGCGCGCAATTCCTTGAGGCCCGGCAGGTCACGGGCCGATTCCAGGCCGAAATGATCCAGGAATTCCTGCGTCACCACGAAGGTGACAGGCCGGCCCGGCGTCATGCGGCGGCGGCCGAAACGGATCCACTCCATTTCAAGCAACTGGTCGACCGTGCCGCGGCTGACGGCGACACCGCGGATTTCCTCGATCTCGGCGCGCGTGACGGGCTGGTGATAGGCCACGATCGCGAGGGTTTCGATGGCCGCGCGCGACAGCTTGCGCGTCTCGACCGTTTCCTTCTGCATCAGGAAACCGAGGTCGGGCGCGGTGCGGATCGCCCAGGCGTCGCCCACCCGTACAAGGTTCACGCCACGGCCTTCGTAGCGTTTGCGCAAATGCACAAGCGCCTCGGCGGCGTCGCAGCCATGCGGCATGCGGCCGTTCAACTCCTTCACGGTGACGGGTTCCGCACTGGCGAAAAGGATCGCTTCGACCATGCGTTCCTGTTCGCCCATGGGCGGGGCTTCGAACAGGCTCTTTTCCTCGGTTTCGGCGGCGTCCTGCGGCATGTCTGTGTCGTCAGCCATCGCTCTCTCCTCGTCTGCGCAGCTGGATCGGCGCGAATGTGTCGGACTGGCGCAGCTCGACCCGGCCTTCCTTGGCCAGTTCCAGCGATGCCGCGAATGTCGCCGCTGTGGCCGAGCGCAACCGCACCGGATCGGACGACCAGCCATCCGGGAGATAGGCGGAAATATCCGTCCATGTGCCGGCAAACCCGATCAGCCCGCGCATTCGGTCCAGGGCCTGTTCCATGGTGAACACGCGGTCGCGATCCATCACGAAGGGGCGGAACTCGTCACGGGTGCGGATGCGGCTGTAGGCCTGCATCAGGTCCAGCAGAGTCGCGGTATAGGTCACGCGTTTTACACGCTCGACATTTTCGGGGATGCCGCGCACAAAGAAATCCCGCCCTTTCTGATCGCGCGCCATCAGCCGGGCGGCGACATCGCGCATCGCCTGCAGGCGTTCGAGCTGGAAGGCAAGGTGGGCGGCCAGTTCCTCGCCCGAGGGGCCCTCTTCGGTCGGGTCGGGCGGCAACAAAAGGCGCGATTTCAGAAAGGCGAGCCACGCCGCCATCACGAGGTAATCGGCCGCCAGTTCGATGCGCAGTTGCTTGGCCTTTTCCACGAAGGCCAGGTATTGCTGCGCCAGATGCAGGATCGAGATCTTGCGCAGGTCCACCTTTTGGGTGCGTCCCAGCGTCAGCAGCAGGTCCAGCGGGCCTTCGAACCCGTCCACATCGACGATCAGCGCCTCGGCGGCAAGCCGGGCGGCAACGCTGTCTGTATCCTGCGTGTCGTCGAATTCGGGATCGTCAGTCATCCGGGCGCCCGTTCAATAGCGCCTCCAACTTGGCCGCAAGGGCGGGGATGTCAACCTCGTCCGGTGTTTTGCGCGCCTCCAGGGCGCGCTCCGCCCGTGCCTGCGCCGCGTCCGACATCGGCCCGGCAGCCCCGGCCACCGCGCGGCGTTCGTCCAGCGAGCCGTTGCAATGCAGGATCACGTCGCAGCCCGCATCGAGCGCCGCACGGCTGAGATCGGCCAGATCGCCCGAAAGCGCCTTCATCGAAATGTCGTCGGTCATGATCAGACCGTCGAACCCAATCTCTTCGCGGATCAGGCCCATGATGCGTGGCGACAGGGTCGCGGGGCGCTCGTCCAGCGCGGAATAGACCAAGTGTGCGGTCATCCCCATCGGCAGGTCGTTCAGAGCCTTGAACGGCGCAAAATCGCTGGCGCGCAACGTTGCGGGATCGTCGGCGACGACCGGAAGGTCGAAATGGCTGTCGACCACGGCGCGGCCATGGCCGGGGATGTGTTTCAGCACCGGCAGAACGCCGCCATCCAGCAGCCCGTCGGCGGCCGCGCGGCCCAGGCGGGCCACGGTGCCGGCATCGAAACCGTAGCAGCGGTTTTGCAGAAATGCATGGGTATCGGGGGTGGCCACGTCGACCATGGGCGCACAATTGCTGTCTATACCCAGGGCGTGCAGTTCGTCGGCAATGATGCGGTACCGCAGGTACATCGCCTGTTCGGCTTGCGCCCCCGCGCGCTGGACGTGTTCGAGCGGCGGCAGCCATTCGCGCCAGCGTGGCCCGCGCAGGCGTTGCACGCGCCCGCCCTCCTGGTCGATGGTGATGGGGGCATCGCGGCCCACGGCCTCGCGCAGGTCGCCACACAGCGCCCGCACCTGGTCCGGCGTATCGATGTTGCGGGCGAACAGGATGAAGCCGAAGGGGTTTGCCTCGGCGAAGAAGCGCTTTTCGTCAGGCGTCAGGCGCAGACCATCCGCATCGAGGATGGTCGCACCGAAGCTTGCGCTCACCGCGTCACCACGGGGATGCAATCGGCCTTTTCGCTGACGAAGGCCGCGCAGAAGCGGCGCGCATCGGCCAGGTCTTCGAAGCCCATGGCGCGCAGACGATAAAAGGTGCGCCCACCCGATTGTGCACGTTCGATCACGCGATCCTTGCCTTCCATGTAATGGCCAAAGCGGATTTCCAGCCGGTCCCATTCGCGGCGCGCGATGTCTTCGCTGTCATAGGCGCCAAGCTGCGCAAGGCGTGTGCCAGCGGGAATGTCCGCGGGGTCGACATCGCGCGCACCCGCGGCGGCGGCGACGGCCGCAGCGACGGCGGCGGGGTCCACGCTGGCGACGCGCTGACCGATACTGGCAGGGCGGAGCTGCGGACGCAGCGACCGCGCAAGCCCGGTGGTCGGGCGGTCGGTTTCGACCTCTTCGGCAATCTCGGCCACGGTCTCGTCAGCGGCGGCGGTTTCGTCCTGCTGCGCATCCAGGGGCTGCGCGCCGGCTGTCAGCTGCGCCACGATGTCGTCCACGCTGGTCGCGGCGGGCTGGATCGGTGCGTCGGTGACGGGTTCGCCTGCTTCGGCGTTGCTCTGCGGGGCCGGTTCGACGGCCGGCAGGTTGTCCTGAACAGGCGCTGCGGCAAGCTGCGCGGCAGGTGCGTCCTCATCGGTAAGGTCGACCGGCCGTGGCGCCAATACAAGGCGGTCGGCGGGATCTTCGGCGGTGCCCACGGCGGCGACGCTGTTCACCGCAAGCCCCTGGTGGGCCGCGGGACGCCCGCCGGGATCGTCGGGTTGCACCCGCATCGGGCCTTCGGCTGCGCGCACCACCGGAACGCCGCTGACGTCGCGCACCAACAGCTTGTAACCCCAGACAGCCACGCCGATCAAAAGCGCCACGGAAATAGCCGCGCCGATCCAGTTCGCCACCGTTCCGATAGGAGTGCCCGCCACAGGCTGCCCGCCCTGCGCGTTCAGGTGTAGTTCCGCCATGTTTCGCCTCACTGCCACCGGCGATACGTTGCCACCGGGGTTTCTTGCTGCCTCAACTCAACCCGGCGGCGGCGCGATTTGTTACCGCATCTCTTCCGCCGGTTCGACGCCAAGAATACCAAGGCCGGCGGAAATGACAACGGCGACGGACCGCGCAAGGGCAATTTTCGCCTGCGATGTGGCTACATCACCCTCTTGCAGGAAGCGAAGGCTGGTATCCTCGTTGCCGCGGTTCCACAAAGTGTGGAAATCGCTGGCCAGTTCATAGAGGAAGAACGCCACGCGGTGCGGCTCGTTCGCGCGGGCGGCGATTTCCACAAGGCGCGGCCATTCGGCCAGCTTTTTCATCACCGCCTGTTCGGCGTCGTCGTCGAGTTTCGACAGGTCCGCCGCACCAAGCGTCGCGTCATCCGCGGCAATGCCCGCCTCGGCGGCCTTGCGCAGTACCGAACGGACCCGCGCATGGGCATATTGCACGTAAAAGACCGGGTTGTCCTTGGATTGCTCCAGCACCTTGTCGAAGTCGAAATCCAGCGGCGCATCGTTCTTGCGCGTCAGCATGTGAAACCGCGTGACGCCGGGGCCGACCTGATCGACCACATCCCGCAGGGTCACGAAGTTGCCCGCGCGCTTGGACATCTTGAAGGGTTCGCCGTTCTTCCACAGCTTGACGAGCTGTGTCAGCTTGATGTCGAGCGGCACCTTGCCGTCGGACAGGGCCGACACGGCGGCTTTCATGCGTTTGACATAGCCGCCGTGATCGGCGCCGAAGACGTCGATCAGCAGGTCGTAGCCGCGCTCGACCTTGTCATAGTGATAGGCGATGTCGGGGGCAAAATAGGTCCAGCTTCCGTCCGATTTCATGATCGGGCGGTCCACGTCGTCACCATGTTCGGTGGATTTGAACAGGGTCTGTTCGCGCGGTTCCCAGTCTTCGGGGGTCTTGCCCTTGGGCGGCTCCAGCACACCGCGATAGATCAGGCCCTTGCTGCGCAACGCCTCGATCGCGGCTTCGATCCGGCCGGTGCCGTAAAGCGATTTTTCACTGAAAAAGCGGTCCATCTCGACGCCCAGCGCCTTCAGGTCGGCGCGGATCAGATCCATCATCGCGTCGGTCGCGAAATCGCGGATTTCGGCCAGCCAGACGTCTTCGGGCTGATCGACATAGGCATCGCCCACCTTGTCCTTGAGCGCCTCGCCCACCGGTATCAGGTAATCGCCGGGATAGGTGCCATCCTCGAACGCGACCTTCTGGCCATGCGCTTCGAGGTAGCGCAGGTAGACCGAGCGCGCCAGCACATCGACCTGCGCGCCGCCATCGTTGATGTAGTATTCGCGCGTGACGTCATAGCCCGCGTAGTCCAGCAGGCTGGCCAGCGCATCACCGAACACAGCGCCGCGGGTATGGCCCACATGCAGCGGCCCTGTGGGGTTGGCGGACACGTATTCGACATTCACGCGCTTGCCCTGCCCCAGGTCCGAGCGGCCGAAATCGGCGCCTTCGGCCAGCACACGGCTGACGACGCCCTGCCAGACCGATGGTGCAAGCCGCAGGTTCAGGAAACCGGGGCCGGCAACCTCGGCGCTGGCGATGCGGTCATCGGCGCGCAGGTGTTCGGCCAGCGCCTCTGCAATGTCGCGCGGCTTCTTCTGGGCGGGCTTGGCCAATACCATCGCGGCGTTGGTGGCCATGTCGCCATGGGCGGCGTCGCGCGGCGGCTCGACCGCGACATTGGCGGTATCAAGGCCAACGGGCAGATCCCCGGCCTCGGCCATCTTGCCAAGACTGTCGATCACAAGCTCGCGCAAATCGGTAAAGAGGTTCATGCGTCCCATCCTTTCGCTTGGCCGCGGGTTTACCAGCAATCGCGCCCGCGTCAATCGTCAGGCATCACGCATCGGGCGGAACTGGCTGGCGATCCTTCTTGGCGGGCGAAAAATGCAGGATGCGCAGCCCCTCGCCCGAGCCGATGCTCTCTTCGTCGCGCGGAAAGCGCAGCGTACCGCGCGGTCCGATCGTCGCGATCAGCTTTGCATCGGGCCGGTCGGCGCGCCATTTGTCGATGCCATATTCGTCGGTCAGGCCGGTCACGCGGAATTCCCAGCCCTCGGCCAGCAGCCGGGCCATTTCACGGTAGGTGGCGCATTGCGCGAAGGGGCGGCCACCCAGCGTGGACGGCAGGGCGTGGCGGCTGGTTTCCGACGCGTCGCGCTTGATCTGCAGCACGTTCTCGCGTCCGAATTCTGGCGCAAGGTCGGTGGTGACAAGCGTGTTGTAGGCGTCGTTGTCGGACAGCGCGATCACGGTGGCGTATTGCGTCAGTTCGACATTGTGCTCGGCGGCTTCGGACAGGATATCGCCGTAGAACGTGGGCAGGCCCAGTTCGCGCGCACCGCGCAGGCGCAGGTGGTTGGCGTCGCTGATCAGGACCGGCACCTCTGCCCTTTTGAGCGCCTCGGCAAGCGCGGTCGCCCAGGCCGAACCACCGACCAGCAGAACGCCGGGGCGGTCCGTCGCCGCAACCCCAAGCAGCCGCGCCATGGGCGCAAGGGTAAAGCCGTGCAGCAGCACCGTGACGGTGACCAGCGCAAAGGCCAGCGGCCCGACCAGCGCGGCATCGGCGATGCCGATTTCCTGCAGGCGTTCCCCGAAAAGGCCCGCCACCGCAACCAGCACCACGCCGCGCGGTCCGGTAAAGGCAATGAGCGCTCGTTCGCGCCACGGAAGGTCCGTCCCAAGAAGCGACACGAACACCGTCACCGGCCGCGCCACCAGCACGACCAGCGCCACGAAGACGGCAGCCCGCCAGGTCAGCGTCCCCAGCGTTTCAAGATCGAGCGAGGCGGTCAGCAGGATGAACACGCCCGACACCAGCAGGACGGTCGCATGCTCCTTGAAGCGGCGCAGTTCGGTAAAGGAAGGCAAGTCGGAATTGGCGATCCAGATACCCATTACGGTCACCGCCAACAGCCCGCTTTCATGCAGCACCCAGTCGGACAGCGCGAACGCGCCCAGAACGCTGACGAAAAGCAGCGGCACCTTGATGTATTCCGGCACCCAGCCACGGCGGAAACTTTGAACCAGAAGCGCACCGGCCGCCGCGCCGACGATCAGCGCCACCACGATCCCCAGCCCCAGTTGCAGCGCGGCCTCGGCCCCGTCTGCCGAGGTATAGATCACCTGAACCACGGAAAACGCCAGAACGGCCGCCAGCGCGCCGATCGGATCGTTGATGATCGCCTCCCACTGCAGCAGTTGGGCGGGGCGGCGCGACAGGCGCGCACCGCGCAGCAGGGGCGCGATCACCGTGGGGCCGGTGACGATCATGATGCCGCCAAAGACAGCGGCGGTTTCCCATCCGAGGCCTGCGCCATAGTGCAAGGCCAGCGCCGACAGCAGCCAGCCCAACGGCGCGCCGATCACGACAAGCCGCAAAACCCCATGAGCCGCGTCACGCAAGCTTTTGAAATTGAGCGTCAAACCGCCTTCGAACAGGATGATCGCCACGGCGATGGCAATCATCGGCGTCATCACCGGGCCGATATCGCGCGCAGGATCGAACACGCCCAGCACCGGGCCCACCACGAAACCTGCGGCCAGCATCAACACGATGGCAGGGATGTTCATCCGCCATGCCCAGAGCTGTGCACCCACACCCAGTACGCCCACCAGCGCAATCGCCGTGACCGGAGCAAGTGCGGCGCCGTCCGCTGCTGTCGCCATCCTGTTTCCCCCGTCCCTCGTCAGACGCCCTGGCCGCCGACGGAAACCGTCTTGCCGGTCAGGCGGTTGTAATCTTGCAGGGCGAACCGGTCGGTCATCCCGGAAATATAATCGCTGACGATCCGCGCCAGACCGGTTTCGCCATCCGCCTGCGCCACGTCCTTTTGCCATGCCGAGGGCAGCAGCGTGGTGTCCGCCATATAAATCGGAAATAGCGCGTGGATCACTTGTGTCACCTCGGCGCGCATCTGCACCACCGATGGCGCGCGATACATCCGCGCAAAGAGGAACGCGCGGATTTCCTTGAGATCAGACCACACGCCCGGGGAAAACTGCACCATCATGCGCCCGGCAGCGCGGATATCGCGCACGTCCGCCGCCCCGCTGTCGACGAGGTTCTTGCGGCTGACGGCGATCACATCCGCCACGAGGACGCCGAAGAAACGGCGCAGCGCCTCGTGCCGGAGGCGCTTGGGCTCTAGCCCCGGATGCGCGGCGTCGACCTCGGCGAAGCAGTCGCGCAGGATGGGCAACGCGCGCAGTTCGTCCATCGTGAACAACTCGGCCCGCAGCCCGTCATGAAGATCGTGGTTGTTATAGGCGATGTCGTCCGACAGGGCGGCGACCTGCGCCTCGGCGCTGGCATGGGTGTGAAGCTCCAGGTCGAACCCGGCGTTGCATTCGGCCAGCGCCCAGGGAATGTCACCCGTCACGGGACCGTTGTGCTTGGCGATGCCTTCCAATGTTTCCCAGGTCAGGTTCAGCCCGTCCCAGTCTGCGTAATGACGTTCCAGCGCCGTGACGATCCGAATGGCCTGCGCGTTGTGATCGAACCCGCCATAGGGGGCCATAAGCTCGGCCAGCGCGTCTTCGCCGGTGTGGCCAAAGGGCGTGTGGCCCAGATCATGCGCAAGCGCCACCGCCTCGGTCAGTTCGAGGTTGAGATCGAGCGCGCCGGCAATCGTGCGCGCCACCTGCGCCACCTCGATCGAATGGGTCAGGCGGGTGCGGAAATAATCGCCCTCATGTTCGACGAAAACCTGCGTCTTGTGCTTGAGCCGGCGAAAGGCGCTGGAATGGATGATCCGGTCACGATCACGTTGGAAACAGGATCGAAAAGCGCTTTCTTCCTCGGGGAAACGCCGTCCGCGCGATGCCTGCGGGTCGGATGCATAGGGCGCGATCATTCTTTGTCGGTCCTTGTCGCCTGAGCCTGTGCCCCATATATTTGAACGCACAAGGAAACGAAACACCGGGAATTTCAAGATGCAGCTTCCCCCTTCCGTGACAGAGCGCGCCTTTGCCCGCCTTGCCGAGATCGGAGCCGCCGATCAGGGTCAGGCCCTGCGTGTGGCCGTCGAAGGTGGCGGCTGCTCGGGGTTTCAGTATGACATCAGGCTGGATCAGCCCGCCGACGATGACCTTGTATTGGAAGGCAACGGCCAGAAGGTGGTCGTCGACAACGTGTCGCTGCCCTTCCTTGCCGGCGCCGTGATCGATTTCAGCGAAGAGCTGATCGGCGCGCGTTTCGTCATCGACAACCCCAACGCAGCCTCGTCCTGCGGCTGCGGCGTGTCGTTTTCGATCTGAGCGCGCTAGCCGGCGCCGACCCGGCCGGTGCGGGCGAAATGGACAAAGAACTCGTCGAAAAGATCACCTGACGCTTCTGCCAGTCGCAGGGTTGCCCTGCCCTGACCGCCTATGTCGGCCAGCACGCTCAATCGCATGCGCGGCCAGTCGGGACTGCGCGCGCGGGTCGATTGCAGCAGAGCATTGGACAGCACGCGCAGCGGCCCGTCCGGTGGCGCCACGTAAAAACCGAAGGCGCCAGGCGTGACGCCGCCCCCGACAAGGCCCCCGACCGACAGCGCCCGCGCCCATTCCGCCATCAGCCAGTCATGGTAGGTGTCGGGCAGCTGCGTTTGCGCCCCGGTCGTGATCCGCGATGCGCGCCGCCGCCCCTCGACAAAAGCCAGCCAGGCAGCCGGGGGTTCTGCGCCTGTGAACAGCATGGCAATGCAGATTTCGGCCAGCAGATCGGCGTTATGCTCAAGCAGCGCGACAAGACCCGCGAAATGCAGCGATTTCGACACCTCGTCGCCCAGGGCTGCATCGCGGCGTCCGTATTCGGTCAGGTAGAACACGATATGGGTCAGTTCATACGCGGCCTTGCGATTGGGCAGCGCAAAGGTGCCGGACCTTGCCGCGAAGGACAGCAGGCGGCCGTCAAGCCCTGGATCGCGCACCGCGCCGTGCATCGCGCGCCGAGCCAGAAGCCTGCGTGCCTCGGCGCGCTGCAAGTCGGACAGTTCACTGTCAAACAGGCGCGTCTTTGCCACAAACCGCGCCATCGCATCGGAATCCACGCCCGGCACGCCCATGTCGTCGAGGTCGAGCGCGATCGACAGCAGGAACCGGTAATATTGCGGGAAGAATCGCAAGCGCTCGGGCAGCGCGGCGGCGTGTGGCGCGTAGGGGGTCAGAAGGTTCGCATCGCCCTGCCCGGCCGATTCCAGCACGTTCAGAAGCTCGGCATTTTCCTTGAGCCAGAAAACATCTTCGTGCGAACGCCGGCCATTGACGACAGACGCGACCAAGGCGGCCGGTCCGGCTACTCCGTCGCCACCGCGCGGGCGAAATGCGATCACCTGCGCCATGCCCTGCCCCCTGTAAACACTGCGCTGTGGGTTCAGGCACCGGATGAAAAGAGATGCGTTCCGGTGCCATCGTCCAGCCCTGCCCGCGATGCCGGTGCCGCGCCGGATGAAAAAAGCCCGGTTTCAACGCCGCTTTCCATCAATGGGACAGCACCGGACGAATAATGGCCCACCCCACAGCCGTCATGCATGCTGAATTCGACCGTGTCCGCCATATGTGGATTTTTCTGTTTCACTGCCTGCATTCCAAACTCTCCCTATGATTGCATCTGGTTCAGAAAATATACTTTTGCATGTTCGTCAACGATTTTTGCAATTCTCGGGTGCATTGCCGCATCCCGACCCTTGCGGCCACCCCGCCCCTGCGCGATAGACTGCGCCCTGTTCAGCAGGGGATCGGTCATGAAAATAGCCACGTTCAACATCAACGGCATCAAGGCGCGGCATCAGGCCCTTTGCGACTGGCTGGACGAGGCACAGCCCGATATCGCGATCCTGCAAGAAATCAAATCGGTGGACGAGGCATTTCCCCGCGAATTGTTCGAGGACCGCGGCTATCAGGTCGAAACCCATGGGCAGAAAAGCTTCAACGGCGTGGCGATCCTGTCGAAACTCCCGCTCGAGGATGTCAGCCGCGGCCTGCCCGGCGACGATGGCGACGAGCAGGCCCGTTACATCGAAGCGACGGTCGTCGGCCGCGAGGCGATCCGCATATGCGGGCTGTATCTGCCCAATGGCAACCCGGTGGAACTGGATGACGCGGGCCGCCCCGTCGCGGACGGCAAGTTCGCTTATAAACTGGCGTGGATGGAGCGGCTCAAGGCGCGCGCCGAGGCGCTGCTGGCCGAAGAGATGCCGTTCCTGATGGCGGGGGATTACAACATCATCCCGCAAGAGGAAGACGCCAAAAGCCCCGAAAAATGGCGTGGCGACGCGCTGTTCCGCCCCGAAAGCCGCGCCGCGTTCCGCCGCATCGTCAACCTTGGCCTGACCGAGGCGTTCCGCGCGCGTGTGCAGGCGCCGGGCCATTATTCGTTCTGGGACTACCAGGCCGGCGCCTGGAACCGCGACGAAGGGATCAGGATCGACCATTTCCTGCTCAGCCCGCAGGTGGCCGACATGATGACCGACTGCCAGATCGACCGCGATATTCGGGGGCGCGAAAAGCCGTCGGATCACGTTCCGGTCTGGATCACGCTGGAGAACTGAACGGGCCTAGCGTTCGTCCGTGATGTCGTAATCGTAGAGCCAGTCGAACTGGTGGAGCATCCGGTCCGGCATCAAGGCACCGCCCAGGCGCAATGCGCCGTGCGCGGCCATGCGCAGCGGACCGAAGCGCAGGTGATACTTCCAGGCATTGGCGCTGGCGGCATCGATGACACGGCGCGCACGACCCGCGCGCAAGCCCTGATAGGCGGCAAGCCCGCTTTCCACGCCATCCGCCCCATCGAGTGCCCGGACCAGCCCCCACGCGTCCTCCAGCGCCATGCAGGCGCCTTGCGCCAGAAACGGCAATGTCGGATGTGCCGCATCGCCCAGCAACGCACAATGGCCACCATGCCAGTGCCGCGCGACGGGGTGACGGAACAGCCCCCACTGACGGACGGTTTCGACACGCTCCAGAAGTGCGCGCAGGTCCGGCCCGAAATCGGGAAATGCCGCGCGCAGGTTCGCGGGGTCGTCCTCTTGCGTCCAGCTTTCCGCGACCCAGTCGCGTTGCTCGCGCACGGCAACGAGGTTCAAGAGGCCGCCATCGCGCAGCGGATAACTGACGACGTGCCGCCCCGGCCCCATATGCACCTGCACCTGTGCGCCGCGGCCTTCGGTGTTGGGCACCAGCGCGCGCCAGGCGACCTGGCCGGTAAAGAACGGCGCCTCTGCCCCGTTGAGCGTGCCGCGCAACACGGAATGAAGCCCATCCGCGCCGATGATCAGATCCGCCTCGCGAGTGTCGCCCGTCTGCAGCGTCACCCGCGGTGTCCGGCCCGGTTCGATGGCCGTCACCTTTTGCAGCAGGCGGATCCTGACGCCGGCGGCGCGGGCGCCCTTGGCCAGCAGATCGATCATGTCGGCACGATGCACGAAGAAATAGTCGCGCCGCGCCAAGCGGCGCAAATCGAGTTGCAGCACCTCGCCACCACGGTAGTCGCGCAGGCTGATCGTTTCGCCCCGCACGGAACAGGTCCGCAAGGCACCGTCGAGCCCCAAAGTGCGCAGCACCGCGAATCCGTTCGGGCTGACCTGGATGCCGGCGCCGACCTCGGTGATTTCGGGGGCCTGCTCCAGAACGGTGACATCAGCGCCACGCAACGCCAAAGCGCGGGACACGGCCAACCCGCCGATGCCCCCTCCGACTACCAGTACCTTCAGTCCCGAAATGTCCATGTGGCGCCTTTTGTGACGAAAAACGCCGGAGCGAAAGCCCCGGCGTCCCCCGAATTCGTCGATTGACTGCGATCAGTCGTCGCGATGAACCTTTTCGCGGCGCTCGTGACGTTCCTGGGCCTCAAGGCTCATGGTGGCGATCGGGCGCGCATCCAGTCGCTTCAGGCTGATCGGTTCGCCCGTCACTTCGCAATAACCGTATTCACCCTCTTCGATGCGGCGCAGCGCGGCGTCGATCTTGGCCACCAGCTTGCGCTGGCGGTCGCGGGTGCGCAGTTCGATCGCGCGGTCGGTTTCCTCGCTCGCGCGGTCGGCGATGTCGGGAATGTTCCGGGTGCTTTCCTGCAGGCCTTCGATGGTGTCGCGGCTGTCTTCCAGCAGCTCGCTTTTCCAGGCCACGAGCTTGCGCCGGAAATACTCCAACTGCCGCTCGTTCATGAATGGTTCGTCTTCCGCCGGTCGATAATCGTCGGGAAGAAAGGTTTCAGCCTTCATATCCGCTCCCTCATCAAGGCCAACAGCATTCAGGTTTTCCTGTGGCATATGGCACCCCCTTCGCGCAGGCAGATACACCCCCCTTGCGGGATTGTCACTACCCGAATGCGCGAATGATACGCCCTGCATTGCCCGTGCCCGACGTTCGGGCTAGGTTGCCGCGAAATACGCGCAACAAGGGATTGATGATCCATGAAATTCCAGGGCACCGACGCCTATGTCGCCACCGAAGACCTGACCGTCGCGGTCAATGCAGCCGTCACGCTGGAACGCCCCCTGCTGGTCAAGGGCGAGCCGGGCACGGGCAAGACCGAACTGGCCCGCCAGGTCGCCAACGCGCTGGGGCTGCGGATGATCGAGTGGAACATCAAATCCACCACCAAGGCACAGCAGGGCCTTTACGAATACGATGCCGTCAGCCGCCTGCGCGACAGCCAGCTTGGCGACGAGCGCGTGCATGACGTGCGCAACTACATCAAGAAGGGCAAGCTTTGGGAAGCGTTCGAAGCCGGTGAAAAGGTGGTTCTGCTTATCGACGAGATCGACAAGGCCGATATCGAGTTTCCCAACGACCTGCTTCAGGAACTCGACAAGATGGAGTTCTATGTCTACGAGACCGGCGAAACGATCGCCGCGCAGAACCGGCCCATCGTCATCATCACATCGAACAACGAAAAGGAACTGCCCGACGCGTTCCTGCGGCGGTGTTTCTTTCACTACATCCGCTTCCCCGAAGCCGACACGATGAAGAAGATCGTCGAGGTGCACCACCCCGGCATCAAAGAGGCGCTTCTGACGACCGCGCTGACCCAGTTCTACGAAATCCGCGATATGGCCGGGCTCAAGAAAAAGCCGTCGACCTCGGAGGTGCTGGACTGGCTCAAGCTGCTCTTGGCCGAAGACCTCAGCCCCGAGGATCTCAAGCGTGACGGACCCAACGCCCTGCCCAAACTGCACGGCGCGCTTTTGAAGAACGAACAGGATGTTCACCTGTTCGAACGCCTTGCCTTCATGGCCCGGCGCGGAGGCTGACACCGGCGGGACGGCATGCAGGCACATTTCCGCCACATTCAGGGGGAAAAACCCCAATTCTGCTGGTTTTGCCCCCTGAAATTCGATGCGCGGACGCCTGAAGACCTGCAAAACCGCGCCGCAAGCAATTGTATTAAAACGATTTCCCCTGGCACCTCGCAGCCGCACCCGCGGAAAGTGAGCTGCCACATTTATGCCCTAATTCACCCTTATGACCGACAACAAGAGAGGCAAAAGTTCTCTCAACTGAATAAGAATTCGAGGCAGAAAATGACCGGGACAGTTGACGCCCCTTTCGCGGGTCTCCATCTTTCTGCGCGCTTCATCCGAGCAAATTATCCGTTCCCGGAATGCAGGAGGGGCTTTCGATGATGCGCCGCCTCCTGTTGCCAGCCTGCCTTGTTCTGAGCGCCTGTATGCCAGGCGGGCCCAGTGAAACCGCAACCCGTGCGGCGCAGTTCACCGAAAGCGCGCTGCCGCCGATGAAAACGTTCTCGTCGCCACGGCCCACGCCGCCTGTGCAATCGAATGCCGACGTGGCGCGCGACTTCCTCGACCTGGCCTTCATGCTGGAATCGGGACGCCGCCTGCCCTATTTCTCGCGCTTCGAAGGGCCGATATCGGTGCGCGTCACCGGGTCGCCGCCGGCCCATCTAGGGCTGGATCTGAACCGCCTTCTGACGCGGCTGCGCACCGAGGCCGGGATCGACATCCGCCAAACCAGCAATGCAAACGCGAATATTACCATCCAGGCCGTCCCGCGCGCCGACATCCGCCGCAACCTGCCGCAAGCCGCATGTTTCGTCGTGCCGAACATCTCGCGGCTGAGCGAGTATCGCAAGGCGCGGCGCAGTCCGCGCACCGACTGGGGCCAGTTGCGTGTGCGGGAAAAGCTGGCGATCTTCCTGCCGGCGGACGCCTCGCCGCAAGAGGTGCGCGATTGCCTGCACGAAGAGCTGGCCCAGGCGCTTGGCCCGCTGAACGACCTTTACCGCCTGCAGGACAGCGTGTTCAACGACGACAACGTGCACACGGTTCTGACCGGCTATGACATGATGATCCTCCGGGTTTACTACGCGCCCGAATTGCGCGCCGGCATGTCGCAGCGCGACGTGGCCGAACGGTTGCCGGCCATTCTTGCACGGATCAATCCTGGCGGGCAGAACCTGTCGCCACGCCGCGCAGAGGCCACCCCACGCGCCTGGGTGCAGGCGATCCAGACCGCGCTTGGCCCCGGTGCCGGCCCGATCGAACGCCGCCGCGCTGCAGCCGAGGCTCTGGATATCGCGCGCCGGATGGGTTGGTCCGATCACAGAATGGCCTTTGCGCATTATGCCATGGGCCGGTTGACGCAGCGCGTCGATGAAAGCGTCGCGCAAGAGCATTTCCTGGCAGCCGATCACTATTATTCACTGACCCCGCATACCGAGTTGCATCGCGCCTACGTGGCATCCCAACTCGCGGCCTACGCGTTGGTGCAAGGCCGGGGACAGGATGCGCTGGCGCTGGTGACAAAGCACCTGGGCACCGCCGCACGGCACGAAAACGCCGCCCTGCTCGCCACGCTTCTGATGTTGCGTGCCGAGGCACTGGATTACCTTGGCCGCACCGCCGAAGCTGCAAGCGTCAGGGTGGACAGTCTGGGTTGGGCGCGCTACGGATTCGGCGCGGATTGGGCGGTGCGCGCCAAGCTGCGCGAGGTCGCCGCGCTCAATCCGGGCAAAGGACGCAGCTGAGGCTTGAACACATGATCGTACTGTCGGGGGCGCTTATCGGCGCGGCCTTCGGGGCATTTCTGGCGAAGCGCCGCAAGGGCAAGGCGCTGGATATCGCGCAATATGCGGCAGCATATGCGATCTTGTTCATGATTGTCGGTGTTTTCCTGACCTTGTTCGTCCATCGCGCATCGCTCTGATCCCATGTTCCTGCCGTTCTTCGAAAATCTGCGAAAAGGCGGCGTTCCGGTCACGGTGCGGGAATACCTCGCCTTTCTCGAGGCGATGAAATCGGGCCTTGTCACCTATGACGTGGAAGGTTTCTACTATCTCGCCCGCACTGCGATGGTTAAGGACGAACGGAACCTCGACAAGTTCGACCGTGCATTCGCCGCGACCTTCAAGGGGCTGGAGGATATCCAGCTTGGCGACGTGCTGAACGCCGTCGACATCCCCGCGGACTGGCTGGAAAAGCTGGCAGAAAAGCACCTGAGCGAAGAGGAAAAGGCCGAGATCGAGGCGCTTGGCGGCTTTGAAAAGCTGATGGAGACCCTCAAGGAGCGGCTCAAGGAACAGCAGGGCCGCCACCAGGGCGGCAACAAGTGGATCGGCACCGCCGGCACCTCGCCGTTCGGCGCGCACGGCTACAACCCCGAAGGTGTGCGCATCGGGCAGGAAAAATCCCGCCACCAGCGCGCCGTCAAGGTCTGGGACAAACGCGAATTCAAGAACCTCGACGACAGCGTCGAGCTGGGCACCCGCAACATCAAGGTCGCGCTAAAGCGCCTGCGCCGCTGGGCGCGGGACGGCGCGCATGACGAGCTGGACCTCGACGGCACGATCCGCGCGACGGCGGAACACGGATACCTGGACGTCAAGACCCGTCCCGAGCGGCGGAATGCCGTCAAGGTGCTGCTGTTTCTCGACGTGGGCGGCTCGATGGATCCGCATATCAAGGTGGTCGAGGAGTTGTTCAGCGCCGCGCGGGCCGAATTCAAGCACCTGGAATACTACTATTTCCACAATTGCCTGTACGAAGGCGTCTGGCGCGACAACCGCCGCCGCTGGGATCAGCAGACCCCCACCTGGGACGTGCTGCACACCTACGGGTCTGATTACAAATGCATTTTCGTGGGCGACGCCAGCATGTCGCCTTATGAAGTCGCCTATCCGGGCGGCGCGAACGAACACTGGAACGCCGAGGCCGGTCAGGTCTGGCTGCAACGCGCGCGCGACCAGTGGCCGGACCACCTGTGGATCAACCCGGTTCCCGAGAAATACTGGGGTTACACCCATTCGATCGGCATGATCCGCGAGATTTTCGAGAACCGCATGGTGCCTATGACGCTAGCCGGGATCGAACAGGGCATGAAGGAACTGACGCGCTGAGCGCAGCCACCCGGTCCCACCCGCGCGAGGGTCAGGAATGAAAAAGATCGGCCATCTCTGGCGGCATCACCGCATCGGGTTGCTGGCGTTCTGCCTGGCGGTGGCGGTCACCCTGTTCTTCGTCTTGCGCCTGATCGTGCAGACCCTGCACTGGATCGACGCGGATAACCGGTTCCAGCCCCCTGCCCCATGGATGACGCCGCGCTATATCGCGCTGTCCTGGGATGTGCCGCCCTCCGAGATCGGCGCGGCGCTGCAGGCCGACGCGGTTACCAGCGGCCGCCCGACGCTCGAAGCGATCGCAAGGGCGCGTGGCGTGCCGGTCGCGCAGGTGCTGGACGAGGCCGCGGCCTATCTGCAGACGCGGACGCCGGGCCAATGACCGACGAGGCGCTTGCCCTGCTTGCGGCCTGGGGAACGCCGGCGCTGTTTTTCGTCACGCTGGCGTCATGCCTGGCGCTGCCTGTTCCCGCCTCGATGATGATGCTGTCTGCGGGCGCCTTTGCCGCGTCGGGCGATCTTTCGGCATCAACCGTCGGCCTGGCGGCATTGGCGGGCGCGATATCGGGCGACCAGGTCGGTTACTGGCTGGCGCGTCTGGGGCGTGGACGTTTGCCACCCGACCAGGCCGCGGGCAAACGTGGCGCCTTGATCAAGAAAGCGGCGCGGCTGATGCACAGCCACGGCGGATACGGCGTGTTTCTCAGCCGCTGGCTGTTCAGCCCGCTTGGACCCTACGCAAACCTGGCGGCCGGGGCCGCGGGCATGCGCTGGGGCAGGTTCACGGCCTGGGGCGCGTTGGGCGAAGCGGTGTGGGTCGGGCTGTACGTCGGTCTTGGCCTGGCTTTCGCCCGCAACCTGTCGATCGCGGTCGATGTGGCGGCGAACCTGATCGGCATCCTGTCGGGCGCCCTGGTCAGCCTGGGCCTGGCCTGGTGGCTGCGCCGCGCGCTACGCAAGGCGCGGCGCAGGCGGGCCGTCAGAGGCTGAAAAGCCGCCCCGGCCCCCAACCGCGCGCGTCCACGCCGGCCAGGTGCAGCATGTGCCACAAGAGCGCCTGGTTCGAACTGACCACCGGGCGGCCCGTTGCCGCCTCGACCGCGTCGATGATACCGAAGGTGCGCAGGTTGGTGCAGCTTGTGAAGAACCCTTCGGCTTCCGGGGTTTCCGCCAGCGATTCCAGCATGTTGCGCGTCGATCCTTCGGTGATCCGGGCCACCGTGTAATCGTCGCTCTGGTCAAAGCTCGTCTCGGCCACGGTGTCGATCCCTTGCCCCGCCAGGAATTCGCGCATCGGGGCCGTCACGCTTTGCACGTAAGGAGAGCCATAGCCGATACGCCCGACACCCAGCGCCTTGAGCGCCGCTGTGACGGCGGTGATCGGGGTGCTGACCTTGACGCCCGGATGCGCCTGCTGGATCAGCGCGGCCACCTTGTCGGGGCCGATGATCGTCGAGGCGCTGGTGCAGCCATACCCGATGACGTCCAGCCCCTGCGGCAGGCGCGCGGCTGTGGCGGTCATCTCGTCGGCCATGCGGCGCAGGCTGTCAGGTGTCACGTCGGGCTGGGCGGGGATGCGCGCATGCAGCAGGCTGACGGGGCGGCCCGCCAGTACCATGCGTGCCTCGTTTTCCAGGCTTTCGTCGGTCGACAGAACGATAAGCCCCATGCGCACGCCCTCGCCATAGCCCGCGTCCAGTTCATATGGCTGTGTCATCGTCTTCTCCGTCATGTCCCTCCGCAAGCAGATCGTGATTCACGCGCCGAGGCAACCCGGCGCTTGCCGCCCGCCGAAAGCTGCCCCATATCTGATCCATGTTGAAATTCACACCCATACTTCTGGCGCTTATCTACGGCCTTGTGATGTACCGGTTTTCGGTCTGGCGCACGCAGGCCGAGCTGTCGGCGCGTTCGACCGAGCTGAAGGATCCGCAACTGCAGCCGATGCTGGACCGGATGGCCGCCGCACTGGAACTGCCGCGTGTGCGGGTGCATCTCTACGATATCGAACCGGTGAACGGACTTGCCGCGCCGGATGGGCGGATTTTCATTACCAATGGCTTCTACCAGAAATTCCGCCAGGGCGAGGTCACGGCCGAGGAAATGGCCAGTGTGGTAGCGCATGAACTGGGTCATGTGGCCCTGGGCCATGCCCGCCGCCGGATGATCGACTTTTCCGGTCAGAACGCGCTGCGCACGGCGCTTGCGATGGTGTTCGCGCGCTTCCTGCCCGGTATCGGCGTCTGGATCGCCAACATGCTGACCACGCTTCTGGCCGCACGGCTGAGCCGCGGCGACGAGTACGAGGCAGATGAGTATGCCTCGGCCCTGCTGATCAAGGCCGGGATCGGCACCGCGCCGCAGAAATCGCTGTTCGAAAAGCTCGAGGCGCTGACGAATTCTCGCGCGGGCGTCATGCCGGCCTGGCTGATGTCGCACCCGCCGACAAAAGACCGTATCGCCGCCATTGAACGGCATGAAATCAGCTGGGGTGCGCCCTAGGCGGCCAGCGCCTTGCCGAGCCTTGGCAGGCGGGCTTTCTTCATCAAGCCGCGAATGTCCCATTCCTCGCCCGAAAGGCGCCGCGCCTCGGCCAGCACCTGGTTGCCGACATGGGCCACCATATCCGGCCGGGCTTTCCAATGCCCCAGAAGAAAGGCATCCGGGTCGGCGCGGCTCAGCCCCTCCTCGGCCAGGATGTTGCGGGGAAAATCGCCGGCGTTCATCGTCACGATAACATCGGCGCTGCCCGCGATGGCGGCGGCCAGAACGTGCAGATCGGCCGGATCGGGCAGCCACAAACGCGATTCCAGCGAGGGCGGCCACGTGACTGCGGCATCGGGCCAGGCCACCTCGACCATGGCGATCTCGGCGCGGGCCTGCGCCTCGCCACCGGGGCCCAGCTTGCGCGCCGCGCGGGCCCATTCCTCGAGGATGCGGGCCGACCACAGCGGCGTGAATGCGCCCTGCCCGGCCACGCCCAGCAGCATCTCGCGCATGACGGTCGGATACAGCACGCAGGTGTCCAGAAGCACCTTCATAGACGGTAGAACAGCGCCTTGAGATACCCGCTTTCCGCCAGTTGTGGCATCAGCGGATGGTCCGGTCCGGCAAAGCCTGTGTGGATGATCTGGCCCGCGCGGCCCGCCCGGCCAATCCCGCGGGTGCAGGCCGTGCGGAACTTGGACAGGTCCGCGGCGTGCGAGCATGAACAAAGCCCCAGGTATCCGCCCGGCGCCACCAGCGGCGCGGCCAGCCGCGCGATGCGCTCATACGCGCGCAGACCGGCCTCGAGCGCCTGTTTCGACGGGGCGAATGCCGGCGGGTCGCAGATCACAACGTCGAACTGCGCGCCTTCGTCGCCCAAGGCGGTCAGCATGTCGAAGGCATCGCCCCGTCGCGTTTCGAACCGGTCGGCCATGCCGCCGGCCTGCGCACCTGCGCGCGCCAGTTCCAGCGCCGGTTCCGAGCCGTCGACCGACAGAGCATGCGCCGCGCCCCCCGCAAGGCACGCCAGCGCAAAGCCACCGACATGGGAAAACACGTCCAGCACCCGCGCACCGTTTGCAAGGCGGGCGGCAAAGGCGTGGTTCGGGCGCTGATCGAAAAACAGGCCCGTCTTCTGGCCCCCGGTCAGGTCGGCCATGTAGGTCGCACCGTTCATCGGGACGGGCACCGGCGCATCCGGCGCGGCACCGCGCAGAACGGCGCTGTCTTCGTCCAACCCTTCAAGCGTGCGCGCCCGGCCGCTTGCGTTCTTCAGAACGTTCGCCACGCCCGTCACGTCCACCAGCGCATCGGCCAGCTCGTCCAGCAGAAGCTCGGCCCAGGCCGCGTTGGGCTGGATCACCGCCGTGTCGCCAAAGCGGTCGATCACGACACCGGGCAGCCCGTCGGCCTCGGCGTGGATCAGGCGATAGAACGGCGCATCATAAAGCCTTGCCCGCATCTCCAGCGCACGGGTCAAACGGTCGGCCAGCCAAGCCTTATCGATCCGCGCGGTCATGTCGCGATCGAGAACGCGGGCAAAGATGCGCGAATTCGGGTTGACCGCCACCAGGGCCAGCGCGTTGCGCTCGGCATCTTCCAGAACGGCGATGCTGCCGGGCTGCAGGGCCTTGGTGCGGCGGTCGGTGACCAGTTCGTTGTCGAACACCCAGGGCGCCCCGTGCCGTACGGCGCGGGCATTGGCCTTTGGTTTCAGGCGGACAACAGGAAAAGAGGACGGCGTCATGCCGTCCTCTTACTCATCTTCGAAAGCGGGGGAAAGATCAGACTGCGTTGTCGTCCACACCGGCAACCAGTTGCGCCACGCCCTTCGGTGCCGAGCCGGGATTGTCCAGTTCCATCCGTATCACGTTGGCAAGATGCTGGGTGATACGGACCTTCTGCGTGATACCCTTTTGTTCGGCTTCGATCGCCCGCGACCCGCCAAAGCCCTTGAGATCGGCCCTGATTTCGCGCGGGGGCATGATCGCGATGCCTGTTTCGGGGTCGCGCAGGATCAGTTCGAACCGGATCGAGTGCACGCCGCCAATGGTGTAGCGGGTCTTTTCCGTCAGCGCGTGAAACCGTTTGACGACGATTTCGGCCGTCACGGGCAGCGCACCGGACATGTCGGCGGTGGCCCGCGACAGGCTTTCGTCGAAGATCGCGGCGATCTGCTGATGACGGTCGCCCAGCGGATCCTCGCGCCAGACGATATCGCCCATCGGGTAATAGCTGTTGGCCTCGCTCACCTTCAGCGAACGCGGCACCTTGACCACGTAGGACTGAACCGAAATCGACCGCACGGCAGCCGAGGGCGCATCATCTGCAAGGGCCGACGCACTTTCCAGCGGCGCGTTTCGCGTGGCCGTGTCAATCGACGCGCAGGCGGTCACGCCTAAACCAAGGGCAAGGGCGACCAAAATCCGAACTGTTTTCATACCGAACCTCCTGGAGGCACACTGCCCCCGTCATTTCGGTAACTTTTGATTAGACTTTGGGGCAAAACTTGGACCGAACCCGTACGATTAAGGGGTGTTCGGCGGGCGCTCGCGTGGCCGCGGGCGGATGGTTGCGGCGTTATCGCTAACGGCGTATAGCTGGGCGCAGCAGCCAATGGGGGATGCATGGCACTCAACGACACAGTGGCGCGGGTGACCGACCGGATACGCACCCGCAGCAGGAAATCCCGCGACGCGTACCTGGTGCGGATGCGCAAGGCCGGCGAGGATGGCCCGCAGCGCGCACATCTGAGCTGTTCGAACCAGGCCCACGCCTATGCCGCGACGGGCCCGGACCAGCAGGCGCTGGCCACGGGCCGCGCCCCGCATATCGGTATCGTAACCGCTTATAATGACATGCTTTCCGCGCATCAGCCGTTCGAACGGTTCCCAGACGTGATCCGTCGGGCCGCGCGCGACGCGGGCGGGACCGCGCAGGTGGCGGGCGGTGTTCCCGCCATGTGCGACGGCGTCACCCAAAGCCAGCCGGGAATGGAACTGTCGCTGTTCTCGCGCGATGTGATCGCGCTGGCGGCGGGCGTGGCGCTCAGCCACAACACCTTCGATGCGGCAGTGTATCTGGGTGTCTGCGACAAGATCGTGCCGGGCCTCGTGATCGCGGCGGCCACCTTCGGGCATGTGCCGGGCGTCTTCATGCCCGCGGGCCCGATGACGAGCGGCCTGCCGAACGACGAAAAGGCCAAGGTGCGCCAGCAATTCGCCGCGGGCGAGGTCGACCGCGCCGCCCTGATGGAAGCGGAAATGGCCAGCTATCACGGCCCGGGCACCTGCACCTTCTACGGCACGGCAAATTCCAACCAGATGCTGATGGAGCTGATGGGGCTGCACCTGCCCGGCGCGAGTTTCATCAACCCCAACACCCCGCTGCGCGATGCGCTGACGCGGGCCGGGACGGAACGCGCCCTGGCGATCACCGCGCTGGGGAACGACTACACCCCCGTCTGCGACGTCCTTGACGAACGTGCCTTCGTCAACGGGATCGTCGGGCTGATGTCGACGGGCGGGTCGACCAATTTGGTCATTCACCTGCCCGCGATGGCGCGTGCCGCAGGCATCATGCTGGAGCCGCAGGATTTTTCCGACCTTTCGGCCGTCACGCCGCTGCTGGCGCGGATCTATCCCAACAGCCTTGCGGATGTGAACCATTTCCACGCCGCGGGGGGCTTGGGCTATCTCATCGCGCAATTGCTGGATGCCGGGCTGCTGCACGAGGACGTGCAGACCGTCGCAGGCCCCGGACTGTCGCGCTATACATCCGAACCTGTGCTGGAGGGTGACCGCGTCACCTGGCGGCCCGGCAGCGACCGGACGCTCAACGACAAGATCCTGCGCCCGGCGGGCGACCCGTTCCAGCCAACCGGCGGGCTGACGCACCTGTCGGGCAACCTTGGCGAGGCGATCATCAAGACCTCGGCGATATCGGACGACGCCCATGTGATCGAGGCCCCGGCCCGCGTGTTCGACACCCAGGAGGCGGTCAAGGACGCCTTCCAGAACGGCGAACTTGACCGCGATGTGATCGTCGTCGTCCGGTTCCAGGGGCCGCGCGCCAACGGTATGCCCGAACTGCACGGCCTGATGCCGCCGCTTGGCGTGCTGCAGGGGCGCGGGCACAAGGTGGCGCTGGTCACCGATGGCCGGATGTCCGGGGCCAGCGGCAAGGTGCCCTCTGCCATCCACGTCACACCCGAGGCTGCGGTCGGCGGCCCGCTGGCGCGTCTGGCCGATGGCGACATTCTGCGGCTCGATGCCCGCGCGGGCACGCTTGCGGTTCTGACCGAAGAGGCGCTGGACCGCGTGCCCGTCACCCCCGACCTCTCCGGCAACAGCCACGGTGTCGGGCGCGAACTGTTCGAGCTGTTCCGCCAGAGCGTCGGCGCGGCAAGCAGCGGCGCCGGTGTCGTGGTATGACGATGACGCCTCTTGAAATCAGCCGCTTCACCGAAACCCTGTGCCGCAAGGCCCCGGTGATCCCGGTTCTGGTGATCGAGGACGCGGCCCATGCCGCGCCCCTGGCCGAGGCGCTGATCGCGGGCGGTCTGCCGGTGCTCGAAGTCACCTTGCGCACGCCGGCGGCGCTGGATGCGATCGCGGCGATGTCGGGGGTTCCGGGCGGGATCGTCGGCGCCGGCACGGTGCTGACCCCCGATGACGTCAGGGCCGCACAGGACGCAGGCGCGCAATTCGCCGTTTCGCCTGGTGCGACCGACCGGCTGCTGGATGCGTGCGAGGCCGCGGGGCTGCCGATCCTGCCCGGCGCCGCCACCGCGAGCGAGGCGATGCGCCTGCTGGAGCGTGGCTACGGCGTCCAGAAATTCTTTCCGGCCTCGGCCATTGGGGGCGCACCGGCGCTGAAGGCCCTGGGCGGACCGCTGCCGCAGGTGCGGTTCTGCCCCACGGGCGGGATCGACACAGCCAACGCGGCCGACTACCTCGCACTGGACAATGTCCTGTGCGTCGGCGGCAGCTGGGTTGCGCCCCGTGAGCTTGTCCAGAAAGGCGAATGGGCGGCGATCACAGGTTTGGCGCGGCAGGCCGCAGCACTTTAGCGGCCCGGCCCGGTCAGCCCTCGCCGCGCGGACGGGCCCTTGCGCCGCCCCGCCGGCGCGGCTTGCCCATCTCTTCCAGGCCGGCGCGCATCACCTGCGTCATGGGATGGTCCGGCGCATCGCCGCCATACCGCGCGATCAGCGCCTCGAGCGCCGTGCGGCTATCCTGACCCACCGGCAGGCTGAGCGCCCAATCCAGAAAGATCGTCCGGCATTCCGGCTCGGTGATCCCCTCGATCCGGTAGGATTCGTAAATCAGGCCCTTGGGATCCTGCGCATCACCCTTTTTCATCACCCTGCCCCTTTCGGCATTCGCTCCAGCACCGCGTCGATCACCGCGCCTGCGCGTTCGGCCACCCCGGCCAACTCCCGCTCAAGCGCGGTCAGGCTTTCGGCACCGGTTTCGCGCAACATCATCGCGCATCCGCCCTCGCCCATGCTTTCGGGGTCGAACGGTTTGTCGCTGAGCAGTTTTGACACGGCCTGCACCTTCCAGCACAGCCCGTATGCGTCGTTCAACGTGGCGCTTTCGTCATCCTGCAGCCATCCGATGCGCTGCCCGGCTGCCAGGCCCGCTTCGATTGACCGGTCGGTCGCCCCGGCCAGCAAGGCCGCCGCCTGCGCCGTCAGTTCCACATCCTGCAGCCGCCCCGGCCCCAGCTTGGCATCCCAAGGCCCTGCGGGATGCTTCGCCGCGGCGATGCGCGCGCGCATCTCGCGCACTTCCTGCAGAACCTTGGCCGCATCCTGCTGCGCGCCCAGAACGGCGCAGCGCACCGCCTCGACATCGGCGGAAACCCCCGGATCGCCCGCAACCGCGCGGGCACGTGTCAGGGCAAGGTGCTCCCATACCCAGGCTTCGTCCTTCTGGTAGCTTTCGAAGGATGCCAGCGAGGTCGCCACCGGCCCCTGCGTGCCCGACGGGCGCAGCCGCATGTCGATCTCGTAAAGCCGCCCCTCGCTCATCAAGGCGGTGACGGCGGTCACCATCGCCTGGGTCAGCCGCGCGTAATAGGCGCGCGCCGCCAGCGGCCTGCGGCCTTCGGAGGCCTCGATACCCGCCGCATCGTAAATCACGATCAGATCCAGATCCGAGGACGCATTGAGCCGCGCCGCCCCAAGCGACCCCATGCCCAGCACCATCGCCCCGCGTCCCGGAGGCGGGCCGTGCTTGGTGGCGAATTGCGTGGTGACGGCAGGATAAAGCGCGGCCAGGCACGCCTCGGCCAGATCGGCATATTGCGCGCCGGCCTGCCCCGCGTCGATCAGGCCGCGCAGGTGGTGCACACCGATGCGGAAATGCCATTCTTTGGCCCAGCGCCGCGCAAGATCGAGCTTGCGTTCGTAATCGTCCTCGTCAGCGATCCGCGCCGCCAGCTCGTCGCGCAGCGCGGCCATGCCCGGCCAGTCGCTGAAGAAATCGCCGCCGATCACCGCATCGAACACGCCCGAATTGCGCGACAGATGCGCCGCCAGCGCGGGCGAGGTGCCAACGATGTCCAGCAACAGGTCGATCAACTGCGGATTGGCTTCGAACAGCGACAAAAGCTGCACACCCGCGGGCAGGCCTGCCAGGAACCCGTCCAGGGCCAAAAGCGCTTCGTCCGGCCGTGCGGCCCCCGCGAGGCGGCCCAGCAACTCGGGCTTGAGCCGCTCGAAGATTTCCACCGCGCGGGCCGAGCGCAGGGCGGGATAGCTGCGCCAGCGGGCGATGATCTCGGGGTTGAATTCATGCTGCACTGCGGGTTCCGCCGGCCCGCCCGCGTCGGGGGCGAAAAAGCTTTCGGTCAGCTCGTGCACCTCGGTCAGGCGGCGGTGCAGGTCGGCCTTCAACTCGTCCAGGTCACGCCCGGTGAAACAGGCAAGCCGCTGAAAGCCCGCGTCGGAATTCGGCAGGTCGTGGGTTTGCGCGTCGCGGACCATCTGCAAGCGGTGTTCGACCTCGCGATGGGCGACGTAGTGATCGGCCAGGATGTCGGCGGCGTCCTGCGGTATCCAGTCCTTCTGCGCCAGCACCCGCAACCCGTCGAGCGTGCCGCGCACCCTCAGATCGGGATCGCGCCCGCCGGCGATAAGCTGCCGGGTCTGGGTGAAGAACTCGATCTCGCGGATGCCGCCACGGCCCAGTTTCATGTTATGTCCCGGCAGCGTGATCGGCCCGCCCAGCCCCTTGTGTTCGCGGATGCGCAGCCGCATGTCGTGCGCGTCCTGGATGGCGGCGAAATCGAGGTGCTTGCGAAAGACGAAGGGCGTCAGGGTTTTCAGAAACCGCTCGCCCGCCGCGATGTCGCCTGCGCAGGCGCGCGCCTTGATATAGGCGGCGCGCTCCCAGGTGCGGCCAAGGCTTTCATAGTATGTTTCGGCAGCCGCCATCGCCATGCAGACCGGCGTGACCGACGGGTCCGGGCGCAGCCGCAGATCGGTGCGGAACACATAGCCGTCCGCCGTCATATCGCTGAGCAACGCCGCCATCTTTCGGGTGGCACGGACGAAACTGGCACGCGCCTCGTGCCAGTCGTCGGGATCGAACCGGGTTTCGTCGAACAGGCAGATCAGGTCGATATCCGAGCTGTAGTTCAACTCGCCCGCGCCCATCTTTCCCATTGCCAGCGCCACCATGCCGCCGGCGCGTTCGATGTCGTCCCCGGTCGCGCCCGGCAGCTTGCCGCGGCGGATCTCGTTGCCGACCGTGGCCCGCAGCGCGGTATGCGTCGCCAGATCCGCAAAGCGCGTCAACGCGCCCGTGACCTGCAACAGCGGCCAGACCCCGGCAAGGTCGGCCAGCCCGGTCAACAGCGCCACGCGCCGCTTGGCCTGCCGCAGCACCTTTGGCAGAGCGTCCGGCGCGGCGGCATCCACGTCCTTCAGAACGGTCTCGAACGCAGCTTCGGGATCGTCCAGTGCCGCGGGCAGCCAGTTGGCCTCTTTCTCGGTCAGGGTCAGCAGGTAGGGCGAACAGCCCCCCGCCCCTTCGATCAGCCGCGCCACGTCACCGGTCAGCGACGGCACGGCGGCGCGCGCCTCGGCGCCCCGGTCGGGATCATAGGCAACAGGCAGGCGGGTGATGCGGGATGCGAAACTCATGGCGCAAGATTGGTCACGCCGCGCGCGCGGATGCAAGAGAGGCAGATTGCGAAACCGCGCGGTTTTGGGCAATCTCCGCGCGGTTGTGAAGGAAAGGTATCAGGCATGAGCAAGAGCATGGCCCGCGTGCGCCGCGCGCTGGAAGACGCGGGCATCACCCCCGACATACGCGAGACTGACGGCGCGCGCACCGCGCAAGAGGCGGCGGATGCCGTGGGCTGTGGTCTGGACCAGATCGTGAAGTCGATCATTTTCCAGGGCCATGACAGCGGACAGTGCCTTTTGTTCCTGACCGCCGGCGGCAACCAGGTGGATGCGGCCAAGGCCTCGGCACTGGCGGGTGAGGCGCTGGACCGCGCCGACGCGGCGGCGGTGCGGGCGCAGACGGGTTTCGCCATCGGCGGCGTCAGCCCCGTGGGACATCTGAACCCGATCCGCGCCTGGGCCGATCCGCGCCTGCTGGAATTCGATGAAATCTGGGCCGCGGCGGGCACACCACGCCATGTCTTTCCGCTGAAATCCGCGGATCTGGCGCGACTGAGCGACGCGCAAGTGGCTGATTTTACGACCTGATCCAAAATAATGTAAAAAACTTTCACATCTACCCTTGTCGGCATGCGGCACCCTTCCCATCTTGTGTAATGTGAAAGGCATTCACATCGCATCAACGGAGAGAGACATGACACCCGCCGCAACCTTCAATGACACGCATTCCCGGCCCGCTGGCTGGTTCTCGCGTGCCGAAGCCTGGCTCGACGCCCGTGGAAAGGGCGCCTGGATCGCCGCAATGGTCCTCGGCTTCATCTTTTTCTGGCCCGTGGGCCTTGCCCTTCTTGCCTACATGATCTGGAGCAAACGCATGTTCGGAAAATCCTGTTCCCACCGCCGCAACCATATGGCCCGCCATGCCTATGGCGCGATGAAGCCCAGCGGCAACACCGCGTTCGACGCCTACAAGGCCGACACGCTGCGCCGCCTGGAAGAAGAGCAGGAGCAGTTCGAAACCTTCCTGCAGCGCCTGCGCGAAGCCAAGGACAAGGCCGAGTTCGACGAGTTCATGGAAGATCGCGCCCGCGAGGCCCGCGCCCCGCGTGAAGACGAAGACGCCTGACCGGCAAACGATCGGTCCCCCCTGCCGGCCCGCCCCTTGCGGGCCGGTTCCCCGTGTTCCAGAAAGCCGACCATGACCTACACCGCCCTTCCCGACCCGCAGCTACAGCCGGAGTTCTATTCGGACGTGCCGATGAAACGGCTGCTGGCCTTCGTCATCGACACGCTGATCATTCTTGCGGTCTGTGTGGCGATTCTACCGTTTACGGCGTTCACGGGCCTGTTCTTTTTCCCGTTCCTGATGCTTGTCGTCGGGTTTGCCTACCGGGTCATCACCATCGCCAACCGCTCGGCCACGTGGGGCATGCGGCTGATGTCGATCGAGTTCCGCACACATGACGGGCGCGCTTTCGACCTGGGCACCGCGGTTCTGCATACGTTGGGATTTACCGTATCGATGGGCGTTTTCGTGGCTCAGGCGGCGTCGATCGTGATGATGCTGACCTCGGAGCGGGGCCAGGGATTGACGGACATGGTTCTGGGCAGCGTCGCGCTGAACCGTCAGGCCCGGCGCTAACCAGACGTTTCCGTGACCCCTTGGCGGATGCAGGGCGGGTTGCTAGTGTCTCGTGGAATTGACTTCCAGCGGACATCATGCGCCATACGTTACCCATTGCACCACAGTTTTATGTGACGGCCCCCCAGCCCTGCCCCTATCTTGCGGGCCGGATGGAACGGAAATTGTTCACCGCCCTTCAGGGCGAAGGCGCCGAACGGCTGAACGACACGTTGTCGAAACAGGGGTTCCGGCGCTCGCAGAACGTTCTGTACCGCCCGTCTTGCGCGGATTGCTCGGCCTGCATGTCGGCACGTATACGGGTTGCGGATTTCGCACCGTCCAAGAGCCAGAAACGCACCCGCCGCCGCAACGCGCACCTTACACGCAAGGCGACGTCACCCTGGGCGACCGAAGATCAGTACGAACTGTTCCGCCGTTACCTGGACAGCCGCCATGCGGATGGCGGCATGGCCGACATGGACGTGTTCGAATTCGCCGCCATGATCGAGGAAACGCCGATCCGCACGCGCGTGGTGGAATATTCCGACGCCGAAACCGACGATCTGGCCGCGGTCTGCCTGACCGATGTTCTGGATGACGGGGTAAGCCTTGTCTATTCGTTCTACGACCCGGACCGGGCACGTGATTCCCTGGGGACATACATCATCCTCGATCATATCGAAATCGCGCGCGAGGCGGGCCTGCCCTTCGTCTACCTGGGCTACTGGGTGCCCGGCAGCCGCAAGATGGGTTACAAGGCGAAGTTCCGCGGGCTTGAGCTCTATGTCGGGAACCGCTGGGAAAAGATGCGCAATCCTGCGGATTATTCGTCCGAGCTTCACCCCCTGAACACCGATCCGATCGCGGAACAGGTGGCCAATATCTCATTGCCCGGGGCGCGTCCGGCCAAGGGGTGATCCCAACGCACATCTGACTGCCGGGGGCAGGCGTCATTCGCTGCAAGGTTTGGTGCGCCCCGTGCAGGTGTCCGGTAAAGTGCGCGCTTTTTTGATTTTTCTGACCGGGGTTGGCCTGATTTGCACGTCGGTCGTGATGTTCGTGCTGCGCGGCGGCTGGACGGCGATGGTCACGGAGCCGGGTTGGGCGAATGTCGTGCTGGGCGTGCTGCATGGCTATGGCATCGCCGTGCCCCGTGACCGGACGCGTGCCGTGCGGTATCTCGACATCGCGGCGGACAAACACGATTTCGACGTTGCGCGCGCCCTGCGGGATTCGCTTCCTGACTTCTGAGCGCACTCCTGCGCAACAAAAGAACGCGAAAAACTGGCCCTGCGACATAATATTCACCGATTCCGCGGTTGACGCCTCCTGCCGCCCCCCTTAGAACCGTGCGCACGCGAAGGAGAACCCACCTGATGACTCTCGTAGTAATCCTGCTGGATAAGTGGCGCATGGGCCGGTAACGGACACCATAACGGTACCCCATGCGCCCCCGACTGATCCTCGGGGGCTTTTTCTTGGCGAGTGACATGACGTTGATAGACGGAGCAAGCAGATGACACGTCAGATGACCGGAGCGAAAATGGTGGTTCAGGCCCTCAAGGATCAGGGTGTGGACGTCGTATTCGGATATCCCGGCGGTGCTGTGCTACCGATCTATGACGAGATCTTTCAGCAAAACGGCATCCAGCACATCCTTGTGCGGCACGAACAGGGCGCGGTGCATGCGGCCGAAGGCTATGCCCGTTCGACCGGAAAGCCGGGCGTTTGCCTTGTGACATCGGGGCCCGGCGCCACCAACGCGGTGACGGGGCTGACCGATGCGCTGATGGATTCGATCCCGATCGTCGTTCTGACGGGCCAGGTGCCGACGTTCATGATCGGCTCGGACGCGTTCCAGGAGGCGGACACCGTGGGCATCACGCGGTCCTGCACCAAGCACAACTGGCTGGTGAAGGATACCGAGGCCCTGCCCCATGTCCTGCACGAGGCGTTCCACGTCGCCACCACGGGCCGTCCCGGCCCCGTGCTGGTCGACATTCCCAAGGACGTGCAATTCGCCAGCGCCGATTACGTCGGCCCCAAGCAGGTGGACAACGGCCATTACGCCCCGCGCGTCAAGGGCGACATGGATGCGATCACCGAACTGGCCGAGGCGCTGGAAACCGCCAAGCGGCCGGTTTTCTATACCGGTGGCGGGGTGATCAACTCGGGCACGGCGGCAAGCCAGCTGTTGCGCGAACTGGTCGAGGCCACTGGCTTTCCCATCACATCGACGCTGATGGGGCTGGGCGCCTACCCGGCCTCGGGCGACAAATGGCTTGGGATGCTGGGGATGCATGGCCTCTACGAGGCCAACATGGCGATGCATGACTGCGACCTGATGATCAATATCGGCGCGCGGTTCGACGACCGGATCACCGGGCGTATCGATGCGTTCAGCCCGAAGTCCAAGAAGGCGCATATCGACATCGACCCGTCCTCGATCAACAAGGTGATCCGCGTCGACATCCCCATCGTCGGCGATGTGGGCCATGTTCTGGAAGACCTGCTGAAGGTCTGGAAGGCGCGCGGGCGCAAGACCGACAAGGCGGCGCTGTCCAAGTGGTGGAAGCAGATCGAAGAGTGGAAAAAGGTCGATTGCCTGTCGTTCAAGCAGGACGGCCCCACGATCAAGCCGCAATACGCGCTGAAGCGCCTTGAAGAGCTGACCAAGGGGCATGATCGTTACATCTGCACCGAGGTGGGCCAGCACCAGATGTGGGCGGCGCAATACCTGGGCTTTGACGATCCGAACCGCTGGATGACATCGGGCGGGCTGGGCACGATGGGCTATGGCTTTCCGGCGTCGATCGGCGTGCAGATGGCGCACCCTGACGCGTTGGTGATCAACGTCGCGGGCGAGGCATCGTGGCTGATGAACATGCAGGAAATGGGCACGGCGGTGCAGTTCCGCCTGCCGGTCAAGCAGTTCATCCTGAACAATGAACGCCTTGGCATGGTGCGCCAGTGGCAGGAACTGCTGCATGGCGAACGCTACAGCCACAGCTGGTCCGAGGCGCTGCCCGATTTCGTCAAGCTGGCCGAAGCCTTCGGGGCCAAGGGCATTCTTTGCAAGGATCCGGCGGACCTGGACGATGCGATCATGGAAATGATCAACCATGACGGGCCGGTGATCTTCGACTGTCTTGTGGAGAAGCATGAGAACTGCTTCCCGATGATCCCGTCGGGCGAGCCGCACAACAAGATGTTGCTGGGCGAGGCATCGACCAAGGACGCGATCGGCAGCTCTGGCGCCGTTCTTGTGTGATCGCACAAAGGGGTGCTGCCATGCGCCCCTTTTCAACGAATGAAATGACCGGCCCCGCGCGTCGGGGCAAAGCAAGGAAACCGAAATGTCGCCGCTAAAGATCAAGAAGGGCTCGTCCAAGCATTCCGCCTATAACCTGCGCCCCAATTTTTCGGATGTGCAGGAACGGCATACGCTGGCCGTGCTGGTCGACAACGAAGCGGGCGTTCTTGCCCGCGTGATCGGGCTGTTCTCTGCCCGTGGCTACAACATCGAAAGCCTGACGGTGGCCGAGGTCGATCATCTTGGCAAACTGAGCCGCATCACCGTCGTGACGACCGGCACGCCGCAGGTGATCGAACAGATCAAGGCGCAGCTTGGGCGCATCGTGCCGGTCCATGACGTGCACGACCTGACGGTCGAAGGAGCGAGCGTCGAGCGGGAACTGGCCCTGCTGAAGGTGGCCGGCGAGGGCGAAAAACGGGTCGAGGCGCTGCGCCTGGCCGATATCTTTCGCGCCAATGTGGTGGATTCTACGCTGGAAAGCTTCGTTTTCGAAATCACCGGCACACCGGACAAGATCGACGCCTTCGCCGAATTGATGCGCCCGTTGGGCCTGGTCGAAGTGGCCCGAACGGGCGTTGCCGCGCTGTCGCGCGGGGCCTGACACGAAGCATGGCCGCGGTCACGTCCGACCGTGGCGCATTGGTTCAGGCCGCCGGGACAACGGACACGGCATTGGCCGATGGCGGGGTCGCCCTTCCCGCGCCCCCCACGGCCTTGAGCCGTTCGGGAAGCCCACGAAACCCGTCCTGCGCGATCAGCACGAGGTCTTTCGCCAGGCGCATCTTTTTCGCCGGTTCCGAGCGGAACCGCACCATGTCCCCCGCTTCAAGAGCCTGCGACACGCCCGTTTCGTGATAAAAGGCGAGATCACCGTGATCTTCGCACCAGATCACGGCCTTTTCGCCGTCGTCAGAACACCAGAGCACAACACCGAACATCACTATCCCCAATCCTCGTACTTCCCCCAGCAAGGCCATCTTACGAAACACGCATGGGTAGCATACGAAAAAGGCGGCATCGTTTGGCACGGATTTGTATCAAATTCCGCACAAGCATGACGCCAATAAGCGTCAGAAAAATAACGACATTGTGTCGATTTTCGACTATTCGTTGTGGAACTTCCGTCTAAGCTGTGCGAGGGTCCGTGTTCGTTACGAGTTCAAGACAGTTCCTATCGATTTGAAATGGTCAAACACCACGACACTGTAACCCCATCCGAGTTGCGGGCAGTTTTCGGACGCAACCTGAAAAACCTCTCCAGCAGTTTCTCTTCGGTATCGGCGCTGTGCCGCAGCCTCGGGATCAATCGCACCCAGTACAACCGTTACCTGACCGGGGAAAGTTTTCCGCGACCCGAAATCCTTTATCGCATCTGTTCGTTCTTCGATGTGGATGCGCGCATTCTGCTCAGCCCACTGGACGAACTGAACCGGGTTCCCGGCGGGGTGCTGGCCCACCCCTTCATCGCCGATTGGCTTGGCACGCAGGCCGCGCAGATCCCGGAGGATGTTTTTCCCAGCGGTTTCTACCGCTTTTCCAGGCGCGGATTTCTGGACGATCGGCGCTTTCTTCAAGGCCTGGTGCTGATCCACAGGTCCGAAGATCACACATTCCTGCGCGGTTTCGAGCCGCGAGAGGCAATGCGCCAGCAGGGCCTGCCCGAAACACCGGCGCGGCGCGAATTTCGCGGTGTCGTTCTGCGGCAGGACGAGGGCATCTCGATCCTGATTTCGCGCTGGGGCGGCAAGACCGGATCGTTCAACTTCCTGTCGCCGGTCGCGTCCTACGAAAACAACTACTGGGAAGGCTACGTGACCCGCACCGTCCGGTGGCAACCTTCGGGGCAGCGCATGACGCGGATGGTTTACGAGTATCTTGGCCGCGACACCGGCGCCGTTCTTTCGGCGGCGCGGACCGTCGGCTACTGCGATCGCGGGGATCTGCTGCCCCATCACCTGCGCCTTCTGCAGGTGGACACGCCCATGGGCTGATCCCAGAGGACGCGCCCGTTCGCGACATGCGTGGTCGCAGGCAAGCTATTGCCGGACGCAACGGGCCTTTATCCTTTTCCGGGAAAGTCCCGGCAGGAGGATCGCCATGACCACGCCCCTTCACAATGTCCGCCGCCCCGTGGCCGAAGCAAACGGCCTGCCCAATGCCCATTACATCGACCCATCGGTTTTCGACGAGGAAAAGCACGCGCTTCTGTTCTCGCAATGGGCCGGACTGGCCGTCGCAGCGGATGTTCCCGAACCCGGCGATGCGGTGCCGATGGAATTCCTCGGCATGCCGCTGCTGTTGATACGCGACAAGGAAGGCGCGGTGCGCGTCTTTCAGAACATCTGCCGCCACAGGGGCATGATCCTTGTGGAAGAGCCGCGCAAGATCGAAGGCGCGATCCGCTGCCCCTATCATTCATGGTGCTACGGGACCGATGGGCGGCTGGTCAGCACACCGCATGTCGGCGGGCCGGGGCGCAACACCCATGAGGCCGTGAAACGCTCGGAGCTGGGCCTGATCGAAATCCGCAGCCATGTCTGGTTCGATGTGGTGTGGATCAACGTGTCGGGCGACGCGCCCGCGTTCGAGGTCGCGATGGCCGACGCGCTGGAGCGCTGGAAAGAGTTCGAAAAGCCGATGTATCACGGCGGGATCGACAGCAAGTTCCAGCTTGCGGTCGCAAGCAACTGGAAGCTGGCGGTCGAAAACTACTGCGAAAGCTATCACTTGCCTTGGGTGCATCCCGGTTTGAACAGCTATTCGCGGCTGGAAGACCACTACAACATCGAAAAGCCGGGCGAATATTCCGGCCAGGGCACGCTTGTCTATCGCCAGCTGCGCAATGAAAACGGCGAAACATTTCCCGATTTCGAAGGCCTGTCGGACAAGTGGGACACCGCCGCCGAGTATCTGGCGATCTATCCCAACGTGCTGCTGGGGGTGCATCGCGACCATGCCTTCGCGATCATCCTGGTGCCTGAAGGCCCAGAACGCACGGTCGAGAACATCCACCTCTATTACACCCGGCCGGACACCGACGAGGGCATGCGCGCGCGCAATACCCAGCTTTGGAAGACCGTCTTCGAAGAGGATATCTTTGTCGTCGAGGGCATGCAGCGCGGGCGTCATGCGCCGTTGTTCGACGGTGGACGGTTCAGCCCGGCGATGGATGGGCCCACGCATTGCTTTCACGACTGGGTGGCCGGCAAGGTCGAAGCGCACCGCGCGCAGGCGCGGGCGGCCGAATGACGGATCTGGATCAGCGCCTGCTGGCCGCGCATGCGCGCGATGACCGGCATGCGCTGATCGGACTCTATGCCGAGGCGGGCGAGGCCGCCAACGATATCGACGCGGCCTGTTTCTACCTTACGCACGCTTATATTTTCGCGCTCGAGGCCGGCGCGCCCGAGGCCGCACCCCTGCATGCGCGCCTCAAGGCCGCGGGCCGCGAGGAATAGCGAGGTCAGGCGCGGAGCTTTTCCCCGGCCGGATCAAAGGGCGGTTCGTGCAGGATAGTGGCGCCGTGGGGGCGGCCCAGGATCATCACCTCGACCCGGTCGCCCGGCGCGGCGTTCTTGACGAAACCCAGCGCCAAGGATTTGCCGACCGAATACCCGTAGGTGCCGGAACTGACGCGCCCGATCCCCTGCCCGTCCTTGAAAATCGGCTCTCCCCCGGTGGCGTCAGCATTGCTCGCCGCCACGGCATCGGCGTCGATTTCCATCAGGACCAGCATTTCGCGCGCGGTGTTTTCCAGAACGCGGGCAACGGCGTCCTTGTTCAGGAACTCTTTGTCCATCTTCACGAGACGTTCGAGCCCGACCTCCTGCGGCCAGTATTCGGGGCTGTATTCGCGGCTCCAGGAGCCATAGCCCTTTTCGACACGCAAGCTCATCAATGCGCGGCTGCCGACGGGACCGGCACCAAGATCGCGCCCCGCGTCCAGCAATGCGGTGTAGAGCGCAAGCTGATCTTTCTGGTCGCAGTGCAGTTCCCAACCGAGATCACCGGTAAAGCTGACGCGCAAGGCGATCACGTCGATCCCGGCCACGGTGATGCGCTGCGAGCGCATGAAGGGAAAATCTGCCGTCGCAAGCGACGCATTGGTCAGCCGCTGCAAAAGCGTGCGCGATTTCGGGCCGGCCACGTTGAAGCCGCACATGGCCTCGGTCACGCTTTCGAACACCGTGTCTTCGGGCAGCGGCACCTCGGCGAAAAAGCGGCTGTGATAGCGTTCGGCCATGCCGGACGAGATCACAAGGAATTCGTCCTCGGCCAGGCGCGTCACGGTGGCGTCGCCGGCGATGCCGCCACGCTTGCCGATCAGCGGCGTCAGGCACGACCGCCCCACCGCGCGCGGCATGCGGTTGGCGAAGACCGCATTCAGCCACTCCTCGGCCCCTGCCCCGGTCACGCGGTAGCGGGCGAAGTTCGAGATGTCGATGATGCCGGCATGGTCGCGCAGCATCCGCGCCTCACGGCCCACGCCTTCCCACCAGTTTTGCCGGGTAAAGCCGTTGGTATCGAAGTGATCGGGCGTGTCAGCGAACCAAAGCGGATGTTCCCAGCCATAATTCAGCCCCATCACCGCGCCCATCTCACGCTGCATCTGATAGGCCGGGCGCGTGCGCAGCGGGCGACCGGCGGCGCGTTCCTCGTTCGGGTAATGGATGGCAAAGCGGTGGGCATAGACATCGCGCACCTTCGCCTTGACGAATTCGCGGTCATTGGCCCAGAGCCCGAAGCGCGCAACGTCCCAGGGGAACATGTCGTATTGCATTTCCCCTTCGACGATCCATTGCGCCACCATCAGCCCCATACCGGCCGACTGGCTGAAGCCGGGGATGATGCCGCCGCACATGAAATAGTTTCGCAATTCCGGCACCGGCCCCAGGATCACGTTGCTGTCGGGCGACCAGATCATCGGCCCGTTGATCACGCGCTTGACCCCAGCCTCGGCGGCGGCTGGCACGCGGTCCATCGCGCGCATGACGTTTTCCATGATCCTTTCCAGGTCGTCGGGGAACAGATCATGCGCGAAATCCAGCGGCGTGCCATCTTCGGCCCAGAACCGCATATCGCGCTCATAGGCGCCGATCAGCAGGCCCTTGCCTTCCTGACGCAGGTAATATTCGCCGTCGCGGTCGGCCACCGAGGGCAGCCGGCGGTCCATCGCGGCGATCTCGGGCATGGTTTCGGTGACGAAATACTGATGCTCGGTGGGTTGCAGCGGCACTTCGATACCGGCGAGCCTTGCGACCTCGCGCCCCCAGAGGCCGGCGGCATTGATGACCCAGCCGGTGCGGATGTCGCCCTTGGGCGTCTCGACGATCCACGACCCGTCAGGTTGCGCAACGGTCCCGGTGACGGGGGTAAAGCGATAGATCTCGGCCCCGCGCTGGCGGGCGCCCACGGCATAGGCGTTGGTTACGCCCGACGGATCGACATTTCCGCCGTCGGGTTCGTACATGATGCAGCGGATGCCGTCGAAATTCACCAGCGGGTGCAGGCGTTCGGCCTCGTCGCGGGTGATTTCGTGAAAGTTCATGCCGTAGAGCCGCGCCTTGGCGGCCTGCAGGCGCAGCTGGTGTTCGCGGTTCTCGGTCTGCGCCAGGTACAGGCTGCCGGGCTGGAAGACGCCGCAGCTTTGTCCGGTCTCGGCCTCCAGCTCTTTGTAGAGGTTCATCGTGTAATGCTGCAGGCGGCTGATATTGGCGCTGTCGTGCAGGCCGTGGATATTCGCGGCTGCATGCCATGTCGAGCCGCTGGTCAGTTCGTCGCGTTCCAGCAGGACGACATCGGTCCATCCCAGCTTGGTCAGGTGATAGAGGATCGAGCATCCGATGACGCCGCCGCCAATCACGACGGCCTGTGCGTGGGTTTTCATCTGGGCATTCCTTGCTGCCTGTTTGATCCCAGATTGCCGGATTCCGCGACCGGGAATTGCCCGAACCCGACATGATCCGTCGCGGTGATACAAGTGTGCCTTTCCCCTGCGCGACGTCTTGTGTCGCCTTTGGGCTTGCCCTGCCGTGCAGGACACGAAAGCCTGCGGTCAACCGGATTGAGGAGACAGCCCATGAAAACCACCACGCGCGTGGCCGTGATCGGCGGAGGCGTTGTAGGATGCAGCGTTCTTTATCACCTGACCAAGCTGGGCTGGTCCGACGTCATGCTGATCGAACGCAGCGAGTTGACAAGCGGGTCGACCTGGCACGCAGCGGGCGGTTTTCACACGCTGAACGGCGATACCAACATGGCCGCGCTGCAGGGCTATACGATCCGCCTGTACAAGGAGCTGGAAGAGATCACCGGCATGTCCTGTGGCCTGCACCATGTCGGCGGGGTGACGCTGGCGGACAACCAGGAACGGATGGACATGCTGGTCGCGGAACGGGCCAAGCACCGCTACATGGGGCTGGAAACGGAAATCGTCGGCCCGGAAGAGATCGCACAGATCGCGCCAGTGACAAATCTCGATGGCATCATCGGCGGGCTGTACGATCCGCTGGACGGGCACCTGGACCCGTCGGGCACCACCCACGCCTATGCCCGCGCAGCCCGGATGGGGGGTGCGACGATCGAAACCCACTGCATGGTGCGCGAAACCAACCAGCGCCCGGACGGCACCTGGGACGTGGTGACCGACAAGGGAACGATCCACGCCGAACATGTCGTCAATGCCGGCGGCCTGTGGGCGCGCGAGGTGGGCGCGATGGCGGGCATCTATTTCCCTCTGCACCCGATGGAACATCAATACATCGTCACCGAGGACGTGCCGCTGATCCTGGAGATGGCGAAGGACGGCAAGGAACACCCCCATGTGATGGACCCCGCCGGGGAAAGCTATCTGCGGCAAGAGGGAAAGGGGCTGTGCATCGGATTCTACGAACAGCCCTGCCGCCCCTGGGCCGTCGATGGCACACCGTGGGAGTTCGGGCACGAGTTGCTGCCCGACGATTTCGACAAGATCGAGGACAGCATCGCCTTTGCCTATCGCCGGTTCCCGGCGCTGGAAAAGGCGGGGGTCAAATCGGTGATCCACGGGCCGTTCACCTTTGCGCCGGACGGCAACCCGCTGGTCGGGCCGGTGCCCGGTGTGCGCAATTACTGGTCCGCCTGCGCGGTCATGGCGGGCTTTTCCCAGGGTGGCGGCGTGGGTCTGATGCTGGCGCAGTGGATGGTCGAAGGCGAAACCGAGCGCGACACATTCGCAATGGACTGCGCGCGTTTCGGCGACTGGATCACGCCGGGCTATACCCGCCCGAAGGTGATCGAGAACTATCAGAAACGGTTTTCCGTCTCCTACCCGAACGAGGAACTGCCCGCCGCGCGCCCGTTCCGGCAGACGCCGATGTATGACGTGTTCGACGGTATGGGCGCGGTCTGGGGGCATCAATACGGGCTCGAGGTCGTCAACTACTTTGCCGAAGACGGTGAGCCGCGCTTTGAAACGCCGTCTTTCCGGCGCTCGAACGCGTTCGAGGCCACGGCGCGCGAGGTTGCCGCCGTACGCGGGGCCGTGGGCATCAACGAGGTGCATAATTTCGGTAAGTACCTTGTCACCGGACCGGGCGCGCGGGCGTGGCTGGATCGCGTGATGGCGGGGCGCATCCCGAAACCGGGGCGCTTGTCGCTGACGCCGATGCTGTCGCACAAGGGGCGGCTGATCGGGGATTTCACCGTGTCTTGCCTGAACGAACAGACGTTCCAGTTGACCGCCAGCTATGGCGCGCAGGCGTTTCACATGCGCTGGTTCGAAATGAACGAGGCCGAAGGCGTTCGCGTCGAAAACATCTCGGACAGGTTGACGGGCTTCCAGATCGCGGGTCCGAAGGCGCGCGATGTGCTGGCCGCCTGCACGCGCGACGATATTTCCGACATGCGGTTCATGGACCTGCGCCATGTCACGGTGGGCATGGCCGACTGCCTTGTTCAGCGTGTCAGCTATACCGGTGACCTGGGATACGAGATCTATTGCGACCCGATGGCCCAGCGCGCGCTGTGGTCGACCCTATGGGAGGCCGGTCAAGCGCATGGGATGCGCCCATTCGGCATGCGGGCGATGATGTCGCTGCGGCTGGACAGGTTCTTTGGCAGTTGGGGGGCCGAGTTCTGCCCCGATTACACGCCTGCCGAGACCGGGATGGACAGGTTCATCGCCTGGGGCAAAGAGACCGATTTCATCGGCCGTGCCGCCGCCGAGGCCGAGCGCAAAACAGGCCCGTCGCGGCGCCTGTTGAATTTCGAAGTCGAGGCCGGCGATGCCGACGTGGTGGCCTATGAACCGGTCTGGCTGGATGGCGAAGTCGTGGGCTTTTGCACCTCGGGCGGCTATTCGCATCACCTTGGCAAGTCCATTGCCTATGGCTTTGTGCCCGTGGACAGGATCGCCGACGATCTGGAGGTCGAAATCGAAATCCTTGGCCAGATGCACAAGGCGCGGCGGCTGGTAGAGCCCCTGTTCGATCCAGAAGGCACGCGGATGCGGGGTTGACGCCCGGACCTGGCCAACGCTTGATCGCACGTATGCAAGGCAAGAGGCGGATATGCGACTGGCGATACTGATCCTTGCGGCCGGGCAGTCGTCGCGCATGCGGGGTGCTGACAAGATGCAGGAGCCGGTAGGCGGCGCGCCCCTTCTGGCGGTCATGGCGCAACGCGCCTTGGCCAGTGGCCTGCCCGTTTTCGTCACGGTGCCCGCGCTGTCGCATCCGCGCGCACGATTGCTGCCCGAAGCGGTGGACGCAGTTCCGGTCCCTGACGCGCAAGAGGGCATGGCCGCGTCGATCCGCGCAGGCATCGGCGCCCTGCCCGACGATGTCGACGGGGCGATGATCCTGCCCGCCGACCTGCCGGACCTGACGGCACACGACCTGGCCGACATGGCACAAAGGTATCGCGGCGGCATTCTGCGGGCCACGGCGCAGGATGGAACGCCAGGGCATCCGGTGATCTTTCCGCGCGCCCTTTTTGCAGAATTGCAAAATGTGACCGGCGATGAAGGGGCGCGCAGTGTGATTACCGCACATCGCGACCTTCTGGAGCTGATTGCCTTGCCCGCTTCCCACGCCACGACCGACCTGGACACGCCCGAAGCCTGGGCCGAATGGCGGTCAGGCCGCGGCTGAGACGGGGCAGAGCGCCAGTATTTGCGCCTCATGCGCCTTCAACGTGACGCGCGCCGCCGGGAAGGCGGTGTTCAGCCTGTCGTTTCGCAGTTCGGGGAAAAGCGTATACAGTTCATCGCGCTGCGGCGCGTCCATGCCGGACAATGCAAGGCTGCCGGGCTGGAAACTCTCGCTCCAGGCGCCGTCGCCCGAAACGATCTGATGGTCATCGAACATCAGGTGGACATAGGTGACGCCCTTGAGCGCGTCTGCGCGTTCAACCCGGTCGAGACAGGTCAGATGGGCCGCTGCGACCAGAACCTCGTCTTCGCCGAACCACAATGCGGTCTGTGGGCTGCCCACCAGCATCCGGTGTTGCGGCGAAACCATGAGGTCGCGTTCGGGCTGGTTGATGCCCAGCGCGCCAGCGCGAATGATCACGGGCCGAAGTTCCGGCTGGCAGGCCAGTTCCGTGGCGCCAAGCGTGCGCGTGCCGATCCAGCGCACTGGCTGGTAGCCGGCATCGCGGGTCAGAACCATCTCGCCTTTGCGAATGTCGGCGGCCCGCACCTCGCCGCGCAGCGTCTTGATCCGCGTATCGGCTGTGAAACAGGGGACGTAATTCACCGTCTCGATTTCCGAGAAGGTCAGCGTCGTCCCGTCAAGCCACGTCACCGTGCCGTTTTCCGGGTTGCCGCCGTCATAGATGATTTCCGCCGGACCGATGATGTTCAGCGTATCGCCAAGTGTTTCACCCGTTTCCGAACCCTGGACAAAGAGCGTGCCGCCGGTCAGGTCGTCGCGGCTGACGTTGAACACGTCGTCACCGTCGCCCCCTTCGGCGGAATCGCCGCTGGTCAGGATGAAGGTGTCATCGCCGGCGCCGCCAAACATCAGATCGCTGCCCAGACCGCCATCCAGCGTGTCGTTGCCGCCCATACCAAAAATCTGATCGTCGCCGGCGCCACCGTCGATACTGTCGTCGAGCCCCTCGGCGCCGTAATCGATCACCTGGTTCGGCGCGCCTTCGATCAGTTGGAGATAATACCCCCAGTCGTCGGAAATCAGCCAGTTCTGTTCCTCGAAGGCCGGCTGGACATGCGTGTCCCCGGGCGCGATCGTGGCGTAGTAGGTAGTCACCTCGGACGGTTCAATCAGGTAGAGATCGATCGGCGAATCCGAGCTGTTCGTGATCGTCAACGTGGTCGCGGTCACGCCCGGCAGCGAGCCGTACTGGGCCAGTTCGATCCACTGGCCGTCACCCATGATGTTATCGCCGCCGGCGCCGCCGGCGATCGAGTCGTTGCCCTGCCCGCCCATCAGGACGTCTGCGCCATCGCCGCCGTCGATCGTGTCGTTACCCGACTCCCCCGAGAGCGTGTCGTCGTCTGCCGCGCCCAGCAACGTATCGTTGCCGTCCCCGCCAAAGATCAGGTCGTTCCCAGCCCCACCATCCAGCGTGTCACTGTGAGCGCCGCCAAGCAACGTATCGTCGCCATCCTCGCCAAACAGCGAGTCTTCGCCGGCACCGCCATCCATGCTGTCGTTGCCTGCGCCGCCATAAAGATCATCCCAATAATCACCGCCCAGGAGCGTATCGATGCCGTCACCGCCCCGCAAAATGTTGTAGCCCGACCCGCCCGAGATATAGTCGTTGTCTGCGCCGCCATCCAGCGTGTCATCGCCAGCGCCGCCCGACATCCAGTCGTCGCCACCGTCGCCAGACAGGAAGTCATCGCCGCCATTACCAGACATGGTGTCGCTGCCAGTGCCACCATACAGCGTGTCGAGGCCAGCGCCGCCCGACATCCAATCGTCGCCATCCTCGCCAAGCAGCGAGTCATTGCCGGCACCGCCAACGATGCTGTCGTTACCTAAGCCGCCAATGACCGTGTCCCAATCATCACCGCCCAGGAGCGTATCGTCGCCGTCACCGCCCAGAAAATAGCCATCGCCCGACCCGCCCGAGATATAGTCGTTCCCCGCGCCGCCCACGAGCGAGTCGAAGCCGTTTCCGCCAAGCAGGGTATCGTTTCCGTCGCCACCGTACAGGTCAGAGAACCAGATGGTCCCGGACACGTCCAAGACGTCGTCACCCTGCGTGCCCCTCAGGATGGTAAAGTTCTCCATAAGGGTTTGGGCGCCCATATTGGCGTCAGTTCCGGTTACGCCACTCTCGCCGACGGTAAAGGTTGTTGCACCATCCGAGATCGTGATGATGCCATTGGCCAAGTCGTAGTCTACACTGTAACCCGGTCCAAGCGCGGAAAAGTCGAGCTCTTGGAAGTATGAGCTGTCGTTAATCCCTGACCAGAAAGCAACGTTGTTCCAGTTCGCTGGTGTGATCGTGTACGTGAAGGATGGCATGGCCCGTTACCTCATATCCGGGACAGGAAAGACGCGGCCAGGCTGCACGGTTTTTCGGATTTGTCCGGGGCACGACCCCACCCTGGACATGTTATTGGCGCAAACATCATTACCTACACTCCTGCCCAAACTCGTAAAACTGGGCGCCCCTGCCCCGAAGCTGCCGTCAAGGACGCGTCAGGATAGGAAGAAACCCTTTGGCATAGCCGGATGGATAGGAGAGCCTACAGGCGAAAAAACGCGCAAGTTGCGGCAATAGCATGGCTTTTGCCCAATTTGCACCGCCAATTCGCCCGCTAGTTAGCAAGCAATCGGCGCGTCACGACCCTGGGTAGCAATCCCGCACGGATTGCAGATTCGCAGCGGCCGGGGGGCGGGAAATGGAAAGGCGCGGACCCTGCCTTTGCCGGCCGCGTCCACGCCTTTACCTGAGCAACCGGGTAGAGGGAATTTACCCGAGAACGTTGTCCTTTTGAGAGAAGACCCTGGCCAGCTCTCTTGTCTGCGCGGTGTCGGTCTTGCCCCGCTTGGGATCTGCCGGGCTGACGCACTCCGTCCAGCACCCGTTCGAAAGGACCACTTCGTCGTGGTCGAATTCCATGTGGCACATCACGCTGGCCTTTGCCGGCACTACGCCCGCAAGGCCGACAAGATGCCGGGCCGCGATGAGTGCCTCGGTTTCATCCAGCAAAAGGGACGCGATTTCACCGGTCACGATAACGCGGTGCTGCGCGCTGACCACCGTGTCGCGCGCAGGGATACCACTGCCAAGCCCGCCCCGGCGGATCACCACGGCTTCCAGATCCTGCGTGCTCGCCCAAACGATGCTGCGAATTTCCTGAAACCCGTTGTCCCGCGTCAGGACGCGGTCGCCGGGCTGAAGTCGGCCAAGCGGCATTTCCCCGCGATCAGTGGCGATCAGCGTGTCGTCCCGGCAATCGGCCAGCCTTGCGAGATCCGCGACAGCGGCAGCCGACGACTGCCTTGTCTCGGGTTCTTGCGGCAACGGGGACGCGAACATGCTCGGTTCTCTCTCGGCTTACTGTGTCATGCTGATGGCGACCGCTCTCACCCGGTGTGACCATCGACAATTTTTTGTATGTCCCGGCCACATTTTTGACAAGCTTTGGTACAGTTTTCGGCAGATTGCGCAGGAAGCGGCGTGGTCCGTTTGTTTCCCTCACAGCCTTGGGTCGACGTCTTTGAAGGCCAGTTTGGCGACAATCCCTGAAAAGGATGGCGATTATCCCATTGCTCCGCCAAGATTGTCGCGATCCGGGAAAACGGAAAAACTTATCTAAAAACCGAGAGCGTCGGCGGCCCGGAAACAAGCCGCATCTGTGCCTGCGATTGTTCCGATAATCGCACATCCGTGCAGCGGTCGCGCCCGAATCGTGCCGCATTTCCCCGATGACTTTCGGACAGCCCAAGCAGGCGCCCCCCCGGAAAAAGCAGACACCCCGATCCGACCCGCGCGCCTTTGATGGGCCCACGGCATACGGATCGGGGTGTCGAGAACGATCAGAACCCCACCTGATCGGAGATGCACCGGACGCATGCGCCCGGTGCCTGCTGCATCACTTGATGAGAAGCTTTGCCTCGTGCTTTTTCAGTGCACGGCGCGCAGCCTGGTAGTCGTCGATGCCCTCCCGCGTTCTCAGTTCGGGGAACAGTTCGAAGATCTCGTTGCGCTGCGCGTTGCCCACGCCCTTCAGGCTCATGTCACCGGGCTGGAAGCTTTCGGTCCACGAACCATTCGACAGCACCACCTCGTGGTGATCGAACATGAAGTGGATGTAGGTCGTGCTCATCACGTCGACTTCGTGGATCCCGTCGGCGCCCACCAGGTGCTTGGCCGCGGCAAGAACCTCACGCTCTTCGAAATAGAGCGCGGTCTTGTCGTTGTTGACCAGCAAGCGGTGGTTCGGGCTGACCAGCATGTCGCGCTCGGGCAGGCCGTTGCCCAGCGCGCCCTTGCGGATCAGTACCGGTTTGAGATGCGGATTTTTCGCCAGTTCCACACCCGTCACCGGCTTGGCGCCGATCCAGCGGATTTCCTGAATACCGTTGTCGCGGGTAATCACCCGGTCACCGGTCTTGAGATCTTCGATCAGCCGCTCACCCTGTGGCGTGGCGATCGTGGTTCCAGGTGTAAAGCAGGGCACGATTTCCTCGATTTCCGTAAAGTCCAGACGACCAATCTCGGAGCCGGTCGCGTCAAAATATGTGACAAAGCCGTCCGAGCCATTGCCGTTGCTATCGGGCCCGGTAATCGTAACACTCAGGCTGCCCCCCGCGGGCGCCGTTCCGGTCAGGTCCAGCGTGTCATAATCCGCACCACCGGAACCGCCTTCGACAGTATCGCCAGCACCAAAGCCGGTGAACAGGTCAGCATCATCGCCGCCAGCGGCCCTATCAATATTATCGTCATCGCCACCATCGATCGTGTCGTTGCCGTCACCACCCAAAAGAAGGTCGTTGCCGGCACCGCCGAAAACGGAGTCGTCACCATCGTCGCCGGTCACGAAGTCGTTGCCGTCTCCGCCGTAAACGATGTCGTCGCCGTCCCTGCCGACGACCGTGTCGTCACCCGCGCCGCCATCGCCCAGATCGTCGCCGTCGCCGCCGTCGATGCGGTCATCGCCCTCACCGCCCAGAATGGTATCGTCGCCATCCTGGCCGCGCAGCACATCGTCGCCGGCATTGCCGTCGATGCTATCGTCGCCGTCGCCGCCGAACACTTCGTCATCGCCGAGCCCGGCATCGACCGTATCGTCGCCATCATAGGCGCGCACGATGTCGTCATCGCCAAATTCGCCGCTCAGAATGGCATCGCCTGCGTCGATTTCGTCGCCATCGATATCGACATAGCCCGGACCGATCAGGTCGCTGCCGCTGGTGCCGTCCACATGCCCTTCGGGCTGGGGGGCCGAAGGCGGAGGCGCTGGCGCGGGGGAAACCGGCGGATTGTAGTCGATCACGACGTCTTCGGGCTGGGTATCAGGATCGCTGTTCTCGTCGTTCGCGGGCTGGGCCGGGTTCACGTCCGGCTGCACGAACTCGATATTTTCGATGTTCCTGAAGGTTGCCGTGCCGAACACGGTCTGCGTTTCGAGATCGATGAACTCGATCGTCCCGTTTTCCGGGTTCAGCGGATCGTAGATGATGTTGGCAGGAGCCGAGAGAACCATGGTGTCGAAATCGACCCCGCCTTCGCCGCCGTCGATCACGTCGCCCGGACCGACCTCGATAAAGGTGTCCTGGTCGTCGCCGCCGCGCATCTCGTCCGCGCCCTCGCCACCATCGATCAGGTCATCACCGGCCCCGCCGAAGATGGTGTCGTCGCCCTCCTCGCCGAACAGGATATCGGCATCGCCATCGGGCGTGTTGCCTTCATCCACGATGCCATCGCCATAGATCAGGTCGCCGTCGGTGCCGCCCAGCACGATGTCGCTGCCACCGCCACCAGTCAGAAGATCCTGGCCTGCTTCGCCGAAAATCAGATCCGTGTCGTCGCCGCCATCGACGGTATCGTCACCGTCTTCGCCATCGAGAATGTCGACACCGGAACCGCCTTCGATCAGGTCGTCGCCGGTGCCGCCAAGAACCAGGTCGGTATCCGCGCCGCCAAGAAGGGTGTCGTCGCCCTCCTCGCCGAGGATTACATCGACACCGTCGTTGCCTTCGACCAGGTCGTCTTCGGTGCCGGCCAGGATGATGTCGTTTCCTGCGCCGCCCAGCAGCGTGTCTTCGTCCGCAGCGCCCGACAGTATGTCGTCGCCATCGCCACCCTCGATCAGGTCGTCGTCGATGCCGCCGTCGATGACGTCGTCGCCATCGCCGCCCAACAGGGTATCTTCGTCATCTTCGCCAAAGATTGTATCGTTGCCGGCGCCACCGTCGACGAAATCCCGGCCGTTCGTCGGCACCGGATCGGACGCGTCGGGCGCCTGACCGAACAGCAGCGACGAGTCACCTGCGTTGATCCAGTCATCGCCTTCCTCGCCAAGAATACTGTCCGAGCCATGCCCGCCAATGATGCTGTCGTCACCCGAACCGCCAATGACGGTGTCATCGTCGATACCCGCGTCGATCGTGTCGTTGTCGGCCCCGCCGTCGATGTAATCGGCATCGTCTCCGGTTGCTATGAAGTCGTTGCCGTCGCCGCCAAGGACCGTGTCCTTGCCGTCATCGGTGTTCGGATCGGACAGGGCCGGCAGGCCAGTGGTTGGATCGATCAGCAGCGGGTTCGGCAGGTTGGGGTCGTCGCCCACGTAATCCGAGAAGGTATCGACCCCGGCGATGATCGTGTCGTCGCCCGCACCGCCATCAATGAAGTCGGCGCCCTGGATGTCGGTGATGCTGTCGTTGCCGTCATTGCCGGTGATCGAGTCGTTGTCGATCCCGCCTTCGATGACATCGTCACCCGTCCCGCCGATCAGTGTGTCGGCGTCGTCGCCACCGTCGATCGTGTCGTTCCCGGCACCGCCGTCGACATAGTCGCGGTTGTTCTCGGTATCGGGGAACTCTTCGAAGGGAACGCCGACAAAGGTTTCCGCATCCAGAACGTCGCCCGGATCGTCCGCAGCGATCGAGTCGTTGCCGTCGCCGCCAAGCAGCGTGTCGGAGCCTTCGTTGCCCCGCAATTCGTCATCGCCGTCGCCACCCAGAACGGAATCATCGCCCAACCCGCCATAGAGCAGGTCGTCGCCGGCCCCGCCATCGACGGTGTCATTGTCTTCGCCGCCACGCAGCGTGTCATTGCCGGCACCGCCAATAACCGTGTCTTCACCCTCGTTCGCGCGGACGCTGTCATTGCCGTCACCGCCATCGATCAGGTCGTCGCCCATGCCGCCGCGCAGCGTGTCGTCGCCCTCTTCGCCGTAAAGCGAGTCGTCGCCGTCTTCGCCCAGCAACTCGTCATTGCCCGCGCCGCCATATACTTCGTCGTCGCCCACGCCGGCCAGAACCGTGTCGTTCCCGTCGCCCGCTTCGACGACATCGTCGTTGGGCGCGTCGCCAGGCAGGATCGCGTCACCGGCGTCGATCATGTCGCCTTCGGGGTCGCCGGTATAGGCCACGTCGATCAGATCGTCGCCGCCGGTGCCTTCGACGATGCCGTCACGCGGATCGGGTTCGACCGTGATGGTGACGGTCGCCGTATCGGTACCGCCATTGCCGTCGGAAATCGTGTAGGTGAACTGATCCGTCCCCGCGAAGCCCGGGTTCGGGGTGTAGACCGGGTTGCCGGTCACCGGGTCGAGCGCGACCGTACCATTGGCGCCGTCGGTGGTGCCGATGACGGTCAGCGGATCGTTTTCCGGGTCGGTATCGTTGCCCAGTACATCGACAACAATGGGCGTGTCGAATGGCGTGGCTGCGCTGTCATTCACCGCGTCGGGGTCGTCGTTCACCGCACCCACGGTGATCGTGACCGTTGCCGTGTCGGTGCCGCCCTGGCCATCCGAAACCGTGTAGGTGAAACTGTCCGTTCCGTTGAAATCCGGGTTCGGCGTGTATTCGAAGCTGCCGTCCGGGTTCACGGTAACCGCACCGTTCGCCGGGTCGGTGTTGGAGACCACGGTCAACGGGTCGCTGTCGGGATCGGTGTCATTGGCCAGCACGTTGCCGGTGATGACCGTGTCCTCGTCGCCGGTGACGCTGTCATCCACCGCATCGGGACCACGGTTGAACTCGGTTCCGCGGATCTCTTCGATCTCGACGAAATTGATGGTCTCACCCGTCGGCGTTCCCTCGCCGTCGACAAAGACGACGGTGCCGTTGAACCCATTGCCGTTGGTGTCGGCAGTCACGTTCTCGAGGTAGTAGGTCCCCTGCCCTGTCAGATCGAGAATGTCGTGGTCGTCCCCGGCAGAGCCGCCATCCACATCGTCGCCGCCACCGGCGAAAATGACGTCACGGTCGGCGTTGCCGCGCAGGATATCGTTGCCTGCGCCGCCATCGAGCGTGTCATTGCCCACGCCACCCAGAAGGCGGTCATCGCCCTCGTCGCCATAAAGCGTATCGTGGCCATCCTCGCCATAGATGACGTCGTCGCCCGCTCCGCCCAGCAACGAGTCGTCACCCGGCGGACAATCGGCCACGGTGCCGATCGTGTCGAAATGCACGTCCGAGACCCAAACCTTCTGGTCCGTGCATTCGCCATTGTCATAGTCGATTTCGATATACGAAACGGGGCCCGCGATCTCGACCAGGAGAGAGCCGCGCGCATCGTCCGGGCCGTAATCGGTGTCGAGATTCTCATCCCCGGTCGCGGTATCGCCGCTGAGGCTGATGAAGCTTCCGGCGGTCAGTTGCACGTCGACCGCATTTCCCTGCGCGTCGAACGCCCGGATCGTCACGCGGTCGATGTGATCGTCGCTCGAGGTGCCTTCGTCGATATCGTTGATGCGGAACGCAACATTCTGAACTTCGTCGGAATAGGCCGCGTTCGTCGCGCTGAAATCGAGCCGGGTGGTCGATGTGTTGTCCCAGCCGCCTTCGCCGCCTTTTCCAAACAATTCCAGCGCCGAGTTGGTGTCGAAGGTTTCGCCGCTGGCCGTGTCGACATATTGCCGGGTGCTGGTCGCCTTGGCCGTCGCGCCGTAATCCTGCTTATCAAAGGAAACATGCACGTTGATGCCGTCCGCGTCGATATCGACCGGGCAGCCTTCGACGATGCCGGTGCCATCACCGATGGACCCCCAATCGAGAACCTTGGCATCGCCGTTATTGTCGGCCTCGCCAAGTGAACGGTCGCCATAGATCGTGTCGTTTCCGGCATCGCCGAAAACGGTGTCGTCGCCGCCGCCGGCATACACTTCGTCGTTGGCGGCGCCGGCATGCACGTCGTCATCGCCGCAACCCGCGTCAACGATATCTTCGTCGCCGGAGTTCGGGGCAAGCGCGTCGCCCGCGTCGATGCGGTCTCCTTCGGGGTCGCCGGTATAGGCCACGTCGATCACGTCGTCGCCTGCGGTGCCTTCGACGATGCCGTCACCTGCCGGGGCCGGCGCGACGATGGACGTGTTGTCCACGGATTGGTTCGTATACCAGCCCGCATAGTTGTCGCAGGTGAAGCTGTCGATCGTGACCGAGCTGATCTGCAGATTGTCGAGCGTCCCGCAATTCAGCAGGTCGTTGAGGAAAAGATCGCCATTGGCCTGCTGGGTGAGCAGGGCTTCGACCGTGCGGGTCGATCCGTCGCCCAGCGTGAGCGTCACGTATCCGGTAAGCGTGGCGTCGGTCTGGTTGCTGACCTGTCCCGATCCGATGTCATAAGTGACCTTGTCGCAATACGGGTTGCATTCGTCGTCGCTGATCGTGCCGTTGTGATCCCGGTCATCAAGACGCAAGGACACCACCTGGAGCGTACCGTGGTCGACAGTGACACCTTTCAGCGCGGCTTCGTGCTCGGCATCATAGTCGTTTTCATTCGTATCGACCGACGCAAAATTGCCAAGGTAAATGGCATTCACATAGGTGGTCTTCGTCATCGGCTCACTCTCCTACAAACCAACGGGGCAGTCCCAGTCGCGGTTCTTACATTTTCGCGACACGGGCGCCCGGCACTCGCGTCCTCACGGGTCAACAATAGCCTTGCCTGACTTGGAGAAGGGAAACACGCGCACAGGACATCATGCATCGAAATGCATGTTGAACCTGTTCCGGCGATGGCAGCGCCTGAGCAGACAGCCGACGTTCGCGTCCCCCGCATCCAATGGACACAGACAGTTCAGCGGCCGCCCCCGTGGCCTATTTCTTGCCCCCCAGTTGGGCAGATGGACATTAGCCGAGCAATTGAGGCGAACAAAGGGGAGTTTTTCCGAAAATTGCCCATCTTTTGCCCCATTCTGCCGCGGCATCGCCCTAGTTGAATTCGCATCCAACCAAAGACTGTTCGCGCATATTGAACAATATGATCGGCATTTGCAGGAAAGCTGAGATTTTTCAGAATTCTGCCCATGACCCTGCAATCATCACGTGAATATTGGTGACGATATTCAAACAATTTGGCAGGCAAGGCGCAGGCAAAGCCGGAAACCGGCTGTTTCGCTCAATGCTTAACGCGCGTTCTCCGGTCCGCGTCTTTGCACGGGAACCGCCGGAATTGTGTCGGATCACGCGCCAATGCAGACCAACGAACCGACGAATCGTTCCGATACGCCGAACGCCCGAGAAAATGTCAGTGGCCTATGGTGTGGCGATGCAAAGGTCGGCTTTCGCCTTTGGCTGTTCCTGCTGGGCGGCAAGGGGCGCAGATGACCCGCAAGCGCTACAAGCGTCAAAAGAAAGGGGCTGGGCGTCATGTCCAGTTCCAGGAGTGGCTTCAGCAAACCGAAGCCTGGGCTACGCTCACCCCCGGCCCGCGCGCGCTCTGCATCGAGCTGAAAACGCCGTTTCAATGGAACGAATAACGGCAGGATATACCTGAGCCACCGCGTTGCGGCCGAGGCGATAAACGTGCATCGGAACACGATTGGCGGATATTTCCGTGAACTGGAAGAGCGCGGCTTTATCCGCATGACCAAGGGCGCGCCTCTGGGGTCAGAAGGCTACGGCAAAGCAGCACAATGGGTGCTTTGCGAAATGCCGACCATTGATGGCGTGAAGGCTGACCATGCGTTCCGCACTTGGAAGGAAAGGGAAAAGCCCGTCAAATGATTGTAACATTTATACGTTTAGCCATGGGCAGCCGGATGCAGACTGGAAACGACGTAAAAGAGGCCCGCGTACCGAAGGACTGGAGCCAAAGGGAACTGGCCCGTCGCGCTGACTTCGACCGAAACGCAGTCAGCCATTGGGAAGCGCGTCCGGTCCTGGACCCAAAAGGCTATGCAACGGGAAAAATGACTGTGAGCAGCCCGATCTGATTGGTCCAAGGTAATTGTTAGTGCATGATCGGGCTGGTTTCCATTGGGATGATGGTTTCGGGAGCCGGCGGCCGATAG
>NZ_FNEB01000025.1 GCF_900100005.1 Lutimaribacter saemankumensis
CGGCTTGCTTCATACAAAGCCGCGCTGCGTGACATGGGGTGTGAAGACCGGCAAGCCTGTGGTCGCTGGCTGAACAACAGAGTTGAGAACTCACATCTTCCATTCCGACGACGAGAACGCGCGATGCTGCGCTTTCGGAGAATGCGAAGTCTGCAGAAATTCGTCGCCGTCCACTCTTCTGTCTTCAACCACTTCAACAAAGATCGCAGCCTCTCGAAACGAGATCACTTCAAGCAGAACAGTACCGCTGCTCTTGCCGAGTGGCGTAGTCTCTGCGCGGCATAAGGGACAGTGTCACTGTCCTGGCAGAGACGAGTTCGTATTAGTCTGACAGCACCATCCGGAGAGTTCATCGCTTGTTGAAAGTCTCTGACGGGTACTCCCCGAAAAAGTTGCGATATCGTTCGGCAAACCGACCGCTATGGGTGAAGCCAAGCGACAGGGCGACGTCTTTGACCGAACGTGGGACCCTTTCCGCTGACAGGATTAGAGAACGAGCTTGGGTAATCCTTTTTGCGTGCAAGTACGCTATTGGCGACGCGCCGTAGACTTCATTGAAGCACAAATGCAATGTGGTTGCTCCGACGTTAGCCGCCTTGCAAAGGTCAGCTATGCTTGGTGGATTGGTCGTGCGGTCTTCAAACAGTTCTTCCGCGCGCCTGACAACTCGAACGGGGTCAAGATTGAGATTTGAGAATGCATTCTCATCGATTGCCTGTGCCATGATGAGGCCGGCAATCTCGGAGAAAAGATCATTCTCGATGACAGCATCCAGTACGAACCTACCGGGGCCCACAGGCTTGTCCAGCGACGCTGCTATGGTCTCCAGAAGCCGCCTGTGAAATCTTGTGCCCAAGGCTGAACCAAGGGATATCCGCTGATCTTGGAGGTCGATATCCTCGACATAGCAACCACTCAAATTGGCGCATGCATCCCTCAGTTTAGATTTTCGCACACCCACTGCTAAGTTATGCCGCTTTTCGCCAGTGGCGGAATATCCGTCAGGACCGCCTGAAACAAAAACATCGAACGGTCTTGCTGTTTGAGCGTTGAAAACATAGGCACCGACCCAATCGACCGGTGCCATCAAGACCATCCAATCCGGGTGGGGCACAATGGTACTGGCCATTTTTGGCGCGACCTTGCTACGAAAGATAATCAGATCCCGTCCAGTGACTTGCAGCATTTTGTACTCAAGACGTCCCGGTCCGAGTTGCGCCGCTTCGGCTTGAAGGGTGGGTAAGCCGCGCCAAAACTCTTGATGCGTCAGGTCGGTCTTAGCGGGAAAGCGCGATAAATGCTTCGGTTCCTCGAGATTCATGAAACCTCTCCCTAATGGCGAATTTACCCAATGGTGAGCTTAAAATACCTTAAGGCTGTCAACGACTAAATGAACTCGTAACCGCCGAAAACGTAGGATTTGACCCTCGATTTCGGGCCCATCTTACCACCAGCGTAGGATTTGTCCCTCACTTTCAGGCACGACTCGATCCCAGAATGCTACCGTTCTCAAAGCTGTGTAGTGCAGAAATGGGTGTCACCTTTGCGGTTTTCGCGTATCTCTCCTGCCGCTCTAGGCACCTTTCCCGTGCCTATAACCGCCACGGCATTGGCTTTGGCCACACCCGTTTGGGCGAAATTCCAGCCCGTGGTGAACAACGGCACCAACCCGACCTCGCTGGCGCCCAGCGCTTGCATTCAGTGCAAGTACTCGGACTTGGGTTGGGGGTTTTCCAACGACGTCTTTGAAGCCAATTTCTCGGGGCCATTACGTGTCAATGAGACTCGAACTCAATTCGCATGGGCGGTGACAGGCGTAGGATTTGCACCTCGATTCTTCGGCAAAATTTTTCCCACCAAAGTAAGATGCTGTGGCCTCGAGCTGCGCGGTCGACGGCTGGAAGCGGGACGTCTTTCTTGCGATTTTTCTTCTAACACTTCCGCTTCTCAGCAGGTTTGCCGCGAATATTGCTTTTCGTCACGCTTGATCAGCATCGAGCGGCGGATTTCCGTCGCTCTCCCATGGAAGGATAGATTAAAGTGAAATATCGCAACGTTATCATGGCCCTAGCTGTTTCGGCGGCGGCCACCTTCGGCCCGGCATACGCCCAGACAGCGGAAGGACAGTCCGTTGGAGCCGCGATCGAACGGGTCGCGACGAAGCTTGCGGGGCGCATCGGTTTCGCGGCGCAGGAGATCGGCGACGACGAGGTCATCGCGTTCAATGGCGATGAGACCTTCGTCATGGCCAGCACCTACAAGGTTGCGATTGCCGCTGCGGTCCTGGATCGCGTCGACAAAGGCGAACTCAGCCTCGACCAGATGGTCGATGTCACACTCGACATGATGATGATCGGGGACGCTGCGCTGAACGGCACATTCGTTCACCCTGGGCTCCAGTTGTCGATCGCGAACGTGATCGAGGTGATGATCACGGAGAGCGATAACACGGCGACCGACATCTCGATGGGACTGGCTGGAGGACCCGCGGCGGTGACCCAATATCTGCGCAGGATCGGGATCAGCGATATCAGAGTCGATCGGCCCACCGGCGAGATCATCGGGGAGTTCTATGGTTTGCCGGGACCGGCCACGCATAAACTCGCCACAGAGGTCTTCAAGGCCCGGCCGGAACTCTTGAAGATCCAGGCTGACCGCAATCTGGACTTCGAGGCAGATCCACGTGACCAAGCAACGCCCCTCGCGATGCTGCAACTGCTGCTTGCCATCGACAGTGGCGCGGCGACAAGCGCCGAGAGCCGCGACTTCCTGATTGATGTCATGTCGCGCACGCGCACCGGCGCTGGTCGGCTCAAGGGGCTGATGCCCAGGGGAACACCCGTGGCGAACAAGACCGGAACCATCGGCGGAGTTGCCAACGACGTCGGCTATATCACGCTCCCCGACGGTCGCCGGTTTGCAATCGCCGTGTTCACCAAGAGTAGCGAGACATCCGAGGCGGACAGGGATCGGGCAATTGCCGAGGTCGCCCGGTCGCTGTTCGACTACTTCAATGTCGGGCAGATGGCGAAGCAGTAAGCGGGGAAACTTCGCCTTGCAGGATCTGCCAGTGCGCTCCTGCACGGCAAAGACAGAACTCTCCGCCAAAAGCCATCGTTATCCCGCGAGGGAAACTCCAGTGAAGACTCCAATGCAAAGGAAAAATCTAGTGAAGAACCGAATGAGAACACTACCTGCCCTGCTTGTTTCGGCGCTACTGTACGTCACACCGGCACTCGCACAGCAGGCCATGACACAGGAAGAGGGCCAGGCGACTTTTGATGCGGTCCTCGCCGAAACTGCTGAACTGATCAAGGAAATGAACATCCCGGGGCTTGGTGTCGGGGTCATCCATGGGCCCAACACCTACAGCGCCGGCCTCGGCATCACGAAGGTAGGCACCGACGAGGCGGTTACCCCTGATACGCAATTTCAAATTGGCTCTGTGACCAAAACCTTCCTGTCGACAGTGGCCCTGCAGCTGTCCGAACGGGGCGAGCTGGATTTGAACGCGCGTATCGTCGACCTCCTGCCGTGGTGGAGGGTCGCGGACGCGGAAGCAACGTCGAAAGCCCGGGTCGTTGATCTGTTCCACCATCGCGCTGGCTGGTATGGCGACCATGGGTTCCTTCGTGTTCCCCCGGGCGGGTCGATCAGCGAGAAGGTCATGCTCCAGGCGGCTTACGTCGAGCAGATCTATCCGTTCGGTCAAACCTGGATGTACAACAACACCAGCATCACCTTCGCGACCCATGTGGTGTCGCATGCTGGCGGAAAGTCGATCGAGAACCTGATCGAAGAGAACCTGCTCACCCCGCTCGGCATGGAGTCGTCATCCTTTAACTACGACCCCACCCCGCCAGCCAAAGATTACGCATGGGGTCATCCGCCGATCTACGGCGAAGGCAACATCAATGATCTCAAGCCCTACTACATTCCGTTGATCCCAGAATCCGCAGCCTCGGGCGCGCTCCGGTCGACGATCAACGACATGCTGAAATACGCCCGCTTTCAGCTGGACGGCAAGGACGCCGCCGGGAACCAGCTGCTGTCCATGGAAGCGCTGGACTATGCCCACGCTCCGGCCGTCGAGGCCGAGGCCGGCGACTTTACCGGGTTGACATGGTTCATCCACGATTACGACGGCGTCACCAGCCCCAGCCACGGCGGGAATTGGCCCGGCACGCGGTCCTTCCTGCAGCTGATCCCGGATCGCGACTTTGCCGTGGTGGTTTTGGTCCACAGCGATCGCGGATCCGAAGCCTACAAGAAAATTGCGAACTCGATGGTCAAAGCCTTCACGGGAATCGAGGCCGACTCTCCGGTCGCAGCGGGCGTTGATCCGGCTGTCCTCGACCCGTTCGTCGGCGTCTTCAAAGGGAATTCCCAGAACATCGAGATCCGCAAAGAGGGCGACAAGTACGTGTTTATTCAGTTCTCCGCATTGACCAGCGGAGCGGATCCCGCGCCGGCCAATGTGGCCAACACGGCTGACGGCTATTTCATCATCACCGAAGGCCCGAACGAGGGTGCCCTTGGCGAATTGCTCGAAGATCCGTCTGGCGAACTGAACTACGTGCGATTCAACCACCGGATCTTCATTCGGGGCGACGGTGCGGTCGATGATTTCGACCTCTCCGGGACTGTCTTCGAATAACCGGGGCGACAAGAGCCACGGATCAGGTGGAGGTTCGATCCTGCACAGCGCAGATCGAACTCTCCACCGAACTGGCTGAATCGAAAGCAGGAGAAGCCCAATGAAGAAACCAAACCTGAAGACCTTGACGGCGGCGCTGGCCGTCGCCGTCAGCGTTGCCCTTCCGGCGGCCGCTCAGGACACCTCCGGGCCGATCCTGTATACAAACGTCAACGTCTTTGACGGCGTGAACGAAGCCCTGATCGAAAACGCCAATGTCGTGGTGACGGAGAACCTGATCACTGCCGTTTTGACCGGACCCTTAAATTTCAGGAGGATCCAGTCATGACACAACCGAAAGCCCTGATCCTCTGTATGGCGTTTCTATCGATGCTTGCCACGACTGCGTGCAACGCGCAGAACCAGTCGGCTCAAGCCCGGAGCGAGCGGGAAATATCTTCTTCGACGCAAACCGATAATTGCCCTGTCATCGAAAGCAGCAACTGGGTCGCAAAACTCTCCCGGGCTTCGCCCGATGGGGCATCCCCCCTCCTTTTTGTAAGTGGCGATCTCACGCTGCCCACCCCAGGATATTCTGTCGACCTGAAAATCGGAAAGGTAGATCGTTCTGCAGTGCCAACAGTCTTCGTGGTGATTTCCACGACACCACCGGACGGAATGGTTGCACAGGTGTTGGATACCCAGACAGTTTCAATGACGGCAGATGCACCAGCCTCCCGCTTGCGCTCCGTCATCGTGATCTGTGGCGACATGCGCTTGTTCGAAATCAGCTACGCCATGATGGTGAAAGATGGGGATTGAAATCACTCTTTTATTTTGGTCGCATGATCCGTGATGACGTCCAATGGCTTGACCGGCGAGAGTTCAAACGCCTTCATTAGAAGATGCTTTACCGCAACAATTGCATTTCGAGATTTAACGCGTAGTGCTCTCGTTTATACTCGGACGATGCAAAGGTCATTGGGACAACGTCGCTGCAGTGACTTTAATTGGAAGCATAAGTACCGACGAGAGTAAAGAACCAGAAGCGTTCTTGTTTCCCAAACCATCGACGCTCAGTCGCTTGCCAATCAACTGCACTACCTCGGGTGAGTCTGAAAACTTTGAGTGGTTCGAACCATTCACGTCGATCTCGGACAAATCTAAGATTGTCACGCCAAGTCCTGTCAGATCTTCAACGTCATCATTGCCGACCCGCGGCACTCCTCGAGCGAGAAACCGGGAAAAACTCAAAGCATTGTCATCGCGCGAAATTAAAATGTAAAACTGCCGCTCATTATCGGCAAACGGTGCCAACTGCTGCCTGAACAGATCGGCATCGATGTCAGGTGCAGCCATTATGATATGGCGAAGTCGACCGGTGCGGTTGAACGTGCCGTCAAGTTTTGCCTGTCGCATTGCTTCAACCGTGAGCAGATTTCCCATTGAATGCGATAAGAGATCAACGGCTTTTGCGTTGGTTTTGGAGATGAGATAGGCACCGCGCAAGAGGTTGTCCCGCGCGATCAGGACGCTGTTCATGTCATAGACATAGTCCAACAACCGACCACTGGAGGCCCAGCTGAACAAAACTGGTACACCTTCATATCCGGAATCCTCAACGAACTGACCCATTCGAAGCGCTGCTTCTGTCAAGGTTGTGTTGTAGCCATGCACAAAGACCAAAACGTTTCGGTTGTGGGCGGGGCGCTGGTTCAATTCTGCTTGTAGGGCGGAGATGAAATTACCTTCGGACCCGAAGACGGCTGGATCAATTACGGTGAAATGCTTCGCGGGACTAGGGATGCCTGACCGGGGAAACTCTATCTCACCCGGTTTGTGGTTCGGAGGCACACTGACCGATAGTTTCGCCAGCCCAATTTCAGGCGATCGTTTTCCTGAGAACAAAATTGTTGGATCATTGTCTCGAGCACGCGAGGTTATCACGAAAATTTCGTGCTTTTTGAGAATGCTATCCGCATCATCATTCTGAGGCTCGGCTGCCAGGCCGATCATCCCGCGTTCCGCCGGAGCGCAGCCCGCAATTGCAAGACTTGTGACAAGCAAGAGAACACAAGCCTTGAACCTCACATCACTCACGCCAAGAAACATCGGTAGAGTTCTCCCCAGCCTGTAAGTTGAGCGTTAACACGCAACACCGCAGCCAACTTTGAAATACGATATAACCAGATCATCGGCTCTAAAGCACGAAAGCACAGCGGCGAAGGATTTGGACATCGCATTTCTTTGCCGCCTGTTTGCGGCGCTTCTATGATTCAGACGGCTTTGTCAGAGGAACTTGGCTTGAGCCGGGCAGGGGGCTTTCGTAGCCTTTGAAGATGACCAAGCGCTCGCCTTTCAAGTATTTCAAAACCAGCCCCGAGATCATCCGCCTGGCGGTGATGCTCTATGTCCGGTTTCCGCTATCGCTGAGAAATGTCGGAGATCTGCTCCAAGAACGCGGCATCGACGTCAACCATGAAACCATCCGGCTCTGGTGGAACAGGTTCGGGCCGATATTTGCGTCCGAGATCCGCCAGCCACGTGTTCAGCAGCTGCGTGCGTTTTCGCGATGGCAGTGGCATGTGGACGAGGTCTTCGTGAAGATCAACGGCGAGCGGCACGACCTGTGGCGAGCCGTAGATCACGAAGGCGAGGTGCTCGAGAGCGTTGTCACAAAGCGAAGAAACAAGCTGCTGCATTGAAAATTCTTAAGAAATTAATGCGGCGATATGGTCAGCCAGAGGTGCTGGCAATGGACCGGCTGGCTTCATACAAGGCCGCGCTTCGAGACATGGGCTGCGAAGACCGTCAAGCCTGTGGTCGTTGGCTAAATAACCGCGTTGAGAACTCACATCTTCCATTCCGACGACGAGAAAGGGCGATGCAGCGGTTTCGGCGAATGCGAAGTTTGCAGAAATTCGTCGCCGTCCACTCTTCCGTCTTCAACCACTTCAACCAGGATCGCAGCCTCTCAAGCCGAGATCACTTCAAGCAGAACCGAACCGTTGCTCTGGCCGAGTGGCGTGGTCTCTGCGCTGCATAAGGGGCAGCCCTACTGTCCTGGCAGAGAAGAGCCTGAATTAATCTGACAATATCCTCCAGCCTTCACGCAGTTGGTCCAGCGGAACAACGTGTCCCCTCCTAAATGCCATCGGTCCTGAAGGCTGTTGCCAGATCCGACGGACAATCCGCTC
>NZ_FNEB01000027.1 GCF_900100005.1 Lutimaribacter saemankumensis
CCGTTACGACAGGTGCCCAAAGGTCTTCCTGTCAGCCATCGCTCTCGCGGCCATCGTCATCTACTGGCTTTGAAACTCAATGAGTCCAGACCCTAAGTCGCATCTCTAGGCGGCCCAAATCTGGCAGCAAAAATCTAGATGCCTCTCATGTCTCCACCGTCTTGTGACGCGGCCCATTCCATTGCGGATTTGTCGGTCGCAGCGACGACGAGATCGTTTCGGGAACCCAAGTATTTTCCATGGTACGATACTTCAAACAACTGCTGAGAGCGTAGCAATTATGGACGATCACAACGATGCGGGGTTCCCAAGTGAGACCGCCGACTGGATCACAAAGCCCTTCTCACGCTTTCTGAAGATCGAGGCGGCAGCAGGTGGGCTCCTTCTTATGGCCGTTCTACTGGCCTTGGCGCTGGCAAATTCACCTTGGCAAGAGGCCTTTCTGGGCTTTTGGGAGACGCCAATCGGCCTGACATTCGGCTCGTTGGATTTCACTCGCTCGCTGCGACATTGGATCAATGACGGTTTGATGACGCTCTTTTTCTTTGTGCTTTCTTTGGAGCTCAAGCGGGAGATCGTGCTGGGCGAATTGCGAAACCCTCGACAGGCCGCCCTGCCGTTTGCAGGCGCAGTGGGTGGCATGGTTGTACCGGTCTCCCTGTTTCTTGCGATGATGTACGGGCAACCCGGGATGCACGGCTGGGGAACCGTGATGGCGACGGATACGGCGTTCGTAATCGGATGCCTGGCGCTCTTCGGACGCCGTATCCCGCCCACCTTGCGATTATTCCTGCTGTCTTTGGCCATCTTTGACGACGTCGGTGCAATCCTTGTAGTCGCCTTCGGTTACGGTGAGGCGTTGAACTGGTCGGCTCTCGGATTGGGCCTGCTGGGAATTGGTATTGTAGCAACCGCCTCGCGCCTCGGGATCAGAAGCATCCCGGTCTATTTCTTCATGGGAGCGGCAGTCTGGCTGTGCTTCGATGCCTCAGGCGTTCACGCAACCATCGCCGGTGTCATTCTGGGCCTCATGACCCCTACCCGAATTTGGGTGAGCGATATTCGCCTGCGTGTGATCCTCGGGCGCGTACTCGCCGCTCCGAACGGCGAGCATCGGCAACGGGATGTTGCAGGCCATCATGACCTTCGTCAAGCGGGCCGAGCGCTCACTGAATCGCTCTCGCCGGTCGAACGTCTTGAGATGATGCTACACCCTTGGGTTGGCTTTGCAATCATGCCGATCTTCGCGCTCGCAAATGCCGGCATCACGATCAGCGGTGCCGGTTTTGGACAACCGGTTTCCTTGGCGATCATTGTTGGCCTGGTGCTGGGGAAACCGATTGGCGTCCTCGGGTTCAGCTGGCTTGCGGTCCGCTCAGGCCTGGCTGTGCTCGCGCCCGGGCTGTCGTGGCCATTCATCATCGCCGGCTCGTTTCTCACGGGAATCGGTTTCACGATGTCGCTGTTCATTGCGGGCCTCGCATTCAACTGGCCCGTCCTGAATGCGGCGAAGCTGGGCATTCTCAGCGGATCAGCTCTCTCCGCGATGCTCGGAGTCGCACTGCTGATCTGGCTGACACTGCGAAGGACGTGACAACAACTCATCGCTGGTACAATGCGCGACCTCGTTAATGTACCGCCAATGTCCATGGTCGATGTAGATGCTGCGCACTGAATCAGCAGCGCCACCACGTGCCGCACGTCGCAAAGTGCAAGAGTATCGAGTTCGAGGGCACAGCATCGGTCTGATCCGGGGCGCTCAGTCCCCTGCTCCCGATCCGTGTCAGTGCAAGGAACAGCACGAAAAAGACAAATCCTGTCGTGACCAGGAGGTACATTCAGCCGACATCTATGGCTGTCGCATGGAGCACTGGGGATTACAGCCGAACGCATTATTAACCTTGGATTAACCGCGACGCGGCAGTCTGCCAAGGTTTTACAAGACCGGGCTGGAGATCACCATGTACGAATTTCGCGGCGCAACGCTTCAGGAGGCCATTCACCAGCGCTCCGATATCCGGCCTTGTCGACAAAGAAGCTGGCCAAGATGGCAGCGAACTTCTACTTCACCGCCCGCATGCGCATGGGAAGCGTTCTGTTTGTCGGCGAAGGCAATCTAACCTTTGCCTTGACGATGTGGCGCAACGGGAACCGAACATAGAGCATCACCGCCAGGCGGATAGTCTCGGGGCTGTTGTGAAAGCCCTTGAACGGGTTAGGTTTTGTCATGTTCCGACGCTACGGGGCCGCCCCGCCCGTCTCAACCGGATTCCTTCTGACAGGACCTCGTCAAAGGCTGCGAAAGCGCCCTGCCCGCCAAAAGCCAAGTTCCCCTTACATGACCTTTCAGCCTGCTTTCTGCTTTATTCGCTGTCTGAGCCCCAATACGAACAGTGCGGCTCCATCAGCCAGCAGCTCTAGCGACAGAACGAAGCCCAAAGTGACCTGAGTTCCCGCCAGAACGAGACCTCCAAGCACGACGGACACTCCGGCCGCCGCGAGGATCACGGGAAAGAACGGGTCGCCTCGCAAAGCGCGGCCCATCCAGGATTTCGCCGCGCCGGATACCAGCAGAAGAACGCCCAGAATGTTTCTCAGCAGGCTTCCGTCACCGAATGGGCCGAACAAGAGCGACAACCCTAGAAAAAGTGCCGCCGCGGAAAAGAGGATCGCGCCGGCCCTTTCGCGTGCTTCCGTTGCCTGCCAAGCGGCGCGCACCTGAAGCAGACCCACGACGAGCAATGCCCAGCCTGCAATGGTTGTCGAAGCGAACTGAGCGGCGGTCGGATTGAAGAGCCCCCAAAGTCCACCAACCAGCGCGACAGCGCCAGCCGCCAAGCGAACTTTTTTGCCAGTCATGTAAGTTCCCCCTATTTCTTTCCTGATTTTTCCAGAAGTGAAATCACGAGCAGCAATTGGCATGCCCCCATGGGGTGGTCCGATTTGATTGTTAGTGCATCGTGGGCCTTTGGTCCATCGGAACAATGCTGTCGGGCGCAGGACCACTTTCATGGGGCTACTCCGGACCGGTGAGGGAGTGGCCTTTCTGTCCGACCGGATTTTCGCCCGCTTCGGGGCCGCCTACGGCCTGTGCGTCGTACCAGTCGAGGACACGCTACCGCCCTCACTCTGTCACTGTCCCGTCGCCGTGATCTGCCCCTCACGCCTGCCGCAGACCGGATGGCACAAATGATCCCAAATCGCGCGCTCAGTTTCGCGACCTGAACTGATGCAGTGGATGCCTTAGGTGGGGGCATCCAATGAACCAGTTCAGTGGTACCAATATCGAACCGTCTCGAGGATGCTGGCATACCAATTAGAACTCCCCTCCGCTTGGCCGATCTGCGCGGAGGCAAACCCCTCGGCGAGATCACCGCGGCAACACGGCATTCGGAATCCTACATCCGCAAGCACCACCGCCCCCGTCAGAGAGGCGAGCCAGCCCGCCGGACCCGCCAAGCAGGCCGACCAGCGCGAAGGTCCTGAGCCCCGCGATGCGCCCACCCTTGGGTTCGTCGCGTCCGTGCCAACCTCGCTCGAGCCCCAGGAGCAGCCCAATTGCAAGCGCGACTCCGAGCCGCCCGAAGAGGTCGAGGTCATCCATTCGCGAGCGAGCCTGTCCTGCGGTCGCGCGCAGAACAGGAGTCAGTCGAGCACATCATGGCCGATCGCCTTGCATTCGGAGAGATCCGATCCATCCGCCCTCGCCACATCCTTGGCGAGGTCTCGAAGTGCACCTCGCAGCCCTTCCTCGATGACTGGATGGTAGAACGGCATTGCCAGCATGTCAGCGACGGTCATGCGCTGCTCCACGACGAGCGCCAGCAGGTGCGCGAGATGTTCAGCGCCCGGCACACACATCTCGGCGGCCAGCAGGCGACCGGTCTCGCACTCGGCGTGGATGCGCAGGAGACCGGCGGCGGTCTGCGCCATGCGCGCCCGCGATGACGGTATCGACCTTCACCGGCTCACTCGTCGGCGTCGGCTTCGGCCTTGGTTGCATGTTCGGTGCCCGGTTCATGCTCGGGCGGGCTGTAGGTTGTAAACAGCTTCAGCATCCCCGACCCGGTGTTTCGGAAGTTGTGGAAGACGCCCGAGGGCACGATGCTGACGTCGCCATCCGCGATTTCGGTTTCCGTCTCGCCGATCTCGGCCACGCCCGAGCCCGCAACGAAGTAGAGCAGCTGATCATGCCCCTCGTGAATCTCGCCGCCGATCTCGCCGCCCGCGGGGATGGCCATCAGCACCAGCTGTGTCTTGTCGCCGCTCCACAGGACCTTGCGGAATTCGTCGTTCTCGCGGGCGAGGTCGACGACGGGCAGCGTCAATTCTTGGGTTCCGGGCATACCTTCGCTCCTCCAGCATGTCGGGATTCATGATCGAGACCGGGCGCTGGCGTGTCGTTAACCCAGGTTAATTCCGCCAACACTGCAGCGGTCTACGATTTGCATGAATTGAACATACAACGAGGATAAAAGGGAGAACTCACATGTCCAATCGCGAAGCTTACATGGAGAAGGCCAAGGCACAGATCGATCAGTGGAACGCCGAGATCCACAAGATGAAGGCGAAGGTCGACGAGGCCGAGGCCGATGCGAAGATCGAGGCCCAGAAGCAGCTCGACGAGGCGCGCAAGCAGCGTGACGAGGCAGAGGCCAAGCTCAAGGAGATGCGCGCGGCCGGCGACGAAGCCTGGGACGACATGAAGTCGGGCTTCGACAAGGCCTGGGACAACATTTCCGGAGCCTTTAACAACGCCATGTCCCGGTTCAGGGGGTAATGCCCATGTCCATTTGTTTCCCGAAGATCCTTTCCGGCGTGGCACTTGCGGCAGCCGTTGCCTTCAGCGTCGTGCCCGCCACGGCGCAGGGCACGGACGCAGTCACCTCAGCCGAGGCCGTGCGTGCGGAGATTTCGCAGGCTATAGATGCGATCGCCACCTATTCCGAGGAGCAGGGCGAGCAGGCGGTCACCGAGGCGCGCGCCGCACTTGACCGGCTCGATTCCGAGATCGAGACACGCGAACAGGCGCTCCGCGAAGGCTGGGCGGAGATGTCGGAAGAGGCGCGCAAAACCGCCCGCGCTCAGCTTCAGGACCTGCGCAAGGCGCGCAACCGGCTGGGCGAACGTTTCGGCGCCTTGCAGGCCGGCACGGCCTCGGCCTGGGATGAACTGAAGGCCGGCTTCGCGGACGCGTGGGACGCCTTCTCCGAGGTGTGGAGCGACACGGAAGACAAAGCCGCCAAGAACTGATCAGCCACGCGAGCTGCAGGCCGGTCGCGCGACGCCCTGAGAGATTTTCGCGGGCGGCGCCGGGTCGGCCGGTCGCGCTCTTGCAGGAATACACAGGAATCGCGACAATCAAACGTTATAAACAACTAACAGCAAACGAAACTTGCCCAAAAAAAGACAATCGAAAGTCAGATTGCCAATATGCCTCTGCGAGGTGAGATGTGATTGCGGCGCAAGCATTCACGATCAGCCGCTCCAAATACCCAAGAGCATTTCCGTTGGCTCCCAAATCATACTACCCAACTCGTCACGGCCATGGGAGGGCGCGTCGCCAGTATGATTGAGGATGAGCTCTTTGAAACAGGTCGCATTAGTGGCTTGCTCTGTGTGGGATATCCGTTCCACCCTATTGGGAGACCCGAGAAACTTCGCACAGAGCATTTGCTGAAACTGCGAACACCAACGCTGATCTGGGCTCGTAGCTGCCGGTCGCTGCGATCTTGTCGAGTGGCTGTTATGCCGACAAAGCAGACTGAAGCCGCCTCTACTCTGCTCTTTAGGTGTATACGGCTGCGCCTGATGTCTTTCAGCACTCGGGAAGCCAGCTTTCGGTCAGAAACAGAACCAGATCGAGCTGTTGGGCCAAGATCTACTCCTAGTGACCATCCCTCCCAAAGACGTCAGCCCAGACTAAGCGACCCTAAACCTAAATGGTGCGAATTCCTATGCGTCCGAAGGAAGACCCATGAAGGTTATTTCTCTGTCCGACGAACAGTATGACCTGGTCGAGCGTGCTCTCACGCGGGCTGGCGAGAACATCCGTCGGATCAACCCGAATATCGGACGCCTGTGCTCGGACGCCTCCACGGCTCTGCAGGACGGAATCCAGTCCGAGATCGAGGAAGAACAGCCAGACCCGGCTGAATCTGCAGATGGTCCGGATCCGAACTTCGACAATCGGCTGCCTGAAGTCCCTGCGGGGTCCCAAGGTGACACCGAGCAAGTCGCTGATGATGAGTCTGACGAGGAGCTCAAGGACCAGAAGTTCGGTCCTATCGAGCTGCAAGTAGCAGACCGTCCTGAGTGACGGTGAGCAGCCCGATCTGATTGGTCCAAGGTAATTGTTAGTGCATGATCGGGCTGGTTTCCATTGGGATGATGGTTTCGGGAGCCGGCGGCCGATAG
>NZ_FNEB01000003.1 GCF_900100005.1 Lutimaribacter saemankumensis
GCTCCCTCTTTCATTCGGTCGGACAATGGACCTGAGTTCGTTGCCCAAGCGGTTCGGGATTGGATCACGGCTGTCGGTGCAAAGACGGCATTCATAGAGCCAGGTTCGCCCTGGGAGAATGGGTATTGCGAAAGCTTCAACGGGCGGATGCGGGATGAACTGCTCAATGGGGAAATCTTCTATAGCCTGCGTGAGGCTCAAATCCTGATCGAGCAATGGAGGAAACACTACAACACCAAGAGACCACACAGTGCATTGGGCTATCGGCCGCCGGCTCCCGAAACCATCATCCCAATGGAAACCAGCCCGATCATGCACTAACAATTACCTTGGACCAATCAGATCGGGCTGCTCATGAACTTCGAAAGGCCTATCTCGATAGTACGAAAAGAAAGCCATCACAGACGCAGTGACCGCCTCTTCAACGGATTGCGCCAAAGCTGTCTGTTCCGCGACGTGAACTTCCAAACGTTCGAGTGATTCCAAAAGCAAGGCCGAGTATAGGTCTTCTTTGCCCTCAAACATTGAGTAGATGGCGCCCGTGGTCACCCCCGCTCCACTGGCGATCGCACGCATGGAGGCATTGTCAGGACCCTTCGCTTCAAACTCTGCCGTCGCAGCGTCCAAAATGGCGCGTCGTTTCATATCTGCAAACTTTTGCGATTTGTAGCGTCCCACGGGAAGTTCCCACCTATGTCAGAGCGATTGGAACATTGTCCTCAATTGGCTGCAGCGGCAACCTGACTTCTATGAGATTAATGATGCCAGTTTTGTCCCGCGAAGAAGACGTTGGCACATATCGCAGCCACCGGCAGCTACGAGCCCAGAGCGGACAGTGCAGGAAAGCCTCGATGTTTGCTTTGCAGTAGTTAAGACCCTCGGTTTTTCTTTCGGCTCTGTGCCTGGATAGCAGATGCCGGAGCCAAGAAGATCATGATCTTCCAGGCGTTGAAGCCTCGTTCGAACTTTGCCGCGGCGTCTCCTATGCCGATCAACCCCGCGATCTGAGCCCCCAGCCAAATAAACAACGCGCCTAAAACGAGAGCGCAGACCACGGCCAAAAACGCCGCGAACCTGAAGTTTGCACGCCGCAGTATTGCCTGCGGGATAAACCAGCCGATCAGCAGGCTTCCGACAAGAAAGAAGATGAATAGCATGTGGTCTATCTGTCTCGCTACACACCAGTTTGGGCGCTAGGCACTTCAATCGAAGCTAAGGCCAAGATAGGGTATTGAATAGCCCGAAAGAAAAGGGCGAGCACGAAGCCCGCCCGTTCTTAGTCATGTGTGAAGCCGTATCAGGCCTTCTTGGCCTTGCGACGACGCAGCCAAGCGAACCCGGCGATCCCGGTCAGGAGCAGCGGTGCGCCTGCGGGGAGGGGGACTACTGCGGCTGGCGTGTAAGCGATATTATCAAGCGTGTACCACGCGTGATCACGGCCTGTATTGTAAACTTTTGCCCCGCCAGTGAAATTGAACTCCACCTTCTTGACGCCAGAAACACCAAAGTTAATCGTCGTCATACTTGCTGGGTAGGAGAACGTTGTCTCTGAAATAAGAGCATACGATGCATCAAACAGGCTCATCGTAAGAGTTTGCGGCTTGGTGCAACAACCACCGCCAATGTCTATTGATTGCAAATATGCCGTGTTGTCGAACTCGAAATACTCGCCTTGTTCGCCATACCAGTTGTGGACATTTCCGCCGTTCCAGTAAAATCCATCTGGGAAGTCACCTCCCACCCCAAAGCTAAATGAAACGTCGTCGATCCTCTTCACTAGGTTGTAGCTGCCATGAAACTCGTCGACCGAACTGAAATCAATCACTGCGGCAGATCCGGCTGATGCTAAGAAGAATGGTGCGGCGACGAATGCCAAAACCCTATTCAGTCTTTTCATTGAATTACTCTCCCATTTCCTTGATTGCATGATCCATTCGTAGCCATCTAAAATCAAGAGTTTAGAATGCCGCTTTGTTATCGATTAGGTGACAGTCAGAGAGCGTGATGATGTACTGTTGCTGTCCACAGAACTCTAGCGTGGTGTCGATCAAGACACCACCAAGCCTGGGGCACCCCTCGGGGCACTTTCACCCGGACGGCATCCCGCGCGGGTCATCGGTTCAAGTATCGGAGGAAGGTGGCTGGGGTGGTAGGATTCGAACCTACGGTACACGGTACCAAAAACCGCTGCCTTACCGCTTGGCTACACCCCAACAGTGACGCGCTAATTACTGGCTTGCGGGCAGGGGTTCAAGACCGGATTTGCGAAAAAATCGCCGATCATTCCCGCGGGGCGTCGTGTTGGAGCAGGTCTTCGTCCGCCGCGCCCTCGCGTTCCTCTTCCACGATGCGTTCAAGCTGCTGTTCGGCGCGCGCCTGGACGTCGGGCGATTCGGAGGGATCGTTCACCGGGGCGGGGGCCTCGCCGGGTGTCTCCGGCGTGGGTTCGTGCGTCGTGGCGGACGAGGGCGGCGCGTCTGCGGACACAATGCGATAGGTGGGTTCGGGCATCTCGATCCCTGCGGCTTCGAACGCCGCCAGGATCTGCCGGATCGCTTCGCCGCGCGCCGCCACCAGCGATGTTTCGCGCTGATCGATCCAGGCCGTCATGCGCAGCGTGATGTCCGACCCGTTGAGCTGCTCGGTCCAGACCGAAACCGCCGGGGCGCCAAGAACGAAGGGCAACCCGCGCAGCGTGTCCTCGGCCAGGTGCAGGGCGGCGGCCAGGTCGGTGCCGTAACCCACGCCCACATCAAAGAGAAGACGGCGTTCGGGGTTGCGCGTATAGTTGACGATCCGCGACTTGAAGACCGTGGAATTGGGTATGCGGATATGGTTGCCGTCATAGCTCAGCAGGATCGTCGCGCGGCTGGTCAGGCGGATCACCTTGCCCTCGTCGCCGCCGATTTCGATCGCGTCGTTGGGCCGAAAGGGTTGGCGGATCGACAGCATGATCGAGGCGATGAAATTCTCGACCGTGTCGCGCACGGCAAAACCGATGGCAAGGCCGATGATCCCGGCCGCGCCGAGGATCGTCGACAGCAGCGCCGTGGCACCCAGGATATCTAGGGCGATCACCAACCCGCCGATCACGAAAACCAGCCGGATCACCTGGCGGTAGAGATCGGCGATGAAGGCGTTCGGGGCCAGCCTGTCCCAGGGGCGCCGCATCCCGGCCAGCAGCCAGCCCAACGCCACGACAATGACAAAAGCCAGCAGAGCGACCGCCAGCAGTGGTGTGTAGTTGACCATCTGCAGCAGGCGTTTCTTGAACCTCTCGAAGGCCGGGTCGAGCCGCCGGGCGACATCGGTCGTTTCCGTCACCTCGTTCTCGATGGCGACAACACCGTCCACACGGCCCACAAGCTCGTTCAGGCGCGTCGCTTCGGTGGTCTCGAGCGTGGTGCCGCGCAGCGTCACGATGCCTGACGACACGGTCACCGTGACATCTTCGTAGCCTTCAAGCTCTGCCAGGATGTTGCGGATGCGCACGGCGATCGCGGCGTCCTGTTCTGCGGTGTCCGCCACCGCGATCGTTCCGGTGGGCTGATCGGCCGTCTGGGCAATGACGGGCAGGACGGGAAGGGCGCATAGCGCGAACAGCAGGGCGATGAGGCGCAGCATGGGTCTCGATGGGTTCCTGAACCTGATTGCGCGCAGGTTAGGGCAGAACAGCGCGGTTTCCTATCCGAACCGCGCAGTTTTTTCGGGTCTTGCATATCCTGACAATAACAATCAGTAATTGCCGCAGCCACCCCTGATGGCGGGGAAGCCGATTCACGCAATGAAAATCTGAACGAGGATTTTGCGCATGACGCGGATACAAATCCGCCGGGAACCGCCGGCAACCGGCCCGGACCGGACAGACATCTTTTCCCTGTTGGGCGATGAGGTGATGCCCGATTTTCCCACGCTCGAGGCGCTTCTCGACCGGATCGAACACCGGGAGGTGCGGAAATGATTCCGCGTCAGAGCTTCGAGCGCGACACTGCCACCAGTCTGCCCCTGCACGACGCCCAGGTCCTGACGGCCGGGGGTTCCATTGCGCTGATCCGGTTGGGGGATCAGGTCTATACTTTGCGGATCACCCGCGCGGGCAAGCTGATCCTCACGAAATAGATCGCGGCTATTCCAGGATTTCGTCAGCGCCTACGCCCCAAAGGGCGGCTTTCGGCGCCCACCCCCTGTAGCCGCCCACGTTCAGGCGGCACCAGTCGGGTCCGCAATCGCCCAGGCGCGCGATCACGCCCAGTTCCAATTGGGCGGTGACCGGGCTGTCTGGGTCGGGGCGGGCGCGAAGCGGCAGCATGTCATCGTCGACGATGACGGTGCGCACGCCGGACAGCAGAGAATAGTGAATCCAACCGCCCGCGCCCTCGCGGTCGCGCACCCGGCGCCAATGGCCATGTTCGGCGGTGATTTCGACGGGCATGTCCTTGCGGGTGAACACCCAGTCGATCCTGTGGGTCAGTGACGGACCGCGGCGAACATTCGCTTCGGCTGCGCGGATCGAAACGAAGCGCGGAATCGGCAGGTTGGTTTCCGGTCCGCGCTCCTGCGCGCCGGCGGCGCCCGTGGTCAGCAGCAAAACACACAGAAAAAACCGCGCCAAATGCGATGTCATGGTGCCTGTTCCCATAAGCCCGATGTTTTTGCACCCGGGTTCTTGTGCCCCGGCTATTCATCCGCCACTCTGCCAACAAGACAGGAGAATGGAAAGCCTGGGGAGGATTGCGATGCCATCTGAACGTCTAAGTGTTGTTGTCACGCGACGCCTGCCCGAGGCGGTCGAAACGCGAATGACCGAACTGTTCGACGTTCACTTGCGCGACGACGATACCCCCATGACGCGCGAAGACCTCGTGGCGGCGATGCAAACGGCGGATGTCCTAGTGCCCACCATCGGCGACCAGATCGACGCCGGCATGCTGGGGCAGGCCTCGCCGCGGTTGAAACTGATCGCCAATTACGGCGCGGGCGTCGACCATATCGATGTCGCGACCGCCCGTCAGCGCGGCATCCTCGTGTCGAACACGCCCGGCGTCCTGACCGACGACACCGCCGACATGACGATGGCGCTGATCCTTGCCGTGACACGGCGCATCCCCGAGGGCCTGGCGCTGATGCAGTCGGGCGAATGGCAGGGCTGGTCGCCCACGGCGCTGCTGGGCGGCCGCGTCGGCGGCAAACGGCTGGGGATTCTTGGCATGGGCCGGATCGGGCAGGCGGTCGCGCGGCGCGCGCGGGCGTTCGGGATGCAGATCCATTACCACAACCGCCACCGTCTGCGCCCCGAGATCGAAGAGGCGCACGAGGCGACATGGTGGGAAAGCCTGGACCAGATGGTCGCGCGGATGGATGTCGTATCGATCAACTGCCCGCACACGCCTTCGACCTTTCACCTGATGAACGCACGGCGGCTGAAGCTGATGAAACCCGAGGCTGTGATCGTGAATACAAGCCGGGGCGAGGTGATCGACGAGAACGCGCTGACACGCATGCTGCGCGCGGGCGACATCGCCGGGGCGGGTCTCGACGTCTATGAACATGGCCATAACGTGAACCCGCGCCTGCGCGAGCTGGGCAATGTCGTGCTGCTGCCGCATATGGGATCGGCGACGCGCGAAGGCCGGATCGAAATGGGCGAGAAGGTTCTGATCAATATCAAGACCTTCGCCGATGGCCACCGCCCACCGGACCAGGTGCTGCCCTCGATGCTTTGACCGGCGCGGGGGGATCGTCCTTTTCAGGCGGGCCGCGCCGGTGGCGCGGCCGCCCTCAAACGACGATGCAGCTTGCGCTGCGGGCCCTGTGGCGGCGCCCTTGCCCATGGGCAGGGACGGTCCGTGGGGCCATGTGGGCGTTCGAGTATTTTTAGCAAGATGAAGCATGGGAGAGGCGATATGCGGCACGGTCTTTTCGCGGTTCTGCTGGCGTTGGCCGCGCCTGCGGCGCTGGCACAGCAGGCGGCCGATACGGTCGCGCCCGAAGGCGCAGGCGCCGGGGCCGTCGCCACGTCGGCCGCAGTGGCCGGGGCACAAGAGGCCAAGGCCGCGGGGCTGCCTGTCGCCGCATCCGACTGGATGGTGGCCGTCGCCAACCCGCTGGCCGCCGAGGCGGGCGCGCGGGTGTTGCGCGCAGGCGGCACGGCGGCAGATGCGATGGTGGCCGTGCAGGCCGTTCTTGGGCTTGTGGAGCCGCAAAGCTCGGGCCTGGGGGGTGGTGCCTTCCTGGTCTGGTACGATGCCGGAACGGGGGCGGTGACCACGCTCGACGGGCGCGAAACCGCGCCTCTGGCTGCCACGCCGCGGCTGTTTCTGAACGACGCGGGCGAACCACTGGGCTTTTTCGAAGCGGTCGTGGGCGGCCGGTCGGTCGGGGTGCCGGGCACGCCCGCGTTGCTGGATGCGGCGCACAGGCGCTGGGGCCGGGCCAACTGGGCCGGGCTGTTTGCCGAGGCCATCGATCTGGCCGAGAACGGCTTTGCCGTGTCGCCGCGTCTTGCCGCCTCGGTTGCGCGCGATGCCGAGCGGTTGGCGAGCCACCCGGTGACCGCCGGCTATTTCCTGCCCGGCGGCGTACCGGTGGCCGAGGGCGCGGTGCTGCGCAATCCCGACTATGCCGCCGTGCTGCGCAGGATCGCCAGCGACGGGGCAGGGGCGTTCTATACCGGCGAGATCGCCGCCGATATCGTCCGCGCTGTGCGTGATGCGGCCAATCCGGGGCTGCTGTCGGCGCTTGACCTGGCGGTCTACGAGGTGAAAGAGCGCGCGCCTGTCTGCGTGGCCTACCGGGGCGCGGATGTCTGTGGCATGGGGCCGCCCAGTTCCGGGGCGCTGAGCGTCGGGCAGATTCTGGGCATGCTGGACGGGCATGACCTACCCGGTCCCGCAAACGCGGATGCTTGGCGGCTGATCGGCGATGCCAGCCGGCTCGCCTTTGCCGACCGCGGGCTTTACATGGCGGATAGCGATTTCGTCCCGGTGCCGGTCGCCGGGCTGGTCGATCCTGCCTACATGGCGGGGCGTGGCGCGTTGCTGCGCGGCGATGACGCGTTGCCCGAGGTGACGCCGGGCCGCCCGGAATTCGATCATGGCTGGAACTATGCGCCCGGCCGCGACATGGCGCGGCCTGCGACCTCGCATATCTCGATCGTAGATCGCTATGGCAATGCGCTGAGCATGACGACAACGATCGAGAACGCCTTTGGCAGCCGGGTGATGGTGCGGGGTTTCCTGCTGAACAACGAACTGACGGATTTCTCGTTCCGATCGCATGACGACGGGCGGCCCGTGGCCAACGCCGTGGCGCCGGGCAAGCGGCCGCGCTCTTCCATGGCGCCGACCATCGTCCTGCGCGGCGGCAAGCCGGTGCTGGTCGTGGGCAGCCCCGGCGGCAGCCGCATCATCGGTTACGTCGCCAAGACGATCATCGCGCATCTCGACTGGGGGATGGACGTTCAGCAGGCAGTTTCCTTGCCGCATCTGGTGAACCGTTTCGGCACCTACGACCTCGAGGAGGGGACGGCAGCCGCCGACCTGGCCGAACCGCTGGCCGCGATGGGATACGAGGTCGCGCTTCGCGAATTGAACTCCGGGCTGCACGCCATTTCCATCGGGCCTGACGGATTGCGGGGCGGGGCCGATCCCCGGCGCGAGGGCGTGGCGCTGGGCGACTGATGTGCGGGGTTATTTCTGGCCGATCTTCGGCTCGGTCCCGGCGCGCAGCCGCGAGATATTCGCGCGGTGCGTCCAGAACACCAGCAGCGTGAGGATCACGCCCAGCCCGAACATCTGCCCCTGGACCAGCACCATGATCCAGATCGTCGACGCGGCCGCCGCGGATATGGCCGCCAGCGACGAGATGCGCCCGGCATAGGCCACGATCAGCCATGTCAGGCACAGCGCGACCCCCACGGGCCAGGACAGGGCCAGCATCAGCCCCAGGAACGTCGCCACGCCCTTGCCGCCGCGAAAGCCCAGCCAGACCGGAAAGATATGGCCCAGGAACGCCATCAGCCCCGCAAGCTGCGCGGCGTCCTCGCCGGCCATCGCGCGGGCCAGCAAGACGGCCACGGCGCCCTTGGCGCCGTCCAGCAGCAGCGTCGCCGCGGCCGCGCCCTTGTTGCCGGTGCGCAGCACGTTCGTCGCGCCGATATTGCCCGAGCCGATGTCGCGCAGGTTGCCCAGCCCCATCAGCCGCGTCAGGACAACGCCGAACGGCACCGACCCCAGAAGGTAGCCGATGGCGGCCCACAGGATCAGAACGGGCAGGGCGGTTTCGATGGGCGGCATCAGGGCTCTCCGTGGACGCGGGTACCGGCGACATAGCTTGCGCGCAGCTTACCTTGCAGGCGCGCGCCGTCAAAAGGTGTGTTCTTGGATTTCGACAACAGGGTGAAGCGGTCCAGCACAAAGGGTGCGTCGGTGTCGAAAACGATCAGGTCGGCGGGCGCGCCGGGCGTCAGCCGGCCCTGCGGCAGGCCCAGCCGGTTCGCGGGGTTCAGCGCCATCGCGCGGAAAAGCTGCGGCAGCGTCAGGTCGCCCGCATGGAACAGCCGCAGCGCGGCGGGCAGCAGGGTTTGCAGCGCGACCGCGCCGCTGGCGGCCTCTTCGAAGGGCAGGCGCTTGCTTTCCTCGTCCTGCGGCGTGTGCATCGAGCTGATGATGTCGATCAGCCCGTGGCGCAGCGCATCGACAGTGGCCAGCCGGTCCTCTTCGGCGCGCAGCGGCGGCTTGACCTTGTAGAAGGTGCGATAGTCGGCCACGTCCAGCTCGTTCAGGGTCAGGTGATGGATCGAGGTGCCCGCCGTCACGTCCAGCCCGTTGCGCTTGGCCCGTTCCAGCGCGGGCAGGGCGCGGGCGGTGGTGATCTGGTCGAAATGCACCCGTGCGCCCGTCATCTCGATCAGCGCGATGTCGCGGTCGAGGCCCATCCGTTCGGCCATGGCGCTGACGGCGGGAAGCCCGCGCAGCGATGCGAACTTGCCCGATGTCGCCGCAGCCCCGCGCGACAGGCCCGGTTCCTGCGGGTGCAGTTGTACGAGCGCGCCAAGGCTGCGGGCATAGGTCAGCGCGCGGGACAGCACCTTGGTATCCGTCACCACGTTGTCGCAATCGGTAAAGGCCACGGCGCCCGCATCCAGCAGGAACCCGATCTCGGTCATCTCGCGCCCCTCGCGGCCCTTGGTCAGGGCGGCCATCGGCAGGACGCGCACCGGGGCGGCCTCGGCTGCGCGGCGCGAAACGAACTCGAGCGTTTCGGGGTTGTCGATGGCGGGTGTCGTGTCGGGCCGCGTGACCATCGTGGTCACGCCGCCCGCCGCCGCGGCCAGCCCGGCCGAGCGATAGGATTCCTTGTGCCGTTCGCCCGGTTCGCAAACCTTGACGCCGATATCGACGATGCCGGGGGCCAGGTGATGCCCGCCGCAATCGACGATCTGCGCGCCTTCGGGTACGGCGATTTCCGGTCCATGCCCGGCGATCTTGCCGTTTTCGACCAGCAGGGCGCCGTGGGTCATGTCACCGGCTTCGGGGTCGATGATGCGGGCATTGGTGAACAGCGTCGCGGTCATGGGCCTTATCCTTTCTGGCGCGGCAAAGGGTAAACACCCATGCGGGCGCGGGGGCAAGGGGCGGGGTTCATCTTGGCAGGCTTTCCGGGTCGATGGGGAAGTCGCGCTCGATCTTGCCCTGCACGCCGCGCATCAGCGCGAAAACCGTCTGCCCGTCGGCAATCCGTTCGAACCCCACCATTTTCATGCGGGTGCTGCGTTTCATCGGAACCGGTTCGAAGGCGAACCCGATCGAGGCGGGCTCGGACTCGTCGAAGCTCAGGATAGTTTCGCGGTTGATCGGGTAGGATTTCAACCGCTTTCCCCGGAACGGGATGTCCGTCGCAATGAAGGCGCGCCGGTTGGTCAGCGTGTACCACGTGCAGCGCCGGCGAAAGGCGTCCCACAGCACATGGCCCGCGAGGTTGAACAGCCCGACCGCCAGCAGCGGCACCGCAAGCCAGGGAAGAAGGGCCATCGCCCCGCCCGCCGAGGCCAGCCCCGCCGATTGCCAGCCCCACAATGCGGCGGCCACGATGAACACGACGCCCAGCGTCAGACGCTGCGGCGAAAGCATGGCCCATTGTGGCCGGGTGTCGGGACGCCCCTGCCACAGAACGGTCTCGCCGGGATCGAGAATGCCGGCCCAGGGATCCGGCGCGGTCATGCCGCGGCCTCGCGCGCGCGGGTGAGTTCGGCGCGCAAGTCGCGCAGGCGGGGGACATAGGCGATGTCGATGATCTCGCGCCCTTCGCCCACGACGAACAGCCGCCACCACAGGATGCCGCGCAGCCGGGCGATTTCGGCAATCGGCAAGGTGCGCAGGTCCAGGGGGTCTTTTCGGTCGACCTGCACAAGCCGCCGGTCTGTCAGCAGCCACATCAGCGGCCTGTTGCGCCGCCAGTCACCGAGGTTGTCGAACACGAACAGGTCGACCAGCACCACCAGCGGCAGGATGATCCACGCACGCGGGTCGCCGATGAACATCGCCACCGGCGCAAAGGCAAGCGCCGTCGCGCTGACCACAAAGACCTCGCGGCGCAGGTAGATGCGAAACGAAGGATGATAAACGCCGCGCAACTCTTCGCCCGGTTCGAGGTAGTCTGTGACCGGATCAGCCATCGCGCCGCCCCGCCTGTGCCGCAAGGATCCGCGTCCGGGTGGCATCGCGGTTCTTCTGGTACTTCAGCAAGTGCTTGTCGCCCGACAGCGTGACGATCTGCACCGCGCTGCCCAGGGTATTGACCGCTTTGATCTCGGCCAGGCGAACGGCGCGGGTGCCGGGGCCCAGCAGGCGGCGGTCCGTCAGATCCCAGCGCACGGCCAGTTCGTCCGAGGCGATGAACCACGCGCGAAACGCCACGGCGGCCAGCCCGCCGACCGCGCCGGTCCAGACATGCGGGTTGCCCATCGCCCACAACAGGCCCATGCCCGCCGCCATCGCCGCCGCCGCCAGCCAGGCGTGATCGCGGATATAGGTCGCGCGATCGGCGGCAAAGCTGGCCTGCACGCTTTCGCCGTCGGCCAGCGCGGTATTGGGCGTGTTGGCGTAATCGCTCATCCCGCGATCCACACCATCACCGCGACCAGCAGGAACAGCACCAGCAGCACGATGGACGCCACACGCCCCGAAATCGCGGCGTTGCTTGGCCCGGTCTGAAGCGGTGCGCCTTTCGCGCCTTCCGAGGTCAGCGGGGTGAAATCGCTTTTCGCGCGCGGTTCGGCATAGGTGCCGATCCAGCGCAGCGGCGCGCGGGGCGTCAGCGTTTGCGCGGTCCCCGCGAAGGCACGCGAAGGAAGCACCAGAACATAGCCCCTCAACGGGCGCAGGCGTGTGCGGTCGGTCGCGATCTCGTCCTCGGCCACGCCCAGCCCATCGACAAGGTAGCCATCGAGGCCCAGTTCGCCCAGATCGGCAAGGCGGACGAGGTCGACATGGCCGGGCGAAAGCGCCTCGGCCCCAAGTGCATCGCGGATGGCGGCGATGTCGGGGCTGTCGGGATTGGTGAATTCGGCGATGGTTTCGGGCGGCAGATCGATCGCAAACACCCGGACCAGCCCGGTCTCGGTCGCACTGATCTGCATCCGGTCGCTCATGCCATCACCTCTTTGCCCTCCGCGCGCCGGGCCCGCAGGTTGCGCGCCAGCAGGTCCATCGCGGCCATGCGCACCGCGACGCCCATTTCGACCTGCTCCTGGATGACCGAGCGGTTGATGTCGTCCGCGATGGTTCCGTCGATCTCGACGCCGCGGTTCATCGGGCCGGGATGCATCACGATGGCGTCGTCCTTGGCATGCGACAGTTTTTCGGCATCGAGCCCGTAACGGTGGAAATATTCACGCTCCGACGGGATGAAGCCGCCATCCATCCGTTCCCTTTGAAGGCGCAGCATCATCACCACATCGACGTCCTTCAGGCCCTCGCGCATGTCGTCGTAGACCTCGACGCCGAATTCGGAAATGCCCGACGGCATCAGCGTGGGCGGCCCGACAAGACGCACGCGGTTTTCCATCTTGCCCAGCAGGATGATGTTCGAGCGCGCAACGCGGCTATGCGCGATGTCGCCGCAGATCGCAATGGACAGGCGGTGCAGCCGCCCCTTGGCCCGCCGGATCGTCAGCGCGTCCAGCAGCGCCTGGGTGGGATGTTCGTGCCGCCCGTCGCCCGCGTTCAGCACCGCGCAATTCACCTTTTGCGCCAAAAGATCGACCGCGCCCGAATGCGGATGGCGCACCACCAGCAGATCGGGATGCATGGCGTTCAGCGTCAGCGCCGTGTCGATCAGGGTTTCCCCCTTTTTGATGGAACTGGCCTGCATCGCCATGTTCATGACGTCCGCGCCCAACCGCTTGCCCGCCAGCTCGAAGCTGGCCTGCGTGCGGGTCGAGTTTTCGAAGAACATGTTGATCTGCGTCAGCCCGGTCAGCGCATCGGCGTGCTTGTTGGCCTGCCGGTTGAGATCGACATACTGGTCGGCCAGATCGAGGATCGTCGTGATCTCGGTCGGGTGAAGGGGTTCGATCCCCAGAAGATGCGATTGCGAAAAGCTCATGCCGCGTAACCCCTTGGCTGACCGGCGTCCGTTATAGGCGGGCAGGGGGCGGTGGGCAACGGGGTCCGGTCAGGCGCGCCCGGCATCCGCTGACAGGGTAAGTGCGCCCACCCCGATGGAATTCAGCGCCGCCTCCCATTGCGCGTCGGGTTCGGTGCCGAAGACAAGGTCATAGGTCGCGTCGCAGGTCAGCCAGCCGTTTTCGGCGATTTCGCCTTCCAGCTGACCGGGCCCCCACCCGGCATATCCCAGCGCCACGATGGAATGGGCGGGGCCAAGGCCCCGGCCCATTTCCTCGAGAACGTCCATCGTGGCGGTCAGGGCAAAGCCGCCGTCGATCTGCATGGAATTCAGCGCCGAGGTGAAATCGTTGCTGTGCAGCACGAAGCCGCGCCCGGTTTCCACCGGTCCGCCAAAGTAAACGGGCGGGTTGGGCGCCTGCGGCTCCATCGGGATTTCGAGCTGTTCCAGCAGTTGCGACAGGCTGATGTCACCGGTGGGCTTGTTGATCACAAGCCCCATCCCGCCATCCTCGGAATGGGCGCACATGAACACCAGTGCCTTGGCAAATCGTGGATCGCCCATGCCCGGCATCGCGATCAGCAGCTTGCCCGTCAGGTCCAGCTCTTGTTTCATTTCCGTCATCCTCAGCGATATGGGGATGCGCCCCGCCTGTGTCCAGCATGGCGGCGGGGGCGCGTCAGTGCAAGGGTCGCTCCGCCTCTCTCAGACGTGACTTGGATTTCAGCGCGGTTTCGCGCAAACGTATTCGCCATGAGATACATCGCTGCCCTTCTTGCCCTGCTTTGCATGACGGTCGCCACGCCTGATCCGGCGCGGGCAAACCCGTATTCGGAACTTGTGCGCATCGAACTGATACCTGGGTGGCGGCGCTCCGACGGCGAGCATGTGGCGGCGCTGCACCTGACGCTGGCCGACGGTTGGAAAACCTATTGGCGCGCGCCCGGCGATGCGGGCATTCCGCCGCTCTTCGACTGGTCGCGGTCGCGCAATCTGCAGTCTGCCGTGCCGATCTGGCCCACGCCGATCGTTTTTTCCCAGAACGGGATGCGGTCGATCGGCTACAAGCATGAACTCGTCCTGCCGATCAGGATCACACCGGACCGCGCCGGGCGAGACATCGCCCTGGACATGCGGGTGCAGATCGGCATCTGCAATGACATCTGCGTCCCGGTCGACCTGACCGTCGTGGGCACGCTGCCCGATGGCGGCCGGCCCGATCCGCGCATTGCGTCCGCGATGGCCGATGTTCCCGTGCCGGTAAAGGAAACGGGCTTTCGCGTGATCGGCTGCACCTTGCAGCCGACCAAGGACGGCCTGCGCCTGACCGCACGTCTTGCCATGCCGGGGGGCAGTCAACCCGAGGCGATGGTGATCGAAACCGCCGATCCGCAGGTCTGGGTGGCAGAACCGCAGATGCGCCGCGAAAACGGCGATCTCGTTGCCGAAACCGATCTTGTCCATATCGAAGGCGGCGCCTTCGCGCTGGACCGCTCGGGGCTTCGCCTGACCGTTCTGGGCCCGCAGCAGGCCGTCGACATCCGCGGCTGCCCATCGCCCTGACCGCTATTCGGCGGCCAGCTTGCGCGACCCCGCGTCCGGCACCGGATATAGGTAATCGCGGGTCAGCGGCACCGCCTCTTGCGCGCGGCTCAGCTGCATCTGGAACACCACCTGCCCGGCATGGCGGAATGTGTATTCGCTGGCCAGCAGGTAGAACCGCCACATCCGGCAGAACCTTTCGTCGTAAAGTGCGCGGGCACGGTCTTCGTTCGCCTCGAACCGGCGCAGCCATTCCTTCAGCGTTTCCGCATAATGCAGGCGCCACACCTCGACATCGGTCGAGCCTAGCCCCGACAGTTCCACCGCTTCCATAGTTTCCGAAAGCGACGGACAATAGCCGCCGGGGAATATGTACTTGGTGATCCAGGGGCTGGTCGCGCCCGGCGGCGTCGTGCGCCCGATCGTGTGGATCAGCGCGATGCCCTCGGGTGTCAGCAGGTCGTTTACCTTGGCGAAATATTCCCGGTAATGCGGCACGCCGACATGTTCGAACATGCCGACCGAAACGATCCGGTCGAACGGGCCGCGGACATTTCGGTAATCCATCAATTCGAACCGGACCTTGTCGGACAACCCGGCCTCCTGCGCGCGGCGGGTCGCGACCGCGTGCTGTTCCCGCGACAGCGTCACGCCCACGACCTGCGCACCGTAGTCGCGGGCAAGGGTCAGGCCCATGCCGCCCCAGCCGCAGCCGATATCGAGCACCCGCATGCCGGGCGCGATCAGCAGCTTGCGCGCGATGTGGTGCTTCTTGGCCTCCTGGGCCTCTTCCAGCGTCATGTCGGGGCGGGGGTAATAGGCGCACGAATATTGCCGGTCTGCGTCGAGAAACAGGTCATACAACTCGCCCGAAAGGTCATAGTGATGCGCCACGTTGCGGCGTGACCGGGGCGCCGGGTTGAACTGCGCCAGCCGCCGGCCCATGCGCCGCAGAATCTCGAACAGCCGTTGCGGCCCCGGCAGCCCGTTCAGCGCGGCGTTGCGCACGATCAGGTCCATGAAACCGCGCAGGTCGTCGCCGTCGATCGTCAATTCGCCGTCCATATAGCCTTCGCCCAGGGCCATTTGCGGCGTCAGCACCAGCCGCCTTGGCAGCGAGGGCGATTTCAGATGTACGGAACTCCGCGGCGCGCCGTTGCCATAGCGCCGGACGCTGCCATCGGGATAAGTGACACTCAACTCACCTTGCCGCACCAGATGCGACAACACCCGGTCCAAAGCCGTGTTCCACATGGTTCACCCCCTTGTCGCCGTGCCGGACGGGCACTTTGACCGTTCGAGTTGGAACCTGCCAACCGGGCGAAAACCGTCCCTTTTCCGGGTGCGCCCGGACCGCTCGTGAAAGAAATCTTACCTCAGAATTGGATTCTGTAAAGAATCCGGTCGATAACGGGGCGCAGGCGGCGCCGATCTGCCCGCAAAACGGGCAGGCACCTTGACTTCCCGGTCCAAGCAAGGTGTATCGGCGCGAACCGCGAAACATCCGCCAAGGGATACCCATCATGCACGCTTATCGCAGCCATACCTGCGCCGAACTGACCAAGCAGAACGTTGGTGAAACCGTCCGCCTGTCGGGCTGGGTTCATCGCGTGCGCGACCACGGCGGCGTGCTGTTCATCGACCTGCGCGATCATTACGGCGTCACGCAGGTGTTGTGCGACCCCGACAGCCCCGTCTTCAACGAGGTCGAAAAGGTCCGGTCGGAATGGTGCATCCGCATCGACGGCACGGTGAAGGCCCGCGATCCTGAACTGATCAACGCCAAGCTGCCCACCGGCGAAATCGAGGTCTATATCCGCGGACTCGAGGTTCTGGGTGCCGCGAACGAATTGCCGCTGATGGTGTTCGGCGATCAGGAATACCCCGAGGAAACGCGCCTGCGCTATCGCTATCTCGACCTGCGCCGCGAAGAGATGCAGAACAACATGAAACTGCGCTCGGATGTGGTGGCCTCGATCCGGCGCCGGATGTGGGATCAGAAGTTCCGCGAATACCAGACGCCGATCATCACGGCCTCGTCGCCCGAAGGCGCGCGCGATTTCCTGGTGCCGTCGCGCCTGCATCCGGGCAAGTTCTATGCGCTGCCGCAGGCGCCGCAGCTGTTCAAGCAGCTGATCATGGTGTCGGGCTTTGACCGCTATTTCCAGATCGCGCCCTGTTTCCGCGACGAAGACCCGCGTGCCGACCGCTCGCCCACCGATTTCTACCAGCTCGACATGGAAATGTCCTTTGTCGAACAGCAGGACGTGTTCGACACGATCCAGCCGGTGATCGAAGGCATCTTCGAGGAATTCGGCGGCGGCCGGAAGGTCGACAAGCACTGGCCGCAGATTTCCTACAAGGATGCGGCGCTGTGGTATGGCACCGACAAGCCCGACCTGCGCAACCCGATCAAGATGCAGGATTGTTCCGAACATTTCCGCGGCAGCGGTTTCGCCATCTTCGCCAAGCTGCTGGAACAGGACGGCACCGAAATCCGCGCCATCCCCGCGCCGGGCGGCGGCAGCCGCAAGTTCTGCGACCGCATGAACAGCTTTGCCCAGAAAGAGGGCCTGCCGGGCATGGGCTATATCTTCTGGCGCGATGGCGAAAACGGGATGGAAGCGGCCGGCCCGCTGGCCAAGAATATCGGCCCCGAACGCACCGAGGCGATCCGCCAGCAGCTTGGCCTGGGCAAGGGCGACGCGGCATTCTTCCTCGGCGGCAAACCCGCCAGTTTCGAACGCGTCGCCGGCAAGGCCCGCGACGTGATCGGCGAAGAACTGGGCCTGACCGACAAGGACCGTTTCGCCTTTGCGTGGATCGTCGATTTCCCGATGTACGAAAAGGACGAGGAAACCGGCGAGATCGATTTCAGCCACAACCCGTTCTCGATGCCGCAGGGCGGGCTCGATGCGCTGTCGGGCGACCCGCTCGATGTGCTGGGTTATCAATATGACCTGGCCTGCAACGGGTACGAGCTGATTTCGGGGGCGATCCGAAACCACAAACTCGACATCATGATCAAGGCGTTCGAACTCGCCGGCTATGGCGAGGACGAAGTGCGCAAGCGCTTCGGCGGCATGGTCAACGCGTTCCAGTTCGGCGCCCCGCCGCACGGTGGTTGTGCTGCGGGCATCGACCGCATCGTGATGCTTCTGGCCGACGAACAGAACATCCGCGAGGTCATCATGTTCCCGATGAACCAGCGCGCCGAAGACCTGATGATGGGCGCCCCGAGCGAACCCACCAGCGACCAGCTGATGGAACTGAACCTGCGGGTGATCCCGCAGGACTGATCCCCGGCGGACAGGGCTTTCCCGACCGCGGTCTTCGTGCCACTCTCGCGCACGACAGTAACGGGGACGGAGGCGGCCATGACCGCACAAGGGGACAGGCTGGCGGGATGGCAGGCGCCGCCGGCGCCGGACGGGTCGGCGCTGGAGGGGCGTTACGCGCGGCTGGAACGGCTTGATGCCGATCGCCACGCGGCGCTGATGTTTCGCGAATTCGACGGGCATGACAGCGTGTGGGATTACCTGCCATACGGCCCCTTCGGGTCCGCGGCGCAGTATCACCGCTGGATGCGCGATGCCGCTGCGGGCAGCGACCCGCTTTTCTACGCGATCCAGACCCGCGAAACCGGCGTTTTCGGCGGTGTCGCCTCGTTCCTGCGCATCACGCCCGCGATGGGCGTGATCGAGCTTGGCCATATCAACCTGTCGCCTGCGCTCCAGGGCACCCGCGCCGCGACCGAGGCGTTCTACCTGATGATGGGCTGGGCCTTCGACGGCGGGTATCGGCGGTTCGAATGGAAATGCGATGCCGGGAACATGCCGTCACGGCGGGCGGCGCAGCGACTTGGGTTGAGTTTCGAAGGGGTTTTCCGCCAGCACATGATCGTCAAGGGCCGCAATCGCGACACCGCCTGGTTCGCCGCGACCGATGGCGACTGGCCCGCCCTGAAAGAGGCGTTCGAGGTCTGGTTGGCGCCCCGCAATTTCGATGCCGATGGCCGCCAACGCGAACGCCTGTCCGATCTGACCCGGCTTGTGCGCATCAGCAGCGATCCCGCGCTATCGGCAAAATAGGACCGCGCGTCAGATCGCGACCCGGTCCCTCAGCCGGTCATGCACGAGGCCCGCAAGATGGGCGCGCCCGGCATGCGTCACGGTTCCTTCGCTGCGGGCACGGGCCAGCGATTGGCTTGCCTGCATCAATGCACCGTCGCCCGCACTCAGCGCGACGCCGTGCAGGAACTGCAGCGCATAGTCCAGCATGCTGTCGCTGATGTCATCCTCAAGGATGTCGGCGGCATGGGCCATGTCGTCGCGGAATGCCGCGAGATCGGGTTCGATGACCTGATCGCGCAGCAGACGGGGGCCGGCGGGTTGCCTGTCGGCGGGCAGGCGGCTCAGGAACGCGTCCTGGAACTTGGCAAGCGAATTCAGCGGCTTGGGCAGGAACCCGTCCGCCCCGGCCGCACTTGCCGTGGCGCGGGCCATTTCATCGCCGCTGGTGGCAAGGATGACGCCGACGCGGGGACGGGCGCGGTTCAGCTCGTCGATCAGTTCGGTGCCCGGCCCGTCGGGCAGGCCAAGATCGACGATCACAGCCGAAGGGCGGTAGACCTGCAGATGACGCCGCGCCGAGCGCAGGCAATCGGCCCGCCGCAGCCGCGCCCCCGACCGCAGGCACATCAGGCGCAGGGCCTCGCACGCGAAAACGCTGTCTTCGACCACAAGAACGGTCAGCCCCAAAAGCGGGCGGTTGGCGCTGGGCAGCGGTGCAGCGGGCAGAAAATGGCGATCATCCATGGCAAGCGATCCTCTTTGGCAGCGACGACGCGACTCACCATGCCGCCAGTTGGCTAACGTGCGGTTAAGGCGTGGATTGCGGCGCCCTGTCGCTTGCCCTTGGGCTTTCGCGCCCCCATAACAGGCGAAACGCGAACACGACCCGAAAAGGAGACCGCCATGATCGGACGTCTGAACCATGTCGCCATTGCCGTGCCCGATCTCGAGGCCGCCTCGGCGCAATACCGCGATGCGCTTGGCGCCAAGGTCGGAGCGCCCCAGGACGAACCCGATCACGGCGTGACCGTGGTGTTCATCGAACTGCCCAACACCAAGATCGAGCTGCTCTATCCGCTGGGCGAGAACTCACCGATCCAGGGCTTTCTGGAAAAGAACCCCTCGGGCGGCATCCACCATGTCTGCTACGAGGTCGAAGACATCATCGCCGCGCGCGACAAGCTGAAAGAGGCGGGTCTGCGCGTTCTCGGCGATGGCGAGCCCAAGATAGGCGCGCATGGCAAACCGGTTCTGTTCCTGCACCCCAAGGACATGAACGGCACGCTGACGGAACTGGAGCAGGTCTGATGGGTATCACCTCAGGCATCGTCCTTTACGCGGTCTTGTGGTTTCTCACCTTCCTGATCGCAATTCCGATCCGGCTCAAGACGCAGGGCGATGTGGGCGAGATCGTGCCCGGAACCCACGCATCCAGCCCCGAGGTTCACAACCTCAAGAAAAAGGCGATCATCACGACCATCGTCGCGGGCGTCCTGTGGGCGATCATCGCCTCGATCATCCTGACCGGCACGATCACCGTGCGCGATATCGACTGGCGCCACCTGATGCCGCCGGTGTCCGAACAGGGGTAGCGCAAGACCGCGCGGTTCCGGTCAGGAACCGCGCGATTTCACACCGTGATAGATGTGGGTGAAGGTGGCCGCGCCCAGGATCGGGATCAGCAGGTTCATGATCGGGATCGTCAGCGGGATCGCCATCAGGAACCCAGCCGCCCATATCGTCATCGCATGCCTGCGGCGCAGCTCCTTCGCGCCTGCGCGCCCCTCGCGGCGCATCGCGGCGAGGGTGAAATATTCCCGCCCCAGAAGGAACCCGTTCAACCCCCAGAAAAGTATCAGCGGGGCAAAAGGTATCCAGAAAACAAAGGCATAGACGAACAGCGCCAGCGTGTTCGCCGCGATCAGGACACCAAGGAAGTTGACCGTATCGCGCAGCGCATCGCCAAACGGCACCGGCGGCACGTCGGGCAGGGTCGGGTAATGGCGGTCCTCGACAGCGTCCGCCACTGTTTCCAGAAACAGCGACGTGATGGCCGACGCGACCGGGATCATCAGGAAAACCGACAGGATCAGCATCAGCAGCAGGCTCGACCACCCCACAAGGTCGTCCAGCCAGGTCACCGTCCCGATCAGCGGCAGCGTCGCCTCGGGGCCCATCATCGTCTGCAGCAGCCACAACACGGCGGCATAGGCCGCTACCAGCAGCGCAAAGGTCAGGCCGACGCCAAGCGCCAGCACCCGCAGGAAACGGCGGTCATGCACCTGGCCCAGAGTGCGCTGAAAGGCCGAAAGGATCAGTCCGATATCCATGTCACGATCCTGTCCAGGTCGGGGCGGGGGCGTTCGGGCGGCGCGCTGGTTTCCGTTCCGATATGGACGAAGCCCGCGATGCGTTCGTTTTCGCTCAGCCCCAGGCCACTGGCCATGAAGGTGCGGTCGTGGCTGGGCCATCCAGACAGCCAGTTGGCGCCCCAGCCCGCGGCCAGGGCCGCGTTCAACAGCGCCAGGCAGGCCGCACCGGCCGAGTATGTCTGTTCCAGCGCGGGGATCTTTTCGCTGGGCTTTTGCACCTCGATCACGGCCACGGCCAGGTTGCCCTGTTCGAACTGGCTGGCGCCCTTGTCCGCCTTTTCGGCGTCATGGCCCAAAGCGGCAGCCCGTTCGCGCGCCAACCCCGCCAGCCGTTCCAGCGCCGCGCGTTCCAGCACGATGAACCGCCACGGTTCCAGCTTGCCGTGATCGGGCGTGCGCGCGGCGGCCGTCAGCAACGTGGTCAGCGTGTCGCGGTCTGGAACAGGAGGCACCAGCGTCTTGGCCGGGCGCGAGCGCCGCGACAGCAGGAACTCCAGCGCATGGGGATTGGGATCGGGCATGAAAATCCTTTCTGGTTGCGGTGTTATGTCGGTCAGCCGCGCGCGGGGTTCAAGGGTTGGCCAGCAATTCCTGCGCCATTTCCCCGATCAGGTCGTCGAAAAACGCAGCCGTCCGGGCGTTGGGCTGGCGCCGCTCCATCGTGTGGGCCAGCGGATCGGGCGCGTCGGTCGCGCTGCCGGCAAGCTCGGCGATCGTGGCGTGACCGCAAAAGGGAACGTAGGCCTCGGAATATCCGCCCTCATGCACCAACAGCAGCTTGCCGCCGCATAGCCGCGCGGCGGTTTCCTTGATCCGCCGCGTCATCAGCCGGAACGTGTCGGCGCTGCAGGCCATCCGCCCCAACGGGTCGAAGATGGACGCGTCATATCCGCAGGCGACGATGATCGCCTCGGGGCGGAACCGTTCCAGCGCGGGTGTGATGATCCGGTCCATCACCGCAAGGTAGCCATCATGGCCGACGCCCGGCGGCAGCGGGATGTTCATGTTGAACCCGTCGCCCGCACCGCGGCCGCGATCCGTGATCGCGCCGCCGTCGATGGGATAGTTGAACTCCTGATGCACCGAGATCGTCAGCGTGTCGTCGCGGTCGTAATAGATCGCCTCGGCGCCGTTGCCGTGATGCACGTCCCAGTCGACGATCGCGACACGGCCCAGCAGCCCCTGGGCGCGGGCGGCTTCGATCGCGATGGGGATATTGGCCAGCAGGCAGAACCCGTTGGGCCAGTCGGGCAGGCAGTGATGCCCCGGCGGGCGCGACAGCGCATAGGCGTTGTCCATCTTGCCCTGCATCACGGCCAGCAGCGCGGCCTTGGACAATCCCGCCGACAGCGCCGCGATTTCGTAAGCCCCTTTTCCGAACGGCGTGCGCGGCCCCATCTCGCCCCCGCCGGCGTCGGATTTTTCCTTGAATTCATCAAGATAGCTGTCGGGGTGAATGCGCAGAAGGTCGTCGCGCGTGGCCTCGGGCGCCGAAGCGACGGTCAATTCCGACAAAAGGCCCGTCACCTCCATCAGGTTTTTCAGCCGCCGCTTGGTTTCGGGGCTTTCGGGCAGCCCGCCCGCCGCCAGCGGCTGCACGAGGTCACCCACGGGCAATGTCAGTGCGTAATTGCCGCCCGAGTGCCAGAAACACCGTTCGTCGTGGAAAAAGCCTGTGGTCATCGTGCGTCTCCTGCCAGTCGCGGTTGTCGCGGACTATTCAAGTCCGGCGCGGAATTGTCCATGCTCGGCGGATGGCCAATGATCTGCCCGACCTGTCGCATCTCGCCCGTCCGGGCGCCGAATTCGCCCTGCGCGTGACGCCCAAGGCGTCGCGCGACCGTATCGTGGCCGAAGGCGATGCGCTGCGGGTCTATGTCACCACCCCGCCCGAGGACGGCAAGGCGAACGCGGCAGTGCAGAAACTGCTGGCCAAGGCGCTTGGGGTCGCGAAATCGCGCCTGACGCTGATGCGCGGGCAGACCTCGCGCGACAAGCTGTTCCGGCTGGATTGATCTGGGCGCCTATTTGCGCACGCGCGAATAGATCCCTTCGGGCAGGTTCAGCGCCGCCGCCAGATCCTTGAGCTGTGAAATCGACAGTGTGATCTTTTGCATCTGGTCGGTGCGCGCGTCGTATTGTTCCACCGTCACGCATTCCTCGAAGGCGTTGATGACGATGTCTTCCTGCAATGGTGCCGCGCCCTCGTCCACGAGGGTGACAACGGTGGCGTCAAATTCGTGCTCGATGCTGAACATGAGGCCAGTCTATGGCGGGATTTCGCCAGCGCAAGCGATTCAACAGCGCGTGATCGGTCTGGCGGCGCGGCACTGGCATGTTAAAACAAACCCGTATCCGCGTTACGAAAGGAAGACGATGCGCGCACTGGCCCTGATCCTGATGGCCGCGATGGGCCTTGCGGGATGCGTCACGACCGGGGCGCCGGTTCCGGCCGCGCAGCCGACCGGCGCGGTGCCGCCGCCGCAATCCGCGCGCACCGCCGCGCGGCAGTTCATCGAGGTCGTGGAAACCGTCGAACCCGTGGCCGAGCGCGAATGCCGCCGCGTCGCGCCGGGGGCGAATTGCGATTTCCAGATCGTCGTCGACGACCGCCCCGGCCAGCCGCCCAACGCCTTCCAGACGCTGGATGCGAACGGGCGCCCGGTGATCGCCTTCAATCTCGGGCTGATCGCCGAGGCGCGCAACGCCGACGAGCTGGCCTTTGTCATGGGGCACGAGGCCGCACACCATATCGCCGGGCACCTTGACCGGCAAAGGCAGGCCGCCGCCGCCGGCGCCGTGATCTTTGCGGGGTTGGCCACGCTGACCGGGGCCAACGAAAGCGGCGTGCGCAGCGCGCAGGAACTGGGTGCGGCCGTTGGCGCGCGCACCTATTCCAAGGAATTCGAGCTGGAGGCCGACCGCCTCGGCACCATCATCACCAAAAGGGCAGGATACGACCCGCTGCGCGGGGCCGAGTTCTTTACCCGTATCCCCGACCCCGGAAACCGGTTCCTCGGCACCCATCCGCCCAATGCGCAACGCATCCAGGCCGTGCGCGAAACGGCGGCAAGGCTCTAGCCGTCTTCCCAGCCGGGGCCGCGGCTGCGCGCCAGCCGGATGCCGATGGCCAGAAGCGACGCGAGTATCCAGAAACACTGGATCACGGCCGCGGCAAGGTTGAAGTTGCCTGCAAGGCTGAACAGAACACAAGCCGCCGCCGCCAGGTTCACCCCGAAATAGGCCAGCGAATCGCCATACATCCGGCGCACCGTCAGAAGGCTGTAATTGAGGATATAGAGCGCGCAGCCGGCGACGCCGACAAGGTCCGGGAAACGGACCGCGGAAAAATCGAACATATCAAATACCCGTACAAAAGTGACAAAGGCGACTTGAAAACCTGCCGCCGTGCTGAAAACACCGCGATCATACATGTCCGGCCCATCCGCAACAGTAGGAGAAACCTGACCATGCTGGTCCTGCCCAACGTCCTGAGCGATCGCGGTTCGCGCTATGCGGTCTCGGGCGGCGCGGCGCGGGATGCGGATGACGCAGCCGCATTCATCAAGGAATTGAAGCGTAAAAAGAAATTCGCCAAGGCCACGCATAACAGCTGGGGGCTGATCCTGGCGGACGGCACCCAGCTCAAGGGCGATGACGGCGAGGCGGGCGCCGGCATGGTGATCCTGCGGATGCTCGAACGCGAAGGGCTGCACGACGTGATCGTCGTGGTCACGCGCTGGTATGGGGGCAAGCACCTGGGCGGCGACCGGTTCCGCCATGTGCAAAGCTGCGTGGAGGCCTTCCTTGCACAGTGGCGCGCGGGCGATTGATCAGGATCAAGGCTGCGGCCCGACCGAAGGCCTAACCTTGGCAACGTCTCAGCAGGGGAGGGCGCAATGCACAGTCTCGGCAATCCGATCAAGCATTTCTGGCTGGTTCAGGACATGGCGCGCAGCACCGGCGTCGATCTGGCGCAGGCCCGCCGCGACGGGCGGCTTTCCCCCGAAGACTGGTCGGCAATGGTGACCCGCTGCCGGGGCTGCCAATGGACCGAAGGCTGTGAACATTGGCTGGATGCGAACAAACAGGGCGCCGACGCCGAGGTGCCGCCCGGATGCGCGAACCGCGCGGTGTTCGACCGGCTACGCGAAACCGTCTGAAATAACGCGCATCAGCGTTTTCTCTTTCCGAAAATATCCTGGGGGGAGGCGCCGCTTGCGGCGGCGGGGGGCAAAGCCCCCCAACCCGGCGCGCCCGCAAGGGCGCGCAATCCCCTTTCGTCAGACGAACTGCTCCCGGATCAGCCGCTCTTCCAGGCCGTGGCCGGGATCGAACAATATCCGGTGCGCGACCTCCGGTGCGCTCTGGATTTCCACCGAAACGACATCGCGCACCGACCGCGAATCCGCATCCGCCATCACCGGCCGTTTCTCGGGGTCGGTGACGTCGATGCGCACATGGGCGGTCTTGGGCAAAAGCGCCCCGCGCCAGCGGCGGGGCCGGAACGGCGCGATCGCCGTCAGGGCCAGCACGTCCGAGCCGATCGGCAGGATCGGCCCATGTGCCGAATAATTGTAGGCGGTCGATCCGGCCGGCGTGGACACCAGCGCGCCGTCGCAGACGAGTTCCTCCATCCGCAACCGGCCATCGACGGTGATCTTCAGCTTGGCGGCCTGCGGGCCTTGCCGCAGCAGCGACACTTCGTTGATCGCCAGGGCCTCGTGCACCGATCCGTCCATGCGTGTCGCGCGCATGCGTAGGGGGTTCAGCACTTCTTCCTGTGCTTCCTGCAGCCTCTCGATCAGGTCGCTTTCGTGAAAGGCGTTCATCAGAAAACCCACCGTGCCCCGGTTCATGCCGTAAACCGGCGCATCCAGGGCCTGCGTGCGGTGCAGTGTCTGCAGCATGAAACCGTCGCCGCCCAATGCGACGATCACGTCGGCGCTGTCTTCGGGCGCATCGCCGTAGCGCGCCACCAGGGCCGCACGCGCGGTTTGCGCGCTGGGCGCATCGCTGGCCGTAAAGGCGATGGAAAGCGTCATCTGGCGGAAATCCCGTTTCCGAAGGGCTGAATTCGGTTCCGAAAGAAACACAAACTTCGCAACATAACCAGCCCCGCCGCATGTGCATGCGCCTGCGTCGCATTCGGCACTTTCCGTGGGGCGGGGTTTACTTTAGGACAACGCCCAAACCATTCCTTTGGATTTCACCGCAACGGAGCCCTTGATGTCTGACACCGGTTTCTTCACCGAATCCCTCGCCTCGCGCGACCCCGAGCTTTTCAAGTCGATCACCGACGAGCTTGGCCGCCAGCGCCACGAGATCGAATTGATCGCCTCGGAAAACATCGTTTCGGCCGCCGTGATGGAGGCCCAGGGCTCGGTCATGACGAACAAATACGCCGAAGGGTACCCGGGCCGGCGGTATTACGGCGGCTGCCAGTTCGTCGACGTGGCCGAGAACCTTGCCATCGACCGCGCCAAGCAGCTTTTCGGCTGTGAATTCGCAAATGTGCAGCCCAACTCGGGAAGCCAGGCCAACCAGGGCGTCTATACCGCGCTGCTGCAGCCGGGCGACACGATCCTCGGGATGTCGCTGGATGCCGGCGGGCACCTGACCCACGGCGCCAAGCCCAACCAATCGGGCAAGTGGTTCAATGCCGTGCAATACGGGGTGCGCCAGCAGGACAGCCTGATCGATTACGACCAGATCGCCGCGCTGACCGCCGAGCACAAGCCCAAGATGATCATCGCGGGCGGTTCGGCCATCCCGCGGGTGATCGACTTTGCCAAGATCCGCGAAATCGCCGACACCGTGGGCGCGATCGTTCTGGCCGATGTCGCGCATTTCGCGGGCCTCATCGCGGCGGGCGTCTATCCCAACCCGTTCCCGCATGCCCATGTCGTGACCACCACCACCCACAAGACCCTGCGTGGCCCGCGCGGCGGCATGATCCTGACCAATGACGAGGCGATCGCGAAAAAGATCAACAGCGCGATCTTCCCCGGCATTCAGGGCGGCCCGCTGATGCACGTGATCGCGGCCAAGGCCGTGGCCTTTGGCGAGGCGCTGCGTCCCGAATTCAAGGCTTATCAGCAGCAGGTCGTGAAAAACGCCCAGGCGCTGGCCGACCAGCTTATGAAGGGCGGCCTGGACATCGTCACCGGCGGCACCGACAGCCATGTGATGCTGGTCGACCTGCGGCCCAAGGGCGTCAAGGGCAACGCGACCGAAGCCGCGCTGGAGCGCGCGCACATCACCTGCAACAAGAACGGCATCCCGTTCGACCCCGAAAAGCCCACCGTCACCAGCGGTGTGCGCCTGGGCACGCCCGCCGGCACCACCCGCGGCTTTGGCGAGGCCGAGTTCCGCCAGATCGCCGACTGGATCGTCGAGGTCGTGGACGGGCTGGCCGCCAATGGCGAGGACGGCAATGCCGAGGTCGAAGCCAAGGTGAAGGCCGAGGTCGAGGCATTGTGCAAGAAATTCCCGATCTATCCTAACATCTGACCGGTTGTGCGCCCACATGGGCGCGCCAGGGCGGGGGGCTTTGCCCCCCGTCGCCACAAGCGGTGACTTCCCCCGGAATATTCATCGCAAGAGGACGCTCGGCCTCAGATTATGCCCTGCCAACGCAGCAGGCCGAGGATGATCGCCGCCAGCAGCAACAGGTTGAATGCCATGCTGCTCGCAAGGCTGAGCCACCAGTCCTTGCGACGCTCTTTCGGGTTGATGGTCTTGAGGTAATCCAGAGCCGTCGAATAAGCGCGGTCCAGTGCGCTGGTGTCCATCATGCGGGCCAGCTTGGGGTTTTCCGACATCTGCGCGGCTTCATCCAGCTGGCGCAGGTTGCGCCGCACCCATCCCGGCAAAAGGCGCCCGGCCTTGTTGGCGCGGTGCCCGAGCGTCCCCTTGCGCAGGCCCAGCTTTTGCTCCAGCAATGCGTTCAGATGCGCAGTCTTGCGCGAAAGGTCTTTGGAATCCATCGGCGTCTCTCCGCCGGGCAGGCTAGAACGCGTTCCGGCCGGGGTCAAACGCCAAGGGAGCAACGATGCTGAACTACATCACCCATGGAAACATGCAGGCAGGTCCGGGCCTTTTGATTGCGCACGGGCTTTATGGGTCGGCGCGGAACTGGGGCGAGATCGCAAAGCGTCTGTCCGAAGACCGGCCCGTCGTCGCCGTCGATATGCGGAATCATGGCGACAGCCCGTGGTTCGACACCCATGGCTACGAGGACATGGCCAACGACCTGGCCGAAGTCATCGGCCATCTGGGCGGGGCGTGGGACGTTCTGGGCCATTCCATGGGCGGCAAAACCGCGATGACGCTGGCATTGACCCATCCCGAAAAACTGCGCCGCCTGATCGTCGCCGACATCGCGCCGGTGGCGTATGATCATTCGCAAATTCAGTACATCGAGGCGATGAAGGCCGTGGATCTTTCGAGGGTTCAGAAACGCTCGGACGCGCTGGAACAACTCGGGGGCGTCGACGATCCGCAATTGCAGGCGTTCTTTCTGCAGTCGCTGGATGTGGCGAACCGGCGCTGGCGGCTGAACCTCGATGTGCTTGCGGCCGAGATGCCGAAAATCCTGTCCTTTCCGCAGATCGACGCGCAGTTCGACGGTCCGACCCTGTTTTTGTCCGGGGCGGATTCGCACTATGTCGACCGGGCCTACCGCCCGCGGATCAAGGAACTGTTCCCGCGCGCGCAATTTGCCAAGATACCCGGCGCGGGCCATTGGCTCCACGCCGAGAAACCACGCGAATTCGAAGCCGCCGTCAGCCACTGGCTGACCGTGACGGCGGCGGGGTGACAGGTCAGGCGTTGTTGTAAAGCTGGCGCGCCACGGCCCAAGACATGGGCAAGGCAAGCGCAAACCCCGCAGCCGCGGCGATCAGGATCGGCTGAAGCGTCGTGTACCCGGCCACGAGCGACACGATGATAAGACTTCCTGCCAGCGTGGTGCTGATGAGCGAATAGAGAATAGAAGCAAGGCGCATCATGGCGGGCCTCATGTATTGTTTGCACAGGCGCGTTCCCGTGAAACATACATTAGCAATTCAACAATACTTGCGCCTTGATCTGTGTCAGATCGAAAGCTGTTGCGCGGCTCTGTCTCGGGGCTGCAATTGACGCAGGTGGCCGGGGGCGCCTATTCGGCCGCTTCGCGCAGGCGCGGCCGTGCCGCCGAGGCAAGTTCGAGTTTTTGAAACGCCGTGCGCGCGCGGCAGAAATGCGGCGTGCCGGGATGCCCCTGCGCGATCCAGCGTGCGCAGGTGTCGGTGCAGTTGCATCGGTTGCAGGCAACCAGCGTGTCGCGCAATTCGTCGAAATGGGCGGGGGCCTGTTCATCGGTGATGTCGATCCCCAGATGGTCGAACATCGCATGGCGTACACGTTGGCGGCGCCGGAAATCGGACATCATTCTGTTAAGCGCACCTGACATTTCCTCTCTCCCTGTGTAAATTTTGGTTTACAGTGTATACGCCGGCATGCCTTGGCCGGATCACAGGAAGGTGAAAATTTTTTCCGGGCGCGAAAACGCGCCGGGCTATTGCAGGGATTTTTTGGATTATCTGGTCGGAGTGAGAGGATTCGAACCTCCGGCCCCTGCCTCCCGAAGACAGTGCTCTACCAGGCTGAGCTACACTCCGACCGTGGCGCGTGCATTACCGCTGCCTTGCGCGATTTGCAAGGGCTAACGCGCAGGAAATGCACGGGCCCTGTCGCGCCTTGCGCACGGGCACGGCCAAGGGCAAGATCGGCCCGTGCCGGGACAAGGGGCCGATGGATCACGTTCTTTCCCTGATTGGCGGTGTGGGCATGTTCCTTCTGGGAATGGAGGTCATGACGGCCGCGTTGCGCGATGCGGCGGGCCGCGATCTGCGGGCGGTTCTTGCACGTTTTACCACGACCCCGATGCGCGGTGTCCTGACCGGGGCCGGGGCGACCGCGATCATCCAGTCGTCCAGCGCCACGACGGTCATGACCGTCGGATTCGTCGGGGCGGGCCTGTTGTCGATGCCGCAGGCGCTGGGTGTGATATTCGGCGCGAATATCGGCACCACGGCCACCGGATGGCTTGTGTCGATCCTGGGGTTCAAGCTGCAGCTCGATGCGGTCGCGATGGCGGCTCTTTTGCCCGCCAGCCTGATGGTCCTGCTGGGCCGCGGCGCGGTGGCGCGGGCCGGACGCGTGGCGGCGGGGCTGTGCCTGTTGCTGGTCGCCCTGGCGCTGATGCAGAACGGCGCGGCAGACCTGACCGAACAGTTGACGCCCGAACGGCTGCCCGGACCAACCCTGGCCGGGTTGCTGTTTCTGGCGGGCCTGGGGGTCGCGGTGACGGTGCTCATGCAATCGTCCAGCGCGGCATTGGCGCTTGCCCTGGTGTTGCTCGACAGCGGGGCGCTGGCGTTGATCCAGGCGGCGGCGATCGTTCTGGGAATGAATGTCGGCACGACCTTTACCGCGATCCTTGCATCGGTCGGCGGATCGAAACCGATGCGGCAGACGGCCGTGGCCAACCTGCTGTTCAATATCGGAACGTTTGCGGTGGCCTTTCCGGTGGTCTGGCTGGCTGCGGGCTGGATCACCGATTTCGGCGCGGATCATGATGCGATGACGATCCTTCTGGCGATGCACACCGGATTCAACGTGCTGGGCGTCGCGATGTTCCTGCCTCTAACCGCGCGGTTTGCGGACTTTGTCGCGCGGTTGGTGCCGGAACGGAAAGAGCCGCCCCTGGTCAGCCTGGACCGTTCGATGCTGCGCGACCCCGAGACCGCGCTGGTCGCCGCGCAGGTGGCGGCGGACAAGATCGCGGCGCGGCTCTTCGGTGCGCTTGGCGGGGCGCTGGCCGGGCATCCCGATTTCCGGGGGCTTTCCGCGCTGGGGCCCTGTGACACCGCGGTCGAAGAGCTGCGGAACTTCCTGCAGAACATACGCCTGCCAGAGGGGCGCAAATCGGCCGAAGCTGTCTATTCCGCGTTGCTGCACCAGCTCGACCATCTGGTGCGGATGCGCGCACGGGTGGAAAGCCGGGGCTATTTCACGGCGCTGATGGATGACCGTGCGCTGCGCCGACCGGCGTTGGCGATCGGTGCCTGCCTCAGGCGTCTGGGCGAGGGGCCGTCGACGCAGGAGGCCGCCCGGCTGGCCCGCCTGCAGGCGCTTCTGGATCACCGGCAGGCACGGCATCGCCGGGGCCTGCTGCTGGGCGAACATGCCGGGCTTTATTCCTTGGCTGATGTGTTTTCGCATACCGATGCGATGCGGTGGCTGCTGCGCACCCTGCATCACGCGGTGCGTGTGGCCGACTACCAGGCGCAGGCGCGCGAGGGGTTGTCCGCGGCCCCCGAAAGGGCCGCGGACCGGGATTGATCAGACGCTGGCGTCCAGCGCGGCGACGATCGCATCGCCCATTTCCGATGTCGAAACAGGGGTCACGCCTTCTTCGCCCAGCAGGTCGGCCGTGCGCACGCCATCGGCCAGCACCTTTTCGACGGCCTTTTCCAGCCGGTCCGCCTCGTCGCCCATATCGAAGGAATAGCGCAGCGCCATAGCGAAGCTAAGGATGCAGGCGATGGGATTCGCCTTGCCCTGGCCCGCGATATCGGGGGCAGAACCGTGTACCGGTTCATACAGCGCCTTGGGCCGGCCATTGGCCATCGGGGCGCCCAGGCTGGCCGAAGGCAGCATTCCAAGGCTGCCGGTCAGCATCGCGGCGGCATCCGACAGCAGGTCGCCAAAGAGGTTGTCGGTGACGATCACGTCGAACTGCTTGGGCCAGCGGCAAAGCTGCATGGCGCCGGCGTCGGCATACATGTGGCTGAGCTCCACGTCCGGGTATTCCTCGTCATGGACCTTTTGCACCACTTCGCGCCACAGGATGCCCGATTCCATCACGTTGGCCTTTTCCATCGAACAGACCTTGTTGCCACGCCGGCGGGCCAGTTCGAAGGCCGAACGCGCGACGCGCTCGATCTCGGATTCGGTGTAACGCTGGGTGTTGATGCCCACGCGTTCGTTGCCTTCCTCGAAAATCCCGCGCGGTTCGCCGAAATAGATGCCGCTGGTCAGTTCGCGCACGATCATGATGTCGAGCCCGGCGACCACGTCCTTTTTCAGCGACGAGAAATCGGCCAGCGCGTCAAAGCACTGCGCAGGGCGCAGGTTGGCGTAGAGGTCCATTTCCTTGCGCAGGCGCAGCAGGCCACGTTCGGGTTTCACGCTGAAATCCAGGTTGTCGTATTTCGGCCCGCCCACGGCGCCCAGCAGGACGGCATCGACCGATTGCGCCTGTTCCATCGTCTCGTCCGTCAGCGGCGTGCCATGCGCGTCATAGCTGGCACCGCCAACAAGCCCTTCGCTCACGTCGAAGGCAAGGTCGCGCTTGGCGCCGTACCAGTCGATGATCTTGCGCACTTCGGCCATGACTTCGGGGCCGATCCCGTCACCGGGCAGGATAAGAAGCGATGGGTTGGTCATGTTCTGCTGTCCTTCGTCTGCAAAAGCGTTGCGCGTGGCGTAGCGCCCGGCGCCGGAAGGGTCAAGAAAGCAAAGGCGCCAGCCCGTCGGCCAGCACGTCCCAGACGCGCGCGATGCGCGGTGTCCGGCGCGTCGATTGCGGTGCGGCCAGCCAGACGGGCAGGGTGGGAAGGTCAATGCCCAGGTCGATGATTTCCAGCGACGGGTCGCGCTCGGCGATGTGGCGCTGCACGAAACCTATGCCGCAGCCAGCGCGCGCCAGTTCCACGCAGGCGGCCTGATCGTCGCAACGCAGGGCGAACCAGTCGCGCGTGGCGGGGAACCCGGCCTCGCGCATACCGCGCAGGATCAGGTCGGACCGGTCATAGCCGATCAGGTCGTGCTGCATCAGGTCGTCCGGCGTGCGCGGGCGGCCGCGCCTGTCGAGGTATTCGCGACTTGCGAAGATGGCGATGGGCAGATCGCCCAGATGCCGCGTGACGATATCGAGCTGCGTGCTGCGGAACATGCGCAGCGCGATGTCGGCCTCGCGGAACAGCAGGTTCTCGGGGCTGTCCGACGGCACAAGTTCGATCGTGATCTCGGGCTCTTCGCGCCGCAGGCGGGCCAGGATCGGTGGCAGGATGTAATGGGCCACGATGTGGCTGGCCGTGATCCGCACCACGCCTTTCAGGGCATGGTCCCGACCCATGGCGGCCAGCGCCATGCGGCCGGCCGCCTCTTGCATGCTGCGCGCGGCGGGCAGCAGCGCCTGGCCGGCCTCGCTGAGGGTCAGGCCGCGCGGGTGGCGGATGAACAGGGCGGTGCCGAACTGATCCTCGAGGCTGCGTATCTGGCGGCCAAGTGTCGGCTGGCTACTTCCGAGCAGGCGCGCCGCGCCCGACAGTGTGCCGGTTTCGGCCACGGCCAGGAATGCGGGGATGAGCGACCAGTCGGTGATCTTGAGCGTTTTGGCCATTCAATAATGAATGGAGGATATCCAAAATCTGTCAATATCCATTCGCAAGGGAATGAACGATAAGCGTGGCGAATGGATTAAGGAGGACAAGATGTCAGGAACTATCCTTGTGCTTGGGGCAAGCGGCCGTTTTGGGCGCAACATTTCCGATGTGTTCGCGGCCGCCGGCTGGACAGTGCGCGGATTCGACCGCGCAAAAGACAATCTGGACAGCGCCGCCGCCGGTGCCGACGTGATCGCGATGGGGTGGAACCCGCCCTATCACCGATGGGCGGCCGAGATGCCGGCCCTGCATGCTCAGGTCCGCCGCGCAGCCTTGCGTCATGGAGCGACCGTTCTGCTGCCGGGGAACGTGTATGTTTTCGGGGATGGCAGCGGACCGGTCTGGGATGAATCCACCCCGCACGCCGCGACCAACCCGCTGGGCCGGTTGCGCGCCGAGATGGAGGCCGCCTATCGGAACGAGGGCGTCAGGACGATCCTTCTGCGGGCGGGGGATTTCCTGGACACCGAAGCGTCCGGCAACTGGTTCGATGCGATGATGGCGAAGCCTGTCGCCAAGGGTGTTCTGCGCTACCCGGGGGCCACGGACGTGCCGCATGCCTGGGCGTATCTGCCCGATGTGGCGCGTGCGTTTCTGGACCTGGCGGAACAGCGCGACAGCTTGCCCGTCTATGCCGACATCCCCTTTCCCGGCTATACGCTGACGGGGCAGGAGATGGCGACGGCGCTTGGCCGCGTAACGGGGCGCAAGATACGTCTGCGCCCGGTCCCGTGGTGGATGCTGCGGCTGGCCCGGCCTTTCATGCCCTTCGTGGGCGGGATGTTCGAGATGCGGTATCTCTGGTCGCTTCCACACCGCATGGATGGCCGCCGCTTCGATGCGCTGTTGCCCGATTTCGTGCCGACACCGCTGGACATTGCCCTTGCGGCGGCGATCGCGCCGCTGCGCTAATCCGCGCCGGACAGGGCGATATCAGCCCAGACCGGGCGGTGGCGGCTGGCACGGGCAACGGCATCGGCCAGCGGGTTGTCCGGTGGCGGCCAGAACACGCCGCTTGCCACGATGCGCAGGTCGTTCGACGGCAGGACATAGCTGACCCGCCGCTGGCCCAGCCCGATATCCGACCAGTCCACCGTGTTCGCCCCCGCATGCCCCATTGGCGTCAGCGGGGCCACGCGCCGATCATTCACGAGGGCCCGGATCGCGCCGCGCCGCCCCTCACCCCGGTCCGGGTCTATGTTCGCGTTGCCGGCGATGACAAAGCGCGCCTGCGGGGCAGGGCCCAAGCCGCCATCCAGCAAGACCTGCCAAAACCGGATTTCGTCGGCATTGCGTAACCCGTTGCGGTCCTCGGGGCCGTCGAACACGGGCGGCGTGGCGTGAAAGGCCAGAACCCAGAGAGGCCCGTCAGGCGTTGCGACCGGCAGGGCCCAATGCGCGACCGATGACAGGCGTTGCGCCGCTTGTGCCTCGGGTGACGGAAACGGGGCGGCGTTGCGTGTGGGCAGGGTCGCGCCGGGCAGGTCGCGCCATGGCAAGGCGGTGAAATCCAGGGCTGCCGCGTGATCTATCGGAAGGCGTGACAGGATCAGCAGACCGCCCTGACCCCGGAACCCGCCATGGCCCTGCGCATCGTCCGCACGCCCGGTGCGGCCATCGCCATCCATGTCCAGACCCGTCGGCAGGCCGGTGTTCGGCGCGCGCAGAAACATGTGCGGCATATCCAGACCCGCCGCACCCAGCGCGCCCTGCAGGGCCGAGGCCGCCGCGTGACCGGCGTCGAAATCGAAGTTCTGCAAAACCAGGATGTCGGGGCCCAGCGCACGGATCACCTCGATGACCGCCGTGACCTGCGGGTCGCGTCCGTTGCGGATGTCGCGCAGCAAAAGCCCCGGACCGTCGCGGGAAAGCTCGGTGTTGTAGGTGGCGATGCGCAGCGTGTCGCCGGCCCAGGCCAGCGGCCCAAAGACGGACAGCAAGAGCGCGATCAGACCAGCTGATAGCTGTCTTCGTCGTTTTCCGAAGCGGCCTCGCCGTCGCCGGCGGCCTGGGCGGCCGCATAGGCGCGTTCGCGTTTCTGAAGGATCATCTGCGCGATGCGGTTCATGGCAATCCCGCGGATCATCATGCTGGCCGGCAGAATGGCCCATAGCGACACGACCCAGATCATCGTTTGTTCGTTTTCCAGGATCATCGGATCGACGATACCGGAGGCAGCCTTTGCGACCGCCGGAAGCAAGAATGGCAACAGGAAACCTAACACGAGGTTAATCAAGCCATGGCGCCGGAGCCGTGTAACGACATCGCTGCCGGCCGTTGGGTCGAAAAGCGGCAGGTTGATCCAGACATTGAACGCCCCGTGGCGGGCGGGCCAGCCGGCCACATGCACCAGCAGGAAAAAGAGCCCGACGATGCAGAGCGAAACGAAATACGCAAATCCCGCCGCAATTCTGAGGGTTTCGACCAGCGTTGCAGGCGCATCGGCCGGCAGGATCAGACCGATCAGCCGGACTGGCGAAAACGGAATGTCCAGAAATCCAGCGATCAACCCGGCGAGAGATGCCGCAATGGCGCCGATGGTGCTGGTGGTGTTTTCATCGGCGCAGACGGCACTGAGAACCGCCACGGTCAGGAACAGCGCACCGAACCGCAAGCGGTTGATCGGCGGCGCATAGCGGAACTCGACGAAGCTGGGGTAGGCGCTGTTGTATTCAAGAAAGACTAGCAAGGCGATGATGATCGAGATCAGCACCACGATCTGCGGGCCATCGTCGCTTGCGCTGGGCAGCGCAAGCGCCGGCAGTGCCACAAGCACAGCCACCAACACAGCGCGGAAAAGCGCTTTGAACAGTTGAACAATCACTGCCCGTTCCCTTCAACCTGGCTGGACGCGATGCGTTGCCGCGCCCTTTTTCCAACTTGACGCCGCCGGTGCCGACGGTTTGCCTCATTCTTGCCCAATTCTTGCCTTCTTTCGTCACAGTGCTCAAGCGGCCCCTTATATTGGGCTAATCAATTGGGCCTTTTCATGGAAAAACTGGTGCGGGAATGCATCAATTGTACCCGCGAGTTGATTAAACTCGCGTTCATTCTCAATATCTTGTGGGGGGAAGTTAAAGGCGCACAAGTGGCCTGTGCGGCATGCCCCGGGTTTTTCCCGGGGCATGCAGGGCCTGTCAGACCCAGGGCCTGGCCTGGCTTGCCTGGCTTTCGAAGGTGTCGATCGCGCCAGCCTTTTCCATCGTCAGCCCGATATCGTCGAGCCCGTTGAGCAGGCAATGCTTCTTGAAGCTGTCCACCTCGAAGGTGAACACGTCGCCATCCGAAGAGGTCACCGTCTGCGCCTCGAGATCGACGATCATCCGCGCGTTCGATCCCTTTTCGGCGTCCTTCATCAGCGCATCGACCGCCTCTTGCGGCAGCACGATGGGCAGGATGCCGTTCTTGAAGCAGTTGTTGTAGAAGATGTCTGCGAACGAGGTCGAGATCACGCATTTGATCCCGAAATCCTTGAGCGCCCATGGCGCGTGTTCGCGCGACGAACCACAGCCGAAATTGTCACCGGCGACCAGGATCTCGGCCTCGCGGTATTGCGGCTTGTTCAGGACGAAATCGGGGATTTCGTTGCCCTGGCGGTCATACCGCATCTCGTCGAACAGGTTCACGCCCAGCCCCGACCGCTTGATCGTTTTCAGGAACTGCTTGGGGATGATCATGTCGGTGTCGATGTTCACCAGCGGCAGGGGCGCCGCGATGCCCGTCAGTTTTTCGAACTTTTCCATCAGATCATCTCCCGAACGTCGGTCAGTTTGCCGGTAACGGCGGCGGCGGCGGCCATGGCCGGCGACACCAGGTGCGTGCGGCCCTTGTAGCCCTGCCGCCCTTCGAAGTTGCGGTTCGAGGTCGACGCGCAGCGCTCGCCCTCGGACAGCTGGTCGGGGTTCATCGCCAGGCACATCGAACAGCCGGCCATGCGCCATTCGAAACCGGCCTCCTTGAAGATGTCCGCCAGGCCTTCTTCTTCGGCCTGCGCCCGCACCAGGCCCGAGCCGGGAACGACCATCGCGCGTTTCACCTTGATCTTCTTGCCCTTCAGGATTTCGGCCGCGGCACGCAGGTCTTCGATGCGGCCGTTGGTGCAAGACCCGATGAACACGGTGTCGATCTCGATATCCGAAAGTTTCTGACCGGGCGTCAGGCCCATGTATTCGATCGACCGGCGCGCCGCATCGACCTTGCCGCCCTTGAAATCCTCGGGCGTGGGCACGGTGGCGGTGATCGGCAGCACGTCTTCGGGCGAGGTGCCCCAGGTGACGACGGGCGCGATGTCTTCGCCCTTGATGGTCACGACCTTGTCCCAATGCGCGTCGTCATCGGAATAGAGTGTCTTCCACCACGCCAGCGCGGCCTCCCACTGCGCGCCCTTGGGGGCGTGCGGGCGGCCCTGAACGTATTCGAAGGTCTTTTCGTCCGGCGCGATCAGGCCGGCGCGGGCGCCGCCCTCGATCGCCATGTTGCAGACGGTCATGCGGCCTTCCATCGACAGATCGCGGATCGCCTCGCCGCAGTATTCGATGACGTAACCCGTGCCGCCGGCGGTGCCGGTGGCGCCGATCACCGACAGGGTGATGTCCTTGGCGGTGACGCCGGGGCGCAGCTTGCCGGTGATTTCCACCTTCATGTTCTTGGATTTCTTCTGGATCAGCGTTTGCGTGGCCAGCACGTGTTCAACCTCGGACGTGCCGATCCCGTGCGCCAGCGCGCCGAACGCGCCGTGCGTCGCGGTGTGGCTGTCGCCGCAGACCACGGTCATGCCCGGCAGCGTCCAGCCCTGTTCGGGGCCGACGATATGCACGATGCCCTGGCGGACGTCGTTGACCGGGTAGTAGTGGATACCGAAATCCTTGGCGTTCTGGTCAAGCGCGGCCACCTGGATGCGGCTGTCTTCGGGCATCTGGTCGGGGTTCTCGCGCCCCAGCGTCGTCGGCACGTTGTGATCGGGCACGGCGATCGTCTTTTCCGGTGCGCGCACCTTGCGCCCGGCCATGCGCAGCCCTTCGAAGGCCTGCGGGCTGGTCACCTCGTGCACGAGGTGGCGGTCGATATAAAGAAGGCAGGTGCCGTCGGTGTCCTCGTGGACGACATGGGCATCCCAGATCTTGTCATAAAGCGTCTTGGGGGACATTGGTCCTCTCCGTTTTCAGGTTGTTCTTCGGGAAAGTACGGGTGCATGGGGGCGCGGCGTCGCGCCAGGCGCGTCATAGACGTGCCAGAACCGTGTGGCTTGCGCCGTAAAAGCGCCACGGCAGGCGGGCGCGATCATCCATGTCGAAAACGCGTGTCATGGCGCAGGGGATATACCGCCCCGCTGAGTCCCGCAAGCCTCTATGCCCTTGCCCTGATCTGCCCCTTTGGCCAAACTGACCGAAAGGAAGGCGCAATGAACCCCGACGAACCGAACGACCTGGCCGAGCAGGCTGCCAATATCGCCGAAATAGGCCAGGGCCTTCTGGGTCAGATCGAGGCATTCCTGCAATCCTTCCTGCGGCCCTGGAATGCCTATCAGATCCTGATCGCGCTGGCCGTCCTGATCTTGGCGCATTTCGTGGCCAAGGGGCTGGCGGCGCGCTGGGATGCCTGGCTGCGCACCCGCGAGAACTGGCCCATGTGGCGCAAGCGCTTTGGGCTGCTGGTGCGCAACCGGATGCGGCTGATCCTGTTCGTTGCACTGATATGGCCCGTGATCTGGGCCATGCGCGAAATCACCTGGCCGTCACGCACCTACCTGCTGGGTATCATCGGGCAGCTTTCGCTGGCATGGCTGCTGATCGCCCTTGCATCGCGGCTGATCGTGAACTCCTTCCTGCGAAGCGTCGTGCGCTATGCCGGCTGGACATGGGTCACGCTGTCGATCCTCAACCTGACGGACGAGGCGCAGCAGGTGCTGGACAGCATGGCGATATCGCTGGGGGAGACCCGGCTTTCCGTCTGGATCGTGCTGCAGGCCGTCGCGATCATCGGGGCGCTTTTCTTCGTGGCGCGCTTTTTGTCGGTCACATCGGCAGGCCGCATCCGAAAGAACGAGGATATCAGCCCCTCGATGCAGGTGCTTGCGGTAAAGTTCCTGCAATTGCTTCTTTACGGCGCGGCGTTTTTCCTCGGGCTGCGGATGGTTGGCGTCGACCTGACCGGGCTGGCCGTTCTGTCGGGCGCCATCGGCGTCGGCCTTGGTTTCGGTCTGCAAAAGGTCGTGTCGAACCTTGTGTCGGGCGTGATCATCCTTCTCGACAAGTCGATCAAACCGGGCGACGTCATCAGCCTGGGGGAAACCTTCGGCTGGATCAACACGCTGGGCGCGCGCTATACCTCGGTCGTGACGCGGGACGGGCGGGAATACCTTATCCCGAACGAAGATCTGATCACCGGGCAGGTGGTCAACTGGTCCCATTCGAACGATTACGTGCGTCTGGATATCTATTTCGGCACCGCCTACGGCGACGACCCGCACACGGTGCGCCGCGTCGCGATAGAGGCGGCGAAATCCGTGGACCGGGTTCTGAGCTTCAAGCCGCCGGTCTGCCACATCGTGGGCTTTGGCGACAGCTCGGTCGATTACATCCTGCGCTTCTGGATCTCGGACCCGACCGGCGGGCTGACCAATATTCGCGGCAATGTCTACCTGGCGCTTTGGGATGCGTTCCAGGAGCACGGCATCTCGATCCCGTTCCCGCAGCGCGAGGTTCGGATGCTGAACGATCCGGCGCGTTTGCCCGATTGACGCCGGCGCGCCGGTGTGATCTTGGCGGCGGACGTTCAGCAAAGCATCGCCGCTGGTGTCATTCGTGCCCGAACGACATTGTTTTTTTGCCCTTGCGTTGCTATTTTCAAACCACGCCCAGCACCGGGGCACGGACGGTGCGCAGCATAGGAGGACAATGTCCTGTCTCTTATCGCAGACGCGGCCCGGGCCGCTGACAACGGGGCACCTATGACAGGCGCCCGCACGGATGTGACCAGCGATGCACTGCTGGCAAGCATTCTGACTTCACTGGAAAACGACAAGGCCGAAGACATCGTGCAGATCGACCTGCGCGGGAAATCGTCCATTGGCGACTACATGATCGTCTGTTCGGGCCGCTCGTCGCGGCAGGTGACGGCGATCGCCGAAAAGCTGGTCGAACGCCTGAAGGACGAATTCGGCATTCCCGTTCGGACCGAGGGCAAGGAAACCGGCGACTGGGTTCTGATCGACACCGGTGACGTGGTGGTGCATGTGTTCCGCCCCGAAGTGCGCGAATTCTACCAGCTTGAAAAGATGTGGTTGCCCAACCATCCGGCATCGGATCAGGCACGCGGCTGAATGCGCGTCCATCTCTGCGCCGTGGGGCGCCTTCGGGCGGGCCCCGAACGTGCGCTGATCGACGATTACCTGACACGTTTCGACCGCACCGGCCGGGGCCTTGGCCTCGGACCGGCGCAAATCCACGAGGTCGAGGACAAGAAGGGCGGCGGCATGGCCGCCGAGGCCGCGTTGCTGGACCGTGCCATCCCTGACGGTGCGCTGGTCTGCACACTGGACGAACGCGGCAAGCTGATGTCCTCGCCCGATTTCGCGGCCTTGCTGGCGAAATGGCGCGATGCGGGGCGGGGTGATGTGGCCTTTGTCATCGGCGGGGCCGACGGGATCGACCCTGGCCTGCGGGCGCGGGCCGATGCCTCGCTGAGTTTCGGCAAGATGGTTTGGCCGCACATGCTCGCCCGCGTGATGCTGACCGAGCAGCTCTACCGCGCGGCCTCGATCCTGGCCGGCAGCCCGTATCACCGGGTCTAGGCGCGCGGATCAGCCCGGGCGGCGGCTGCGCAAGGCGTGCGAGATGCCGACACCGATGAACAGCAGCAGCGACAGCGCTGCGACCCCGATTAGGAAAAGTGCCGCCGAGGCGATCATTGCGGGCAGCGCCGCGAAGGCGGGCAAGGCGGCGGCAAGCTCTGGTTGGAGCATGCCTGTCGCAGCAGCCCACCCCATCGTCAGGCCCAGCCACGCCAGAACCGCGATAAGCGCGGGCCACATCGCCCCGCGGAGGGCGCGTGCGCGCAGGCTGCGTTTCAGCGCGGCGATCTGGCGCGACACGTCCTGCTGCATCGCCAAAAGGGCGGGCACCACGATCAGCACCAGGATCATGCCAAAGCCAAGCCCGTAGACCAGCGTGATGACCGTCGGCTTCAGGAACTGCGCCTGCTGCGAGCGTTCATAAAGAAGAGGGGCCAGACCCAGGACCGTTGTCATCGTGGTCAGCATCACCGGGCGCAGGCGGTCCGCCGCGCCGTCGATGATCGACGGGATCAGCCCGCGTTCCTGCCCGTATTCGTCGATCGTGGTCACAAGCACGATCGAGTCGTTGATGATGATCCCCGTCATGCCCAGCAGCCCCACCACGGTGAACATCGACAGAGGTATATCCCAGATGTAATGCCCCCAGATCGTACCGACGAGGCCGAAGGGAATGATCGCCATCACCACGATGGGCCGGGTCCAGCTGGAAAATACCCAGGCCAGCACGATGTAGATGCCGGTCAGGCACAGGATCAGCCCGGTCAGCGCATCGCCCAGGAACTCGTCTTCCTGCTCGCTCAGGCCCGACAGGCGCCATTCGACCTGATGGCGCGCGGCGATGTCGGGCAGGATCTCCTGCTCCAATGCGCGCATCACCTCTTCGGCGCGGGCGGGATCGTCTTCGGATATGTCGCCGGTGACGGAAATCAGCCGGATGCCGTTCTCACGCTTGACCGTGGAAAAGCCGGTGCGCCGTTCGACGCTGACGATATCGGCCAGCGGCACATAGGCCCCCGAGGGCGTGCGCATCTGCATCCGTTCCATGAAATCGGCGGTCAGCTCGGTTTCGGGCAATTGCACGCGGATTTCGGCGCTGCGCGGGCCCATCGGGTAGGTCGCGGCCTCAAGGCCGTTCAGCCGGTGGCGCAACACCCGCCCGATCCCGTCGATGGTAAAGCCCAGCGACTGCCCCTGCGGCGTCAGTTCCAGGATCAGCTCTTCCTTGTCATAGGCGAGGTCATCCTCGACCGCGGACACCTCGGGGAACCGCAAGAGCGCGGATTTCAGCGCCTCGCTTGCTTCTTTCAGCGTGTCCGCCGTCGCGCCGTAGAACTGCACGTCCAGCGCCTCGCCGCCCGGTCCCGACCGCCAGCCACGGAAGCTGACGGTTTCCGCCAGCGGATGCTGCTGCACCATGTCCTGCAATTCGGCGACGAACTGGAAGCTGGAATAGGGCCGCAGATCGGCGTCGATCAGCTCGATCGAGATGCCGCCCAGCAAATCGTCGTCCTTGGTCTCCGAGCCGGGCAGGGGGCGGCCGGAATTGCCGCCGATCTCGGCGATCACGTAATCCAGCGGGTTGCGCCCGTAGCGTTCTTCGTATTGCTGCCCCAGCGCATCGGTCGCGCGCTGCATCTCGCGCATCATGGCAAGCGTATCCGCGCGCGATGCGCCGGGCAGCATGGCGAAATTGCCCGTCACGCTGCCCTGTTCGGGCGCATTGAAGAACCGCCATTGCACGTCGCCGCGCGCGAACATCGCGATCTGGCTGGCCAGGATGAGGATCGTCAGGCCGAAGACGGGATAGCGCGCCCAGACGACAAAGGCGATCACGCGGCGGAACAGGCGGTCGCGCAGCCAGCGGAATCCCCGGTTCACGATACGCGACGGTACATCGTACCAATGGTCTTTTTCGGTGTGGGTCAGGGCATGGGCCATGTGATGCGGCAGGATCAGGAAACATTCCATCAGCGACGCGGCCAGCACGACGATCACGGTAAACGGAATGTCCGAGATCAGGTCGCCGAACCGGCCGCTGATCGCGGTCAGGCCGAAAAACGCGATCACGGTTGTCAGCGTCGCGGAAAAGACGGGCATCGCCATGCGCCGGGCCGCGTTCTCGGCCGCCACCACGGGCGGTTCGCGCAGGCGGCGCGCGCGGGCATCGGCGTGTTCGCCCACCACGATCGCGTCGTCCACCACGATGCCAAGCGTGATGATCAGCGCGAACAGCGAGATCATGTTGATCGTGATACCGGCGGCATACATCAGCGCGATGGCAGTCAGCATCGACACCGGGATACCGGCCGCCACCCAAAAAGCCGTGCGCGCGTTCAGGAACAGAAAAAGCAGCGCCAGCACCAGGCCCAGCCCCATCAGACCGTTGTCGATCAGGATATTCAGGCGCCCGGTGATCGCCTCGGCGCGGGTACGGATCAGGTCGATCGTCACGCCGGCCGGCAGCGTTGCCTCCATCTCGGCGGCGACCTCTTCGACCTGGTGCTGCAGCGCGATCGCATCGCCCGAGGCCGAGCGGTCCACCCGGATCGACATGGCCGGATGCTCGCCCACGAAATAGCTGCGGTTGCGGGTCACGCCTTCGATGCGCACCTCGGCCACGTCGCCCACCGTCAGGGTCGATCCGTCGGGATTGGAGCGTAGAACGATCCCGGCGATCTGGTCGGGGTCGCGTTTCTCAACCCCCGTGCGCACGCGGGCATTGGCCCCAGTGATGTCGCCTGCAGGGTCGGCGTCGACCTCTTCGGCGATGGCGGCGGCGATCTGCTGGATCGTCACGTCATGCGCCATGAGATTGACCGAAGGCACCTCGATGATGGTGCGCGGCGCCGCGATCCCGCGGATCGTCGTGCGCGTCACGCCGGCCGCGAACAAGCGGTTCACCAGCTCGTCGGTGAACAGCGCCAGCTGCTCGGTCCCGACCGGGCCGGTGATCACAAGATCGGTCACGCGGTCGTACCAGGTGCCGCGCCAGATCTCGGGGTCTTCCGCCTCGTCCGGCAGAGTGGTGACCGAGTCGATCGCCTGCTGCACGTCATCGGTGGCGCGGCTCATGTCGTAGCCGGGCTCGAATTCCAGCCTGATCGAGGCGCGCCCCTCGAAGGAGGAGCTGGACGAGGCTTCGACCCCTTCGACGGCCAGCAGCGCGGGTTCCAGCACCTGGACGATGCCGCGGTCCACGTCTTCGGCGCCGGCGCCTTCCCAGATGATGGAAATCGACACGTCGTCGATCACGACATCGGGGAAGAACTGCGCCCGCATCCGCGGAACGGCGGCCATGCCAAGGACCAGCAACACCACCAGCAACAGGTTCGCCGCCGTCCGGTGGCGCGTGAAATAGGACAGGATCCCGCCCGCGCGGTCCGGTATCTGGCGGACCATCGCCTAGCCCCCCATCCGCGCTTCGAGCCGTTCGACCATCTGTGCCGGCACGCGCGGCTGTTGCAGGCGCGCCAGGATCGAGGATTTGATCTCGTCCGGCATACCGGAACTGTTTTCCACGAAAGCGACCAGCCGCGCGCGGCGTTCTTCGGTCAGTTCCAGCATCTCGGGCTCGGCCGGTGCTGACTGGGCATCGTCACCCGACAGGCGCAGCGGGCGCACCTTGATCCCTGGTCCCAACAGCGGCGAGCGTTCGCGCACCACCTCGCGGCCCGCAAGGCCGCGCCCGCGCACCAGGACGTCGTCGCCCTGCCGGCGCACAAGCGTCACGGGCAGGATTTCCAGCCGCTCGTCGGCCCCCAGGACAAGTACCGCGCCATCCGCCGCAAGTGCCGTGGCAGGCAGGCGCACGACATTTTCGACCGCCGGTTCGGTCACGCCGACGGTGACGAAATCGCCGGGTTTGAACCCGCGCGGATTGTCGAGCCTGGCAAATATCAGGCGCCCGGTCTGGCCTTCGCCGACTGCGGCACTGTCGCGGGTCAGCACGCCCGTAGCCTCAAGCTCGGCGCCCAGTACGCTCAGAGTGACGGTGACGGGCAGGGGGGCAAGATTGCCCTGATCGTCAAGCAGCCGCGCATATTGCGGGGTCGAGATGCGCAGCGCCACCTCAAGCGCGTTGTTGTCCACCAGTTGCGCAAGACGCTCGTTGGTGGCCACCAGCCCGCCCTCGACCACCGACACCCCGCTGAGAGAGCCATCGAATTCCGCGCGCAGCACGGTGTCGTCCAGTCGGCGCTGCGCTTCGTCACGCGCGATACGGGCGCGCGCCAGACGGGTCTGCGCCTGATCGACCCGCGCCTCTGCGGTGCTGACGGCCTGGCGCCGCGTCAGAACCGCCTGACGCGCGGCCGAGGCCGCAAGTTCGGCGGTTTCCACGGCCGCCGCGGTGCCGACGCCGCGCGCCTCCAGATCCTTCTGCCGCTGGAAAGCGCGTTCGCGCAGGTCGGCCTGTTCCTGCGCGGCGTCCAGTTCGTCGCGTGCCAGCGCCAGCGCGCGTTCGGCCTCGCGGCCTTCCGCTTCGGCATCCATCAGGTCGCTTTCCGCACGCTCCAGCGCGGCCTGCGCGTCCGCAGGATCAATACGCAGCAGCACGTCGCCAGCCCGTACATGCGCGCCTTCTTCGAAATCGCGGGACAGTTCTATCACGGTGCCGCTCGCGGCGGCGCGCAATTCCAGGGTGCGCCTGCTCTGGACTTCGCCGAATGCGGTCAGGATGGGCGCCACGGTGCGCGGCTCGGCGGTTTCGACATTGACGGCAAAGACGCGCTCGCGCTGTGGCGGCACGCGGGCCTCCTGGCTGAGACGGTCCTGAATCGCGTCGCGCACCATCGCGCCAGCATAGACCAGCAGCGCGAGAGTGACCGCAAACAGAAACAGACCCGACAGGCTTTGCCGCAGAAAACGCATCGATTTTAGACCCTTGCAAGGCGGGATACATCCCGGCGCTCAAGTGTAGCCGGGATGTATGAAATGCCAAGCCACAAGGCTGTTACGCATCGCCGCGCTATTTCCGTCGCTTGTGTTCTTCCAGCCGGGGCATGATCTGCACGAAATTGCAGGGCGCGTGGCGGTAATCCAGCTGGTATTGCAGGATCTCGTCCCACGCGTCCTTGCAGGCGCCGGTGCTGCCGGGCAGCGCGAATAGATACGTGCCACCCGCAACCCCGCCGGTGGCGCGCGACTGCACCGCGCTGGTGCCGATCTTGTTCATGCTGACGATGGTGAACACCGTGCCGAACGCGTCGATTTCCTTTTCATAGACGTCGCGATGCGCCTCGACCGTCACGTCGCGGCCGGTCAGGCCGGTGCCGCCGGTCGAGATCACGACGTCCACATCGGGGCTTTCCACCCATTCGCGCAGTTGCGCGGCGATGGCGTCGCGTTCGTCGCGGACAAGCATGCGGTCGGCCAGGATGTGGCCCGCGCCTTCGATGCGCTGCACCAGAGTGTCGCCTGAGCGGTCATCCTCGATCCCGCGCGTGTCGCTGACCGTCAGAACCGCGATGCGGACGGGGATGAATTCCTTGGTTTCGTCGATGCGTGACATGATGGGTCGCCTCAGATTTCGAACCAGTTGGGTTTGGGGCCAAGGTTGTGAACGGCCGTGTCCCCGATCTTGCCCGACCGGCCCCAGCTGTCATGTATGTGCCCGCACAGCGCGATTTTGGGCTGAAACCGCGCGATCGCATCGCGGATCGCGATCGAGCCGACGGATTGCCCGCCCGAGGTCACATCCGCCACGCCCTTGGGCGGGGAATGGGTGACCAGCAGATCGCAGCCTTCGGCGCCCGCCAGCATTTTTTCGGCCTCGGCCTCGGACAGGTCGCAAGACCACGCGCCGAACGGCGTGAGCGGAACGCCGTAGCCAAGGCCAAAGACGCGCAGGCCCGCGGCCTCGGTCGATTGCCCGTGCAGAACGGTCATGTTGGGGCGGGCGGCGGCGCGCAGTTCCTCGACGCTTTCGGCGTTGCCGGGCACGACGATCATCGGCGCCATGATGCCCCGCAGCATCTCCATCGCCTCGTCGAGCCCTTCGCGCGTGTTGCAGAAATCGCCCGCGCCGATGACGAGGTCGGCCTCGGTGCTGGCCTCGGTCAGGGTTTCGGCGCGGTTGCGGGCACGGTGCAGATCGGAAAACGCAAGTATATGCATCAGCCGGTTCCCAGCTTTGCCTTGAGAGACAAAAGGTCGGCCCAGGCCTCGCGCTTGGCATGCGGCTGGCGCAACAGGTAAGCGGGGTGAAGCATCGGCAGGGCCGGATGGCCATACGCCTCGTGCCATTGTCCGCGCAGCCGGGTGATGCCGCGTTTTCCAAGCCCGGCCTGGCAACTGTAGTTACCCATCAGCACGATGATCTCGGGCTTTGCCAGTGCGACATGGCGCTGCACGAAGGGCAGCATCATGGCGATTTCCTCGGGCTTGGGGTCGCGGTTCTGCGGCGGGCGCCAGGGCAGGACGTTGGTGATGTAGACGGCGTTCGACGCGTCCCCGGCATGGCGGTCCAGCCCGATGGCGGCCAGCATCCGGTCCAGCAATTGCCCGGCCCGTCCGACGAAAGGCTTGCCCTCGCGGTCCTCGTCGCGGCCCGGCGCCTCGCCGATGATCATCACGCGGGCGGCCGGGTTGCCATCCGCGAACACGAGGTTGCGCGCGCCCTTTTTCAATTCGCAATGCTCATACTGGCCAAGCGCCGTTCTGAGCTGATCGAGGTCGTTGGCCGCCTCGGCCATCTGGCGGGCGATCGCCACGGTATCGACCTCGGCCGGTTTGACGATGGGCGCGGGCTGCGGGGCCGGGTTTGCCGATGTGGGGCGGGCGGGCGCTTCTTTCGGCAATTCATACCGGTTGACGGGCGCGTCACCGATCGCGTCTATCGCGCCCAGTTCGACCTGCCATTCCAGCGCAGCCAGTGCCGCATATGTGTCGGTTGCCGATTCCATGGTTCTAACCTAGGCGTTGGGACGTTGGGCGAAAAGGCTCAGCCGCGCGGGGCGGCGGCGCGCCGCAGCCTGTCATTGATCGCAACGCCAAGCCCTGTGTCGGGGATCGGAGCCACGGCGATACCCGCGATGCCGGGCCGGTCGAGCGTGTGCAGGTGGCGAAACAGGTTCGCCGCGGCTTCGACCAGATCGCCGGTTTCCGACAGGTTCAGATCGCAGGCCATCGGGCCGAAACCCAGCAGAACCTCGCCCGGATCGGCCTGCGTGGCATTCAGCCGGACGCGCGCGCCGGGCGCGTAATGCGATGCCAGTTGCCCCGGCGCGGTGATCGCGTCGCCCGCATCGCGCTCAAGCGGCGCGCCCAGCACGGCCTCGATCCTGTCGGCGGGGACGCCGCCGGGGCGCAGAAGGGTGGGGACGCCCGCCAGCCCGACGATCGTGCTTTCCAGCCCTACGTCGCAATCGCCGCCGTCGATCACCGCGTCTATCCGGCCATCGAGGCCCGCCATCACATGCGCGACGGTTGTCGGGCTGATCCGGCCCGAGGGGTTGGCCGAGGGCGCCGCGACCGGCCCGCCGAAGGCGCGCAGAACCGCCCGTGCCAGCGGGTGCGCAGGCACACGCAACGCCACGGTATCCAGTCCCGCCGTGACCAGGGCCGACAGCCCGTGACCCGCGCGCAGCGGCAAAACCAATGTCAGCGGGCCGGGCCAGAACGCATCGGCCAGTTTTTGGGCGGTGTCCGTCCATGTCACGAAGTCACGCGCCAGCCGCGCGTCGGGCAGGTGGACGATCAGCGGGTTGAAGCTGGGCCGGCCCTTGGCCTCGTAGATTCGCGCCACAGCACGGTCGCTTCTGGCATCGCCCGCGAGGCCGTAAACGGTCTCGGTCGGAAGCGCGATAAGCCGCCCCTCGGAAAGCAATTCCGCGGCGCGGACAATGCCACCCTCATCTCCTGGCAGAAGCTCTGTTTTCCCCATGCTCTGACGCCGCGTTCCGGTTGATGCGTGAGTGCGGCCGACTAGTCTGCCACAGAACTCAACCGAATACAGGCAGCCCCTCAATTTGCCAAGCTGCCTCCGCAGGAGAAATCCGATGCCCTATCGTGCCCCCGTCGCCGATTTGCGTTACATCCTGGACAACGTGTCGAGCTTTGCCCTGGTCCAGAACACCGAGCGGTTCAGCGATGCCACCCCCGATATGGTCGACGCCATCCTGGAGGGTGCAGGCCGCATCTGCGAAGAGGTGCTTGCCCCGCTGCGCCGCACCGGAGATTTGCAGCCCGCGCGCCTGGAAAACGGCGTCGTCCGCACGTCGGACGGGTTCAAGGACGCCTTCGGCCAACTGGCCGAAGGTGGCTGGATCGCGCTGTCTGCCGGGCAGGAACACGGCGGCATGGGCCTGCCGATCACGATCACGACCGCCTTCAACGAAATGGCGGCATCGACCTGCATGTCGCTGGGTCTGTGCCCGCTGCTGACCCAGGGCCAGGTCGAGGCGCTGGAACATCACGCCAGCGACGAGATCAAGGAAATCTACCTGCCGAAGCTGATTTCGGGCGAATGGACCGGCACGATGAACCTGACCGAGCCGCAGGCCGGGTCCGACGTGGGCGCGCTGACCACACGGGCCGAACCCGAGGGCGACGGCAGCTACCGGATCTCTGGTCAAAAGATTTATATCACCTTTGGCGATCACGATTTCACCGAGAATGTGTGCCATCTGGTGCTTGCGCGTCTGCCCGGTGCGCCCGCCGGAACCAAGGGGATCAGCCTGTTCATGGTGCCCAAGTTCATTCCCGACGAAAACGGCAATCCCGGCGTGGCCAACGCGCTGAAAGTCGTGAGCCTGGAACACAAGATGGGCATTCACGGCAGCCCGACCGCCGTCATGCAGTATGACGGTGCGACCGGGTGGCTTGTAGGAGAGGAAAACAAGGGCATGGCTGCGATGTTCACCATGATGAACAACGCCCGCCTTGCCGTTGGCGCGCAGGGTGTGGGCTGTGCCGAGGGCGCGTATCAGCACGCCCTTGCCTATGCGCAGGAGCGCAAGCAGATGGGCCGGATCATCGAGCATGCGGATGTGCGCCGCATGCTGCTGACGATGAAGGCCGAAACTTTTGCCGCGCGCGCCATCGCGCTGAACTGCGCCGTGGCCATCGACATGGAGACCGCGACCCACGATCCCGAATGGAAGGCGCGCGCCGCGTTGCTGACCCCGATCGCTAAGGCGTTCGCCACCGATATCGGCTGCGAAGTGTCGAGCATCGGGATTCAGATCCACGGCGGCATGGGCTTTATCGAGGAAACCGGTGCGGCGCAGTTCCTGCGCGACGCGCGGATCACGCCGATTTACGAAGGCACCAACGGCATTCAGGCGATGGACCTCGTGGGCCGCAAGATGATGGATGGCGGCGAGGCCGCGTTCCGCCTTCTGGACGAGATCGAGGCCCATGCCGAACAGGTGCGTGGCGATATGCCCGAACTGGCCGAACCGGTCTGGCAGGCTTCGGAAACGCTGCGCGAGGCGGTGGAATGGCTGGTCGCGCAGTCCGACATGCGCACGCGCTTCGCGGGCTCGGTGCCGTTCCTGCGGGCCTTTGCGCGCGTGCTGGGCGGCCATTACCACCTGCGTGCCGCACTGGCCGAGCAGGGCGAAGGGGCCCGCACCAAGCTGGCGCGTTTCTACATCGCCCGTCTGCTGCCTGAACATGCCGCGCTTTTGTCGCACGCGATGGCCGGGGCGGACGATCTGTTTTCGGTCAGCGAAGACGAGCTGGCGGCATGATGGACGGCGCGGCGCACGGTATCCGCTATCCCTGGGACAGGGCGCCCGAACCCGGTGAGGCCATCGAAGTCGCCGAGGGCGTGCTGTGGGTCCGCCTGCCGCTGCCGATGAAACTGGATCACGTCAACGTCTACGCGCTGGACGAGGGCGATCACTGGACGGTGGTCGACAGTGGAGTGAAGTCGCGTAAATCCATCGCCATCTGGGAAGACATCCTGGCCCGCGTCCTGGGCGGCAAGCCTGTCGGACGGGTGATCCTGACGCATTATCACCCCGATCACGTCGGGATGGTCGGATGGCTGATGGAGCGTTTCGGCGCCGAGAACTGGACCACGCGTACCACCTACGCGATGGCGCGGATGCTGATGCTGGATGTGGAGGACACCCCCAGCCCGCAGGCGCAGCAATTCTGGCGCGACGCCGGCATGTCGCCGGAAATGTATGAAAAGCGCCTTGCCGAACGGCCCTTCAACCTGTCGGACCTGTCGCACATGCTGCCGACCGGTTTTGTGCGGCTGCAACAGGGCGACAGCCTGCATGCCGGGGGCAGGGACTGGGACGTGCATATCGGCAACGGCCACGCGCCCGAGCACCTGACATTGTGGAGCCGCGACGACAGCCTGGTGATCGCGGGCGACCAGATCCTGCCCTCGATCAGCCCCAATATCGGGGTCTATCCTGCCGAACCCATGGCTGACCCGCTGGCGGAATGGCTGGAAAGCTGTGAACGGCTTGCCCCCCTTGCGCGTGAGGATCACCTGGTCCTGGGCGGCCACAAGCTGCCATTCACCGGTCTGCCGCTGCGGATGCACCAATTGGCCGAGAACCATCACGGCGCGCTCGAGCGGTTGCGCGACCACCTGGCCACGCCGCGCGTGGCTGGCGACTGTTTCGCGCCGCTCTTCAAGCGTTCGATCGATGCTGGCACCTATGGCCTTGCGCTGTCGGAAACGGTGGCGCATCTCAATCACCTGCTGCACAAGGGCGACGTCACCCGTCATCGCCGCACCGGCGATGGCGCGTGGCTTTGGCAGCGGGTGGGCTGACGCCGGGCCGCAAATGCGTCAAAACAGCCTTTGTTGAGGCGTGACAGGCGTTCGTGAATCCGTTAATCAACGGACCAACGCCAAGGGACCAAGCGAAAGGACACGACACATGGGCGAGTACAAGCACGGCGATATGGACATCACAGTTCAGAAAAAGACGTTCGACGGGTTCGTCAACACGGTGAAATGGTCGGTTGTCGCCATCATCGCAGTTCTGATTTTTATCGCCATCGTCAACGGTTGACGCCAGGCACGGGTCGCGTCGTCGCGGGCTTTCGGAGGGTATGGGTATGCACCGTTTGCTGCTGGCCGCACTCGTGGCGCTATCTCTTGCCGGCTGTACGGTAAAACCCGAAATACCCCGCAGCGACGACGTGATCCAGCAGGCGGCCTACCGTCATGATGGGCCGCCCGAACTTGTGCTTTTCACAATGAAAAGCAACCGCACCGGCCAGGGTGCGCATACATCTCTTCTCATCAATGGCAGTCAGCGCGTGATCTTCGATCCGGCGGGTTCGTTCCGCAACGAGGCGATCGTTCGCCGTGGTGACGTGATTTTCGGCGTGACGCCCGGTATGCTGGATGTCTACACCCGCTATCATGCGCGTGAGACATTCTATGTTCAGGTGCAGCGCCTGCAGGTGTCGTCCGAACTGGCCGAAGGTGTGTTGCGTGAGGCCCTTGCAAAGGGTCGTCAGGCCGATGCGCGCTGTGCAGCCAGCACATCCGAGATTCTGGCCGCGTTCCCGCAACTGGGAATTTCCTCGACCTGGTATCCCAATAACCTGGCCGATCAGTTCGCCAAGCTTCCGGGCGTCACGTCACGCGAGCTTTACGAATACGACTCCGACGACAACCGTGCGGTTCTGGCCGCTTTCGACCCGGACCGGGTGGCAGCCCAGCAGGCCGCACGGCAGAACGTCGAACAGCAAGCCCAGCAGGCGGCCTATCAGGGGGGTGGCCGCCAGGGTCGCGGCGGTCAGCAGGCCGACGAATAACGGCCTTCAGCCCAGCAGGAACAGTCCGCCGACCAGCGTCGCCGCGCCCGATCCGATCGCGAGCAGCACATTCTTTGTGAAATAACCCACTGCCAGGGTCACGATTGCAGCAGCAAGCCGTGCCGGGTCGGGTTGTCCGCCCGTGGCGTTCGGCCAGATCGCAAGCGGCGTCACGATGGCCGGCAGAACCGCGACGGCCGTGTAGCGCAGGTGGCGCAGTACCCATTCGGGCATCGGCCGTTCCCCGACCAGGCCAAGGAAAACGAACCGCAAGCCGAAGCTGCCGATGCCCAGCCCGATGATGATGATCCAGAGGTCGGTCTTGTCGATCATGGATCCACCCAAAGCCCACGGCGCCGCAGCACCACTTCGACCTGTGCGCCCACCATCATCGCCCCCAGTGCGGCGACCATCAGGCCCAGATTGAACGGCATCCAGGCAAACCCCAGCGCCAGAACGACCGAGGCCAGCGCCGCGGCCCTGTGCGCCCCCGTGCGCAGCATCGGCGCGATAAGGGCGATGAAGGTGATGGGCACTGCGAAATCCAACCCGAATTCCGGGGGGATGGCGTTGCCGATCAGCGCGCCCAGCAGCGTCATCGCGTACCACATGGGGCAGATCGGCGTGATCACACCAAAGAAATAGGCGACCTTTTCCGGCACGGTCCAATCACGGTGCCTTTCATAGGCGATGATCGAGCAGGCATAGGATTGGTCCACAAGGAAATAGGCAATCAGCGCGCGCTGCCACATTGGCGCGCGGCCCAGATGCGGCGTCAGCGATGCCGAATACATCGCCATGCGCAGATTGACCGCCAGCGCCGAAGCCAGCGCCACGAAAACCGGCGCGTTATCGAGCAGCAACTGCAGCGCGGTGAACTGCGCCGCGCCCGCGATCACCACGACCGAAAAGCTGAGCGCCTCGATCACGGACAGCCCGGATTCGGTCGCGACGACGCCAAACAGCAGGGCGAATGGGGTCACCACAAGGAAAAATGGCGCGCCATCGCGGAAGCCCTGCCAATAGGCGCTTTTCGCTTCTTCTGTCATGGGTGGAATGCCCCGGCATTACGGTTCCCCCAAGGCCTATCCTTGCGGGCCGGGGGATGCAAGGCGATGCGCAGGCTCAGTCGAACATGCCCGCCACGCGCCCCAGCAGCATGAAGGCGCGCGCCGTGCGTGTGCCCGCCAGATCCTGGATTTCGCTGTCGCTGGCCGCCTGTTCGAACGCGATGAACATATGGTCGAACTTGCGCAGAAAGTGGTGTGCCGCATCGCGAAAGATCGGATCCTGTTTCATCCGGCCTGCGGTCAGCGCCAGGGACGAGCGGTCGCGGATACCGCCAAGCGCGGCAATCGCGCGGCCGCGTTCGCCGGTCGCGAAGCGCCGCCAGATTTCGGGGCGTGCCAGATCGGGGCGCAGGTCGTCCATGTAAATGCCGTCTTGGCTGAGCAGGGTCAGGATATCCTGGCTGGCCTGGATCAACTCCTTTGCCTGCCTGTCGCGCAGCGCCTTGCGCAGGGCGGCAAAGCCTTCTTCGTCCTCGGCGGTCTCCGGGAAGTTCAGCGCACGGATGAAATCCGACCGGTCCAGCGGCGGGGCCATGTCCTCGGACGTGGTGCCCAGGGGCAAAGGCGCCTGGTCATCCGCGGTGGGCGCTGCGGTAGGTGCAGGGGCAGGGCGCATGGCGGCCGGTGCGCTTCGGATCGACGTGAACGTCGCCAGCGCGGTTTCCGTCTTCTTGGCCGTCGCCGCAATTTCATCGAGCTTGCGGGCCACCGATGGTTCTGTTCCCAGGTCGCGCCCCTGCGACTGCGCGATATAGGCCTGCCGGATCGCGTCTATGGCGGTCTGCAGGCGCTGACTTTCCTCGCGCATGACCTTGCTTGCGCGGGCCGCTGTGGCGGCCACCCAGATCATCGCAACCGGCATGAAGATCGCAAGCATCGTCATCAACAAACGCATACCTGCGCCCTGCTCGGGTCCGGCGGCGGGTTTGAGGACGACAAAGAACACCGCAGTGCCCGCCAGCCACAATACGGACAGGCCCACGGCGACCCATTCGATGGCCGTCACCTTGGGTGCGCTTGGCCGGTCGTAAATGCCCAGAGGCGTCGGTGTGCTGTCGTTCTTGTTGGCCATTCGCACCCCCGCGACAGACGCCCCGATGTCACTTGTATTCGATTTTCAGTACTTCGTAGGATTTCTCGCCGCCGGGCGTGCGCACATCCACGCTGTCGCCCTCTTCCTTGCCGATCAGGGCACGCGCGATGGGCGACTTGATGTTCAGCAGACCCTTTTCGATGTTGGCCTCGTGCTCTCCCACGATCTGCCAGGTCTTTTCCTCGTCGGTGTCTTCGTCGACCAGCGTGACGGTCGCGCCGAACTTGATCGCGCCGGACAAGGTTTTGGGGTCGATCACCTCGGCCAGACCGATGATGCCCTCAAGCTCCTTGATGCGGCCTTCGATAAAGGACTGCTTTTCCCGCGCGGAATGATATTCGGCGTTCTCCGAAAGATCGCCATGCTCGCGCGCCTCGGCGATCGCCTTGATGATGGCGGGCCGCTCGACACTCTTGAGCTGCTTCAACTCGGCTTCCAGCGCGCTGTGTCCGGCGCGGGTCATCGGTATCTTTTCCATAAACTACTCTCCCTTGGCCGGCACAGTTTGGCCATGGTGCGTTTTTCGTTGCAAACAAACCTGCCCCAACGGGGCTTGGATTTGCAATAGGCCAAGCCGCGTCGAGGTGCAATTCCGCCCGCGATGCCCCTTGCCGGGGATTTCGCGCGGTTTAACGTTGTGTCGCGATTGACTGTCAATGCTGCAGCGCGGTAACCAAGGCGAAATTTTCTTGCGCGCGCCAACAAAGAAGGGGGCCTAGATGTCCGAGATCGAACGCGAAGCCATGGAATATGACGTCGTTATCGTTGGTGCGGGTCCGGCCGGCCTGTCGGCAGCGATCCGTCTCAAGCAACTGGACGCAGACCTGAACGTTGTGGTCCTCGAAAAAGGGTCCGAGGTGGGCGCGCATATCCTGTCGGGCGCCGTGCTCGATCCCTGCGGGCTGGATGCGCTGATCCCCGACTGGAAGGAAAAGGGCGCGCCGTTGAACGTGCCGGTACGCGAAGACAACTTCTACATGCTGGGCGAGGCCGGCGAGGTCCGTATCCCCAACTGGCCGATGCCGCCGCTGATGAACAACCACGGCAATTACATCGTGTCGATGGGCAATGTCTGCCGCTGGATGGCCGAGCAGGCCGAAGCGCTGGGCGTGGAAATCTTCCCCGGCATGGCCTGTTCCGAAATGGTCTATGGCGAAAACGGCGAGGTCAAGGGCGTGGTCGCCGGTGTGTTCGGGCTCGAACCCGATGGCTCGATCGGTGAGAACACAGAACCGGGGATGGAGTTGCACGGCAAGTACGTGTTCCTGTCCGAAGGCGTGCGCGGATCGCTCGCCAAGGAAGTGATCGCGAAATACGACCTCCAGAAGGGCAAGGAGCCGCAGAAATTCGGCCTTGGCATGAAGGAAATCTGGGAGATCGACCCCGCGAAGCACAAGGAAGGCTCGGTCACCCACACGATGGGCTGGCCGCTGGGCAGCAATGCCGGCGGCGGGTCGTTCATCTATCACCTCGAAAACAACCAGGTCTATGTCGGCTTCGTGGTTCACCTGAACTACAAGAACCCGCATCTTTTCCCCTACATGGAATTCCAGCGGTTCAAGCATCACCCGATGGTGGCCGAGCTGCTGAAGGGCGGCAAGCGCGTGGCCTATGGCGCGCGGGCGATCTCGGAAGGCGGGTATCAGTCCATGCCCAAGATGGTTGCGCCCGGCGTGGCGCTGCTGGGCTGTTCCGTGGGCATGGTCAACGTGCCGCGCATCAAGGGCAACCATAACGCCATGCTGTCGGGCAAGGCCGCGGCCGAAGCCGCGTACGAGGCGATCCAGGCAGGCCGCCAGTCGGACGAGCTGAGCGCCTATGAAAAGTCCGTCCGCGAAGGCGCGATCGGTAAGGATCTGAAAAAGGTCCGCAACGTCAAACCGCTGTGGTCGAAATTCGGGCTGACGGCATCGCTGGTGCTGGGCGGTCTGGACATGTGGACCAACACCATGGGCTTTTCCCTGTTCGGCACGCTGGGCCACGGCAAGACCGATGCCGAGGCGACCGAACCCGCGTCCAGGCACAAGGACATCGACTATCCCAAGCCCGATGGCACGCTGTCCTTCGACCGTCTTACGAATGTCAGCTTCTCGATGACCAACCACGAGGAAAGCCAGCCCTGTCACCTCAAGCTCAAGGATGCGAGCGTGCCGGTGGCGGTGAACCTGGCGAAATACGACGGTCCTTCGGCGCGCTATTGCCCGGCCGGCGTTTACGAGTTCGTGGAAAAGGACGGCAAGCCCGAGTTCGTGATCAATTTCCAGAACTGCGTGCACTGCAAGACCTGCGACATCAAGGACCCCAGCCAGAACATCAACTGGACCACGCCGCAGGGCGGGGACGGCCCGAACTATCCCAACATGTGATCCGGTTTCGGATTGCGCGCGCAGGCGGCCCCGGGGCCGCCTGTTTGCGTTCTGCCGCCCATTGTCGCGCCTCACATCACGGTGCATTGCGTTTCGGGGCCGGCACGCTACCTTGGGCGGGAATAGCAGGCAAAGGGGCGACGAGTGGCACAGGCAAGGGCGCGACTACTGGGACTGACGGCGGCATTGGCGATGGCGGTGGCCGCCGGGCCGGTCATGGCGCAAAACGGGCTTGCCGGGTCTTACCTTGCGGCACGGCAGGCGGCGTTCAACTCGGATTACAAGGCAGCCGCGCAGTATTTCACGCGCGCCCTTGCGCGTGACCCGTCCAACCCCAAGCTGCTCGAGGACGCGACGCTTTCGCAACTTGCCGTGGGTGAACTGCCCCGCGCCGTGCCCACCGCCCGCAAGATGGAAGCCGATGGCCTGCGCAGCCAGATCGCACAGATGGTTCTGGTCGCCGATGAGGTGGCGAACGGCGAATATGGCGCTCTGCTGACCCGGCTTGACGAGGACAGGGGCGTCGGCCCCCTTGTCGACGGTTTGCTGCGTGGCTGGGCGCATCTGGGCGAGGGCGCCGCGAAAGAGGCGCTCGCGGCCTTTGACGCCCTTTCGCAGGAACGGGGCCTGAGCGGGTTTGCCCTGTATCACAAGGCGCTTGCGCTGGCGTCGGTCGGCGATTTCGAAGGCGCCGAGGCGATCTTTGCCGCGGATGGTGCAGGCCCGCTCCAGATGACCCGGCGGGCGTCGATCGCCCGGATGCAGATCCTCAGCCAGCTTGGTCAGAACGATCGTGCGCTGGAATTGATGATCACGCTGTTTGGCCCCGATCTCGATCCCGCGCTGCGCGATATCCGCGATCGCCTGCAGGCGAACGATACGCTGCGCTTCGATTTCGTGACATCGCCCCGCGACGGCATGGCCGAAGTCTTTTTCACAGTGGCGGCCGCCCTGTCGAATGAGGCGGGCGACGACTACACGCTGATCTACAGCCGCGTGGCCGAGTTCCTGCGCCCAGATCACAGCGACGCCTTGCTGATGTCCGCGCAATTGCTGGAAAAACTCGACCGGTTCGAACTGGCCGTGGAAACCTACAAGCGGTTGCCGCGCGACCACGAATCCTATCATGCGGCCGAACTTGGCCGGGCCGAGGCCCTGCGGCGCGACGGGCGCGTGGATGCCGCTGTCGAGGTGCTGGAGCAACTAGCGGAAACCCATGGCGACCTGCCCATCGTCCATATGACGCTGGGCGACATGATGCGCCAGACCAAGGATTACGAGGCCGCATCGGCCTCTTACACTCGCGCGCTGGACCTGTTCGGAGAACCGACCGAGCAGCAATGGTTCATCTTCTACGCCCGTGCGATCAGCTATGAGCGGCAGGACATGTGGCCCGAGGCCGAAGCCGATTTTCGCCGTGCGCTGGAACTGAACCCGGAGCAGCCGCAGGTGCTGAACTACCTGGGCTATTCGCTGGTCGAAAAGCACGAAAAGCTGGATGAGGCGCTCGACATGATCGAACGCGCGGTCGCGGCGCGGCCGGACAGCGGCTATATCGTCGACAGCCTTGGCTGGGTTCTGTACCGGCTGGGCCGCTATGGCGAGGCGGTGGGCCACATGGAGCGCGCCGCCGAGCTGATGCCGACCGATCCGGTGGTGAACGATCACCTTGGCGATGTCTACTGGGCCGTGGGCCGCAAGCTTGAGGCGCGGTTCCAGTGGAAGCGTGCATTGTCTTTCCACGGCACCGCCGAAACCTCGGAAGACGTCGATCCCGACCGGATCCGCCGCAAGCTCGAGGTTGGGCTGGATCAGGTGCTTGAGGAAGAAGGGGCCCCGCCGCTGAAGGTTGCCAATGGTGACTGAGGCATTTGCCCCGGCCAAGATCAATCTGACGCTCCACGTCACCGCACAGCGGCCGGACGGGTATCACATGCTTGATTCCCTTGTCGTTTTCGCTGATGTCGGCGACCGGCTGGGCTTTACCCCCGGGCCGGACATGGCGCTGGACGTGACCGGCCCTTTCGCCGCAGGCGTTCCGGCGGACGATCGCAACCTTGTCTGGCGCGCGGCGCGCTCTGCTGGCTGGACCGGACATATCGCGCTGGAAAAGAACCTGCCGCATGGCGCGGGCATCGGGGGCGGATCGTCGGATGCGGCCGCAGTCTTGCGGCATTTGGGCTGTGCGGATCTTGAAACCGCGGAAAGCCTGGGCGCGGACGTTCCCGTCTGCCTGAGCGCGGTTCCAAAAAGGATGCAGGGGATCGGGGAAATCCTGACCCCGCTGCCCGGATTGCCGGAACTGGATATCGTGCTGGTCAATCCCGGTGGTCACGTCGCCACGCCCGATGTGTTCGATGCCTTGTCGGAAAAGGTCAACGATCAGATGGACGGGCTGGAAAGCTGGATCACGCGCAATGGCTTCGTGCGCTGGCTTGCCTCGCAGCGCAACGATCTGCAGGCCCCGGCCGTCGCGCTTGTGCCGCAGATCGCGGATGTTCTGGATGCCTTGAGCGGGGCCGAGCTGGCACGGATGTCGGGTTCGGGCGCGACCTGTTTCGGGGTCTACCCGGACCGGATGCAGGCCATGGCCGCCGCTGCGCGCATCGCGCAGTCCAATCCGGGTTGGTGGAGCGTTGCGGCCCGTACGATCAGCGCCAGGCCGCAAGCGGTCAGTTGATCCGCGCGACCACGTAGTCGGCAAGATCACCGAGCATCCGCTGCAGGTCGGATTCGGGCAGGGCGGCCATCGCCGCCTTGGCCTTGGCCGCCCAGTCCAGCGCATCGCGGCGCGTCGCCTCGAGTGTGCCGTGCTTTTCCAGCAGCGCAATCGCGTGTTCGAGATCGCCGTCTTCCTGGCGGCCCTTTTCGATCGTGCGTGTCCAGAAGGCACGCTCTTCGTCATCGGCCAGCGCCACCGCCTTGATCACCGGCAGGGTCAGCTTTCGCTCGCGGAAATCGTCACCGACATTTTTCCCAGTGGCCTTTGCGTCGCCCTGGTAATCCAGCAGGTCATCGACGATCTGAAAGGCGATCCCCAGCGCATCGCCGTAATCGAACAAGGCCTGGACCTGCTCTTCGGTCGCGCCCGCGATCACGCCGCCCGCCTCGGTCGCGGCAGAAAACAGCGCCGCGGTCTTGCCCCGTACGACCTTGAGGTAGATGTCTTCGGTCGTGCGCAGATCCTGTGCCGCGCTCAGTTGCAGAACTTCGCCCTCGGCGATGGTGGCCGCGGCGTTCGACAGGATCGACAGGACGCGCAGGTTGCCCGGTTCGACCATCAGCTGGAACGCGCGCGCAAACAGGTAGTCGCCGACAAGAACGCTCGATTTGTTGTCCCACAGCAGGTTCGCGGTGGGCCGTCCGCGGCGTTGCTGGCTTTCGTCCACGACGTCGTCATGCAGCAGCGTCGCGGTGTGGATGAATTCGACCGTCGCGGCCAGGTGAATGTCGTAAGGGCCGGCATAGCCGCACATCCGCGCCGCGGCGAGCACGAGCATCGGGCGCAGGCGCTTGCCTCCGGCCTCGACCAGGTGGGCGGTGACCTCGGGGATGCGGGGCGCGTTTTCGCTGGCCATCCGTTCCCGGATCAGGACGTTCACGGCGTCCATGCCCTCGGCAAGCGTTGCGGCCAGTTCCTCGTGCGGCTTTGTGGCGGCTTCGTCCAGGCTCATACTATCCCCATCGCATGGCTCGACATTTGCCGCGCCATGGCCTTATCTCGGTGTCATGAAACAGCTTTTGCGTACCAACGACCCGACCGTGATGGCCTTTGCCAAGGCGCTGCTCCAGGGCGAGGATATAGACTGCTTTGAAATGGACGTAAACATGAGCGTCCTCGAAGGGTCCATCGGCATTTTGCCGCGCCGCCTGATGGTGCGCGAAGACGATCTGGACCAGGCCCGGCGCGCCCTGCGCGACAACGGGATCGCGGTGGATGAATGATCTGACCCACGACAAGTTCCTCGGCGGGCGGTTGAAACTGTGGCAGCCCCGCCGGGGGTATCGCGCGGGCGTCGACCCGGTTCTTCTTGCGGCGACCGTGCCTGACGATGCGCGGACCGTTCTGGATCTCGGCTGCGGTGTGGGGGCTGCGGGGCTTTGCCTTGCCGCGCGCGTACCTGGACTGACCGTGACCGGGCTGGAACTGCAGCCGCTTTATGCGGACCTGGCCCGCCGCAATGCCGAAGAAACCGGCCTGGCCTTCGAAATCGTCCAGGGCGACCTGACCCGGATGCCGCGCGAACTGCGCGATCGTCAGTTCGACCACGTTATCGCCAATCCGCCCTATTTCCGGCGCGATCAAAGCGTTCCGGCCCGCGACGAGGCGCGCGAACACGCGATGGGCGAGGCCGCCCCGCTTGCCGATTGGGTGCGTGCGGCCGCCCGCCGGGTGCGCGACCGGGGGCAGGTGACGATGATCCAACGGGTCGAACGCCTGCCCGAACTTCTGGCGCTTTTCGACCGTTTCCTGGGGTCCGTTCAGCTTTTGCCTCTGATCCCACGACCGGGACGCGACTGCCAGCTTGTGATCGTGCGTGGACGCAAGGGCGGAAAAGCGGCCTTTCGGCTGCATGCGGGCGTCGTGATGCACGAAGCGCCGCGCCACGACAGTGACCGCGAGGATTACAGCCCCGCGATCCGCGCCGTTTTGCGCGACGCGACAGCGCTGCCGTTCCCCTGAGCCGGGATTAAGAGAATATTTGCCACATGCTGCGACTGCGGCGTGACAGAAGCCGTGGAATGTGCTGCACTGTCCCGTGGCTACATCGCAACGAGAGGAGGACGCCAATGAGCTTGAGTTCGCATATCGAGGAACTGAAGAAGAAACACCAGACCCTCTCGGACCGGGTAGAGGCGGCGCTGCGCGCGCCGGGCACGCCCGATACCGAAATCGCCGAACTGAAAAAGCAGAAATTGCGTCTGAAGGACGAGATCGAACGCCTGACGGCTGACGTGTCCTGACCCTTGCATATTTTGCGCCGGGCCTGACGTAGCCCGGCGCAGATTCACCGAAGATTTCCGGGCGCTTTGCGACCCGGGTCACTGGTTTTATGTGCTGGTGACAAAGCGTGACAGGGCGGTCAGTTCCTCTGGCCGGATTTCGTGCCCGCCTGCATGCCATTCCAGCGTGACATCCGCGCCTTGCGCCGTCAGCCAGTCTGACAGTGCATCCGTCTGCGGTGCCGGGCAAATCGGGTCTGCGCGGCCAGCCGTTATCAGAATGCGCCGACCCTTCAAACCGGGCTGGGGATCGGGCGTCCAGGGGATCAACGGGTGCATCAGTACCATCTCGTCGAAAATACCGGGATACCGAAACGCAACGGCAGCGGCGATATTGGCGCCGTTGGAATATCCCAGCGCAATCACACGGTCCGTGCCGCTGCGCTCTTTCGCAGAGGTAAGGAACGCGGCCATGTCCTCGACCCGCCTGGCGAGGTCGTCCATGTCATAGACGCCCTCGGCCTTGCGCCGGAAATACCGGTTCATGCCGCCTTCGCTGACCTGCCCACGCGGCGAAACGACATGCGCGGCGGGCATCAGGTCGCGGGCCAGCCCGTGGAACTGCATTTCGTTGCCGCCTGTCCCGTGAAAGGTAAAGACAAGCGGCGCACCCGGTTGGCCGATCGTTTCGGCGAAATGCAGGTCAGTCACGAATGGGCTCCAGGTATTCGCGTTCCAGCAGATCGCGCAGATGGGCATGCTGGCTGGGCAGCTTGAGAGCCTCGCCCAGATGCGCGCGGTCCTCGTCGCGGTCAAAGCCGGGTTCGTTCGTGGCGATTTCGAAAAGGACACCGCCCGGGGTACGGAAATAGATCGCCCAGAAATAATCGCGGTCGATCACGGGCGTTACCTGATACCCGGTGTCCATGAGCGATTTCCGAACGGCAAGCTGCGCCTCGCGATTGTCGACCGAGAACGCCACGTGGTGCACCGAACCGGCCCCTTGCGCGGCCATCGGCGCCTGCGGCAGGGTTTCGACGTCAATCACATGCGCGCCATTGCCGTTTTGCAGCGAAAAGCGGGTGATGTCACCGGCGTTGTCCTGCGCCTCGTAGCCCATGAATTTCAGCAGCTCGGCGGTGGCGCCTTTGTCGTTCAGGCGCATTTGCGTGGAATGAAAGCCACGGATGGCGTGATCGGCGTCCACATCGCCCCCGGTCCACGGTGCGCGCCCGTCATCCGCTTCGACAAGGGCGAATCCGTCACCGTCAGGGCCCTGAAAGCGCAGCCGCGCTTCGCCAAGGTAATCCTGCTTTTCGATCCCCTTGACGCCAAGCGACGCCAGCCTGTCGGCCCACCAGTCGCGGCTGCCTTTGGGAATCGCAAACGCTGTCACGGCAACTTCGCCTGCACCGGGGCGGCCGCGCCGCGCATTGGGGAAGGGGAAATAGGTCATCACCGTACCCGGCGTGCCCAACTCGTCACCGTAATAAAGGTGATACACCTCGGGCGCATCGAAGTTCACCGTTTTCTTCACCCGGCGCAGGCCGAGCACTTTGGTGAAAAAGTCGTTATTTTCCTGTGCCCCGCTCGCAAGCGAGGTAACGTGGTGCAATCCGTTGATCTGGGTCAGCATGGCAAATCCTCCATTTGCAGGGGATATGACATTATTCATACGCACGAAAACGCCCATTCCCGCGCGTCATTTGTGCAGTGCCGCACAAGAAACGCGCCCCGGCATGGCGGGGCGCGTTGTGCATTTCAAACGGTTCGACGCCTTGTGGGTCAGACGAAGAATTGCGCGCCGTTGGCGGAAATCGTCGATCCGTTGATGAAGCCCGCATCGTCCGATGCAAGGAACACCACGCACCGCGCGATTTCCTCGGGCTCGCCCAGACGTCCGGTCGGGATTTGCGCGATGATCGATTCCCGCACCTTTTCGGGTACCGCCATCACCATGTCCGTCGCGATGTAGCCGGGGCAGATCGCGTTCGCGGTGATGCCGGCGCGCGCGCCTTCCTGGGCCAGCGATTTCACGATACCCAGATCGCCGGCCTTGGTCGCGGCATAGTTCACCTGGGCGAACTGGCCTTTCTGGCCGTTGATCGACGAGATCACGACGATGCGGCCGAATTTGCGTTCGCGCATACCGGGCCAGACCGGATGGATGGTGTTGAATACGCCGGTCAGGTTGGTGTCGATCACCTCGTGCCACTGTTGCGGTGTCATCTTGTGGAACGGGGCGTCGCGGGTGATGCCGGCATTGGCCACCACGACGTCGATCGGGCCAAGATCGGCCTCGACCTTTTCGATGCCGGCCTTGGATTCGTCATAGTCCCCCACGTTCCACTTGTAGGTCTTGATGCCGGTTTCCTCGGTGAATTGGGCCGCGGCTTCGTCGTTTCCGGCATAGGTGGCTGCCACTTCGTAGCCTTCTGCCTTGAGAGCCTTGGAAATGGCCGCGCCGATGCCGCGCGATCCGCCTGTGACGAGTGCAACTCTTGCCATGATATCCTCCAGGTCTGGCGTTATTCTCTTGGTAACCTTGTTACTTTTTCAAAAACCGATGCGCAATATTATTTCGCGTAGAATTTCCGCTTTGCAGAACATTTTTGACGCAGTGCAGAAAAAAGGGCGCCCAAAGGCGCCCTTGCTATTTAGATCGGAAGGTCGTCACGGGCGCTCCAGGCACATGGCCACGCCCATGCCGCCGCCGATGCAGAGTGTCGCCAGCCCTTTCTTGGCGTCGCGGCGTTTCATCTCGAACAGCAGCGTGTTCAGGATGCGCGCGCCCGACGCGCCGATGGGGTGGCCGATGGCGATGGCGCCGCCGTTCACGTTCACGATCGACGGATCCCAGCCCATGTCCTTGTTCACGGCGCAGGCCTGGGCGGCGAAGGCTTCGTTCGCCTCCACGAGGTCCAGATCCTCGACCGACCAGCCGGCTTTTTCCAGCGCCTTGCGGCTGGCGTGGATCGGGCCGACGCCCATGATCGACGGGTCCAGGCCGGCGGTGGCATAGGATGCGATACGCGCCAGCGGTTCGATTCCGCGCTTTTCGGCTTCGTCTGCGCTCATCAGCAGCACGGCGGCGGCACCGTCGTTGATGCCCGATGCGTTAGCGGCGGTCACGCTGCCATCCTTGGTAAATGCCGGGCGCAGCTTGGCCATCGCGTCCAGCGTCGCGCCATGGCGGATGTATTCGTCCTGATCCACGACGATGTCGCCCTTGCGCGTCTTGACGGTGAAGGGGATGATTTCGTCCGCGAACCTGCCGGCTTTCTGTGCAGCTTCGGCCTTGTTCTGGCTGGCGACGGCGAATTCATCCTGCGTGTCGCGGCTGATCTGCCATTTCTCGGCGACGTTCTCGGCGGTCTGGCCCATGTGGTAGCCGTTGAACGCGTCCCAAAGGCCGTCGCGGATCATCGTGTCGATGTATTTCACGTCGCCCATCTTGTGGCCGGCGCGCAGATGCGCGGCGTGGGTCGAGAGGCTCATGTTTTCCTGGCCGCCGGCGGCGACGATCCCGGCATCGCCCAACTGGATGTGCTGGGCGCCCAACGCCACGGCGCGCAGTCCCGAGCCGCAAACCTGGTTGATGCCCCAGGCGGCGCTTTCGATGGGCAGGCCCGCGTTCACATGGGCCTGGCGTGCCGGGTTCTGTCCCTGCGCGGCGGTCAGAACCTGACCGAGGATCGTTTCCGAAACGTCGGACTTTTCGATGCCGGCACGTTCGACGATCGCCTCGAGCACGGCAGCGCCGAGGTCATGGGCAGGCGTGTTGGCAAACGAGCCCGAGAACGATCCGACAGCGGTACGGGCCGCGGATGCGATTACGACATTGGTCATGGTTTCCTCCACCAATTGCAGGGTAGGGGCGCGGCCGCCCGGGCCGCGCTTGCCCGGTCTTCCCCCGCGTCATAAAGGAAATGCCGCGATGCGGCAACTGTATCCCATTGCATACTTCACCCAGCGGCGCGGTTTTGTGTCACGTCCCAGTGCGGGGTGACCGTTGGCGCGGCATGGAAATAGCCTTGTTGACAGTCGATGCCCGCCTGCGCCAGCCACAGCGCATCGTCCTGCGTCTCGACGCTTTCGGCGACTGTGAACATGTCGAACTGCCGCCCGATCGCGACCAGCGCCTTGACCAGCACCTGGTTGTCCGCGTCGTGGTGGATGCCCCGTGTGAACTGCCCGTCGATCTTGAGGATGTCGAAATAGAAGTCACGCAGATACCGAAACGACGTAAACCCGGCCCCGAAATCGTCGAGCGCGAAACTGATTCCTTTTCGCTGAAGGTTCGACATGAAGGCGACCACCAGCTCGGGAACGGTCATTGCCGAGCGTTCGGTGATCTCGAGGATCAGCCGCTCTGCCACGGTGGGGTCGCGTTGTATGCCCTTGCGCAGAGATTTCATCCAGCGGGGATACCCGATGGACCGCGCCGACATGTTGATCGAAAGGCGCAGGTCAGGCACGCGCGCCAGCGTGTTCAGGCCCATTTCCAGCGCAACGCAATCCAGGACGCGCCCGGTTTCCGTTTCCTCCACCGCCGCGATGAAATCACGGGCCGGAATGACGCGACCGGTGGCGTCGAGAACGCGCATCAGCCCCTCGTAAAATGCCACGCGACGTGGATCGGCCGACGAAACCACCGGCTGAAAAGCGAGCAGCACCTCTTTGTGGCGCAAGGCGTCCGCCACCAGTTTCAAAGTCTCGCGGTCGCGGGCCTGCACGGCCATGTCCAGCGGATTGTCCGCCCCCGGCGGCAGGTCCGCCCATCTCTTGTCCACCCCACGCGGCATCTCGACCTCCATCACGCAATCCAAAGCCAAGGCTGCGCCCGTGAGTGTTGACAGGCGGTAAATATGACCATTTGGTTTGCATTCGATACGAAGGCGAAAGGACGGGTGGAACATGGGCGAACGATGCGGCTGGGTAACCGACGATCCGCTATACATCGCCTACCACGACACCGAGTGGGGCGTACCGGTCCATGACAGCCGGGAACTGTTCGAGCTGCTCACCCTCGAAGGGTTCCAGGCGGGATTGAACTGGCTTACCATCCTCAAGCGGCGCGAAGGGTTTCGCGAGGCATTCCAGGGGTTTGACCCCTATGAGATCGCCGGATGGGGCGAAGACCAGGTCGTGCGCCTTCTGGCCGACACACGGATCATCCGGCATCGCGGCAAGATAGAGGCGACGATCGGCAATGCCCGCGCATGGGCCGAGATCGAGTCCGGCCGCGGCTTTGCCGGCTACCTGTGGGATTTCGTCGATGGCCGCCCCTCCCAGACCAACCGGGCCAACCTGGCCGAGGTGCCGGCACAGACCGAAATCTCGCAAAGACTTTCGAAGGATTTGAAGAAACGCGGGTTTCGCTTCGTCGGGCCGACGATTGCCTACGCTTTCATGCAGGCCGCAGGCATGGTGAACGATCACGTGATCTCGTGCCCGCGTCACACGGCGGTTGCAGAGCTGGGCTGACGGCGGCTAGCGCAAGCGGTCCAGCAGCGCCCGCGACGGCACACCTGTCACGCGCAGCCCGTTGCCCTGTTCATAGGCGCGGATCGCGGCGCGGCCCTTTTCACCGATCACCCCGTCCGGGTTGCCTGCGCCATAGCCGCCGGCATTCAGCCGTTTTTGCAATTCGACCCGTTCCGCGTCGCTCATGCCCCAGGGTTGCCGGGGATATCCCGCACGGATCGGCCCGGACCCGGCCAGTCTGTCGGCCAGATGGCCCGCGCCGATGACATAGCTGTCGGCGTAATTGTAGGTCTTGAGAACGTGAAAGTTCCGGTAGATCAGGAAAACCGGTCCTTCGGGCCCGGCCGGCAGGATCAGCGCGCCCGCCCCGTGATCGGGCAGGCGGCCGCCATCGGCCGCACGCACCCCCATGTCGCGCCAGTCGCGCGTCGCACGCGGATAAATGCGCCCCGTCAGCGCAAGGTCGAAACCCTGCGGCAACAGCACTTCGATCGCCCAGGGCTGCCCCTTTTGCCAGCCGTTGCGCGCCAGAAGCGCCGCGGTCGAGGCCAGCGCATCGCCCGGTGCATCGCCCCAGATGTCACGCCGCCCGTCGCCGTCGAAATCGACGGCGTTCGCAAGATAGGTCGACGGCATGAACTGCGTGTGGCCCATCGCGCCGGCGAAACTGCCCGTCATCTGCCCGGCCTGAATTTCGCCGGCCTGCAGGATGCGCAATGCGGCCAGCAACTCGTCCTCGAACAACGCGCGCCGCCGCCCCTCGTAGGCGAGAGTGGCCAGCGTGGACATCACCGGCAAATTGCCGCGAAACCCGCCATAGCTGCTTTCCATGCCCCAGATCGCCACCACGACCTCGCGCGGGACGCCGGTCTGGCGTTCGATGCGCGCCAGTGTGCGGCCATGACGCTTGAGCGCGCGCTGCCCGCCCTGGATGCGGGCGGGCGATGCGGCGGTGGCGACGTAATCGCCCAGCGGGCGGGCGACCTCGGCCTGTTTGCGGTCATTGGCGATGACCTTGGGCAGGTAGGAAAGCCGGGCCAGCCCGGCGTCGAGCGTGCGTTGGCTGATGCCCGCGGCGCGGGCCCGTGTGCGGAACCCCGCGACCCATCCGTCAAAGCCCTGGGCGAGAACGGGACGGGGCAGGGCGGTGGCGCAAACCCCCAGGGCAAATGCGCGTCTCGACAATACGGGCACGGGCGACACTCCTCTTTCGGGCGAGGTTAGAACGCGCGGGCGTGCCCCGGCAACCGGCGCGCAGGCGGCATTGGCAAGGCATCGCGCATCGAAGCGCCTTGCCGTGCCGTCGAAAGCCGCCATAGGGTGGCGCCATGATACTGTCGCGCGGCCGAAAATACCTGTTCATCCATATCCCCAAGACCGGGGGAACCGCATTGGCGCTGGCGCTCGAGGCGCGGGCGATGAATGATGACATCATGCTGGGCGACACACCCAAGGCGCGCAACCGGCGCAAGCGCGTGCAGGGGATCACGACGGCGGGGCGGTTGTGGAAACATTCGACCCTGTCCGATCTGGACGGGCTCATTGCGCCCGGCGAGCTGGACGGATTGTTCTGCTTTACACTGGTGCGCAACCCCTGGGACCGGATGGTCAGTTATTACCACTGGCTGCAAGGCCAGCGGTTCGACCACCCCGCAGTGACCCTGGCGCAGACACTGGATTTCGACGGCTTTCTCGCCCACCCTGCGACGCAGGCTAGCATCCGCGCGACACCGGCGCGCAGCTACATGACCGATGCGGCGGGTCAGGAGCGGTGCGACGCCTATATCCGGCTGGAGCGTTTCGCCGAGGATGCCGCGCCGCTGGTGGAACATCTGGGATTTCCGCTGGTGCCGGAGCGGATCAATGCCAGCGACCGCGCCCGCGACTGGCGGGGCTACTATTCCGACGCCGGCGCGGCGCTTGTGGGCCGCCTTTGCGCCGAGGATATCGCGCGTTTCGGCTACGGGTTCGACCCCTGAGAAAAAGGAAACCGCGCCCAAGGGGCGCGGTTGCAGGGTTTGCGCGGGCCGGTGGCCCGCGCCGGGGGAGGGGGCGCTGCCCCCTCTTGGGCCTTCGGCCCAATTCACCCCAGGAGTATTTCCGGCAAGATGAAGCCCGTGCCGAAATCAGGCGGCTTTTGCCTCGCTGCCGAACCGGCCGTAGAAGCTCTGGCCCTTGTCGGCCATGTCACGCAGCAGGTCGGGGCAGGCGAAACGGTCGCCATAGGCGGCCTGCAACTGGTCGCAGCGTTCGGCGGCATATTCGGCGCCGAGGATGTCGAGCCAGCTGAACGGCCCGCCTGACCATGGCGCAAAGCCCCAGGCCAGGATCGCGCCGACATCGCCTTCGCGGATGTCCATCAGCACGTTTTCCTCGAGCGCGCGCACCGCTTCGAGCACTTGCGCGAACATCAAGCGGTGCTGCACCTCGATCAGGTCGGGTTGGGTTTCGAGGCGCGGATACTTGTCCTCGAGCCCGGCCCAATAGCCCTGGCGCTTGCCGCTTTCGTCGTAGTCGAAGAAACCGCCCTTGGATTTGCGGCCCAGCCGGCCTTCGCCTTCCATGAAGAAGATGATCTCGTCCACCTCGTCGTCGGGATAGGCGTTGCCCATCGCGGCCTTGGTGGCGCGGGCGATCTTGGCGCCGAGATCGATCGAGGTTTCATCGACCAGCTGCAGCGGCCCGACCGGGAAACCGAGCATCCTTGCCGCGTTGTCGATCAGGGCAGGGGCCACGCCTTCCTTCACCATGCGCATCCCCTCGTTGATGTAGGGGATGATGCAGCGGTTGCAGTAGAAGAAACGCGCGTCGTTCACCACGATCGGCGTCTTGCGGATCTGGCGGACATAGTCCAGCGCCTTGGCCGTGGCCCGGTCGCCGGTCTTTTCGCCCTTGATGATCTCGACCAGCAGCATCTTTTCGACGGGCGAGAAGAAGTGGATGCCGATGAATTGCTCGGGATTGTCGCTGGCCTTGGCGAGTTCGGTGATCGGCAGGGTCGAGGTGTTCGACGCGTAGATGCAATCGGGCCCGACGGCGGCCAGCGCCTTTTTCGTGACCTCGGCCTTGACGCCCATGTCCTCGAACACGGCCTCGATGATCAGGTCGCAGCCATCGAGCATGGCGTAATCGGTGGTCGGCGTGATCAGCGACAGCATCTGCTGTTTCTTCTCTTCGGTCACCTTGCCGCGCTTCATGCCCTTGTCGAGATACGCCTCGGTATAGGCCTTGCCCTTGTCCGCGGCGTCCTGCTTGGCGTCGATCAACACGACCTCGATGCCGGCCTGTGCGCTGACCAGCGCGATGCCCGCGCCCATCATGCCCGCACCCAGCACACCCAGCTTCTTGACGCGCTGGTCTGGGGCCTCGGGGCGGTTGGCGCCTTTTTCCAGCGCTTCCTTGTTCAGGAAAAGCGACCGGATCATCGCGCTCGAGGACGGGTTCATCAGCACGTTGGTGAACCAGCGCGCCTCGATCTTGAGCGCGGTGTCGAAGGGCACCAGCGCGCCTTCGTAGACGGCCGACAGCAGGGCCTTGGCCGCCGGGAAGGCGCCCTTGGTCTTGCCGTTCACCATCGCCGACGCACCGACGAAGGTGGGGAAGCCCGCGGGGTTGTAGGGCGCGCCGCCGGGCATCTTGTAGCCCTTGGCGTCCCAGGGCTTCACCAGGTCTGCATCTGTGGCGTTCAGAACCCAGTCGCGCGCGGCGGCCACGGGGTCGTCGACAACCTCGTCGATCAGCCCGGCGCCCTTGGCTTTTTTCGGGTCGAGCAGCTTGCCTTCCAGCAGGAAGGGAGAGGCCGCCATCGCACCCAGCTTGCGCGCCAGCCGCGTCGTGCCGCCCGCGCCGGGGAAGATGCCGACCATGATTTCCGGCAGGCCGATCTTGGCCTTGGGATTGTCGGCGGCAAAGATGCGGTGCGTGGCAAGCGGCAGTTCCAGGCCGATGCCCACGGCGGTGCCGGGCAGGGCGGCCGCGATCGGCTTGCCGCCTTTCTTGGTTTTCGGGTCCATCCCGGCCAGTTCGATTTTGCGCAGCAGGCCATGCATCTGCATGATCCCGTCGAACAGTCCCTTGGCGGGGTTGTCGCCGGCCTGCGCCTTCATTTCGGCAAGAACGTTGAGGTCCATGCCGCCGGCGAAATCGGCCTTGGCCGAGGTGATGACGACGCCCTTGACGGCCTCGTCGGCCAGTGCGTCGTCGATGCAGGCGTTCAGCTCTTCCAGAGCTTCGCCGCTCATCACGTTCATGGATTTTCCGGGGCAATCCCAGGTGATCGTCGCGATGCCTTCGGCATCTTTCTGAATGGTGAAATCGGTCATTGTCCTGCCCCCTTACACGCGTTCGATGATGGTTGCGGCACCCATGCCGGACGCGATGCAGAGCGTGGCAAGGCCGGTGCCCTTGCCGGTCCGCTCCAACTCGTCCAGCAGCGTGCCGATGATGATCGCGCCGGTGGCACCCAGCGGATGGCCCATCGCGATCGAGCCGCCGTTGACGTTCACCACGCTGTCATCGACGTCGAAGGCCTGCATGAAGCGCAGCACGACCGAGGCGAAAGCCTCGTTCACCTCGAACAGGTCGATATCCTTGATCGACATGCCGCTGTCTTTCAGGATCTTTTCGGTGGCGGGCACGGGGCCGGTCAGCATGATCGTCGGGTCGGTGCCGATCTTGGCTGTCTGCACGATGCGCGCGCGGGGCTTGAGGCCGTATTTCTCGCCGAATTCCTTCGATCCGATCAGAACACCGGCCGAGCCGTCCACGATGCCCGAGCTGTTGCCGGCGTGGTGGATGTGGTTGATCCGCTCGAGATGCGGATACTTCATGAGCGCCACGGCATCGAAACCGGGCATGACCTCGCCCATATCCTTGAAGCTGGGTTTCAGCGCGCCCAGCGTCTGCATGTCGGTGCCCGGGCGCATGTATTCGTCACGGTCGAGGATCGTAAGACCGTTCTGGTCCTTCACCTCGATGATCGACTTTTCGAAACGGTTGTCGGCCCATGCCGCCGCCGCGCGGTTCTGGCTTTCCACGGCCAGCCCGTCGGCGTCATCGCGCGAAAACCCGTACTCGGTCGCGATGATGTCGGCGCTGATGCCCTGGGGTACGAAATAGGTGTTCATCGCCACGGACGGATCGACGGCAATCGCCGCGCCGTCGCTGCCCATCGGCACACGGCCCATCATTTCGACGCCGCCGGCGATATACGCCTCGCCCGCGCCGCCCCTGACCTGGTTGGCGGCAAGGTTCACGGCTTCCATGCCCGAGGCGCAGAAGCGGTTGATCGCAAGGCCGGGGATCGATTCATCGAGATCCGAGGCCAGCACGGCAGTCCGTGCAAGGCAGCCGCCCTGTTCCATGACCTGGGTGACGTTGCCCCAGATCACGTCCTCGACGGCATGACCGTCCAGCCCGTTGCGCTCTTTCAGCGCGTTCAGAACCTGGGCCGAAAGCCGCACCGAGGTGACCTCGTGCAGGCTGCCGTCCGTGCGGCCCTTGCCGCGCGGGGTGCGCACGGTGTCGTAGATAAAGGCGTCAGTCATCATCGTCTCCTTTGTCACGCCCGGTCCGACGGATTGCCGGGCATCAGGTCGTAGGGGTGTTTCCAGCCGTCCAGCGATTGGATGTTGGACAGCCAGCGGTCGATATTGCGCCACTCGCTGCGCTCGAAGCCGAAGGGTTCGGGATAGAACAGGTAGCCGCAGCACGAGAAATCGGCGTTGGTCGGCCCGTCGCCCACGATCCAGTCGCGGCCGTCCAGATGCGCATCGAGCGTCTGATAGGCGGTTTTCAGGCGCCCCTGGTTGAAGCCGATCACCTCGGCGGGGCGTTTGTCTTCGGGCAGGAAGTTCATCAGGAACCGGGTCATCCCCGCCATCGAGGAAAGCTTGTGATTGTCCCACAGAACCCAGCGCAGAACCTCGTATTTCTGTTCCGGCGTGCCACCGAACTTGCCCGACTTTTCGGTGATGTATTGCTGGATCGCGCCCGATTGGGTCAGGCGGAAATCGCCGTCTTCCAGAACCGGCGCCTCGCCCATCACGTTGAGGGCGCGAAACTCCGGGCTGCGCGAGGCGCCGCCGAAGAAGTCGACGTAGACCGGCTCCCACTCGAGCCCGGAAAGTTCAAGCGGCAGCGCCGCCTTGTAGGCGTTGCCGGATTCACCGAAGCAATGCAGCTTGATCTTCATGACGTTCCTCCCATTGGTTTGCGTCGCGGTGGGGGTTTTGCACCCCCACACCCCCGCAGAGTATTTCCGGCAAGATGAAGCTGCGGGGCTTCAGCCGCCGGTTTGTCCGGCCTGTCCGTGCCTCAGCGCTTGCGTGCATCCAGTTCGGCGTTGAACAGGCGCAACCGGTGCCCGAACGTGTCCTCATCGATGACGCTGTCGAAATTCTCGAACAGGAACGACAATGCCTCGCCTTCGTCCAGGCCCGCCTCAGACGCGAACTTTTTCAGACGGCGGTAGCCATCTTCGGTCATCGCGACGGGAAAGCGGCGGGTCAGGCGGAAACGTTTGGGCATGCTGGGCTCCGGTCAGGGTAGGTGGGCATTTCTGCCCACCCTAGGCTCAGAAGTTCGCGGCCTCCAGTTCCATCACCGTGTCCGCGCCAGAGTTGATGCGCGCTAGGTGCAGGCCGGTCGCAGGCAGGCGGCGCTGCATGTAGTAGCGCCCCGTGGCCAGTTTGGTGCGGTAGAACTCTTCGTCCTGTGCGCCGGCTTCGAGCGCGTCATGTGACGCCTTGGCCATCTGTGCCCACATCAGGCCCAGGCAGACATGACCGAAGAGATGCATGAAGTCATACGATCCGGCCAGCGCGGCATTGGGGTTCTTCATCCCGTTCTGCATGAAGAACATGCCGGCGGCCTGCAGATCCTTCGACGCGGCCTTGAGCGGGTCGAGGAAATCGGCCTTGAGCGCCTCGTTGCCTTCGTTCTCCTTGATGAAGTTCTTCACCAGGTCGAAGAACGCCATCACGTGCTTGCCGCCATCGGTGGCCAGCTTGCGGCCCACCAGGTCAAGCGCCTGCACACCGTTCGCGCCTTCATAGATCATGGCGATCCGGGCATCGCGGGCGAATTGGGACATGCCCCATTCCTCGATATAGCCGTGTCCGCCATAGACCTGTTGCGCCAGGATCGTCATGTCGAAGCCTTCGTCCGTCAGGAACCCCTTGATGACCGGGGTCAGCAGCGAAATCAGGCCATCGGCGTCCTTGTCCTCGTTGCGATGCGCGCGGTCGATCATCGACGCGCCCCAAAGCATGAAGGCACGCGCGCCCTCGGCAAAGCTTTTCTGGTCCATCAGCGACCGGCGGATGTCGGGGTGCACGATCAGCGGATCGGCCGGGCCATCGGGGTTCTTGACGCCAGTCACGTCGCGGCCCTGCAGGCGGTCCTTGGCGTAGTCCAGCGCGTTCTGATACGCCACGTCGGCCTGCGCCAGGCCCTGCATGCCTACGCCGATGCGGGCCTCGTTCATCATGGTGAACATCGCGCGCATGCCCTTGTGCTCCTGCCCCAGCAGGTAGCCCGTGGCCTCGTCATAGTTCATCACGCAGGTCGAGTTGCCGTGGATGCCCATCTTTTCCTCGATCTTGCCGCAGCTCACGCCGTTGCGCGGGCCAAGGCTGCCGTCTTCGTTCACGATGAACTTGGGCACGATGAACAGCGACACGCCCTTGATGCCTTCGGGGCCGCCGGGGATCTTGGCCAGCACCAGGTGAATGATGTTGTCGGCCATGTCATGCTCGCCGGCCGAGATAAAGATCTTCTGCCCGGAAATCTTGTAGGTGCCGTCCTCTTGCGGGACGGCCTTGGTGCGCATCATGCCCAGGTCGGTCCCGCAATGCGGTTCCGTCAGGTTCATGGTGCCGGTCCATTCGCAGCTGACCATCTTGGGCAGGTAGGTGTCTTTCTGCTGATCCGAGCCATGCGCCAGAATCGCCGAGGCCGCACCGTGGGTCAGGCCCTGGTACATCGTGAACGCCTGGTTGGCTGCCGAAAAGAATTCGCCCACGGCGGTGCCGATCACGTAAGGCATGCCCTGGCCACCATATTGCTCGGGCATGTCGAGCCCGGGCCAGCCACCTTCGCGCACCTGGTCGAATGCCGCCTTGAAGCCTGTGGGCGTCCGCACCACGCCGTTCTCCAGGATGCAGCCCTCGGTGTCGCCGACCGCGTTCAGCGGCGCCAGCACTTCCGAGGTCAGCTTGCCGGCTTCTTCCAGGATCGCCGAGGTGAAATCGGCTTCGAGTTCCGAATAGCCCGGCACGTCCTGGCCGGTCACCTTCAGCACGTCGTGCAGGATGAACTGCATGTCCTTAACGGGGGCGGTATAACTGGGCATCTCTCTCTCCCTGGAAATGATATCGCGAAACGGGCGTGCCGATTACTCGGCTGCCTTTTTCTGGCTGTTAGTCGAGGCGATGATCTTTTCGCCCCACTTCATCTGTTCCTGCAGATCGGCGATCGCGGCGTTCAGTTCGTCGCGCTGGCGGATCAGGTCGTCGAGGCGCTGCTGCGCGATCTCGTAGGTGCGCGACAGCTGTGTCTGCTGCTGGTCACCAACGTGGTAGAGATCCAGAAGCTGGCGAATTTCCTCGAGGCTGAAACCGAAACGCTTGCCGCGCAGGATCAGCTTGAGCCGCGCGCGGTCGCGACGGGTGAAAAGACGCTTCTGGCCTTCGCGGATGGGAAACAGCAGTTCCTTGGCCTCGTAGAATCGCAACGTGCGCGGGGTGACGTCGAAAGCGTCACACATCTCGCGGATGGTCATGGTTTTCTCGGTCATCGGTCAACTCTTTGATGCTGATGTCATGCGCCACACCTGTGCGTTCGCCGCTGTCGTTACAACAGGGATCAAAGTTGACGTAACCGGGACGTCACGTCACTTTTTGGTTGACGTAAGATCAAGTCGCGTCAACCGCTGCGACGCGCAACTTCCTTTCGCGCCGCACACGCTTCGCGCGCATGGCGGGTCTGGAAAACCTGACCCCAAGGGGCCGGATTCAGTCGGATTCAATCGATTCCAAGCGCCTTTGCAGTTTCGCCGCGCAAGGCGCGCAACTCTGTCATGGCCTCATCCAGCAGCGCCTTCTGCTCGGACAATTCCAGCAGTTGGCGGTCGGCCATGTCGATCCAGGCATGCATCTGCGCCTCGGTGCCTTCCTTTTCGTAGATCAGCAGCCATTGGCGAATCTCTTCGAGAGGAAAGCCGAACTTGCGCCCACGCAGGATGAGCGTCATCCGCGCGCATTCGCGCGGGCCATAAAACCGCGACCGGCCGTCACGCTCGGGCGCAAGCAGTTCGATATACTCATAATATCGCAAGGTGCGCGGGGTCACATCGAATTTCGCGCACATTTCCTTGAATGTCAGTCGGGTATCGGACATTGCACCAGCCTCCCGTGAGGGCCCGAACTTACCCGTGTGATCGGCGGCGTCAATGCCGCTACGTCAGTTCATGAAGCCGGGTGCGAAAAAGTGGAACCCGTAGGCGACGATCAGCGCGGGAATCCCCGAATAGACGGTGGCAAGAACCGCCGCGCGCGGGTTGAGTGCGATCGCCGGGAACAGCGCGTCCCCGTCGTTGGACACCGCGTTGCCCAAAAGGGCGGCGAAAGGGACCAGACCGTTGATGTAAAGCGTTGTCACCAACACCTGTGGCCCGCATCCGGGCACAAAACCGATCAGGATGGCGATCAGCGGCAACAGCGGCGCGACCGCGCCGAACATCGCCTCGAGGTCCAGACCGGCATAGGCGGCCGCGTAGTCGTAGGCCAGAAACGCGCCGATCACCCAGACCGAGATGAACGAGGTTTCCTCGGCCATCCGCGTCAGCGGTCCGTCGCTGGGGTTCGTCATCGCCGTAACGGGCGAAGCGGTCCAGACCGCAAGCGCCAGCGCCGTTCCGGCCAACCCGACAGCCGCGACCGTCTGCGCGCCGAAAATCTCGGCGGCATCCGCGCCTGTCAGGTCGGTGATGCCCAAAGCCAGGCCGGGCAGGGCGATCGCGACAAAGGCCATGTCCCGCAGCCGGAGCCGCCCGATGCGCGGGGCCAGCTCACCATGATTGTGAGTCTCGTGGAATGCGGGGCTCAGTTTGAAGCCGTCGATGATCCAACCTGACATAACGCCGACGGCGAAGGACAGCGGCAGCACCACCGCCGCGGCATCCGGCCGAGTGGCGATCAGCAGAAAGGCCGCATCGCCCATCGTCGCCGTCAACGCGGCGACCACCGCGCCGAAACTTACATGCCCTGAACTGAACGCGGCGACGACCACCACGGCCCCGCCGCATCCCGGCGTCGCACCCAGCAGCGCCGCAAGTGGAACCTGCGCAGCGCGTGCGCGGGTCAGGGCCGGCCCAATGCGGAATCCGAACACGCGTTCGGCCCCGTAGAAAAGCAACAGGGTCGCCGCGACAAAGCTTGATACGGCAAGATAGGCGTCGACCATCAATTCGCGGGTCAGCGCGCCGAATTCGCCCGGCACCACCGCAAGCGCCACCAACAACAGGGCAATGGCCAGCCTCTTGGGGCGCAAGGGGCGGCCGAACCCGACCCGTTCCACGCCTGCCGTGCTTTCCATGGCCATGTCTGCTCCTCGTTCATGCAAATGCGAATAATTCTCAATTGCACAAGTTAGCACTTGAACCCCGCTTGACAAGACCGAATAACTTGGGCCGCGACACAAAGCGAAAAAACGCAGCAGGGGCAGGGCATGGACAAGGTCAAAATGGCGCGCCAATTCACCGAGGCGATCCCGCATGCCAAGGCGCTGGGCATGGAATTCACCTCGATCGGCGAGGGCAAGGCCGAGATGCGCATGCCCTATGACGAACGGTTCATCGGCGACCCGGAAACGCGGGTGATCCATGGCGGCGCGGTCTATGCGCTGCTCGACACCACCTGCGGCGCGGCGGTCATCGCCCATCCGGCGAATCCCGGCGCCACCGCGACGATCGGCCTGCGCATCGACTACATGCGCGCCGCAACACCCGGCCAGGCGATCCGCACCCGGGCCGAATGCTATCACCTGACGCGCACGGTCGCATTCGTGCGCGCCTGGGCCCTGGACGAGGACGAGGACAACCCCGTCGCCACCGCCACGGGCACCTTCACCGTGGAGGGCGTGAAATGAGCCGCAAACGCCCCGAACCCGTGCAGGTCGTCAAGCAACGCCGCGACGCCGCGCTGAACGCGCTGGTGCATGGCGTGCCCTATATCCAGTTCCTCGGCATCGAGTTCGACCGCCGTGGCGATGAATTGACCGCAGTCCTGCCTTTCGACGAAAAACTGATCGGCAACCCCCTGCTGCCCGCGATCCATGGCGGCGTGACGGCTGCCTTTCTCGAAGTCACGGCCGTGATCGGTCTCAGCTGGGCGGTGCTCTGGGAAGAGCTGGAGCGCGGCGAGCTTGACCCCGACCAGCTGATCACCGGTCATTTGCCGCGCCTGCCCAAGACGATCGACTTCACCGTCGATTACCTGCGTTCGGGCCTGCCGCGCGATGCTTATGCGCGGGCCAAGGTCAACCGCTCGGGCCGGCGCTATGCCAGCGTCCATGTCGAAGCCTGGCAGGACAACCGCAACCGCGCCTTCGCCCAGGCCACCGGGCATTTCCTGATGCCGCGCCGGAATGAATGAGCCCGTCCCGCCCCTGACCCACAAACGGGTTCTCAAGATCGCGCTGCCCATCCTTCTGGCCAATGTCACCGTGCCGATCCTGGGCGCCGTGGATACCGCCGTGGTCGGGCAGATGGGCCTTGCCGCGCCGATCGGGGCCGTGGGCGTGGGGGCGATCATCCTGTCGGCGGTCTACTGGATATTCGGTTTCCTGCGCATGGGCACCACGGGGCTGACCGCGCAGGCCGCAGGCCAGGGCAACCGCGCCGAGGTCGCGGCCCTGCTGACCCGTGCGCTGGCCATCGGGTTGACCGGCGGGCTCGCCCTGATCGCCTTGCAGGGCCTCGTGATCCGGGGCGGCTTTCTCGCCGCGCCCGCCAGTGACGAGGTCGAGACCCTCGCAGCAACCTACATGCGCATCCGCATCTGGTCGGCGCCCGCCGCGATCGCGATCTACGGCATCACCGGCTGGCTGATCGCGCAAGAGCGCACACGCGCGGTGCTGCTGCTGCAATTGTGGATGAACGGCCTGAACGTCGGGCTGGACCTCTGGTTCGTCCTCGGCCTCGGCTGGGGCGTGGGCGGCGTGGCCACCGCGACCTTCATCGCGGAATGGTCGGGCCTGGCCTTCGGGCTCTGGCTCTGCCGCGCGGCCTTTCGCGTGCCCGACTGGCGCGACTGGGCCCGCGTCTTCGACCGCGAAAAGCTGCGCCGCATGGCCGTGGTCAACACCGATATCCTGATCCGGTCGCTTCTGCTGCAGGCGATCTTCGTGTCGTTCCTTCTGCTCGGTGCGCGCTTTGGCGACGTCACCTTGGCGGCCAACCAGGTTCTGCTGCAATTCCTGCATGTCACGGGCTACGCGATGGACGGGTTCGCCTTCGCGGGCGAGGCGCTGGTGGGCCATGCGGTCGGCGCGCGCAGCGCACATCTGGTGCGGCGCTCGGCGTTGATGGCGTCTTTCTGGGGTGGAGTCACCGCGCTGCTGATGGCCGCAGGGTTCGCCGCGTTCGGCCCGGCGATCATCGATACGATGACCACCGCCCCCGAGGTCCGGGCCGAGGCGCGCGCCTACCTGCCCTGGATGATCGCCGCACCGCCCATGATCCTGGGGCTCGTGATGTTCGACGGTATCTTCATCGGCGCGACCCGCAGCGCCGATATGCGCAACATGATGGCCGTTGCCGCCGCGATCTACGCAATTTCCGTGTCGCTGCTGATCGGTCCGCTGGAAAACCACGGCCTGTGGCTGGCGCTGCATATCTCGTTCTTGGCGCGCGGCCTGACGCTCGCCCTGCGCTACCCCGCGCTGGAACGCGCCGTGGCGGGCAATGCCGCCTGACGCGGCCCTGCGTTTTCTCTTTCTGCAAATATCCTGGGGGGTCCGGGGGGCAACGCCCCCCGGCCGGTCGGATCGGCGCAGCCGATCCGAAACCGCATCACAACAGGTCCAGCACCGCTTCCGGCGGGCGGCCGATCACCGCGCGATCCGCCGAAACCGCAACCGGCCGTTCGATCAGTTTCGGGTGCGCCGCCATCGCCGCGAAAAGCGCGTCATCCGATGCGTCCGGGCTCAGCCCCGCCGCCGTGAACTCGGGCTCGCCCCTGCGCACCATGTCGATGACCGGGTGCCCCAGCAACGCATGGACCCGGCGCAGTTCGGCCTCGTCGGGCGCATCCTCGAGATAGCGGCGCAGCGCGATCCCGGTCTTGCCCTCCAGCAGCGCCAGCGCCTGCCGCGATTTCGAACAGCGCGGATTGTGCCAGAACGTGATCATGTCCAGTCCCCCCGTCCGGTGCCGACAGCGTCGGCCACGTTTGCGAACCCGTCCCGCGCCAGCAAATCGTCCAATCCCCGCGCGATCCGCGCGGCCAGCGACAGCCCCTCGTAAACCAGCGCGGTATAAAGCTGCACCGCGCTGGCGCCGGCGCGGATCTTGGCATAGGCCTGTTCGGCCGAACCGACCCCGCCCACCCCGATCAGCGGCATCTCTCCTGCCGTCAGCTGGCTCAGCCGCGCCAGAACGCGCGTCGATCTCTCGAAAAGGGGCGCACCGGAAAGCCCTCCGGCCTGGTCGCGATGGGCGCTGCGCAGCCCGTCGCGCGACAGGGTCGTGTTGGTCGCGATGATCGCATCCACCCCGGCGCCGCGCGCCACATCCGCGATCTCGGAAAGCTCGGCATCCGACAGGTCCGGCGCGATCTTCAGGAAGACGGGGATCGGGGTTGGCAGCCAGTCGCGCGCCTCCATCACGCCCGCCAGCAGGGCCGACAGCGCCTCGGCCCCCTGCAGGTCGCGCAGCTTTTCGGTGTTGGGGGACGAGACGTTGACCGTCGCGAAATCCAGCCACTTGCCGCAATGCGCCAACACGCGGGCGAAATCCTCGGCACGGTCGGTGCTGTCCTTGTTGGCGCCCAGGTTCAGCCCCAGCACCATGTCCGCCGGGCGCTGCGACAGGCGGCGGCCGATCGCCTCCATCCCTTCGTTGTTGAACCCGAAGCGGTTGATGGCCGCGCGGTCCTCGGTCAGGCGGAACAAACGCGGTTTGGGATTGCCCGGTTGCGGGCGCGGGGTTGCCGCGCCGACCTCGACGAAACCGAACCCCGCCCGCGCCAGCGGCGCCAGCGCCTCGGCGTTCTTGTCGAATCCGGCCGCCAGACCCACCGGGTTCGGCAGATCGAGCCCGGCAACCCGCGTGCGCAACCGCGCCGAAGTGACGGTGCCGGGCAGGGGCGCCAGCCCCGATTTCAGCGCCTTCAGCGCCAGCCCGTGTGCGCGTTCGGGATCGACCCTGCGCAAGGCGGCCAGGCCCAATTGCTCGATCACGCTCATGCCAGCCTCTCGGGAAACCTGTGCACGCCATTTTCCAGCGGCAAAGGCCGCGACCATGCCACATCCGTCAGCCGCATGTCCCTGTAAAGATGCGGGAACGCGACCCCGCCGCGCGACACTTCCCATTTCAGCGCATCGCCCATCGCCCCGGCCTCGCAGGCGACCAGGATCAGCCCGTCCTCGCCCGCAAAATGCTTTGCGGCGGTCTCGGCCACGGTCTCGGCGGTCGAGAAATGAACGAAGCCGTCGGCCACATCGACAGGCGCTCCGGCCGTGACGCCGGCCCGGTTCAACTCGTCCCATTCGGGAGTGCGGAAAATCTTGTAGATCAGCATGGGGTGCTCATTGCCCGTGCGCTGCCGCGCGGTCAAGCGGCTTCCCGCCGCATCATGTTTTGACAGGTGCAACCAAGCGTAGCACCATTCCCGCAATACCATAAAAACCAACAGGGGGATTCCCGATGTCGTTCCGACCGATGACGAGCGCCGCGGCGCTTATGTTCTGTGCCGGCGTGGCGCAGGCCGATTACAGCCTCACCATCCTGCACACCAACGATTTCCACGCGCGCTTCGAACCGATCAGCAAGTATGACAGCGGCTGTTCGGCCGAAGACAACCAGGCCGGCGAATGTTTCGGCGGCACCGCGCGGCTGGTCAGCGCCATCGCCGATGCGCGCGCGCGGTCGAACAACACCGTGCTGTTCGACGGCGGCGACCAGTTCCAGGGCACGCTGTTCTACACCTACTACAAGGGCAAGATGGCGGCCGAGTTCATGAACAAGCTCGGCTACGACGCGATGACCGTCGGCAACCACGAATTCGACGACGGCCCCGAAGTGCTGCGCGGGTTCATGGATGCGGTGGAATTTCCGGTGCTGATGTCGAACGCCGATGTCTCGGGCGAACCGCAGCTTGCCGGGGTGCTCAAGAAATCCACCGTGATCGAACGCGGCGGCGAAAGGCTGGGCCTGATCGGCCTGACGCCGCAGGACACCGACGAACTGGCCAGCCCCGGCCCCAACATCACCTTCACCGACCCGGTCGATGCCGTTCAGGCCGAGGTCGACCGCCTGACCGCCGAAGGGGTGAACAAGATCATCGTGCTGTCGCATTCGGGCTATGGCGTGGATCAGCGGGTTGCGGCCGAAACCACGGGCGTCGACGTGATCGTGGGCGGGCACACCAACACCTACCTGTCCAACACTTCCGACCGGGCCGAGGGGCCGTACCCAACCATGATCAACGGCACCGCCATCGTGTCGGCCTATGCCTATGGCAAGTTCCTGGGCGAGTTGAAGGTGACCTTCGACGATGCCGGCAACCTGACCGAGGCCACGGGCGAGCCGCTGATCATGGACGCCGCCATCCCCGAGGACGAGGCCACCGTTGCCCGCATCGCCGAGCTGGCGCAGCCGCTGGATGAAATCCGTAACCGCGTGGTCGCTGAAACCGCGCAGGCCATCGACGGCGAGCGCGGATCGTGCCGCGCGGGCGAATGTACCATGGGCAACCTGGTGGCCGATGCCATGCTGGCGCGGGTCCGCGACCAGGGCATCCAGATTGCCATCCAGAACGGTGGCGGCCTGCGCGCCTCGATTGATCAGGGCGAGGTGACGATGGGCGAGGTTCTGACCGTGCTGCCCTTCCAGAACACGCTGTCGACCTTCCAGGTGACGGGCGCGGTGATCCTGGACGCGCTGGAAAACGGCCTGAGCCAGATCGAGGACGGCGCGGGCCGGTTCCCGCAGGTGGCCGGCATGAAATTCGCCTACGATCCCAGGGCCGAACCGGGAAGCCGCGTGATCTCGGTCGAGGTGATGGGGGCCGACGGCTGGGCCACGCTCGATCCTGCCAAGACATATGGCGTTGTGTCGAACAACTATGTGCGCAACGGCGGGGACGGCTACAAGATGTTCGCGACCGAGGCCACCAACGTCTATGATTTCGGCCCGGACCTTGCGGATGTGACGGCCGAATTCCTGGCGCAGAACGCACCCTATGCGCCCTATCTGGATGGCCGCATCACCGCGCGCTGAACCGCTCGTGCGGTCCGGCAGGCCGGGCCTTTTCGGCCCGGCCAAAATCCCCTAGCTTCGCAGCAAAACGGGGGGAGACATCATGAAAGCGATCACCTATTCCAAGTTCGGCCCAGCAGCCGATGTGCTGGAACTGCACGACCTGCCCACGCCCGATCCGGCGCCCGGCGAGGTTCTGGTGCGCCTCAGCCATTCGGGTGCGAACCCGTCTGACGTCAAGGCGCGGGCAGGCAGCCGCCCCGGCGTGACGAAGCCGCCATTCCCGCAGATCATCCCGCATTCCGACGGTGCGGGCGAAATCGTGGCCGTGGGCGAAGGCGTCGACCCCGCACGCGTGGGCGAAGCGGTCTGGATCTGGAACGGCCAATGGCGGCGGGCCTTTGGCACGGCCGCAGATCACATTGCGCTGCCCGCCGAACAGGCGGTCAGGCGGCCCGACTGGATCAGCGCCGAAGTCGGGGCGACCCTCGGCATTCCAGGCCTGACGGCTGCGCACGCGGTTCTGGGTGGCGGCGATGTCGCGGGCAAGACGCTGCTGATTTCCGGCGGGGGCGGGGCCGTGGGCCACAATGCCGTGCAATTGGCCGCCTGGGCAGGTGCCCGCGTCATCGCCACCTGTTCGCCCCGGGACGCCGACCGCGTGCGCGCGGCGGGCGCCGCCGAGGTGCTGGATTACCGCGACCCCGATTTGCCCGCGAAACTGATCGACATGACGGACGGGCGCGGCATCGACCGCGCGGTCGAAACCGAATTCGGCGTCAACGCGCAGATGCTGGCCGAGGCGATGGCCGAAAACGGCACGGTCGCGGCCTATGGCTCGGCGCTCGATATGAACCCGGTGCTGCCATTCGGGGCTTACCTGTTCAAGGCGATCACCATCGACATCGTGCTGATCTACCTGTTGCAGGCGGCACCCCGCCAGGCGGCCATCGACGCGCTGCACAATGCGATCAAGGAAGGCGCGCTGTCGCCCGCGATCCACGCGCGCTTTGCGCTGGCCGATTGCGCCAAGGCGCACGCGTGCATAGAGGCAGGCGGACGCGCAGGCGCGGTGTTGCTGGAAACCTGATCGCAGGCGGGCTCAGCGCGGTTCGGAAAAACCCGGTGTGCCCGCATCCTGCGGGTTGCGGGCAAGATGCTTGCGCTTGATCGCCTCGGATGTGTCGCGGCTGCCGTCATGGCTCCAGCCCGGCGGCTGAATGCAGTAATTCAGCCTCTCCCGCCATGTCAGCCCCGGTTGCGTGGCATCGCGGAAAATGCCCATCCATTCGTGAAACGCGACCCGGATCGGATTGAAGGTGCCAAGGTTGTGCACCAGCCCGTAATCGGGTTTCTCCTCGTCCAGCTCGGGCACGAAGGTGCCGAACACCTTGTCCCAGATGATGAACACACCCGCGTAGTTGGCATCCAGGTAGCGCGGATTGCGTCCGTGATGCACCCGGTGGTGGCTGGGCGTGTTCATCACCGCCTCGATCCAGCGGGGCATCCGGCCGATCGCCTCGGTGTGAATCCAGAACTGGTAGATCAGGTTCAGCCCGCCGCAGAACAGCACCATCGCCGGGTGAAACCCCAGCAGGATCAGCGGCGCGCGCACGATCATCATGAAGGTGAACGTGCCGGTCCATGTTTGCCGCAGCGCCGTGGTCAGGTTGTAATGCTGGCTGGAATGGTGGTTCACATGGCTGGCCCAGACCCAGCGGATGCGATGGCCAAAGCGGTGCACCCAGTAATAGCGCAGATCGTCCAGCACGAAGCACAACAGCACCACGTACCAGGCGGTGCCAAGGTCCAGCGGCGTGATCTCCCACAGCAGCATGAAGAACCCGTAGGCGATGAACCCCAGAAGGATGCCCGAGATCACGTTGCCCGCGCCCATGATCAGGCTGGTCAGTGCATCGCGCGTCTCGTACCGCCCGCCGCGCCCCTTGATGACGATCCACAAAAGCTCGATCAGGATCGCAGCGATGAAGAATGGCACCGCCATCTGTACGACGTCCGGGTAGGTCAATTGATCGCTCATGCGGTTTGCTCCAGGTCTGTAAGCCACGCCTCGGCCTCGTCGGGCTCAAGCACCAGCCGGATGCGCGGGGCGGTGTAGTCGGGCAGCCGGATCAGCAGCCCGTCGCGCGTTCGCGTGATCCGTGCGCCATGCAGGAACCGCGCCGTGCTGTCCGCACCCATCGGCCAGACGACGCCCGGCCCCTGTGCCGTCTGGATCAGCGCGGCCGCGCGGTTCCGGCACAAAACTGCGCGGTTTGCGGGGATTTCGGGGAATTCTTCGGCCCAGGCCGACCGCGCGGCGGCCTCATCCTCGAACCGCCGGGGACGCGACAGGCCAAGCAGATGCAACAGCACCGCAATGCCCGCGATCCCGCCGATCACCAGAATTCCCAGAATGTGCAGCGGCATCCGCCTTCCTCCCGCCCGATATCAAAGCGGGGTAGGCGAAGGCTGTCAAAGGTGGCGTGGGGTCAGCCGCCTGTCATCATCGCGCGCAGGATCGCCTTGGCGCTGTCCGACGACCAGTCCGCATCGCCGGTCAGCCGCGCCACCTCGACACCCTCGGGCGACAGGATCACCGTCACCGGCAGGCCCAGCACCCCCATGCCCCGCGCCAGCGCCGAATTCGGATCGCGGTGCAGCGGCAGGTGTTTCACCCCGATCTCTTCGAAGAATGCCTTCATCGCCTGTGGTGCATTGCGGCCCGTCGCGATGGTGACCACCTCGAACGCCTCGCCGCCCAACTCGTCCTGCAGCGCGTCGAGCATCGGCATTTCCTTGCGGCAGGGCGCGCACCAGGTGGCCCAGAAATTCACCACCGTCACCCTGCCGGCATAGTCGGCCAGCGTGGCCTTTCCGCCCTCGGCGGTGTCGAAGGCGATGACGGGCAGCGCCTTGGGTGCGGCGTGGAACTGCAGCTTCTTCATGTCGCCGGTGCGCAGCCCTTCCAGCTCGGCCCGGTTCTCCAGCCCGGCGGGGATCACCTGCGCGGGGTCTTTCATGGCGACCCAGCCGATCGCTGCAATTGCACAGGCGGCGATGGACGTATAAAGCACCAGGGACCGTTTCAGACGCATTTTTCCTCCGAAGGGACAGACATGGGTAACGACAGCTCGAACCAGATGTGGGGCGGCCGCTTTTCCGCCGGGCCAGACGCGATCATGGAGGCGATCAATGCCTCGATCGGGTTCGACCAGCGAATGGCGGCACAGGACATTGCCGGCTCGCGCGCCCATGCCGCGATGCTGGCGGCGACAGGCATCCTGAGTGATAGCGACGCCGAGGCCATTCGGAAAGGCTTGCTCACCGTTTTGTCAGAGATCGAGGGCGGAACCTTTCAGTTTTCCACCGCGCTGGAAGACATCCACATGAATGTCGAGGCACGGCTGAAGGAAATCATCGGCGAACCGGCGGGGCGTCTGCATACCGGCCGGTCGCGCAACGACCAGGTCGCCACGGATTTCAAGCTGTGGGTCCGCGACCAGTTCGATGCCGCGATCGAGGGGCTGCAGGCGCTGATCCGCGCGCTGCTGGCGCAGGCCGAGGCCGGGGCCGACTGGGTGATGCCTGGCTTTACCCACCTGCAGACCGCCCAGCCCGTCACCTGGGGCCACCACATGATGGCCTATGTGGAAATGTTCGGCCGCGATGTCGGACGGTTCCGCGACGCGCGGGCGCGGATGAACGAATGCCCGCTGGGGGCGGCGGCGCTGGCGGGTACCTCGTTCCCGATCGACCGGCACATGACGGCGCAGGCGCTGGGATTCGACCGGCCCGCCGCCAACAGCCTCGACGCTGTCAGCGACCGCGACTTCGCGCTGGAATTCCTGGCTGACGCCTCGATCTGCGCGATGCACCTGTCGCGCTTCGCCGAAGAGCTGGTGATCTGGTCCAGCGCACAGTTCCGCTTCGTCACGCTCAGCGACAGGTTCTCGACCGGCTCGTCGATCATGCCGCAGAAAAAGAACCCCGACGCGGCCGAGCTGATCCGCGCCAAGATCGGGCGCATCTTCGGCGCCAATGTCGCGCTGATGACGGTGATGAAGGGGCTGCCGCTGGCCTATTCCAAGGACATGCAGGAAGATAAGGAACAGGTCTTCGACGCCGCCGACAACCTGATGCTGGCGCTTGCCGCGATGGAAGGGATGGTGCGCGACATGTCGGCCAACCGCGAAAGCCTTGCGGCGGCGGCGGGCAGCGGGTTTTCCACCGCGACCGACCTGGCCGACTGGCTGGTGCGCGTTCTCAACATGCCGTTCCGCGATGCCCATCACGTCACCGGAACGCTGGTCGCGCTGGCCGAGAAAAAGGGCTGCGACCTGCCGGACCTGACGCTCGGGGACATGCAATCGGTGCATGCGGAAATCACCGACGACGTCTTTGGCGTGCTCGGGGTTGAAAACTCGGTCGCCTCGCGCACATCCTACGGAGGCACCGCCCCCGAACAGGTGCGTGCACAGATCGCCCGCTGGAAAGAGGTTCTTGGATGAAACCAGTCGCCGCCCTGCTGACCCTCGCCCTGCTTGCCGCTTGCGGCGCGGATGGCGAACCGATCCGCCCCAGCCTTGCGATCGACGCAGGCACCAGCACCGGTATCAGCGTCACCGGCGACGTGACCATCGGGGTGTCGGGCTGAGATGTCGCCGCTGCGCATGATCTATCTCGGGCTGGCGGTCTGGGGCGCCATCCACCCGATGTACTATTTCGTCAGCTACATGACGGAAACCGGCACCGGGCTGTCCGGGCTGATCGACGCGTGGTACGTCAACACCTCGACCACCGGCCTGACCTGGGATCTGACGATCGCGGCCATCGCGCTGACCGTCTGGATCCTGGCCGAGGTCGCAACCCGCCGCAACTGGACGGCGCTTGTCGCGATCCCGGCCACATTCTGCATTGGCGTAAGCTGCGGGCTGCCGCTCTACCTGTTCCTGCGTACGCGGCCTGTCTGAGTTTTCTCTTTTCGGGAAATATCCCGGGGGAGTCCGCGCAGGCGCGGACGGGGGCAGCGCCCCCTGACCGCATCGCGTAAGCGATGCAAGACCTGCGCGCGCCTTCAGGCGCGCACCGCGGGATCACACCCGGCTCAGAACCATTGCCCCGGTTCCATCAGGCCAAGATCCAGCAATTGCCGGGAATGCCATTCGAACGGCACCGAGTTGTGCCAGCGGAACGTTTCGATATCGAAGGTCGATCCCGGATTGCGCTTGAGCGCCTTGGCGGTGCGGAACGAACAGATCGCCGCCGTCAGGTTGTGATGCCAGGGGCAGGCGTAGGTGTTGTACTCTTCGTCCGAAAACGTGTGATCTTCGCGCAGACGCAGGCCCGGGCCGGCCCGGAACAGGGCGATGCGGTCGATCTTGCGGCGCGGGGCGGGGATGTGTTCCTCGTACCGCCAGCGCAGTCCGCCGAAGAAATCCAGCTGCCGTTCCTTCGGCTCCTTTGTCGCCGGGTCGGGGCGGGCCAGCGCGTAATAGCCCGATTTGTCCAGATGCGCGTCCTCCAGCGATACTGCGTTCCGGTGGGCGTAAAGATCGCCGGCATACAGGTCGATCACGTAGGTCAGCATCGCGTCGCGCCGTTCCTCGGTATGAAAGCTCAGCATTTCGCCGACGGTGCGCGTTTCGCAGAACGGGTAGAACAGGTATTCCGCGTTGTAGCAGTAATAGAACCACGTCCCCGGCGCGGCCTCGATCATCGCGTTCACCGCATCGGTCAGGGCGTTGTCCGCCAGCGTGTCGTGGTCGATGCGGATGACCTTGTCGGTAACGTCGGCCGCGATCCGAAGATCGGGCGGGGCCAGTAGGATCACCGTCTTGAAGCCGCAGCTCAGATGGTGACGCAGGGTACTGTCGAGTTCGGTGTCGTCCTCGGCAAAAATCAGGGCCACCGGGCCTCGGGCCAGTACCTTGGCCCCCTTGTTCAGAAACTCTTTCAACGATGGGTGTCGCATACTGCCCGTGTCTTGATCGTGATTGTTGCGGAAGGTCGGACAATTCGCCCCGCATTGCAAGGCAGGACCGATCTGTTATAGGGACGCGCAATGCGACAGGACAGGACCGGCGCGATGGGCGAGGCCAAGAAACTCTATATCAAGACCTATGGCTGTCAGATGAACGTCTATGACAGCGAACGCATGGCCGAGGCGCTGGGCGGGCAGGGATATGTCACCACCGACAGCCCCGAAGACGCCGACATGATCCTTCTCAACACCTGTCACATCCGGGAAAAGGCGGCCGAAAAGGTCTATTCCGAGCTTGGCCGCTTCAAGGGGCTGAAGGCGGAGAAACCCGATCTCAAGATCGGCGTTGCGGGCTGCGTCGCCCAGGCCGAGGGCGAGGAAATCATGCGCCGCCAGCCGATGGTCGATCTCGTGGTCGGTCCGCAAAGCTATCACCGCCTGCCCGAACTCGAAGCGAAGGCGGGGCAGGGGCAAAAGGCGCTCGACACCGATTTTCCCGTCGAGGACAAGTTCGAGATCCTGAAATCCCGCCCCAAGGCGAAGCGCGGCCCGACCGCGTTCCTGACCGTGCAGGAAGGCTGCGACAAGTTTTGCGCCTTCTGCGTCGTGCCCTACACGCGCGGCGCCGAGGTCAGCCGCCCCGTGATCCGCGTGCTGGACGAGGCGCGCGATCTTGTAGAACGCGGCGTGCGCGAAATCACCCTGCTTGGCCAGAACGTCAACGCCTATCACGGCGAAGGCCCGGATGGCGCCGACTGGTCGCTGGCGCGGCTGATCTGGGAGCTTGACCGCATCGACGGGCTGGAGCGTATCCGCTTTACCACCAGCCACCCAAACGACATGACCGACGACCTGATCGCAGCCCATGGCGAATGCGGCAAGCTGATGCCGTATCTGCACCTGCCCGTGCAGTCGGGCAGCGACCGCATCCTCAAGCGGATGAACCGCAGCCATGACCGCGACAGCTATCTGCGCCTGATCGAGAAAATTCGCGCCGCGCGCCCCGACATCCTGATCTCGGGCGATTTCATCGTGGGCTTCCCCGAAGAGACCGACCAGGATTTCGAGGACACGATGGATCTGATCCGGCAGGTCAATTACGGACAGGCGTTTTCGTTCAAGTATTCTACGCGTCCCGGCACCCCCGCCGCCGAACGCGCGCAGGTCGACCCGGATGTCGCAAGCGACCGGCTTGCGCGGTTGCAGGCGCTGATCACAGAACAACAGCGCGCCATCCAGGACGCGATGGTCGGCCGTGAGGTTGGCGTTCTGTTCGAAAAGAAGGGCCGGATGGATGGCCAGATGGTCGGCAAGTCCGACTACCTTCACGCCGTGCATGTGACGGACCCACGCGCCGAGATCGGAAAGATCGCTCGCGTTCGAATCACGCAGAGCGGGCCCAACTCGCTGGCCGGGGAAATCGTCTGACGGCGCGCATCTTACGCTTGCCGGGTCGATCGGGCAGGGCGAAGCGCGGTTTTCGTCCCGGTGTTTCCCGATGGGATACAATAACGGGGCTTTTTTTCTTCACAGCGGCTTGAAATTCCTACATTCTGTACCCGTGAGGTCAACTGGTCCCACATCTGTGGGTATCAGGGCCTGGGGGACAACAAGTTAGGACGAGAGCTGTGGTTAGTTTTTCCAAGGCACTCCAACAGACGGCACGGGCTGCGGCCCTGTCCGTTTTGGCGGGTGCGGTATTCGCCTCGGGCGCAGTCGCGCAAGAGGGACTTTTCGGTAAAAGAGGCGGCGCGACGAACGAACGCTACGCACCCACGATCTGGATCGACCCGGACGGGTGCGAACACTGGGTCATGGATGACGGCTTCGAGGGGTACATGACCCCGCATGTCAACCGCCAGGGCATCCCGGTTTGCCGCCGCGGCAATGTCTGCGGCGTGGTCAATTCGGATCAGTATTTCGCGACCGACAGCTATCGCATCTCGCAAGCGGGCAAGGCCCAGTTGCAGAATTTCTTCCGCTCTTCCAAGGCGCGGGCCTACATCATCGCCGGTCATACCGACAGCCGCGCCTCTGACGAATACAACATGCGCCTCAGCTATAACCGGGCGAATGCGGTTGCCCGCGTGGCAGCGGGCATCGGCGCCAAGATTGTCGATGTGCGCGGATACGGCGAACGTATGCCGAAGGCGCCCAACGGCACCGCGGCCGGCATGGCACAGAATCGCCGCGTCGAAATCATCTGTATCCAGTAAGGGGGCGTTGCGATGAACAAGTTTAAGATTGGAACGCTCCTGGTTGCCGCGATGGCGTTGTCGGGATGTCTTGGCGAAGGCGGCTTTGGCAAGGTGAAGACCGACAAGACCCGCGACTACGGGTTCCGCAGCCATCACCTGAGCACGATGACCGCCGGTATCTGGGTCGACCCGAACGGCTGCGATCACTGGATCATCGATGACGGCGTCGAAGGTTACCTGTCGCAGCGGCTGGACAAATACGGCAAGCCCGTCTGCTCGGGCGCGGCACCGCCCAACACGGCCACCGGGCCCTACAAGGCCGGCCAGACGATCGAAGATCCGCTCTGATCGCCGTGGGCCGCATTGCTCAAAGAAACGCCGCAGGTTGCCAGGCCTGCGGCGTTTTTCGTGTCAGGCAGATGACATTTCCGACCATCCGCTTGCACCTGCCCACCCAAATTGGCACCATGAAACCGAACACAGACAAGGAGAGCTGATTGGCTACCAGCGTTCTGCCCCCGGCGACCGATCTGACCGCGCTTAGCGAGCGCCTGATAGATTTCCCCGACAACCGTCTTCTGATCGATCTTTGCGGGGAATATGACCGCAACCTTGCAGAGATAGAATCCAAGCTGGGTGTGCAAATCCTGCGCCGGGGAAACGAGCTGGCGGTGATCGGCGAAGAAGACGCCACAGCCGAAGCGGTCGAAGTTCTCAATGCGCTTTACACCAGGCTCGAAGCCGGGCGCGAGGTCGGACGCGCCGATATCGACCGCGAGATTCGCATGGGCGCCTCGGATGCGGACACCGGCAGCCGCGATGGCGACCAGCTTGAAATGTTCAAGGGCGGCGCGGTCGAGATCAAGACGCGCAAGAAACTGGTAGAGCCGCGCACCGACGCCCAGAAGGCCTATGTGAAGAACCTGTTCCAGTCCGAACTGTGTTTCGGCATCGGGCCGGCGGGGACGGGCAAGACCTACCTCGCCGTCGCGGTGGGCGTGAACATGTTCATCAATGGCGTGGTGGATCGCATCATCCTCAGCCGGCCGGCGGTCGAGGCGGGCGAAAAGCTCGGCTATCTTCCTGGCGACATGAAGGACAAGGTCGATCCCTACATGCAGCCGCTTTACGACGCGCTGAACGATTTCCTGCCGGGCAAGCAGGTCGCCAAGCTGATCGAGGAAAAGCGCATCGAGATCGCACCGCTTGCCTTCATGCGGGGGCGCACGCTGTCGAATGCCTTCGTGGTCCTGGACGAGGCGCAGAACGCAACCTCGATGCAGATGAAGATGTTCCTGACACGCCTGGGCGAAGGTTCGCGCATGGTGATCACCGGCGACCGCAGCCAGATCGACCTGCCGCGCGGTGTGTCGTCGGGCCTGCATGACGCCGAAAGGCTGCTGAAAAGCATCGACAAGATCAGCTTCAACTACTTCACGGCCAAGGACGTGGTGCGCCACCCGCTGGTGGCCGCGATCATCGAGGCATATGACGCAGACGGCACTGTCTGATCTTCGATCGGCCTGAAAGCCCGGCGGGCCAACGGCCCGCCAGGAGCGGCGCCTAGTCCGCCCACATGCGCAACAGGTTGCTGCGCGATCTCGACAACAGGTTCAGTTGTGCCCTGTCGCCCGCCGCCTCGGCGGCATTGACCGCCTGCCAGAGGTCGAACAGGATCTCGCGCTGGCGCGGGTCGCGGATGCGGCTGGTGACCCACCCGACAACGACGATGCGCGCGCCGTCCGTGACCGGGGCAACGCGGTGCAGGCTGTCGGACGGGTAAAGCACCGCTTCGCCCTGATCCAGCTTGAACGCCCGGTCCTCGACCCGGTCGGCAATCACCAGTTCACCCCCGGCATAGGTGTTCGGAGGTGTCAGGAACAAGGTAAAGGACAGATCTGCCCGCGCCCCGCCAATCAAGGCGTTGTCAACGTGATCGCCATATTGTCCGCCGCCTTCGGTGCGCGACACGATCATGCGGGCAAACTGCTTGGGATAGGCCATCGCGGCGAAAACCGGATGCGCCAGCAATGCCTTTCGCACGGTTTCCAGGACGGCCCCGGTTTCCCCGCTGTCCGCGGCTTGCGCGTTGTCCTTGACCGCCGCGGCGATGCGGCCGGCGGTTTTCGACCCGTCTTCGAAGGGCAGGGCACAGGCCGCCTGGTAAAGCGCCTGTGCCTGCCCGGCGGGCAATATATCGCTGAGAACGATCGTCATGCCGTCACTTCAGCCGCAGGGCGATGATTTCGCTCCAGCCGGCGGCGACATTCAACTGACCGGCATCCGCGGCCCCCTTGTCGGCCGACAGAGCGGGATACAGCGCGGCGATTCCGTCGAGCTGTGCCAGTACGTCCCGGCCGGCCTGAGCCAATTCCGCCTGATCGCTGCCGGCCAAAGCCTCGGCGCGGGCGCGGGCGGTTTCGGCAAAACCCCAGCTGTCGCGATACTCGATCGGCACCTCGACCGTGCCATCGGCGGCAACGCCGCCTTCGTATTCGGCGGCGGCCAGGGCGATCAGCTCCTTGATCGACATCAGCCGTTCAGACCCGCTGGCACCGGCGGCGGCGGCCGATGTGGTCAACGCGCCCAGCACGGTGTCATAGGCCGCGCGAACGGTATCGTCGTCGGCATCTGCCACGATCGCATCGGTCAGGGCGTTGGCCTGCGCCTCGAACCCGGGGGCGTCGTATTCCGCAAGTTCGGGTGCGATGTCGTCGTAAAAGGCGTGGTGCGACATTTCCAGATGTTCGCGCGCAAGATCGCGCTGTCCCGACAGGTAAAGCGCAGCGGCGATCCGGTAGGTGCCTTCGAAATAGCCCAGCGAGGTCAGCAGCTCGGTCGGCCCGTCCTGCCGGGCCACTCCGGCTTCGCCTGCTTCACCGGCTTCGCCCGCCTCTCCGGCTTCGCTTGCGAACGCGGGTCCGGCCATCAGGCTGATCGAAGCGACCGGCTGCACCGCCGCCAGCCCGGCCATCGTGACGGCAGCCCATTTTCGGGCGGACACCTTGCGCGCCTTGGGGGAATCATCAGTCATTTCGCGCCTCCTTTTAATTCCGATTAATTTGGTTGGGTATTAGGGGTCCGCATCCCCGTCAAGCGATTTCTCGCTTTTCCGGGTCTGTGCGAAGCGGTAAGGCAAGCACATGCTTGTGGATACGATCATCGAAGACGACCGCTGGACCGCTCTTGCGCTGCAAGGGTTGGCCGACCGCGCCGCGCAGGCTGCGCTGGTGCATCTGGGGCTTGCCCCGGACCGGTTCGAGATTGCGCTGCTGGCCTGTGACGATGCGCGTATCGCATCCCTGAACGCGGATTTTCGCGGAAAACCGCAGCCGACCAATGTCTTGAGCTGGCCTGCCGAAGAGCGCGCTGCCGACGACGACGGTGGGGAACCGGACGTGCCCGAAGCGCCGGATGCCGGACCGCCGGAAGAGTTGGGCGATATCGCGATCGCCTATGAAACCTGCGCGCGCGAAGCCGCCGATGCCGGGAAACCCATGGCCGATCATGTGACGCATCTGATCGTTCATGCGACGTTGCATTTGCTGGGATATGACCACATTCGTGACCGTGACGCCACTTTGATGGAACGAACCGAGGTCGAGATACTTGGCAAACTGGGTATCGGTGACCCATATTCATGATCGAAGGGCCTGTGGCCCGCTTTTTGGAAAGGACAGATGGGCGACAGTACCGACGGGTCTTCTATCGCAGCGCAAAGCGCGCGGGGCGAACAGACCGAAACGCATGATCCCTCGCAGGACGCGGGGGGTGGTTTTTTCAAACGTATCATCGGGGCGCTCAGCCCCGCGGATGACAGCGACGACTCGTCCGAGGCGGGTGTCGCGAGGCTCGAGGCATTGCCGGGCCTTACCAACCTGCGTCAAATGCGGGTCGAAGACGTGGCCGTTCCCAAGGCCGATATCGTCGCGGTCCCATGCACCATCAGCAAGGATGAACTGGTCGAGCAATTCCGCGAAACCGGGCTGACCCGGCTTCCGGTCTTCGAAGGCACGCTGGACAACCCGCAGGGCATGGTCCACCTCAAGGATTTCGCGCTGCGCCACGGCTTCAACGGCAAGGGCGGAACCTTTTCTCTCAAGGGAATGCTGCGGCCGCTGCTGTATGTGCCCCCGTCGATGAGCATCGGCGTCCTGCTTCAGAAAATGCAGACCGAACGCAAGCACATGGCGCTGGTGATCGACGAGTATGGCGGCGTGGACGGGCTCGTCACGATCGAAGACCTGATCGAACAGGTGATCGGCGAGATCGAGGACGAACACGATATCGAGGACGACAAGTTCTGGACCGTCGAAAAGCCGGGGCAGTATCTCGCCCTTGCCAAGACCCCGCTGGAAGAGTTCGAAGCCGAGATCGGCCAGTCCCTTACCGATACCGAGGATGTGGACGAGGAAGAGATCGACACCTTGGGCGGGCTGGTCTTCATGCTTTCGGGGCGGGTGCCGGTGCGGGGCGAGGTGGTCAAGCACCCGGTCGGACCCGAATTCGAGGTGGTCGAGGCCGACCCGCGCCGCATCAAGCGGCTGCGTGTGCGCCTGAACGGCGGCGCAGACGGCTGAGATGCAGGACATCCCCCCCGGTTTGATCGAGCGGCTGGAAAGCCGGGGCCGGGGGCAATCCACACGCCGTATGATGCTGTTTGCCGCACTTGGCGGCATGGTCGCGGCTTCGGGGCAGGCGCCGCTGAACCTGTGGCCGCTCGCGCTCGTCGGGTTTGGGGTGCTGTTTGCGCTGTTCCGCATGACATCGGGATGGCGGCGCGCGGCCTGGATCGGCTGGGCCGCGGGAGCGGGGTATTTCCTGCCCGCACTCAGCTGGATTGTCGAACCCTTCCTTGTCGACATTGCCCGCCACGGTTGGATGGCGCCGTTTGCCATCCTGTTCATGGCCGGCGGGCTGGCCCTGTTCTGGGCGTTGGCCTTTGGCGTTGCGCGCGCCCTGGGGGGGCGGGCGCTGGCCTGGATCGTCGCGCTGGCGGGGGCCGAGCTGCTGCGGTCATACATTTTCACCGGATTTCCCTGGGCGCTTGTCGGGCATGTTCTGATCGCATCGCCCTTTTTGCAGGTTGCTGCATTTGCCGGCCCGGCAGGTTTGTCGCTGCTTGCCCTCGCGATGGCGGTCAGCCTATGGCGGATTTTCACGCCCGACCGATGGAAAACCCTGCCTGTGATCGCGCTTTTCGCCGCGGTTTTTGCCTGGGGACAGCACGAAACCGGCCGCCCGCTGCCTGCTGGCGACACCCCACTGGTGCGCCTGGTGCAGCCGAATGCGCCGCAGCACGAGAAATGGGATCCGCGAAAGGCCCCGGTGTTCTTCAACCGGCAGCTTTCCTTCACCGCCGCCCCAAACGGCGCGCGACCGGACCTGATCGTCTGGCCGGAAACGGCGGTGCCTGTCTGGTTGAACCAGGCCGAAGACGCATTGGCGGCGGTGGCGGATGCGGCAGGGGGCGTGTCCGTTGTGCTGGGCATCCAGCGCTATGACGACATGCGCATCTTCAACAGCGCGGTGCGTATCGATGCGGACGGGCAGGTGGGCGCGCTTTACGACAAGCATCACCTTGTGCCGTTCGGGGAATACATGCCGTTGGGCGACGTGCTTGCGCAATGGGGCATTCACGGGCTCGCTTCGTCCGAGGGGCGCGGATATTCTCCGGGGCCGGGCGCGCGCCTGATGGACCTGCCCGGGATCGGGCATGCGCTGCCGCTGATCTGCTACGAGGCGGTGTTCCCGCAAGACGTGGCCGCCGCCCCCGCGCGCCCGCGCCTGCTTTTGCAGATCACCAACGACGCCTGGTTCGGCCGGGTCTCGGGGCCGTATCAGCACCTTGCGCAGGCGCGGCTGCGCGCGGTCGAGCAGGGCCTGCCGATGGTGCGCGTTGCCAATACCGGGGTGTCAGCCATGATCGGTCCCCGAGGGGTCGTGACCGCGCAGGTGCCGCTGGGACAGGCCGGCTTTGTCGATGCCGCTTTGCCCGTGGCGTTGCCGCCAACGCCTTATGCCCGTACCGGCGATGCGCCGCTGGCCGTCCTGATTGTCGTTGTGCTGGCGGGGCTTGGCCTGTCCGCCGCCATGTCGCGGAGAACAAAACTGCATTGACGCCGCGCGTCCGTGCGCGTAACGAATGCTGACCCACCGTCACAACGGCTTCCTGGCGTGGCGGGCTGACCCAATGGAGCACTTTTCATGGCAAGACAGAACTACATTTTCACCTCCGAATCCGTATCGGAGGGGCATCCCGACAAGGTGTGCGACCGTATTTCCGACGCGGTGCTGGATGCCTTCCTGGCAGAACAACCCGAGGCGCGCGTCGCCTGCGAAACATTTGCGACGACGAACCGCGTGGTGATCGGCGGTGAAGTGGGGCTGAGCGATCAGGACAAGCTTACCGAATACATGGGGCGAATCGACCAGATCGCCCGCGATTGCATTCGTGACATCGGATACGAGCAGGACAAGTTCCACTGGAACACCTGCGAGATCACCAACCTGCTGCACGAACAGTCCGCGCATATCGCGCAGGGCGTGAACGCGTCCGACAACAAGGACGAAGGCGCAGGCGACCAGGGCATCATGTTCGGCTATGCGACCGACGAAACCGATGCGCTGATGCCGGCCCCGATCCAGTTCAGCCACGCGATCCTGCGCCGCCTGGCCGAGGTCCGCAAGAACGGCACCGAACCCAAGCTGGGCCCGGACGCCAAGTCGCAGCTTTCGGTGCGGTATGAAAACGGCCAGCCCGTCGAGGTGACGCAGATCGTGCTGTCGACACAGCACCTGGACGAAACGATGACCAGCGACGACGTGCGCACCCTGGTCGAGCCCTATATCCGCGAGGTTCTTCCGACCGAATGGATCAGCGCCGCAACGGAATGGCATGTGAACCCGACCGGCAAGTTCGTGATCGGCGGCCCCGATGGCGATGCCGGCCTGACCGGGCGCAAGATCATCGTCGATACCTACGGCGGCGCGGCCCCGCACGGCGGCGGTGCGTTTTCCGGCAAGGATCCGACCAAGGTCGACCGCTCGGCCGCCTATGCCGCGCGCTATCTGGCCAAGAACATCGTCGCGGCGGGGTTGGCCAAGCGGTGCACGCTGCAGCTCAGCTATGCGATCGGCGTGGCGCGGCCGCTGTCGATTTACGTCAACACGCATGACACCGGCGAAATCCCGGAGGCCGAGATCGAGGCCGCTGTCCCCAAGGTGATGGACCTGACGCCGCGCGGCATCCGCACCCATCTGGGGCTGAACAAGCCGATCTACCAGCGCACCGCGGCTTATGGTCATTTCGGCCGCAACCCCGATGCCGATGGCGGTTTCAGCTGGGAACGCACCGATCTGGCCGAAGCCCTGAAAGGCGTTCTCTGAGCCGTTTCGATAGCGAAGAAAAACCAAAGCCGCGCGCCACCATACCCGGTGACGCGCGGTTTTTCTTGTCCGCCGCGCGGTCAGGCCCGACACTGCCCGTGCACGCACAGGAGCCACGCGATGATTTTCTACGACTGCCCGACAGCCCCCAGCCCGCGCCGCGCGCGCATGTTCATCGCCGAAAAGGGGCTGGATATCGAAACCCGCAACATCTCGATCGCCGATGGCGAACAGATGTCGCCCGCCTTTCTCAAGGTGAATCCGCGCGCCACCGTTCCGGTCCTGATCACCGACAAGGGCACGGTCCTGTCCGAAAACGTGGCCATCGCCACCTATATCGAAGCAATGCACCCGGAACCGCCATTGCTTGGGCGCACGGCCGATGAAAAGGGGCTTGTCGCGATGTGGAACGCGATTGCCGAGGCGCAGGGCGGCATGGCCGTGGCCGAGGCGTTCCGCAACGCCCATCCCGCGATGAAGGGCCGCGCGCTGCCCGGGCCGTTGGATCTGCCGCAGATCCCGGAACTGGCCGAACGCGGACGCAAACGCGTGGCCGCGTTCTTCGATCTGCTTGATGCGCGGCTGTCCGAAACCCCGTGGCTGGCCGGTGAGGCGTTCAGTATGGCCGATATCACCGCATTCGTTTTCACCGATTTCGCCCGCGTTGTGAAAATGCGCCCGGCCGAAGATCACGCTGCCACGCAGGACTGGCTGGAGCGCATGCGCGCCCGCCCCAGCGCCGCGCTTTGATCCATCCGCCCGCTTGATCCCGGCCCGAACGGGCGCTAGGAGGCGGGCCATGGACAAGCAAAAACACCAATCCGGCGCGCCCTGGCGCAATTTCTATGGCCGCCTCAAGGGCAAGAGTCTGCGCCCCAGCCAGGAGGCGTATCTGGACGAAGACCTCGGCAAGCTGTCGCCGGGTCCGGTGGATTGGGACGTGAACCCCGACCGCACGCCGCTGGACCTGTCCGGCCTTTTCGGGGATCGCCCCGTCTGGCTGGAAATCGGTTTCGGCGGGGGCGAACATATGGTGCACCAGGCCAGTCTGAACCCGCAGGCCGGCATCATCGGGTGCGAACCCTATATCAACGGCGTCGCGATGCTGCTTGGCAAGATCCGGCAGGCGGGCGTCGAAAACCTGCGCGTCCATCCCGGCGACGTGCGCGACATGTTCGATGTTCTGCCCGATGCCAGTATCGACCGGGCATTCCTGCTCTATCCCGATCCGTGGCCGAAAAAGCGCCATCACCGCCGCCGTTTCGTGACGCCTGAGCATCTGGAGCCGCTGGCCCGTGTGCTGAAACCCGGTGCGATCTTCCGGGTGGCGACCGACATTCCCGACTATGTGCGCCAGACGCTCGAACAGGTGCCGCGCCACGGTTTCGAATGGCTTGCCGAACGCCCCGCCGACTGGCGCGAGCCGTGGGACGACTGGATTTCAACCCGGTATGAACAAAAGGCCCTGCGCGAGGGCCGTACGCCGCATTACCTGACCTTCCGCAAGCTGTGATCGGCGCCGTTCAGCGGAACGCCGGCCCATGCGCCCAGATCGTCAGCGAATGGCGCGCGCCCTGCGTGACGGGTGTGACCCGGTGCAGCAGGTAGCTGGCAAAAAGCGTTGCTGTGCCCTGCGCGCGCGGGGCCTGCATGACATGGGCCGACGGCATCAGTTCCAGCACGCCGCCATCGTAATCCTGCGGGTCGGATAGCTGCGCCACGAAGGTCAGCTTGCGCTTGCGCGCCAGCGGGGCGTCGCCGATATCGGCATGCCAGTCGAAATGACCCTCGCGTTCGGCGCCATAGCGCGCGACCTGCGGGCTTTCCGCGAACTCCGTCAGTTCGAACCCGAAGGCATCGCGATTGGCGCTGCGCACCACGTCGATGATGCGGTCCATCACCCAGTCCGTGCCGGGCACATCGTCAAGCCAGACAAGATCGGCACGGCGCAGGTTGTGATCACGGGTCTGCCCCACAAGCCCTGCGTCGCGGCTGGTCCGGGTCGAGGCCAGTTCGACGATGGCATTGCTTTCGGCAGGCGAAAACGCGCCTTCGACATGGTGGACGTGGATCACCTGATTTGTCTTTCCTTGTTGCGGGATGGCGACGCCTAGCCCGGCAAGGCAGGCGCCGCTTGCCCGTTTTCGCCCTGCAGGTCGCTTTTGGCCTTTTCCCGCAGCGCGCGGTGCCCCATATCGCGGGCATGGACAGGGTGCTGGATCTCGACGGGTTCGAACAGGTGGCGCGCGACACCGTCGCGGCGTTTCCCGCGCCTTTCGCCGCCTTGGCGCGTGACGTGGCGCTGCGCGTGCTGGACTGGCCGCCCGATGACATACTCGACGACATGGGGTTCGACGATCCGCTGCAATTGACGGGGCTCTATGATGGCATTCCGGTTACCGAGAAATCGGTCTGGGATCAGCCCCTCGGGCCGGACGTGGTGTGGCTGTTCCGCGAACCGATCCTGGCCGAATGGCGCGACCGCGGCGACGTTGCGCTGACCCGGCTGATCGCGCATGTCACCGTGCACGAATTCGCGCATCATTTCGGCTGGTCCGACGACGATATCGCCAGTGTCGACCGATGGTGGGAATGACCCGGTTCAGTTGACCGGCATCGACATCATCGACATTTCAGGCATATCCGCCTCGTCCGTCAGGCAAAGGTCGTCGGGGCTGTAAAGCGCCCAGATCGACGGGCTGGCCGGAACCTCGCGCGGTTCGATCGTCAGAAAGACGGTCAGCGCCATCAGCAGGATCATCAAGTTACTCGAAACCGCCATATCGCATCCTCGCCAACACCAACCAGTGCAGAATACCTGCGATTCATGGTGAATTTGTGCCCCGATGATGGCACGGGCTGTCCCGGTCAGCCCCGGTCGCGCCAGCGGTTGGCGATGGGATAACGGCGGTCCAGCCAGAACGCCTTGCGCGACAACCTCGTGCCGGGCGCCGACTGGAAGCGTTTGTATTCGCTGATGTAAAGCAGATGCTCGACCTTCTCGACGGTCGCCCGGTCGAACCCTTCGGCCACGCAATCGGCGACACTGGCATCCTCGTCCACCAGCAGTTCCAGGATGCGGTCCAGCACGTCATAGGGCGGCAGGCTGTCCTCGTCCTTCTGGTCGGGGCGCAGTTCGGCGCTGGGCGGCTTGTCGATAATCCGTTGGGGGATCACCTCGCCTTCGGGCGCCATCATCCAGTCGCGGTGATGGGCATTGCGCCAGCGGCACAGGTCGAAAACCCGCGTTTTGTAGACATCCTTGATCGGGTTGTAGCCGCCCGCCATGTCCCCATAGATCGTGGCATAACCCACCGCGACCTCGGACTTGTTGCCGGTGGTAAGCAGCATCTCGCCGAACTTGTTCGAAAGCGCCATCAGCAGCAGACCGCGCAGGCGCGACTGGATGTTTTCCTCGGTCAGGTCGGGTGTCGTGCCCTCGAAGAGCGGCGCAAGCGTGTTGGTGATGGCTTGCCGCCCCTCGGTGATCGGCACGAAATCATACCGGCAGCCAAGGTTCTTCGCGACCGCCTTTGCATCCTCGAGCGAATGCTCGGACGTGTATTCCGACGGCAGCATCACGCAGCGCACGTTGTCCGGCCCCAAGGCGTCCGCTGCAATGGTCGCGACGATTGCGCTGTCGATGCCGCCCGACAGGCCCAGCAATACCTTCTTGAACCCCGTCTTGCGCATATAATCGCGCAGCGCCAGCACCATGGCGTGATAATCCTGCTCCATCGCGTCGGGCACGTGTGCCAGCGGGCCCTGTTCGATCCGCCAGCCTTCGGCCCCGCGCACCAGGTCGATATGGGCGATCGCCTCTTCCATCACGGGCATCTGCAGCGCCAGCGCCCCACCGGGGTTGAGTGCGAAAGACCCGCCGTCGAACACCTGGTCGTCCTGCCCGCCCACGAGGTTCAGATAGATCGCCGGCAGGCCGGTTTCGATCACCCGCGACACCATCACGTTCTGGCGCAGTTCCAGCTTGTCGCGGAAATACGGCGAGCCGTTGGGCACGAGCAGAATTTCGGCCCCGGTCTCGGCCAGCGTTTCCGCCACGTCCTCGTACCAGGCGTCCTCGCATACCGGGCTGCCGATCCGCAGCCCGTTGACGACATAGGGCCCGGTCACGTCACCGGATTCGAAGGTGCGTTCCTCGTCGAAGACGTTGAAGTTCGGCAGGTGATGTTTCAGCACCTGGGCACGCACCTCGCCGCCCTGCAGGACGTAATAGGCGTTGTGCAGCCGCACGCCGTCCAGCGTCGGGCCGCCGATGGCGATGGCCGGGCCGTCGGCGCACTCGCGCGCCAGTTGTTCGATCCGGTCGATCGCGGTCTGGTGGAACACCGGTTTCAGGATCAGGTCCTGCATGTTGTAGCCGGCGATGAACATCTCGGGCAGGGCGACCAGGTCGGCCCCCGCCGCGCGCGCCTCGTCCCAGGCCGCCTTTGCCTTGGCGGCGTTGCCCTCGATATCGCCAACCGTGGCGTTCAGTTGGGCCAGTGTGATGCGGAACCGGTCGGCCATCTTTGCTCGTTCCCTTGCCAGTCTCGGCTTCCATGTAACAGATCGCGGGCGAAGGGAAAGGGCAAGCACCCGCCCGCGCGGCCCAAAAGGCGTTGATACACCCCGATGCCTCCATTAGGTTTCTGGCACGCGCACGGGACCGGCCCCGGGGGGGCAGAGCAGGGACGTATCACATGACCATCAAATCCGCCAAAACCGCATTGCTGGCACTGAGTGTCGCGCTGGCCGCACCCGCATGGGCGCAGGACGGCACCCAGACCAAGGAATACGACGACGGCGGTGTCTACGAGGGTGAGTTCAAGAACGGCCTGCAGCACGGCCAGGGCACCTATCGGCTGCCCAACGGCTATGAATATACCGGCCAGTGGGTAGAGGGCGAGATTCGCGGCCAGGGCGTCGCGCGTTTTCCGAACGGTTCTGTCTATGAGGGCGAGTTCGAAAAGGGCAAACCCCACGGCATCGGCAAGATCGTCTTTACCGATGGCGGCACCTACGAAGGCGACTGGGTCGAAGGCAAGATCACCGGCCGCGGCGTCGCCGTCTATGCCAATGGCGTGCGCTATGAGGGCGAGTTCCGCAACGCGATGCACCACGGCCGCGGCACGATGGAATCGCCCGGCGGCTATGTCTACGAAGGCGACTGGGTGAACGGCGTCAAGGAAGGGCTCGGCACGATCACCTATCCCGACGGGTCCGTTTACGAAGGTGAAATGGCGCGGGGCGCACGCGAAGGCCGCGGCACGCTGACCCTGCCGGACGGGCTGGTCTACGAAGGCGAATGGCGCGCCGGGCAGATGACGGGGCAGGGCAAGCTGACCCAGCCCAACGGCGACGTCTACGAAGGCGCCTTCGTGTCGGGCCGCCGCGAAGGGCTGGGCAAGCTCACCTATGCCAATGGCGATGTCTACGAAGGCGAATTCCAGGACGACCGCCGCCATGGCCAGGGCAGTTTCACCGGTTCGGACGGCTATCGCTATGAAGGATCGTGGGTCGCTGGCCAGATCGAGGGCCAGGGCCGCGTGGTCTATCCCGACGGCTCGGTCTACGAAGGCCAGTTCCGCAACGACCTTGCCGATGGCGAGGGCAAGATCACCTATCCCGACGGTTCGACCTATGAAGGCCAATGGCGCGCGGGCGTGATCGAAGGGCAGGGCAAGGCCACCTATGCCAACGGCCTTGTCTATGAAGGCGCCTACAAGGATGCCAAGAATCACGGCTTTGGCGTGATGACGTATTCCGATGGCTACCGCTACGAGGGCGAGTGGCTGAACGGCCAGCGCCACGGGCAGGGCAAGGCCACCTATCCCGACGGCACCATCTATGAGGGCCAGTTCGCGAACGGCCAGCGCGAGGGCATCGGCGCGATCGTGATGCCCGACGGGTTCAAATACGAAGGCCAGTGGCAGGCGGGCGAGATTTCGGGGCGCGGTGTGGCAACCTATGCCAATGGCGACGTCTACGAAGGCATGTTCCGCGCCGGCAAGCGCCAGGGCGAAGGCACCATGCGCTATGCCACCGGCGAAGAGGCCAGCGGAACCTGGGAAAACGGCGCGCTGACACAGGAATAAGCGGCCTCGGCCCGTTTCAATCGAGCGCGCTGCCGCGCGCGCAGGTCATCTCGGCCTTCGGCCTCGGGGTGCCTCCGGCGGGAGTATTTGAAGCAAGATGAAGCTTCATGGTCCACCCCGCCCCGGCGCTGGCGTATTCGCATCCGGCCGGGCGCGGGGCTTCACCTTGCGCGCCCATCGGCTCTCCAGCCTGTAGCGCCCATGCACCTTGGCGCGGCCCCGTTTAATCTAGGGTTAAGCCGGCAGCTTCATCTTGCCGGAAATACTCTGCGGGGGTGTGGGGGTGCAAAACCCCCACGGGGCGCGCCGCCGGCCACGTCATCGTCCGGTCGTGGTGTGGACAGGCTGTAAAGCTGCAAAAAGCGGCCTTTTACCTCTTTCCAAGCGGCTCGTTCCGGTCTATACGCGCGGCTTCACGCGGGGTGACAGCCTTGGAGGCACCCCGCCCTAGCTTATGGAGAATTCAAATGGCTGGAGAAATTCCTGATCTTCACGCCGAAGTCCGGACGGGGACAGGCAAGGGCGCCGCTCGTCAGGCACGGCGCAACGGCATGGTGCCGGGAATCGTTTTCGGTGGTGACGTCGATCCGCTTCCCATCAATATTCCCTTCAACGCGCTGCTCAAGCGCCTGAAGTCCGGTCGCTTCAAGTCGACCCTCTTCAATCTGAAGGTTGAAGGCCACGACGACGTGCGCGTGATCTGCCGCGATGTGCAGCGCGACGTGGTCAAGGACCTGCCGACGCATCTGGACCTGATGCGCCTGCGCCGGACGACCAAGATCAACCTCTTCATCCCGGTCGATTTCCTGAACGAGGAAATCGCGCCCGGCATCAAGAAGGGTGGCGTTCTGACCGTCGTCCGCCCCGAGGTGGAACTGGTGGTGACCGCCGGCGACATCCCCGAGAAGATCGAAGTGGACCTGTCCGGCCTGAACATCGGTGACACCGTCACGATTTCGTCGGTGACCCTGCCGGAAGGCGCAAAGCCCACGATCGACCGCGACTTCGTGATCGCCAATATCTCGGCACCGTCGGGCCTGCGCTCGGCCGAGGATGAGGCCGCCGCCGAAGAAAGCGAAGAGGTCGAAGCCGCAACCGAAGAGGGCGGCGAGGAGTAATCCACGCTCCCACGAGGGACAGTATCGAACGGCGCGGGGTCATCTCGCGCCGTTTTTCGTTTTCTACGTGGTCTGGTGCAACACCGTTTCGAAGCCTTCGAAATCGGGCGGGCCGTCGATCACGCCATCCATCCGGCTGCGTCCCGCGTTCTTGTGGCTGCCGCGAAACTGGGTCGAGGTCAGCCAGCCGCGAAAATCCTCTTCCGTGGCCCATGTCGCATGCGAAACGTAAAGCCGCACACCGTCCCGTTCGGGCCCTTTGAGCATGCGGAATTCGACGAAACCGGGCATTTCGCCAAGCCGGCTTTCGCGCTCGCGCCAGATCGTTTCGAAGGTTTCCTCCTGCCCGGGTAGGACGCGGAAACGGTTCATCGCGATATAGGCCATGCTTGCCCTCCTTTTCCCGGGGCAGTTCATTGAAAAGGCGGGGCAGGGTCAATATCCTGCACCGCAGAAAAAACAGGAGCGTCGGCAATGCAGCTTTGGGTGGGATTGGGAAATCCCGGTGCGAAATACGCGGCAAACCGCCACAATATCGGGTTCATGGCGCTTGACCGCATCGCCGACGACCACGGTTTCGCGCCCTGGCGCGCCAAGTTCCAGGGGCAACTGACCGAGGGCCGGCTTGGCAGTGACAAGGTGCTGTTGCTCAAGCCCGAAACCTTCATGAACCTGTCGGGTCAGTCCGTCGGCGAGGCGATGCGGTTTTACAAGCTGACCCCGGCAGACGTGACCGTGTTCCATGATGAGCTGGACCTGGCCCCCGGCAAGGTGCGGCTGAAACAGGGCGGCGGCCATGCCGGCCACAACGGCCTGCGCTCGATCCACCAGCATATCGGCGAGGCCTATGCCCGCGTGCGTCTTGGCATCGGCCATCCCGGCCACAAGGATCGCGTGGCGGCCTACGTGCTGTCGGATTTCGCCAAGGCCGATCAGGACTGGCTGGATGATCTGCTGCGCGGGATCGCGCGGGGCGCGCCCGATCTTGCGGCAGGGGACGGGCCGAAATTCCTCAATGCCATCGCACAGGCCCGGCCCGCGCCGCAAAGGCCGAAACCGTCAAAGGCGGATACCAAAGCGGAGCCCGCGCCTGAACCCGCGCCCGAAGACAGCCGCAGCCCGATGCAGAAACTGCTGGACCGCTTCAAGTGAGGTTGAACGCGGCCTTTCGTGATCAGGCCGGGCATTGCGCCGCGCTCGGATCGCCCTTCATGGCGCGGCTGATGGGGCTTATGGCTGGGCACTGGCCGCTTGACCGGGCGCTGGCCGCCCGGATGGAGGCATGGCCGGGCGACGTCGGGCCAAAGGGTGTGTCTTTGCCGCTGCGGCTGGCGGGTGGTCTGCACGCGCTGAAATTGCTGGGCGTGGCCCCGGACCTGGCCGCAGCCTATCCGCCGAACGAGGTGCCCGATGCGCAATTGCTGGCCGCCCTGCGTGGCGCGATGCTGCAGCATGCCGATTTCCTGGACCGCTGGATCGACAGCGCGCCGCAAACGAACGAGTTGGGCCGCTCGGCCGTTCTGATCGCCGCTGCCCGCTGGCTTGCCGCCCGCCATGATCTGCCGCTCATACTGAGCGAACTGGGCGCCAGCGCGGGGCTGAACCTGCATTTCGACCGCTACGCGCTGCGCGTCGGCGGGCGCGATTACGGCCCCGCCAATCCCGTGCTCGCATTGGAACCCGACTGGCGCGGCCCCGATCCCGCGGCCGCCGGCATAAAGGTCACAGACCGCGCGGGGGCCGATCTGAACCCGCTCGATCCCACCGATGACGAGGACGCGCTGCGCCTGCTGGCCTATCTCTGGCCCGATCAGCCCGAGCGGCTGGCCCGCACCCGCGCGGCGCTGGCGCTGCCGCCCGCGCCGGTGGCGCAGGGCGATGCCATCGACTGGCTGCGGATGCGCCTTGCCGCACCGAAGCCCGGCCATCTGCACCTGATCTTTCATACGATCGCCTGGCAGTATTTCCCCGCCGAAACCCAGGCCCGCGGTCAGGCCATGATCGAAGCGGCAGGCATGGCGGCGACCCACGATGCGCCGCTTGCCTGGCTGGGGATGGAGGCTGACGGCCACACACCCGGCGCCGCTGTCACGCTGCGGCTCTGGCCCGGCGATCTTCATCTTTCGCTGGGCCGGGCCTGTTTCCACGGGCGGTGGGTGCAGTGGATGCCCGAACCCGTTTGACCTACCGTTCCCCTTGTTTTTGACCGTGCGCCATGCTGCACTTGACCGCGTGAGAGTGGAAGAGGTGAGGGGCATGCGGAATATCCTGCGCATACTCGCGCGCATCGCGCTGCTGCTGGTTCTGGCGGCAGTCGTTGTGGGCATCTGGAAACGTGAAGAGCTGTCGCGGCTCATGGCGGTCAATTCGCTATTTTCCGAAGACCGCATCGTGCGCAATTTCTCGTCCATGGATCAGTTGTTCTTTGCCCGCACGATGTCGCGCGGTGATGGGCCGGTGGCTCCACTGCCCGAAGGCCCGGCGATGGCGCTGCCCGAAGGCACCGATGGCTGGATCGCCGACCGTGCGGTCACGTCGCTTGTCGTGCTGCATGATGGCGCGCTCCGGTACGAAGACTACTACCTTGGCACCGGCCCCGAGGACCGGCGCATTTCCTGGTCGGTCGCCAAAAGCTTTTTGTCGGTGCTGACCGGCATCGTCATTGACGATGGGGCAATCGACAGCCTCGATGATCCCGTCACGAATTACGCCCCGGAACTGCGCGGCAGCGCCTATGACGGGGCCAGCCTGCGTGACGTGCTGCAAATGGCAAGCGGCGTTGAATTCGACGAGGATTACCTGAAATTTTCGTCCGACATCAACCGGATGGGCCGTGTTCTTGCCCTAGGCGGATCGATGGACGGGTTTGCCGCCAGCCAGCAAAAGCGCGCAGGCCCCGCCGGCAAGACCTGGCGCTATGTGTCGATCGACACGCATGTTCTGGGCATGGTCCTGCGCGGCGCGACGGGCCGCAGCGTTTCCGACCTGATGCAGGAAAAACTGATCGCGCCGCTCGGGCTCGAGGCCGATCCATACTACGTCACGGACGGGTTCGGCACGGCCTTCGTGCTGGGCGGGCTGAACCTTCGCAGCCGCGATTACGCGCGGTTCGGGCAGATGGTGTTGCAGGACGGGCAATGGCAGGGCCGGCAGATCGTGTCCGCCGACTGGCTGGCCGAAAGCACCGTACCTTCTGCGCCAACGGCCGATGACGCCGAGAAATACGGCTACCAGTGGTGGATGCCCAGGGATGCCGCCGAGGGCGAGGTCTATGGCCGCGGCGTCTATGGGCAATATCTCTATATCGACCGCGCGCGGAACGTGGTGATCGTCGTCACATCCGCTGACCGCCAGTTTCGCGAAGATGGTATAAACGACGGAAATATCGCGGCTCTGCGCCGGATCGCCCGCGCCGCCGCAGGAGGGTAGGGGATGAGCATCGAAAAAGACGCCTCGATCAACGTGCTGGGTGGAACGCTGGAAAGCTGCTCGGCCGATCCTTTGACCGGCTTTTTTCGCGACGGCCACTGCAACACCTGCGCGGCTGATCAGGGCAGTCACACGGTCTGTGCGATCATGACGGCCGAATTCCTGGCCTATTCGAAATATGTGGGCAATGATCTGTCCACACCGCGGCTTGAGTTCAACTTTGCCGGGCTGAAACCCGGCGATCAATGGTGCCTGTGCGCCGCGCGCTTTCTGCAAGCCCATGACGAAGGCTGCGCCCCCAATGTCCGCCTGTCGTCGACACACATGCGCGCGCTCGACATCGTGCCGCTGGAAATCCTGGAACGCTACGCCGTCTGACCCGTGGCGATGAAAAAAGGGCGGCGCGCCCGGCGCACCGCCCCTGATACGTGCAGGTCGAAACCTGTTCAGTCCGCGTCGCGGCCTACCGTGTCCGACATGTCGAAGCCCAGGTGCCGCGCCACGGTAAAGATGTCCTTGTCGCCACGTCCGCACATGTTCATCACGATGATATGGTCGCTCGGCAGGTCCGGCGCGATCTTCATCACATGGGCCAGCGCATGGCTGGGTTCCAGCGCGGGAATGATTCCCTCGGTCGAACAGGACAGCTGGAACGCCTCCAGCGCCTCGCGGTCGGTGATCGACACGTATTCGGCCCGACCGATATCGTGCAGCCAGGCATGTTCCGGCCCGATGCCCGGATAATCCAGGCCCGCCGAAATGCTGAACCCTTCTAGGATCTGGCCGTCGTCGTCCTGCAGCAGGTAGGTGCGGTTGCCATGCAGCACACCGGGGCGCCCGCCCGTCAGGCTGGCGCAATGCTCCATCTTTTCGTCCACGCCCTTGCCACCGGCTTCGACGCCGATGATCCGAACGCTGGGATCGTCGAGGAAGGGAAAGAACAGCCCCATCGCGTTCGACCCTCCGCCGATCGCGGCGATCACCGTGTCGGGCAGGCGGCCTTCGCCTTCCTGTTCGGCCAGTTGCCAGCGTACTTCCTTGCCGATGATCGATTGGAAATCGCGCACCATCGCCGGGTAGGGGTGCGGCCCCGCCACCGTGCCGATGCAGTAGAACGTGTCATGCACGTTGGTCACCCAGTCGCGCAGCGCGTCGTTCATCGCGTCCTTCAACGTGCCGCGCCCCGACGTCACCGGGATCACCTCGGCGCCCAGAAGGCGCATGCGGAACACGTTGGGCGCCTGGCGCTCCACGTCGTGCTTGCCCATGTAGACCACGCATTTCAGGCCGAACTTGGCGCAGACAGTGGCCGTGGCGACGCCATGCTGACCGGCGCCGGTTTCCGCGATGATGCGCTGCTTGCCCATACGGCGCGCCAGAAGGATTTGGCCCAGCACGTTGTTGATCTTGTGCGCGCCGGTGTGGTTCAGCTCGTCGCGCTTGAGATAGATCTTGGCCCCGCCCAGGTGCTCGGTCAGCCGCTCGGCGTAATAGAGAGGCGAGGGCCGCCCGACATAGTGCTTCCACAGGTCGTCCATCTCGGCCCAGAAGCTGGGGTCATCCTTGGCGCGGTCGTATTCCTCTTCCAGCGACAGGATCAGCGGCATCAGCGTTTCGGATACGAACCGCCCGCCGAAATCGCCAAACCGGCCCTTTTCGTCAGGACCGTTCATGAAAGAGTTGAAAAGATCGTCGGCCATCGTGGCGCTCTCCCGGCTGCTAGGGCTGTCTTGCTTGCGCTGGTGTAAAGGTAGGGGCCTTCCGACGCAAGACGAGGTGGACGCGGGCGCGCGTGCCTTATTCGGCCTGTGCCGCCGCCACGAAAGCGCGGATCAGGTCCGCATCCTTGACGCCCGGCGCGCTTTCCACCCCCGAGGACACATCCACCTGCCGCGCTCCGGTCAGACGCACGGCCGTGGCGACGTTTTCGGGGGTCAGACCGCCCGCCAGCATCCAGGGCTTTTGCCAGTACTTGCGCCCCTGCAACAGCCGCCAGTCGAAACTCAGCCCGTTGCCACCCGGCAAGTCCGCCCCGGTGGGCGGTTTGGCGTCGATCAGCAGCTGATCGGCCACCGGGGAATAAAGATCGATCTTCTGCAGATCGCCCGCATCGGCGATCCCGATCGCCTTCATCACCGGCAACCCGTGGCGGGCGCGGATCTCGGCCACGCGGTCGGGGCTTTCCGAGCCATGAAGTTGCAGCATGTCGAGCGGCACTTCGCCAACGATGCGGTCCAGCGTTGCGTCATCGGCATCCACCACCAGCGCCACCTTGGCCAACCCGGCAGGCGCCTGCAGCGCCAGCGCGCGGGCGTCGGCCACCGACAGGTTGCGCGGGCTCTTGGCGAAAAAGACGAACCCGGCATAGGCCGCTCCGGCGTCGGCAACGGCCTGCAGGTCGGCGGGCCGGGTCAGCCCGCAGATTTTCACGCGAATATCGGGCATTTCCGGGTCAGCCGGCCTTGTCGAGCAGGGCCAGGACCTCGTCCTTGCCCTCGTTCTGCTTGGCTTCCTTGCGGCGCAGCTCGCGTTCGAGCTTTTTCACCTCGGATTGCTTGCGGACGACTTCGGCGCGATGCTTGTGCTCGCGGATCCACTCCCAGACAAAGCCCAGCAACAGCCCCGCCAGCACGCCGCCAAAGCCCACGATGAACAAGGGAAGTTCGACGGAATAGCTCAGCACACTCATGCCGGGAAATTCGGCCAGTCCGCCGGGCAGCGTATTGAGAGTCACGCTGCCGCGGTTGGCCAAAGCCAGCACGATAAGCACCACCGCGATGGCGGCAAGGATGGCATAGCGGATGTAACGCATGGCAACCTACTTTCCGTTCAGACGATCCCGCAGCAGCTTGCCGGTCTTGAAGAACGGCACATGCTTTTCTTCGACATGCACGGATTCACCGGTGCGCGGGTTGCGGCCCACGCGCGCGTCGCGCTTCTTGACGGAAAACGCGCCAAAGCCGCGCAGTTCAACCCGGTCCCCCCGCGACATGGCGGCGGTGATCTCTTCGAAGATCGTGTTCACGATCCTTTCGACATCCCGTTGATACAAGTGTGGGTTTTCGTCTGCGATCTTCTGAATCAGTTCTGACCTGATCATTCCAGCAATCCCCCCCGCGCGGTTTTTTAGCGTCGCAGTTCCTTTGGCCCGACTATAGGAAGAAAAAGCGGCTACGGAAATAGCCGCGCACGGGCTTTGCGGAAATTCTGACGCGATTTCAGGGCGATTCCGGGTAGGTCTCGCACCCAGACCGGATTATACGGCGCGGCGCAACGGCTTGGCACGCTTTTCGGCCATGCCATGATTCGGGCGCCGGGGAACGAAAAAAGGCCCCGCGCGGGCGGGGCCTTTCAATGGTTTCCATGTGATGCGCAGGGCTGCGATCAGTCGTCGTCGCCCTTCAGCGCCGCACCCAGGATGTCGCCCAGCGATGCGCCCGAGTCGGACGAACCATACTGCTGCACGGCTTCCTTTTCCTCGGCGATTTCGCGCGCCTTGATCGACAGGCCCAGACGGCGGGTCTTGCTGTCCACGTTGGTCACGCGCACATCGACCTTGTCACCGACCTGGAAGCGCTCGGGGCGCTGCTCGGCGCGGTCGCGCGACAGGTCCGAACGGCGGATGAAGGATTTCATGCCTTCGTATTCCACCTCGATGCCGCCATCCTCGATCGCGGTCACTTCGACGGTGATGACCGAGCCGCGCTTCACGCCGCCAACGGCCTCGGCGAACTTGTCGCCACCCAGCGCCTTGATCGACAGCGAGATACGCTCTTTTTCCACGTCCACTTCGGTGACGACGGCTTTGACGACATCGCCCTTCTTGTAGTTCTGGATCGCGTCTTCGCCACGCTCGTCCCAGCTCAGGTCGCTGAGGTGAACCATGCCGTCGATGTCGCCGTCGAGACCGATGAACAGACCGAATTCGGTGATGTTCTTGACCTCGCCCTCGACCTCGGTGCCCTCGGGGTGCGTTTCGGCGAACACTTCCCACGGGTTGCGCATGGTCTGCTTCAGGCCCAGCGATACGCGGCGCTTGGCCGGATCGATTTCCAGGACCATGACGTCCACTTCCTGGCTGGTCGACACGATCTTGCCGGGATGCACGTTCTTCTTGGTCCAGGACATTTCGCTGACATGGACCAGGCCTTCGACGCCCGGTTCCAGTTCGACGAACGCACCGTAATCGGTGATGTTGGTCACGCGGCCGGAATGCACCGAACCCAGCGGGTACTTGGCGCCGACCAGATCCCACGGATCATCTTCCAGCTGCTTCATGCCCAGGCTGATGCGGTGGGTGTCCTTGTTGATCTTGATGACCTGCACCTTGATCGTTTCACCGATCGACAGGATTTCCGACGGGTGGTTGACCCGGCGCCATGCCATGTCGGTGACGTGCAGCAGGCCGTCAACGCCGCCCAGGTCGACGAACGCACCGTATTCGGTGATGTTCTTGACCACGCCGTCCACGGTGTCGCCTTCGTTCAGCTTGCCGATCACCTCGGCGCGCTGTTCGGCACGGCTTTCTTCCAGGATGGCGCGGCGCGACACGACGATGTTGCCACGGCGGCGGTCCATCTTGAGGATCTGGAACGGCTGCTTGAGACCCATCAGCGGGCCGGCGTCGCGCACGGGGCGCACATCGACCTGGCTGCCGGGCAGGAACGCCACGGCGCCGCCCAGATCGACGGTAAAGCCACCCTTGACGCGGCCAAAGATCGCGCCTTCGACGCGGGCATCGTCGGCATAGGCTTTTTCCAGGCGGTCCCAGGCTTCTTCGCGGCGGGCCATTTCGCGGGAAATGACGGCTTCGCCACGGGCGTTTTCAGCCGCGCGCAGGTAAACCTCGACCTCGTCGCCGACGGTGATTTCGGGGGCTTCGCCGGGATTTGCGAATTCTTTCAGATCAACGCGGCCTTCCATCTTGTAGCCGACGTCGATGATGGCCTGGCCCGCTTCGACTGCGATGACCTTGCCTTTGACGACAGAACCCTCTTCGGGTGTGTCCATTTCGAAGCTTTCATTAAGGAGGGCTTCGAATTCCTCCATGGATGCGTTCTGAGCCATGTGGCGTCTATTTCCTTTACGTATCGGTTTATCTGGCCGTGCGGTTGTCTCCGCCGGTCTTGGGTTGGTCATTTGGGCCGCCGCAAAACAAAGAGGGCCGGTGCGTCCCGACCCTGCTCGATCTCTTTGTTATAGCGGCATGAATGCCGTGTCGACGCGCGGTGTTTAGCGAAGGCAGGCCAGCATGGCAAGGGCTTTGCGCGCTTTTCGGCCAGTGCGGCGGGATATGGCTGACCATCGCCAGGCACCGGCCGCAGGGCCTCTTTCGGCCCCGGCGCAGTCGAAGGACGTCAGCAGAACCGTTCCGGCCCCACCCATTGCCCGGCGGAATAGCGGTCGCCATGGGCCCAGCCAACGGGCAGCACCGCCTCGATCCGCGCGATGTCGTCGCCCGACAATTCCAGCGTCACGCCCTGCACCAGTTCGCGGAAATGGCTGACCGAGCGGGTGCCGGGGATCGGCACCACATGGTCGCCCTGCGCCAGCACCCACGCGATCGCCAGCGCGGCGGCGGGCACACCCATTTCCGCGGCCAGCGCGCGGAACCGGTCGGTCGCGGCCAGGTTGGCGGCGAAGTTCGGCGCCTGGAATCGCGGGTTTTCGCGCAGGAACGGCAAATCGGCCACCGCTTCGGCGTTTAGCGGGGTGTCGGTCAGCAGCGACCGGCCCACCGGCGAAAAGGCCACCAGCGCCACGCCCAGTTCGGCGCAGGTCTGAAGCAGGCCCAGTTCGGGCGCGCGGGTCGACAGCGAATATTCCGACTGCACCGCCGCGACCGGATGGACCGCATGCGCACGCCGCAGGCTCGAGGGTGCGATCTCGGAAAAACCGATGCTTTTGGCCTTGCCCTTTTTCACCAGCGCGGCCAGCGCTTCGGTCGCGTCTTCGATGGGCATCTCGGCCTCGCGGCGGTGGATATAATAAAGATCCACGCAGTCGATCCCCATCCGCTCTAGGCTCTGGTCCAGTTCCGCCTCCAGATGCGCCAGAGAGTTGTCGAATTTCCGGTTGCCCTCGGCATCGCGGGTGATTCCGCCCTTGGTGGCGATATGCAGGGTGTCGCGCGCGCCCGGATTGTCCCGCAGCCACGCGCCGATTGCGCGTTCCGACCGCCCCATCCCGTAGATGTTCGAGGTGTCGATATGGCGCACGCCCAGCTCCATCGCGGCATCCAGGATGGCGTAAGAGTTTTCCTCGGTCGTCGGACCATAGAATTCGGCGAAACTCATCGCGCCCACGCCAAGGGCGGATGTGCTCAGCGGGCCGATCTTGCGGTTGGGCAGGGTCATGTCATGCGCTCCTTCATTGCCTGGTCCACGGCCGCGATGGCGGTGGCCACGGCCTCGTCTATGCTCAGATGCGAAGTATCGAGTTCCACCGCGTCGTCGGCCGGGCGCAGCGGTGCGTCGGCGCGGCCCATGTCGCGGGCGTCACGCTCTTTCACGTCTTCCAGAACCGTGGCGAAATCCGTCTCGACACCTTTCTCGCGCAGCTCGCGATAGCGCCGTTCGGCGCGCACTTCGGGGCTGGCGATGACGAACAGCTTGGCCTCTGCCTCGGGGCAGATCACCGTGCCGATGTCGCGCCCGTCCAGCACAGCGCCGCCCGCCCGGCGGGCAAAGGCGCGCTGGAAATCCACCAGCGCCGCGCGCACCTCGGGGATGGCCGCGACCTTGGACGCGGCCTGCGCCACGTCCGGCGTGCGCAGGTTGCCCGCCTCGAGATCCGCGGCCGTCAGCGTCCGGGCCGCCTCGACCGGATCGGCCCCCGCCAGGTGCCGTGCGCCCACGGCGCGGTAAAGCAGCCCGGTATCGAGATGCGCAAACCCGTAATGCGCGGCCACGGCCCTTGAGATGGTGCCCTTTCCGGCCGCGGCGGGCCCGTCGATTGCGATGGTGAAACTCATGGCATTCCCCTGCACGGCGGTGCTGGCAAAACCACTAGCAAGCCATCGGAAGAATGGAAAGTGACCCGCGTCTTCAGGCTGGCCAGAGAACCGTGGCGAACCCCGCCACCGTTTCCACCGACCAGATCAGCGATGCGCCGACCGCCACGGCAAAGCCCATGACGAACACGAAGCGAGACAGCCGCGAGCGTTGTGCGAAGGATTGTTCCAGCCGCGTGATCTCGGCCTCGGTGCGGTCGCTCAGGCGGCGGAAAAAGCCGTGCGACAGTCGGCCGATTGCATGATCGGCAACGATGACAAACCCCGCGACGATCAGGAAAACCGATCCCATCGCCTCACCGCCGATGGCAAACAGGGCCGCCACCGACATCGCCAGCGCCCCGAACAGGAATCCGAGCGGAAAACTGAATGCGATCAAGAATCTGTCGTACAGCGTCATGCAACCATCCCGGTCTGCCACAGGGCTGGAATACAAGCGAAATGCGGCCCGTTTTTGACCCGCTGGTGAAAAGAAGTGTCCGGCGATGCGGCGCGGTTGTGGCTCAGGCAGGCCCGATATCCGCGCCCAGATCGGTCATCAACGTGCCGAAAACCGGAAAGGACGTGGCGATCGGCCCGCCGTCATCCACCGTCATGGGCGCGTCCGAAGCCAGCCCCAGAACCAGGAACGACATGGCGATCCGGTGGTCGAGATGCGTGGCCGCCGTTGCGCCGCCCGGCACACCAGCCGCGCCGCGCCCATGCACGATCCACCAGTCCGGCCCGTCCTCTACCTCGACGCCCGCGGCCCGCAGCCCGTCGGCCATCGCGGCGATGCGGTCGGATTCCTTCACGCGCAACTCCTTGACGCCGCGCATCTCGGTCGCGCCTTCGGCAAAGGCGGCCACCACCGACAGCACCGGGTATTCGTCGATCATGCTGGCCGCGCGCTCGGGCGGCACCGCGATGCCCTTCATGCCCGGCGAATGGCGCGCGCGCAGGTCGGCCACGGGTTCGCCGCCTTCCTCGCGCAGGTTTTCGAATGTCAGGTCCGCGCCCATCTCCTGCAGGGTGTAAAACAGCCCCGCCCGCGTGGGGTTCAGCCCGATATTGGGCACCAGCACGTCCGATCCCGGCACGATCAGCGCGGCGCAGACCGGAAACGCGGCCGAGCTGGGGTCGCGCGGCACCACGATGGTCTGCGGGCGCAGCTCGGGGCGCCCGGTCAGGGTGATGACCCGGCCCTCGTCGCTGTCCTCGGTCACGATTTCCGCGCCGAACCCCGCCAGCATCCGTTCGGTATGATCGCGCGTCGCCTCGCGCTCGATCACCACGGTCTGGCCCGGCGCGTTCAGCCCGGCCAGCAGCACCGCCGATTTCACCTGCGCCGAAGGCACCGGCACGGTATAGCGCACCGGCACCGGGTCGGCGGCGCCCACGATGGTCATCGGCAGCCGCCCGCCCGAGCGCCCGACCGCCTGCGCGCCGAACAGCGCCAGCGGGTCGGTCACCCGCGCCATCGGCCGCTTGTTCAGACTGGCGTCGCCGGTGAAGGTCGCAGTGATCGGGCAGGTGGCCATCGCCCCCATGATCAGCCGCACGCCGGTGCCGGAATTGCCGCAATCGATCACCTCGCCCGGCTCGGCGAAGCCGCCCACGCCCACGCCGTGCACATGCCATGTGCCGTCGCCGTCGCGCGTCACCTCGGCCCCGAAGGCCCGCATCGCCTTGGCGGTGTCCAGCACGTCCTGCCCTTCGAGCAGGCCGGTCACGACCGTTTCGCCCACGCTCAGCGCACCAAGGATTAGCGCGCGGTGGCTGATCGACTTGTCGCCGGGCACATGCGCCTCGCCGCGCAATCCCTCGCTGCGCCGCGCAATCATCTTCTGGGCCGGACCATGTGCGGACATCGCATACCTCTTTCCTGACGTCGCCAACCCTCTAGCGCGCCGACCGGGCAAGGTCCATCGCCCTGACCTGCATCATGCCGAAAATACGCACGCGCGGCCCCGCCGCCCGCCGGGCTGTCACTGCAGCTTGATCACGTCCGGGCTGATCGTCAGCATGTAACCCTCGCGCGATACGTGCCGGATCAGAAGCTGGCTGAGCAGCTGGTTGCCCAGATGATCGCGCAGCCGCTTGATGCGCGTGGCACCCCCGGCCTCTTCGCAGTCGATCGAGGGCTTGCCCGAAATCGTGGCCTCCAGCTCCACCCCCGATATGATCTCGTCGTCCAGCCGCGCCTCGCACAGCACCGACAGCGTTTCCAGCGCATTGTCGGTCAGCCCGAATTCCATGTTGTTGATCTCGACGATCTTCTGCTCGCGGTTCAGCACGAGCGAGGTGATATGCAGCCCCGACCGTTCGATCTCTAGCAGGCGCTGGTTCAGCGCCGCGTTGGTCAGCAGGAAATAGAGCGACGACAGCAGCAGGCAGAAGGCCAGCACCAGCAGCACAAGGATGATCAGCCGGTAGGACGAAAGAACCTCGGCAAAGGTCGTGCCGGATTGCCCCAGAACCATCAGCAGGTTGATCTCGTTGGGGTTCACCAGCGCGTCGTTTTCCTCGAATATCTGGGCCACGCGGTCGTTGAACACGTTGGCGTCGGGCAGGCTCAGAAACATCGCGACCGCCGCGGCGACCAGCGCCACCAGAACGAACATGCCGCCCCAGACCACCAGCTTGCGCGGCGGTCCGAACCTTGCCGCGCGCCCGTCATCTCCTGCCATCCGCCCGATCCCTTCGGCTGTTTCATCCCGACCATAGGCAAGCGCGCGGGCGCTGCCAATCGCCCTACACGCGATTGTAATTGGGGTTGGCAAGCCGCCGCGCAGGCGGGAATGTGCGTCCACCGCCAAGGGGGGGGGAGTCGCATGAACAGGCAGGTGATCGTGATCGGTGCGGGCATCGTGGGTGTGGCCACCGCGCTCTGGCTGCAGCGCGGCGGAGCGTCCGTGACGCTGGTCGACCGCGACGGGCCTGCCGCCGGGGCGAGCCAGGGCAATGCGGGCCTGCTGGCCGCCGCCGCCGTCCTGCCCAATTCCGAGCCGGGGCTGATATGGCGGGCGCCGCGCATGGCGCTCGACCCCGATCAGCCGCTGTTTCTGCGCTGGTCCTACCTGCCGCGCATGGCGCCGTGGTTGTGGGGCTTCATGCGCAGGTGCAACGCGCGCGACACGGCCCGCATCGCCGATGCGCTGGCGCCGCTGGTGCGCGACACCTACGACCAGCACCGCGCGCTGGCCGATGGCACCGGTGCCGCGCGCTACCTGCATCCCTGCGATTACGTCTATGCCTACCGCGACCGCGCGGATTTTGCCGCAGGCGCGGCGGGCTGGGCCATGAAACGCGCCCACGGCGTCACATGGGACGAAATCGAGGGCGCGGCACTGGCCCGCTGGGATCCGTTCCTGTCGCGCTTCGGCTTTGCCGCACGCATGGGCGGGCACGGACGCATCAGCGATCCGGGCGCCTATGTCACCGCGCTGGCGGATCATTTCCGCGGGCAGGGCGGGCGTGTCCTGCGGGCCGAGGCCACGGGCATCGCCACCGAAAACGGCCACGTCACGGGGCTGCGCGCGGGCGGCGAGACTCTGCCCTGCGACGACCTGGTGCTTGCGGCCGGCGCCTGGTCCGGCCCGCTGTTCAAGGCGCTGGGCCTGCACGTGCCGCTGGAAACCGAACGCGGCTACCATATCGAGCTCTGGGGCCCGTCTTCGATGCCGCGCGCGCCCACGATGGTGGCAGCAGGGCAGTTCGTCGCCACCCCGATGGAGGGCCGCCTGCGCCTTGCGGGCATCGTCGAACTGGGCGGCCTGCAGGCCGGGCCGTCGCGGGCGCCGTTCAACCTGCTGCGCCGGGCGCTGGCGCGCTCGATGCCCGATCTGCGCTGGGAAAGCGAGACGACCTGGATGGGCCACCGCCCGTCGACCCCCGACAGCCTGCCGTTGATCGGCCCGGTCCCGGGCGTGGCGGGGGCCTGGGTCGGCGTGGGGCACCAGCATGTGGGCCTGACAGCGGGGGCCAGGACCGGCCGCTGGCTGGCGCAACTGATCCTCGGGCAGCGGCCCAATACCGACCTTTCGCCCTATGCGCCGGGGCGGTTCGGATGATCGGCGCGCTGCATTTCGTCGCCCGGAATGCCCGCTGGGCGCTGGTGCTGGGGCTGGCGGGCGGGCTGGGGCTGCCGGGGCTTGCCGCGCAGCTGAAACCCTGGCTGCCGCATCTGGTTGCGCTGCTTCTCTATCTCACGGCGCTCAGGATCGGGGCGCGCGCCGCGCTTGGCCGGCTGGCCGAGGCGCGCCGGACGCTGGGCCTTGTGCTGCTGCTGCAATTGGCCCTGCCGCTGGCGGCACTGGGCGCGCTTTGGGCGCTGGGCCTGCGTGATCACCCTTATGCACTGGCGTTCCTGCTGATGCTGTCGGCGCCATCGGTGACCGGCTCGGTCAATTTTACGATCATTCTGGGCCGCGACCCGGCCCCGGCGCTGCGGCTGCTGATCCTGGGCACCGCGCTGTTGCCGCTGACCGTGTTGCCGATCCTGTGGCTCGGCCCCGAGATCGGCGCGGGAACCGAGGCGCTGGGCGCCTCGGCGCGGCTGCTGGTGGTGATCTTCGCAGCCGCTGCGGCCGGCTTCGCCACCCGCGCTTTCGTGTGGCGCGCGCCCGACCTGCGCACGCTCGACGGGCTGAACGCGATTGCGCTGGCGGTGATCGTGGTGGGGCTGATGGCGGCGCTCGGCCCCGCGCTGCGCGCCGATCCGGTGCCGGTCCTGTGGCTGGTCGCGGGCGTCATGGCGGTGAATTTCGGCCTGCAGATCGCCGGATACCGCCTGTTTCGCACGCTCGGCCTGCCCGAACCGGTCGGCCCCGCGATCGTTGCGGGCAACCGCAACGCGGCGCTTTTCCTGATGGCCTTGCCCGCATCGGTGACCGAGCCCTTGCTCATCCTGCTGGGCTGTTATCAATTGCCCATGTATCTGACACCCATCCTGCTGGCGCGGCTCTATGGCCGCCCGAGCCCGAAAGGAGACCCTACATGACCCTGCGCGTGGACCTCAATGCCGATATGGGCGAAAGCTTTGGCGCCTGGACGCTGGGGGACGACGCGGCGCTGCTGGACGTGGTGACCTCGGCCAATATCGCCTGCGGCTTTCACGCAGGCGACCCGAACGTGATGGCCGCGACCATGGCCCGCGCGGTGGAAAAGGGCGTCGGCATCGGCGCGCATCCGGGCTTTCGCGACCTTGCGGGCTTTGGCCGCTACCGCATGCAGGTGCCGGCGGCCACGCTGGCCAACGACCTGCGCTATCAGCTGGGCGCGGCGCTTGGCATGGCGCGTGCGGCAGGTGGCACGGTGCGGCACCTGAAGCTGCACGGGGCGCTTGCCAACATGTGCAGCGAGGACGCGGCCCTGGCGCGCGCCTGCTATGAGGCGGCGCTGTCGGTCGCGCCGGAAATCACGATCATGGTCATCGCCGGCACCGCCCAGCAACGCGCCGCCGAAGACCTGGGCTGCAATTGGGTGGGCGAGATATTCGCCGACCGTGCCTATAACGACGACGCCACCCTGGTCGACCGCCGCCTGCCCGGCGCGGTGATCCACGACCCCGACGCGGCCGCGGCGCGGGTGCTGGAGATGGTGCAGGAAGGCGCGATCATCGCCGCCAGCGGCCGCCGCATCCCGGCCCGGATCGACACGATCTGCCTGCATGGCGACACCCCAGAGGCGGTCGGCATCGCCCGCGCGGTGCGTGCGCATCTGGAAACGGCGGGCGTGGCGGTCGAACGGTTCCCGGTCTGAGAGAGGTTTCGGATCGGCTGCGCCGATCCGACCGGCCGGGGGGCGTTGCCCCCCGGACCCCCCAGGATATTTCCGGAAAGAGAAAACAGTCAGGTCAGGCGAAGGGATCGTCGGGGTATCCCACCCCCGCCAGGTAGAGCCCGTGGGGCGGGCAGACCGGGCCGCAGGCCGCGCGGTCGCGCGCCTGAAGCGCGGTTTTCACGTCTTCGGGCGCCCATGACCCCGCACCGACCCGTTCGAGCGTGCCCACGATCGAGCGCACCTGGTTGTGCAGGAAGGACCGTGCGCGCAGGTGGAAATGGATCTCGGGCCCGTTGAAGCCGGGCGCTTCGGTGATGGCGATCTCGTCCAGCGTCTTCACCGGGCTTTTCGCCTGGCAGATGGTCGAGCGGAACGTGGTGAAATCGTGATGGCCCAACAGATGCGCCGCGCCCGCGCGCATCGCGTCGATGTCGAGCGGGGTCTTCACCTGCCAGACGCGGCCCGCCTCGTGCGTGGCCGGGGCGCGGCGGGTGAGCAGGCGAAAGAGATAGCGCCGTTCGGTGGCCGAGAAACGCGCATGCCAGTCATCGGCCACGCGCGCCGCCGCGGTGATTGCGACGGGCAGGGGCTTGAGGTGATAGTTCAGCGCCTCGGACAGGCGGAACGGCTCCCAGTCCCTGGCAATGTCGCATTGCGCGACCTGTCCCAGCGCATGCACGCCGGCATCTGTGCGCCCTGCTGCGGCGATGCGCGGCACCTCGGGTTCCAGCCGGCGCAGCGCGGCCTCGACCGCGCCCTGCACGGATGGCTGGTCGTCCTGCCATTGCCAGCCCGCGAAGGGCGCGCCGTCATATTCGATTTTCAACGCGTAGCGGGGCATCGCACCTTTCCCTGGGATCGCGCGCCTTATGCCGCAGGCGCGCGCGGCGGTCTACCACGCATCGGCATAGCGCGGTCCGGGCCGTGCCGGGCCCGCTGTGGCCAAAACGCGGTCGATCACCGTGCGGGTGTCGTCGGGGTCGATCACCGCGTCGAATTCCAGCAGGCTCGCCGCGTTCAGCGCGCGGCCCCGTTCATAGAGCTGGTCGACAAGCCGCCGAAACTCGGCCTCGCGCGCGCTTTCGTCCCCGATCGCGGCCAGGTGGTCGCGTGCGCCCAGCCGGACCGCGCCTTCCAGACCCATCGCGCCGACCTCGCCGGTGGGCCAGGCGCAGCACAGTTGCGGCCGGTCGAACCCGCCGCCCGCCATCGCCATCGCGCCCAGCCCATAGGCCTTGCGCAGGATCACCGTGACCATCGGCTGGCCGAAATGCGCCCCCGCCAGGAACAGGCGCGACACATGGGCGACCTGGCCGGTCTTTTCGACCTCGGGGCCGACCATGAAACCGGGCGTGTCGCACAACGTGACGACCGGCAGGCCCCAGGCATCGCAAAGCTGCAGGAACCGCGCGCCCTTGTCTGCGGCGGGCGCGTCGATCGCACCGCCCAGATGCAGCGGGTTGTTCGCCAAAAGGCCGACCTCACGCCCCATGATGCGGGCGAACCCGGTGATCATGCCGCTGCCGAAATCGCGGCGCAGTTCCAGGAAACTGCCCGCGTCCGCCAATGTGCCGATGGCCGCGCGCATGTCATAGGCGCGGGTGCGGTCTGCCGGCACCGCGTCGCGCGGTGCACCGGTGGGCGGCGCGACATCGTCCGCCGCGCCATGCAGGCCCAGCACCTGACGCGCAGCGGCGACGGCGCCCGCCTCGTCTTCGACCAGCAGGTCGATCACCCCGTTGGCCGCCAGCACGTCGCTTGGGCCGATCTCGGTCGGGGCGACCACGCCAAGCCCGCCGCCTTCGATCATCGCGGGCCCGCCCATGCCGATGAAGCTGTCCGTCGTGGCAATGCGCAGATCGCAGGTGCCGAAAAGCGCCGCGTTCCCGGCAAAGCAATAGCCGGTGACGATGCCGATCTTGGGCCCCTTGTGGGCGGCGAAATGCCGGAACGAGGTGACGTTCAGCCAGGCCGCCATGATGTCGGCCACGTCGGTGTCGTTGGGCCGGCCGCCGCCGCCCTCGGCAAAGAGCACGATGGGCAGGGCATCGCGCGCGGCGACTTCGATTAGCCGGTCCATCTTGCGGTGGTGGTTGAATCCCTGCGTGCCTGCCAGCACCGTGTAGTCCACCGCCATGGCCGCCACCGGGCGGCCCCCGACCAGCCCGGTGCCGCAGACGATACCGTCGCCCGGCGTGCGCGCCTGCAACGCGTCCAGCGGGCGGGTGCCGCGCTGGGCGGCCACCGCGAGCGCGCCGTATTCGGTGAAGCTGCCCGGATCGAACAGGTCGTCCAGGTTTTCGCGTGCCATCCGCTTGCCCTTGGCATGGCGTGCGGCCACGACGTCAGGGCGTGCGTCATCGCGCACCAGCGCCATGCGTGCGGCGAATTCCGCCAGATCGGCGCGTTCCGCCTGCGCCTCGGGCGCGGGTTGCGCCACTTCGGCGGGCTCCAGCGTCATCAACGGCGTGCCTTGCCGCACCTCGTCGCCCACCGCGACATGCACCGCCGTCACCCGCGCGCCGAAACCGGCGCGGATATCGTGGCGCATCTTCATCAGTTCGGTCACCAGCAGCACCGCGCCTTCGGGCACGGTGTCACCTGCGCCCACGCGCAATTCGGCGATGATCGCCGCACCCTCGGCCGTCAGCGTGGTCATGGGCCGCTACATCTCTCTCGCGATGTTGCGAAGCTGGAATTTCTGGATCTTGCCTGTCGATGTCTTGGGCAATTCCTGGAACACGACATGCTTGGGCGTCTTGAAGCCGGCCAGCCTTTCGCGCGCATAGGAAATCAGCGCCGCCTCGTCCGCACTGTGCCCGTCCTTGAGCTCGACAAAGGCGCATGGCACCTCGCCCCATTTCTCGTCCGGCTTGGCCACCACCGCACAGAGCAGCACGTCCGGGTGCCCCATCAGGACGCCCTCGACCTCGACCGAGCTGATATTCTCGCCGCCCGAGATGATGATGTCCTTGGCCCGGTCCGCGATCTGCAGGTAGGTGTTGGGATGCTGCACGGCGATATCGCCCGAATGGTAATAGCCGCCCGCGAACGCCTCGGCCGTGGCCTCGGGGTTCTTCAGGTACCCCTTCATCACGCCGTTGCCGCGAAACACGATCTCGCCCTGGGTCTTGCCGTCCATCGGCACGGGATTGTGCTTTTCGTCCCAGACCTGCACCGGCTCCATGAAGGGCATGGCGACGCCCTGGCGCGCCTTGACGGCGGCGCGGTCATCGCCCTGCAACCCGTCCCATTCGCCCTGCCAGGTGCATTCCGTCGCCGGCCCGTAGGTTTCGGTCAGCCCATAGACATGCGTGACGTTGAATCCCATCGGCTCGATCTTGGCGAGCGTCGCGGGGGCAGGGGGCGCGCCGGCGGTGAACACCTCGACCACATGGTCGAAATCCCGGCGGTCCTTTTCGGGCGCGTTGATCAGCGTGTTCAGCACGATCGGCGCCCCGCCGAAATGCGTGACCTTTTCATCCGCGATCGCGTCGAAAATCGAATCCGCCCTTATGTCGCGGCAGCAGATCACCGTGCCGCCCACCGACGGCATCATCCAGGTGTGGCACCAGCCGTTGCAGTGAAACAGCGGCACGATCGTCAGATAGCGGGGATGCAGCGTGATGCGCCAGCTTATGACCTGGCCCATCGCGTTCAGATAAGCCCCGCGATGGTGATAGACCACGCCCTTGGGCCGGCCCGTCGTACCCGAGGTGTAATTCAGCGCGATCGATTCCCATTCGTCCTCGGGCATGATCCAGTCGAATTCCGGGTCGCCCGTTTCCAGCAGCGCCTCGTATTCCATGTAGTGCCCATGCGCATGGACCCCGGCATGATCGTCGGCCACTTCGATCACGATGGGGGCCGCCCCCTCCATCCGTTCGATCGCCTCGGCCGCCATCGGCAGGAATTGCGGATCGACCAGCAGCACCTTCGCTTCGCCGTGATCCATGATGTAGGCCACGGTATCCGCCTCGAGACGCGTGTTGATCGTGTTCAGAACGGCCCCGCAGGCGGGCACGCCGAAATGTGCCTCGGCCTGGGCGGGGATGTTGGGCAAAAGCGTCGCCACCACGTCGCCCGGTTTCACGCCAAGCTTCGCCAGCGCCGAGGCCAGCCGCGTCACCCGCTCGTGATATTCGGCATAGCTGCGCCGCACCGGGCCATAGACGACGGCCTCGTGGCCGGGGAAAACCTGCACCGCGCGGCGCAGGAACGACAGCGGCGTCAGCGGCACGTAATTCGCAGGCGTCTTGCCCAGCCCGGTTTCATCCTTCATCCAGCCCATCGGCTTCCTCCCTCGCAAGAAAATTGTCTGGCGCGCGGCCCGGCGGACAGAGTATTGCGCGAAGGCAGGAAATGAAAAGGCCCCGAATGACGAATCCGCAAAACGCCCCGGCCGCTGCCGCCCTGTGGATGCTGGCCGCGATGCTGGTCATCGGGTTCATCGACAATTACGTCACCGTGATCGCGCGGGAAATCGGATTGTGGCAGTTCTTCATCCTGCGGTCGGCCATCGCGATCCCGCTGGTCTGGATCATGTCCAGGCTGGGGATGGGCGCGTTCTGGCCCCGCCGCTGGTGGCCCGTGCTGGGGCGCAGTTTCCTGCTGACGCTTGCGATGCTGTGCTATTTCGGCGCGCTGGGGCTGATGCCGATCGCGCAGGCACTGGCGGGGCTGTTTACATCCCCCATCTTCGTTCTGCTGATCGGCTGGGCGGTGCTGGGCCACCGCTTCGGGCCATGGCGCGCGGTGGCGGTTCTGGTGGGGTTTGCCGGTGTGCTGCTGGTGCTGCAGCCGGGCGGGCAGGGGGTGTCAGCCTGGCTGGTCCTGCCGCTGGCCGGCGGGGCGTTCTATGCCATGAGCGCCCTTGCCACCCGCAGCTGGTGCACGGGCGAAAGCACCATCTGCCTGCTTGCCTGGATGCTGGCGATGCAGGTGGCGGTGTCGGCCCTGGTGCTGGGCCTGATCCCACTCGCCGGCCTGCAGGGCGACGGGTTCCTGACCCGCGCCTGGGTCTGGCCCGTGCAGCAAAGCTGGGGCCTGATCTGGCTGCAGGCCGTGGGCTCGGTCGCGGGGGTGTTCGGCATCATCCGCGCCTACCAACTGGCCGAAGCCAGCCATGTCTCGGTCTTCGAATATTCGGTGATGATCTGGGGCCCGCTGTTCGGCTGGGTGCTGTTCGCGCAGTCCGTGGGGTCGTGGCAGGGCGCGGGGATCGCGTTGATCATCCTTGCAGGGCTGCTGATCGCATGGCGCGGGCACAGGCTGCAAACGCCCGACCCGATCTGACCGCCGGGTCTAGTCGCCTTCCTTCAAAACCTTTTCGCGCGACGCTTGCAACCCCGCCTCGAACCCTTCGGCATCGCCGTAATCCAGGAACTCGGCATAATGGCCATGCCGCCCCTCGACCCGCGCGGCGTGCTTGATCGGGCACCAATAGGCCTCGGTCCGGCCGGCGATTTCGCGGACATAGGCGATCAGCCCGTTGGCATAGCCGCAATAGATGCAGTTCAGCTTTTGCAGACCGTTTAGATATTGCAGGTGATGACGGTCGATGCGGATGTGGTCGCGGCGCCGGACGCGGGGGATGCCGTAGACCGGGAAACACACCGCCTGATAGATCGTCACGAACAGGTCCAGAAGCGCGAAAGGCACGATCATCGCGTAGATCACCGGCGCGGTCAGCACCACCATGGGCCGGGTCTGGCGCAGGAAAGTACCCAGACGCACCCGCATTTCCCGGTGCCGGCGCCGGGCCTCTTCCTCGAACTCGACCCGCCCGTGGCGCAGGCTGTAGCGGAACGCCTCCCCCCGGCGCGAGATTTCTTCTTCCAGCTCGTCCTGCAACGCGCGGATGCGGGCGATCAGCGTTTCGGCGGTGATGGCATGGGCGGTCTCCGCTGGGTGGTCGGAACTACCCTAGCAGAAAATGGCGCATATTGCAGAACCCGCGGGCAATGGCGCGGTCATTCGACGGCAACGGGACCCTCTGTCGCCCAAACCAGTGGTGGCTGCGCGAAAATCGACCGCAGGCTCAGGAATATGGCGTGGGGCGACACGCTCTTGTGGCTCAGGTAGTTCACGAAATCGGTGTAGTATTCCCGATCGATTACCTTCCGCATGGATGCGCTGATCGAGCCCTTTGGCAGATTATGCCGGCAACATTCGTAATACGTCGCCACCCGCAGCCCGATCACCTCGTTGTGGTGATCGTCGAAAATGTCCTGCCGCCGGTGCGGCAACAGCGGCTCCAGCTTGTAGATGGGCTGTTTGCGGCGCAGCCAATGGCACAGCCAGCCCGCGTGCTTGAAATGGCACGGTTCTTCGCTTTCGCGGATGTTCAGTTCCATAAGGTCGCTGTCCCAGACTTCCCAAGCCTGGATCAGCTTTTCCTTGGATACATGGGCGGTGACACCGAAATTGCCGGCGATCTCGTCGATTTCCTTCGAAATCACCTCGACAAAGATATCTACGGGCCTGTTCTCCCCGTCCCCTTCACGCATGAGGGTCAGGATATCTTTCTGAATGAGGTTATAGGACATGAAACAAACTCACCGCTTACCGGACCTAGGTGATTGTCACGAAGCGTCGCTCGGTGCAAGCGGTGGATGCGATTAATCCGGCAGCGTGGCGGTTTTGATCGCCTCGGCGTCCTTTTGATCGACGTCATATGTTTTCGGCAGGCCGTTCTTGGACCACGCGGCATGGTCGGCCTGTTGCCGGTTCGACTGCGCGCGGCGCTTAAGCCACCTTGCGTGGGCCTTGTCCTTCGTGCGCGCAAGTTCTGCGTCGTCGGACCCGGTGAATGCAGAAGGTGTCAAAACAGTCTCCATCGTCAACTTACAAGCGATCGGGGCAATACTCCTGAGCGCTTGCGTTGATTCGCTACCATCAAACGAATTTATGCACAAGCGCGGCCGAAGTCGCATGAAATTGTTACGCGATGGTGTATGAAAAGCGCCACGCAGACCCGCGTGGCGCTTAACTTTTTCGGATTTCGTTCAGCCGATCGACACCAGCTCGATCGCGAAGGTCAGGTCGCGGCCGGCCAGCGGGTGGTTGGCGTCCAGCGTGACCTCGCTTTCGGTCACTTCGGCCACGGTCACCGGCATCACCTGGCCCTGCGGCGTCTGAACCTGCAGCTGGGTGCCGATATCCAGCGGGATCTCGGCCGGGATCTCGGCGCGCGGCACCGCCTGGCGGGCATTCGGGTCGGGCTGGCCATAGGCCTCGTCGCAGGGCACCTCGACGACCTTCTTCTCGCCCACTTCCATGCCTGGCATCGCCTTGTCGAGACCGGGAATGATCTGGCCGGACCCAACGGTGAATTCCAGCGGATCGCGCCCTTCCGAACTGTCGAAAGTCGAGCCGTCAGCCAGCGTGCCCGTGTAATGAATGCGGACGGTATCGCCCGGTTTGACCTGCGTCATGAATGTATCCTGTCTTTGAGGGGGTGAATTGCGAGGCCGCGTGTCTGCGCGGGTTCTCATGCGTCGCGGGCGATCCTATCCCAAAGGCCCGGAAGGCGCAAACAGGTCCGTTCGCGCGCTTTTTGCGCTTTTCCAATCTTTTTCCCCGTGCCAGTCTGCCCCCGTGAACAGGAGGGTGGCATGGCCATAACGACATGCGTATTCGACGCCTACGGGACGCTATTCGACGTGTCCGCCGCAGCCCGGCAAGCCGCTGAAAGCCCCGGTGGCGAGAAACTGGCCGAACACTGGCCGCAGCTGGCGGCCGACTGGCGCGCCAAGCAGCTGCAATACAGCTGGCTGCGCGCGATCACCGGCGATCACACCGATTTCTGGACCGTCACGCAGGACGGGCTGGACTGGGCGCTCGAGGCGCAGGGGCTCGATGGCGATGCCGCGCTGCGCGACCGCCTGCTGGCGCTGTACTGGCAGCTTCAGGCCTACCCCGAGGTGCCGCAGATGCTGACCCGGCTCAAGGAAAACGGTTTTGCCACGGCAATCCTGTCCAATGGCAGCCCCGACATGCTGGCCGGCGCCGTGCAGTCCGCCGGCCTCGAAGAGGTGCTCGACGACGTGCTGTCGGTGGAAAGCGTCGGCATCTTCAAGCCCGCCCCGCAAGTCTATGACATGGTGCTGCAGCGGTTCGGCGTGGCCAAGAACCACGTTCTGTTCGTGTCCTCGAACGGTTGGGATGCGGGCGCGGCGGCGGCCTATGGCTTTGCCACCGTCTGGGTCAACCGCGCGGGCGAACCGGTCGACCGCCTGCCCGGCCGCCCTGACCACATCCTGAACGATCTTGCCACCATACCCGAACTCGCGAGGGGCTGATGTCCGATTTCACCACGTCCGACGGGCTGCGGCTCCATTACGAAGACGAAGGCACCGGCCTGCCGGTGCTGTGCCTGTCCGGGCTGACGCGCAACGCGCGCGACTTCGATTTCGTCGCGCCGCATCTGGGCCACGCGCGCCTGATCCGGCTGGATTACCGCGGGCGCGGGCAGTCCGACTGGGCAGATCCCGCCACCTACACCGTTCCGCGCGAGGCGCGCGATGCACTGGAGCTGATGGACCACCTCGGCCTTCAGAAGGCCGGTGTGCTGGGCACGTCGCGCGGCGGGATCATCGCCATGATGCTGGCCGCCACCGCCCATGACCGGCTGCTGGGCGTCGCCATGAACGACATCGGCCCCGTGCTGGAACCCGCCGGGCTCGATGTCATCATGGGCTATCTCGGGCGCGATCCCGGCTTTGACGATTTCGACAGCATGGCCGCCGCCCGCAAGCAGGCGATGGAGCCCACCTTTCCCGGCGTGCCGCTGGAGCGCTGGCGCAAGGAAGTGACGCATACCCACACCGAAACGGCCGATGGCGTCAGGATCAACTACGACCCGAAACTGCGCGACGCGGTGATCGCGGCGGGCGCCACCGGTGCGCCTGATCTCTGGCCGCTCTACGATGCCATCGCGCCCTTGCCGGCGGCGGTGATCCACGGCGTCAATTCCGACATCCTCAGCGCGGCGACCGTCGACGAAATGGCCCGTCGCAACCCCGACCTGATCGTCGCGCGCGTCCCCGACCGCGCGCATATCCCTTTCCTGGACGAAAAACCGGCCCTCGAAGCCCTGCAGGCGTGGATCGCGAAAATGCAATGAACATCGACATGATCCATGCCGCGAACGGGCGGCTCGCCGGGCAAAAGCGGGTCACGCCGCTCTTGAACGCGCCACTGCTCGACCAGCTTGTCGGGCGCAAGCTCTACGTCAAGGCCGAGTGCTTGCAATTCACCGGCAGCTTCAAGTTCCGCGGCGGGTTTTCCGCGGTGTCCGCGCTCGATGCCCGGACCCGCGAAAGGGGCGTCATCGCCTATTCCAGCGGCAACCATGCACAGGGCGTGGCGCTGGCGGCGGCGATGCACGGCGCGCCTGCCGTCATCATCATGCCCGCCGACGCCCCCGCGATGAAGATCGCCAACACCCGCGCCTACGGGGCCGAGGTGGTTCTGTATGACCGCGCCGGCGGCGAAAGCCGCGAGGAAGTGGGCGCAAAGCTGACCGCCGAGCGCGGCATGACGCTGATCAAGCCCTATGACGAGCCGCAGGTGATCGCCGGGCAGGGCACGACCGGGCTGGAAATCGCCGAACAGGCCGCCGAGGTCGGAGTCGAGGACGGCGACGTGCTGGTCTGCTGCGGCGGCGGTGGTCTGACCTCGGGCATCGCACTGGCCCTGGCCGCCGAGGCGCCGGGCCTGCGCGCGCGTCCCTGCGAACCCGAAGGTTTCGACGACGTCGCGCGTTCGCTCGCGGTCGGCACGATCCAGACCAATGACCGCCCCTCGGGCAGCATCTGCGATGCCATTGTCACCCCCGCACCGGGCGAGCTGACCTTTCCTATCATGCGGGCGCTGTGCGGGCCGGGTATGGTTGTCACCGACGACCAGGTGCTGCGCGCCATGGCCTTGGCCTGGCAGCATCTCAAGATCGTTGTCGAACCGGGTGGCGCCGCGGCGCTTGCCGCGGCCATCTTCCACGGCGACCGCATCGAAGGCGAGGCGGTGATTGCCGTGGCGACCGGCGGCAACGTCGATCGCGCCATGTTCACCCGCGCGCTCGATACGCTCGAAGGCTAGGCCGCCCCGCGCGGGCAGTGGTAAGGAATTTCCGTATAGGCCGGTCTCCGGTTCCGTGGCATCCTGTCGTCACTTTTCACATGACGAGGGGCAGCATTTTTCGCCCCCGAGGGATATTTCGATGGATGTCTTCCTGACCTCTTCGCGGGTCTTTCTTATCGTATTGGCGGCTGCCGGTTATGCGCTTGCCGCCATCGCGATGAAGCTCATGGCGCAATCCGGCACGACGCCCCCGTTCATGGCGCTGCTGGCGGTCGTCTTTTTGGTGATTGTCCTGGCCGAGGTGCAGCTTTTGCGCCAGATGGACCTGTCCAACGTCTACATCGCCATCATCGCGGCCGAGACACTGATGGTCCTCGGTTACGCGCTCTGGGCTGGCGAAACACTCACCGCCCGCGAAATCGCTGGCGGAGGGCTGGTGATCGCCGGAACGATCCTGGTGGGGGCGTAGGGGCAAACCCTTAACGACCGCGCGGTTTTCAGGCGAAACCGTGCGGTCCCGTCCGGGCCGGGTGGATTTGGGGTAGCATGATACCGGGTTGACGAAACCCTGCGGCAGCGCGCGCCGATAACCCGCGCGGTTCTGGGCGCGGATCGCGCGATTTCCGGTAACGTTTCGTTCAGAAGCGCGCGATTTCACGGCGGAACCGCGCGGTTAACCATTTAAATCGGGTGGGTCGGTCAGGTTCGGCGCAGCCGGATCACGACGTCGACAGCCGCCACTTCGGCCCCTTCGGGCGCGGTCGGCAGGCGTTTGATTTCCAGCTCTTCGCTCGGGGCGTCCTGCAACGTGCCGCTGTCCTCCCAGAAGAAATGCGGATGGTCATGGGTGTTGGTGTCGAAATAGCTTTTCGTCCCGTCCACCGTGATCTCGTGCAGCAATCCGACCTCGCAGAACGCGCGGAGCGTGTTGTAAACCGTTGCCAGGCTTACTTTTTCTCCACTGTCGCGCACATCTGCGAACAGGCTTTCAGCGGTGACGTGCCGATGGTTTCCATCCCCGACGAGAAGCGCCGCCAACGCCACGCGCTGCCGCGTCGGGCGCAATCCGCCCCCGGCCAGCCAGTCGGTTCCGCGTTCGAGATGCTGCTTGGTCACGATCATGCCGATTTCCCCTGTTCAAACGGTAATATAGGGGCTGCACCCGGGGGATTTCAAACGAAAACACCGCAAAACCCAACGCCCATTGCCGCAACGCAACATCCCAGCCACTTGCAGCGCGCCGCGGCAGGGTGCTAGAGGAGGCGCAACTTTGGGACACGACAGAAGGACGCGCCTGCATGGCCAACTATCCGAGCAGCTTCGACAAGGAAGACCTTTTGAAATGCGCGCGGGGCGAGCTTTTCGGCCCCGGCAACGCACAGCTGCCCGAACCGCCGATGCTGATGATGGACCGCATCACCGACATCTCGGAGGATCGCGGCGCACACGGAAAGGGCCATGTCGTGGCCGAATTCGACATCACCCCCGACCTGTGGTTTTTCGAATGCCACTTTCCCGGCAACCCGATCATGCCGGGCTGCCTGGGCCTGGATGGGCTGTGGCAGCTGACCGGGTTCAACCTCGGCTGGCGCGGCTGGCCGGGGCGCGGCTATGCGCTGGGTGTGGGCGAGGTCAAGCTGAAAGGCATGGTGCGACCGGACCGCAAGATGCTGACCTACAAGGTGGATTTCACCAAGGCCGTGCAGACCCGCCGCCTGACCATGGGTGTGGCCGATGGTATCGTCGAGGCCGATGGCGAAGTGATCTATGAGGTCAAGGACATGAAAGTGGCGCTCAGCGAAAGCTGAGCGGCTTAGGCGCATGGAATTGCCCCCCTGTCCCGAGTGCGGCTCGGCCTTCACCTACGAACTCGACGCGCTGCTGGTCTGCCCGGAATGCGGCCACGAATGGTCCGCGACCACGTCCCAGGACGACGTGATCCGCGACAGCGTTGGCAACCCGCTCGCCCATGGCGACACGGTGACGGTGATCAAGGATCTCAAGCTGGGCGGCACCTCGTCCACGGTTAAGGTCGGCACCAAGGTGCGTAACATCCGCCTTGTGGCGGGCGATCACGACATCGATTGCAAGATCCCCGGCGTCGGCCAGATCGGTCTGAAATCGCAGTTCGTGAAGAAAGTGACCAAGTAGCAGCGCGTCATTCGCCTGTTTACCGGTTCTGAACCAATGGCGCGTCAGGGTGGGCCATGCCCAACTATCGACGCCCACGGGTCGCGGGTGCGACCGTTTTCTTCACTGTCTGCCTTGCCCGGCGGGGCAGCACCTTGCTAACCGACGAAATCCGCATCCTGCGCGAGGCGGTGCAGGTCACCCGCGACCGGCGCCCGTTTCACATCGACGCCTGGGTGGTGCTGCCCGACCACATGCATGCCATGTGGACCTTGCCTGAAGGCGACAGCAGCTATTCCCAACGCTGGGGCGCGATCAAGGCACGGTTTTCCAAGAATCTGCGCCTTGCCGGGCGCGCGCCCGAAGCCGCGCCGCTGTCGGTGCGCGGCGGGGTGAACCCCGCCCTACGCAAGGGCGAAACGGGCATCTGGCAGCCCCGTTTCTGGGAGCATCACATCCGCGACCGTGAAGATTATGAGCGCCATCTGCTGCATTGCCTGACAAGCCCGGTGAAACTGGGTCTGGCCGACTCCGCCGTGGACTGGCCCTATTCTTCGATCCACCGTGACAGGCGGGCCGCGTGACCCGTGCCGGTAGGGCGGGGTTTACCCCGCCGCCGCCTTCCCTGCTTGCACCTGACCGCCCCCATGCCCTACACAGTCCACGGACACATGAAGGGAGGCCATATGCGCCGCGTCGTCGTAACAGGGCTGGGCATCGTTTCCAGCATCGGCAACAACGCCGAAGAGGTTCTGGCCGCACTCAAGGCTGGCAAATCCGGGATCACCGCCAATGAGGCGATGAAAGAGCACGGGTTCCGCAGCCAGATCGCGGGGGACGTGAAACTGGACGTCACCGAGCACGTGGACAAGCGCACGCTGCGTTTCATGGGACCGGGTGCCGCCTATGCCTACATCGCCATGGGCCAGGCGATCGCCGATTCCGGGCTGGATGACAGCGACATCTCCAACCCGCGCACCGGCCTGGTGGCAGGGTCGGGCGGGCCGTCCACATCCGCGATGCTGGCCGCACACCAGACGGTTCTGAATTCGGGCAGCCCCAAGCGGATCGGGCCGTTCGCCGTGCCGAAATGCATGTCCTCGACGATCAGCGCGAACCTGTCGACCGCCTACAAGATCAAGGGCATCAACTATTCCATCACCTCGGCCTGCTCGACCTCGCTGCATTGCATCGGCAACGCGGCGGAACAGATCATGATGGGCAAGCAGGACGTGATGTTCGCCGGCGGCGGCGAAGAGCTGGACTGGACGCTGTCGTGCCTTTTCGACGCGATGGGCGCGATGAGCTCGAAATACAACGACACGCCGGAAAAGGCGTCGCGCGCATTCGACGCGAACCGCGACGGTTTCGTGATCGGTGGCGGCGGTGGCATCGTCGTGCTGGAAGAGTTGGAACATGCGAAGGCGCGCGGCGCCAAGATCTATGCCGAGGTGACGGGCTATGCCGCCACGTCGGACGGGCATGACATGGTGGCCCCCTCGGGCGAGGGGGGCGAGCGCGCGATGCGCCTGGCCCTGCAGACGCTGTCCGAGGATCGCAAGGTCAGCTACATCAACGCGCATGGCACATCGACCCCGGTGGGCGACGTGGGCGAGATCGAGGCCGTGCGCCGCGTCTTTGGCGACGGCCAGACCCCGCCCGTCAGTTCGACCAAGTCGATGACCGGCCACAGCCAGGGCGCCACCGGCGCGCAGGAGGCGATCTATTGCCTGCTGGCGCTGGAACATGATTTCATCATCCCCTCGATCAACGTCGAAACGCTCGACCCGGCGCTGAAACCGTCCGAGATCGCGACGGCGCTCGTCGAAAATGCCGGGCTCGACTCGGTTATGACGAACTCGTTCGGCTTTGGCGGCACGAACGGGTCGATGATCCTGTCGAAATTCCGCGAATGAGGCGAGCATGACGAAACCGATGGAGGGCAAGCGCGGCCTGATCATGGGGGTGGCGAACGACCGCTCCATCGCGTGGGGCATCGCCAAGGCCATGGCCGAAGCCGGGGCGGAACTGGCCTTTACCTACCAGGGCGAGGCGTTCGGCAAGCGGCTGGAGCCGCTGGCCGAAAGCGTCGGAAGCGATTTCATGGTCGATTGCGACGTCACCGACGACGCAACGCTGGACCGCGCCTTTGCCGAGCTGGCCGAGCGCTGGCCGACGATCGATTTCCTGGTCCACGCCATCGCCTATTCCGACAAGACGGAACTGACCGGGCGGTTCATCAATACCAGCCGGGCGAATTTCAAGAACTCGATGGATATCTCGGCCTATTCCTTCATCGAGGTGGCGCGCCGTGCCTATCCGTTGATGAAGGAAAACGGCGGGACGCTATTGACGCTGACCTATCAGGGCAGCCAGCGGGTCGTGCCGAACTACAACGTGATGGGCGTGGCCAAGGCCGCGCTCGAGGCCACGACGCGCTATCTGGCCAATGATCTCGGGCCCGACGGCATCCGGGTGAACGCGATCAGCCCCGGCCCGATGAAGACGCTGGCCGGCGCGGCCATCGGGGGCGCGCGCAAGACCTACAAGCATACCGAGATGAACGCGCCGCTGCGGTCGAACGCGACGCTCGAGGCGGTGGGCGGCACGGCTGTCTGGCTGGCCTCGGATGCGGGAGCGTATACCACGGGCGAGGTGATCCTTGTCGATGGCGGGTACCACGTGCTGGGGATGCCGCAGCCCGAGAACCTGTAAGACGATTGTGCGCGCCCCTGGCGCGCGCTTTGTGTCTCGGCGCGTGCCGCGCCTCGGGATGCCTCCGGCGGGAGTATTTGAGGCAAGATGAAGATGCGGGCGCTTGCCCGCCGGGGCGGGGCGCAGTAGGGCAGGGCCATGAAGATATTGTTTCTGGGCGATGTGATGGGGCGGGCCGGGCGCACCGCGGTGACCGAGAGGTTGGCGGGGCTGCGGGCGGATTGGGGCCTGGATTTCGTGATCGTGAACGGCGAGAACGCCAGCAACGGGGCCGGGCTGACCGCGGCCCATGCCAAGCTGCTGTTCGAGGCAGGCGCGGATTGCGTGACGCTGGGCGATCATGCCTTCGACCAGAAGGAGATGCTGCAGGCGATCGAGGCCGAGCCGCGCATCATCCGCCCGATCAATTTCGCCAAGCAGGCGCCGGGACGCGGGGCGCGGGTGTTTTCGGACGCGCGCGGGCGCAAGATCCTGGTGGCGCAGGTCCTGGGGCAGGTGTTCATGAAGCGCGCCTTCGACGATCCGTTTTCGGCCATCGACGGGGTTCTGCGCGCGCACCCGCTGGGCGGTGCGGTTCAGGCGGCGGTGGTCGACATGCACTGCGAGGCCACGAGCGAGAAGATGGGCATGGGCCATTTCTGCGACGGGCGGGCGAGCCTTGTGGTGGGCACGCATACCCATGTGCCGACGGCGGATGCGCAGATCCTGCCCGGCGGCACGGCGCTGCTGTCGGATGCGGGGATGTGCGGCGACTACAACTCGGTCATCGGGATGGAAAAGGCCGAGCCGATGCGCCGCTTCGTCACCGGCATGGCCAAGGGGCGGTTCACCCCGGCGCTGGGTGAGGCGACGTTGTCGGGGGTCTATATCGAAACCGACGACCGCACTGGGCGCGCCACACGGATCGAGATGGTGCGCCAGGGCGGGCACCTGCCGCAGGCGGGCCCGTGACGCGCACCGCATGGGCCGGGCTGGTTGCCGCGCTTGTGGTGATCGGCGCGGGCTGGGGCGTGACCGGACCGCTGAGCAAGATCGCGGTCAGTACGGGCTATCGCCCGCTGGGCCTGATTTTCTGGCAATTGGCGATTTCGGCGGCGGTGCTGGGCGTGATCTGCCGCGCCACCGGGCGGCCGCTGCGGATCGGCTGGCCGCAGGTGCGCTGGGCGCTGGTCATTGCGCTGATCGGCACGCTGATCCCCAACAGCGCCAGCTATGCCGCCTATGCGCGCCTGCCTGCGGGCGTGATGTCGATCCTGCTGTCGCTGATCCCGATGCTGGCCTTTCCCATCGCTCTGGCGCTGGGCATCGACCGTTTCCGCCCCGTGCGGCTTTTGGGGCTGGCGCTGGGGTTGGCGGCGGTCTGGTTGCTGGTCGCACCCGAAGCCAGCCTGCCGGACCCGGCGATGGCGCTGTTCATCCCCTTGGGGCTGATCGCGCCGCTTTGCTATGCCTTCGAGGGAAACATGGTCGCGAAATGGGGAACCGCTGGTCTGGGGCCGCTGCAATTGCTGTTCTGGGCCTCGGTGTTCGGAACCGGGCTGGCGTTGCCGCTGGCGTGGTTCAGCGGGCAGTGGATTGCACCGCGCTGGCCGCTGGGCGCTCCGGAATGGGCGCTTGCCGCCTCGTCTGTGGTGCATGCGCTGGTTTACAGCAGCTACGTCTGGCTGGTGGGGCGCGCGGGGTCGGTCTTTGCGGCGCAGGTCAGTTACCTTGTCACGGGGTTTGGCATGCTCTGGGCCATGCTGATACTTGGCGAAACCTATTCGCCGTTCATCTGGGCGGCGCTTGCGCTGATGCTGGCGGGGCTTTTCCTTGTTCAGCCGCGGCGCGCGGCGGCCCTTGCCCCGGCACAGGGCATCGGCGAAACTGGCGCGAATTGAGCGCGGGCAGCACGAGGCGCAGTCATGGACATCATCCAGTTTTCCCAGTCGGGACAGGCCGCTCTGACGCTTGTTGTCGTGCTGGTCATGTTCGTGCTGTTCGTCAAGGAATGGTACCCGGCCGAGGTGGTGGCCATCGGTGGCGCGGCGCTGATGCTGGTTCTGGGGCTGGTGCCCTATGACCGGGCGCTCGATGTGTTGTCGAACCCTGCGCCCTGGACGATCGCGACCATGTTCATCGTGATGGGTGCCCTGGTGCGCACAGGGGCGCTGGACGTGTTCACCGCCTTTGCAGACAGGCGCGCGCAAAGCCATCCGCGCCTGGCCATCGCGATGCTTCTGGGTTTCGTGATCGTGGCGTCGGCCATCATGAACAACACGCCCGTCGTCGTGGTGATGATCCCCGTGTTCGTCCAGCTGGCGCGCACACTGGGTCATTCGGCATCCAAGTTGCTGATCCCGCTGAGTTATGCCGCTATCCTGGGCGGCACGCTGACGCTGATCGGGACATCGACCAACCTTTTGGTCGACGGCGTGGCCCGCGCCAACGGGTTGGAGGCGTTTTCGATTTTCGAGGTCACGCCCCTGGCGATCATCCTCGTGGTATGGGGCATGTTCTATCTGGCCGTGATCGGCCCGCTGCTGCTGCCCGAGCGTGACAGCATGGCCACCATGCTGTCGGACCGCTCGAAGATGAAATTCTTTACCGAGGCGGTCATTCCGCCCGACAGCAACCTGATCGGGCGCGAGGTCACGGGCGTGCAGCTTTTCAAGCGCGAAGGCGTACGGCTGGTCGACGTGATCCGGGGGGACCAGTCTCTCCGGCGCGACTTGCAGGGCGTGACGTTGCAGGTGGGCGATAGGGTGGTCTTGCGCACCCAGATGACCGAATTGCTGAGCCTGCAGCGCAACAAGAGCCTCAAGCGCGTGGACCAGGTGAGCGCGGTGGAAACCTCCACGGTCGAGGTGCTGATCACGCCGGGCTGCAAGATGGTGGGCCGCCGTCTGGGTGCGTTGCGGCTGCGGCGGCGGTTCGGCGTCTACCCGCTGGCGGTGCACCGGCGGAACCAGAATATCGGCCGGCAGCTCGACGAACTGGTCGTCCGTGTCGGTGACACGCTGCTGCTGGAAGGCGCGCCCGAAGACATCAAACGCCTGGCGCAGGAAATGGACCTTGTCGATGTCAGCCACCCCTCGGCGCGCGCTTTCCGGCGCGGCCATGCGCCGGTTGCCATCACCGCCCTAGTCGGCGTCGTTGCGCTTGCGGGGATGGGGGTTGCGCCGATCCTGCCGCTGGCGGTCATCGCGGTGGCGCTGGTGCTGCTGACGCGCTGCATCGATGCGGACGAGGCGTTTTCCTTTGTCGACGGGCGCCTGTTGGCGCTGATCTTTGCCATGCTGGCCATCGGTGCGGCGCTGGAGCACACTGGTGCCGTGGCGCTGATCGTGAACGCGATTTCGCCGGTCCTGTCCGTTCTTCCGCCATTCGCGATCATCTGGGCCATCTACCTGCTGACCAGTGTGCTGACCGAGATGGTCAGCAACAATGCGGTGGCGGTTGTGATCACCCCCATCGCCATCGGTCTGGCGCAGGCGATCGGCGTCGATCCGCGCCCGCTGGTGGTGGCGGTCATGGTGGCGGCAAGCTGCAGTTTCGCCACGCCGATCGGATACCAGACAAACATGCTGGTCTACGGGCCGGGCGGGTACCGGTTCACCGATTTCCTGCGTGTGGGTGTGCCCCTGAACCTGAGCGTGGGAATCCTGGCCTCGGCGCTGATCCCGTTTTTCTTTCCGTTCTGAGCCTCAGAGCGGCCAGAACACAAGGATGAGCGGCACCGAGACCGCGATCACCAGCGCCTCGAGAGGCAGACCCATCCGCCAGTAATCGCCGAACCGGTAGCCGCCAGGGCCCAGGACCAGCGTGTTGTTCTTGTGCCCTATGGGCGTCAGGAACGCCGACGATGCCGCGATCGCCACGGCCATCAGGAAGGGATCGGGCGACACGCCCAGCGATTGCGCCATCTGGATGCCGACTGGGGCGGCGACGATGGCGGTGGCGGTGTTGTTCAGCACGTCCGACAGCGTCATCGTGACGACCATCAGGGTCGCCAGGATCGCCCAGGCCGGCCAACCTTCCGTCAGGGTCACAAGGCCACCGGCGATCAGCGCGGTGCCGCCCGCATCCTCGAGCGCGGCACCCAGCGGGATCATCGAGCCAAGCAGGACGATCACCGGCCATTCGATGCTGTCGTAAAGCTCGGACAGGGGCACGATCTTGAGCAGGGCATAGAACACCACGACGATGCCAAGCGCGATGGGCAGGTAAAGAAAGCCGAAACTGGCCAGCGCCACGGCGACGGCGAACAGGCCGATTGCGGCCCAGGTCTTGCTGTCGTCCGTGACGGTCAGGCCGCGATCGGCAAGGTGCAGGCACCCGAGCCAGTCGGCGATATCAGCGGCACGGTCGCGCGGGGCCAGGACCAGAAGGATATCGCCCTGTTTGACCTCGGTCTTGCGGACCTGCTTGGTGATGCGCCGGCCCTGGCGTGAAATTCCCAGCAGCACCGCGCGCTGGCGCCAGGCAAGTCCCACGGATTGCGCGGTTTTGCCAAGGATGCGGGCATCCGCCGGCACCACAAGCTCAAGCAGCGACAGTCCTTCGCCCTCGGCCTTGAGCCGTTCTTCGCGGGTTTCGTCGGAAAAGGCGAGGCCAAGCGTGCTGCGAAACTCGTCCAGCGCGTCGGGCGCGGCCTCGATCACCAAGGCGTCGCCTGCGCGTATCTCGGTGTTGTGGGCGCTGCCGTAGAGCCGCTTTCCCCCGCGCACAAGCCCGATGATGGCGACATCCGCCTCGTCGGCGTCGGGGATCAGCTCTGCCACGCGGCGGCCCGGCAGGTCGGAGTCCTCGGGCACGGTCAGCTCGGCGATATAGGCGTTGAAATCGCGCGCCTCGGCCATCGCATCGTCGCGCTGCGGGATCAGCCGCCAGCCGATGGTCGCGACAAAGACCAGCCCGACAAGCGCGGTCAGCGCGCCGACGGGGGCGAAATCGAACATGGCGAAGGGTTCGCCCAGGCTGTCGCCCCGGATCGCCGCGATGATGATGTTGGGCGGTGTGCCGATCAGAGTGGCCATGCCGCCCAGGATCGTCGCAAACGACAGCGGCATCAGCGACAGCGACGGGCTGCGCCCGGCCTTGCGCGCGGTCTGGATGTCGACCGGCATCAGCAGCGCCAGCGCGGCCACGTTGTTCATGAAGGCCGACAGGACGCCCGCGACACCGCCCATCAGCGTGATATGGCCGCCCAGGCTCCGGCCGCTGTCGATCAGGGTGCGCGTGATCAGCCCAACCGCGCCAGAGCGCATCAGCCCCGTCGACACGACCAGCACCAGCGCCACGACCAGCGTGGCCGGGTGGCCAAAGCCGGAAAATGCCTGATCGGTCGGAACGACCCCGACCACCACCCCGATCATGAGGGCGGAAAACGCTATGATATCATAGCGGTAACGCCCCCACAGCAGCATGGCGAAAACACCGGCGAAAAGCGCGAACAAGATGATCTGGTCCTGGGTCATGCCCAAGGTTTAGACGCTTTGCGGGGGCGCGTCACGGGGGGGCTATTTCCACCGTATCTCAAACCGGCAGGCATCATGGCCCATCGCGCAGCACGTCACCTCGCGCACGCGGGCCTGTCGGTGGACGAGCGCCGAAAACAGCCGTTCGAACACCGCCGCGTGCCAGTCGCAGATCGGGCGCATGCGGATTTCGCCGCGCACGACCGGGTTGGCGGCGATCTCGAACACCGTCGGATGGCCAGGATGCGCCGCAAGCCGCCCGGTGCCGCAGAATGTCCAGGCATGGGCGGTGATCGCCCGCGTCAGTGCCCGCGCAGCCAGCGGCGCGGGCAGGGTCCGCAAAAGTGCCCGCGCCGGGGCCGGAATCCGGTTGGCAAGGATGTAATCGCCGGTGGCCAGCCCCGCCTTGCGCGCCATTGAACGTGCCTCGTGCGGAAAACGCAGGCGCATGTCCTGGTGGATCGCGGCTACAAGACCTTCGTCGATCATCGCGCTGCCGTCAGGCACCTCCATCAGGCCATGCGCGGCGAAAAGGGCGCGCCGCGCGGCCTCGCCCTCGGTGCGGTCCAGCACGGGGGCCAGCTGCATCAGGGCGTTGGGGCCGATCCGGCCCCCGGTGAGGCCGGAATGGTCAAGCATCCATTTGCTCCGTGCTGCCGCCACAGGCCATGACCTTGGCGGCGTCCTCGGGCATCTTGAGTGCGTTGCGTTCCGCCGCGCGTTCCTTGCCTTGTGCACGCACGGCCTCGCGTCTTTCCGCGGCGCGGGCGGCACGGTCGGCGGCGGCTTCCCAATCCTCCATCTGTGCCTCGGCGATGGTGCGGGTTTCGTCGAAATGGAAATCGACCTTGCCCTTGGTTTGCGGCCCCCAATACCCGGCCTTGCCAAGGTCATAGAAGGTGCGCCCGACACCCGCCTTCAGGAATGCTTTTAGACATCCCAGCAGGTAGCGTCGGCGATACCCGGTGCCGCGCCACGGATAGTGGAACAACGCCTTGCGCATGTAGAAGCGGCGGTAATTCTTCATCACGCCGTCCAGCAACTCGCCCCGCGTCATCGCGGCGGGTTTCATGATCGGGGTGACGAAGTTGTATTTCGAGAAGTCGAATACCTCGACCTGGTCCTTGAGATCCTGGAACAGCGGCGTGAAAGGCCAGGGCGTGTACATCGACCAGTTGGCCAGGTCGGGCTGCCAGTCCCACGCCATCTGGAAGGTTTCTTCAAGCGTTTCGGGCGTTTCGTTGTCCAGCCCGACGATGAACTGCGCCTCGGTGAAGATGTCGGCCTCGCGCAGGAGGCGGATCGCCTCCTTGTTTTCCTCGACCTTGGTTTCCTTGTTGAACATGTCGAGCTTGAGCTGCGCGGCCGCCTCGGTGCCGAGCGACACATGCACCAGCCCGGCCTTGCGGTAGAATTTCAGCAACTCGCGGTCGCGGTAAATGTCGGTGACGCGGGTGTTGATCCCCCATTGGACACGACGGGGCAGGTCGCGGCGGATCAGTTCCTCGCAGAACTGGATGAATTTCTTGCGGTTGATGGTGGGTTCCTCGTCGGCGAGGATGAAAAAGCCGACATCGTGGTTCTCGACCAGGTCTTCGATCTCGTCGACGACCTTTATGGGGTCGCGCACACGGTAGTCGCGCCAGAACTTCCACTGGCTGCAGAACGAGCATGTGAACGGGCAACCGCGCGCCATGTTGGGGATGGCGACCTTCTTGTTCAGCGGGATGTAGATGTACTTGTCCCACTCCAGAAGCGACCAGTCGGGGTTGATCGCATCGAGATCCTTGACGGTCGAGGCCGCTTGCGTCGCCACGATCCGTTCGCCATCGCGATAGGCCAGGCCGTGAATCCGCTTGCGGTCGTCTGGCCACCGGCCGTCATCTATCGCTTTGACGAGATTGGTGAAAACCTCTTCTCCTTCGCCGCGTACGATGACGTCGGCCCATGGCGCTTCGGACAGAACCTGCTTGTACATGAAGGTCGCGTGCACCCCGCCCAGCACCCGCACCGCATCCGGCACCACGCTTTGCGCGATCTTCAGCACCTCTTCGGCCTTGTAGATCGACGGCGTGATCGCAGTGACGCCCACGACATCCGGCTGCAACTCGGCCAGTTTTGCGGCCAGTTCGCCGTCTTCCATGTGGTTGGTCATTGCATCCAGAAAGGTGACATCGGTATATCCCGCATCGCGCAGGTGGCCGGCGAGATAGGCCACCCAGGCGGGCGGCCAGTTCCCGGCGATCTCGGCGCCGCCGGAATGGTAATTCGGGTGGACAAGGACGATACGCATAGGCAGGACTCCCCATTGTGTATCGCCAAGCTAACATCACATCTGTCAACTTTACTTGACACAGATCAACTCATGAAAATGCGCGCGCTTGACCGTGTGGTAGGGGATTGAACCCGCCACGGCCTTTCGCCTATAGACACGGGCGCAAGTTTTTCCTCGGGGAGTGCACCATGGCAGGCCATTCAAAATGGGCAAACATCCAGCATCGCAAAGGGCGTCAGGACGCCGTGCGGGCCAAGCTGTTTTCCAAGCTGTCGAAGGAAATCACCATCGCCGCCAAGATGGGCGACCCCGACCCGGACAAGAACCCCCGTCTGCGCCTGGCCGTGAAAGAGGCCAAGTCGCAGTCCATGCCCAAGGACAACATCGAACGGGCCATCAAGAAGGCCATCGGCGGTGAGGGCGAAGAATACGAGGAAATCCGCTACGAGGGCTATGGCCCCAGCGGCGTCGCCGTGATCGTCGAGGCGATGACCGACAACCGCAACCGCACCGCGTCGAACGTGCGGTCGACCTTTTCCAAGAACGGGGGCAACCTCGGCGAAACCGGCAGCGTCGGTTTCATGTTCGAACGCAAGGGCGAGGTCGTGTACCCGGCGGATGTGGGCGATGCCGACACCGTGATGATGGCCGCGATCGAAGCGGGGGCCGAGGACGTGGAAAGCAGCGAGGACGGCCATGTCATCTGGTGTGCGGACACCGATCTGAACGATGTGGCCACCGCGCTCGAGGCTGAGCTGGGGGAAAGCGAAAGCACCAAGCTGGTGTGGAAGCCCACCACCACGACCGATCTGGACCTCGACGGCATGCAGAAATTGATGAAGCTGATCGACGCGCTTGAGGATGACGACGACGTGCAGCGCGTCACCACCAATTTCGAAGCGTCCGACGAAGTAATGGCGCAGCTCTGATCCTGCCAGAGCGAAAAATCGTTGCGGCGCTGCAATTTGCGGCGCCGTTTTCATGTGCGCAACAGGCGTGTCCCCACATCGCATGAATGACCGGAAAGTCGGCTAAAATCGCGACGAAATCGAAATTCGCACGAAAGCCCGAAAATCCAAAGGATTGCGGTACGCTTTTGATTCATTCTCTCAGGAGTTTTGCCGCATCCGTGCGTGTCTGATGTCACGCAATCATGGGTGCCGCCATCTCTTGTGACTTTCATTTTCACGATGGAAGCGTCCAAGTTATTCACAGGATAGAGCCCGGCACTTGTTTTTTTGCAAGACTGCCCACGGTTTTTCCCAAGCCCTGTCCGGGTGCGGCGTTCGCACGCTGTTTTGTACTGTTTTGCGCCGGAACTGCGCCCTATTGCGTGGACCCTCGGGGCAGTCTATCGCCGCTTGAAAAAGAGGGCATGGCATGGGTGCGGCTGTTGCAGGGTTTTCGCTGGGGTTTTCGCTGATACTTGCGATCGGGGCGCAGAACGCATTCGTTTTGCGGCAGGGGCTGCGGCGCGAACATGTGTTCCCGATCGTCCTGACCTGTGCGCTGTCCGATGCGGCGCTGATCGCGGCGGGCGTTGCGGGGTTCGGTGCGCTGGCCGAAGCCCTGCCTTGGCTGGAATCCGTCATGCGATATGGCGGTGCGACGTTTCTGACAGTCTATGGCGCGCGCGCCTTTCGCGCGGCGTGGCGCGGCGGTGAGGCGATGGAGGTGGGCCGGGCGGCTGGCAGCCTGCGCACGGCGCTGCTGACCTGCCTGGCGCTGACCTGGCTCAATCCGCATGTCTATCTGGATACGGTGGTTCTGCTTGGGTCGATCTCGGCGCAGTACGACAACGCGGTGGCCTTTGCCCTGGGGGCCATGACGGCCAGTTTCGTGTTCTTCTTTTCGCTGGGATACGGCGCGCGCCTGCTGGCCCCCCTGTTCGCACGGCCGGTGGCCTGGCGCGTCCTCGACGTCCTTGTGGGGGCCATCATGTGGGCTATCGCTGCAAAGCTTGTGCTGGGTGGATGAGCCCACTTGAAGTTAACGCGTTAACATGTGTTCAATGTGCGCATGAGCACATCGCCTGCGACACAACGCCCGGTTCTGGGGGTCTTCTGGATGCTGGTCACAGGCATCCTTTTCGTGGGCGTGACGGCGTTGGTGAAGTACCTTGGCACGGATATTCCCGCGCCTCAGGCGGCCTTCATCCGCTATGCGCTGGGCCTGATTTTCGTGATTCCCATGATCCGGCCGATCCTGAACGCCCGCCTGACACGCCGGCAATGGGGCCTGTTCACGTTGCGCGGCCTTGCCCATTCGGCGGGGGTTTCCTTGTGGTTCTTCGCGATGGCGCGAATCCCCATCGCGGACGTGACGGCGATGAACTATCTCTCGCCCATCTATGTCACGATAGGCGCAGCACTTTTCCTGGGTGAGCGACTGGCGCTGCGGCGTGTGATCGCGGTGGTCGTGGCGCTGATCGGCGCGCTGATCATCCTGCGCCCGGGCTTTCGCGAAGTGGGCGCCGGGCATATGGCGATGCTTCTGGCGGCAGTGGTTTTCGGGGCGTCCTACCTGCTGGCCAAGGTTCTGACCGACGAGGTGAACGCGATTGTCGTGGTGGGCATGCTGTCGCTCTGGGTTACTGTGGGGCTGGCGCCGATGGCGGCCAGCGTCTGGGTTCCGACCGACCTGCACACGATTGCGGTGCTGTTCGGCGTGGCCTGCCTTGCGACCAGCGGACATTACACGATGACGCTGGCCTTTCGATGCGCGCCGCTGACGGTGACGCAACCCGTCACCTTCCTTCAGCTTGTCTGGGCGGTACTTGTCGGCGCCGTGTTCTTTGGCGAGGCGGTCGACCCTTGGGTGATCGTCGGCGGGCTTGTCATTCTTGGATCGGTCAGCTTCATCACCTGGCGCGAGGCGATGTTGAAACGCCGCGCGGTGACGCCAGCAGCGCCCGCGACCAAGGTCTGATCCGCGCCCGGCAAAGACCGTTCAGCCGCGCGGGTCCAGAAGTTTGTCGAAGATCCGGGCGCGCGTGATCTGGCCCACCAGTTCGCCATTGCTGGTGACGCCGACTGGCGCCTCGGAATTGCGGGCGGCCTCCATGACCTGCTGGATCGTCGCGTCATCGGGCAGGGTGATGCCGGTGGCGGCTGTCGCCGGCTCCATCACGTCGCGCGCGCACAGCACGCCCAGTGGGTTCATATGTGCCACGAAATCGGCGACGTATTCGGTGGCGGGGTTGGTGAAAATCTCTTGCGGGGTGCCGCACTGGACGATGCGCCCGCCTTCCATGATGGCGATGCGGTTGCCGATCTTGAACGCCTCGTCGAGGTCGTGGCTGACGAAGATGATCGTGCGTTTGCGCTGTTCCTGCAGGTCCAGCAACTCGTCCTGCAGCCGGGTGCGGATCAGCGGGTCGAGCGCGGAAAACGGCTCGTCCATCAGCAGGACGGGTGCGCGGGTGGCGAAGGCGCGGGCCAGGCCAACGCGCTGCTGCATGCCGCCCGACAGTTCACCCACCTTGCGGTCGGCCCAGTCGGACAGGCCGACCAGGGCCAGTTCCTCGTCTGTGCGGGCGCTGCGTTCGGATTTCGGCATACCCGCCAGTTCCAGCCCCAGCCAGACGTTCTCGCGCACGCTGCGCCAGGGTAGCAGGCCGAATTGCTGGAACACCATCGCCACGGTTTTCTGCCGCAGCCGGCGCAACGTCGCGGGATCGGCGGCGGTCACGTTCACGCGGCCCTCGGGCGTGGCCAGCTCCACATGGCCGCGCACCACCGGGTTCAGCGCGTTGACCGCGCGCAGCAGCGTGGATTTGCCGGACCCGGAAAGCCCCATCAGCACAAGGATTTCGCCCTCGGCCACCTCGAGGCTGCAATCGTGCACGCCCAGCACCTGGCCGGTGTCGCGCTGTACATCTTCGCGGGATTTGCCGTCGTCCATCAGCGGCAGGGCGGTCTTGGGCTTGTCGCCAAAGACGATCGACACGTTGTGAAAGCTGACGGCGCTCATTTGCGGTCCACCCTGAGAAGACGGTCAAGAAGGATCGCCAGCACCACGATCACGAACCCGGATTCGAACCCTAGCCCGGTATTCACCTGGTTGAGCGCACGGACCACTGGCACGCCCAGACCGTCGGCGCCGACAAGCGCGGCGATCACCACCATCGACAGCGACAGCATGATCGTCTGGTTCAGCCCGGCCATGATCTGCGGCAGGGCATAGGGCAGCTCGACCTTCCACAGCGTCTGGCGCGGTGTCGCGCCGAACGCCTGCGCGGCCTCGAGCAATGGTTTGGGCGTGGCGGTGATGCCGAGATGGGTCAACCGGATCGGCGCCGGCAGCACGAAGATCACGGTGGCGATCAGGCCCGGCACCATACCGATGCCGAAAAAGACAATCGCGGGAATGAGATAGACAAAGGCGGGCAGCGTCTGCATCAGGTCGAGCACGGGCCGCATCCCGGCATACAGCCTGGGCCGGTGGGCGGCGGCGATGCCGATCGGCACACCCAGCCCCATGCACACGACACAGGCCGACAGCACGAGGGTCAGGCTTTCGGTCGTTTCCTCCCAATAGCCCTGGTTGAGGATGAACAGGAACCCCGCCACGATCAGCGCGGGCGCCTGCCAGCGGCGGTGCAGCGCAAAGGCGAGGGCGGCAAACGCGCCGATCACGACCAGCGGGTGGGGCGTCTGCAGCACCCACAGGATCGCGTCGATCAATGCCTCAAGGGCGTCCGACAGCCCGTCGAAGACCACTGAAAAATTGCGCTGCAACCAGTCGAAACCGTCCTCGGCCCAGTCGCCGATCGGTATCTTGTTCTCGTGCATCCAGTCGCTGAAGGCGCTGTCGGCCATGTCTGTCCCTTCGTCGGATTGGCGGCGCGGGTGATCCCGCGCCGCGCCTCTTCTTTACAGGCCGAGCGACGATTTGACGGCGGCCATAGCGTCGCCGCCATCCTTGGTCGTCACACCATCGAGCCAGCCGTCCAGAACGCCCGGATTGGCCTTGAGCCAGGCGCTTGCCGCATCGTCGGGATCTTCGCCGTCATTCAGGATCGCGCCCATGATCTCGTTTTCCATGGCCAGCGAGAATTCCAGGTTTTCCAGCAGCTTGCCCACGTTCGGGCATTCGGCGACATACCCGGCCCTCGTGTTGGTATAGACGGTCGCGCCGCCCAGGTTGGGGCCGAACCAGTCATCGCCGCCGGTCAGGTAGGTCAGGTCGTATTTCGCGTTCATCGGGTGCGGCTCCCAGGCAAGGAACACCACGGGCTCACCCCGGCTGTCGGCGCGGCCGACCTGTGCCAGCATCCCCTGTTCCGAGCTTTCCTTGACCTCGAAACCGGACAGGCCGAACGCGTCGGCGGAAATCATGTCCATGATCAGGCGGTTGCCGTCGTTGCCCGGCTCGATGCCATAGATGGTTTCGTCCAGCGCCTCGCCCTGGGCGGCGATGTCGGCGAAATCGCGGATGCCCATCTCGGCGCCGGCGGCATTGGTGGCCAGGGTGTATTTCGCGCCTTCCAGGTTCGCGCGGACGGTATCGACGGTTCCGGCATCGCGGTAGGGGGCGATGTCGCCTTCCATCGTGGGCATCCAGTTGCCCAGGAAGACGTCGATGTCGCCGGCGGCCATCGACGTGTAGGTGACCGGCACGGACAGAACCTTGACGTCGGTTTCATACCCCAGTGCCTGCAGCACGGTTGTGGTGGCGGCGGTGGTGGCCGTGATGTCGGTCCAGCCCACATCCGAGAAGCGCACCGTGCCGCAATCGGCCAGTACCGCAGGGGCAGCGGCCATCAGGGCCAGGGCGGATAGCGTGTGTTTCAGGCTCATTACGGGTCTCCATGTTGTGTGGTTTTATTATTGATTGACGAGTCAATAAAAAACCAATTAGGTCATTCGAAGTCAACTCGGGGGTCGCAGATCATGCCCAAGCTCGGGATGGAGCCTATACGCCGCGACGCGCTGGTGAAAGCCACGATTGCCGAGATCGGCAAGGTCGGCACGCTGGATGTCAGCGTCGCGCAGATCGCAAGGCGCGCGGGGATGTCCTCGGCGCTGGCGCATCATTATTTCGGCGGCAAGGAGCAGATCCTCGTGGCCGCGATGCGCCATACGATGGGTGTCTATGCCGCCGAGGTGCGCGGCGCGCTGGCCATGGCGGAAGGCCCGCAGGGCCGGGTCGAGGCGATCGTGCGCGCCTCGTTCAGCCCGCGCAATTTCCGCGCCGACACCGTGGCCGCCTGGATGAATTTCTACGTGCTGGCCCGGCGCGCACCCCAGGCAAGGCGGCTGCTGATCATCTACCAGCGCCGGCTTCGCGCGAATCTGACCCATGCGCTGCGCCCGCTGATCGGTGCGCGCGCCGCCGGTGCGGCCGACCGCATCGCGGCGCTGATCGACGGCGTTTACCTGCAGCAAAGCCTCGGGCGCGATGCGCCGCAGGGCGCGCAGGCCGCGGCGCAGGTGCTGGGGTATCTCGAACTCGAACTGGAAAGAGCCGCGAAATGACATGTCCGAACATCCTGATCTTCATGGTCGACCAGTTGAACGGCACGTTCTTCCCCGATGGGCCTGCCGACTGGCTGCATGTGCCAAACCTGCGCAAGCTTGCGGAACGGTCCACGAGATTTGCCAACGCCTACACCGCCAGCCCGCTTTGCGCGCCGGGTCGGGCGGCCTTCATGTCGGGGCAATTGCCCAGCCAGACCGGCGTTTACGACAATGCGGCGGAATTCGCCTCGTCCATCCCCACCTTCGCCCATCACCTGCGGAGGGCGGGCTATTACACCTGCCTGTCCGGCAAGATGCATTTCGTGGGCCCCGACCAGCTTCATGGGTTCGAAAGCCGCCTGACCACGGATATCTACCCGCCCGATTTCGGCTGGACGCCAGATTACCGCAAACCGGGGGAACGGATCGACTGGTGGTATCACAACATGGGCTCGGTCACCGGCGCGGGTGTGGCCGAGATCACCAACCAGATGGAATACGACGACGAAGTGGCGTTTCACGGCGTGCAAAAGGTCTATGATCTTGCGCGCGGCAAGGACGACCGCCCCTGGTGCCTGACCGTCAGCTTCACCCACCCGCATGACCCCTATGTCGCGCGGCGCAAATACTGGGATCTCTACGAGGATTGCGCGCATCTCGCCCCGCAGGTGCCGGCGATGGCCTATGACGATCACGACCCGCACAGCCAGCGCATCTTCGATGCCAACGACTGGCGCAGCTACGACATCACCGACGATCACATCGCCCGGTCGCGGCGGGCCTATTTCGCCAATATCTCGTATCTCGACGACAAGATCGGCGAGGTGCTCGAAGCGCTCGAGGCGACCCGGCAGGAAGCGATCATCCTTTTCGTGTCCGATCACGGCGACATGCTGGGAGAACGCGGCCTGTGGTTCAAGATGTCGTTCTATGAAGGCTCGGCGCGTGTGCCGCTCATGATCGCGGCACCGCAGATGCAGCCGGGCCTTGTCTCCGATCCGGTCAGCAACATCGATATCTGCCCCACGCTCTGCGATCTGGCCGGTGTGCCGATGGATGAGGTGATGCCCTGGACCACTGGCGAAAGCCTTGTGCCGCTGGGGCAGGGCGCACGCCGCAAAAGCCCGGTGGCGATGGAATACGCCGCCGAGGCATCCTATTCCCCGATGGTCGCCCTGCGCGAGGGGCGCTGGAAATATACGAACTGCGCGCTCGATCCCGAACAGCTTTTCGACCTGCAGGCCGATCCGCTGGAACTGACGGATCTCGCGGACGATCCCGCCCATGCCGACACGCTGGAGCGGTTCCGCATCATGGCCGCCGCGCGCTGGGATCTGGAACGCTTCGATGCCGAGGTGCGCCAAAGCCAGGCCCGCCGCTGGGTCGTCTACGAGGCGTTGCGCCAGGGCGGGTATTTCCCCTGGGATTACCAGCCGCTTCAGAAAGCCTCGGAACGCTACATGCGCAACCACATGGATCTGAACGTGCTGGAGGAAAACCAACGTTTCCCGCGTGGCGAATAACCCCTTCATCTTGCTGCAAATACTCCCGCCGGAGGCGGTAATTCCGCAATGACCTATCCGACCCAGCCTGTTGCCAGCCATTATGTCCACGGCGCCTATGTCGAAGACAGCGCAGGCGCGCCGATGGAGGTGAACTATCCCGCCACGGGCGAGGTGATCGCCACGTTGCACGAGGCGACGCCGGCGATCGTCGACCGGGCGCTCGACGCGGCGCGGGAAGCGCAGGCGGAATGGGCCGCGCTAAGCGGGACGGAACGGGGCCGGGTGCTGCGCCGGGCGGCCGACATCATCGGCGCGCGCAATCACGACCTCAGCGTTCTGGAAACCCGCGATACCGGCAAACCGTACCAGGAAACCAGCGTGGCCGACGCCACCAGTGGCGCGGATGCGCTGGAATATTTCGGCGGTCTGGCCGGCAGCCTGACGGGCGAGCATATCCCGCTGCCTGGGGGCGACTGGGCCTATACGATGCGCGAACCGCTGGGGGTGTGCGTGGGGCTGGGGGCGTGGAACTACCCCACCCAGATCGCCTGCTGGAAGGCGGCGCCCGCGCTGGCCTGCGGCAATGCGATGGTGTTCAAGCCCTCCGAGACGACGCCGCTTTGCGCGCTGAAGGTGGCCGAAATCCTGACCGAGGCGGGTGCACCGCCGGGTCTGTTCAACGTCGTGCAGGGGGCGGGCCGGGTCGGCGCGGCACTGACGACCGATCCTCGCGTCGCCAAGGTATCGCTGACCGGCTCGGTGCCTACGGGCAAACGGGTCTACGCCGCTGCCGCCGCCGAGATGAAGCATGTCACGATGGAGTTGGGGGGCAAGTCGCCGCTGGTGATCTTCGAGGATGCCGATCTCGACGATGCGGTGGGCGGTGCGATCCTTGGCAATTTCTATTCTTCGGGGCAGGTCTGTTCCAACGGCACGCGGGTGTTCGTCCACCGTTCGATCCGCGATACGTTCCTTGACCGCCTTGCCGAGCGGCTGCAGGGGGCGGTGATCGGCGACCCGCTGGACCCGGCCACCAGTTTCGGCCCGATGGTCAGCGAAGCACAGTTGCAGATCGTGCAGTCCTATATCGCCAAGGGCGTCGGGGAAGGCGCGCGGCTGGTCACCGGCGGGCAGCGGCTCGACCGGCCAGGCTACTGGATCACGCCCGCGGTCTTTGCCGATGTCACCGACGACATGGTCATTGCCCGCGAAGAGATCTTTGGCCCCGTCATGTGCGTTCTGGATTTCGATGACGAGGACGAGGTGATCGCCCGCGCCAACGCCACCGAATACGGTCTGTCGGCGGGTGTCTTCACCCGCGACCTGCGACGTGGCCACCGCGTGATCGCGGCACTGCAGGCGGGCAGCTGTTTTCTGAACTCCTACAACGATGCCCCGGTCGAGCTGCCCTTTGGCGGGGTCAAGATGTCGGGTGTGGGGCGCGAGAATTCAAAGGCCGCCATCGAACATTACAGCCAGATGAAATCCGTCTATGTCCGCATGGGCCGGGTCGAGGCGCCGTTCTGAGGTTGGCATGGTGCAAGGGTCCGAAATGAAAGCGGAATACGTGATCGTCGGCGCAGGCAGCGCCGGGTGCGCGATGGCCTACAGGCTGGCCGAGGCCGGCCGGCGCGTGATCGTGATCGAGCATGGCGGCAGCGACGCGGGCCCCTTCATCCAGATGCCCGGCGCGCTGAGCTATCCGATGAACATGGCGCGCTATGACTGGGGCTACACGACCGAGCCCGAGCCGCATCTGGGCGGGCGGCGCCTGGCCTGTCCGCGCGGCAAGGTGATTGGCGGATCATCCTCGATCAACGGGATGATCTATGTCCGTGGGCATGCCCGCGATTTCGACCACTGGCGCGACCAGGGCGCCGATGGCTGGGGCTATGCCGATGTGCTGCCCTATTTCAAACGGATGGAGAACTGGCACGATGGCGGCCATGGCGGCGACCCGTCCTGGCGCGGCACCGATGGTCCGCTGCATGTCACGCGCGGACGCCGCGACAACCCGCTGGTCCGGGCCTTTGTCGAGGCGGGCGTGCAGGCGGGCTATCCCGCGACGGGCGATTACAACGGCCACCAGCAGGAAGGGTTCGGCCCCTTCGACATGACCGTCTGGCAAGGGCGGCGCTGGTCGGCGGCCAGTGCCTACCTCAAGCCCGCGCTGCGGCGCCAGAACTGCACATTGGTGCGCGCCTTCGCCCGGCGCGTGATCATCGAGGGCGGCCGCGCAACCGGGGTCGAGGTCACGCGGAACGGCCGCACCGAGGTCATCGGCGCCGGGACCGAAGTGATCGTCGCGGCATCCGCCATCAACTCGCCCAAGCTGCTGATGCTGTCGGGGATCGGGCCGGCAGCGCATCTGGCGGCCCATGGCATAGAGGTCGTGGCCGACCGGCCCGGCGTCGGCGCGAACCTGCAGGACCACCTGGAGCTTTACATCCAGATGGCGGCGAAACAGCCCGTCAGCCTTTACAAGTACTGGAACCTGTTCGGAAAGGCCTGGGTCGGCCTGCAATGGCTGCTGGCCCGGCGCGGCCCCGGCGCATCGAACCAGTTCGAAAGCGCGGGGTTCATCCGCAGCCGCGCGGGCGTGGATTATCCCGATATCCAGTATCATTTCCTGCCGCTCGCCGTGCGCTATGACGGGCAGACCGCGGCCGAGGGGCACGGGTTCCAGGCGCATGTCGGGCCGATGCGGTCGGTATCGCGGGGGCAGGTCAGCCTGCGCAGCACCGATCCGGGCGACGCGCCGAAGATCCTGTTCAACTACATGAGCGACGAAAGCGACTGGCGCGACTTCCGCAAGGCGATCCGGCTCACGCGCGAGATTTTCGCGCAGGATGCCTTCAAGCCGTATGTCAAACACGAGATCCAGCCCGGCGACGCCGTCCAATCCGACGACGCGCTGGACGATTTCATCCGCGAGCATGTCGAAAGCGCCTATCACCCCTGCGGTACCTGCCGGATGGGGCGCGCCGACGACGCGCAAGCGGTGGTCGATGCGCAGGCGCGGGTGATTGGCGTTTCGGGTCTGCGCGTGGCCGACAGTTCGATCTTTCCGCGGATCACCAACGGAAACCTGAACGCGCCGTCGATCATGGTGGGCGAAAAGGTCAGCGATCACATCCTGGGGGTGGACCCGTTGCCGCCTGAAAACGCGCAGCCCTGGATGCATCCCGACTGGCAGACCTCGCAGCGTTAACCAATTCTTAACATTCGTTAACTTCAGCCGTTGATTTCGCGCGCGCCGGTGCCGAAATTAACCAAATGTTAAGACTCTCTGCTGCTCTCGTCCTTTCCGTTCTGGCCACAGTGACTCTGGCCGATCCCTCGGGCACCGTGCGCGTTGTCGATGGCGATACGCTTAGCGTCGGTGGGGTAACGGTGCGCCTGCATGGCATCGACGCCCCCGAAACCGATCAGTTCTGCGGCGGCAATGGCGCGCCCTCCTGGCCCTGTGGTGCGTGGGTCGGCAACGAGTTGCGCGCCCGCGTCCAGGGGCGGCACGCGACGTGCCGCGCGATCGACACGGACCGCTACGGCCGCGTCGTGGCCAAGTGTTTCGTGGATGGCAAGGACATCGGTCAGGAGCTGGTGCGCGACGGGCTGGCATTCGCCTATCGCAAGTACAGCTGGGATTACGATCTGGATGAAAAATCCGCCGCAGTGAAGGATCGCGGCCTGCATGGCACGGGCATCCAGTCGCCCGCGGCCTTTCGCCGGGCCAGCCGCGCGGGGCTGGCGGCGGCGTCCGATCCCGGCGCACCTGCGGGCTGCGTCATCAAGGGCAACATTTCGTCAAAGGGGCGGCGCATTTACCATATGCCGGGGCAGGAATGGTACAGCCGCACCCGCATCAACACCGCCAAGGGCGAACGCTGGTTCTGTTCCGAGGCCGAGGCCCGCGCCGCGGGATGGCGCCGTGCAGCCCGCTGAATTGCACACCGGCTGTGCAATCGCGGTGGCTGGCAGCGTGGCGATTCTCGGCTAAGTCTTGGTCATGGATAGCAAGCTGACCCTCGACACCCGCACCGGACTGCCCGAACACCTGCGCGTTCTGGCCGACAAATACCCGCGCGAAACCTGGCGTGGGCATGCCAATTTCAACGAGCTGACGGCATTCTGGCTGGATCGCCACCTGATGTTCCGGCAGATCATGGAAAAGCTGATCGGCGACACGCAGGCGCATCTCGATGACAAGGCCGGGCCGCGTTATGGCGCGGAACTCAGCCGTTACACCGGGTTCTTCCTGCAGCAATTGCATGGCCACCACGGGATTGAGGACGCGCATTACTTTCCTCAATTCAAACCGCTGGACGCGCGCGTTTCGGGGGCGTTCGACCTGCTCGATCACGACCACCACGCGCTGGATGGGCACCTGCATGCGCTGGCCGACCATACGAACGCCGTGCTGCGCGCCTTGCAGAAGGGCGGCAACGCGCGGGACGAGGCGGGCGCCCTGCTGGCCCGGCACGAAGGGTTCCAGCGGTTCCTCGACCGGCACCTGACCGACGAGGAAGAGGTGATCGTGCCGCTTGTGCTGGAATACGGGGCCGACATGGCATGACGCAATTTTTTCGCCTCTGCCGCCCGGTTTGATCCGTATCAAGGATGGCGTGCGGCCAAACCGCCTAGTCTGACCTTCGACAAAGACTCAGGAAGGAGACCGCGCAATGTCCCACACCCCGCACGAGCTGCAGGAAGAATTCCCCGAATTCGCTGAAAAGATGTCCGCCATGAAGGCGGCGGATGCCCATTTCGCCAAGCTGGCGGATGAGTATCACGAGATTAACCGCGCCGTGCACCGCGCCGAAACCGATGTGGAACCCACCGACGATCTGCATATGGGTGAAATGCGCAAGAAGCGCGCGGCGCTGAAGGACGAGATCTACCGGATGCTGTCGGCGGCCTGACTGGCGCCGGGCGAGTTCCGAAAGTCATGCGGATGAAAACGGGGGGCGGCGGCGCCACGGGGTGCCGCCCCTTCCGCGTGAATGTCACTCGACCCGGTAGGGCAGAACGCCGCGTTCGTTACTGTCGATCGAAAGGCGCCGCTCCAGTGGCGGTACCGACCGCTGGTGGCACTTCGTACGCTCGCAAATACGGCACGAAATGCCGATGGGCTCGTAGGCGCGCGGGTTGGTCAGGTCCAGATCGTCGGCATAGACCAGCGCATCGGCGTGGCGCACCTCGCATCCCAGCGCGATGGCATAGCGCCGCGTGGGCGCGCCGAACGCGCCGCCCGGTTTGCTGACATCGCGGGCCAGGTTGATATAGCGCACCCCGTCGGGCGTTTCGGCAAGCTGCCGCAGAAACCGCCCCGGCGTTTCGAACGCGCGGTGTACGTTCCAAAGCGGGCAGGCCCCGCCGAAGCGCGCGAATTGCAATCGCGTGGCCGAGTGCCTTTTGGTGATGGTGCCTGCCTGATCGACGCGCACGAAAAAGAACGGGATGCCCTTGGCGCCCGGCCGTTGCAAGGTCGACAGCCGGTGCGCCACCTGTTCGATCGAGGCGGAAAACCGGGTGGCAAGCCTTTCCAGATCGTGACGGTCGGCCTGCGCCGCTTCGAGAAACCGAGTGTAAGGCATCAGCGCCGCCCCGGCAAAGTAGTTGGCCAGCCCGATCTTGGCGATGGCGCGGGCCTCTTCACTGCGGAATCGTGCGAAATCCAGCGTCGCCTCAAGCAGCTTGTTCTGCTGCAAAAGCGCGATCTGCAACAGGATCTGAAAGGTCTGGGTTTCGGGCGCCGCGCGGTTCGACAGCGTCAATGTGCGGGCTTCGGTATCGAAATGGCGCAGGCGGTCGCTGTCTGCCACGCGCAGTGTGATCCCGGCCTTTTCCAGCATCTCGGGCGCATAAAGCCGCATGGGGCGCTGGCCTGCCTGGGATGCCGCATGTTCTGCCGCGCGGTCCACCGCGTCGATATAGTTGTCGCAATAGTGGAAAAAGTCGCGCACCTCGTCCCATGGGCTGGGTTGCAGCCGCGATTCCTCGCGCCCCAGCGCTTCGTCCAGGCTGGCAAGGCGTTCGTGTGTCTGCCGATAGGCGCGGTGCAGGTCGATGAAGGCGCGCGCCAGTGCAGGCGCGTTCGACGCGGTCAGCCGCAGATCGGCCAGCGGTGGCGGGCTGTCGCCAAAAATCGGGTCGGCCATCGCTTCGCGCATGTCGCTGACCAGCCTTTCGCTGTCGCCGGTCGAAAGCTCGGTCACGTCGAACCCGAACTCCTGCGCCAGTGCCAGCACCACGGTGGTACTGACGGGGCGGTTGTTGTTCTCCATCTGGTTCAGATAGGGCAGGGACACGCCCAGCTTGGCGGCAAAATCCTTTTGGGTCAGGCCAAGACGCTGACGCGTCTCGCGCAGTTTCGCGCCGGCATAGAGTTTTTTCGTGGGCATCGGGTCGCTTTGCAGATTTGCGTTTGACGCAGACTGCCTTTGCAAACTGGTGATGTCCAGACTGTGCCGGACTTACAAGCCAAGCTGGCGTTCGCGCACGATGACTCCGGCAATCGCGATGACTGCAAGCAGCGAGGTGACGAACATGATCCAGATCAGCGGGAACTCACCGGCCCCCGGCACCAGCAGCGCGCCGGCCAGCGCGGACAGCGCCGCGCCGCCGCCGATCATGATCGCCCCGCCCAGCCCCGACGCGGTTCCCGCCAGATGCGGGCGCACCGACAGCATGCCCGCCGTGGCGTTCGCGATCGTCATTCCGTTGCCCACGCCCACAAGGGTCATGAACCCGAAAAAGCTGATCGGGCTGGAATGCCCGGTGTAGGACGACAGCAGCGACAGCGCCATGCCGAGGGTCGAAATGATAGTCCCCCACAGAACCATGCGGTTCACGCCTGTCCGCGCGGCAAACGCGCCGGTGATCCAGTTGCCAAGGAAATACCCGATCGACGGGGCCGCGAAATAGATGCCCATTTCGCCCGGGCTCAGCCCGAACACGTTCGAGGCCACGAACGGCGCGCCGCCGAGATAGGCAAAGAACGCCCCCGATCCAAAGGCCGCCGCCATGCAATAGCCCCAGAAACGCGGGCTTTTCAAAAGCTCGGGATATTCGCGGAACTGATCGGCAAGGCTGTTTTCCGATTCCCGTGCCGTTTCGCCGAGATCGCGCCAGGACAGCCAGAACACCAGAAGACCGGCGAGAAAGAGCAGTATGAAATTCGCATGCCAGCCGAACAACTCTTCGAGAAGGCCGCCGATGGCGGGGCCGATCATCGGCACGACCGCCATGCCCATCGTGACATAACCGATCATGGATGCGGCCCGGTCCTGCGTGAACATGTCGCGCACAACGGCCCGGCTCAGCACCATTGCGACGGCGACCACTGCCTGCAGCATGCGAAACATCAGAAAGACGGTTACGTTCGGCGCCAGTATGCAGCCCAGTGTCGCCAGCAGATACAGCGTCAAGCCACCCAGGATCACCGGCCGCCGCCCGAACTTGTCTGAGATCGGCCCGACGAGGATCTGCAGAATCGCGTTCATGGCCAGGTAGATCGCCACAGACAGCTGCATCAGCCGGTATTCTGTTTCGAAATACGCGGTCATCCCGGGCAGGGACGGCAGGAAGACGTTCATGCTAAGCGCGGAAATGCCGGCCAGCAGGATCAGCGTCGAGATATGAGGAGGCGTCGTGCGGTCCAAATAGCGCACGTCAGGTGAGTCACTCATGACATATGCGTATGCATATAGCTTGGGAGTGTCCATATTTGCCGCTGGGTCATTTGCTGTTTTGCAATTCGCTGCACTCGTTCTTCACAAGATTTGCAAATTTGCCGGATTCCGCTTTGTCACGACGCCGCGCAACATTATAACCCGCACAAACGGAAGGGGACCGCCATGAAAGACATCCTGCAGGAATTGGAAGACCGTCGTAACGCCGCCCGGCTGGGTGGGGGCGAAAAGCGCATCGAAGGCCAGCACGGCAAGGGCAAACTGACCGCCCGCGAACGTATCGAGCTGCTGGTGGATGAAGGCAGCTTTGAAGAGTACGACATGTTCGTCGCGCATCGCTGCACCGATTTCGGGATGGAAAAGAACCGTCCCTACGGCGACGGCGTGGTGACCGGCTGGGGCACGATCAACGGGCGCATGGTCTATGTGTTCAGCCAGGATTTCACAGTTCTGGGCGGGTCGGTGTCGGCCACCCACGCGATGAAGATCTGCAAGATCATGGACATGGCCATGCAAAACGGTGCGCCCGTGATCGGCATCAACGACTCGGGCGGTGCGCGTATCCAGGAAGGTGTGGATTCGCTGGCCGGCTACGGCGAGGTTTTCCAGCGCAACATCATGGCGTCGGGTGTGGTGCCGCAGATCAGCCTGATCATGGGCCCCTGCGCCGGCGGCGCGGTTTACAGCCCGGCGATGACCGACTTCATCTTCATGGTCAAGGACAGCAGCTACATGTTCGTGACCGGCCCGGACGTGGTCAAGACCGTGACGAACGAGGTCGTGACCGCCGAGGAACTGGGCGGCGCATCGACCCACACCAAGAAATCTTCGGTCGCGGATGGTGCGTTTGAAAACGATGTCGAGGCCCTGGCCGAAGTGCGCCGCCTTGTCGACTTCCTGCCCGCCAACAACCGTGAAAAGCCGCCCGTGCGCCCGTTCTTCGACGATGTCGACCGGGTCGAGGAAAGCCTGGACACGCTGGTGCCGGAAAACCCCAACACGCCCTATGACATGAAGGAACTGATCCTCAAGGTCGCGGATGAGGGGGATTTCTACGAGATCCAGGAAGATTTCGCCAAGAACATCATCACCGGCTTCATCCGTCTCGAGGGGCAGACCGTGGGTGTGGTCGCGAACCAGCCGATGGTTCTGGCCGGCGTGCTGGATATCGACAGCGCCCGCAAGGCGGCCCGCTTCGTGCGGTTCTGCGATGCGTTCGAGATCCCGATCCTGACGCTTGTGGATGTTCCCGGCTTCCTGCCGGGGACCAAGCAGGAATATGACGGCGTGATCAAGCACGGCGCAAAGCTGCTCTTTGCCTATGGCGAAGCGACGGTGCCCAAGGTGACGGTCATCACGCGCAAGGCTTATGGCGGGGCCTACGTGGTCATGGCGTCCAAGCACCTGCGCGCCGACGTCAACTATGCCTGGCCCACCTCCGAGGTGGCGGTGATGGGCGCCAAGGGCGCGACCGAGATCCTGTATCGCTCGGAGCTGGGCGATGCCGACAAGATCGCGCAGCGCACCAAGGAGTATGAGGACGCGTTCGCCAACCCGTTCGTTGCGGCCGAGCGCGGCTTCATCGACGAGGTGATCCAGCCCCGCTCGACGCGCAAACGCGTGGCGCGCGCCTTCGCGATGCTGCGCAACAAGAAGCAGTCGATGCCCTGGAAAAAGCACGACAACATCCCGCTTTGATCGCTGGCCGGGCAGGGGGCTGACGGCCCTCGCCCGACTTTTCGTCGCCCGGAGGACCATGTTTTGGCGGAAGCAACGCATAGAAACGGCTGGCATGCGGAGCGCACCGACGCGGCGGTCACCGTTTCGCGTGGGCGGCCCGTGCGGTTCGACCTTGCGGTCGAGGCGCGCTTTCCCGTCATGGGCCGGGAAAGGCTGGCCCGCCAGATCCGCCAGGACATGTGGCGAGCGCTGCAACGCCTGCGTGGGTTTCGCCCTGCGGTGCAGGTCATGCGCGACGGCGGCGGGCTGCGGGTCGTCGCGGGCGGCGCGGTCGATGCGCCGTTTCCCAGGCAACGCGCCGAAGCGGTCATTCGCGACATTCTTGAAAACCCGGCCAACCGTGCGCGCTGGCAGCGATTTGCCGGAGGCCGTCATGACACATAGGCGGATTGGCGTTTTCGTCGCGCTCTGGGGGGCGTTAGCCTGCGCGACCACGGCGACAGGGCAGGAGGAGGCCCTCGCCGTGCCCTCGGGGCTCGACTTGCGCCTGCAGGAAGTCCGTCTGGAGGATGGCATTTTCGGCCAGCCGCGCGCAGCACGCTTCCGGTTTGTGGCCCCCGCGATCGGCGAGGGTGCAAGCTTTGCCGACGTAGAGGCGGATTTTGCGTATCTTTGCGAAAACCTCGCGCTGCCCTGGTTGGCGGAGCGCGGTGAAAACGTGCCGCGCGTCGTCATTTCCTATGCTGCGCGCGACATCGAGTTCGGTGCGATCGACCCCGAGATCGTGCAGTTTTTCGATGCCTTCCGCGTCGAAAACGGCACCTGCATCTGGGAGAATTTCTGACCATGCCACAATATGTTGCGGGACATAGTTCAGAAATCGCGGCGAATGCGGCTTTCCCGTCACAGCGCGCCGGGCTGTGGCCGGCGACGTATCAATTTTCCCGTCCTTCTTGTATTCTGCGCGGCGGTTGCACCCGAGCGACCAACACCTCGTACGAGGGGCAGGTGGCGCCTGAAGGTGCCGATTTGTCCAAAACAAGAGACAGGAGAAACAGATGTCGAAGTGCATCAAGAGCATGCTCGCGCTTGGGCTGGTTGCCGGTCTGGCAGCCTGCGCAAAAGCGCCCGAGGAAGAATACGTCGTGGTCGAGCCCGAACCGATCTCGGTCGAGCCGACTTACACCGGCAAGTACAAGTAATCCCTTCCGTGGATTGCCGGGGCAGGCCACAAGGCCTGTCCCATTTCCGCAGCTTGATAAAGATCAAGGTGTAGAGGCCTCGAATAGCGTTTCTTTTTCAAGCCGGGCCTGGCTAGGGCGCGGATTTGGAGAAGATGGAGGCCAAAAAAGATGTTCAATAAGATTAAACCTGTTTTGGCGACTGCAATCCTTGCCGGTGTTGCGGCATGTGCCCAGGCGCCCGAGCCTGTCGGGGTTGCACCTACATTTGATAAACTCGGAAACGCTTACTGCCCGGTCGGGTATGCGCTGTCTGGCGATGTCTGCATCCCTGCAAAAAGCGCGTCCATGTCTGACGACGGGCATGGAACGACGGCGTCAACCGATTCCGGCACGGATGACAGTTCTGACACCGGAACCGATACGGATACCGACACGCCCGGCGATGATGACAATGGCGGCGGTGGAAACCAGAACCAAAGCCAGAACAGCAATCAAAATAGCAACCAGAACAGCAATCAAAACAGCAACCAGAACAGCAACCAGAACAGCAACCAGAGCGGCAATCCGAACGACTGACGCATCCGGCGCCGCGCTCTTCGGATGCATGGAGGGCGCGGCATGCTGAAACACCGTGGTTTCCCGGGCCGTCTTCCCGGGTCCGATTTTCAGTTCACGATCCGACGCGCCAACCCGAAAGGCGCAACGCCCCTGACCCGGCGGGAACGTTACCGCGACCGCAAGGCGGTGGACAAACGCGCCGACGCGGCATTTCTTGGCGCGCTGTGGGACCATTTTGGCGACCAGCCGTTCGAAAGGGGCAATCTGGATGCCGGCAGGCTGAGCTGGCTGTTCGGCCGCGAGGTCATCGCTGCCGAAGATCCGTTCGATCCAGAAAGCTATGACGCCCTTCTCGTGATCGACGAAGCGGTCGCGCGCGCCTCTTTCCCGGAGGTGTTCGAGTGATGATCGGCATTTTCCTGCGCAAGACATCGCAACTTTGGCGGGAAATGGCTTATCCGGCCGGTATTCTCGCAAAGCCGATTGCCGTGCGCGGGCGTGGCATGCATCGTGATTCCGTAGTGGTAAACCGGACATCCCACACCGGGATGATCAGTCTGAACCGTTACCCTTCCCCTGTCGGGCGGCACGGCTACCCCCAAGGCCGGCCGCCCAATTTTTTCCTGTTTGAACAAAAGCTTGGTTCGCATCGGCAAGGGTTCGCCGGAAACGTGCGGATGCGCGTTGCGCCCTTTCCTTCGGGCGCTGGTGTTGCAAGATGGCGTCTGGCGATCAACGCAATCCAGGAACAGGACAAAGCATGCAGATCAAACCGATACTCTTCGCTGTCGCATCGACCGCTGCGCTTGCCGGCTGTGGCGACACCGCATTGGAGCAAAGCCTCATGGGGGCGGGCGCCGGTGCAGCGGGTGCCGCGGTTCTTGATACCAGCCTGGCCGGTGGCGCCCTTGTCGGTGCCGTCGCCAACGTGGCCTATTGCCAGCAATACCCATCGCGGTGTTGACGCAACACTTTGCCGGGTAAGGCGGCTCTCCCCTAGCGGGAAACGACCGGTTTCTGTAAGCTCCTGCTCAAAGCCTGAACATAAAAACCGAGGCAACGAGCATGAAAACCGTCAGAATCCTGGCTGCGATGGGCATCATCGCGGCGATCGCTGGATGTTCGGTGCAACCCGAAACGTCCAGCCGCTTTCAATTCAGCCCGGCGCAAGCGTCGCTTCTGGGCATCGACTGACGCCGCGCACCCGCAACCGGGTGCCGGCCCGCCATCAACCGAACCACACGCGAAACAGCGTCGATCGCCCTTGGGCGGCCGGCGCTGTCTTGCGTTCTGCACCATGAGGAAAAGGGACAGCGCATGTTCAACAAGATCCTGATTGCCAACCGGGGCGAAATCGCCTGCCGCGTGATCAAGACCGCCCGCAAGATGGGCATCAAGACCGTTGCGATCTATTCGGACGCCGACAAGAACGCCTTGCATGTCGAAATGGCCGACGAGGCGGTTCACATCGGCCCGCCGCCGGCCAACCAGTCCTATATCGTGATCGACAACGTCATGGCCGCGATCAAGGGCACCGGTGCCGAGGCCGTGCACCCGGGCTATGGCTTCCTGTCCGAGAACGCGAAATTTGCCGAGGCGCTCGAGGCCGCGGGCGTCGCCTTTATCGGCCCGCCCAAGGGCGCGATCGAGGCGATGGGCGACAAGATCACATCGAAAAAGATCGCCCAGGAGGCGAATGTCAGCACGGTGCCCGGCTATATGGGCCTGATCGACAGCGCCGATGACGCGGTGCGCATCTCGGGCGAAATCGGCTACCCGGTCATGATCAAGGCCAGCGCCGGTGGCGGCGGCAAGGGCATGCGCATCGCCTGGAATGACGAGGAATGCCGCGAGGGCTTCCAAAGCTCCAAGAACGAGGCGGCCAATTCGTTTGGCGACGACCGCATCTTCATCGAGAAATTCGTGACCCAGCCCCGCCATATCGAGATCCAGGTTCTGTGCGACGGACATGGCAACGGCGTCTACCTCGGCGAGCGCGAATGCTCGATCCAGCGCCGGAACCAGAAGGTGATCGAAGAGGCGCCAAGCCCCTTCCTCGACGAGGCCACCCGCCGCGCCATGGGCGAACAGGCCGTGGCCCTGGCCAAGGCCGTGGGATACGCCAGCGCGGGCACGGTGGAATTCATCGTCGATGGTGACAAGAATTTCTACTTCCTCGAAATGAACACGCGCCTGCAGGTGGAACACCCGGTGACCGAACTGATCACCGGTGTCGATCTTGTCGAACAGATGATCCGCGTGGCCGCCGGCGAAAAGCTGTCGATCACCCAGGACGACGTGAAGCTGAACGGCTGGGCGCTGGAAAGCCGTCTTTACGCCGAAGACCCGTATCGCAACTTCCTGCCGTCGATCGGGCGTCTGACCCGCTATCGCCCGCCGATGGAGGTGGCCGCAGGGCCGCTGCTGGAAACCGGTAAGTGGCAGGGCGACGCACCCGCGGGCGACACGGCGGTGCGCAACGATACCGGCGTCTACGAGGGCGGCGAGATCAGCATGTATTACGACCCGATGATCGCCAAGCTCTGCACCTGGGCGCCCACCCGCGCCGAGGCGCTCGAGGCGATGCGCGTCGCGCTCGACCGGTTCGAGGTCGAGGGGATCGGGCACAACCTGCCATTCCTCAGCGCGGTGATGGATCATCCGAAATTCGTGTCGGGCGACATGACCACGGCCTTCATCGCTGAGGAATATCCCGACGGTTTCGAAGGGGTCGAACTGGGCGAGGACGCGCTGCGCCGCATCGCGGCCTCTTGCGCGGCGATGCATCGCGTGGCCGAAATCCGCCGTGCCCGCGTGTCCGGCCGGATGGACAACCACGAACGCCATGTGGGCGAGGAATGGAATGTTTCGCTTCAGGGTCATTCCTTCGACGTCAAGATCGCAGCGGATCGTGACGGCGCGACGATCACCTTCGAAGATGGCAACAGCCATCGCGTGACCGGCGACTGGACGCCGGGCGACCAGATCGCCGACATGCTGGTGGACGGCGCGCCGCTGGTGATGAAGGTCGGCAAGATTTCGGGCGGGTTCCGCATTCGCAGCCGCGGGGCGGATATCAAGGCGCATGTGCGCACCCCGCGCCAGGCCGAACTGGCCCGGATGATGCCGGAAAAACTGCCGCCCGACACATCCAAGATGCTGCTGTGCCCGATGCCCGGCCTGATCGTGAAGATCGACGTTGAAGAGGGCCAGGAAGTGCAGGAGGGCCAGGCGCTCTGCACGGTCGAGGCGATGAAGATGGAAAACATCCTGCGCGCCGAGCGCAAGGGCATCGTCTCGAGGATCAACGCGGGACCGGGCGACAGCCTTGCCGTGGACGACGTGATCATGGAGTTCGAATAACCCCGATGACCCTGCGCGCCGTAACGATGCGGAAAGGGGTTTTCCCCGATGCTGCCCCCCGGACCTGTTTCGGGGGCGGCTCGCATGGCGTTCATGGCGCGTATCTGGATGATCACGATGGCGCTGGCCGTGCTTGCGGCCTGCGATTTGGACGACCCGTCAACGGCGCGGACTTACGTGGCACGCTGGGCGTGGCCCGGCGCGAACACGTTCTTCATGTCCCGCCGCACCTGTTCCGTTGCGGTATTCCGGCTGAAGGCAGGGATTTTGCGCCCGCAGGCCCCGCGTGTCTACGATCTGCGGCAGGGCGTGGCGATGCTGCGGCAGGGCCGCGCCGTGGCCTTTGCGGATACCAGCGTGACACCGGACGCGCTGGCCCAGGCCGTGATGTCCGCGGATCTGCATGCCGGTCTTGGCCTTCTGGCCAGCGTGATGGAGCCGCGCGCCTGCATGACGGACGAGGTCGCGCAGGGCGTTCATCGGCTGCTGACCGCCCGCGGGCTTGTAACGGTGTACGACCCGGCGCAGAGGGCCGTCATGCTTTTGGATTTCGGATCGCGCCACGCCATCGTGATGCGGCGCGCGCCCTGACTCAGCCGGCTTCGCGGCTGTTCATCTCGCGGATTTCCTGCTGCCGGATCGGCATCTTGTCGATCGAGCGGGTGATTTCCCGCACGTCCCAGGGCAGCGGTTTGCGGATGCGCGACAAACCGTCCTTGCTGATGATGACCAGTGAAAATCCACGCGGGTTCAGCTCGCGCCGCAAGGGCGAGCGTGCCTCGGGCGTAGTGTCCGTCAGCACCACGACATCCCGGTACAACAACGGCCCAGGGTCTTCGCGCAGCAGCCGCATCTGTTCGACATATCGTGGATCGTTGGGGCTGTCGGCAAACACGATGACGGGCCGCGATACCCACAAAAATTGGTTCAACTCCACACCTTCCGACGACAGCAGCGGCAATTCCGGCGCGGTATCGGACGACTCCTGCGCCAGTGCGGGCAGGGTGAAAAACAATGCGATCCCAAAGGCTAAGACGTGTTTCATGCGGTCTCCTGTCTGCAAAGATATAGGAAGCTTGCCGGGGGATGCGAATAGGTTTTTCGTGAAACTTCGGCCAAATGCAGCCTTTAAGCGCTTGGTCACGGAGATGCGCGGATGATGACGGCCTGTCATTCATACCGCCGCCCGCCCCTGCAGGCGGCCTTCAGCTGGATCCGCACGGCGATGGACGTCATTCTGCACTTGGGGGCGCACCGCACCGCCTCGACCACATTTCAGGCCTACTTGCGCGACAATTCCGCGGGGCTGTCACGGCATGGAATTTCGGTCTGGGATCCGCGCCGCACCCGCAACGGGCTGTTCGCGGGTATCTGGCCTGCGCCGCAGATGTTCAACTGCGGGCCGCAGCGGGCCGAGGGGCGGATCGCGCTGGCGCTGGCGGCCGAGGCGGGCAGGGGCGCCCGTCAGGTGATTGTGTCGGACGAAAACATCCTGGGAAACCCCCGGCAGGGGGTGCGGGCGGCGGCGTTGTATCCGGCGGCGGGCGAACGCGTGGCGCGCCTGGCCGCAGCATTCCGGGGCCGCATTACGCAGGCTGTGCTGTCGATCCGTTGCCCCGATGCCTATTGGGCCTCGCTGATCGCGATGACGGCCGCGCGCGGCCATCCCTTGCCGGGGCCGATGCGGCTTGCCGCGTTGTCGGACGGCCCGCGCGGCTGGCGCGACGTTGTCGCCGATGTGGCCTGCGCGCTGCCAGGGGTGCCGCTTGCCGTCATGCCGCACGAGGAATACGGCGCCGCGCCCGAACGCCGGCTTGCCCGGATGCTGGGGGACGCTGCCCTTGCGCCGGCCACCCATGCCCGGCGGCGGCTGAACATGGCGCCGCGCCTGCCGCAATTGCGCGCCGCGCTTGCGGCGGCGGGCCGTGACACCGGGCATCTGCCCGCCGGTGACGGTCATTTCGCCCCTTTCACCCCCGCACAGGCCGCGCGGATGCGGGAACAATATTCGGACGATCTGTTCTGGCTGGCCGCCGGCGCGGATGGTCTGGCCACCCTGATGACAGAGAAAGTACCCGGACCAGAGGGGAAAACCCCCGTTCCGGGACAAACAGAAAGAGGACACGCTCATGACCAAGAAGGACGAGTGGCGCAAACTGGCTGAAAAGGAACTCCGCGGCCGCCCGCTGGAGGATCTGACCTGGAACACGCTCGAAGGGATCGAGGTGCAGCCGCTTTACACGGCCGAGGACGTCGAAGACCTGCCGCATATGGGCAGCCTGCCGGGGTTCGGCCCCTTCACGCGCGGCGTGAAGGCCACGATGTATGCCGGCCGTCCCTGGACGATCCGGCAATATGCCGGCTTTTCCACGGCCGAGGATTCGAACGCCTTTTACCGCAAGGCTCTGGCAGCCGGTCAGCAGGGCGTTTCGGTGGCCTTCGACCTTGCCACGCACCGCGGCTATGACAGCGACCACCCCCGCGTCGTGGGCGATGTCGGCAAGGCGGGCGTGGCCATCGACAGCGTCGAGGACATGAAGATCCTGTTCGACGGCATCCCGCTGGATCAGGTCAGCGTGTCGATGACGATGAACGGCGCGGTGATCCCGATCCTCGCGAACTTCATCGTGGTGGGCGAAGAGCAGGGCCATGACAAGGCGCTGCTGTCGGGGACCATTCAGAACGACATTCTGAAGGAATTCATGGTCCGCAACACCTATATCTACCCGCCCGAGCCGTCGATGCGGATCATCTCGGACATCATCGCCTATACCTCGGACAACATGCCGAAATTCAACTCGATCTCGATCTCGGGCTATCACATGCAGGAGGCCGGTGCGAACCTCGTGCAGGAGCTGGCCTATACCCTGGCCGACGGGCGCGAATACGTGCGCGCCGCGATCGAGGCGGGGATGGATGTCGACAAGTTCGCCGGGCGGCTGTCGTTCTTCTTTGCCATCGGCATGAATTTCTTCATGGAAATCGCCAAGCTGCGCGCCGCGCGCACGCTGTGGCACCGCGTCATGACGGAATTCGGCGCCAAATCCGACCGCTCCAAGATGCTGCGCACCCACTGTCAGACATCGGGCGTGTCCCTGCAGGAACAAGACCCCTACAACAACGTGATCCGCACCGCGGTCGAAGCCATGAGCGCGGTCCTCGGCGGCACCCAGTCCCTGCACACCAACAGCTTCGACGAAGCGATTGCCCTGCCGACCGAGTTCAGCGCCCGTATCGCCCGCAACACGCAGCTGATCCTCCAGGAAGAAACCGGGATCACCAAGGTGGTCGATCCGCTGGCGGGCTCCTACTACGTGGAAAGCCTGACCAACGACCTGATCGAAAAGGCCTGGGCCCTGATGGAAGAGGTCGAAGAAATGGGCGGCATGACCAAGGCCGTCGCCAGCGGTATGCCCAAGCTGCGGATCGAGGAATCCGCCGCCACCCGGCAGGCCATGATCGACCGCGGGGACGAGTTAATCGTTGGCGTCAACAAGTACCGCAAGGACAAGGAAGACCCGATCGACATCCTCGATATCGACAACGTCAAGGTGCGCGAAAGCCAGATCGCGCGGCTGGAACGCATCCGCGCCAGCCGTGACGAGGCCGCCTGTCGGGCCGCTCTCGACGAAGTGACCCGCCGCGCCAAAGAGGGCGGCAACCTGTTGGAAGCGGCGGTCGAGGCCGCGCGCGCACGTGCATCCGTGGGGGAAATCAGCATGGCTATGGAAAAGGAATTCGGCCGCCACCGCGCCGAGGTGAAGACCCTGGCAGGCGTCTATGGCGCGGCTTACGAAGGCGACGAAGGCTTTGCCGCGATCCAGAAGTCGGTCGAGGAGTTCGCGGAACAGGAAGGCCGCCGCCCGCGCATGCTGGTCGTCAAGATGGGCCAGGACGGCCATGATCGCGGCGCCAAGGTGATCGCCACCGCCTTTGCCGATATCGGTTTCGATGTCGACGTGGGCCCGCTGTTCCAGACGCCGGATGAGGCGGCACAGGATGCCATCGACAACGATGTGCACGTGGTCGGGATCTCGTCGCAGGCGGCCGGGCACAAGACGCTGGCGCCGCAGTTGATCGACGCGTTGCGCGAAAAGGATGCGGGCGACATCATCGTGATCTGCGGGGGCGTGATCCCGCAGCAGGATTACGATTTCCTGAAAAAGGCAGGCGTCAAGGCGATCTTCGGCCCGGGCACCAACATCCCGGAGGCGGCCCAGGACATCCTGCGCCTGATCCGCGAGGCGCGCGGCTGATCCCGATCGCGGCGCCTGGCACGAAACATCCAGCCCCGCTGCGCGTCCGCGCGGCGGGGCTTCTTTTCGTCGAAAACCGATCTGGCCCCGTCCCGTGCCCGTATTACCTTTAAAGCAGGCGAAAGGCGGCAAGATGCAGCTCATCATTCTTTATGTTGTAACGGCGGTGGTTTTCCTGGCCGTGGACGCTGTGATGCTGACCAAGGTGATGCGCCCGCTGTTCGAAACCCATCTTGGCGATCAGCTGCTCGACAGCCCGCGCCTTGCGCCTGCGGCGCTGTTTTACCTGTTCTACGTGGTCGGCGTGCTGGTCTTTGTCTCCTTGCCCGCGCTTCGCGCCGACGCGCCGCTGCAGGCGCTGTTTATGGGCGCGCTTTTGGGGGCGGTGGCTTATGGCACCTACGAATTCACGAACTTCGCCGTCATGAAAAGCTGGCACTGGCAGATGGTGGCGCTCGATACGGCATGGGGCGCGGTGCTGACGGGTGGCTCGGCCATGATCGGCGTTCTGGCGGCGCGGGCCTTGTCGTCATCGGGATAGGCGATTGTGCCACAGCATGTGGCGGCCGCCTTGGACGGACACCCAAAGGATTGACCGGCCGCGCGTCTGATCCTAGCCTGCGATCATGTTTGTTCACCGGATGTCCGGTCAGTGCAGGGGGTTCCCGATATGAAGTTCAAGTCAGTTTTCACCGCCATCGCCATCACGTTGGCCGCCGCTGTTCCGGCTTCGGCCACCGAGGCCAAGACCTACCCGTATCACGCCAAGGAAAACCACTGCCCGAGCGGCCTGCAGCCAATCGTCATGGCGGGCGTGATCTGCTGCGGAACCCCCAACCAGCCGATGACCTATTCGCAGATGCAGGCGCATCCCGCGGGCTATCGCAAGACGGTCGAACGCAGCGGTCGCCGGATGGTGTGCCCGGCGGGTGAAAAGGGCTGTTTCTACCAGTAAACCGATCCACGGGGGCCGTGCGTGCAACATGCGCACGCCCCGTTTCTAACGATTTCCGGCTTAGATAAGCGTGAGGTCGCTCGCCATCATGCGGCCGTCGCGGCCCTCTTTCAGTTCGAACCCGACTTTCTGGTTGTCCGCCAGACCGGTCAGGCCCGAACGCTCGACGGCCGAAACGTGGACAAATACGTCCTTGCCGCCATCGTCAGGTGCAATGAACCCGTAACCTTTTGTGGTATTGAACCATTTCACGGTGCCAGTAGGCATGTCCCGTGTCTCCTTCTACTTCTCAATCCTTCCCGGATATTCCGGGGTATGCATGCCGGTATTCAGGGGGCCGGCTTGGAAAAAAGCTGGGTCTGAAAGCCATTTTGCACCTGAAAGGATTGCAGCAGTTTTGTAAAACACAAGCAAAACATATCGGGCAGTGACGTAGAAAATCGGCGAAAACAGCCCGCTGAGAAAGGAACTCCAGGTGAAAATCTATGGTCTGAAGAATTGCGATACCTGTCGCAAGGCTTTGAAATCCCTTGAAGATGCGGAACTGGTAGATGTTCGGGCAACACCGATGCCATCCGATGTGCTGGCCCGTGCCTATGCGCGGTTTGGTGCCGATCTTGTGAATCGCCGCTCGACCACCTGGCGAAATCTTGGGCAATCCGAGCGTGAAAGACCCGAACTCGAGCTGCTTGCCGATCATCCCAGCCTGATGAAGCGGCCGCTGATTGAAACCGCGGATGGCAGTCTTTATCTCGGCTGGAGCAAGGAAGTTGAAGCCGCGCTGGCGTAAGCGTGGCTGGAAAGGCAAAGAATGCGGAATGCGGCACTGGTTCTTGGCATCATCGGCGGACTGTTCGCGATGCTGGTCGGTTTTTTCAGCTACGGCTATACCGAGGCCGCGGCGCGCTATGCCGAGATCGAAGAGATCTTCGGCCCGATTGCCAACCGCGACCTGATACGCACCGTCAGTTTCGCCGCGCCGCTGCTGGCCATCGCAGGCGGGGCGATGGCCCGGGCGCGGGCCTTGTGGGGCGGGGTGCTGATGCTGGTGTCGGCGGCAGGCATGTACATTGCCTTTGGCTTCAACGTGTTCACGATGTTCCCGCTGGGCTTTTGCCTGCTGGGTGGGGTTCTGGCGATTGCGGCCGGGAAACCGGACGAGCCGAAGGCGCATTTCTGAACATCACCCGATCCAGCGAAAGCGCGCCTGCGCCCTTGATCGCACTGACCAGCAGAACGAACACCCAAAGTGCGCGTTGATCCAGGATCACGCCGTCGGGCATCCGGTCGAACCACGCGCCAAGGGTCGCGGCATGCTCGATGCCGCCATGACCATAAAGATCGGTCAGGCTCTGGACCGTGATGAATCCGATCATCCCAAGTGCGGCGACACGGGTGAAAAGACCCAGCAATAGCAAAGCGGGCAACAAGAATTCGGCCCAGGTGCCTGCCAGCACGACGATCCCGTGCCAAGGCGGCAATTGGCTGACGTCATAGCCAACCGCCTCGGTCGCGCGCGGGAAAATCTGGGCATAGGCGCCCACCGATGGCTGAAATATACCCAGCACGCCATCGCCCAGCTTTGTCAGGCCCGAGGCCCAGAAATAGGGCAGCAACACGGCCGCGAACACGAACCGCGCCAGCACGGGCAGCATCGCGTCGAGGCGTGACAGGGGCGATGTCAGGCGGTCGTAGAGGTTCAATAGCGAAGTCATGGCAAGTCCTCGGGTTGGCAAAGCGCGCCATGGCCCAGAAGCAGGCCGAGACTGGCGCCGGGGTCGAAATCGGGGGTGTCTTGCAGGGCCAGTTCCGTGGCGCGGCCCAACGGCGCGCCCGATTGCAGGGCCCGCAGAAAGGCAAAGCCGCCGGCAGGAAGGGCAACCGGTTCCGGGTCGAACCCCTGGCGCAGGACGGCGACGTCCTGGCCCGTGCCCGCGGGTTTGGGCGCGCCGTCGCGCATGGTGTAGGCCCAGATTTCCACGATCGGCCAGTCGCTGCGCAACAGCCGTACCGAAGGCGCAAGCGGCAGTCGCGTATCCTCCAGCCGTTCGGGCGGGATCGCGGCCAGCGCATCGGGGGTCAGCGGAACATGATCGGCAGCGTGGTAGCTGCCGCGCAACGCCAGTTCCAGCCGCGCCACATCCGGCAGATAAGGGACATGCGCCAGCGCCTCCATGCCTGCCAGGTAGCCGGGGAAAGCCTGGCCATATCCCATCATCACCGGCGTGCGCGGTGGGTGCGCCACCGCAAAACCACGCGCCAGATGGCGGAAATTGCGTGATCCGATCAGCCGCGCGACGGCCGGAAACCCGGTTTCCATCGCCTCGATCAGCGACACCGCGACATTGTTGCGGTAGACGTCGAACCGCCGCCCGGCCGGGCGCCCCGCGCCGTCCGTGACCCCGTCGGGCACGGGGCGGGCCGCATCGCGCAAGGCAGGCAGGAAATCGGCGATCAGCCCGGTCATGCCGTCACCTGCGCAAGGGCCCTGCCGGCGCGCGCGGCCTCGGCCTCCAGAACGGGCCAGTCGGGCACGTCGGTGTCCCATTCGATCAGCACCGGGCGGGGGCCGCTTTTCGCCAGCACATGGTCCAGCAATGCCCAGACCGGGTCGGCCACTTCGGCGCCATGACTATCGATCAGCAGCGGCGCGCCATGATCGTCATGATCCTCGTCATGGCCGCCGAGATGGATTTCGCCGACCGCCTGCAGCGGGAAGGCATCGATAAAAGCGCGCGGGTCATACCCGAGGTTCATGGCCGACACGAACACGTTGTTCACGTCCAGCAGCAGCCCGCAGCCGGTCCGCCGCGCGATCTCGGCCAGGAACCCGGGTTCGTCCCAGGTGCTGTCGGCAAAGGCGAGGTAGGAGGACGGGTTTTCCAGCAGCATCCGCCGGCCCAGCACTTCCTGCACCTCGTCGATATGATCGCAGATGCGCGTCAGGGTCGCGTCGGTATAGGGCAGGGGAAGCAGGTCGTTGAAAAACGCGCCTTCATGCGTCGACCATGCAAGGTGTTCGGAAAAGCTGGCCGGGTTCAGCCAGTCGCACAGGTGGCGCAGCCGCGCCAGATGATCGGGGTCAAGCCGTCCCTCGCCCCCGATCGACAGACCGACACCATGGACGGATACGGGAAACCGGTCTGAAAGATGGCGCAACTGCGCGATCGGGCGCCCGCCGGCGCCCATGTAGTTTTCGGCGTGAATTTCCAGCCAGCCGAGCGCACCTGGCGACTCCATGATCGCGGCATAATGCTGCGGCTTGTAGCCGACACCGGGTTTCGGGGGCAGGGGCGCGCGGGCGGAATCGAACATCGGGACATCCTCTGGCAGGCAAGGCGGGATGGACGGCCGCAGCCGGCCATCCCTTGGGGCGCAGGCTCAGGTCTGGGGCAGGTCGCGGTCCAGCGGCTCCAGGCTGCCCATGCGGTCGCCCGGCAGGTCGATCTCGGCGCAGGTGCCCGCGTCGACCAGCGTCCAGGCATTGCCCTGGTAATCGACGGTCGAGGTGCCGGCGCAGGTCGTGCCGGGGCCAGCCGCGCAATCGTTCTGCCCGGCCAGGCTGACGCCATAGCATTTTTCCTTTTCCATCGCGCTTGCGGCGGTGCCGTGTGCGGCGATGGCGGTTGCGACGGCGCCCACGAGGGCTGCGGTTTTCAGGGTGGTCGACATGGGTTCTCTCCCTAACTGGGTTTCAATACAGGCCACCGATGCGGTGGTGTTGAAAGGCTGCCAGTCGGAGCACGTCACAGGCCACTCACAGGACCGTGCATCACGGTTGCGTCACGGGGCGTGATGCACGTGAGAGAAGAAAATCGTTTGAAACCAAATAAATAATGCAAAACGCATCGCGGCCCGCCGGTTTTGTTACCGACGGGCCGCGACAGAATGGCACAGTTTGTTACAGAAGATCGGGCGGTGTCGCCTCTTTGGCCAGCGTGCTCACGACCTCATCCAGAGATGTTACAGAGGTCTTCTGCTCGCCAAGGCGCCGGACCGATACGGTGCGCTCTTCGATCTCTTTCATCCCGCAGGCCAGGATAACCGGCACCTTTCCCACCGAATGTTCGCGGATCTTGTAGTTGATCTTTTCGTTGCGCAGGTCGGCTTCGGCGCGGATGCCGGCGGCGTTCAGCGCGGCCACCACCTCGCGGCAGTAATCGTCGGCATCCGACACGATCGACGCCACAACCACCTGGCGCGGGGCCAGCCAGAACGGCAGCTTGCCTTCCCAGTTCTCGATCAGGATGCCGATGAACCGCTCGAACGAGCCGAGGCAGGCCCGGTGCAGCATGAACGGGCGGTGACGTTCGCCATCCGCGCCGATATAGCTGGCGCCAAGCCGCTCGGGCAGGTTCGGGTCAACCTGGAACGTGCCGCATTGCCAGACCCGCCCGATCGCGTCCGTCAGGTAGAAATCCAGCTTGGGCCCGTAGAACGCCCCGTCGCCCGGTTCCAGCGTGTAATCGCGGCCCACGGCCTTGATCGCGTTTTCCAGCGCGCCTTCGACGTAGTCCCAGCTTTCGTCTGTGCCCACACGCTTTTCGGGGCGGGTGGCGAAACGGATCTCGAATTCGGGGAACCCGAGTTCGCGATAGACATCTGCCAGGAAGTCGATGAAGCGCGCGCATTCCTGCTGGATCTGATCCTCGGTGCAGAAAATATGCGCATCGTCCTGGGTAAAGCCGCGCACACGCATGATGCCGTGCAACGCACCCGACGGTTCGAACCGCGCGCACGAGCCGAATTCGGCCAGGCGCAGCGGCAGGTCGCGATAGGATTTCAGCCCCTGGTTATAGACCTGCACGTGGCACGGGCAGTTCATCGGCTTGAGCGCGTTGATACGGGTCTGGTCCTTGTTCTTTGCGCTGGCATCGTCTTTCTCGCCATCGCGGCTTTCGTCGACTTCGACGATGAACATGTGATGCTGGTATTTTTCCCAGTGACCCGAAGCTTCCCACAGCTTGCGGTCGACGACCTGCGGCGTGTTGATCTCGTTATAGCCACCGGCGCGCTGCTTGCGGCGCATGTAATCCTGCAGCGTGGTGTAGATCGTCCAGCCGTTGGGATGCCAGAACACCTGCCCGGGCGCCTCTTCCTGCATGTGGAACAGGTCCATTTCGCGGCCCAGCTTGCGGTGGTCGCGCTTGGCGGCCTCTTCCAGCATGTGCAGGTGCGCCTTGAGCTGTTCCTTGTTCTGGAAAGCCACGCCATAGATGCGCTGCAGCATCTGTCGGCTGCTGTCGCCGCGCCAATAGGCGCCCGCGACGCTCATCAGCTTGAAGGCGTCTGCGGGAACCTGCCCGGTGTGCTGCAGGTGCGGGCCGCGGCAAAGATCCTGCCAGTGGCCATGCCAGTACATGCGGATCGGATCGCTGCCGGGAATGGCCTCGATCAGTTCGACCTTGTAGGGCTCGTTGTTGGCCTCGTAGTACTTGATGGCGCGGTCGCGATCCCACACCTCGGTGGTGACGGGGTCGCGCTTGTTGATGATCTCGCGCATCTTCTTTTCGATGGCGCCCAGGTCTTCGGGGGTGAAAGGCTCGGCGCGGTCGAAATCGTAATACCAGCCGTTGTCGATCACCGGGCCGATCGTGACCTTCACGTCGGGCCAGATCTCCTGCACGGCGCGGGCCATGATATGCGCCAGGTCGTGGCGGATCAGCTCCAGCGCGGGCGCGGCATCCTGCATCGTGTTGATGGCGATCGTCGCATCCCCGTCGATCGGCCACTGGAGATCCCAGTGCTGGCCGTTCACGGTGGCGCTGATGGCCTTTTTCGAAAGCGATTTGGAAATATCGGCGGCCACTTCGGCAGGGGTTATGCCTGCTGCGTAGTCGCGCGCATTGCCATCGGGGAATGTGAGGGAAATCTGTGCCATCTGGCTGGCTCCTCGTCGGTTTGGCGCCCACGGAACGCCCGGTTGCGGGTATATGGTGTGGGGCGCTTCTGCCCCTCTGCAAAGGCAAAGTCAAGCACGCGAAACCGCGCGGCATCGGTGGAAAACCGCGCGGTCGCGCTTAGGTAAGGACAGGCACGGCGCGGGTGCCTGCCGCGTGACGATTGGATGAGGGAATGACCGACAGCCGCTCACAAGAGCTGTTCGAAACGCTGGCCGGCGAGGCCGATGGCGGACAGCACGAGGCCCGCAACGGGTTGCGCCACATGGCCGCGCTGAGCCTGACGAAGATATCCGACGGGCTGATCGACCCCAAACTGGTTCTGAGCTGGCTGCTCACCGGGTTGGGCACGCCTGCGGCCTTCGTCGGTGCGCTGGTCCCGATACGCGAGGCTGGCGCGCTTTTGCCGCAGCTTGGTCTGGCCACAATCCTGCGCCGCATGACGCAGCGCAAATGGATGTGGGTCGCGGGCTCGGCGGTGCAGGGGATGGCCGCGGCGGGAATTGCGATTGCCACGGCCATGCTGTCGGGCTGGCAGGCGGGGCTTGTTGTCTGCGCACTGCTCGCGGTGCTGGCGCTGGCGCGTGCGGCCTGTTCGGTCAGCTACAAGGATATCCTCGGCAAGACCGTCGGCAACACGCGGCGGGGCGCGGTGACGGGGTTTGCCGGGTCGGTGTCGGCGGCGGCTGTGTTCGGCTTTGCGCTGCTGCTGTTGTCGGGCTTGCTGGAAAGCCGCGCCGCCGTGATCTGGGCCGTGGTTCTGGCGGCGGTTCTTTGGGTCGTGGCGGCGGCGATCCTCGCCACGCTGGCCGAACCCGCAAGCGAAGACCCCGGCGCCAAGGACCGACCCGACTATGTCGGCATCCTGCGCCGCGATGCGCAGTTGCGCCGCTTCATCGCCGTGCGCGGGCTGCTGGTCGTCACCTCGCTGGCGCCGCCCTATTTCGTCGTGCTTGCCGGTCAGGCCGGGGCGGCAGGGCTGGACCAGCTGGGCGCTCTGGTGCTGGCATCGAGCGCGGCGGCGTTCCTGTCCTCGTATGTCTGGGGGCGGCTTTCCGACCGGTCTTCGCGGCTGGTGCTGGTCCTTGCGGGCATCGTGGCCGCCATCGCCATGCTGGGCGCGGTCGGCCTGCACCTGGCGGGGCAGGCGGGCGGCTGGGGCATCCCGGCGGTGCTGTTCGTGCAGATGATCGCCTATCATGGCGTGCGGCAGGGTCGCTCGACCTACCTGGTCGACATGTCGCCCGAGGATGCCCGTGCCTCCTACGCGGCGCTGGCCAACACGGTCATCGGCACATTGTTGTTGATCGTTGGCGCGCTGGGTGGGGCGTTATCCGCCATCGGCGCGGGCTGGGCGCTGACCGGGTTTGCGGTGCTGTCGGTTCTGGGCGCGGCCTTCGCGCTGGGCCTGCGCGAAGTCGAAGACACCTGACGCCCGAATACCCGATTGCACCTGCTGTTCTCGCATGCACTATGGGCGCAAAAGGGAGAGCAACATGCCGGAAACCGACTGGGCGCGCCTGAAGGCGCATGAACTGCGCCAGCTGGCCGACGAAAACGCCGTGGTAATCCTGCCCGTCGCCTCGATCGAGCAGCACGGCCCGCATCTGCCGACGATGACCGACACCCGGCTGGGATACGAAATCGCCCACCGCGCCGCGCGCATCGCCTATGACACGCGGCCCGTGGTGGTGACGCCCGTTGTCTGGTCGGGGCTGAGCGAACATCACATGCCCTTCGGCGGCACCCTGACGGTCAGCCATGCGACGTTCCGGGCCATCCTGGCCGATCTGATCGACGCTCTGACGCGGCTCGGGTTCCGCGACATCCTGATTTCCAACAGCCATGGCGGTAATATCATCTCATGTCAGCAGATCATCGACGAACTTGCCCCGCAGGTAGAGGCCACGTTGGCCTTCGTCACCTATCCGATGGAAGCCGCCGAGGCTTATGGCGGGATACTTGAGGATCAGGCCCAGATCATGCATGCGGGCGAGGGCGAGACATCCATGATGATGGCCTGCGAGGGCGATCTGGTCGACACTTCCGATCTGGGCGGTATCGTCCAGATGGGCGAAGACAGCGGCGCCAGTTTTCTCAAGGCCGGCAAATCCGGCTATCGCTGGCGGCCATTCGCCCACATGACGGCCAACGGCCTTGCGGGTAACCCGACGCGTTCGAGCGCGGAAAAAGGGGAACGCCTGCTGCAGGCGGGCGCCGAGGCGGTCGCTGCGCTGATCACCGATCCGGCCACATGGGCCGCACCGCAGGACATGCGCGGCGCCGGCACCCAGGGCGTGAACTTTCGCAAAGAGTGACGGTATGACCGAACCCAGCTACATCGACACGCCGCAGGGGCGGCGCATCGCGTATCACAAGACCGAAGGCACTGGCCCAGGTGTGGTGTTCCTGGGCGGGTTCAAATCCGACATGGAAGGCACCAAGGCGCTGCATCTCGAAGATTGGGCGCGTACGGTGGGCCGGGCCTTTCTGCGGTTCGATTATTCCGGTCACGGCCAGAGCTCGGGCGATTTCGAGGATGGCTGCATCGGCGATTGGGCGGCGGATGCCATGGCCGCGATCGCGGGCCTGACCGAGGGGCCGCAGATCCTTGTCGGATCGTCCATGGGCGGCTGGGTTTCCCTGCTGACATGCCGCGCGATGCCCGAACGCGTGGCCGGTCTGGTGACCATCGCCGCCGCGCCCGACTTCACCGAAGATTCGATGTGGGCGGGTTTCGACGACGCGCAGCGTGCCGCGTTGTCAAAGGACGGCCGGGTCGAATTGCCCAGCGAATACGATGACAGCCCCTATGTCATCACGCGGCGCCTGATCGAGGATGGCCGCAATCAACTGGTTTTGCGCGACGCGCTGCCCTTGCCGTTTCCGGTGCGGTTCCTGCAGGGCACGGCGGATGCGGATGTGGACATGTCGGTCGCGTTGCGGCTGCTGGAACATGCCCAGGGCCCGGACATGCGCCTGACGCTGGTGGACGGGGCGGATCACCGGTTCTCGGACAGCGATTGCCTGGGCCTGATCGTGCAGTCCATCGAGGAGGTGACAGCGCGGATAGGGGGCGCGTGATGCGCGGCGCGGTCAAATGGCTTGGCCGGGGGCTGTTGTTCTTGGCCGTGTGTGCCGCCGGCCTTTTCGTGCTGGGCCCGTACGAACCCGTCGACGCAGAAATCACTCTGGACCGGGATGCGATTGCCGCCGATCCGGCGGGTTATCTGGCCATGCGCGAGGCGCGGTTCGGCGACATCCGGCCGGGTCAGCAAAAGCAGATCGTCTGGGCCGGTGCGCCGGGCGCGAAGACCCCGCTGAGCGTGGTGTATTTCCATGGCTTTTCCGCCAGTGCCAACGAAATCCGTCCGGTGCCCGACAACGTGGCAGGGGCCTTGGGCGCGAACCTTGTCTTCACCCGGTTCGCCGGTCATGGGCGCGATAGCGGCGCGATGGGCGAGGCCCGCGCCGGTGACTGGATCGCGGATGCCGCCGAAGCGATGGAGGTGGCCCGCGCCGTGGGCGACGAGGTGGTGATCATCTCGACCTCGACCGGGGGAACGCTGGCCGCGCTGGCGGCAATCGACCCGGAGATGTCGCGAGGATTGAAGGGGATCGTGTTCGTCGCGCCCAATTTCGGTATCAACAACCCCGCCGCGCCGCTGCTGACCCTGCCCGCCGCGCGGCAATGGCTGCCCGTCCTTTTCGGCGCGACCCGCAGCTACGAGCCCGCAAGCGACGCGCAGGCCGCAAGCTGGACGACTAGCTATCCATCGACCGCCGTTCTGCCGCTGGCCGCGCTGGTGCAACATGCCGTGGCGCAGGATTTCGGCCGGGCGACCGCACCGGCGCTGTTCTATTTCTCGGAACACGACAAGGTGGTCGTTCCGTCCCGCACCCACGAGATCATCGAACGCTGGGGCGGGCCTGTCACGGTGATGGCGCCGCGCCTTGGGCCGCGGGACGATCCCAACGCCCACGTGATCACCGGCGATATCATGTCGCCCGGAACGACCGCTGAGGCGACCGGAATAATCCTCGACTGGGTGCGGGGGATGTGAGGTGCGGGATTGCAGGAGCTCGGCCGCCAAGGCATATCGCGTCAGTGTGAAAGCGTGAGGGGGGCGTTAGAAAATGGCTGAGCCGCTGGTCTTTCTGCCCGGCATGATGTGTGACGCGCGCCTGTTCGAACCGCAGGTGAACGAGCTGTCGCGCGAGCGCCCGGTCATGGTCGCCCCGATCAGCGCCGGAGAACGTATCGAGGAAATCGCGAGCGGGCTGCTCGATGCGCTGCCGCGCAAGTTTGCGCTGGCCGGGCTGAGCATGGGGGGTATCGTCGCGATGGAAATCCTGCGTCGTGCACCCGATCGCGTGGCGCGTATCGCGCTGATGGATACCAACCCGCTGGCGGAAACGCCGCAAAGCGCCAGCGCCTACGAGCCGCTTCTGATCAAGGCGCGCGCCGGGCGGCTGGACGAGGCCCTGCGCGACATGATGCGCCCCGATTACCTGGCGCCGGGGCCGGGGCGCGCGGGGATTATGAACCGTTTTCTGGAAATGGCCGCCGATCATGGCCCCGAGGTGTTCGCCCGCCAGATCCGCGCGCTGCAACGCCGCCGCGACCAGCAGCCGACCCTGCGCCGCTGCAAGGTGCCCGCGCTGGTGCTGTGCGGCGCGCATGACGGGCTGACCCCGCCCAAGCGCCACAGTTTCATGGCCGAGCTGATCCCCTATGCGGAACTGGCAATCCTGGAAGATGCCGGTCACCTGCCGACGATGGAAGCCCCGGACGCGGTGACCGCGGCTCTGCGGGGCTGGCTGGCGCAGCCATTCGTGCTGCAATGACGGACCGTTTGGCAGGATACGGCCCTGTCGTGCCCTTCGGCACGGCCATGCCCGCGTGGCCTACCCGGCCAGAGCGGCGGGCGGCGGGGTTGTCATTCGCGCCCGACCTGGAAAGCGCGCTGCGTGCGGCCGGTCTGCAGGATGGGCAATCCGTGTCCTTTCATCACCATCTGCGCAACGGCGACGGGGTTCTGAACGCCACGCTCGATGCGGCGGCGGGGCTTGGCGTGGGCGATCTGACGCTCTGCCCAAGTTCGGTCTTTCCGGTTCATGCCCCGCTGGTGGGCCACATGGCGCGCGGCACGGTGACGGGGCTGCGCACGGGCTATGTCTCGGGTCCGGTGGCGCAGGCGCTGGGGCAAGGTGTGCTGGCGCGCCCGGCGGTTCTGACGACACATGGGGGCCGTGCGCGCGATGTCGAAAGCGGCCGTACCGTGCCGGACGTCGCCGTGATCGCCGCGGCGATGGCGGATCGCGCGGGCAACCTGACCGGGCTTTACGGGGACGAGGCGTTCGGCCCGATGGGATATGCCCAACCCGATGCCGCCCATGCGCGCCATGTCATCGCGGTGACGGATTGCCTTGTCGACACGCTGCCCGTGGCCCCGGCCATTCCCGGCCATCAGGTCGACCAGATCGTCGTTCTGCCCCGCATCGGCGCGGCGGCGGGGATCGTTTCGGGCACGACGCAGATCACGCAAGACCCCGAGGGGCTGCGCATCGCAGACATGGCCGCACGTCTGATCGCGGCATCCGGCGCAATGCGTGACGGATTGAACTTTCAGACCGGGGCAGGGGCGGTGTCGCTGGCCGTCGCGGCGCGGCTTGGCAGTTTCATGCGCGATGCCGGCGTGACCGGCGGCTTCGCCTGCGGGGGTATCACGGCACCGCTTGTAGACCTGCACCGCGCGGGCCTGTTTCCGGTGCTTCGCGATGTGCAGTGCTTCGATCTTGCGGGTGTCGAAAGCCTGCGGGACGATCCGGGCCACAGCCCGATGTCTGCCAGCGAATATGCCCATCCCGACCGGGCCGATTCAGTCGTTGGGGCGCTCGATGTGGTGATTTTGGGTGCGGCCGAGGTCGATCTGGAGTTCAACGTGAACGTCACCACCGGCAGCGATGGCGCGATCCTTGGCGGATCGGGCGGTCACGCCGATTGTGCGGCCGGGGCCGATCTGACGATCATCGTCACGCGCCGTGCCGCGCGCGGAAGCAGCCGCATCGTCGACCGCGTGACCTGCCGGACGACGCCGGGGCGCGATATCGACGCCGTCGTGACCGAGGCCGGTATCGCCATCAACCCCGCCCGCACCGAACTGATCGACCGCGCCCGCGCGGCGGGTCTGCCCGTGGTTTCGCTGGACGAGATGCGCAGGGGCCTGCCGCTACCGGAAACTCGGGGCGATCAGGGTCCGGTCGTGGCCGTGTGCGAATACCGCGACGGCAGCGTGATCGACCTGGTCAGGGGGCGCGATGGCGGATGACTGGCGCAAGAGCCTGAAGCGCGCCCGCCAGCGCACCCAGATATGGGCACGCCGGCACATTCCGCCGGGCCTGCGTCTGGTGGTCGGCCTGATCGTGATGGTGGGCGGCGTGTTCGGATTTTTGCCGGTGCTGGGGTTCTGGATGATCCCGCTGGGCCTTGCCATCGCCGCGCTGGACGTTGTGCCGCTCTGGCGGTGGCTGCGTGGGCGCCACCGCAAGGACGACTAGACCCGGCCTACTTGGCCGCCGCGTTGCGGTTGGCGGGCTTGAGCGCCTTCTTGCCGCTGTTGGCGTTCATGAAATCCAAAACCAGCGGGCGGATGTTGTTGCGCCAGCTCTTGCCCGCGAAGATGCCGTAATGACCCGCGCCGGGTTCGACATGGCTGGCCTTCATGCTGTCGGGCAGACCCGTGCAAAGACCAAGCGCCGCGACGCACTGACCGGGGGCCGAGATGTCGTCATTCGCGCCTTCGACCGTCTTGACCGCGACCTTGGTGATCTTGCCGATATCCACCTTCTTGCCCGCGACGGTAAAGACGTTGCGCGCGATTTCGCGGTTCTTGAAGACCCGCTCCACCGTCGACAGGTAGAATTCGGCCGTCATGTCCATCACGGCAAGGTATTCGTCGTAAAAGCGGTTATGCGCATCGTGATCCGACGCCTCGCCGCGCATTACGCGCGAAATCTGGTCCTGGAACGCCTTGGAGTGGCGGTCGGCGTTCATCGACATGAACGATGCCAGTTGCAAGAGGCCCGGATAGACCATGCGCCCCACGCCTTCGTATTTGAAACCGACGCGCTGGATCATCATTTCCTCGAGCTGGCCCATGGTGACGCGGTTGCCGAAATCGGTCACGTCGGTGGGGGTGGCGTCGGGGTCGATCGGGCCGCCGATCAGGGTCAGGGTGCGCGGCTGTGCGTCGGGCTCTTCCTCGGCCAGGTATGCGGTTGCGGCCAGCGTCAGCGGCGCGGGCTGGCACACGGCGATCACATGCGTGTCGGGGCCGAGATGCTTCATGAAATCGACAAGGTAGAGGGTGTAATCCTCGACATCGAACTTGCCTTCGGACACCGGGATGTCGCGCGCGTTATGCCAGTCGGTGACATACACTTCGTTGTTGACGATCAGCGACTTCACGGTCGAGCGCAGAAGCGTCGCGTAATGGCCCGACATCGGCGCGACGAGAAGGATCTTGCGCGGCTGTTCGGCGCGGCCCCCGACATTGAAATGGATCAGGTCGCCAAAGGGCTTTTCGACCACCGTTTCGATGTTGACCAGATGGTCCTTGCCGTCTTCGCAGGTGAAGGTGCGGATACCCCAATCCGGTTTGGCGACCATGCGCTGGAAGGTGCGTTCCGTCACCTCGCCCCAGGCGGCCATCCACTGCAGTGCGGGATTTGGCACCATGCTGAAAATTGGGTAGGATGCAAAGGAAAGGGCGGAGGCACCCAGCCATTGATTTGTGTTGCGCATGGTTTCCATCAGATCGTATGTGGCCATGTAGCGCATTTGCGGTATCTCCATGTTGCCGGGCATGTTGCCCGTTTTTGCCGGTCGCGTCCGCCCTGTCTACTTGGCGACCTTATGCTGCGTAGCAGCGAAGATACGGGGAATCTGTTAATATGACAACTAAAGACAACGTCGCAGGTGAAAATCTGGAACGGCTCAACGCGAATCTCGCCAAGGTCGAAGAGCTGTCCCAGCGCCTGATCGCGGCCATGTCGCGGCGCGACCCTGTCAATCCGACACTGAACGCCCCTGGCCCCGACCTGATGGTCAAGGCCACCCAGGGCTACTGGCAGGAGATGATGCACAACCCCGCCCGGATTTTCGAGCAGCAGGTGGAATACTGGGGCAAGTCGGTCAAACATTTCCTCGAGGCGCAGCAGGCACTGGCGCAAGGCAAGCTCGAGGCGCCCGAGGACGACACCCCGACCGACCGGCGCTTTGCCAACCCGCTGTGGAAGACGCATCCCTATTTCAACTACATCAAGCAGCAATACCTTCTGAACGCCGAGGCGATCCGCAAGGCGGTGGCCGATATCGAGGATTTGGAGCCCAAGGAACGCCGGCGGCTCGAATATTTCTCGAACCAGATCATCGACATGCTGGCGCCGACGAATTTCCTGTCGACCAATCCCGACGCGCTGGAACGCGCGATCGAAACCGACGGCGAAAGCCTGGTGAAGGGGCTGGAAAACCTTGTGGCCGATCTCGAGGCCAACAACGGCGAAATGCTGGTGCGGCTGGCCGACGAAGAAGCGTTTCGCCTGGGCGAAAACATCGCGACCACGCCGGGGCAGGTGGTCTATCGCAACCGCATGATGGAGCTGATCCAGTACGCGCCCGCGACCGAACAGGTCCACGCCACGCCGATCGTGATCTTTCCGCCCTGGATCAACAAGTTCTACATTCTCGATCTCAAACCGGAAAACAGCCTGATCAAGTGGATCACCGAACAGGGCTATACGCTGTTTGTCGTAAGCTGGGTCAATCCCGACGCCAGCTATCGCGACGTCGGGTTGGAGGATTATATCGAAGACGGCTACCTCGCCGCCTTCCGCGAGATCAAGAACATCACCGGGCAGAAACAGCTCAACGCCGTCGGCTACTGCATCGCCGGAACGACGCTGGCGATGGTTCTGTCCCTGCTCAAGCATCGCGGCGACAAGACCGTGAAATCGGCCACGTTCTTCACCACCCTGACCGATTTTTCCGACCAGGGCGAATTCACGCCGTTCCTGCAGGACGATTTCATCGACGGGATCGAGGACGAGGTCGAGGCGCAGGGCTATCTGCGCAGCTTTATCATGGCGCGGACGTTTTCGTTCCTGCGCTCGAACGACCTGATCTATGGCCCGGCGATCCGGTCCTACATGCTGGGGGAAACGCCGCCGGCCTTCGATCTTCTTTATTGGAACGGCGACGGCACCAACCTGCCGGGGCAGATGGCGCGCGAATACCTGCGTGGGCTGTGTCAGCGCAACGAATTCGCAAGCGGGGGGATCGAACTCTGCAGCGACCGTCTGGCGCTCGAGGACGTGGATATACCCGTCTGTTTCGTCGCCTGCGAAACCGATCATATCGCGCCGTGGAAAGACAGCTATCGCGGCGCACAGAAGATGGGGGCGAAGGACAAGACCTTTATCGTTTCGCAATCTGGTCATATCGCCGGCATCGTGAACCCGCCCAGCAAGAAGAAATACGGCCACTACACCAATGCCGACCTGAGCTTGTCGGCCGACGATTGGCTGGCAGGGGCAAGTTTCAACGAAGGGTCGTGGTGGCCGCGCTGGGACAAGTGGCTGACCAAGCGGTCGGGCAAGATGGTTCCCGCGCGTGAACCGGGTGATTCGAGCCATCCGGCGCTGTGTCCGGCCCCCGGAACCTATGTCCGGCGGACGGAAAATCATTGATTTACGCAGGGTAAGCAGATTTTTTGCTGCACTGCAGCATAAACACTTGAAATGCTGCGGTGCAGCGTGCATATTCTTTGCAGACGCAGAAAGCCGGGGATGGCCCGGCGCAAAATGCAAAGGATCGAGACCATGGCAAAGACACAAGATTTCACCGCGATGATGAAGGACATGATGGGTGCCTTCCCCGTGGACACCAAAGTGATGGAAGACGCGTTCAAGACCCAAGCCACGCTGAACGAAAAGCTGGCCGGCGTCGCACTGACCGCAGCCGAGAAATCCTCGGAAATCTCCGCCAAGTGGACCAAGGAAACCATCGCCAAGATGGCTGACATGACCAAGGCGAAGGCAGAACCCGCCGACTACGCCAAGGCAATGACAGATTTCGCATCGGCCCAGGCCGAAGTGGCCGCCGAAAACATGGCCGCTTTCGCTGAAATCGCGAAGAAGGTTCAGATGGACACCGTCGAACTGATGATGGCAGCCGGCAAGGACATGACCGAAGAAGCATCGGCAACCGTCCAGAAGATGACCAAAGACGCCACCGCAGCAGCCAAGAAGGCCGCTGCCGCCAAGTAAGGCGACCGGCAACAGGAAACTGCATCCTCCCTCCTCCCTGACGGATGCAGACATCGGGCGGGCCTTTGTGCCCGCCCTTTCTTTTTCATTCGGCCTGTCCTAGTGTTTCGCTGCACTGCTGCATTGGGGAGGGACCGCCAGGTGGCCGAAGATAAAAAACCGCTGCTCATCAAACGTTACGCCAGCCGGCGGCTCTATAACACCGAGACCAGCGATTACGTCACGCTCGAGGATATCGCGGGCTTCATTCGCGAGGGCCGAGAGGTTCAGATCGTCGATCTGAAATCGGGCGACGACCTGACACGCCAATATCTGCTTCAAATCATTGCAGAACACGAAAGCCGTGGCGAAACCATGCTGCCGGTGAACGTGCTGACCGACCTCGTGCGCTCTTACACGGATCAGGCCGGGTCGATGGTGCCGCAATTCCTGCAGGCCTCGTTCGAGATGCTGCGCGACGGCCAGTCCAAGATGATGGAAAACATGGCCAAGGTTAACCCGATGGCCCAGATGCCCGGGTTCGAGGCGCTGCAGGCGCAGCAACAGGCCTTTCTCAAGGCGATGACGGGCGGCATGTCGGGCCAGTGGAGCGGGCCGGGCAAGGATGCCGAAACCGGCGGCGAGGCACCTGCAGAAACCGACGACCTGGACGAGATCAAGCGCCAGTTGGCCGATCTGCAGGCCAAGCTGTCGAAGATGGACAAGTAAGCGCACATGGTGGACAGCCCCGGCAGGATCACGCTCTGGGGCGTCGAGGTGTTCGTTGCCACCGCGGAAGAGGGCAGCATCTCGGCCGCAGCCCGGCGGCTGGGGGCCAGCCCATCGGCCGTCAGCCAGCAATTGACGAACCTCGAAGGCGCGATCGGGGCCACCTTGCTGCAACGCAACACGCGCCCCGTGGTTCTGACACCCGCGGGTGAAATCTTTCGCCGCCGCGCGGGAACCATCCTGAACGAGGCCGCTCTGGCCCGCGCAGAACTGGCGATGGCGGACATGACGAACCTCACCCGGTTCCGCCTTGGCATGATCGAGGATTTCGAGGCCGACGTGACGCCGCGCCTGCTGACGCGGCTGGCCGGCGATCTGAAAACCTCGCAATTCCTTTTGGAAACCGGGGCCAGCCACTATCTGCATGACCTGCTGGACGCCCGCGCTCTGGATGTGATCGTGGCCGCCGAAATGGGCGCCGAGGCCGATTGGATGGAACTGCATCCGTTGCTGACCGAAGGGTTCGTCGTGGCCGCCCCGCGCGGGCGGCTCAGGCCCGACCGCGATGCGCTGAAACAGCTAAAGACGCTGCCGCTGGTGCAATATACCACGCGCCATCACATGGGCCGGCTGATCGCCGCGCACCTGGCACGGCAGAACCTGACCCTGTCGCACCGGTTCGAACTGGACAGCTATCACGCCATCCTTGCCATGGTCGGGCAGGGGGCGGGCTGGACGATCCTGACGCCCCTCGCGCTGATGCGCGCGCGCCGCTTTGCCGACCAGATCGACGTGATGCCGCTGCCATTCGCGCCTCTGTCGCGCACGATTTCCCTGACGGCGCGCAAGGGCATCCTGCAGGACATGCCCGCGCGCGTCGCGGGCGAGTTGAAGCCGCTGTTGAAAGAGGTCGTGATAAACCCCGCGATCGCGGCCTATCCGTTCATGGCCGATGTGCTGACCCTGCACTAGTCGGGCCGTCCTTCAGGCATAGGCGATTTCCGTGCGGAAACGCGGCGCCTCCAGCCATTCGAAATAGGTGCCCCGCAACGCCCGCGCCCTCGGCCCCGGCGCGCCATTGCCGAAGACGCGGTCGTTCACGCGCACAACCGGTGTCACGCCGCCGCCCGATGACGACAGGAACACTTCGTCCGCTTCCAGGAATTCCTCCAGCGGCAGCGGGCGTTCTTCGCAGGTCAGGCCAGCCTCGGCACCCATTTCCAGAACCGTCCGCCGGGTGATGCCGCCCAGCACCCCATGCCCGGACGTGATCAACCTGTCGCCCTTGATCGCAAACGCGTTGAAGCCCGGCCCTTCGGTCACGTTTCCGGCGTGGTCCAGCAGGATCACCGTGTTGAACCCGGCGTCCTTCGCCTGGAACAGCCCGTCGGTGAAATCGCCCCAATGATAATTCTTTGCGCGCGGATTCACGCTGTCTTCGGGGATGCGGCGGGGCGTGTCGGGGATCAGCGCACTGGCGCCCGCCTCAGCCACGTCGAAGGGGATGACATGCACGTAAGGCACGCACCAGGCATAGAAATGATTGGCACATTCGCGCGGATCGCGGCTGCCGGGGATGATTGGGGCCCCACGCGCACAGACCATCGCGCAATACGCGTCCTGCAGCCCGCTGGCCGCCATCATCTCGGTCAGCGCCTGCGCCATCTGCGCCCGCGTCAAACCGGGATCGAGCCGCATCGCCGCAAGGCTGTCCATGAACCGGTCGAGGTAATCGTCCAGCCGGAAAAAGCCGCCCTTCCAGACCGGCACCACGTCATAGGTGACGTCGGAATGGGTCAGGCCCCAATCCGTCACGCCGATTTTCGCCTCGGATATAGGCAGGATTTCCCCCGCCATCCATGCTGCGCCCTTGCTCAGATCCGCCATCGCGTCCCTCCTGTCTACGCAGGCAGGATGGGCGCGGGCGGAGCGCTTGGCAAGTGGGCTCAGGTGCCGGTGGCGCGCAGGTTGCCCTTGATCTCCTGGGCGGCGCGCACCAGCGCATCGGCGACGAAATCGCATTCCTCCAGGGTCAGCCGCGCGGGCAGCCGCACGTCGCAGGCCCGCATCAGCATGGCGCGCGTCTGCGGCAGATCGGGCAGGTCATGCAGGAACTGCCAATTCCAGTAGGCGCGCGCATTGTCCGTGCTCAGGCCAAAGACCTGAACCTTGACGCCGCGCGCGGCCGCTGCGTCGGCAAAGGCGCGGATTTCGTCCTCAGACATGCCGCACAGGTTGAACTGGATGGAATCGGGTGCACGGTCTTCCTTGGCCAGCTTGTCAGGCACCTCGATCCAGGGCGACAGGTTCAGCTGTGCCGCGACATGATCGTGGTTGCGCCGACCGTCGCGCACGCGGCGCGCCACTTCGGGCAGTTGCGCGCGCACCACTGCGGCCGACAGGTTGCCCAGCCGCAGGTTATAAAGCGGCAGCTGGTTCTGATGCCGCGCGAAGGCAGCCTCCAGCGCGGGATCGGTGCCGTGCTTGCGCCAATTGTGTTCATAGGCGCCCGACATGATCACCGCACGGGCCAGGATATCGGCATCGTCGGTGATCAGGATGCCGCCCTCGCCACTGTTCAGCAGCTTGTAGGATTGAAAGCTGAAGCAGCCGATCTTGCCCAGCGTACCGATATTTTGCCCGTCCCAGCGGGTGCCCAGCGAATGGGCTGCGTCCTCGATCACCGGCAGGCCATGGATCGCCGCGGCCTGCATGATCGCGTCCATGTCGCTGGTGTGGCCGCGCATGTGGCTGATCATGACGGCATCCGCCTGGCTGATCTTGTCGGCCATGTCGGCCAGGTCGATGCGGTAGTTTTCGCCAACCTCGCACAGCAGCGGTTCGCAATCCGCGTGCACGATGGACGAGGGCACGGCGGCAAAGGTGAAGGCGGGGATCAGGACTTTCGCACCGCGCGGCAAGTCCAGCGCCTTGAGAGACAGGAACAGCGCCGCCGAACAGGAAGACACCGCCAGCGCATAGCGCGCGCCCATCATCTCGGCGAATTCGCGTTCCAGCAGCGCCACCGGTGCATCTTGCGGTGCGGTATAGCGGAACAGATCGCCGGATTGCAGAAGCCGCTCGATCTCTTCGCGCGCGGCGGGGGGGATCGGTTCGGCGTCGTAGACATTGGGGGCGAGTGTCATGTTTTCGGCTTTCCTGAAAGTCCCTTTCCGTTTTTCTTAAATGCTTGGCTGCAAAATACAAGGGCACGCGCGCCCGCAAGGCGTTGCGCGCGACAGTTTGCCGTTTTTTCAGTGATGCTAGACGCCCAGCCGGTCGCGCAACGCGTACCACGTCATCGCCAGCGTCAGCAGGGGCGTGCGAAAGGCGGGCCCGCCCGGAAACGGCGGCACGGGCAGCCGCGCCATCGCGTCGAACCCGGCGGTCTGCCCCATGATCGCCTGCGCCATCAGCATGCCGGCATGGGTCGCGGTGCCGACGCCATGCCCGGAATAGCCCGAGGACGACAGGATGCTTTTGCCGACGCGGCCCAGATAGGGCAGGCGCTTCATCGTGATCGCCAGCGTGCCGCCCCAGGCGTAATCGATCTTGACGTCCCGCAGATGCGGAAAGATCTCCAGCATCGGTTTGCGCACCTTGCCCGCGATATCGTCGGGAAAGCGGTAGCCATAGCTCTCGCCACCACCGAAAAGCAGGCGCTTGTCGCGGCTGAGGCGAAAGTAATTGACGACGAACTTGGTGTCGGCCACGGCCACGTCACGGGTCAGCACTTCGGCTGCGCGGTCGCCCAGCGGTTCGGTGGCGGCCACGAAATTGTTGATCGGCATGACCCGCGCCGCGACCTTGCGGTTGAGCCCGCCAAGATACCCGTTGCCCGCCAGCACCACGGTTTCGGCGACCACCCGGCCCGTGTCGCAGCGCACCTCTGCCGGGGTGCCGTCCTCGATGTGGTGGACATGGCTGCGTTCGAATATCCGCACGCCCGCCGCCTCGGCCGCGCGCGCCAGCCCCAGCGCGAAATTCAGCGGATGAAGGTGGCCCGCCCCCATATCCAGCATGCCGCCCTTGTAGGCGGGCGAGGGGCAGAGCGCCTGGCACGCCCCGGCATCCAGCCGTTCGATCTGGTCATAGCCGTATTCGCGTTCCAGCAGGTCGGCATAGCCATGCAGCTCGCGCGTTTCCTTGTCGGAAAACCCGGTCCAGGCCACACCGGGCCGATAGTCGCAGTCGATCCCATGGGTGTCGATAAGCCCGCGTACCACCTGCTTGGCCTCTTCGCCCAACTGCCACATCTGGCGTGCCGAGTCGCGCCCGACCATGCGGATCAGCGCCTCCTGGTCCTGCCGCTGGCCGCTGCCCAATTGTCCGCCGTTGCGTCCCGACGCGCCAAAACCCACGCGATGCGCCTCGACCAGAACGACGTCGACGCCCTTTTCCGCAAGGTGCAGTGCTGCCGACAGCCCGGTGAACCCGCCACCCACCACGCAGACATCCGCCCGAACCTCGCCCTTCAGCGATGGCCGGTCCGGCGCGTCATTGGCCGTGGCTGCGTACCAGCTTTGCGGATAGGACCCCTTGCGGTCGTTGGAATAAAGCAAATCCATCAGGACGGTCCCCGTTCTTCCTTTTGCCTGAAATATCCCGGGGCGGGGGGCAGCGCCCCCCGCATGGTCGCCGCGCCAAAGGCGTGGCGAACCCCAGCAGGATCAGACGTTCAGCAGCAGATGCTCACGCTCCCAGGGCGAGATGACCTGCAGGAATTCCTCGTATTCGGTGCGTTTCACGATCCCGTAGACGCGGGCGAATTCCTCGCCCAGCACCTCGTGCACCTTGTCCGCGCCTTCGAACAGGTCCAGCGCCTCGCCCAGAACGCGGGGAATGTCCTCTTCGCTTTCATAGGCGTCGCCCTTGAACTGCTTGTCCGGCCATTCCTCGTTCATCAGCCCGAGATACCCGCAGGCCAGCGAGGCCGCGATGCCCAGATAGGGGTTGCAGTCCATGCCCGCCAACCGGTTCTCGATCCGGCGGCTTTCGGGCTGCGACAGCGGCACGCGGATGCCGGTGGTGCGGTTGTCGCGCCCCCAGGCCAGGTTGATGGGCGCCGCATGATCGCGCACGTAACGGCGATAGCTGTTCACATAGGGCGCCATGACCGCGATGACCGAGGGCAGGTATTTCTGCATCCCGCCGAGGAAGTTGAAGAACGCGTCGGTTTCACCCCCTTGCGGGCCCGAAAAGATGTTCTGCCCTGTTTCGATATCCAGCACGGAATGGTGGATATGCATCGCACTGCCGGGTTCCTCGGCGATGGGTTTCGCCATGAAGGTGGCAAAGCAATCGTGCCGCAGCGCCGCCTCGCGGATCAGGCGCTTGAAATAGAACACCTCGTCGGCCAGCTTGACCGGGCTGCCGTGGCGCAGGTTAATCTCCAACTGCCCGGCACCGCCTTCCTGCGTGATGCCGTCGATCTCGAAGCCCTGCGCTTCGGCAAAGTCGTAGATGTCGTCGATCACCGGCCCGAACTCGTCCACCGCCGACATCGAATACGCCTGCCGCGCAGCAGCCGGACGGCCCGAACGGCCCATCATCGGTTCGATCCGCTTGGCCGGGTCGAGATTGCGCGCCACAAGATAGAATTCCATCTCGGGGGCGACCACGGGTTTCCAGCCTTGGTCATGGTAAAGCTTGACCACGCGCTTCAGAACGTTGCGGGGCGAAAACGGAATCGGATCGCCCTTGCGGTCAAAGGCGTCGTGGATCACCTGCAGCGTCCAGTCCGCCGTCCAGGGCGCGGCGGTGGCCGTCGACATGTCGGGGTAAAGCAGCATGTCGCGTTCGATAAAACCCTCTTCGCCCGCGGCCTCGCCCCAGTCGCCGGTGATCGTCTGGTAAAAGATGCTGTCGGGCAGGTGGAAATATTCCATCCGGCCGAATTTCGATGCCGGTACCGCCTTGCCGCGAGCGATGCCGGGCAGGTCAGAAATGATGCATTCCACCTCGTCGAGGCGCCGGCCTTCGAGATAGGCGCTGGCGGCCTCGGGCAGTTGGTCTGTCCAGTCGCTCATGCCGCGTCCTCCGATGCGTGCTGGTGGAAAAAGGCGGCGATGCGTGCCCCGAAATCCGGTCCTTGCGTGGGTGTGTCGAGATTTGCGCGCGTGGCGGCGATCTGGTCGTCGGGCACCAGTCCCGTGGCCCGGTGATCGAGCAGGCCCTCGATCACGTCACGCCCGAATTCGGGATGGGCCTGCACGGTCAGAACCGTGTCGCCGATCGCCAGCGCAGCGTTTTCGCAAAACGCGTTGCGTGCCAGAACCTTTGCCTTGGGCGGCAGGTCTACCACCTGGTCCTGATGCCACGCGTTCAGTGTCATCTTTCCGCCTTCTGCCAGGTCGTATTCTTGCGGGCCGGTGGCCCATCCGCTGGGGAATTTCACGACCTTGCCACCCAGCGCCTGGGCGATGATCTGGTGCCCGAAGCAGACACCGACCAGCGGCCGGCCGCTGTCCCGGATCGCGCGGATCAGCGCTTCGAGCGGGGGAATCCAGGGATGGTCCTCGTAGGCGCCGTGTTTCGAGCCGGTGACAAGCCAGCCGTCGGCGGCGTCGGGGCCGGACGGGAACTCGCCGTCCACGACGTTCCAGGTCTGGAACGTGAAACCATGCGCGGAAAGTAGGCGATGGAACATGTCTTCGTAGTCGCCGACGCTCTCCCGGATCTGGTCGGGGGCGTGGCCGGTTTGCAGGATGCCGATTTTCATGGGTCACCAATGGGTTTGGATGGTCAGAGCGTATCGCAGGGCGGTGCAGGCGGGCAAGGCCCGCCTCAGACCGTGTCGAGGTAGATTTCCACCTGTTCCTGCTGGGTAAGCTCGGCCATGTAGTGCATCTCCTGCCGCTTGGTCAGCAGCAGGTTCTGGATCAGCAAGGGCGCGAAGATGCGCTTGATCCGGTCGCTCTGATCGAAGGCCGCGATGGCGTCGGCCCAGGTGTTCGGCACCTGGGGCAGATCCAGCGCGTAGGCGTTGCCGGTGATCGGCGCGGGCGGCTCTTCGCCATCCTCGATGCCGGTCAGCGCCGCGCCCAGAACGGCGGCCAGATGCAGATAGGGGTTCACGTCGCCGCCCGCGACACGGTGTTCGATACGCCGCGCGGCCGGGCTGCCGGCGGGCACGCGGATCGCGGCGGTGCGGTTTTCATAGGCCCAGGCGATGCCGGTGGGGGCGTGGTTTTCCGGCACCAGCCGGTCATAGCTGTTGGCGTGCGGTGCAAAGATCAGCATGCTGTCGGGCAGCGCCTTGAGGCAGCCTGCAATCGCATGGCGCAGCGCGTCCGAACCCTTGGGGCCGCCATCGTCGAAGATGTTGTTGCCGTCCTTGTCCAGCACCGAGAAATGCACATGCAGCCCGCTGCCGGCGTAGTCCTCGTAAGGTTTCGCCATGAAGGACGCGGCAAACCCGTGCCGCCGCGCCATGCCCTTGACCAGCATCTTGAACAGCCACGCATCGTCGGCGGCACGCAGCGCGTCGTCCTGGTGCATCAGGTTGATCTCGAACTGGCCCAACCCCGCCTCGGAAATCGCGGTGTCGGCGGGAATGTCCATTTCCTCGCAGGCGTCGTAGAGGTCCGTAAAGAACTGGTCGAACGCATCGAGTGCGCGGATCGACAGGATTTCCGCCGCCTTGCGCCGCTTGCCCGAACGCGGGCTGATCGGCACCTGCAGCGACTTGCCGCTGTCGTCGATCAGGAAAAACTCCAGCTCGACCGCGACCACGGGGGTCAGGCCACGCGCCTTGAAACGCTCGACCACACGCGCCAGCGCGTGGCGGGGATCGCCGTCGAAGGGGCGGCCATCCTCGTGGAACATCCAGATCGGCAACAGACCCGTGGGCGCCGACAGCCACGGCATCGGCATGAAACCCCTCTCGGTCGGGCGCAGCACGCCATCGGCATCGCCGCTTTCGAAGACAAGCGGGCTGTCGTCGATATCCTCGCCCCAGATATCGAGATTGAGGGCCGAAAGCGGAAACCGTGTCCCGTCCTTGACCACGCGATCGGCAAAACGGGTGGGGATGCGCTTGCCGCGCGGCTGACCGTTGAGATCGGAGGCGGCGACACGGATCGTGCGCACTTCGGGATGCGCGCGGAGCCAGTCTGTGGGCGTGAAGGAGGTCATTGGAAGGGCCGTCTGAAAATTTGATCAAATATTGGATAGCCTTCAAACCGCGCGGAAATCAAGGCAAATCGCGCGGTTTCGTGCCGGCAGGCGGTTTTCGGGCTGTCAGCGCAAAAGGTTTGGGCGCAGTTTCATCCTGCGCCGCTGATCCTGCGGCAGGTGGCGGTTGAGCCGCCGGTTCACCAGCCCGAACAGCCCCACGATCAGCAATGTCAGGATGATGAAATAGGTCGCAAGTATCGGGTAGGGCACGAAGGGGTTGAACGTCTTGTCGGCAAAATAGCTTGCGTAATAAAGCGCGTCGCCCTGCTGCCCCTGCGCGGGAAATCCACTGAAGAACACCAGCGTGGTGGCATGGAAAAGAAAGATCGCCTCGTTCGTGTAGGCGGGCCATGCCAGCCGCAGCATCGTGGGCCAGGTGATCTTGCGGAACTTTTTCCAGCCGGAAAACCCGTAGGCATCGGCCGCTTCGGTTTCGCCCTTGGGCACGGACAGCAGCGCGCCATAGAAAATCTCGCCCGAATAGGCCGCGGTATTGAGAAACAGCACGACCAGCGCCCCGGCCCACGCACTGGTGAGCGGTGTAAAGAACGGCACCACGTTCTTCAGCGACAGGAACAGGAAATAGGCAAAGAAGAACTGGATGAAGAGAGGGCTGCCGCGAAAGACGAAGATCACCCATTCGCTGAGCTTGCGGATGGGCCAGCTACGCGCGGCCTTGCCCATCGCCAGCGCCGTCGCCAGGAAAAACCCCGAGGCCAGCGCAAGCGCACCGAAATAGACGTTCCAGATCATCCCCGAGCCGATCAGCACGACCTGCTGACACAGCGTGAAATCCGAGCGCGGCAACAGGCGTTCGCCCACCCCGATACTGCGCAGGCCATAGTCGGCGATGGTTTCCCAGCAACTCATGCAAACAAACCCTTGCCGGGAGTTGATTCATTTGAAATCACCTTATGGGAGAATGAGGTGAAAGGTGCCAAATGAGAATTCTCGAATGGTTGAAGAGAAGAACCCCCTCTGACACCGACGCCGTTGGGATAGAGATCGCCACTCCTCCTGATGTGTTTGTCGCGGTTGAACCAAAAGAAGACTTGCTGAGCGAGCTCGAAGAAGCCGGGTGTCTCGCCCCGGACACCAATACGAGTGAGAAAATCCGTTACGATCTCGAGCCGATGTTTCTTGTCATCGACTACTGCGACGCTGCCAAAAATCACAGCCGAAGGCGCATTACGACACGCTGGGTCGACCGGCGGGGTTCCAATGTCTTTCTTGGTGCCATTTGTCACGAGAGAAAGGCCGCTAGAACATTTCGGATCGACCGCATCGAGGGCGTTATCGACGATGACGGGGTTGTTGAAGACGCCATGCTCTTCTTCAACAGCCTTCTTGTAGATGAAATCGGTTACGCGACCCCTGCGAAGCAGAAGAAACCGAAGAACGGCGGGGTGCGCTCTGGTGCTTCTATGTACACTCTTATGCGGCGCGAAATGAAGCCGGCACTGGTTGTTCTTGCCGCGGCCGCCAGAGCGGACAGTCTTCTTCCCCCCGAGGAAGTTGACCGTATCATGCAATACTCGGAAACCGAGGCCAATCATCTGTGCGAGTCCGGTGTTGTGGCGGACATTCCCAGTATTGATGACCTTGACAAACTTGGCCGCCTCATAGGCCGCCTTCGCCCCACGCGAGAGGACTTGGACGAAGCGCTGCGCGTTATCGTCACTTGGCCGGAAGACCGCTGTAAGAGGCTTTTCAAGTTTCTTTGCCGCGTTGTCGAAGCAGACGGCATAATTGTTGAAGAGGAATACAACTTCCTTGCAGAAATAGCCGATTGGATGAGCGAAACTTACGCCGTAGGCGAATAGCCTGCCCAAACCTGTGCTGAAGCCCATCATGCCGCGGCCTTTCTCTGCGCTTCGCCGCCCATCGTGGCCTGGCCGTGGGTCAATTTTTTCATCGTGCGGTCGAGGAAGATTTCCGAAACGCGGGTGAACAGCAGGTAAAAGATCAGCAGCGCCCCGAAATACCACATGCGCCAGTCGCCATGGGGGTAGTCGGTAAAGCGCGCGGTCTTGGTTCCGCCCAGTTCGCGCGCCCAGTAGACGATATCCTCGACACCCAGCAGGAACAGAAGCGGCGTGGCCTTGATCAGCACCATCCACAGGTTGCCGAGGCCGGGCAGGGCATAGACCCACATCTGCGGCACAAGGATGCGCCAGAAGGTCTGGCGCGGGGTCATGCCGTAAGCGGCGGCGGTTTCAAGCTGTGGCTGCGGCACGGCGCGCATCGCGCCGTAAAGCACGTTGGCGGCGAATGCGCCGAACACGATGGCGAAGGTCAGGACCGCCAGGAAGAAACCGTAGATTTCATGCCAGATTTGCGGCGAGGTCGACAGCGGCAGCTTGGCTTGCGCGCAGACGATGAAATCGTTGCCCTGACGGATCGGCTGATCCCAGTCGGGGCACATCCACTGGTGCCGCAGGTATTCGAACCCCTGGTCCAGTGCGATCACGAAGAAAAGGAAAAACGCGATATCGGGCACGCCGCGCACGACCGCGATATAACCCTTGCCCAGCCAGCACACAGGCGCGATGCGCGACCGTGCCGCCGAAGCGCCGCCGAACCCGAACAAGAGCGCCGCCGGCGCGGTGATCGCCAGCAGCAACAGCACCGTTCCGAAGGACCAGTAGAACGACATGTGCTTGCCCGTCGTGAGGTAACACGACAGCCAGCTCAGGCCGGACAGGGTTTCTGGATCGGTGCAGTAGGAAAACATCGGTTCCGCAGGAAAAAAGGGGCGGGGCGTGTGGTTACGCCCCGCCTGTCAGGATCAGCAGTCCGGGAAGGCTTCGCCGATTTCCCATTTCTCGATCAGCGCGTTCAGCGAACCGTCGCATTTCATCTCGGAGATGACCGCGTCGAACTTCGCCTTCAGCTCGCCGTCGGACTCGCGCAGGCCCAGACCCACGCCGCCGCCGATCAGTTCTTCCTGCTCGAGCATGACAAGACCGGAATCTTCCTCGGCCACGGGCGCGAGGTAGGATTTGTCGGCCAGAACCGCGTCGGCTTCGCCGTTGCGCACGGCGGCGATGGTTTCCTCGGGCGTTGCGAATTCCAGCAGCGTCCAGCCTTTTTCGGCAATGAAGGCCGCTTGGATCGTGCTGGCCTGGGCCGCGATCACGGCGTTTGCCGGATCGACGTCAGGCGATGCCGCCAGGTAGGCCGAGGGATCGGGCTGGGTGTAGTTCTCGGAAAAGTCGATTACTTCTTCGCGTTCGTCGGTGATCGACATGCCCGCGATGATCACGTCGTAGTTGCCCGAAACGAGGTTCGGGATGATCGAATCCCACTCGTTCGTGACCCATTCGCAGGTCAGGCCCGCGCGTTCGCAAAGCTGGTCGCCCAGTTCACGCTCGAACCCGTCGACTTCGCCCGAGTCGTTGATGAAGTTCCACGGAGGGTAGGCGCCCTCGGTGCCCAGGCGGGTCACGGAATGGCTGCCTGCGGCGGCCATGCTGGCAAAGAGCGCCAGCGAGGCTGTGGTCAGGATCAGTTTGTTCATGGATTTCTCCCTTGGTTGAGTGTTGTTTGGCCGGTCACTCGTGAAGAGTGGCCGACAAAAACCCCTTGAGCCGTTCTGTCTGCGGCGATCCAAAGATCGAGTCGGGCGGGCCCTGTTCCTCGATCCGGCCTTCGTGCAGGAAAACGACGTGGTTCGAAATATCGGCCGCCATGCGCATGTCATGGGTGACGACCAGCATGGTGCGGCCTTCTTCGGCCAGCGCCTTGATCACCTTGACGACCTCTTGTTCCAGCTCGGGGTCGAGTGCGCTGGTCGGTTCGTCGAAAAGCAGCGCCTCGGGCTCCATCGCCAATGCGCGGGCGATGGCGGCGCGCTGTTGCTGCCCGCCCGAAAGCTGGGCCGGAAAGGCATCGGCCTTGTCGGCGATGCCGACCTTGTCCAGGTACGCGCGCGCGGCTTTTTCGACCTCGGCGCGCGGACGGCCCAGCACCGTCACCGGGGCCTCCATCACGTTTTGCAGGATGGTCATGTGCGCCCAGAGGTTGAACTGCTGGAAAACCATCGACAGATTCGTGCGGATACGCAGCACCTGGGCCGGGTCGGCGGGATGGCGGCCATGCCCGGTGCCGCGCCATTTCACCGGCTCGCCCTTGAACAGGATGTCGCCTTGCTGGCTGTCTTCCAGCAGGTTCGCGCAGCGCAGGATCGTGGACTTGCCCGAGCCTGACGACCCGATAAGTGATACGACGTCGCCCCTGCGGGCCACGATATCGACGCCCTTGATCACCTCGAGCGCGCCATAGGCCTTGTGCAGGTCACGTATTTCGATGACCGGATCTGTATCCGCCACGTATCCCCCCGTTGCGGTGTTTTTTGTTATTCGGCAGCCAATAGGGCTGAAATTTTGGGCTATTGCAACTTGCAAAGCGCCGGGTATGCGCGGGATTTGCGCAATTTGACCCGTGGTCAACCGTCATTTCGGCAGCGATGCTCAGTCTTTGGGCGCCGGCGGAAGGGGCAGCGCGGTGTAGCGCGCTGCCGGAATCGACACGATCCCGTGCAGGCACAGCGCGTCGCGGTCGTCCTGGCTCAGCCCGGCGATGGCGCGGGTCATTGCCGCGGCCAGACCCGCGGCGTCATGCGCAGGCGCGGTGATGTAGGGCAGGGCGGGCGTGGGCGCCGTGCGATCGAACAGGTCGAGCCCCGCCGCCGCATCCGCATCATGCCGGGCGAACAGCGACAGCGTCACCGCATCGATCGCTGCGAAATCGGCGCGGCCGTCCAGCACGGCGGCAACAGATCCAAGATGCGCGCCTGTTTTCAGCAGCCGTCCCGGCGCCAGCCCGCGTGCCGCCAGATGTGCAAACGGGGCGGCCCAGCCCGATTGCGACAACGGCTCGTTATAGGCCATCACGCCTTCCACCAGAGCCGCCAGGTCGCGCGTGTCGTCACAGCGGCGGATCAGTTGACTGTAGTAATGCCCGGGCGGGCAATCCGGCAGCCGGTGATCCGGGCTTGCCACCATCGTCACGCGATCCTTCAGCCGCGCCCGAAAAGGCAGGCCGCAGGTTTGCGCCAGCAAAAGGTTGGGCGATTGCCAGATTTCCCAGGCGTCCCGGTCCCGCGTCAGCGCGTTCGGCGCATCGGGCAGTTCGTCGTGTATCGCCTGCCACAGCCTGTCCGTTTCGGCGCGCAGCCAGGGCAGGTCGTACATCGGCAGGGCGGCGATCACCCCTCGCGCTCCGCCCTTTGGCGGGCGCGGGCGCTGTCCTGGTCGGACACGCCAAGGAACGAGGACACCATGCGCACCAGCGCGTCCTCTTCGGCCTCGCGCACACCGTCGGCCAGCACGACCTCCCAAAGGGCGGTGACGATGCCCAGCCGGTCGTCATAGGGAACGGCCTCTTTTATGGCGAGGGTGAAGCGGTGGGTGTCGGGGGCTTCGGCCTCGACGGCCTCTGCCTGCGTGCGAAGGGCCTGCGCCTCGTGCTCGGTCAGGCCGAAACGGGCCTGTGCGATCCGGTCGATACGCGCGATTTCCGCGGGCGCGTAATCGCCATCCGATCGCGCCAGGCGCACCAGAAGGGCGGTCAGCGCAAGGCGCGCGTCCTCATCGGGGAGGGTTTGCGGTTGCGGGGTCAGGAGGCGGGACAGGAATTGTGACAGCATGCGCCAAGACATAAGACGCGCGTCCGGCGCCGCCAAGCCCAATCGCACCCATTTGACGGATCAGGTCATAGCGCAGGTTGTCGATGGCAATACCTTCGGGGTCGTCGTTCATCATGATCAGCGCGGCGATCCGTTCCACCATGCCCGGCGTGTGAAAGGCCCGGATGTCTTCGCGAAGGTCCGGCAGATCATGCCGGTCAAGCACCGTGCCGTCGCGCGCAAGGAACAGAACGAAACCGGTGCCCCCTTCGCCGCCGACCACATCGAAGGACAAAGCCGCCTGGTCATGCGCGAAAAGAATCGCGATGGCGCCTTCGCCCTCGGCCTCGCGTTTCGGAAACCCGGCGGGGCCCTGGCCGTTCAGAACCTGGCTGGTGCCGACACGCGTGATGCTCAGCAACTCTCCGCGCGGCGCGCGGCCCAGTCGCAAGGGCGGCATCGCCGGCCCGTCGATGCGGTCATAATCGCCCTCTGCATCGCGCGCCTGACCGATCAGGTGCTCGCCGAAGGATACGTCGTCGGCCTCGATCACGTCGCGATACAGGCGTCCGGGGCCGAAACCGCTGGGCAGGTTTTCGAAATCGACAAGCCGTGCCAGCGACAACTCGGACGGGTCGATGGCACAGACCGGTCTTTCGCAGGCCAGCGCGCCCGCGGGCCAGATGCACATAAACCACCACATGATACGCCGCATGGCGCGAATGATAGCACGTTTTCGCGAATGTCAGCCTTTGGGATGCGCCGGCGGCAGCACATGTCCCGCCTCGGCACGCTCACGTGCGGCCGCCTCGTCCTCGGGTGTCAGGCCAAGCGCCTCGGTCAGGGCGTGGATCAGCGCAACCTCCTCTTCCACGGCGGTGCCGTCCGCGATCATCACCTCGTGCATGGCCTGCAACGCGTCCAGCCGGTGTGAATGATCCACGTTGTCATGGATGAGTTGCGCGAAATGGCCCGTGCCCGGGGCCTGTTTTTCCAGCTTTTCGCAGGTCGCGCGCATCTTGGCGGCCTGAACGGGGTTCAGTTCGAACAGGCGCGCGATCAGCCGGTCGATGCGCTGTATTTCCTCGACCCGGTAGGTGTGATCGGATTTCGCCACGCGCACCAGCAACGCCCCGAGCGCAAGGTCGGCATCGGGTTGTGGCAGAGGGGCAGGCTGTCCGGCGCGAAAGCGCGACAACAGGCGTTCGAACATCAGCCGTCATACCCTTTGACGATGACCATGTCCGCCGACGAGATCGGATCGCGGATCGCCTTGGCCTGCTGGTAGGCAGGCGAATCGAAGCAGGCCAGCGCGGCCTCGTATGTGGGAAATTCGATCACCACGGTTCGGCCGCGCGCCTCGCCTTCGCGGACCTGCTGTTCGCCGCCGCGCACGATGAACCGCGCGCCGAACTCTGCAAAGGGTGCGGCGTTCGCGCGTTTGTATTCCTCGTAGATTTCGGGGTCGTCCACCTGGACATGTGCCACCCAGTAGCCTTTGGTCATTGCAGTCTCTCGTTCTTTTCCGGTGGATATCCTGCGCGCCTGTCCCGGCGCGGTCAAGCGCGGCGCGGCCCCGAGCAGGGCCGCCCGGGCGAAAAGTATGTCGTCGACGGCAATGCCGCCCGGATCGGTATTGAGCAGAACGAACCCCGCGATGCCGGGCTGCCCGTCGCTGCGCTCCAGCCCGATTTCGGTGATGCCGGGGCCCAGACGCACGGCATGACGCCCGATCATCCGACCATCGCGTGCCATCATCAGGATTTCGACATCACCGGCGGCGGTCTGCCGGCTGCCAAGCGGATCTGGATAGTCCGAATGGATGCGCAGGCCCACGGCGCGTTGATCCTGCGCGAACAACACCGCCAGCGCGCCTTCACCACGGCCCGAAATCCGGCCGAACCCGTCGGGACCAAGGGGAAAGACGGCAACCGACCCGAAGCCGCGGTGATGCGCAAAGGCCAGCCCCTGGCCCGGTCCTTGCCCCACGAGGCGCAGCGGCGCATCGGCGCGCGCGTCACCGATGCCGTCGTGGCGCGCGCCGTCGCCGGGCTGGCGGACGACGCCCGCCTGTCCCGCGAACGCGGCCCCCACCCACGCGCCATCGACCGGCAGCGGATGATCCAGCGACAGGCCCGGTTCGGGGCGCCGGGGCAGGGCGTCGAACCCGATGCGGCCGTCCAGTTCCGCCGCAAGCCGATCATAAGGAACGACGCGCAGCGGCTCGGCCTGCGATGACGCGGCGCACAGGGCAAGGCACATCCCGGCCAGGACAGATCGTGTCACAGCTCCTCCAAAATCTGACCACATTTCAATCCTAGCCTTACCGCGTATGTTTGGTGAAGGGACGTGCTTGTGGCACATAGACCTGGTGAAAAGCTTTCCGATTCCGACTTGCAGGATCTTCTGCAGGAAATCCGCGGCGGCAGTTCGCAAGAACGGCGCGACTCACTGCGTAGATTTGACTGGGCGACGGGCGACATGCGCAAGCTGGGTTGGTCCATGTCGCAAAAGGGGCTCGACCTCGGAACCGCGATGATCGTCTTTTTCAACGGCGATCCCGCACATTTCAACTACGTTCGCAAAGACCGTGTCCCGATGGAAGAGCGGGCGAGATGCCAGGTGCTGGATGCCATCCACCGCCGTGTCGTCAGCGGTTTTTACCTGCCGGACCCCGATCAGGGGCTGGGCGATGTGTTCGCCCGCATCCTCGAATGGGTCGAGCGGCAGGAAGACGACCGCGCAATAGGATGTCACGGTCGCTGGGTGTTCGACCCGCGGCTGTTCATGCCCATTACGCTGAAGGCCGTTCAGGACGCCAACGAGGACGATGACGATCCGTTGCCCTGCGAAAAGGAAAGCCCACTGACAGACAGGTCGCTTGGCGCGCCGGCGAACCGCAACAAGCGCCCCGGTCTGCTGCGCGAGCTTCTGGGCCCGATCCTGGGCTGACCTTGGCGGCTTGCGTCTAGACCAGGCGCGACGCCTCGACCGCGGCGCGCACGAAATCGGCGAACAACGGATGCGGATCGAAGGGTTTCGATTTCAGTTCGGGGTGGAATTGCACGCCGATGAACCAAGGGTGATCCGACCATTCGACGATTTCCGGCAAACGCCCGTCCGGTGACATGCCCGAGAATGTAAGGCCCGCCGATTCCAGCTTGTCCTTGTACTTGATATCCACCTCGTAGCGGTGACGGTGGCGTTCGTCGATCGTCGTGGTGCCATAGACCTGCGCCACCTTCGACCCTTCCTTGAGCACCGCGTCATAGGCGCCGAGGCGCATCGTACCGCCCTTGTCGTCGCTGGCCTTGCGGCTGACCTTCTGGTTGCCCTGCACCCATTCCTTGAGGTGATAGACAACCGGTTCGAACCGCTTTTTCCCGGCCTCGTGGTCGAATTCCTCGGACCCTGCCGTGGTCACGCCCGCCACGTTGCGCGCGGCCTCGATCACGGCCATCTGCATCCCAAGGCAGATGCCCAGGTAGGGAATCTTGCGGGTGCGGGCGAATTCGGCCGCCTTGATCTTGCCCTCGGTGCCGCGTTCGCCAAAGCCGCCGGGCACCAGGATCGCGTCATACCCTTCGAGATGGGGCGCGGCGTCTTCGCGGTCGAACACCTCGGCATCGACCCAGTTCACGTTGACCTTGACCCGGTTGGCCATGCCGCCATGGGTCAGCGCCTCCTTGATCGACTTGTAGGCGTCTTCAAGCTGCGTGTACTTGCCGACAATGGCGATGTTCACTTCGCCGTCGGTGTTGTGGATGCGGTCGACCACGTCTTCCCATTTCGACAGGTCGGGGCGCGGGGCGGGGCTGATCTGGAACGCGTCCAGAACCGCCTGGTCGAGCCCCTCGCGGTGATAGGCGAGCGGCGCCTCGTAGATCGAACTCAGGTCATAGGCCGCGACGACCGCCTCTTTGCGGACGTTGCAGAACAGCGCGATCTTTTCACGTTCCTTGTCGGGGATCGGCTGTTCGGACCGGCACACAAGGATATCGGGCGCGATGCCGATGGACTGCAATTCCTTTACGCTGTGCTGCGTTGGCTTCGTCTTCAACTCGCCCGATGCGGCCAGATAGGGCAGCAGCGTCAGGTGCATGAAGATGCACTGCCCGCGCGGCTTGTCGTGGGAAAACTGGCGGATCGCCTCGAAGAACGGCAAGCCCTCGATATCGCCGACGGTGCCGCCGATCTCGCACAGCATGAAATCGACCTCGTCTTCACCGATCGAGATGAATTCCTTGATCTCGTTGGTGACATGGGGAACGACCTGGATGGTCTTGCCCAGGTAATCGCCGCGGCGTTCCTTTTCCAGCACGTTGGAATAGATCCGCCCCGAACTGACCGAGTCGGTCATGCGCGCGGGCACGCCGGTGAACCGCTCGTAATGCCCAAGGTCGAGATCGGTTTCCGCACCGTCGTCGGTGACGAACACCTCGCCATGTTCGAACGGGCTCATCGTTCCGGGGTCGACGTTCAGGTAGGGGTCGAGCTTGCGCAGCCGCACCGAAAAGCCCCGCGCCTGCAACAGCGACCCAAGCGCGGCCGATGCCAGACCCTTGCCCAAGGATGACACAACGCCGCCGGTGATAAAGATGAATCGAGCCATGTCGTGGCAGTCCCCCGTGAAGTCGCGAAAAATGAGCGCCCGCCCGGCCCAAAAGGCCGCAGCATCACGGGACTCAAGTCATAAAGGATTCGGATCGTTTGCGCAAGCAGACCGCAAGATGCTGTTGTGGGCCTGTGCTACTCCGCAAACGGTTGTGTTGTGCGGGCCTCAGTCGGCCCGCGGAACCAGTGGTGCGTTGTCGCCGCCGCTGGGTGGCAGCAGCCCGTCGCCCGTGGGCAGGGCGGGCGCAGTATCTGCGGGTTCTTCGGTGCGGGGCTGGTTGCCGATCCGGTCGAGGACCGAGCTGCCCGCGGATTTCTGTGCCGCGACGATCGTCAGCGCCAGCGATGTGCAGATGAACCCGATTGCCAGCAGCCAGGTGACCTTGCCCAGGGGCGTGGCCGGAGCCCGCCCGGTCGCGGTGCCGCCACCGCCGCCCATACCAAGACCGCCGCCTTCCGAACGCTGCAGCAGCACGATGCCGATCAGCGACATTGCGAGAAGAAGGTGGACGATAAGGATGACGTTTTCCATGGGGCCTCGGCTTGCCGGATATTCGTATCAGGGGCCATGTAATAGTCTTTGGCCCAAGGGGCAAGCGGTCATTCCCGGGCTGGACAGGATAGGCGCTGCTGTCGCATCATCGCGGTCATGCCACACGACCACCATGACCACGATCACGCCCATGCCGTTTTGCCGCCCGATCCCGCGTTGCGGGTGAAGGCGATCGAAACCATTCTCACGCAAAAGGGCCTGATCGATCCCGCCGCCCTGGACGAGATCATCGACACCTATGAAAACCGCATCGGCCCCAAGAACGGGGCGCTTGTCGTCGCCCGCGCCTGGACCGATCCCGCGTTCCGCGCCGCGCTGCTCGAGGACGCGACCGCCGTCGTGGCCGAGCTGGGTTTTTACGGGCGGCAAGGTGAACATATCGTCGCGGTCGAAAACACGCCGGAACAGCACAACATGGTCGTCTGCACGCTGTGCAGTTGCTACCCCTGGCCGCTGCTTGGCATCCCGCCCGGCTGGTACAAATCCGACGCCTACCGCGCCCGCGCCGTGCGCGAGCCGCGCAAGGTGCTGGCCGAGTTCGGCGTGACCCTTCCCGGGGACACGCGGGTGCGCGTCTGGGATTCGACGGCCGAACTGCGCTATCTCGTGATCCCGATGCGCCCCGAAGGCACCGATGGTTTGAACGAGGACGACCTGATCCCCTGGGTCACCCGCGACAGCATGATCGGCACCGGCCTGCCGGGGCGGCCGGAATGACCCGCGTGCACGATATGGGCGGGCGGTTCGGCGACGGGCCTGTCGATCCGTCGCCCGAACCCGTGTTCAAGGAGGACTGGCACGCGCGGGCGCTGGCCGTCACGCTGGCGGCGGGCGCGCTGGGGCAATGGAACCTGGACACGTCGCGACACGCGCGCGAACGGCTGTCGCCCAAGGATTACGCGCGGTTTTCCTATTACGAGAAATGGATATCGGCGCTGGCGGACCTGCTTGAGGAAAACGGCGTCGTCACCCGCGACGAACTGATGGCAGGGCAGGGCGCAGGGCCAAGCCCGCTGTCCGGGCGCAAATTGCGGGCCGATGCCGTGGCCGGCGCGCTGGCGCGTGGCGGGCCTGCCGACCGGCCTGTGGATTCCGCGCCCAAGTTTGCACCGGGCGACGTCGTGCGCACCCGCCGGCCCGCGCGCAATGCCTTTGTCGCCGGCGGTCATACGCGGCTGCCGTCCTATGCGGCGGGCGCGGTGGGCCGCATCCTGCACCATCACGGCGCGCATGTGCTGCCCGACGCCAATGCCCACGGCAGGGGCGAGTCGCCCGAGCACCTGTACACCGTTGTCTTCGACGCGGCCGAGCTGTGGGGCGCACCGGAACGCGCCGGCGACGAGGTGACCTGCGATCTTTGGCAAAGCTACCTGGAGCCCGCATGACCGACGCGCCGCCCGAACCCGTCTTTGCCGAACCTTGGCACGCCCAGCTTTTCGCGCTGACGGTGCACCTGCATGAACGCGGCCTGTTCACCTGGCCAGATTGGGCAGAGAGGTTCGGCGCCAGCCTTGCGCGGCACGGACTGTCGAAAGAGCTCGATGGCGGTGACGATTATTTCAATGCCTGGCTCGAGGCGCTGGAAGGGGTGCTGGGCGAACTGTCCGTGGCCGACCCCGGCACGGTCGAGGCGATGCGCGCGGCCTGGGAACACGCCTATCTGTCGACCCCGCATGGTGCGCCGGTAAAGCTGGCCTGATCCATTTGTGCGCTTGCGCGCGCAGGGTGTCTCGGCCCTGCGCCTGCGGCTGCGGGCCTCGGGCCGCCGGTGGCGCGGGCAGGACGGACCGGACCGAAGCGCCCGTTGGCAATGTCCGGAATGAGTATTTTCGGCAAGATGAAGCGCTCAGTCGTCGACATCGTCCATGTCTGACTGCCCGCTCAGACGGCGGCGCACATGGCTCCAGCTGAGGCCGATGCCCAGGACGGTGGCCAGCGCCACAAGCGCGATCCAGGTGTTGAGCGTGGGATCGCGCAGATCGAGCCAGCCGAAATCCTGCGCAACCCAGATCAACGCCCCGACGATCGCGAGCACCAGCGCCATGCCGAATGCCCCGATCGAACGGAGCGTGGCGCGCAGGTAGATGATGTAGCCCACAAGCAGCAACAGCCCGCTCAGCACGATGAGCGGCATCTGATCGCCCCAGTCGCGGCTGGCCCATCGGGCAAAGTTCCATTGCGTCGGATTGTAGGTGAGCGACAAAAGCCCGAAGGCCGCGAACCAGCGCAACACAAATCCCATCGTGACCCTCCGGTTGTCCGGGACCGAGTTTTGCCCGGCCTGGCGCGGCCTGTCCAGCCTGCGGCGAATTTCCGGTTTCGCTGCCCCGCGCGCACCGCTATACGGGGCGTCGGTTTCTGCCGTCAGGAAAGGGTCGTGACATGGCAAACGTGGTCGTTGTTGGCGCGCAATGGGGCGACGAGGGCAAGGGCAAGATCGTCGATTGGCTGTCCGAGCGCGCCGATGTGATCTGCCGCTTTCAGGGCGGGCACAATGCCGGCCACACGCTGGTGATCGATGGCACTGTCTACAAGTTGCATGCGCTGCCTTCGGGCGTGGTGCGCGGCGGCAAGCTGAGCGTGATCGGCAACGGCGTCGTGCTGGACCCCTGGCACCTGCTGAAAGAGATCGAGACGATCCGCGGGCAGGGCGTGGACATCACCCCCGAAACATTGATGATCGCCGAGAACACGCCGCTGATCATGCCCTACCACGGCGAGCTTGACCGCGCCCGCGAAGAGGCGGCCAGCAAGGGCACCAAGATCGGAACCACCGGCCGCGGTATCGGCCCCTGCTATGAGGACAAGGTCGGACGCCGCGCGATCCGGGTCGCGGATCTGGCCGATGGCGCCACGCTGGAGGCGCGGGTGGACCGCGCGCTGCAGCACCACGATCCGCTGCGCAAGGGGCTGGGCGTCGATCCGATCGACCGCGACGCGCTGGTTGCGCAACTGAAGGAAATCGCGCCGGAAATCCTGAAATACGCGGCGCCCGTCTGGAAGGTGCTGAACGAAAAGCGCAAATCCGGCAAGCGCATCCTGTTCGAGGGCGCACAGGGTGCGTTGCTGGACATCGATTTCGGCACCTATCCGTTCGTCACCTCGTCGAACGTGATCGCGGGGCAGGCGGCGACCGGTGTCGGCGTTGGGCCAGGCGCCATCGATTATGTGCTGGGCATCGTAAAGGCATACACCACCCGCGTGGGCGAGGGGCCGTTCCCGACCGAACTGCACGATGCCGACGGACAACGCCTGGGCGAACGCGGGCACGAGTTCGGCACCACGACCGGGCGCAAGCGCCGCTGTGGCTGGTTCGATGCCGCCCTGGTGCGCCAGACCTGCGCCACCAGCGGGGTGAACGGCATTTCGCTGACCAAGCTCGATGTGCTCGACGGGTTCGAGACGCTCAAGATTTGCGTGGGATACGATCTCGATGGTCAGCGGCTGGACTACCTGCCCACAGCGGCCGAGCAGCAGGCGCGCTGCGTGCCGGTCTACGAGGAAATGGAGGGCTGGGCGGAATCGACCGAAGGCGCACGGAGCTGGGCCGATCTGCCGGCCAACGCCATCAAGTACGTGCGCCGGGTCGAAGAGTTGATCGAATGCCCTGTCGCGCTACTTTCCACGTCACCCGAGCGTGACGATACGATCCTTGTAACGGACCCATTCGCTGACTGATGGCCCTGAGCTACAAAGCCCGAAAAAGATGGTCTCTGGTGATCCTGCTGATCGGATTGCCGGCCTATGTCGTGGCGGCGGTCACCGTCGTGAACATGCTGGAACGCCCGCCGATCTGGGCCGAATTCCTGGTCTACGTGGCATTGGGGTTTCTTTGGGCCTTGCCGTTCCGCTTCATCTTTCGCGGGGTGGGGCAGCCCGACCCGGACGATCCCGATCAGGGAAACTGATGACAGAAACGACAAAGGCGGGCCATCTGGCCCGCCTTTTCAATTCAGGTGAGGCGAAGTTCAGCCCACGCGCCGCGCGCCGGGCTGAAAGCCGATATCCTCCGAAACGGTGAAACGGCCGCCCTTGAGCTTCTGGATCTTGCCCTGGCGCAGAAGCTGGCCAAAGCTGCGCAGCCCGTCCTCGCGGCTGAAATCGTCGCCTATGACCGCGCGGGCGCGGGTCATCAACTGCGGGCGCGAGAACTGATCGCGGCCTTCGACGAAGGACAGGTAAGCTGCTGCCGCTTCGAGGATTTCGGGAAGATCATGCGCGCCCATCGTTTCGGCGTAATCTGCAAAACCTTCCGAGTCCTGGGCTGCATGGACGTCCTCATGCTGTTCGTCGCGGATTTCCGACATCGACACGCGGCGCGGGCGCACCGGGGCCTGCGGGGCCGAGGGGGCGTCGATGCGCTGCTCGGCCACCAGTTTCAGCGGCGCGGGGCGCGTGGGCTCGGTCGGACGTGCGGTGCCGCTGCCTTCGGTGCGGGGGCGGCGGGGGCGCACGACGCTGGCGAGATCCTCGCGGAACGCTTCGCCGATGGTGTCGGGGCGGTTGCTGATCCCGGCTTCCTTGTCGGCGCGCGTTGCGGCGACCGCGGCGCGCAGGTGTTGGATGGCGCTGCGGCGGTTGGCCGACTCAGGCTCGTCCATTTCGCTGATGGTCTTGGCCATCAGGCGGGACATATCGCTTTCCGAGGCGGCCCCGTCCAGCTGGTCGCGCGCACGGCGGCGGTCCTGCAGGTCGGGGGTGTCGTCTTCGGTTTCCGCGAAGATCGAGTCGATCTCGCCTTCGGCGTCGTCATCGAGGTCGAGCGTATCGGCATCATCGTCGTCCAGCTCGGCCTCGACCTCTGCCAGCTCGGCCTGCAATTCGGCCTCTTCCTCGGGCGACAGGTCGGTGTCGTCCAGCGCGTTCCAGTCATCGTCCCACGCGTCGTCGTCTTCGTCGGATTCTTCCAGGTGGCCCTGGGCAATCGCCTCTTCGAAATCGGCGCGCTTCATCTTGAGAACGCGGGCTCGAAGCGGTGCGGGCTCTTCCGCGACTTCGGCAGCTTCCGCTTCGGGTTCTGCGCTGTCTTCTTCGCTTTCGCTGGAAAGCCCGGAAAGAAAGGCCTCCAGGTCGTCTTCTGTAACCGGCGCATCCTTGGCGACAGGCACGTCCTCGTCTTCGGCTTCGTCGAACACGGGCGCTTCGGCGGGTTCGTCGTCCGACAGGCCAGCCAGCTTGTCGAGGATGCTGGCCACGTCGTCTTCGTCTTCGTCTTCAATCCGGGATTCGGGCTCGAGCGTCAGGGCCTCGTCAACCTCGGCGCTTGCCTCTTCCTCGACCTCTTCCATCACTTCAGGGGTCTCTTCGACCAGCGCCTGCAATTCGGCCTCGAGCGTGTCGAGCGCCTCTTCTTCGGCGGTCTCCGGTTCGCTTTCGATGCTCTCGTCGACGAGGTCTTCCGCCTCGCCTTCCTCGTCGGCATCGATCTCTTCGGGGTGTGTTTCGGCCATGATGTCGGCCATGCCGCCATCTTCGTCCTCTACGAATTCGGCGGCCGCCTCTTCCTCGGGCTCTTCCGACAGAACCGCGTCAAGCGATGCCATTTCCGGTTCGACAAAGGCGTCGGCGTGCTGGTCTTCGGAATAGTCGGTGACTTCGGTCGTATTGCGCGAAACGACGGCGCGGATGCGCTGCAACTTGGCGGCAATCGAATTGTCGTCCGCCTGGACAGCCGCAGGGGTGATCTCTTCGGCTTCGACCTCTTCGATCTCGTCGGCGGCGGTGTCTTCCGCGGCTTCTTCGACGACGGTGTCTTCAGCGACTTCCTCGACCGGGGTTTCGGCTTCGGCGGGGGCCTCTTCCATTTCCTCGGCTTCGGCTTGCGCTTCTTCTGCCTCGGGCATGTCCGGCGCGGCCTGCGGTTCGGGCTCGGCCTCGTCGATTTCGGCCGCCTCGGGGGCTTCAGCCTCTTCGGTTGCAGGCTCGATGGCTTCGGGCGCGTCTTCCGTTTCCAGTATGGGCGCGGCCTGGGTGGGTGCCTCGGCGGTGTCGGCCTGCGGCTCGGCGCTGGGCTCAGGCGTTTCGGCAGGCTGCGCAGCAGCGTCCGCGGTTGCCGCGCCCAAAGCGGGTGTCGCATGCTTGGCGGCGTCGGATGCACGCAGAACGATGCCGCCCTTTTCCTCGCGCGCCTCGACACGGCGGGCGATTTCACGCTCGGCGATCCGGGCCAGCATCTCGGCATCCGGCGTCGGCGGTTCGGCCCCGAAATAGCGATCGTCGGCAGCAAGGTCGCGGAAATATTCCGCAATTGCCTTCATTGTCTCAAACGAGTCATCGAAGCCTTCCAGCGTGCACGAGAACGTGCCATAGGAAACCGTCAGGATTTTACTCGTGCTCACCATGTTCACATCGCCTTTCATTGCCTGCGAACCGACATCTAGCACCCCAGTGACGCCGAAACGTGAACGATTCTTCGGTTTTTACCGTATCATTTCGTGGCCGGAATGTGGTTTGTTTCCCGAAATGTGGCTAATCCATCAATGACTGATAAAATTGTTCGAACCGACGCCCCGCTCACCCTTGTCGGTGGGGGTCAAGCCGATGTGGGGCTTTTCCAGGCGCTGCGCAAGCACGCGCCGGGCGTCGTTGCCGCCGATGGCGGGGCCGCTCTTGCCCTGAAGGCGGGCGAGATGCCTTTGGCGGTGATCGGCGACATGGACAGCATCGACGACGCGACGCGCGCGCAGATCGATCCCGCGCGCTTTCATCATATCCCCGAACAGGAAAGCACCGATTTCGACAAGGCGCTGCGCTCGGTCGAGGCGCCGCTGATCCTTGGGGCGGGTTTCATGGGCGCGCGCCGCGACCACGAGCTTGCGAATTTCAATACGCTGGTGCGCCACCCGCATCGCCGCTGCGTTCTGGTCGGCATGGATGAGCTTGTAACGCTTTGCCCGCCCGATCTGGCGATCGACCTGCGCCCCGGCACGCGTGTGTCGCTGTTCCCGATGCGGGCGCTGCATGGCTGGTCGGAGGGGTTGCACTGGCCCATCGACGGTCTTGATTTCGCGCCCGATGCGCGCGTGGGCACATCGAACCTTGCCACCGGGCCGATACGGCTTCGCTTCGCCGCGCCGGGCATGTTGCTCATTCTGCCAAGAGACGCGCTTGATCCGCTTGTGCGGACGCTGCTTGCAACGCCTGGCTCGTGGCCCGCTCCCTGAACACCACGTACAATCCCGCGGCCATCGTGATGGCGATGCCCAGCCCGGCTGTCATGTTGGGCCAATGTGCGAAGATCAGCCAACCGATCAGCGTGGCGAAAGGAATTTCAAGGTATTGCATCGGCGCCAGCGTGGCCGACGGCGCAAAGCGCAGCGACCATGTCATCAGCAGATGCGCCAGCGTGCCCAGAACGCCGATCGCCAGCAGCAGCCCCCATTCGTAACCGCCCGAGACATTCAGGCTCAGCCCGCCGTCCCGGCCGAACGCCAGCAGCGGCAGAAGGATGGCGATGGCCATCACCCCGCTCACTGCCTGCAATCCGACGGGATCGGTCACCTTGGCGATGCGGCGGGTCACCAGCATGAACAGGGCAAAGTTGACGGCGACGCCCAGCGGCAGCAGGGCGGGCCAGCCAACGCTGGCAAAGCTGGGCTGGATCACCAGAAGCGACCCGCAGAACCCCACGATACACCCCGCGATGCGCCTCGGGCCGACCTCTTCACCCAGCAGGAGTTTGCCAAGCAGAAGAAGAATGAAAGGCATTACGAAGCTTATCGCGATCGCGTCGGCCAGCGGAAGGTACTGCAGCGCGGTGAACATCATGCCGATGCCAGTGATATGCATGATCGTGCGCAACAGAGCCAGCCACATGACCAGCCCGCGCATCCGCCACATCCGGCCGGACACCGCGATCAGCGGTATGAGGATCGCCGCCTGGATGCCGAAACGGAACAGCAGCACCTGATCCAGGGGCACAGCCGCGCCCAGCAGCTTTGCCACCGCATCGGCAAGCGGTGCGATGATGCAGAACCCAAGCATGAGGGTAATGCCAAGGATGGGGCGGTCGCCGTTCATCCGCCAAGGCTAGACAGCAATTTGCGCGGCAACAATCGAAAGTTGATCGCTGCCGCGGGAAATCACGCAAAGCCTATTCGTTTACATATTCGCAAAACGCATTGCGTTAAGCGCGCGCGGCCCTATCTTTGACAAAACGCTCGAACGGGAGGACGCCTTTCATGACACTTCTGAAACCAACGCGCCGCGAAATTCTGAAACTCGCCGCGATGGCCCCGGCCTTTGCGCTGCCCGGTGCCGTGCGCGCGCAGCTGGGCGCGCCCGATACACCGAACCCCGCGCATTTCCGGTTCACGCTGGGGGATGCCCGCATCACCATCCTGTCGGACGGCTTCTTCAGCCTGCCGACCGAAGGGCTGGGCGTGAATGCCCCGCGCGAAGAGGTGCAGGCGTTTCTCGAACAACACTACCTGTCGCCTGTCGATGGCTATTCGCACACCAACCACCTGCTGGTGGAAAGCGGCGATGCAAAGGTGCTGGTGGACGTGGGGTCCGGCAGCAGGTTCCTGCCCACGGTCGGGCGGCTGATGACCAACATGCAGAATGCGGGAATCGATCCGTCCGAAATCACTCATGTCGTCATCACCCATGCGCATCCCGATCACATCTGGGGCATCCGTGACGACTTCGACGAACCCCTGTTCCCCGACGCGCAATATTTCATCGGCCAGGCCGAGCACGACTACTGGATGCAGGACGACCTCGTGAACCAGGTGCCGCCCGAAGACCAGCAATTCGTCCTGGGGGCGGTCAACTCGATCACCGCGGACGGGCTGGAATGGACCTTCGTGCGGAACGACGACGAGATCGTGCCGGGCGTGCGGGTGATCGACACGCCCGGCCACACGCCCGGCCATATGAGCGTGGTTGTGGAATCCGGCGGCAAGCAACTGATCGCGCTGGGCGATTCCATGTCGCATGCCTATACCAATTTTGCCCATCCCGACTGGTACAACGGCTTTGACGCCGATGGTGAGCAGACGGTCGCCACCCGGATGCGGCTGCTGGATATGGCGGCGGCCGACCGGATCGCGATCCTTGGCTATCACTTCCCGTTCCCCGGCGTGGGCCATGTGCTGCGGCAGGACGACAGCTACAGCTTCATCCCGGCGCTCTGGCAATTCACCAAGTGATCCTGAAAAAGGGGGGCAGGGCGCCCCCCCTTTTTTCTGTGCGCCATCTGGCGCGCGACGCTCCGTCCCTCTGGCCATCGCGCGCGCCCTGCGTTATTTCGCCGGGGAAAGTTGCCGCAGGGGATGCTCATGGCCGAAAGCGCGAAATACGAAACACCGGGCCCGGTCGAGGAAAACTGGCGCGATGCGATCTCGTCGATCGAGGACATCATCGAAGACGCCCGCAACGGGCGCATGTTCATCCTCGTCGACCACGAGGACCGCGAGAACGAGGGCGACCTTGTGATCCCCGCCCAGATGGCCACGCCCGAGGCGATCAATTTCATGGCCACCTATGGCCGCGGGCTGATCTGCCTGTCGATGACCAGCGACCGGGTCGACCAGCTTGGCCTGCACCTGATGAGCACCAACAACTCGTCGCGGCACGAAACCGCCTTCACCATCTCGATCGAGGCGCGCGAGGGCGTGAGCACCGGTATTTCCGCACATGACCGCGCCCGCACCATCGCGGTGGCGATCGACGCCGCGAAAGGCCCGCAGGACATCGCGACGCCCGGACACGTCTTTCCGTTGCGCGCGCGCGACGGCGGCGTTCTGGTGCGCGCCGGCCATACCGAGGCGGCGGTCGACGTGTCGCGCCTTGCCGGGCTGAACCCGTCAGGCGTGATCTGCGAGATCATGAACGAGGACGGCACGATGGCGCGTCTGCCGGATCTGGTGGCTTTCGCACAGCGCCACGGGCTCAAGATCGGGACGATTTCGGACCTGATCGCCTATCGCCGACGTCACGACAACCTCGTCAAGGTCAAGACCGAGCAGACCGTCACCTCGGAATTCGGGGGGGAATGGCAGATGCGCGTCTACACGGATGAAACCCAGGGCGCCGAACACATTGCGCTGATCAAGGGCGACATCACAGGCGACACCCCGGTTCTGGTGCGGATGCACGCGCTGGACCCGCTGCGCGACATGATCGGTGCCGGCCCCAAGGGGCGCGCGTTCGAATTCACCGACTCGATGCGCCAGATCGCCGAAGAGGGGCGCGGCGTCGTCGTGCTTCTGCGCGATCTGGAAATGAAGATCGCGCAAGAGGGCGAGGTCAGCCCGCAAACCCTGCGCCAATACGGGCTGGGCGCGCAGATCCTCAGCTCGCTGGGTTTGTCGCGGATGGAGCTTCTGACCAATTCGGGCACGCCCAAGGTTGTCGGTCTCGAAGCCTACGGCCTGGAAATCACCGGAACCCGCAAGATCACCGGAGGTGCGTGACATGGCTGGATCGGAAACCCACTACACCCTGCCGCGTGCCAGTTTTGACAAGCCGGTCAAGCTGCTGATCGTGGTCGCGCCCTACTACAAGGACATCGCCGACAACATGATCGCAGGCGCCACCGCCGAGATCGAGGCCGCCGGCGGCACCTGGGACATCGTCGAAGTGCCCGGCGCGCTGGAAATTCCGACAGCCATCGGCATGGCCGAACGGCTGAGCAACTTTGACGGCTACGTGGCGCTTGGCTGCGTGATCCGGGGTGAAACCACCCATTATGACACGGTCTGCAACGACTCCAGCCGCGGCATCACCCTGCTGGGTCTGCAGGGGCTTTGTATCGGCAACGGCATCCTGACGGTCGAGAACCGCAAGCAGGCCGAAGTGCGCGCCGACCCCAAGGATCAGAACAAGGGCGGCGGCGCGGCGGCTGCGGCCTTGCATCTGGTCGCGCTTGCCCGTAAGTGGGGCGCGCCCCGCGCCGGCGTGGGGTTCCAGCCCGCACGCGACGAATACCAGATCGCGGGGCAATCCAAGGACAATACCTCCGCATGACCAGCCGTTCCGCGCAAAAGGGCGATGCCCGCCGTCAGATGAAATCCGCCGCCCGGCTCTATGCCGTTCAGGCGCTCTTCCAGATGGAGAAATCCGGCCAGTCCGTCGATGCGGTGGTGCAGGAATTTCTCGATCACCGGTTCGGCGCCATCTATGAAGGCGACGAGATGGCCGAGGGCAATCCCGACCTGTTCCGCGCGCTGGTGGAAGAGGCGGTGAACTGGCAATCCAAGGTCGACCACATGACCGACCGCGCGCTTGTCGCCAAATGGCCGCTGGGGCGCATCGACTCGGTGCTGCGCGCACTGTTCCGTGCCGCCGGTGCCGAACTCGTGTCACAGGACACGCCGCCCAAGGTGGTCATCAAGGAATTCGTGGATATCGCGGGCGCCTTTTTCCCCGAAGGCCGCGAGGCCGGTTTCGTCAACGCCGTTCTGGATCACATGGCCCGCGAGGCGCGCCCCGAAGCGTTCTGAGCCGCCTTGTCGCGCAGCGCCGGCACTTGTGCCGCTTCGAACCTGTCGCGATAGCTGACAAGCTTTGGATAGCTCATCACCGCCTCTTTCAGCGGCGTTTCAAGCGGCGGGGTGATCACGTTTTCCAGAAAGCCGAACAGGGCCGTATCTATGCCGCTGGGCCGCCCGCCCAGAAAGTAGGGCTTGTCGCCCAGATGCTCGGCAAGGGCGGCCACGCCCTCGGCGCCAATGCGATAGACCTGCGCGCGGTCATGCCGCCCAAGGCCCTGCCCGTGCAGGGCGGCGCGCACCTGCCGGCGGACGATGCCGAAGATAGTGCTGCGCAAAGGTGCCGGCAGCGTCGCAAAGAACGCGTCGCGCGCCACCTTCGGATTTTCGATCCAACGCGCATAGACCAGCACCCAGTAAAGCTGATCTTCGACAAGCGCGCGGAATGCCGTCGAAACCGCGCGGTTTTCGTCCGTCAGGTGTGCATCCGGGTCAAAGCCTTGGACCCGGGCCAGATACGCCTGGATCAGATGCGAGTCCGCGACCAACCGCCCCGCATCATCAAGCACCGGCAACTTGCGCTTGGGTGCGCGGCGGGGATCGCCGTTCACACGTTCGTAGGGCAGGCCGCTCATTTCCAGCAGCGCCAGCGACTTGACCGAAAACGGGCTGGGGCTGATCATCCCCATGGCAGGTGCAAAGGCAAGCAGGCGCAACATCCGAAATCTCCGTTCACAGGCGGGCCTGAGCATAGAAATCGCACCCTTACCCAAGCATGAACTATACCGGCTTTGCTGCAGCAAATCAGCGCAGTTGCGGCCAAAACCGGCCGATTATCCGGTCTGAAACGCGTTAGGGGTTGCACAGGGAAAGGGCAGGCTTATCCTTGGTAGTGCCTGCTCAGGAGATTACCATGCCAAGGCTCATTCGGCTCTACATCGTCAACGTCGCGATAGGATTCGCGATTGCCGGGGGATTCGTCGGCATGATGCTGTATTTCAACGTCGCGAACCTGTGGCATCTGGTGACGCATTCCGACAAGGGTCTTCTGGCCGTTTTCGTGCTCTGGCTGGCCAATGGCATCGTCTTTGCCGGCGTGCAGTTCGGGATCGCCGTAATGCGCATGAAGGACGATGACGACGACGAACCGCGCGGCGGCAATCGCAGCCCCGTTCGGGTGGATATGACGCGCCCCGTGATGGTCAGATCGGCCGCGCGCGCCCCGCGCCGCCGCTGATCACGCATTACCGGACATTGTTGGAAAAAGTGGCGGGCCCGCAGCGACCGTGTGGTTATCTCATTCCCGAGGACCTGTATATACAGGTGGGCGTCAGGTAACCGGACCAGGGCCCGGACAGAGCCAACTCCCTCGGAATTGCTTAAGGCCACCGGAATGCAACCGTCTCACGAGAAGAGCAGCACCCGCCAATTCGCTACGTAGTCTCTTGTGGGCCGCACGGCAAGGGGTTGCATTTGTTCACGATATGTTCATCATTGCCGCATGACCGACCGAACCCAACCCGGACAGCTTCTGGCGCGCGGCGTCAGCCGGCATCTTGCCAGCCACGGCTTTGCCGCGATCGAGGAATTCGTGCCCGCGCGCGGACTGCGCGTCGACGTGATGGGGCTGGGCCCCAAGGGAGAGCTTTGGGTGGTCGAATGCAAATCCTGCCGGGCCGACTTTCAGTCGGACAGCAAATGGCAAGGCTACCTGGAATGGTGCGACAGGTATTTCTGGGCGGTGGATGCCGATTTCCCGACCGAGTTGCTGCCGCCCGAGACCGGGCTGATCCTGGCCGATGCCTGGGACGCCGAGATCATCCGCATGGGCCCCGAGACGAAACTGGCCGCCGCGCGGCGCAAGGTTCTGACGCAGAAATTCGCAACCCACGCCGCAAGGCGTCTTCAGGCGCTGCGCGACCCCGATTTCACTTTCGCGGTTTGACGCCGCGTGCCATGCGGGCGGCTGCGCGGATTTCCTCGGCGATTTCTTCGGCCTCTTCGGGATCGAAATCCATCGGGATCTCGATGCCGTCGGCCTCGATGAACAGGCGCACCATCCCCTGATCGGTCGGCCCGATCTGCAGGTTGGCCTGGATATCGCGTTCGGTGTTGATGCCCATCTGGCGTCTCCTTGGTCTGGAAGGGGCGATTATCGCTTTCGCCCTTGCTTGGCAAGCCACGGCGGGGTCAGATGCGGATCATGGAAGATATCGAACTGCGCAACCTTGCCATCGGCGATGCGGGCTGGCTGATCCAGCAGCACGGGATGCTTTACGCCACTGAGGAAGGGTTCGACGAAACCTTCGAGGCGCTGGTTGCGGAAATCCTGGCCGGCTATATCCGCGATCACGATCCCACCTGCGAACGCGCCTGGATCGCGTGGCGGGGCGGCGAGCGGCTGGGCAGCATTTTCTGTGTGCGCCAGGACGCCGAAACCGCCAAGCTGCGCCTTTTCCTGATCGTGCCGGGCGCGCGCGGGCTGGGCCTGGGTCACCGGCTGCTGCAGACCTGCATGGATTGGGCGCGGGCGCGGGGTTACAGGCGCATGGCGCTTTGGACGCACGAAAGCCACCGGGCAGCCTGTGCGCTTTATGCCGGTCACGGCTGGCGCTGCACCCGGTCGGAACCGGTGCATAATTTCGGCGTCGATCTTGTGGAACAGGCTTGGGAAATCGACCTGTAGCCGGGGTGCAGAAAAACGGGTCAACGCTCTTGCAATCGCGCACGCAGCCCGCTAAATCGCCCGTCAGTGCCGCCTTAGCTCAGTTGGTTAGAGCGCTGGATTGTGGATCCAGAGGTCCCCTGTTCAAGCCAGGGAGGCGGTACCATCATTCCCCCGCCGTTACCGTGATTTCCTGCTGCAAGGCGCCTGTGGTCGCGTTGTAGATCAGGATGCGGTCGTCATCAGTGACCACCGCGAACCATCCGTCCCCCTGGGTAAAGGCGTGGGCGCTGGCGCCGGCGGGCAGGGAGATCTGGTCGGGCAGGGTGGGGCCCTGGTCGCGCAAACGGGTGACAAGCAGCGCAATCACCACTATGACGCCCACGATCATCACCGCCGTCAGGGTCGTCACCAGAAGGCGCAGGAATTTCAGGTTTGCCGGTTCTTCCGGCTGGGGCAGGTCATCCATGCAAAGCACCCTTGTCACCGTGCGTATCGGCGCCGAGCCGCCGCCCCGCCTTGATAAGGCGCTGGCGCGCGATGTGCCAGAGGCGGCTGCACTATCGCGCACGCGGCTGGCCCGCCTGATCGCTGACGGGGCCGTGCGGTTGAACGGTGCGCCCGCGACGGACCCAAAGGCCAAGGTGGCTGAGGGCGACATCGTCGAGATCACCGTCGAGCAGGCCGCCGAAACCCATATCGGCGCCGAGGATATCGCACTCGATGTCGTGTACGAGGATGACGACCTGATCGTCATCAACAAGCCCGCCGGGATGGTGGTGCATCCCGCGCCCGGCAGTCCCGGTGGCACGCTGGTCAACGCGCTGCTGCATCATTGCGGCGACACGCTGTCGGGTGTCGGGGGGGAAAAGCGGCCCGGCATCGTCCACAGGATCGACAAGGATACCAGCGGCCTGCTGGTGGTGGCGAAATCCGACCGGGCGCATCACGGGCTGGCCGCGCAGTTCGAAAAGCACACGGTCGACCGCGCCTATCTGGCGATATGCCACGGCGTGCCCGATCAGGCCGATCCGCGCCTGCAGGGGGTGCGCGGCGTCAGTTTCGAACCGGGCGGGGTGATGAAGATCACCACGCATCTGGCCCGGCACAAGACGGATAGGCAGAAACAGGCCGTGCTATTCCAGGGCGGGCGCCACGCGGTCACGCGGGTGCGTCTTCTGGAAAGGTTCGGACAACCGCCCGTGGCTGCGTTGGTCGAATGCCGGCTGGAAACCGGCCGGACCCATCAGATCCGGGTGCATATGGCCCATACCGGTCATGGCCTGATCGGCGATCCCGTCTATGGCGGGCGGCGCAAGCTGTCGGAAAAGGCGCTTCCGCCCAAGGCGGTCGCGGCCGCGCGTGCCTTTCCGCGCCAGGCGCTGCATGCCGCAGTGCTGGGGTTCGAACATCCTGTCAGCGGCGATGCGTTGCGGTTCGAGGCGGAATTGCCGGCCGACTTTGCCGGATTGCTGGCTGCGCTGCGGGGCTGAAACCCTTTGCACAACCGCGTGAGCGTGCTGTCACAAGACGGGCAAAGCGACGGAAGGCTGCCCATGTTCCGTATAGTGGAAACAGACCCTTGAAACGGGGCGCATAGCTTCCTATCTGCTATGTTAAGCCCTTAAACATTGAGGAGGGGACAGGGAAAATGAGCAACTATGCAAATCTGCCGGCACCGACGCCCGAAGGCGGTCTGAACCGGTATCTTCAGGAAATCCGCAAATTTCCCCTTCTGGAACCGGAAGAGGAATACATGCTGGCCAAGCGCTGGGTCGAGCAGGAAGACGCCGAAGCCGCGCACAAGATGGTCACGTCGCATTTGCGGCTCGCCGCCAAGATCGCGATGGGCTATCGCGGCTATGGCCTGCCCCAGGCCGAGGTCATCTCGGAGGCGAATGTCGGCCTCATGCAGGCGGTCAAGCGGTTCGACCCCGAAAAGGGGTTCCGCCTTGCGACCTATGCGATGTGGTGGATTCGCGCCTCGATCCAGGAATACATCCTGCGCTCCTGGAGCCTGGTGAAGCTGGGCACCACATCGGCGCAGAAGAAGCTGTTTTTCAACCTGCGCAAGGCCAAGGCCCGCATCGGTGCGCTGGAAGACGGCGATCTGCATCCCGACAACGTCAAGCAGATCGCGCATGATCTGGGCGTGACCGAGGACGAGGTCATCAGCATGAACCGCCGCATGTCGGGCGGGGATGCGTCGCTGAATGCCACCGTGGGGCAGGAAGGCGAAGGCACCATGCAGTGGCAGGACTGGCTGGAGGACGAAGACGCCGACCAGGCCGCCGATTACGAGGAACGCGACGAATTGCAGGCCCGGCGCGAATTGCTGGCCCAGGCAATGGAAGTCCTGAACGATCGTGAAAAGGACATCCTGACCCAGCGCCGGCTGAGCGAGGAAACCGTGACCCTGGAAGACCTGAGCGCGCAATACGATGTCAGCCGCGAACGCATCCGCCAGATCGAGGTGCGCGCCTTCGAAAAGCTGCAGGAACGCATGCGCGAACTGGCCTCCGAAAAGGGCATGCTGCCCGCCGCGTAAGGCCTCGGGCGCAACACACAGGAAAAGGCCCCGTGCGGCAACGCGCGGGGCCTTGTCTTTGCGTGGCCGGCGCGATCCTATGGCGGGAATGAGCCAGAAGATCGTCCTTCACCTGCCGCGCGACTGGGTGGCCGACCCGTCGGCCATGCTGCCGTTTTATCGCAAGCTGACGACGGGTCTGGCCGAGGCCGGGATCGTTTGGCGCGCGGTTGCTATCGACCGTGACGCGTTGCCCGCCGCGATCGAGCGCGACACGGCCTTTCACATCGTCAATCACGGACAGGTCCGGCATCCCCGCGCGCTGAATGCGGGCATCGCCTATGTCTATCCATTCTGGAACCTCGACCCGCAGGGGATACGGGCGTTTTCGTCTATTGCGGACAAGCCGTTTCGCCCCGCGCGGATCGACGCCGACAAGGCCGCCGCGTTTTTCCGGCGGTTGCGCAAGCGTTTGGTCGATGCCCGTCAGTCCCGTTACGAACAGCCGCAACAACCCGAGGCCCTGCCGCAGGCGCAGGCGGCGGTATTCCTGCAATCCGAATCCCACCGAATCGTGGGGGAAACCTGCTTTCTGGATCGCTGGACCATGCTTGAGGCCGTGCTGGCCGCAACCGATGGGCCGGTGATCGTCAAACCCCACCCGCGCGAGTTGGACAGCTCCGTCTACGACCGGCTGATCGCGCTGCGCGACGCGCATCCCCGTCTGTGCATCAGCAGCGGCAACATCCATGACATCATCGCGGTGTCAGACAAGGTGGTCACGATCAACTCGGCCGTCGGGATCGAGGCCTATCTGCATCGAAAGCCGGTGATTCTGTGCGGGAAAACCGATTTTCACCACATCGCCACCACCGCGCAGACCGCGGAAAAGTTGTCTGCCGCGCTGGCGGCACCCGCGCCGTCGCGCCAGTACGCCAAGTATGTCTACTGGTATTTCGGGCTGAATTGCGTGAACGCGGGGTCCGACGCATTGGTCGCGCAAGTGTTGCGGCGGGTTCGTGCCACGGGTTACGCGATCTGACACAGATCATTGAACGGTGCGTTCTTCATGCACAGACTCGTTCCAGGAACCCAACAAAAGGAGGATTGGCATGAAACCTATCCGCACCCTGATCCTTTTAGCGAGTGAAAAGAAGATGCGTCTTTGCGAGAACACGGGCGTCGGCAAGGGCATTGCCGAAGTGGCGGAATATGCCGTGGACGACCTGGGCGAAATCAGCGCCCGCTATGCCGATGCGCCGGGCAGCCAGCGCGGCGGGCCGGGCATGGCGCATCACGGTTTTGAGCGCCCCACATCGGAACGGCGCCAGCAACGCGAGGATTTCGCCGAGCTGGTGATGGAGGAAACCGCGCGGATATTCGCGGCGCAAGGTTATGACCGTCTGGTCGTGGCGGCTGCCCCCAAAATGCTGGGCGCGTTGCGCGATGACATGCCCGATGCGCTGAAATCGGCGCTGCGCGCGGATCTGGACAAGGATCTGACCAAGCTTCCGCTGGCCGATCTTCCCGCGCATCTTGACGAGGTTCTGGCGGTCTAGGGCCTCATTCCAGCCGGGCGCGCAGCACGCGCAGCATGTTGCCGCCCATCACCTTGGCGATCTGCGCCTCGCTCAGTCCCTTTTGCAGCAGCGCATGTGTCAGCGCGGGCAGTTCCGAGGTGTCGAACGCGGTTTCGACCGAGCCGTCGAAATCCGACCCGAGCGAGACATGATCCTCGCCGACCGCGTCGATCGCGGCGAGGATCATGTCTGCGATGCCGTCCGGCGTGATCGGCCCGCACACGACATCGGCCCAATAGCCCATGCCGATAACCCCGCCCGTTGCCGCCACGCGGCGCATCAGGTCGTCGGTCAGGTTGCGCTTGACCGGGCAATGCGAATGGATGCCTGAATGCGACAGCACGATGGGAACGTCCGTTAGGGCCAGAACATCCTCGACGACCTGCGGGCTGGAATGGGCCACGTCGATGATCACGGGCCGGCGGGCCAGTTCCGCCACCACCTGCCGGCCGAATTCCGTCAGGCCCTTGTTGCCGATGCCGTGCAGCGACCCGCCCAGTGCGTTGTCGAAGAAATGCTGCAGCCCGAACACCCGGTGGCCCGCCGCGTAAAGCCCGTCAAGCTTGGCCATGTCCCCTTCGAGAGGGTGCAGCCCCTCGACCCCGAGGATGCCGCCGACCACGTCCTGCCCCGCCGCACGCGCCGCCAGCACAGCGTCCAGATCGGCGCGGGACTTTATGATCCGCAGCGTGCCGTCCAGCCGGGCCTCGAACCGGTGCAGCTTTTCGGCCTGGTAGATCGCGCGCTCGTAAATGCTGGTCCAGGTGCGCATCGGCCAAAGCTGGCCAAAGGCCAGAAGCGTGATGTTGTCGAACGCCTCGGCGCTGTTTTCCTCGTAATTCTGGCCCGCGGGCGATTTGGTGACGGCGGTAAAGACCTGCACGGCGACGCCGCCTTCTATCAGGCGCGGGATATCTACCTGGCCGCGCGTGCCGCGCTTTGACAGGTCGCGCTTCCACAACAGGGGGTCGGCATGCCAGTCGCCCACGACCAGGCTGTCATGGAGCGCGCGCGCCGCATCGCTGACGGGATAGGGATCGTGCGGGATGACGGGATTTCGCTGCGCCTCGACATAGGCCGGCGCGAAGGTGAAGAAACCGGCCAGCCCGATGACGGCCAGCAGAAGCAGCCCCAACAGGCCCCGCACAAGAATACGCATGAATCCCTCCGATTGTTTTGGCGAGGGTGCTGTGAAATCGCCTGCGCGCCAAGCCTGACGTGGCGCCCCTTGCCGGATTGCGTTACGATCCATCCAGGAACAGGAGGCAGCCATGGCCGGAGGATGGGCCCGCGACGGCGCGGTGAGCGAACAGATCGAAGCCTCGATCGAGGACGAATTGAAACGGATGCAGGCCCGCCCGAAACCCGTGGGCGACAGCCTGGCCGAATGCGCCGAATGCGGCGAAGAGATACCCGAAAAGCGCCGCCAGGCGATCCCCGGCGTCAAGCTGTGCGTGGATTGCGCATCCGAACGCGACGGGGCCTACAAGGCACGGGGCGGGATCAACCGCCGCGGATCGAAGGACAGCCAGTTGAAGTGAGGCCGCGCCGGCCGGCACGGTCAGGATTGGGGGCTTTGCCCCCAAACCCCCGAGTATTTTCGGCAAGATGAAGTCAGAGGGGCAGGCGCATGACATGCTGCGGCCCCGCCGATCCGTGCGGCCACATCTCGCCGGTATCCGCGAAACCGCCCGACAGGTAGGCGCGGATGGCTGGAGGGTTGGAATAGTTCACGCTCAGCACGACAGCCGGGGCGCTGGGGTAGAGGTCGCGCAGATAGGCGGGCAGTGCGCGGATCGCCGCCTTGCCCAGGCCCTCGCCCTGCCGCGCTGCATCGACGATGAAGGCACGCAGGCCCAATTCGCCCGGCCGGGCGAACGGGTAGGTTTGGGGGTAATGGCGGTCGATCTTGAAGAAACCGACCGCGTCGCGTCCCTGCGGGATCGCGTGGAAATCGACGCCGTCCTCGTCGGTTTCGAAAGCCTCGGCCACGGTGCCGGAAAACCGGATCTGGTCCGGGTGGACGCTGATATGCGCCACCCTGCCGAAATCCGTCTGCGTCAGCGGGGCAAGCGTGACGCTCACCCCTCCATCGCTTCGAGCTCGTCGATCATGCCCTCGATCATCGACAGGCCCTTATCCCAGAATTTCGGATCGGACGCGTCCAGGCCGAAGGGCGCAAGCAGTTCCTTGTGATGCTTGGAGCCACCCGCCTTGAGCATCTCGAAATACTTGTCCTGGAACCCTGCGGGCGATTCCTCGTAGACCGCGTAAAGCGCATTCACCAGCCCGTCGCCGAACGCATAGGCGTAGACGTAGAAGGGCGAGTGGATGAAATGCGGGATATAGGCCCAGAAGGTTTCGTACCCGTCCATGAAGTCGAATGCCGGACCGAGGGATTCGCCCTGGACGCTCATCCAGATGTCGTTGATGTCGTCGGGTGTCAGTTCGCCGCCGCGACGCGCCTCGTGCAGCTTGCATTCGAAATCGTAGAACGCGATCTGCCGGACGACGGTGTTGATCATGTCCTCGACCTTGCCCGCCAGCAAGACCTTGCGCTCACCATCATCCTTGGCCTTTTCCAGCATCTTGCGGAAGGTCAGCATCTCGCCGAAGACCGAAGCCGTTTCGGCCAGGGTCAGCGGTGTGGAGGACAGCATTTCGCCCTGATCTGCCGCCAGCCGCTGGTGCACGCCGTGGCCCAGCTCGTGCGCAAGGGTCATCACGTCGCGCGGCTTGCCGAGATAGTTCAGCATGACATAGGGGTGCACATCCGTGACGGTGGGATGCGCGAAGGCGCCGGGCGCCTTGCCCGGTTTCACGCCCGCGTCGATCCAGCCCTTGGTGAAGAACGGTTCGGACAGGTCCGCCATGCGCGGATCGAACCCGGCATAGGCCTCGGTCACGATGGCGCGGGCCTCGTCCCAGCCCACGGTGCGCGGCGCGTCCATCGGCAGGGGGGCGTTGCGGTCCCAGACCTGCATGCGATCCAGGCCCAGCCACTTGCGCTTGAGCTCGTAATACCGGTGGCTGAGGCGCGGATAGGCCGCAACGACCGCGTTGCGCAGCGCCTCGACCACTTCGGGTTCGACATCGTTCGACAGGTGCCGCGCGGTTTGTGCGGTGGGCATGCCGCGCCAGCGGTCGATCACTTCCTTTTCCTTGGCCTGCGTGTTGTGAACGCGGGCGAAGGTCTTGATATTCATGTCGAAAACGCGGGCCAGCTCGCGCGCCGCGGACTCGCGCTTGTTGCGGTCATGGTCGGTCAGCAGGTTCAGCGTGCCTTCGATGTTGAGCGGCTCGCCATCGACCTCGAAGCCCAGCCCCGCGATGGTTTCGTCGAACAGCCGTTCCCAGGCGTCGCCCACCACGCCCAGATCGTGCAGGAATTTTTCCAACTCGTCGGACAGCTGATAGGGCTTCATCGCGCGAATCCGGTCGAAAACCGCGCGGTAGCGGCCCAGATCGGCGTTATCCGCCAGCATCGCGTCCAGCCGAGCATCCTCGATCCGGTTCAGTTCGAGCGTGAAGAACACCAGCGGCGTGGTGAAGTTGGTGATCTTTTCCTGGCAATCCGACAGGAACTTGGCACGGCCCGCATCGGTGGTCAGCTGGTAGTACCGCAGTCCGGCAAAAGACATGATGCGTCCGGCAATGGCGCTGATCTTTTCGTTGCGGTGGACGCAGGTCAGCAGGCCCCCGGCATCCAGCGTATCCAGCTTGCCTTCGTAATCGGCGGCGAAGGCGGCGCATTCCTGTTCCAGCCAGTCCAGATCCTTTTGCAACTGCGGGTCGTCCTCGCCCTTGTAGAGATCGTTCAGATCCCATTCGGGCAGGTCACCGAGATTGTCGGACCCGGATGAGGCATTTGCATCGCGGACGGGGAAGGGCAGGTGGAGCATTGTGCGGTCCTTTGTTCTGTCGCTTGCGCCAAGACATATGGTGCGGGGCGGCGGGCCTCAACCCTAGCCATAGATGTTCAGCATCTCGTGCAGGTGATCGAGCGTGTCGGCATCGTCGACGGACAGATCCTGCCGCCACCGCGCCATGCGCGGAAACCTGAGCGCCACGCCCGATTTGTGGCGCGGGCTGCGCTGGATGCCTTCGAAGGCGATTTCGAAAACATGGTGCGGCTTGACCTGACGCACCGGGCCGAAACGTTCGGTGGTGTTCTTGCGCACCCAGGCGGTGATCTGGCGGAACTCGGCATCCGTCAGGCCCGAATAGGCCTTGGTGAACGGCACCAGCGCGTTACCGTCGCGGACCGCAAAGGTGAAATCGGTGAACAGGTTGGCGCGCCGCCCGTGGCCCGCCTGCGCATAGATCATCACCGCGTCGATGGTCAGCGGGTCGAGCTTCCATTTCCACCAATCGCCCTTTTTGCGGCCCACGAAATAAGGGCTTTTCCGCCGCTTCAGCATCAGCCCCTCGGCGCGGGCATCGCGGGCGGTGGCGCGGATGCGCGCCAGGTCGTCCCAATCCCGCGCCTCGATCACGGGCGAGGCGCGTACAGGTGCGTCGCCCGGCAGGCCCGAAAGCAGACGCTCAAGCGCCGCGCGCCGTTCCAAAAGCGGGCGGTCGCGCAGGTCGTGGCCCCGATCTTCAAGCAGGTCATAGGCCAGCATGATCACGGGCGCGTCTTTTAGCAGCTTTTTCGGCACCGTCTTGCGCCCGATACGTTTCTGCAGCGCGTTGAAGGGTAGGGGCTGGTCGCCGTCCCATGCCACGATCTCGCCATCCAGCACGGTGCCGGACGGCAGGAAGTCGACGGCGCGGGCGAATTCGGGAAAGCGGTCGGTCATCAATTCCTCGCCGCGGGACCAAGTGAAGTGCTGCCCTTCGCGCAGGATCAGCTGGCCGCGGATGCCGTCCCATTTCCATTCGGCCTGCCAGTCGCCGATCGGGCCCAGCACGTGCGGGGCGTCATCGACCTGATGGGCCAGGGCGAACGGGTAGGGGCGCGACAGGTCGGCACTGGCGTCTTCGGCTTCGATCAGCCTGTGCCAGTCGGTGCTGTCGGGGCTCCAGTCGCCCATGAGGCGGTGGGCTATCTCGGCCTCGTCGCGGTCAAGGGCCTGCGCCAGCGCCCGGGTCATCAGCTTTTGGCTGACGCCGATACGGAACCCGCCGGTCAGCAGCTTGTTGAACACCAGCCGTTCGGTCTGGTCGAGCCCGTCCCACAGATCGAGGATCACCGGCTTGCGCGCGGCTTCGTCAAGCGCCCCGAGCGCGCGCAGACGGCCGATCATCTCGGTCAGGCTGTGGTCGTCCCGGCGGTTGGGCGGGGGCAGGACGAGGGCGATGGTTTCGGCCAGATCGCCGACGATGGCATAGCTGTCTTCGAACAGCCACAACGGGATGCCGGCCCGCTCGGCCGCCCATTCGCGCAACCGCGTGGTCGTTACCGCGCGTTTTGGCCGCCGCCCCGACAGCAGCGCCACCGTCCAAAGCCTGTCATCCTTTGGGGCGGTTTCAAAATAGGCGCGCAACAAGCTGGTTTTACGTGATGTTTTGGTTGTCTGGTCGATCTGGGTAAAGAGCGCGGCAAAGCGTTTCATGCCGCGTCCTCCGCACCGTCCTCGTCGGTTCCGAACTCGGTCGGGACCACCCGGGCGTTGTAGCCGATTTCGTTCAGGTGGCGCGCGAAGATATCCGTGTAACCATGCGTTACATATATATTTTCTGCGCCAGTCTCCTTGATGGCGCGGTGCAGTTCGGGCCAGTCGGCATGGTCGGACACGACAAAGCCGCGGTCCATCGCACGGCGGCGGCGCACGCCGCGCAACTGCATCCAACCGCTGGCGAATCCGGTGCTGGCCTGTGCGAACCGTCGGGCCCAGGAACTACCGAACGCTGAGGGCGGCGCGATCACCAGCGCGCCGGGATGGGCCTTGGCATCCAGGTCGGGCGTCACGCGGACCGTGTCGGGCAGGGCCAGCCCTTGCGCGCGCAGCACCTCGTTCACGTTCTCGACCGCGCCATGGGTCAGGATCGGCCCCGGCCCATCCCGCAGCATGTGCAACAGGCGCTGCGCCTTGCCCAGCGAATAGGCCCCCAGCAGGCTGAACCGGCCTTGCGATGCGTTCGATTGCCACCAGTCCAGGATCTCGCCGGCCACCTGGTTCTGCGGATGCCAGCGAAAGACCGGCAGCCCGAAGGTGCATTCGCTGATGAAGCTGTGACAGCGGACGGGTTCGAATTCCTCGCACAGGCCGTCCGGCCCCAGCTTGTAATCGCCCGACACCACCCAGACCTCGCCCGCGACCTCGACCCGGATCTGGGCCGAGCCGGGCACATGTCCCGCCGGGTGAAAGCTGACCGTGGCATCGCCGATACGGCGGGTTTCGTCATAGCCCACGCTTTCGGCGGTGATGTCGCCCAGGCGGTGGCGCATCACGGGCAGGCTGCCATGGGTCGCAAGGTACCGGCCATGCCCCCAGCGCGCATGATCGGCATGGGCGTGCGTGATCAGAGCCCGGTCCACCGGGCGCCACGGGTCGATGAAGAAATCGCCCGCCGGGCAGTAAATGCCCCGATCCGTAAATGTCAGAACCTGCGCCTGTGCCATGCCACCGATCATAGGGCCCGCGCGCCGCATCGCCAGAGCTTGCCCTTTCCCGCGCCGCAAGTAGGGTGTCGGCAAATCGCAAATCAGGAGGGATCGGGATGAAATTCATACGCTACGGTGAGGCAGGGGCCGAAAAGCCCGGGGTTCTGGACGCAAACGGCGCGTTGCGCGACCTGTCTGGCGTGGTCGATGACATTGCGGGCGACGTTCTGGGGGCGCTGCCGCGGGTCGATCCCGAAAGCCTGCCCCTCGTCGAGGGTGAGCCGCGGATCGGCACACCGGTCGGGCGCATCGGCAAGCTGGTCGCCATCGGGCTGAACTTCAGCGACCACGCCGCCGAGTTGAATGCCGAGCCGCCCGAGATGCCCATCGTCTTCATGAAGGCCAACAGCTGCATCAACGGGCCGTTCGATCCGGTGATCCTGCCGCGCGTGTCGCAAAAGGCGGATTGGGAGGTCGAATTGGGTGTCGTGATCGGCAAGACCGCCAAATATGTCGACGAGGCCGACGCGATGGATCACGTAGCGGGCTTTACCATCGTCAATGACGTGTCCGAGCGCGAATTCCAGATGGAATGGGGCGGGCAGTGGACCAAGGGCAAAAGCTGCGACACCTTCGGGCCTGTCGGGCCGTGGCTGGTCACCCCGGACGAGGTGGGCGATGTCCATGACCTCGACATGGCGCTCGATGTGAACGGAGAGAGGATGCAAACCGGCAGCACGTCCTACATGATCTTTCAGGTGCCACACATCATTTCGCATCTCAGCCAGATCATGACGCTGCATCCCGGCGACGTCATCGCCACCGGCACGCCCCCGGGTGTCGGCATGGGCCACAAGCCGCAACGCTTCCTGAAAGAAGGCGATGTCATGGAGGCGCGGATCGAGAAACTGGGCGCGCAGCGTCAGCGCATCATGCGCGACGCCTGATCGCGCCAGTTACGCCACGTTGGCGCTGGTTCCGGTGCCGGCGTGGCGGTCGAACAGTGCGACCGCCCGGTCGAATACATGGGCGCGGATTTGCGGGGTTTCCATCATGACCTCGTGTTCCGCGCCGTCGATCATCTCCAGCTCACCACCCTGCCAGCCGGCCATCCGGGCCTTGATCCGGCCCGGATCAACGATCTTTTCCGCGGTTCCAAGGAATGTCAGGCAGGGCAGCCCGGGAGAGGGGCGCCGCGCCAGCGCGCGCATTTCTACCAGCGCCTCGTGCACCCAGCGGATCGAAGGCCCCCCAAGGCTGAGCGCGGGCTCAAGCTCGAGGTGACGGCGCATGTAATCGAACATGCCCGGGTCGGTCGTCAGCGGATTGCCTTCGAATGGCTCGGCGGACACGTAATGCGCCACGCTGGTGCCCGGTGCCATCGCGTTGTCCAGACGCAGGCGTGACGCGCTCCAACCCAGGGCCCAGGCCACCGGGCGCTGCATCGGGGAAATGACAATCCCCCACATCGGCGCCGAAAACACGCAGGAATTGACCGGCAGCCCTTCGATGACCGAGCGCAAACCGATGCAGCCGCCCATGGAATGTGCGATCAGGTGCCACGGGCGCGGCAGATCGAGGGATTCGGCCGCCTTCAGGACGGCCGCCACGTCTTTCTGATAGTCGGTGAACCGCTCGACATGCCCGACCGCCGGATCATCCAGCAGCTTGTCGGCCAGCCCCTGTCCCCGCCAGTCGATCGCCAGTGTCGCATAGCCGCGCGCCGCAAGGTCGGCCGCGGCGCGTCCGTATTTTTCGGCATATTCCGTGCGGCCGGGAAAGATCAAAACCGTTCCCCTGGCCCCTTGTTTGGGCCATGCCGCAATGCGGATACGCACGCCATCCGTGGCCGTCAGCCACCAGGCCGCGCCGTTGTCGGGCCCGTCGGCAAGTTCGGAAAAGAACGGCGCGCGCTCCATCCTGTGTCAGCCCAGGATCGAGCCCAGCTTCATCGCCATGCCCATGTCACCATCGACGCTGAGCTTGCCGGACATGAAGGCCGCGGTGGGGTTGAGGTCGCCGGTCATCATCGATTCGAACGTGTCGGCATCGGCGGTCAGGGTGACGTCGGTGTCTTCGTCGCTGGCGCGCGCGCCCGACGCATCGACGACAACGGCGCCTTCGCCCTCGATCACGAACTTGGCGGAGCCGTCGAAATCGGCGCTGCCCAGCTTGTCGTTGAGGGCCGCAACGGCGGCTTCGATCACGGTGCTCATTTCGATCATCCCTTTTTGATCTGGCAGGGGCTTTATTTCGCCCTGCGCTGCATTACACTTCGAGATGTTATGCGCACATGGCCCTTGATCATCAAACATACCGTTGCGGCAGGTCTGCTGACAGTCACGTTTTCCATACCCGTCAAGGGCGATGAGGCGGGACTGACCCCTTTGTATGAACGGTTGCAGGCGGCCGAGGCCGTCGACTCCAAGGGAATCACGCGCGAGATCCGCATGAAATGGGCGCAAAGCGGCTCGGACGCGATGGATCTGGTCCTCAAGCGGGGGCAGGATGCTCTGGAACGCGGCGAAAACGATGCGGCGATCGAGCATTTCAGCGCCGTGATCGACCATGCGCCGGATTTTGCCGAGGCGTATCACGGACGCGCGCAGGCCTATTTCGCCGAGGGTCTGGCCGGCCCCGCGCTTGCAGACCTGGAACAGGCGCTGATCCTCAATCCGCATCATTTCGACGCGCTCTATGGTCTTGGCACGGTGCTGGAACAACTCGGCGAAGCCGCGCTTGCCTACGAGACCTATGCGCTTGTCCTGAAGATGCACCCGCATTACGACGAGGCCAAGGCCGCGCGCGCCCGGTTGAAAACCGAGGTCGAGGGCCGCGAACTCTGACAGGCGGGGGGCGACATGGCCCAGAACGCGCGGATCACGGCGGTCCTGGGGCCGACGAATACCGGCAAGACCCATTATGCGATCGAGCGGATGCTTGGATACCGCACCGGCATCATCGGTCTGCCGCTACGCCTGCTTGCACGCGAAGTCTATGACAAGATCGTCGCGGTGCGCGGCCCGTCCGTCGTGGCGCTGGTCACGGGCGAGGAACGGATCGTGCCCGAGCGCACCCAGTACTGGGTCTGCACGGTCGAGGCGATGCCCGAGGGCCTGGGGTGCGATTTCTTGGCGATCGACGAAATCCAGCTTTGCGCCGACCCCGAACGCGGGCACGTCTTCACCGACCGCCTGCTGCGGGCGCGGGGGCTGTCGGAGACGGTGTTCCTGGGGTCGGACACGATGCGTCCGACCATTTCCGCGCTGGTGCCCGACGCGCAGTTCGTGCGCCGCGAGCGGATGTCGCAGCTATCCTATCTTGGTTCGAAAAAGATAAGCCGAATGCAGCCTCGCAGCGCTATCGTCGGGTTTTCGGTTGAAAACGTATATGCGATAGCCGAGCTTTTGCGCCGTCAGAAAGGCGGGGCGGCGGTCGTCATGGGGGCGCTCAGCCCGCGTACGCGCAACGCGCAGGTCGATCTTTACCAGAATGGAGAGGTCGATTACCTGGTCGCCACCGATGCAATCGGCATGGGGCTGAATCTCGATATCAACCACGTGGCGTTTTCGTCGCTCACCAAGTTCGACGGGCGCCGGATGCGGCAGTTGGCCCCCAACGAGCTGGCGCAGATCGCCGGGCGCGCGGGGCGGGGCATGTCGGACGGCACCTTCGGCGTCACCGGCGAGGCGCCCCCGATTCCCGACGAGGTGGCGCAGGCGATCTGCGACCACCGCTTTACGCCGATCCGCAAGCTGCAATGGCGCAACGCGGCGCTGAATTTCGGCTCGCCCCAGGCGCTGATCGCCTCTCTCGAGGAGAACCCGCGCGACGAACTGCTGGTGCGCACCCGCGACAGCGACGACCTGCTGGCGCTCAAATCGCTGGCCGAACTTGGCGAGGTGCGCGCACGGGCGTCCGACGCGCCATCTGTCCGCCTGCTGTGGGATGTCTGCCGCATCCCCGATTTCCGCGGCATCAGCCATGCGGAACACGCCGGCCTGCTGGAGCGCATCTTCGGCTTCCTGCACGAAGGCGGCGGCGTGCCGGACGACTGGCTGGCCCGTCAGGTTCGGCGCATCGACCGCACCGATGGCGACATAGACGCGCTGTCCAAGCGACTGGCATATATCCGCACATGGACTTACGTTGCGCAGCGCAAGGGCTGGGTAAATGACGAAAGTCATTGGCGCGGCGAAACCCGCGCGGTAGAAGACCGCCTGTCAGATGCGCTTCACATGCGTCTGACACAAAGATTTGTGGATCGGCGCACCAGCGTGCTCTTGCGCCGGCTCAAGCAGAAGGAGGCCCTTTTGGCCGAAGTGAACGACAAGGGTGAAGTGACCGTCGAAGGCGAATTCGTCGGCCGTCTGGAAGGGTTCCGGTTCCGTCAGGACAAGGACGCAACGGGGCAGGAGGCCAAGACGTTGCGCAGTGCGTCGTTGCAGGCGCTTGTGCCGCAATTCCATCTGCGGGCCGACAGGTTCTACAACGCGCCCGATACCGAGATCGACTTTACCGAACAGGGCGGGTTGATGTGGGGCGAACAGGCGGTCGGCAAGCTGGTTGCCGGGGCCGACCCCCTCAAGCCGCAGGTGCAGGGCTTTGTTGATGACGAGGCGGGCCCCGATGTCCGCCAAAAAGTCGAACGCCGCCTGCAGCATTTCATCGACCGCAAGATCGCCACCCTGTTCGAGCCGCTTTTGGCCATGTCGCGCGACGAGGCGCTGACCGGGCTTGCGCGCGGCTTTGCATTCCGGCTTGTCGAAGGTCTGGGCATCCTGCCACGCGGCGCCGTCGCCGACGAGGTGAAGGCGCTGGATCAGGACGCGCGCGGTGCGCTGCGCAAACATGGCGTGCGTTTCGGGCAGTTCACGATCTTCATGCCGCTGCTTCTGAAACCCGCGCCGACCCGGTTGCGCCTTGTGCTCTGGAGCCTGGCGAAGGGCCTCGATACCTTCCCCGAGGCGCCGCCGCCCGGCCTGGTGACGGTGCCGACCGACAAGGGCGCGCCCGAAGGCTATGACGCGATGGCGGGCTATCGCGCGGCGGGCGAACGCTCGATCCGTATCGACATGCTGGAACGGCTGGCCGACATGCTGCGCGGCCAGGACAGCCGCGCCGGGTTCGAGGCGACGGCAGACATGCTGTCGATCACCGGCATGACGCTGGAGCAGTTCGCCGACCTGATGCAGGGCCTTGGCTACAAGGCCGACAAGGGCGAGCGTGAAAAGGTCAAGCCGGTGGATCAGGCGGTCGCTGCCGCGTCCGAGGAACAGGCGCAGGCGGCCGAAACGCCAACGCCCGAAACCCCCGCCGACAAGGTCGAGGGAATTGCCGACGCGGGCATTGCCCCGGTGGCCGAGGAACTGCCCGCCGAAACCGAAGTCACGCCCGCGATCCCCGAGGCATCCGAGGGCGAACAGCCCGTGGGCGAAGCGCCCGACGCCGCCCCCGACACGCCCGAGATCGAGGTGTTCTATACCTTCACCTGGGCGGGCCGTGCCCGTGCCGGTGGTGGCAACCGGCGCCCCGAGCGCGAGGCCAAGGGCCGCGGCAAGCCGCAAAAAGGCAAGGGCAAGCCGCAAAAGGGCAAGGGTCCACGCCGCGAGGCCGGCCCCAAGACCTATTCGGCCGCCCCCAAGAAATCCGACCGTATCGACCCCGACAACCCCTTTGCCGCCGCGCTTATGGGGCTGAAGGACAAGGGCTGAGCGCATTTGTCGGACGACGCCGCCCGCATCCGGCTGGACAAGTGGCTGTATCACGCGCGGTTCGCGAAATCGCGCGGGATCGCCGCTGACATGGTCAGCGGCGGGCATGTGCGGGTCAATCGTGACAAGGCCGGCAAGCCCGCGCACAAGGTGGGCCCCGGCGATGTCCTGACTTTCGCCAAGGGCGACCGGGTGCGCGTGGTGCGCATCCTGGCGGTCGGAACGCGGCGTGGGCCGGCGGTCGAGGCCCAGGCCCTGTATGACGACCTGAGCGATCCGCCCCCGGAAACACCACCTGTCGCGCCGAGCTATGACAACCCGCATGGCGATGGCGGCCGCCCGACCAAACGTGACAGGCGAAAGATCGACGCAGCGCGCCGCAGGGTGCTTGATTGATCCGGCGCGCTGGTCTAGGTCACGAAACAACCGTCAAGGATGAGAGACACCCATGACTTATGTCGTCATCGATAACTGTATCGCCTGCAAATACACCGACTGTGTCGAGGTCTGCCCCGTCGATTGCTTCTACGAGGGCGAGAACATGCTGGTGATCCATCCCGATGAATGCATCGATTGTGGCGTGTGCGAACCCGAATGCCCCGCCGATGCGATCCGCCCGGATACCGAACCCGACATGGAAAAATGGGTCGAGTTCAACCGCAAGTATTCCGAGATGTGGCCGGTCATCATCACCAAGAAAGACCCGCTCCCCGAAGCCGAGGACCGCGACGGCGAAACCGGCAAGCTGGACAAGTATTTCTCGGAAGCGCCGGGCGAGGGCGGCTGAGCGATTCGCTTTGCCCGCCGCCGGTGACGTGGGGTAAAACCCTGTTTCGTTCACAATTTGTCAGATTGACTTGACCGGATTCGCGGCGATTCGCGCATCATTGCTGCAAGGTTTTGATTGTGCGCTTGTTTTATGGTAATGTGACGCCCATATGACGACAAGCACCTGACACACCCGACCGGATGCTGCCAGAACGTTTGTTTCGCGACAATGAAAGCTGCTCGACGGGGCCTGGTTCGGCCGCGCCGTGATCGCTGTCGCCCGCGATGGGCGGTCGCTTGCAAGGAAGGACTGAATGAGCAAAGCCAAGAAAGCCGAGTTTCGCCCCAACGATTACGTGGTCTATCCGGCCCACGGTGTTGGACAAATCGTTTCGATCGAAGAACAGGAAATCGCCGGCATCAAGCTGGAACTGTTCGTGATCTCGTTCGAAAAGGACAAGATGACGCTGCGCGTGCCTACCAACAAGGCGACCGAGATCGGGATGCGCAGCCTGTCCAGCCCCGACGTGGTGAGCCAGGCGATGAAAACTCTCAAGGGCAAGGCCAAGGTCAAGCGGGCCATGTGGTCGCGCCGCGCCCAGGAATACGAGCAAAAGATCAACTCGGGCGACCTTATCGCCATCGCCGAAGTGGTTCGCGACCTGCACCGCACCGACGATCAGCGCGAACAGAGCTATTCCGAGCGTCAGCTTTACGAAGCCGCGCTCGAGCGCCTGACCCGCGAAGTCGCGGCTGTTGCCGGCAGCGACGAGGTGGACGCCGCCAAGAAGGTGGACGAAGCCCTGGTGTCGCGCGCCGCGTAATCGGCGAACCGCATCTGGAAATGGCCGCGCCCCGAAACGGGCGCGGTTTTTTCATGCGCTGAGCGTCAGCAACACGGTGATTTCGCAGATCTGCTGCGCCCCGCCCAGCACATCGCCCGTCTGCCCGCCGATCCGGTTGCGCGCCAACGCGCCTGATGCGGCCACGGCCAGCGTGGCCATAAGGGCAACGCCCATCCCCGGACCCGCGCCCAGCAAAAGCATCGCTGCCACCAGGGCAAGCGCGGCACCAGCGGCGACCGTCATCGCGCCGGGCCGGCCCACATGATGCGACAGGCCGGTATCGCGGGCATGGGGCAGGGCGGTCATGAGTACGGGCATCGCCGCCCGGCTGAGCATCGCCGCCACGATCAGCGCAGCGAACGCCGTGCCTTGCGCGAACAGCACCGATAGCGCCGTCCAACGCAAGCCGATCCCCAGAACGAGGGCCAGCACGCCATAAGTGCCGATCCGGCTGTCCTTCATGATCTCCAGCCGGCGTGCGCGGTCCCAGCCGCCCCAGAACCCGTCCGCGCAATCCGCCAGACCGTCTTCGTGCAAGGCGCCTGTTGCCGCGATCATCGTGGCCAGCGCCAGCCCGGCGGCCAGCATCGGCGCCAGCCCCACCGCCATGGCCAGCCAGCCGGCGATGCCGCCAAGCGCCGCGACCACCGCGCCAGCCAACGGATAGGCCCAGGCCGCGCGCGCCCCGCGGCGCGCCGCCGCATCGGAAACCGGTACGGGCAGCCGCGTCAAAAGGCCGAGCGACGCCGTGATATCGCCGGGGTGAAAGGGGCGCGTGTCGGATTCGGGCGTCGACATGGGACGAACTCTGCTTGTGTGCGCGTGTCCAGCGGTTAAACACCGGGGCATCGCAACAATCAACGAGTGATCCGTCATGTCCAACCGCCCCGAGACCCTGAATGACATCCGCGCGCTTTTGGCCGCGGCCCCTGGCCCCGATGGCGATGCGATCGCCGCGGCCGAGGCGCGCAACGGGCAATTGACCAAGCCGCCCGGCGCGTTGGGCCGGCTCGAGGATCTGGCGATCTGGATGGGGGGCTGGCAAGGCACGGACAAGCCGCATGCGGACGCGCCGCAGGTGCTGATCTTTGCCGGCAACCATGGCGTGACGGCCCAGGGCGTCAGCGCGTTTCCCGCCGAGGTGACGGCGCAGATGGTCCTGAACTTCCAGGCCGGCGGCGCCGCGATCAACCAGTTGTCGAACCTGTTCGGCGCACGGATGGATGTTCATGCGCTCGATCTCGACCGTCCGACCGGGGATTTCACCCAAGGCCCCGCCATGGACGAGGCCGAATTCCTGATGGCATTTCTGGCGGGCTGGGATGCGGTCGATCCGGGCGCGGATGTTCTGGTCACCGGGGAAATGGGGATCGGTAACACCACCTCGGCGGCGGCCATCGCCTATTCGCATTACCGGGGCGCGGCCGAAACATGGGTCGGCCGTGGCACCGGCGTCGATGACGCAGGGGTGCAGAACAAGACGCGCGTCGTCGAAGAAGCCGCCCGCCTTCATGCCTTCCCGACCGGGCTGGAGGCGCTGCGCTGCCTTGGCGGCCGGGAGCTTGCGGCAATGGCCGGGGCCATTGCCCGTGCCCGCACCCTGCGTATCCCCGTGATCCTTGACGGATTCATCTGCACAGCCGCCGCTGCCTGCCTCGCGGCCGAACATCCCGGCGCCCTGGATCATTGCGTCGCCGGCCACATGAGCGAAGAACCAGGTCACGCGAAATTGCTGCAGGAGCTTGGCAAGGAGCCGCTTTTGCGGCTTGGCATGCGCCTTGGCGAAGGTTCGGGCGCGGCGCTTGCGATCGGTGTGCTCAAGGGCGCGGCGGCCTGCCAGTCGGGCATGGCCACCTTCGCCGAGGCAGGCGTCAGCGACGGCTGAACGCGGCGGGCGTCACCGCCCGTCGTCGTCCTCATCGTGCAATTCAAGCTGGCCCAGTGCCGCTTCGAGATCCTTTTCCAGCTCGCGCGCACGGGCGATATAGGCCTCGTTCTGCGATGCGGGAATGTCGGGATCCCAAAGTTGGGCCAGTTCGCGTACCGTTTCGCGGTCATGGCGATAGAACACGCGCTCGGCCTCGGCGGCTTCGTATTCGCTCAATCCCACATGTTCCAGCACGTAGCGCCCTGCCCGGAGCGAGCTGTCGAACATCTCGCGCACGATATCATCGGCCCCCGCCTGGTATAGCTGGAACACATGTGTGCGGTCGCGCGCCCGTGCCACGATATGCAGGTCGGGCCGTTCGCGCCGTGCATACCCGACCAGCCGCGTCGTTGCCTTGGGATCGTCCAGCGCGGCCACCAGCACCTTGGCGTCGGCCAGCCCCGCCGCGTGGAGCAATTCGGGGCGCGTGGGATCGCCGAAGAACCCCTTGAAACCGAATTTCCGCATCAGCTGGATGGTTTCCATGTCGTGATCCAGCACCACGGTCTTGAACCCGCTCGATTGCACCAGACGGTTCACGATCTGCCCGAACCGCCCGATCCCGGCGATGATCACCGGCCCCTGTTCGTCGATCTCGTCGGCGGGCTGGCCGGATTGCTCTTCGGTCATGCGGCGCGACAGCCATTCGTAAAGGATGAACAGCAACGGCGTGATCAGCATCGACAGCGCCACGATCAGCAGCAGCCGGTCGGCGACGTCGCGCGGGATCACCGATTGCTGCACCGAAAACGACAGCAGCACAAACCCGAATTCCCCGGCCTGCGCCAGGCTGAGTGTGAACAGCCACTGGTCGCGCCCGCGCAGCTTGAAGATCAGTCCAAGCACGTAAAGGATCACGCCCTTGACCAGGATCAGCGCAAGCGTCAGCCCGATCAGCGTCACCGGGGCGGACCAGAGTGTGCCGAAATTTATGCCCGCGCCGACCGTTATGAAAAACAGGCCCAGCAGCAGCCCCTTGAAGGGTTCGATATCCCCCTCGAGTTCGTGGCGGAATTCGCTGTTGGCCAGGACCACACCGGCCAGGAACGCGCCAAGCGCGGGCGAAAGCCCCACCATCTGCATCAGCAGGGCGATGCCCAGCACGATCAGCAGCGCCAGCGCGGTGTACATCTCGCGCAGGCGGGCATGGTGGATGAAGGCAAAGATCGGCCGCGTCAGGTAAATCCCTGCCAGGATGATGGCGGCGACCACGCCCAGCGTCACCAGCGTGACGCCCCAACCCGGCAGCCCCTCGACCAGCGAAATGGCGTGATGCGCGTCGCCTGCATGCTCCACGTCCTTGGCGCGCATGACGTTGCCCTCGGGCGACAATTGCGGTGCGGCGGGCAGCGCCAGCAGCGGCAGAAGCGCCAGCATCGGGATCACCGCGATGTCCTGCGTCAGCAGCACCGAAAACGCCGACCGCCCGCCTCCGGTCTGGATCAGCCCTTTTTCCGATAGCGTCTGCAAAACGATCGCCGTCGACGACAGCGCCACCACCAGCCCGATCGCCAGCGCGACCGACCAGTAAAATCCCAGCCATTGCGCCCCCATCATCACCGCAAGCGTGGTCAGGACGATCTGCAGCCCGCCCAACCCGATCAGCCGGTGGCGCATGTCCCAAAGTGTGCGTGGCTCAAGCTCCAGTCCGATGATGAACAGCATCATCACCACGCCGAATTCGGCAAAGTGCTGCACATCCTGCGTTTCGCTGCCCGTCAGGCCCAGCACGGGGCCGATCACGATGCCGGCCATCAGGTAGCCCAGCACCGATCCCAGCCCCAGCCGCGCGGCCAGCGGCACCGCGATCACCGCCGCCAGCAGGTAAATCGAGGCCTGGAAAAGAAACTCTTGCACGTAACGCTCCTTTGTCGCGCGGTCAGGTGGGCAGGGGCGCGTCCTGTTTGAACTGGTCCATGACGATCTGGCTCTGAACGCGGGCCACCGCCGGGTGCGGCAGCAGGCGCTCGTGAATCAGGCGGTTCAACGCACCCAGATCTTCGCAATACACGCGAAGCAGGTAGTCCGCATCCCCCGTCAGCGTCCAGGCCGAGGTCACCTCGGGGCTGGTGTCGATCAGCCGCGCGAAACTGCGCGATTGTTCGGGGCCGTGCGTGCCCAGCTGGACCTGGACAAAGGCCTGCACCGAAAGGCCGATCCGCACGGGATCGAGCCGCGCGGCATAGCACTGGATATAGCCTTCGGCCTCAAGCCGCTGCCGCCTGCGTCCCGCCTGGCTGGACGACAAGTTCAGCATCTCGCCCAGCTCCTGCGCGGTCAGATGCGCGTTGGCCTGCAGCGCCGAGAGGAGTCGTTTGTCGGTGTCGTCCAGCATGTGCGAATTTTCCGCATTTTTTTAACAATAGTGTGAAATTCACGCGTGTCGAGGCGCGTTCAGGCCAAAGAATGCGCAAAACCGGCGAAAACACGCTGCTATGCTGCAAAAACAAGCGAACACGCCACTTCAACAGGAGACGCATCATGGGCCCGTTCCCGCATGACGCCCCGCGCGCCGAGATCACCAAGGACAATCCCGCAGGCACCGACGGGTTCGAATTCGTCGAATTCGCCCATCCCGACCCGCAGCAATTGCGCGATCTGTTCACCGCGATGGGGTACGAACTGGTGGCCCGCCACAAGGACAAACCGCTGGTCGAACTTTGGCAGCAGGGCGATATCACCTATGTGCTGAATGCCGACCCCGACAGCTTTGCCGCCCGTTTCGTCGAAGAACACGGGCCGTGCGCGCCCTCGATGGCATGGCGCGTCCGCGATGCGCAACACGCCTTTGAGCATGCGGTAAAGATGGGCGCGGAACCCTATGAAGGGCCGGACAAGACCGTGGACTGGCCCGCGATCAGGGGCATCGGCGGCAGCCTGATCTATTTCACCGACAGGTATTACGATACCTCGCCCTACAACTGGGAATTCGACTGGATCGCGCAATCCAAGCCCAAGGGCGTCGGGTTCTACTATCTCGATCACCTGACCCACAACGTGTTCAAGGGCAACATGGACAAGTGGTTCGGCTTCTACGGCGACCTGTTCAATTTCCGCGAAATCCGGTTCTTCGATATCGAGGGCAAGTATACGGGCCTGTTTTCCCGCGCGCTGACCTCGCCCTGCGGGCGCATCCGCATCCCGATCAACGAGGATCGCGGCGAAACCGGGCAGATCGTGTCCTATCTCAAGAAATACAACGGCGAAGGCATCCAGCACATCGCCGTGGGCACCGAGGACATCTATGACAGCACCGATGCCATCTCGGATCGTGGCATCCGCTTCATGCCCGCGCCGCCCGACGCCTATTACGATCTCAGCAAGACGCGTGTCGTGGGCCACGAAGAACCGATCGACCGGATGAAAAAGCACGGCATCCTGATCGATGGCGAAGGCGTGGTGGATGGCGGCGAAACCCGCATCCTGCTCCAGATATTCTCGAAAACCGTGATCGGCCCGATCTTTTTCGAGTTCATCCAGCGCAAGGGTGATGACGGGTTCGGCGAGGGCAATTTCAAGGCGCTGTTCGAATCCATCGAACGCGAGCAGATCGAAAACGGCGAGATCCAGGCAGCCGAATAACCCGCGGTCCAACGCGAGGGAGGGTAGGGGCGTCCTGCAATCGGGGCGCCCCTTTCTTGTGGGTCTGCGACTGACGGGTCATGTCATCGCCGCGGTCAGGTAGAACGCCGCCGCCAGCGCCGCGCAAAGCGTGCGCACATGGTTCAGCCGGGTCCAGCGGGAATTGTAGACCCGCCAATAGGCCTGCCCGGCATCCGACAGGTGATCCATGCCATCCAAGCGCTTGTTCATCGGCACATTGCCCAGCCCGGTTACGGCAAACACGCCGAAAACATAGGTCAGGGCCCCTGCGCGCATCCACCCGCTGGCCGGTGTCGGCACCGGGCCGAAGGAAATGCCGAAAAGCGCCAGCGCCACGACGACCGAGCCCAGCAGCAACACCATGAACACCGAAGTGAACACTTCGCGGTTGACGTGCTGCATGGCCTCGGTTCCGGCCGCCGGGGCCGATGCGCCAAGGGCGCGCATCAAAAAGTCCGAGAAGGTTAGAAAGACACCCGCAACCAGCGCGGCGGACAGGCCGGACAGCAACAGGACGAGGTCGAGGATTTGCGGTTTCATGTTCGTAGTTCCTTTTTCATCAAGCTTGTAACTTGACACAGTGTAAAGTTGACATGGCGTCAATAATGGATAACTTGACGCCATGTCAAGAGACTCGTCAGAAACCAAGTCCCGCATTCTCAACGCGACGTGGAAGTTGTTGGAATCAGGGGATAATGCGGTGCGCATGTCCGATATCGCCAAGGCGGTCGGCATCAGCCGGCAGGCGCTTTACCTGCATTATCCGAATCGTGCCGACCTGTTGGTGGCGACGACAAAGCACATCGATACGGCGAAAAACATCGACGCGCGGCTGGAACGCAGCCGGTCCGCGCGAACCGGTGGTGAGCGGCTGGATGCCTTCATCGAGGCGTGGGGCGGGTATATTCCCGAAATCCACGGTATCTCGGTCGCGCTGCGCGCCATGCGCCATACCGACCGCGAGGCGGCAGAGGCCTGGGATGGCAGGATGCAGGCGGTGCGTCACGGGTGCGCGGCCGCCGTCCGCGCCATTGCCGGCGAAGGCAGGCTGCCGCCCGGCCTGACGCCAGAGCGCGCGACCGACCTGCTGTGGATGCTGTTGTCGGTCGAAAACTGGGAACGGCTGGTGCGCGACTGCGGCTGGTCGCAGGCCGACTATGAAAAAGAGATAAAGGCCCTGGCCCGCGCGGAGCTTGTCGTCACACCCTGATCAGCCGCGCGGCATGGTCAGCGTGACCGACCGGCCGCCCTTGGTATAGCTCAGCTCGCTTTCGCCTATGGCCTGCACGCGTCCGCCATCCAGCCGGTCGCCCACCTGCACCTTGACGTAACGCCCGTTCGACATCCGCACCAACGCGCGGCGGCTGGAAGGTTTGCCATAGACCCCGATCAGGTTCACCCGGTTCAGCCGGATCGCGTTGCGGACTGTCGCTTCGCGGGTGACATTCGCGCTGGACGGAATCGAGGGGCTGACGGTGCGGGGCGCGACGGCCGCGGCCGTCTGAACGGTTTCGGCCTGCGGCTGCGACTGAGCGATGCTTTCCGCGCGCTGAACGATCTGGGCAAAGTTCGACGGCCGCACCCGCGGCTTGAGTGAGGCGGCAACCGCCTGCTCGGTCGCGGTCTCGTCGGCCTCTTCCTCGGCCTTGGGCAGGTCGGGGCGCAGGCGGGGGCGGATCTCGGCCAGTTCGTCGCGGGTCAGCCCCCCCAGGTTGCTGCGCTCGTTCTGCTGCACAAGATCGCCGGGCCGGGCACGGGGGCGGAACGCCGCCAGGCGGGCCAATTCCTCGGCGGCTTGCGGGGTTTCCTCGAAACGGGTGGGCAGACGGGCCGGCAGCAGCGGGGGCCGGCCGGCATAGACCGGGATGCCATCCGGGGTCAGCGCGCCTTCGGGCGTCGCGCGCACCAGTCCGCGTTCATCGAGATCGAATTCGGTTCCCGGCGCCGCGGGCGAGGCTTGCGGTTCAAGCATACCGTCACCCAAAAGCGCCGTATCCGGCGGCAGCGCCACTGCATCGCCCATGTTGACCTGCGGGTCGATCGACGCGGTGTAAAGCTCGTCAAGTTGTGTGAAACCGGGCGTTTCCGGCTGATCCGGCGCCATTTGCCAGATTCCCGTCGCCGCATAGCGGACGGCCGCCTCTTCCGGCGTCAGGTCGGGCTGCACGGCCGGTTCGGCCAGCGCCTCGGGTGCGGAATCGTCCGGGGGCAGGGCGCCGGGTACGATCATCGGTTCCCTGGCGGCCAGATCTATCGGCTCTTCCTCGGAAATTGCCTCTTCGCCTTCGATCGTCAGCGTGTCGATCTGTTCCATCGCGTCGTCGGGAAGGCTTGCCACATCGGTTTCGGCCGGTCCCCAGAGCATCGACAGCCCGTCGTTCGAAAAGATCGACGCCCAGGCCGCTACCCCTGCGAGGAACAGCAACAGCGCCGCCGTCAGGATCAGCCCCAGATAGCGCGGCTTGCCACCGACTTCGGCTTTCGGGCGCGCGGGTGTACGCGCCCCGAAGATCGTCATGCGCTGCCGTTCCGTTTCGGGATCCGCCGCCGAAGGCGCGGTCGCCAGCGCAGGCTGCGCCGTTGCCACCAGATCCGGCGGCGCGGGGGGGATCGGCGCGGGCCGGATCGCGGGCGGTGCGGCAGACGGTTTTTCCGGGCGATCCCCGCGGCGCGAAAAGAACGCCCCGAACCCCTTGCCCCGCGCGGGGGCATCGGCGGGGCGGGCCGGGCTGCCAAAGCGCACATCGCGCGCGGATTTCGCGCTGGCCGACTTTCCGGTGACCGGGGGCGCTTCGGGCAGGTCGTCGTCGAGTTCGATCACCGGGGCAGTCGCGCTGACGCGCGGGGCCGGAGGAACATCGTCACGCGCCGCCCGGATCGACGCAAAGGATGGAACAGCGGGGGTTTCGGTCGGCACGGCCAGCGGGGCCGCATCGTCCGCCGGGGCCTCATCCGCGGGCGTATCGCCGGTTTCGGGTGCAGGCGTCGCGGCCTCTGTGGTGTCCTCGGCCACTTCGTCGGTGACCGTGTCCTTGTCGCTGGGCTTTGTCGGGCCGGCTGCGACATCGTCGCCACCCTGATCCTGTGACGTGGCGGGCTCTGCCCCGGCATCATCCGCGGCCAGCGGTTCAGCGGTGCCCGCGGTATCCGCCATGCCGGTGGTTTCGGTGTCCTGCACCGGCAATTCGGCCTCGCCGATCACCCGGATCGCCTGCATGTCGCGGGCGACATTGTCGGTTGTGTCCAGCCACTCTGCTGATGACGGCGCGGCACCGAAGAACGGCTCGCCCGAAAACGCCCCTTCCGGCGGCGTCGCCACGAAGCTTACCGGGTTGAACGCATGTTCGATGGCAAAGTCTTCTGCCTCGTCCAGGGTTTCCCGTGCCACCGCGGCGATATGGGTTTGGGTGCCGTCGCGCACCCAGTCAAACGCCAGATCATCCACCGCGTAGGGCGTTGCGCCATCCAGCGCAGTCATCACCGCCGCGGGAATATCCGCTTCGTCTAGATGCCCGGTGTCGATGCTGAGAAAGCGGATCTGCTCGTTCGGGATAACGAGTTTCGTGCGCAGCCCGCCGGGGTCCAGCTGCAGCGCCCGCGCCTGCAAATCGGCCAGTTCGGCCGCAAGGTCCGGCACATCCAGCGCCACTTCACCCACGCCAAGCCAGCCGGCAGGCGCGCGCTGCAGCAGGCGGATGCCGTCAAAGGACAGAACAAGAGCGAAATTCGGTTTCATCGGCGGGGGTTTAACATCTCGCGACCTGACAGGGGAGTCCCCCGTTTCAACGTCATAAGGATACAGCAGCTTGTCGCCTAGGGGAAGGCGCCGGGGCGGTTCCCCCTTGTATGTGCGCAGCGAACCGTCAGGCTGGCTTTGATACTGATTTCGGAGGGATTCTCATGAGACAACTTTTGATCTGCGCGCTTCTGACGCTGGCGCCCGCGGCCGCCTGGTCCGAGGATCTTGCGCGGGTGTTGACCGTCACGGGCACCGGCGAGGTCGCCCGCGCCCCGGACATGGCGGTGATCCGCGTGGGGGTTGTCGCGCAGGACAAATCCGCGTCGACCGCGCTGTCGCGCACCTCCGAGGCGATGGTGCGCATGCAGCAACGGCTGGCCGAACAGGGTATCGAGGCGCGTGATATCCAGACCACCCAACTGTCGCTGACCCCGGTCTACGAAAACGCCAGCGGCACGCGGACCCGCAAGATCATCGCCTTCGAGGCGATGAATGCCGTTCTTGTCCGTGTGCGCGACCTGCCCAGCACGGGGGCGGTGCTTGGCACCCTGGTCGAGGACGGGGCCAACCGGATCGACGGGATTTCATTCACCCTGCAGGACAGCCAGGAGTCGATGGACGAGGCGCGCCGCCGCGCCGTCGCCGATGCGCGCCGCAAGGCCGAGGTGCTGGCCGATGCCGCAGGGGTCGAACTTGGCGCCTTGCGCGACCTGCGCGAGGCCGGTGGCGGCGCGCCGCGCCCGATGATGATGGAGCGCATGGCGATGGATGCCGCTGCCTCGGTTCCGATCGCGGAAGGCGAAATCAGCCTGAGCGCCACCGTCACGATGGTTTACGAGTTGAAGTGACCGGCGCGAGGCCCTGGCGAAAAACGAAAAACGGCGCGCCAATCCGGCGCGCCGTTTCCGTTTGTGGCTGAAGTCGGGTCTTAGCTGCCGGCTTTGTTCAGCGCCTGGTCGAGGTCGCGTATCAGGTCGTCGGCGTCTTCGATCCCGATGGAAATCCGCACCACGTTGGGCGCCGCACCCGCGGCCACCTGCTGCTCTTCGGTCAGCTGGCGGTGCGTGGTCGAGGCCGAATGGATGACCAGGCTGCGCGTGTCGCCAAGGTTTGCGACGTGGCTGAACAGCTCGAGGCTGTCGACGAATTTGACACAGGCGTCATAGCCGCCCTTCAGCGCCACGGTGAACAGGCTGCCCGCGCCCTTGGGGCAGATACGGGCCACGCGGTCGTTGTAGGGCGAGGATTTCAGCCCCGCATAGGTCACTCCCTCAACCGCATCGTGGCCCTCCAGCCATTCGGCGATCTTCATCGCGTTCTGGACGTGGCGCTCCATCCGCAGGCCCAGCGTCTCGATGCCCATCAGCGTGTAATGCGCCGCCTGCGGGTTCAGCGTCATGCCAAGGTCGCGCAGGCCGATGGCGATCCCGTGGAAGGTAAAGGCCAGCGGGCCAAAGGTTTCGTGGAATTTCAGCCCGTGATAGGCTGGCTCCGGCGCGCTGAGCGACGGGAACTTGTCGCTGGCCGACCAGTCGAACTTGCCCGAATCCACCACAACGCCGCCGGTGACGGTGCCGTTTCCGGTCAGAAACTTGGTCATCGAATGAACGACCAGTGTCGCGCCGTGTTCGATCGGGCGGCACAGGAAGGGCGTGGCGCTGGTGTTGTCCACGATCAGCGGCAGACCGGCCTTGTCGGCCACCCCTGCAATCGCGTCGAGGTCGGTGATGTAACCACCCGGGTTGGCGATGGATTCGCAGAACACCGCGCGGGTGTCGTCGTCGATCGCGGCCTCGATTGCGCCCAGGTCGTCGAAATCGACGAACTTGGCCGACCAGCCGAAGCGCTTGATCGTCTGGCTGAACTGCGTGATCGAACCGCCGTAAAGCCGCGTCGAGACAACGATGTTCTTGCCCGGCCCCATCAGCGGGAACAGCGCCATGATCTGCGCCGCGTGCCCGGACGAGCAGCAGACCGCGCCTGCGCCGCCTTCCAGCGTGGCCATGCGTTCCTGCAGCACTGCGACGGTGGGGTTGGTCAGGCGCGAATAGATATAGCCGACCTCTTGCAGATTGAAGAGCGCTGCGGCGTGATCGGCATCGCGGAACACATAGGCCGTCGTCTGGTAGATCGGCGTCTGCCGCGCGCCCGTTGCCGGATCGGGGCGGGCGCCGGCATGGATGGCGAGCGTATCGAAGCCATAGGTCGGTGTGTCTGTCATAGGATCCTCCCGGGGTACTGTTTGCGCACTTGGTTACGCTATTGCCAGGGCTGCGACAATCCGTGCCGGACGGAAAGAAGACGATCCGCGCGGGGCCTGCAAACCGCGCGGTTTGTTCCCGAAACCGCGCGGTTCGGGGAAAGTCATGACTGCAACGGGCGGAACGGGCGGGAAAACGGCGTTCCGCCTAGCCGGTAACCGGGGAACATATTTCCACGAGATAGCCGTTGGGATCGCTGACATAGGACGTGGTCTGCCCCCACGGCTCCTGCCGCGCATCCTGCACCAGCGTGGCGCCCGCCGCGACCGCGCGTGCCAGGGCGGCCGGCACGTCATCGGTTTCCAGCGCGATCTCGAAAACCGGGGCATCGGGCCGGGCAGGGGATGGCGCCTTGCCCAGTTGACGCATCAGGCTGGTCGATGAAAAGGCCAGCTTGGTGTCGCCGGTGGCCAGTTCGCCGTAATCGCCCGACTCGTGCAGGAACGCCTGGTCCATGCCAAAGGCGCGGGTGTAGAAATCCAGCGTGGCCGGGACGTCGTCGACATAGAGGATGGTGTAGCGAAACTTCATCGGTGTCTCCCATTGCCCGCGCTCGGACCCGCGCCGACCCCTCAGCGCATCCAGAAGCCGTTTTTCTTGATCGTGTTGCGGATCGCCTGTTCGCGGCGGGGCAGGTTGTCGCGGTCGAAAAGAGCGCGCACCTTTTCGCCGCGGCCCTGATAGATCATCCGCCGCACGGGTTCGTATTTCTTGATGACCTTCTTGACCTTGTTGGGTGCGGCCACGGTTTCCAGTGTCGCCACGACCTGGTCTGCCTCGCGCGCGTAGAGCAGTGGAAGAAGGCGGTAATGGCACGATACCGATCCGTCCAGCAGCCCGGCGGGAATCGTGTCGCGCCCGCCGTCAAGCGAATGAATGACCAGCGGCAGCGCCACCTGATCGAGCCAGGGATCGAGCGGTTGGCACACCAGTTCGGCGGGTGCATCGTCACGGATGGCCACGGCATAGTCGGTGAAGCGTTTGCCGAATTCGATGGGGCAGCGGCCAAAGAACCAGCCGGCGTTGAAATACAGGTAGCGCCGCCAGTATTCATCGGGCTGCGACAGATCCAGCGAGCTTTCGAAATCCAGCCCGAACTTGTCGTAAAGCGATTTCCAGATCCGCGTGTATCCCGGCCCGTATAGTTCGATCCGGGGCCATGTGCCTTCGACCTTTTGCGACGCGCCGGGGCGGTCGAAATCGAACGGCACCTCTGTGATCTCGTCCAGGATCAGCGTGTCGGTGTCGAAAAAGACGAAGGGTTCGCCCTCGGGCATCGCCGCGAGCGCTTCGATCTTGTTGCCATGCGGGTAGCTGCGGCCGAAGTGGCGGCTTTCGAAGGGCACGATCTCGGCGCCGAATGCGTTCAGCAAGTCCAGGACTTCGTCGTCGCGGATCGACGGATCGCCGTTCCACAACGGTCCGGGCTGCGGCACCGCCACCAGCAGCCGGCCCGTGAAACCGGGACTGTTGGCGCGCAGCGAGGCGGCGAACAGGACCGCTTCGTATTGCAATCGCCCGGCCTGCGCGACGATCACGATGTTGAACGCTTGGCTTTTCCTGCTGCGCTTGCCCATACTCGAAACTGCCCCGGCCACCCGTTTTGCGGCACTATAGGTCGGAACGGCGGGCAACGGAAAGGGGCGCGGGCCGCGAATTGGATGGAAACCGGAAAGGCGCCTTTGGGCACCGATATCCTGATCTTTGCGGGGGAAGTGGTGGGCGACCCTGGAATCGAACCAGGCATGGGTCTCCCCGGCGGAGTTACAGTCCGCTGCCGCACCTTGCAGCTCGTCGCCCAGATGACCGCGCGGCGGTCAACGTGAAGGGGTGATTACAAGCGGTGTACGGGGGCGTCAACAGGAAAATCCCTTGCGATGCGCGCCCGGCTGGCGCAGGTAGGGCGCAACGCGCGGCAAAGGGATTGATGCGATGAAAAAGCCGAAATGGGTGGTCGAGAAAGAGCGCCAGAAACGTGCCTCGGCCGCTGAAACCGTCTGGCTTTTCGGGCTGCACGCGGTGCGCGATGCGCTGATGAACCCGGCGCGCGAAAAATTGCGGCTCGTGGTGACGAAAAACGCCGCCGACAAGCTGGAGGACGCGATTGCCGCGTCTGGCGTGACACCGGAAATGAGCGACCCGCGCAAGTTCGCGGCACCCATCGATCCGCAATCGGTGCACCAGGGCGCCGCGCTCGAGGTGAAGCCGCTGGATTGGGGGCGCATCGCGGATGTCTGCGCGGGCCATCCCGACCGCGTGCCGCGCGTGATCCTGCTGGACCGCGTGACCGACCCGCATAACGTGGGGGCGATTCTGCGCTCGGCCGAGGTGTTCGGCGCCGCCGCCGTGATTGCGCCGCGCCACCATTCCGCCCCCGAAACCGGCGCATTGGCAAAAACCGCAAGCGGCGCGTTGGAGCGCCAGCCCTATCTGCGGGTGCGCAACCTGGCCGATGCGATCGGCGAGTTGCAGGCGATGGGCTATGTCGTGCTGGGCCTTGCGGGCGAGGCGGAACAGACGATCGAAACCGCGCTGGACGGGCGCCGCGACCGCCCCGTGGCGCTGGTGCTGGGGGCCGAAGGGCCGGGACTGCGGCAAAAGACACGCGAAACCTGCGACGCGCTGGTGCGGATCGAGTTCGCGGGCGCCTTTGGCTCGCTCAACGTGTCGAACGCGGCTGCGGTGGCGCTCTATGCCAGTTTGCCGCGCTGAGCGGGACTTGCCCGGCGCGTGTGCCGCGCCTAGGTCTTTGACGACCGCCAAGGAGAGAGCATGCCCCAAAGCGCCAAGATCGTCACCTGTTCCTATTGCGGCACCCGCGCGGCGCTGGTGCTTGACCGGGGCCGGCACGAGCTGGCGTGCAGCAGCTGCGGCGCCCCCCTGCACGAGATGAAGATGATGCCGCTGGCGCGGCAGGAGGACGGCGCCGGACGCAAGGCCGGAAAACACCGCGAAAAGGTGCAGATCGACTGGGACGCCGAACGGCGCCATGCGCTGGGCGACCGCGCGCCGGGCCGGTTCGAGAAACCGCGCAAGCGGCGCAAGTCGCTGGGGCGCAAGGTGCTGAGTGAATTGTGGGACGTGGTCGAGGATATCTTCGACTGACGCTGGGACCACGAATTTGTGATCACAATTTTCCCTGCGCCACTTCTTTTCGATTTTTTCAGACCTATATCGACTGATGAGGCGCAGGCCCGGAACGCCTGCAGCCTCTTCACTGTCCCTCGTTCCGTGACTGGCGCCCAAGGCATTCCTTGGGCGCTTTTTTATTTCCGCACGGCACGCTAGAAGGAACGCATGAGCGAGTCATACACAGACGAATTCCTGCGCGACGTGCTGAAACGCACGAAACGCATCGCCGTGGTCGGCGTGTCGATGAACCCGGTGCGCCCCAGCTATTACGTGGCGCGGTATCTCAAGCTCAAGGGCTATGAGGTGGTTCCGGTCAATCCCGGCCATGCGGGCAAGGAATTGCTGGGCGAAACCGTCATCGGCAGCTTGTCCGAGATCGAGGGCAAGATCGACATGGTCGATGTCTTCCGCCGCCCCGAACATGTGCCGCCCATCGTGGAAGAGGCATTGGCGGCCTTCCCGGAGCTGCAGACCGTCTGGATGCAGATCGGCGTAGTCAACGAAGAGGCCGCCGCGATGGCGCGGGCACGGGGGGTGGACGTGGTGATGGACCGCTGCCCCAAGATCGAATACCAGCGCCTGTTCGGCGAATTGCGCATGGGCGGCTTCGCGACCGGGGTGATTTCCTCGAAGCTGTGACCGGCGCGCGGCGCTGTTGCGGCCTGCGCCGCAAGGCGCCCCGCCCGCCGTCCCGCGGTTTCGGGGGCGCTGCCCCCGTCGCCGCTTGCGGCGACTCCCCCGGGATATTTCCGGAAAGAGAAAGCGGCCTGTCGGGCCTCAGCTTTTGCGGGCGGCTTTTTCGGCAAGCCCGGATTGCGCCTGCCGCCGGTCGAGTTCGGCCATCACGTCGGCGACGCGCACGCCGCGCGCATGCAGCATGACGAGCAGGTGAAACAGCACGTCAGCGGCCTCGGAGGTCAGGCGGGCAGGGTCGTTGCGCACGGCTTCGATCACGGCCTCGATCGCTTCCTCTCCGAATTTTTCGGCCGCCTTTTCGGGGCCTTTCGCCAGCAGTTTGGCGGTCCAGCTTTCGTCGGGGCTGGCGGCGGCGCGGGTGGCGATGATCTGTTCGAGTTCTTCAAGCGTCATCCGTTCAACCTCATCGGGATGCCGGCGGCGGCCATGTGGGCCTTGGCCTCGGCGATGGAATAGTCGCCGAAATGAAAGATCGACGCCGCCAGAACGGCGCTGGCGTGGCCCTCGGTCACGCCTTCGACAAGGTGGTCGAGCGTGCCGACCCCGCCCGAGGCGATCACCGGGATATCGACCGCATCGGCGATGGCACGGGTCAGCGGTATGTTGAACCCCGCCCGTGTGCCGTCGCGGTCCATCGAGGTCAGCAGGATTTCGCCCGCGCCCTTCGCCTCGACCGTTCGGGCGAACTCCACCGCGTCGATGCCGGTGGACCTGCGCCCGCCATGGGTGAAGATCTCCCAGCGGCCCGGCTCGACCGTCTTGGCGTCGATCGCCACGACGATGCACTGGCTGCCGAACTGGTCGGCGGCTTCGGCCACCACATCGGGATTGGCCACGGCGGCCGAGTTGAAGCTGACCTTGTCGGCGCCGGCCAGCAGCAGGTTGCGCACATCCGTGGCGCTGCGGACACCGCCGCCCACCGTCAGCGGGATATAGCATTGCTCGGCGGTGCGGGTGACCACATCCATCATGACGCCGCGGTTTTCGTGCGTGGCGTGGATGTCGAGGAAACACAGCTCGTCCGCGCCTGCCGCGTCATAGGCGCGCGCGGCATCGACCGGGTCGCCCGCATCGCGCAGATCGACGAAGTTGACGCCCTTGACCACGCGCCCATCGGCGACATCGAGGCAGGGAATGATGCGGGTTTTCAGCATGGGGTGTCCGGGGCTTGCGTCTTCACGGGATTGTTTATGGGCAAACGGGCGCGGTTTCCAGAGGTTGAGCCGCAGATTTGCACAAGGAGGGCAATGCGATGAAACGGGTTCTGATCGGGGTGGTGCTGGCGTTCATGGCGCAGGGGGCGCAAGCCTCGGACGACGACATCATGCAGATGCAGGCAGGCGGCGACGTGCCTGCGACGATGGACAAGCTGGTGGCGGCCGACGAGGATGCAGGGGCTACGGTTTTCGCACGGGTCGATCATTCCGGCGGCGCCGCGGCGGCGGGCATGGAACTGGCCCCGTCGCAATTGCTGATCTTCGGTAATCCCAGCCTGGGTACGCCGGCCATGCAGGACAATGCGCTTTCGGGGCTGTTCCTGCCGCTGAAAGTGCTGGTGTACGAGGATGCCGATGGCCGAACCTGGCTGGCTTATGAAGACCCGGAAGAAACTTTGACCGATCTTGATGGTATCGGCGAGAACGCGAAATACATCGCGCAGATGCGCATGGCGCTGATCCGGTTGACCAAGGCTGCAGCAGGGCGTTGATCGCGCTGGCGGTCGACAGCCGGGGCTAGCCCCGGCGGCGGCGCAGGTACGCATCCGCCACGATGCCCGCGGATAGCGGCATCAGGTAGAGGCCGATGCTTGCCAACCCGTGGGAAAACACGCCGATAAACAGCAGCGAGGCCAGCGGGCCGAACACCGCATAGGCAAGTTCGTGCGTTTTCGTGGGGCAATCCAGATACCCGCCAAGCGCCGTGTAGGGCACGTTGGCGCAATCGGACATGGCAAGATCGAAACCGACCATGTAGAGCACCGGGCCCAGCCAGAGAAAGATCACGATCCACGCCAGCCTGCGCGCGCGGAAAAAGCGCCAGACGAGGAACGGGATCAACAGGAACGGTACGAGAAAAACCAGGAACATGGGCGTGATCGCCGGCTCAGCCCTTGAGGAGCGCAAGCGCTTCCTTCAGGTCGATCGCGCCATCGTAAAGCGCCCGGCCCGAGATCGCACCATCGAGCGGCGCGCCGCAGTCTTTCAGTGCGCGCAGATCGTCGAGGGAGCTGACACCGCCCGACGCGATGACGGGGATCGAAACCGCGTTCGCCAGTGCGGCGGTTTCCTCGATGTTGGGGCCCTGCATCGCCCCGTCGCGGTTGATGTCGGTATAGATGATCGCGGCGACGCCCGCGTCTTCGAACGATCTGGCAAGATCCGTGGCCAGCACATCGGTTTCCTCGGCCCAGCCCTTGGTCGCGACGCGGCCATGCCGCGCGTCGATGCCCACGGCGACATGGCCGGGAAATTCGCGGGCGGCCTGGCGGACGAGGGCGGGGTTTTCCACCGCCACGGTGCCCAGGATCACCCGCGCCAGCCCGCGATCCAGCCAGCGTTCGATTGTCGCCATGTCGCGAATGCCGCCACCCAGTTGAGCGGGCACCTTGGTCCGGGACAGAATGGCCTCGACCGGGGCGGCGTTCACGGGTTCGCCGGCAAACGCGCCGTTCAGGTCGACCAGGTGCAGCCATTCGCACCCCGCATCGACGAATTCCATCGCCTGTGCGGCCGGATCGTCGTTGAAGACCGTGGCGCGGTCCATTTCGCCCTTGTAGAGGCGCACGGCCTTGCCGTCTTTCAGGTCGATGGCGGGGTAGAGGATCATCGGTCGGTCCCTTTCGCAACTGGTGCGCGCCGTTTTGCACGGGGGCGCGGGAAATGCAACGTGACCTCATGTCAGGCTTGATCGGAAGCGCCCTGGCGCACAGGATCGGGCAAAGGATCAAGGGAGGAACCAAGAAATGAAACATTGGATCATCGCGATGGCGTTGACGCTGTCGGGGGCGGGCATCGCCTCGGCCGACCCGATACAGGGGCTGTGGAAGACCCAGGAGGATGACGGCGCCTATGCGCATGTGCAGATCGCGCCCTGCGGCGAGGCCTATTGCGGCACGATCACGCGCACCTTCAATTCCGACGGGGAATACCAGTCGCCCAATATCGGCAAGCAACTGGTGCGCAACATGAAACCGGCGGGCAATGGCCGCTACGAGGGCAAGGTCTGGCGGCCGTCGAACGACAAGGTCTATATCGGCAAGATCGATTTGAACGGGAATTCCATGAAACTGGCCGGTTGCGTGGCCGGCGGCCTGATCTGCGCCAAGCAATCCTGGGCGCGCGTCAAGTAATCGGCGCGGTTTCGCCGGCGCTTTGCGCGGCCTGCTGAAAGCGCGGCTGCATTGCTGTAGCCTGTCCTTGTTCCTCGGCAGGAGGGCAGGATGACTCGTTTTGCGGTGATATCGGCGATCTGGATGGCCGCGCCCGGCGCCTTGCAGGCCGAGGCCATCCTGGGCACATGGCTGACCGGCCCGGATAACAAGTCGCAGGTCGCGCATATGCGGATCAAACGTTGCGGGCCGGCGATTTGTGGGACGGTCCTGCGTGCCTTTGACAAGTCCGGCCAGCCCGTGACGACGCCGAATGTGGGCAAGCAGGTGATCTGGGACGTGACGCCGGACGGGCAGGGCGTCTATCGCGGCAAGGTGCTGTTGCCGCTGTACAAGACGGTGGTCGACGGGATGTTCGACGTATCCGGCGACCGCCTGACGCTCAAGGGATGTCTGGGACCGGTCTGCAAATCCCAGAGTTGGACCAGGGTCGAGTAACTTTGCACCCGTCCCGTTGCTGCGATAGTCTGATCGCATGACCCACAACGACCTGCCCGCAGCACCGACACCGGACGTAATTCTCGAAGGGGCCCTTTATGCCCCCGATCTCGATGCGGCCGAGGCGTTCTATGGCGGTGTGCTGAACCTTGAAAAGATCACGCGCGCGGGCGACCGGCATGTGTTCTTTCGTGTCGGGGCTGGCGTTCTGCTGATTTTCAATCCCGATGAAACCGAAATGCCGCCCGGCAATACGCAGATGCCCGTGCCGTCGCACGGCGCGCGTGGGCCTGGTCATTTCTGTTTCGGCGTCGATACCGCCGCCCTGACCGCCTGGCAGGACCGGCTCGAAGCGGCGGGGGTCGAGATCGAGGCGGATTTCAAATGGCCCAACGGCGCGCGGTCGATCTATTTCCGCGATCCTGCCGGAAACTCCGTGGAAATGGCCGAACCACGACTTTGGTCCCGGTAAGGGGAACGTTCAGGGCGTCCAGCGCAGGAAGTTGCCGATCATCCGCAGTCCGGTGGCCTGGCTTTTCTCGGGGTGGAACTGCATGCCGACAATGTTGTCGCGCCCCACCATCGCCGTGACCGGGCCGCCGTATTCGACATGGGCCAGCAGGTGATCGGAGGCATCGACCTGCATGTGGTAGGAATGCACGAAGTAGGCATGCTGGCCGGTTTCGATCCCGTCGAAAACCGGGTGCGGCCGGTCGATCACCAGGTCGTTCCAGCCCATATGCGGCACTTTCAGCGCAGGATCGGCGGGGGTGATACGTGTCACCGTGCCGGGCACCCAGTCGAACCCCGGCGTTTCCTCGTATTCCAGCCCGCGCGTCGCCAGCATCTGCATTCCGATGCAGATGCCAAGGAACGGCTTGCCGCGGGTGATCACGACCTCTTCCATCGCCTCGAACAGGCCCCGGTGGTCGAAAAGCTGCGCCCGGCAGGCTGGAAAGGCGCCGTCGCCGGGCAGAACGATCCGGTCGGCCCCGCGCACGATCTCGGGGTCGGACGTCACGGTGACGCTACCCGCGCCCGCCTCGGACGCCATGCGCTGAAACGCCTTTTCTGCGGAATGGAGGTTTCCGCTTTCGTAATCGATGATGACCGTGCTCACTGTCAGAGCGTCCCCTTGGTCGAGGGCACGTCGTCCGACTTGCGCGGATCGGTTTCGACCGCCATGCGCAGCGCGCGCGCGACCGCCTTGAACGCGGCCTCGGCGATGTGGTGGCTGTTGAACCCGCAGACCTGGTGCAGGTGCAGCGTGATGCCGCCATGGGTGCTGAAGGCCTGGAAGAACTCGCGCACCAGCTCGGTGTCGAAGGTGCCGATCTTTTGCGTGGGCATCTCGATTTCCCAGACAAGGTACGGACGCCCCGACAGATCGAGCGCGCAACGCACCTGTGCGTCGTCCATCGGCAACGCGCATTCGCCATAGCGACGGATGCCGCGCTTGTCGCCAAGGGCCTGCGCCAGCGCCTGTCCCAGCGCGATGCCCACGTCCTCGACGCTGTGGTGGTCGTCGATATGCAGATCGCCCTTGCAGCGCACGCGCATGTCGATCAGCGCATGCCGTGCAAGCTGGTCCAGCATGTGATCGAAGAACCCCACGCCGGTCAGGTTGTCATAGGCCCCGGTGCCATCGAGATCGATTTCGACGGTTATTTCCGTTTCCGCGGTCTTGCGGGTGATGCTGGCGGTGCGCATGTGCGGCCTCGCTTGTCTGGTTTCGCGCCGCTTATAGGCGGGGTGCGCGCGCGGGAAAAGGGGGCGGGGTGGTCAAAAACCCCGGACCATGCGACCGCGCCACAGGTGGGCGGTGTCAGGCGCTTCGTGGTGGAAGGAGATTTTCGTCGGCATCTGGAGCGGGCGATGAGATTCGAACTCACGACCCTTACCTTGGCAAGGTAATGCTCTACCCCTGAGCTACGCCCGCCCGGATGCCGTCCGGCGAATGAAAAAGGCGCCTGCAATCGGCGCCCATTCATGGAACCCTATGGAGCGGGCGATGAGATTCGAACTCACGACCCTTACCTTGGCAAGGTAATGCTCTACCCCTGAGCTACGCCCGCGTCCTTGGGTGAGGTGGGAGGTATAAATTCTGGGCCGGGCTTGCAAGAGGAAAAATGCCGATGCGCGGAAAAAATCTGATCCTTGCGCTGGGGCTCGTGGCGATGGTCGTGCCGGGCGCGGGGGGCGCGCATGACGGTCACGGGCTGGCAACGGTCGTCGTCGACCCGCGGGATCGAGACTTTCGCGAGGGGCAGACGCGGATCACGCTGATCGTCAGCAATTACGGCGCCCAGCCGGTGGTGGCGATGGGGATCGGGCTGCCGGGTCGGGAAATGCGGCCACTGGCGCGGCCGCTGCCGGTGGGGCCGGGGGAAACGGGCGCGATCCCCGGCCTTGTCCTTCCGGTGTCGGACCGGGGCGCATTTACCGTGATCGTCGATTTCGGGCCCGATGGTCCGCTGCCGGTTCTGGTGCCGGCCCGCTGAGCAAGCGCCGCACAGCGCCGGGAACGGGGAAGGGGCCAGGCCCCTTTCCCCGGAAAGACCGCAATCTTCCCCTTGCACGGCCATCGGCGTCCCCGCCTGTGCCGCGCTGCAAGACTGGCCGCAGATAGTTAACAAAGGATTTTCCTCTTGCCGGAAATATCCCGGGGGAGTCGCCCGGAAAGGGCGACCGGGGGCAGCGCCCCCGGCCCGAGGCGCGGAACGCGCCGAGATAAGCAGCCTGCGCCCCGTGGGCGCAGACCATCGCGTCACGGCGTCATTCGAACTCGATCAGCAGGTCCTTGGCGTCGATCTGGCTGCCCGCGGCGACATGGATTGCCTTGACCACCGCATCGCGTTCGGCGTGGATGCCGGTTTCCATCTTCATCGCCTCGATGGTCAGCAGCAGGTCGCCCTCGGTCACCTTCTGGCCCACGCTGACCGCGACCGAGGCCACGACGCCGGGCATCGGCGCGCCGACATGCGCGGGATTGCCGTGCTCGGCCTTGGGCCGCGCGGTGGCTTCGGACTTGACCTTGCGGTCGGGCACCCGGATCGAGCGGGGCTGGCCGTTGAGTTCGAAGAATACCTTCACCTCGCCCTTTTCGTCGGTTTCGCCCACCGCCTGCAGCCGGATCTCCAGGATCTTGCCGGGGTCGATCTCGGCCGAGATCTCTTCGCCCGGTTCCATCCCGTAAAAGAACGTGCGCGTCGGCAGCGTGCGCACCGGGCCATAGGTCCGGTGGCGGCCCATGTAATCGAGGAACACCTTGGGATACATCAGGTATCCGTTAAGATCCTCGTTATCTATGTTCTTGCCTTCCAGCAGGTCGACGACCTCCTTGTGGGCGGCCTCGAGGTCGACGGGCGGCAGGTGCGCGCCGGGGCGTTCGGTGTTTGGGTCTTCGTCCTTCAGCACCTTGCGCAGGATCTTTTTCGGAAAGCCGCCCGGCGGCTGGCCGAGGTTTCCGCGCATCATGTCCACGACCGAGTCGGGGAAGGCCACGTCCTTCATCGGGTCTTCGACATCGGCGCGGGTCAGGCCCTGGCTGACCATCATCAGTGCCATGTCGCCCACCACCTTGGACGAGGGCGTGACCTTGACGATATCGCCGAACATCTGGTTCACGTCCGCATAGGTGCGCGCGATTTCGGGCCAGCGGTCTTCCAGCCCCAGGCTGCGCGCCTGCGCTTTGAGGTTGGTGAACTGCCCGCCCGGCATTTCGTGCAGATACACCTCCGAGCTGGGGGCCTGCTGCGCGGATTCGAAGGCCACGTAATGCTGGCGCACCGCTTCCCAGTAATCCGAGATTTCGCGGATCACCTCCATGTCGAGCCCTGTGTCGCGCTCGGTAAAGCGCAGCGCCTCGACGATCGAGCCCAGCGTCGGCTGGCTGGTATTGCCGGAAAACGCGTCCATCGCCGCATCTGCGGCATCCACTCCGGCATCGGCGGCGGCCAGGATGCTCGCGCCCGCGATGCCGCCGGTGTCGTGGGTGTGGAAATGCACGGGGATGTCCAACTCGTCCTTCAACGCCTTGACCAGAACGCGCGCGGCCTGCGGCTTGAGCAGGCCCGCCATGTCCTTCAGCCCCAGGATATGCGCGCCCGCGGCCTGCAAGTCCTTGGCCATGCCGACATAGTATTTCAGGTCGTACTTGGCGCGGTCGGGGTCGAGAATGTCGCCGGTATAGCAGATCGTGCCTTCGCAGATCTTGCCACTGTCGATCACCGCGTCCATGGCGACGCGCATGTTCTCGACCCAGTTGAGGCTGTCGAAGACGCGGAACACGTCCACCCCGGTTTCGGCCGCCTGCCGCACGAATTCCTGCACCACGTTGTCGGGATAGTTCGTGTATCCGACACCGTTCGAGGCGCGCAGCAGCATCTGCGTCAGCAGGTTGGGCATCGCGCGGCGCAGGTCGCGCAGGCGCTGCCAGGGGCATTCCTGCAGGAAACGGTAGGCCACGTCGAACGTCGCGCCGCCCCAGCATTCCACGCTGAACAGCCCCGGCAGGTTCGCCGCATAGGCGGGCGCCACCTTGATCATGTCGATCGACCGCATCCGCGTGGCCAGCAGCGACTGGTGGCCGTCGCGCATCGTGGTGTCCGTCAGCAGCAGACGGTCCTGCGCCAGCATCCAGTCGGCCACCGCCTTGGCACCCTTTTCGTCCAGCAGGGTCTTGGTGCCGGGCGCCGGATCGCCGCGCAGCGCGGGCGGGCGCGGGTCTTTGAGGTCGGAAGGCGGCTTGGCGCGGCCCGCGGTTTCGGGATGCCCGTTCACCGTGATGTCCGCGATATAGGTCAGCACCTTGGTGCCGCGGTCGCGGCGCTTGGTGAACTGGAACAGTTCGGGTGTCTCGTCGATGAACTTGGTGGTGTATTGGTTGTTCAGGAAGGTCGGGTGCTTCAGCAGGTTCTCGACAAAGGCGATGTTGGTGCTGACCCCGCGGATGCGGAATTCACGCAGCGCACGGTCCATCCGGGCGATGGCCTTTTCCGGCGTCGGCGCCCAGGCGGTGATCTTGGTCAGCAGGCTGTCATAGTAACGCGTGATCACCCCGCCCGCATAGGCCGTGCCGCCATCCAGACGGATGCCCATGCCCGTGGCCGAGCGATACGCGGTGATGCGGCCGTAGTCGGGGATGAAGTTGTTTTGCGGGTCTTCTGTCGTCACCCGGCATTGCAGGGCGTGGCCGTTAAGGCGGATGTCGTATTGCGACGCCTTGCCGGTGGCCTCGGCCAGCGACTTGCCTTCGGCGATCATGATCTGGGCCTGCACGATGTCGATGCCCGTCACCTCTTCGGTCACGGTGTGTTCGACCTGCACGCGGGGATTTACCTCAATGAAATAGAAATTGCCGGTTTCCATATCCATCAGGAATTCGACCGTTCCGGCGCATTCGTAATTCACATGCGCGCAGATCTTGCGGCCAAGTTCACACAGCTCTTCGCGCTGCGCTTCGGAAAGGTAGGGGGCAGGGGCGCGTTCCACGACCTTCTGGTTGCGGCGCTGGACCGAGCAGTCGCGTTCGTAAAGGTGATAGATATTGCCATGGCTGTCGCCCAGGATCTGCACCTCGACATGGCGGGCGCGGGTGATCATCTTTTCAAGATACCCCTCGCCATTGCCGAACGCGGCCTCTGCCTCGCGCCGGCCTTCGAGGATCTTTTCCTTCAGCTCCTTCGGGCCGTTGATCGGGCGCATCCCGCGCCCGCCGCCACCCCAGGACGCCTTGAGCATCAGCGGATAGCCGATTTCCTCGGCCTCTTTCGCGATGGCGTCGAAATCGTCGCCCAGAACGTCCGTGGCCGGGATCACCGGCACGCCGGCCGCAATCGCGACCTTGCGGGCGCTGGCCTTGTCGCCAAGCGCGCGCATCGTTTCGGCCCTGGGCCCGATGAAGGTGATGCCGGCAGCAGCGCAGGCATCGACGAAATCGGGGTTTTCCGACAGCAGGCCATAGCCGGGATGGATCGCGTCGGCGCCGGATTCCTTTGCCACGCGGATGATTTCGTCGATCGACAGATACGCGGCCACCGGCCCCAGCCCCGCGCCGATGCGATACGCCTCGTCAGCCTTGAACCGATGCAGGCCCAGCTTGTCTTCCTCGGCAAAGACGGCGACCGTTCGCTTGCCCATCTCGTTGGCCGCGCGCATCACGCGGATGGCGATTTCGCCCCGGTTGGCCACGAGAATTTTCTTGAACTCGGTCATAGGCAGCTCCTTTTGCACCGTCACCTGACGTAGGGTTGCGCATTGCTAGCGTCATGCCGCAATGCAGCGCAAGACCTGCGGCCTTCTTGGCCGTAAGAATTCTGTAACATTTCACGACAGGTTTGACACGCGCCCGAAATGTCAGGCGCGGATCAGCCGCTCGGGCAGTTGATCGAAGCTGCGTGTGCCGATCTGGCCCATATTCGCCTCGATATCCAGTTTCAGCATCTCGATCAGATGCGCCGGCCCGTCGCGGCCCAATGCCGCAAGCGCATAATGCCAGGCGCGGCCCATCATCACCATGTCCGCCCCCAGCGCCAGGGCGCGCAGGATATCGAGCCCCCCGCCGACACCGCTGTCGAAGATGATAGGCAGCGACGTGGCCGCCCGGATCGCGGGCAGAACTTCGATGCTGGCGAGGGCCGCGTCGAACTGCCGGCCAGCGTGGTTCGACACCCAGATACCGTCGATGCCCGCCTGTTCCAGCTTGGCGGCATCTTCGGGCTCCATCACGCCCTTGACGACGAAGGGGCCGTCCCAGTGATCGCGCAGCCAGTGCACGTAATCCCATTGCGGCGAGGTGCGCAGGATATAGCCGATATGCTCGGTCGGGTGCATGCCGGGCGTGTCCGGCGCGTATTTGGCGATGGTCGGCATGCGTGGCCGGCCATGCAGAGCGGTGGCCAGCGCCCATTCCGGCCGCATCGCGATCTGCGTCAGCAGGCGCGGGGTCAGGCGCGGCGGTTGCGTGATGCCCGAGCGCGTCTGCCGTTCACGCCGCGAAGGGGCGGGCAGGTCCACCGTCAGCACCAGCGTGCGGAACCCGGCATCGCGGGCGCGCGCCACCATGTCGCGGCGAATCTCGGGGTCTTTCGGCGGGTATAGCTGGAACCAGCCCTTGCCCCCGGTCAGCGGCCCCACCTGTTCGGGCGTCTTGCAGGCCACCGTCGACAGGCAATAGGGGATGCCCGCGCGCGTGGCCGCCCGCGCCAGCAGGCGCTCGGCATCCGGCCATATCAGACCCGACATGCCAACCGGTGCCACACCGAAGGGCAGGGCATAGGTATCCCCCATCAAAGTCGTCGAAGTGTCGTATTCCAGCGGCCCGTGCAGGATCGACGGGCGCATCAGGATCGCGTCCAGCGCCGCGCGGTTGCGCTGCTTGGTCGCCTCGGTGCCGGTCGCACTGTCGAGATATTCCCAGACGAATTTCGGCAAGCGCCTTTTGGCTCGGCGTTTGAGGTCGTCCAGACCGGGGTAGCGTGACATCAGGTCCATGCACGCATTTGGGCGCGGCGCGGCGCGTTTGTCCAGTGCGGTGGTGCGCTTGGCCGCGCGCGGGGGCGAGGGGGCCAGCCCCCTCGCGCTCCCCCGGGATATTTTCGGAAAGAGAAAGCGGAACAATTGCTGAACATATCTTTAATTCGCGGGCGCGGGGCGCTATTGTCACAGCCATGAGCAGTTTTGACGAAATGGATGCGTTCGAAGGGGCGTCGCTGTCGGCGCGGGCGATGGCCGCGCGTGGTGCGCCCTACCTGGACGAACTGAACCCGGCGCAGCGCCAGGCGGTCGAGGCGCTGGATGGCCCTGTGCTGATGCTGGCGGGCGCTGGCACCGGCAAGACCAAGGCGTTGACGACGCGGATCGTGCATCTTCTGAACACCGGCCGCGCGCGCCCCAACGAGATCCTGGCGGTGACCTTTACCAACAAGGCCGCGCGCGAGATGAAGGACAGGGTGGGTCGCCTGCTGGGCCAGCAGATCGAAGGCATGCCCTGGTTGGGCACCTTCCATTCGATCTGCGTCAAGCTGCTGCGCCGCCATGCCGAGCTGGTGGGGCTGAAGACTAACTTCACGATTCTCGATACCGATGATCAGCTACGCCTGCTCAAGCAACTGGTGCAGGCGGCGAATATCGACGACAAGCGCTGGCCGGCGCGGATGCTGCTGGGGATCATCGACCAGTGGAAGAACCGCTGCTGGACCCCCGACAAGGTGCCCGCGGGTGAGGCGGGCGCCTACAACAACCGCGGGGTCGAGCTCTATGCCCAGTATCAGACCCGGCTGAAGGAACTGAACGCCGTCGATTTCGGCGACCTGCTGGTGCATGTGGTCACCATATTCCAGACCCATGACGACGTGCTGGAGCAATACCGCCGCTGGTTCCGCTACATCCTGGTGGACGAATACCAGGACACCAACGTGGCGCAGTACATGTGGCTGCGCCTGCTGGCGGGTGGGCACAAGAATATCTGCTGCGTCGGCGACGACGATCAGTCGATCTATGGCTGGCGTGGCGCCGAGGTGGGCAACATCCTGCGCTTCGAAAAGGATTTTCCCGGCGCTCAGGTGGTGCGGCTGGAACAGAACTACCGCTCGACCCCGCATATCCTGGCCGCCGCTTCGGGTGTCATCCGCGGCAACGAGGGCCGGCTGGGCAAGGAGCTCTGGACCGAGGCGCAGGAGGGCGAAAAGGTCCGGCTGATCGGTCATTGGGACGGCGAGGAAGAGGCCCGCTGGATCGGCGAAGAGATCGAGGCGATGCAGGGCGGCACCCGCAGCATGCGGCCGTTCGGGCTGGACGAAATCGCAATCCTGGTGCGCGCCAGCCACCAGATGCGCGCCTTCGAGGACCGGTTTCTGACCATCGGGCTGCCCTATCGCGTGATCGGCGGGCCGCGGTTCTACGAGCGGATGGAGATTCGCGATGCGATGGCCTATTTCCGCACCGTCGTCAGCCCCGATGACGACCTGGCCTTTGAACGTATCGTCAACACGCCCAAGCGCGGCCTTGGCGACAAGGCACAGCAGACGATCCAGCGCACCGCGCGCGAATACGGCGTCAACCTTGTCGAAGGGGCCCGCATCGCCGTCGAGGAAAAGCGCCTGACCGGCAAGGGCGCGGCGCAACTTTCGTTCCTTGTCGACAACATCGCGCGCTGGGGCCGGATGGCGGGCGACAAGGATGTCGATCACACCGAGCTGGCAGGGATCATCCTGGACGAATCCGGCTATACCGAGATGTGGCAGAACGACAAGACGCCCGAGGCGCCGGGGCGGCTGGAAAACCTAAAGGAATTGGTCAACCACCTCGAGGAGTTCGAGAACCTGCAAGGCTTCCTGGAACATGTCAGCCTGGTGATGGACAACGAATCCGACGATGGCGGGCAGAAAGTGTCGATCATGACGCTGCACGCGGCCAAGGGTCTGGAATTTCCCGCCGTCTTCCTGCCGGGATGGGAGGACGGGCTTTTCCCGTCACAGCGCAGCATGGATGAAAGCGGCCTCAAGGGGGTCGAGGAAGAACGCCGCCTGGCCTATGTCGGGATCACGCGCGCCGAAGAGCTGTGCACGATCTCGTTTGCCGGGAACCGCCGGGTGTTCGGCCAGTGGCAAAGCCAGATGCCCAGCCGCTTCATCGACGAATTGCCCGAGGCCCATGTCGAGGTGCTGACACCGCCGGGCCTTTATGGCGGTGGCTATGGCGCGGCCGGCATGGGCGGCACCTCGACCATCGAGAATCGCGTGGCCGAGGCCAATGTCTACAACTCGCCCGGCTGGAAACGCCTGCAGGCCCGGCGCGATCACCGGCCTGTCAGCCAACCCTCGGAAACCCGCCATGCCGTGATCGACGCGCAGGCCGTCAGCGCGCACACGGTGGGCGAGCGCGTGTTCCATCAAAAATTCGGCTATGGCCGGATCGAGGCGATCGAAGGCGACAAGCTGGAAATCGCCTTTGAAAAGGCCGGGGTCAAAAAGGTCGTGGCGAAATTCGTGATGGGCGCCGACGACATCCCGTTCTGAGCGAACGGCCTGAATTCTGAACATTGCCGGAAAAAGAAACGGCGGCACCCTAGGGAGGAGGAGGGGTGCCGCCGCTTGGTCAACGTGCGCGTTCAGGGAGGAGGAGGAACACGCCCGTATTCGTTTGGCCCGATCGGACCGGTATGACGCTCGGCGGCACCCAGGGAGGAGGAGAGGGTGCCGCCGGCCTTTCAACGAAACCCCCAGGGAGGAGGAGAGGAGGTTTCGTATCGCTTGGCCCGCTCGGGCCGGTGTTAAGGTGCGGCGACGTCAGGGAGGAGGAAGACGCCGCCGCCAGTTCACAGATGACCCAGGGAGGAGGAGAGGATCATCTGAACCATGTATTCTTTATGCCTGATCGCCGTAGGCGACTTCGTAGGCGCGGGCACGGATCTGCGCGCGGCAGATGCCCAGGTCGGCCAGGTCGCGGCCGCTCAGCGCGCTCAGTTCGTTCACCGTCTGGCGATACAGGCGGTAGCGCGCGAAACGCTCTTGCAGGTCTGCGAAAAAGCCCGGGCGCACCAGGGTGCGGGCAGAGTTCTGAATGTCACTTGCGAAAGCCATCTTCGTGGTCCTTGCGTTCTGTCTCGATCCGGCGCCGATGCGCCTTGCTTGTGACCCATACTTAGGAAAATGCTGCGGGTGCACAATAACTTCCTGCGCAATGCTGCTATGCAGAAAATGCATAAGCAATACTGCCCTTTTTTCGGGCCGGAATGGTGCATTATCGGGCATGTTGAAAACCGGTGGCGCGGCGGGGGTTGTCATGCCGCCCAAATCTGCCACCTATGACGTGAAAAAGGAGGCATGACCGATGGCAGTGACAAAAGAGGCGGTGGAACGGGCCCTGGCGGATCTGCGCCTGCCGGATGGCGGTGATCTGGTTTCGCGCGACATGGTGCGGGCGCTGACGGTCGATGGCGATGCCGTGCGATTCGTGATCGAGGCGCCCAGCCCCGATGCCGCCCGCGCGATGGAACCGGTGCGGGCCGCTGCTGAACAGATGGTCGGGCGCTTGCCTGGTGTCGGGTCCGTTTCGGTCGCGCTTACTGCGCATGGCCCGGCACAACAGCCGCAGCGGGCGGCGCCCAGCCTAAAGATCGGCGGACATCCCAAGCCGCAGGCCGGCCCGATGAAGCCGGCCGGGGTCAAGCGTATCGTTGCGATCGCCTCGGGAAAGGGCGGGGTCGGCAAATCCACCGTTTCGTCGAACCTGGCCGTGGCGCTGGCGAAGCAGGGTAGGCGGGTCGGCTTGCTCGACGCCGATATATACGGCCCGAGCCAGCCGCGCATGATGGGCGTTTCCAAACGCCCCGCCAGCCCCGATGGCAAGACGATCATCCCGCTGACCGCCCATGGAGTCACTATGATGTCGATCGGGCTGATGCTCGACCCGGACAAGGCGGTGGTTTGGCGTGGCCCGATGCTCATGGGGGCGTTGCAGCAGATGTTGGGGCAGGTCGAATGGGGTGACCTGGATATCCTGATCGTCGATCTGCCGCCTGGTACGGGGGACGTTCAGTTGACGCTGTGCCAGCGCGCGGCGCTGGACGGTGCCATCGTGGTGTCGACGCCGCAGGACGTGGCGCTGCTGGATGCGCGCAAGGCGATCGACATGTTCAACACGCTCAAGACCCCGATCCTGGGCCTGATCGAGAACATGTCGGTATTCATCTGTCCCAATTGCGGGCACGAGGCGCATATCTTCGGGCATGGCGGTGTGAGGGCCGAGGCCGAGAAAATGGACGTGCCGCTGCTGGCGCAACTGCCGATCGACCTTGATACCCGTCTGGCAGGCGATGGCGGTACGCCCGTCGCCGCGGGCGAAGGTGAGGTCGCCGACGCCTACGCACGGCTTGCCCGCGGCCTGATCGAGGGTGGCATCGCCTGACCGATCCTTTCGCGAACAATGCACAGACCCGCCGCGCCACCGCGCGGCGGGTTTGTTTTTGCCCGGTCGCAGGGGCGGTATGGGCCTGCCACGGGAAATCATGGGATGTGCCATGGGAAATCATGGGCAGCCCCTGCTTCACAACCGTTGCAGACGAATCACGCAGCCGTGATTCTCGCATAAACAAGGTGGAAATCGGCCTTTCCCCGTGCGAATAGGCGCGTGCTTTGCCCTCTCTTGCATAATTCATGGGAAATCAGGGGAAAGTTTTTAACGCGCCCAAGACTGCTAGATATAGTGCCGCCCATTCATATTTATCCCATATGCGGTGTCCATTTGCCCGAAATCGCGACTATATGTTGTTTTTCAGGGGGCGCCCGAACAAGATGATGTGCGTCTGGTGGGCAAATTCCTGTTGATTTCCATGAATTCCCATGTCATCCCTTATTCACACGATGAGGACGGGAACAAAGAGGGGCAGCAAGACCCCGAACAAAGACCCAAGTCAGGTTTCATACAGGCACCCCCCCCTTCATCGAAACGAAGAGATCCGGCGCGTGAGCGAGCAGACATCCCCCCAGGTGGCGCGCGCAGTCGGACACCCCGCAAGTCGGGACGAGGGCGGCGGATTGGGCAGTGGCAGCAGCTCAATCCGCCGTTTCGTTTCCAAGGGGCCAGTTGCTGCAACAACCGGGGGCAAGTGAGAGGATCACGGGACAGTGGTTCGCAGGTTCAGAGGCGAGAGCCACCACAAGGTGGACAGCAAGGGGCGGGTGTCGATTCCGGCCTCTTTTCGCCGTGTTCTGGAGGCCGGCGATCCGAACTGGACAGATGGGCTCAGCCCGGAATTCGTGATCGTCTACGGCGACCACCGCCGCAAGTACCTTGAATGCTATACGATGGAAGCGATCGAAGAGGTCGATGAAAAGATCGCCGCGCTTCCCCGTGGCTCGATGGAGCGGCGGATGCTCGAGCGGCTGTTCAGCGGCTTGTCGGAACCCGCCAGGGTAGATGAGACCGGCCGGATCGTGCTGTCGTCGAAGCTGCGCCAGAAGATCGGGATCGACGGCGAGGCGTTCTTTATCGCGTCGGGTGACACGTTCCAGATCTGGAAGCCCGAAACATACGAGGCGGAGGAACTGGCCAAGACCGAGGCCTGGCTGGACGACCTGCCCGAGGATACGGACCCGCTGGTCTTTCTTGACGGGAACAGGGCGGAGTAGGCCGATGTCTGCTGCTGCCGCACCCGCCGATCCCGCCCCGCACATCCCCGTTCTATTGCGGCCATTGCTGCAGGCGATTGCGCCCGTCACGGGCACCTGGCTCGACGGCACATTCGGCGCGGGCGGTTATACCCGCGCGCTGCTGGATGCCGGGGCCGACCGCGTGATCGCCGTGGATCGCGACCCTCTTGCCTTCGAGATGGCGGCGGGCTGGGCCGACCAGTATGGCGACCGTATCGAAATGGTCGAAGGCGTGTTTTCCCGGCTCGACGAATACGCGCAGGATCTGGACGGCGTGGTTCTGGATATCGGGGTGTCGTCGATGCAGCTCGACCTCGCCGAGCGCGGGTTTTCCTTCATGAAGGACGGCCCTCTCGACATGCGCATGAGCCAGCAGGGCCGCAGCGCCGCCGATATCGTGAACGAGGCGGGCGAGGCCGAACTGGCCGACATCCTGTTCCACTATGGCGAAGAACGCGCCAGCCGCCGCATCGCCCGCGCGATCCTGCGCGCCCGCGCCGGGGCGCCGATCACCCGCACGCTGCAACTGGCCGAAATCGTCGAAGGCTGCCTGCCGCGCCAGAAACCGGGCCAGAGCCATCCGGCGACGCGCACCTTCCAGGCACTGCGCGTGGCAGTGAACGACGAATACGGCGAACTTGTCGCGGGACTCGAGGCCGCCGAACGCGCGCTCCGGCCCGGCGGCAAGCTTGCCGTCGTCACCTTTCATTCGATCGAGGACCGGATCGTGAAACGCTTTTTCACCGACCGGTCCGGCGGGGGCGGCCGTGCGAACCGCTATGCGCCCCAAATCGAAGAGGCCGCGCCCCAATTCACCCTGCCTACGAAAAAGGCCATCGGCCCCGACGCGCAGGAGCTTGACGAAAACCCCCGCGCCCGCAGCGCCAAACTGCGCGTGGGCATCCGCACCGACGCCGCCCCAAAACCCGGTGACCGAAAGGCGCTGGGTCTGCCGCAATTGAAGGGAGAGCACTGATCATGCGTTCGATCCTGACAATCCTGACCGCCTGCGCCGTGATCGGCCTGGCCTTCTGGGCCTATCACGAGAATTACAAGACGCAGGAGGCGCTCGCCAAAAGCGAAGCGTTGCAGAGCGACATCGCCGAGGCCCGCGCCCGCCTTGCCGTGCTGCGCGCGGAATGGGCCTATCTCAACCGTCCCGACCGCCTGCGGGAACTGGCGACGCTGAATTTCGACAATCTGGGCCTTCTGCCCTTCATGCCCGAACAGTTCGGCCGTGTGGACCAGGTGCCCTATCCGCAGGACGAGGGGCTTTTGCCCGTCATCAACCCGGTCGAGGTGTCCTCGGCCATGAACGCGACGGAGGCCGGGGAATGATCCGTACACCGCTGCGCCCGCTGGCGCGCATCCTCGACGCGCGTCAGAAAGGCGAAAACCCCGACGCCATCGAACGCGAGAATATCCGCCTCCGGCACGAGGAAATGCGCGACCGCGCCCGCCGCCGCGCCGAAGGGCGGCTGCTGGTTCTGGGCCTTGCGTTCTTCTGCGCCTTCTCGGTCGTGGGGGCGCGGATGGGGCATCTCGCCTCGACCGAGCCGTCAGAACCCCGCGCCAGCGCCGCCGGCGCCACGATCATCGCGCAGCGCGCCGATATCGTCGACCGCAAGGGCCGTGTGCTGGCAACCAACCTCGATACCTATTCGCTTTACGCCCAGCCGCCGCAGATGGTCGACCCCGAGCGCGCGGCGCGGGCCCTGGCCGGCATCTTTCCCGATCTCGACGAAACCGACCTTGTCGAGGACTTCACGGGCAAGCGCAAGTTCCTGTGGATAAAGAAGAAACTCAGCCCCGAACAAAAGCAGGCCGTGCATGACATCGGCGAGCCGGGCCTGCTGTTCGGCCCACGCGAAATGCGCCTCTACCCCAATGGCAAGCTGGCCGCGCATGTCCTTGGCGGCGCCAGTTTTGGCCGCGAAGGCGTGCACGCGGCCGAAGTGATCGGCGTTGCGGGCATCGAAAAGAACTTCGATGCGCTGCTGCGCGATCCCGCGCGCGGCGGGCAGCCGCTCGAACTGTCGCTGGATCTTTCGGTGCAGGCGGCGGCCGAGCAGGTTCTTTACGGCGGTATGCGCCTGATGAACGCCAAGGGCGCGGCGGCGGTGCTGATGGACGTGCATACCGGCGAGGTGATCAGCCTTGTCAGCCTGCCCGATTTCGACCCGAACGACCGACCCCGTCCGCCGACCGAAGGCAACCCCAGCGACAGCCCGCTGTTCAACCGCGCGGTGCAGGGCGTCTATGAACTGGGATCGACCTTCAAGATATTCACCGTCGCCCAGGCGATGGAGCTGGGCCTGGTCAATGCGTCGACCATGATCGACACCAAGGGCCCGCTGCGCTGGGGCAAGCACCGTATCCGCGACTTCCACAATTACGGGCCGGAACTGACCACCACCAAGGTGATCGTCAAATCGTCGAATATCGGCACCGCGCGGATCGCGCAGATGATCGGGGTCGAGCGGCAGCAGGAATTTCTGCGCAACCTCGGCTTTTTCGAGCCGATCCCGCTCGAGATGGTCGAAGCGTCGGGTGGGCGGCCGCTGTTGCCGCCGAACTGGTCCGAGCTCAGCACGATGACGATTTCCTATGGTCACGGCCTGTCGGCCACGCCGCTGCACCTGGCCGCGGGCTATGCCGCGATTGCCAATGGCGGCACCTATGTCGCGCCCACGCTGCTCAAGCAGGAGGGGCCGCAATACGGTCCGCGCGTGATGTCGAAGCAGGTCGCCGCCACCAGCCGCGAGATGCTGCGCAAGGTCGTGACCGAGGGCACCGCCAGCTTTGGCGAGGTTCCGGGCTATGCCGTGGCCGGAAAGACCGGGACAGCCGACAAGCCCAAGGAACGCGGGGGCGGGTACTACGACGACAAGGTGATCGCGACCTTCGCGTCGATGTTCCCCGCGCATGACCCGAAATACGTGCTGATCGTCACGCTGGACGAACCGGTCGAAACCAGCGGCGACGAACCGCGCCGCACCGCCGGCTGGACGGCGGTGCCCGTGGCCGCCGAAATGATCCGCCGCATCGCGCCCCTTCTGGGTCTGCGCCCCGAGATTGAACCCGGCACGCTCGCTGATATAACGCTCACATCTTCATCGCAGTAGATCGGGCAGGGCACCTATGGGCGGGCAGACAAAGACACTGGCAGAGCTGGGACTGACCGCCGCCGGCGGACGCGACGTGGCGATCACCGGCCTTGCCGTGGACAGCCGCGAAGTCAAAGAGGGCTACCTTTTCGCCGCCATGCCCGGCAGCCGCGTGCATGGGGGCGAATTCATCCAGTACGCGTTGCGGATGGGGGCGGTCGCCGTGCTGACCGATGCCGAGGGCGCCCGTATCGCCGCGCGCGAAATCGACGAACACGATGCCGCCCTGATCGTCGCCGAAGACCCGCGCCAGGCGTTGGCCTATACCGCCGCGCTTTGGTTCGGCGCGCAGCCTTCCACGATGGTCGCCGTCACCGGCACCAACGGCAAGACATCCGTCGCCACCTTCACCCGCCAGATCTGGATCGCGCTGGGATACGAGGCCGTCAACCTCGGCACGACTGGCGTCGAAGGCGCCTATGCCGCACCGCTGGCGCATACCACGCCCGACCCGATCACGTTGCACCGTACGCTGGCGCAATGCGCCGCCGCCGGCATCACCCATGCCGCGATGGAGGCGTCGAGCCACGGGCTCGATCAGCGGCGGCTTGACGGCGTGCACCTGCGCGCGGCGGGCTTCACGAATTTCAGCCAGGACCATCTGGACTATCACGCCACGCTCGATGCCTATTTCGCCGCCAAGGCCGAGTTGTTCGACCGCGTGCTGCCCGAGGACGGCACCGCCGTGATCAACATGGACGACCCGCGCGGCCCCGACATGGCCCGCATCTCCGAGGATCGCGGCCAGCAGGTCATCCGCGTCGGCCGCCAGCCGGGCATGGATCTGGAATTGCAGGCCCAGCGGTTCGACGCCACGGGCCAGCAGCTCCGCTTTGCCTGGCAGGGCGATGTGCATCTGCTGCGCCTGCCGCTGATTGGCGGCTTCCAGGCGGAAAACGTGGCCATCGCCGCCGGTCTGGTGATCGCGGCGGGGGCCGAACCCGAGGCCGTGTTCAACGTGCTGCCGCAACTGGAAACGGTGCCGGGGCGGATGCAGCTTGCCGCCACGCGCGGCAACGGGGCGGCTGTGTTTGTCGACTACGCCCACACGCCCGACGCGGTTTCGACCGCGATCCGGGCGCTGCGCCCGCATGTGATGGGCCGGCTGATCGCCATTGTCGGCGCAGGCGGCGACCGCGACACCACCAAGCGCCCGCTGATGGGGCGCGCCGCCGCCGAAAACGCCGATCTCGTGATCGTCACCGACGACAACCCCCGCAGCGAAGACCCCGCCGCCATCCGTGCCGCGGTAATGGAGGGGGTGATTTCCGCGGGCGGGGCCGACTACGCCGTCGAAGTGGGCGACCGCGCCGAGGCGATCCTTCGCGGCGTCGACGCCCTGCAGCCCGGCGATGCGTTGCTGGTCTGCGGCAAGGGGCACGAAACCGGTCAGGTCGTGGGTGACACGGTCTATCCCTTCAACGATGCCGAACAGGCCAGCGTCGCCGTGGCCGCGCTCGACGGGAGGATGCCATGACCGCGACACCGCTCTGGACCGCGACCGAGGCTGCCACGGCAACCGGAGGCAAAGCCACGGCCGACTGGCAGGCAAGCGGTGTTTCGATCGACACCCGCACGATCCGGCCCGGCAATCTGTTCGTCGCGCTCAAGGCGGCGCGGGACGGGCATGATTTCGTGGCCCAGGCGCTGGAAAAAGGGGCCGCCGCTGCGCTGGTGTCGCGTGTGCCCGAGGGTGTCGCCGCCGATGCGCCGCTGCTGATCGTGCCCGACGTTCTGGCCGCGCTCGAAGACCTGGGCCGCGCTGCGCGCGCGCGCTCGGATGCACGGGTGATCGGCATCACCGGGTCGGTCGGCAAGACCTCGACCAAGGAAATGCTGCGCACCGTGCTGTCGGGGCAGGGCCGCACCCATGCGGCCGAAGCGTCCTACAACAATCACTGGGGTGTGCCGCTGACGCTGGCACGGATGCCCGCCGACACCGAATTCGCGGTGATCGAGATCGGCATGAACCACCCCGGCGAAATCGCCCCGCTGTCGAAACTCGCGCGGCCGCATGTGGTGATGATCACCACCGTGGCGGCGGCGCATCTGGAAGCCTTTGAAAGCCTCGATGGCATCGCGCACGAAAAGGCCAGCATCGCCGACGGGCTGGAACCTGGCGGCGTGGCGGTGCTGAACGGCGATATCGAAACCAGCCACATCCTGCAGGACCGCGCCCGCGCACATGGCGCGCGCGTATCGCTGTTCGGCGAGGGGCCGCAGAACGATCACCGCGCCGAAAAGATCACGCTGGTCGATACGACGACCGTGGTGCAGGGGCAGGCAGGCGACATGCCGGTGTTGTTCAAGGTCATGGCCGCGGGCCGTCATTTCGCCGTCAATGGCATGGGCGTGATCGCCGTGGTCGATGCGCTGGGGCTGGATGCCGGGCTGGCGGCCACCGATATCGGCCACTGGGCGCCGCCCGCCGGGCGCGGCGCGCGCGAACGCATCTCGCTCGATCCGGTCGAGGACGACCAGACGTTCGAGCTGATCGACGACGCCTTCAACGCCAACCCGACCTCGATCGCCGCCGCTCTCGAGGTGCTGGCCGCGGCGCGCACCGATGACGGCAAGGGCCGGGTGGCGCGCGGACGGCGCATCGCGATCCTGGGCGACATGCTGGAACTGGGCCCCGACGAAATCGCGATGCATGCGGAACTGGCCGCGCTGCCCTGGATGGCCCAGCTCGACCGCGTGCATTGCGTGGGCCCCCGGATGCACCACCTTCATGCCGCGCTGCCCGAGCGCCTGCGCGGCGAATGGGTGGACGACGCCGAAAAGATGGTCACCCGCGCGCCGCACCTGATCGATGCGGGCGACGTGGTGCTGGTCAAGGGCTCCAAGGGCAGCCGCGTGTCGCTTGTTGTTGACGCGCTGCGCAAACTGGGCCAAAGCCCGCGGTCATCGGAATGAAGGGGCTGGCTGTATGCTGTATTGGTTGACCGAGCTGTCGGACGGGGGCGATTTCTTCAACCTCTTTCGTTATATCACCTTCCGCTCGGGCGGCGCGTTCCTGACTGCGCTGTTGTTCGGTTTCCTGTTCGGCCGGCCGCTGATCAACGTGCTGCGCAAGCGTCAGGGCAAGGGCCAGCCGATCCGAGATGACGGCCCCGAGGGGCATTTCGCCAAGGCCGGCACCCCGACAATGGGCGGTCTGCTGATCGTGGGGGCGCTGTTGACCTCGACGCTGCTCTGGGCGCGGCTCGACAATCCCTTCGTGTGGATGGTGCTGTTCGTGACCATGAGCTATGGGCTGATCGGCTTTGCCGACGATTACGCCAAGGTCAGCAAGCAGAACACAAAGGGCGTGTCGGGCAAGGTCCGGCTGGGGCTGGGCTTTCTGATCGCGGCCATCGCGGGCTGGTGGGCGGCGATGTATCACCCCGATCCGCTGTCGAACTACCTTGCCTTTCCGGTGTTCAAGGAAACGCTGCTGTATCTGGGCTTTTTCTTCGTGCCTTTCGCGATGATCGTGATCGTCGGCGCGGCCAATGCGGTGAACCTGACCGATGGCCTGGACGGTCTGGCGATCATGCCGGTGATGATCGCGGCGGGCACGTTCGGGATCATCGCCTATGCGGTGGGGCGCGTCGACTTTACCGACTACCTCGATGTGCATTACGTGCCGGGGACCGGGGAAATCCTGGTCTTCGTTGCGGGTCTGATCGGCGGGGGGCTTGGGTTTCTGTGGTACAACGCCCCGCCCGCGGCCGTGTTCATGGGCGATACAGGCAGCCTGGCCCTTGGCGGCGCGCTGGGCGCGATCGCCGTGGCCACCAAGCACGAGATCGTGCTGGCCATCGTCGGCGGGCTGTTCGTGGTCGAGGCGCTGAGCGTGATCATCCAGGTCGCCTATTTCAAGCGCACCGGCAAGCGGGTGTTCCTGATGGCCCCGATCCATCACCACTACGAGAAAAAGGGCTGGTCCGAACCGCAGATCGTGATCCGGTTCTGGATCATCGCGCTGATCCTGGCGATGATCGGCCTTGCCACCCTCAAGGTCCGGTAACCATTGGCTGCGCGCGTTCCGCGCGCAAAAGGCATCTCGGGCCGGACCCGGGGCCGCCCTGCAGGGTAGTCCCGGCAAGAGGAAGATCCCGGAACTGTTCTCTGGTCAAAAGGTAGAGTGTCAACTATAGTTGACATATCTCCAGTCGATGCCAGAGGCCGCCGATGTTCGACACACCCAAGGGCCTGACCGCCCCGCCGCTCTCCGGTGCGCCGCGCACCGGGCTTTGTACCGATTGCGGCGTGTCGCGCATGGGCGATGGCAAGGCCTGCGGCCGGGCCTGCCAGTTCATCCAACCCGATTACGAAGGGCTGGAGTCGCGCGTGCATGGCCGTGCCGGTGGCGGCGAAGGGGACGAGGCGTTCTTTGGCGTCACCCAAACCATGCTGCGGGCCCGTCTGGCCCCGCCCGCGCCGGGCGCGCAATGGACCGGGCTGACCACCGCGCTGGCGGCAGAGCTTTTGCGCAGCGGCGCGGTCGATGCGGTGCTGGCCACGGCGCCCGATCCGGCCGACCGGTGGGCCCCGCGCCCGGTGATCGTGACCGACCCCGAGGCGATGGCCGATTGCCGCGGCATGCGCATGGGGTTCGGCCCCTTGCTGGCGCTGCTGGAGCCCGCCCGCGCGGCCGGCTACCGGCGGCTGGCCGTGGTGGGCATCCCCTGCCAGGTCTACGCATTGCGCGCCATCGAGGCCGAACTGGGGCTCGAACGGCTTTACGTCATCGGCACGCCCTGTTCCGACAACACGACGACCGCGCGGTTCCACGATTTCCTGGCACTGCTGGACGAGCACCCCGAGACCGTCAGCTACCTGGAATTCCGCGCCGATTACCGGGTCGAGCTGCGCTTTGACGATGGGCGCAAGCCGCGGTTCATCCCGTTCCTGAAACTGCCGATTTCCGACCTGCCGGCGGATTTCTTTCCGATGACCTGCAAGACCTGCGTGGATTACACCAACCGGCTGGCAGACATCACCGTGGGGTATATGGCCGGCGACGGCGATCAATGGCTGATCGTGCGCAATGCGCGCGGCGCCGAAATGCTGAAGGCGCTGGGGGATCGTGTGGCCACGCGGCCATTGACCGACAAGGGCAGGCGGGATGCGGCGGTCCAAGGGTTTCTGGCCAATACCGAACGCGCGGCGGGCGGCTTGCCGCTGCGGCGCATGCCCGATTGGGTGCGCCCGATCGTGGCGTGGCTGCAGCCGCGCACCGGCCCGCGCGGGCTGGAATTCGCGCGGGCGCGGGTCGAGATGAAGGCGATCGAAACCATCCTGCATCTGCGCCGTGCGCATCCCGCCCGGATCAAGAACATGGTGCCCGCCCATGTCTGGCGGGTGGCCGCGCGCTATGGCCTTGTTCCCGGCGCGGACGAGCGGCGGGACTGATCCGCCCTTTTGCCCGGCGCCTCTGGCCTTGCGCGCCGCGATAGGCTAGCGATTCCGGCAACGCAAAACATGGGGGCGCGTGATGATACCGGTGCAGGGGGTCGAAGGGCAAACGGTTGCGGTTCTGGGGCTTGGGCGGTCGGGCCTGTCGGCGGCGCGTGCGCTGCAGGCGGGTGGCGCGACGGCCGTCTGCTGGGACGACAACCCCGCCGCGCGCGCCTCTGCCGAGGCGCAGGGCTACGCCATCCGCGACCTGTCGCGCGCGGGCGCCTTCGACGATGTGGCAAGCCTCATCGTAAGCCCCGGCATTCCGCATCTCTACCCCGAACCAAACCCCGTGATCGCCGCCGCGTGGGAGGCGGGGGTTCCCGTGGACAACGATATCGGCCTGTTTTTCCGGTCCTTCGCCGCTGCGGGGTTCGACCGGTTCGACAGCCCGCCGCGGGTGATCGCGGTGACCGGGTCGAACGGCAAATCGACCACCGCCGCGCTGATCCATCACCTGCTGCAGGAGGCGGGCCGCGACAGCGAGCTTGCGGGCAATATCGGGCGCGGCGTTCTGGATATCGACATGCCCGGGGATGGCGGCGCCGTGGTGCTGGAACTGTCCAGCTACCAGACCGATCTGGCCCGCGCGCTGACCCCGGATTTTGCCGTGTTTACAAACCTTTCGCCCGATCACCTGGATCGGCACGGCGGCATGGGCGGATACTTTGCCGCCAAGCGCCGCCTGTTCGCCGAGGGTGGGCCGGACCGGGCGATCGTGGGTGTGGACGAGATCGAGGGCCAGTACCTTGCCAACCAGCTGTCCGAGGGGCCGGGCGATGACCGGGTGATCCGCGTCAGTGCCGCGCGCAAGCTGTCGGGGCCTGGCTGGCAGGTCTTCGCCCGCAAGGGTTTTTTGGCGGAATGGCGCAAGGGGCGGCAGGTCGCCTCGATCGACCTGCGCGGGATCAAGGGGTTGCCCGGGGCGCACAACCACCAGAACGCCTGCGCCGCCTACGCGGTTCTGCGCTGCATGGGCGTGGCGCCCAAGGTGATCGAGCAGGGGCTGCATTCCTATGGCGGGCTGCCGCATCGCAGCCAGCTGATCGCCGAGGTGAACGGCGTGCAATTCGTCAACGATTCCAAGGCGACGAACGTGGATTCCGCGCTCAAGGCGCTGCTGGCCTTCGACCGTATCCGCTGGATCTGCGGGGGGCTTGAGAAAGAGGGCGGGCTGGCTGCGCTGGCGCCGGGTCTGCCACATGTCGCCAAGGCCTATGTCATCGGGCGCGAGGCGGCGTCTTTCGCCATGCAACTGCCCGGTGTCGAGGCCGAGATCTGCACCACGATGGCCCGCGCTGTGAAGGCTGCAATTGCCGATGCGCAACCCGGCGAGGTGGTGCTGCTGGCGCCTGCGGCGGCGAGTTTCGACCAGTATGACAATTTCGAAAAACGGGGCGAGGATTTCATCGCCTGTGTCCGGGCCGAACTGGGCCAATAGGGCGCGCGCGCCGCGTTAACCGCGCGATCCGGCCCGGGAACCGCGCAGTTCCTGACGAAAGGTTACGGGAATCGACACGATTCAGGGGTCTGGCCGCGTATTCGTTAACGAAACCTGAATGGAAAAATGCACCCGACGCGGTGTTCGGCCCCGAAATCGGGGGCCATGGGCAAAAACCGCGCGGTATCGGCGCGATACCGCGCGGTCGTTAACCCGCGGCGATGGCCCGCCCCGCGGCCACGCCCGAGGACCACGCCCACTGGAAATTGTAGCCGCCCAGCCAGCCGGTCACGTCCACCGCCTCTCCGATGAAATAGAGCCCCGGCATATCGCGTGACATCATGCTGCGGCTGTCGAGCCTGTCGGTCGCCACGCCGCCCAGCGTGACCTCGGCGGTGCGGTAGCCTTCGGTCGCGGTTGGCTTGAGGTGCCAGTCGCCAAGCGCGCCCACGATCTCGGCCAGGCGGGCGTCGGACTGATCGGCAAGATTTCCCGACAGGCCCAGCGTCGGGGCAAGGAAGTCGACCAGCCGGGCGGGCAGGTGCTGGCCCAGCACGGTGGTCAGGTTGCGCCGCCCCTGCGATTGCCGCTCGGTGCGCAAGGTATCGAAAAGCTGCCCGCCGGGATCGAGGTTCAGAACGATCTCGTCGCCTTCGTGCCAGTAGGAACTGATCTGCAGGATGGCGGGGCCGGACAGCCCGCGATGGGTGAACAGCGCGGCCTCGTCGAAACTGCCCGCGCCGGCTGTGGCGCGCACCGGCACCGCGGTGCCGGCCAGCGGTTTGAACGGCGTGTCCGAAAATGTGAAGGGCACCAGCGCGGGACGCGTTTCGGTGACCGCGTGGCCGAACTGGCGCGCGATGTCATAGGCCATCCCCGTGGCACCCATTTTCGGGATCGACTTGCCGCCGGTGGCGACGACGAGGTTGCGCGCCTCGATGCGCTGACGCTTTCCCTGCCGGTCGAGCGTGGCGGTGAACCGGCTGCCGTCATGGGACAGGTCGGCAAGCGAGGTTTCCAGCCACAGGTCCGCGCCTGCGCCCGTGGCCTCGTCCATCAGCATCCGCACGATCTGCCGCGCGCTGTCGTCGCAGAAAAGCTGGCCCAGCGTTTTCTCGTGCCAGGCGATGCGGTGGCGGTCGACCAGGTCGATGAAATCCCACTGGGTATACCGCGCCAGGGCCGATTTCGGGAAATGCGGGTTCGCGCCCAGGAATGCGGACGGGTCGCAATGCAGGTTGGTGAAATTGCACCGCCCGCCGCCCGAGATGCGGATTTTTTCGCCCGGCGCGCGGGCGTGGTCGATCACCAGCGCGCCCGGCCCGGCATGGGCGGCGCACATCAGGCCCGCGGCCCCGGCACCAAGAATGAGCGTGTTTACCTGCATGGGGGGCAGGTGCCCCAATGGCGGGCGTTTGGCAAGGGGTCAGGCGATTGGCGGCAAGGCGGGTTTGCGCCGCATCCCCCCAAGCGCGTTCAGCGTGACCGCGCACAGGATGATCACGCCGCCCCAGAGCGTGGCGGAACTGGCCTCTTCGCCGAGAAACAGCCAGACCCAGACCGGGGCGAGCATCACTTCGATCATGCTGATCAGCGTGAGGTCGGCGGCCGGCACGACCTGGCTGCCGATGGTGTAAAGCGCCATGCCGACCGCCAGGAGGCCCGCGCCCATCAGCATCGACACCAGTATGTCGGGCAGGGGCACCCAAAGCGGCTGTCCGGTGACCGCCAGCATGATCAGCGCCACCGCCATCGACAGCGCGCCGCCGATGGCGACGGCGGGCATCATGTTGCCCAGCCGGCCCCAGCGCAGCGCCAGGGTGAAGATCGCAAAGCCGAGCGCCGATCCCAGCGCCGCGAGGTTGCCGGCCAGCGCCCCAAGCGCCAGCCCTTCGCGCACCATCACCAGAAGGCCGAACAGCGCCACGCACATCGCGGCCCATGTGGTCGCGCGCACCCGTTCACCCAGCAGCGCCCAGCCCAGCCCCGCGGCCAGGAAGGGGGCGGCGGAGAACAGGAACACCGCGTTGGCGACCGTGGTCGACTGAATCGCGAAGATCGCCCCGGCAAAGGCCAGCACGAGGCCCGCGCCGCCGATCAGCCCGGCCCGCCCGGTGTCGCGCAGCGCGGCACCCAGGGGGCGCCGGCCGCGCAGGGCCACGAATGTCAAAAGCACAGGCACCATCGCGGCCGACCGCCAGAACAGGATTGCCCAGGTTCCGGCGACCTCGATGTTGCGGATCGCCAGGCCCATCATCGACCACAAGAGCGCGGCCACCGCCACCAGCGCCGCACCTGCCGCGTATCCCATCCGCCCGTCGTCCCTTGCCGTTGCCTGTCGGCGGCATGGTGTGCGGCGCCAGGCGCGGCGTCTGTTCCGTTCCCGACGCGCAACAGGGCGCAATCGGGCATTCAAAGCACTGGCCAGCGGGGGCAAATCCGGCTATCGTGCGACCATCAGACCCCGCAAAGGGGCGAACATGAGGCAGCGAGCGGTGCACCCATGACGGAAATGGTCTATGGCGCGGTCCCCGTGCGGGACGGCGAACCGGTTCTCCCCAAGTGGTGGCGGACCGTGGACAAGTGGACGATGTCCTGCATTCTGATCCTGTTCGGGATCGGGATCTTGCTGGGGCTTGCGGCCTCGCCGCCGCTGGCGGCCAAGAACGGGTTCGAGGCGTTCCACTACGTGCAGCGCCAGGCGTTTTTCGGCGGGCTGGCCCTGATGGCGATGCTTGTCACCTCGATGATGTCGCCCACGCTGGTGCGGCGGCTGGCGGTTCTGGGCTTCGTTGCGGCCTTTGTCGCACTGGCGCTGCTGCCGTTTTTCGGCACCGATTTCGGCAAAGGCGCGGTGCGGTGGTATTCGCTGGGATTTGCGTCTTTGCAGCCGTCGGAATTCCTGAAACCCGGTTTCGTCGTGGTGGCCGCCTGGATGATGGCCGCCGCGCAGGAGATCAACGGCCCGCCGGGGCGGCTTTGGTCGTTCGGCATGACGATGGTGATCGTGGCGATGCTGGCGATGCAGCCCGATTTCGGACAGGCGAGCCTGGTGCTGTTCGGCTGGGGCGTGATGTGGTTCGTCGCGGGCGCGCCGATGCTGCTGCTGGTCGCCATGGCGGCGGGCGTGGTGATGGTGGGCACGCTGGCCTACAACAATTCGGAACATTTCGCGCGCCGGATCGACGGGTTCCTGACGCCCGATGTCGATCCCACGACGCAGCTGGGCTATGCCACCAACGCCATCCGCGAGGGCGGTTTTTTCGGTGTCGGCGTGGGTGAGGGGCAGGTGAAGTGGTCGCTGCCCGATGCGCATACCGATTTCATCATCGCGGTCGCGGCCGAGGAATACGGGCTGATCCTGGTTCTGGTGATCATCGCGCTTTACACCAGCGTCGTCGTGCGCTCGCTTTTGCGGCTGATGCATGAACGCGATCCGTTCATCCGGCTGGCAGGCACCGGCCTTGCGGCGATGTTCGGCGTGCAGGCGATGATCAACATGGGTGTCGCGGTGCGGCTGTTGCCGGCCAAGGGCATGACGCTGCCATTCGTGAGCTATGGCGGCTCGTCCCTGATCGCGGGGGGCATCGCGGTGGGGATGCTGTTGGCCTTTACCCGCACCCGTCCGCAGGGCGAGATCGGCGACATCCTGCGCGGCGGTCGGAGCCGCTGAGGCCGGGGCGCGGTTGTGCGAAACCCCGCCGATATCGCGGCCCGCCGGGATTGCGATGCGGCGCGCGGGGCGATATGCGGCGCGGCAGGGCTGTTGACGGAGTAGGGCGATGACGGAACGCCAACCCTTACTGGTGATTGCGGCCGGCGGCACGGGCGGGCACATGTTCCCCGCGCAGGCGCTGGCCGAGGTGATGCTGCGCAAGGGCTGGCGGGTGAAGCTGTCGACCGACGCGCGCGGCGCGCGCTATACGGGCGGCTTTCCCCATTCGGTCGAAATCCAGCAGATCAGCAGCGCCACCTTCGCGCGGGGCGGTATCCTTGCGCGGCTGGCGGTGCCGTTCCGCATCGCGGGCGGCGTGCTGGGCGCGGTGCTGGGCATGATGCGCGACAGGCCGGACGTGGTCGTGGGCTTTGGCGGCTACCCGTCGATCCCGGCGCTTGCGGCGGCCACGATCCTGCGCCGCCCGCGGATGATCCACGAACAGAACGGCGTTCTGGGCCGGGTGAACCAGGTGTTCGCCCGCCGTGTCGACGCGGTGGCCTGCGGCACATGGCCGACCGCGCTGCCGGACGGGATCGAGGGGCATCACACCGGCAACCCCGTGCGCGGCGCGGTGCTGGAGCGCGCGGGCGCGGGATACATCGCGCCGGGCGATTACCCGATGTCGATCCTCGTGATGGGCGGCAGTCAGGGCGCGCGCATCCTGAGCGACATCGTGCCGCCCGCGATCGCGGCGCTGCCGATGGAGGTGATGCAGCACATCCGCGTGAGCCACCAGGCCCGCGACGAGGATGGCGAGCGTGTCGCCGCTTATTATGCCGAACACGGCATCCAGGCCGACGTGCAGCCGTTCTTTCATGACATTCCCCGCCGCATGAGCGAGGCGCAGCTTGTGATCAGCCGCTCGGGCGCATCGAGCGTGGCCGATATCAGCGTGATCGGACGCCCGGCGATCCTGATCCCCTATGCCGCCGCAACCGCAGACCACCAGACCGCCAATGCCCGCGGGCTGAAAGAGGCGGGCGGCGCGATCGTGATCCCCGAACGCATGCTGACGGTCGAGGCGATGGCCGAGCAGATCGCACTGGTTCTGGGCAACCCCGACGGCGCCGCGCAGATGTCGCGGGCCGCGCTGTCGGTCGGACGGCCGGACGCGACCGAGGCGCTTGTGGCGCTGGTCGAGGATCTGGCGCAGGGGCGGCCTGCAGCAGGGGCGGCGGGTTGAAACCCGCCCTACGGCACAAGCCGGGCAAAAGCCCGGACCAAAGACAAAACCGCGCGGGTGCGCGGTGCGAAACGAGGACCAACGGACGATGAACGCAGCAGCCACGAAACTTCCCACCGATGTGGGCCCGATCCATTTCGTCGGCATCGGCGGTATCGGCATGTCGGGCATCGCCGAGGTGTTGCTGAACCATGGCTATGACGTGCAGGGCAGCGACCTGAAGGCGTCGAAGATCACCGAGCGGCTTGAAGGATTGGGCGCGCGCGTCTTCATCGGGCAGAAGGCCGGGAACCTGGAGGGCGCCGAGGTCGTCGTGATCTCGTCCGCGATCAAGCCGGGCAACCCGGAACTGGACGGCGCGCGGGCCCGTGGCCTGCCGGTTGTGCGCCGCGCCGAGATGCTGGCCGAGCTGATGCGCCTGAAATCGAACATCGCGGTCGCCGGCACCCACGGCAAGACGACCACCACCACGCTGGTCGCGGAATTGCTGGTCAAGGGGGGCATCGACCCCACGGTGATCAACGGGGGCATCATCCATGCCTATGGCTCGAACGCGCGGATGGGGCAGGGCGAGTGGATGGTGGTCGAGGCCGACGAATCCGACGGCACCTTCAACCGCCTGCCCGCCACCATTGCCATCGTGACCAATATCGACCCCGAGCACATGGAGCATTGGGGCGATTTCGACACGCTGCGCGACGGGTTCTACCAGTTCGTGTCGAACATCCCCTTTTACGGGCTGGCGGTGTGCTGCACCGACCATCCCGAAGTGCAGGCGCTGGTGGGCCGGGTGACCGACCGCCGGGTCGTGACCTATGGTTTCAACGCGCAGGCCGATATCCGGGCCGCGAACCTGACCTACAAGGCGGGTGTGGCGCATTTCGACATCCTGCTTCAGGCCGAGGGCGCGGCGATCGAGGGCTGCACCCTGCCGATGCCGGGCGACCATAACGTCAGCAACGCGCTGGCTGCCGTGGCCGTTGCGCGGCACCTGGGCATGAAGCTGGGCGAAATCCGCGACGCGCTGGCGCAGTTCGGCGGCGTGAACCGCCGTTTCACACGCGTGGGCGAGGTGAACGGCGTGACCATCATCGACGATTACGGTCATCACCCGGTCGAGATCGCAGCCGTTCTGAAAGCCGCGCGCCAGGCCTGCGAGGGCCGCGTGATTGCGGTGCACCAGCCGCACCGCTACAGCCGGCTGTCGAACCTGTTCGACGATTTCTGCGCGTGTTTCAACGATGCCGACGTGGTGGCCATCGCCGAGGTCTTTGCCGCCGGCGAAGACCCGATCGAGGGCGCCACGCGCGACGACCTGGTGGCCGGGCTGATCCGGCATGGCCACCGCCACGCCCGCGCGATCCGCGACGAGGACGACCTGGAGCGCCTCGTGCGGGAACAGTCGCGGCCCGGCGACATGGTCGTCTGCCTGGGCGCGGGCACGATCAGCGCCTGGGCCAACGGACTGCCCGCGCGGCTGATGGACAAGGCGGGGTAACGCCATGACGCTGGGCTGGGCGGTGGTCGCAATCGTGGTGCTGATGGCGCTGGTCGCCGTCACCCGCGTGATCCGGCGGCTGGTCCTGGCCTTTGCGGGTGCGGCGGCGGCGCTGCTGCTGATCCATTACCAGCATGACCCGGCCAGTGCGGGCACCGCGCTTGCGGCGCTGGGCGGCGGGCTGGCCTTGGCGGGGCCGTTGCGCGGGCTTATCCTGCGGACATTCCTATAGCGAAGGGCATCGGGGCGGCGCGATGGCAGACACCCTCAAACGCAGGATCGGCCTGGGGCTGCTGACAGCTTACGGCGTGGGCATCATGGTGGGCGCGGGCATTTACGTGCTGACCGGGGCCGCCGCAGGCGTGGCCGGCATGTGGGCGCCGCTGGCCTTTCTGCTGGCGGCGCTGGTGTCGGTGCCTACGGCGCTGAGCTTTTCCGAGCTGTCGGCGCGCATCCCCGAGGCGGCGGGCGACAGCTCTTACATCGAGATGGGGTTGAACCGGCACGGTCTGGCGGTCTTCGTGGGATGGATCAACGTCATTGCGGGCACGGTTGCGGGCTCGGCGGTGTTGCGCGGGGGCGTCGGTTACCTGACCTCGTTCGTGGATATCCCCTTTGTCGTGGCGGTTGTGGGGCTTGGCGTGATCCTGACGCTGATCGCGCTGGTGGGCGTGCTGGAAAGCCTGGCCTTCGCCGCGATCCTGACCATCGTCGAGGTGATCGGCCTGCTGCTGGTGATCTGGGCGGGCTTTTCCGCGCCGCCGGTGGCGGAATGGTCGATCCCGCTGCCGCCGCCGGAATGGGCGGGGATCGCGGGCGCCACGATATTCGCCTTCTTCGCCTTCATCGGTTTCGACGACATGGTGAACATGGCCGAAGAGACCCGCCGGCCCGAGCGCACGATGCCGCGCGGCATCCTGCTGGCGCTGGCGATCACGGCGCTGCTTTATGCGCTGGTGTCGCTGGCGGCGGTCCGCGCCGTCCCGCGTGAGGTTCTGGGCATGTCGGAACGTCCGCTGGCCCTGGTCTGGGAGGCCGGCACGGGCCAGAGCGCGGTTTTCCTGAGCGTTATCGCCGTGGCCGCCGCGCTGAACGGCATCCTGGCGCAGATCGTGATGGCGAGCCGGGTGCTTTACGGGTTGGGCAAGCGCTCGCCCGGGTTCGCGATCTTCCGCCATTCGCATCCGCGTTTCGGCACGCCCGTTCTTGGCACGGTGGCGGTGGGGGGCGTGACGATCGCCGCCGCGCTGACCCTGCCGGTGGCGACATTGGCCGAGATCACCACCCAGGCGCTGCTGGTCGTTTTCGCAATCGTCAATGCGTCGCTGATCGCGCTCAAGCGCAAGGCGCCGGCAACGCCGTTCGACGTGCCGTCCTACGTGCCATGGGCGGGGCTGATCCTGTGCGTGGCGCTTTTCGCGGCCTCGCTTGTGGGGTGGTTTGTCTGACATGAAAGAGGGGCCCGAAACATGAGCATACCTGTCATACTGTCGATCCTGTGGGTGTTCGCAGCGACCGTCACCGCGATGCTGCCGATGCGGCATCAATATGTGCCCGGCGTGATCCTGCTGCTGGCGGCGCCCGTGCTGATCGTCTGGATGGGCGCGCTGCATGGCTGGTGGCTGGCGGTGCTGGGGCTTGCCGCCTTCGTGTCGATGATGCGCAACCCGCTGCGCTATCTCTACCGCCGGGCGCGCGGCGAGCGGCCGGAGTTGCCGAAATGAGCGCGCCGCTGATCCTGGCCTGCCTGTGGCTGGTCACGGCCAACGTGCTGGCGATGATCCCTTCGCGCGACCACCACTGGACGCGGGCCTATGTGCTGATCGCGTTGGGTGTGCCGCTGCTGGGATGGCTGGCCTGGGCGCAGGGGCCCTGGATCGCCTTGCTGTTCCTCGCCGCCGGCATGAGCGTGCTGCGCTGGCCGGTGATCTACCTTGCGCGCTGGGTTCGGCGAAAGTTCGGGGCGGCGGGATAACGGCGGCGTGGCCGACCGTGCCCCCCTTGCGCTTTGCGCGGTCGCGGCTTAACCCGCTGACATGACCGAAATGCCCACACCCCGCGGGCGGCTGACGCCCCATAGGCCGCTGAACGACCTGACCTGGCTGCGCGTCGGCGGCCCGGCCGACTGGCTGTTCCAGCCTGCCGACCTGGCCGACCTTCAGGATTTCCTGGCGGCGCTCGACCCCGCGGTGCCGGTCTTTCCGATGGGCGTTGGCAGCAACCTGATCGTGCGCGACGGAGGCATCCGCGCGGTGGTGATCCGGCTGGGGCGCGGATTCAACGGGATTGCGATCGACGGCAACCGCGTGACGGCGGGTGTGGCCGCGCTGGATGCGCATGTGGCCAAGCGCGCGGCGGCGGCAGGGGTGGACCTGACATTTCTGCGCACGATCCCCGGCAGCATCGGCGGGGCGGTGCGCATGAACGCGGGCTGCTATGGCAGCTACACGGCGGACGTGTTCATCAGCGCGCGCGCGGTCACGCGGGCGGGCGAGTTGGTGACGCTGACCTCCGATGACCTGAATTTCCGCTATCGCCAGACCGACCTGCCCGAAGGCTGGGTGCTGGTCGACGCCACGTTCGAGGGGGCTTCGGGCGATCCCGCGATGCTTGAGGCCCGCATGGCCGATCAACTGGCCAAACGCGACGCGACCCAGCCCACGAAGGACCGCAGCGCCGGCAGCACCTTTCGCAATCCTGCCGGGTTTTCCAGCACCGGTCGTGCCGACGACACCCACGAGCTGAAGGCGTGGAAGGTGATCGACGATGCCGGGATGCGGGGCGCGCGGCGGGGCGGTGCGCAGATGAGCGAGAAGCATTCCAACTTCCTGATCAACACCGGTGACGCGACCGCTGCAGACCTCGAAGGTCTGGGCGAGGATGTGCGGAAAAGGGTTTACGATTCCAGTGGGATCACGCTAGAGTGGGAAATCATGCGGGTCGGCGAAACGACCCCGGCAGGCTAAGAATAACGACAAGTCAAAAAGGGCCGACAAAACGGCCCATGTATCAGAGGCACGGACGGTGGCGAAGTCGAGCAGGACAAGCCCCAAAGTGGCGGTGTTGATGGGTGGCCCCTCGGCCGAGCGCGAGGTGTCGCTGTCTTCCGGGCGCGCATGCGCCGCCGCGTTGAGGGGCGAGGGATACGAGGTGGTCGAGGTCGATGCAGGCCGCGACCTGCCGGCGCGTCTGTCCGAGCTTTCCCCCGATGTCGCATTCAACGCGCTGCATGGCCGCTGGGGCGAGGATGGCTGCGTGCAGGGCATCCTGGAATGGATGCGCATTCCCTACACGCATTCCGGTGTGCTGGCCTCGGCGCTGGCGATGGACAAGCAAAAGACCAAGGCCGCGTTCCGCGCGGCCGGGCTGCCTGTCGTCGAAAGCGTGCTGGCCGCCCGTGACGAGGTGCGCGCCCGTCACGTGATGGCGCCGCCTTACGTGGTGAAGCCCAATAACGAAGGGTCGTCCGTGGGCATCTATATCGTCGATGCGCAGGCCAATACCCCGCCGCAGCTGGATGACACGATGCCCGATGTTGTGATGGTGGAAACCTACGCGCCGGGCCGCGAGCTGACGACGACCGTGATGGGCGATCGCGCACTGACCGTGACGGATATCATCACCGAGGGCTGGTACGATTATCACGCCAAGTATGCCGAGGGCGGATCGCGCCACGAGGTGCCCGCCGACATCCCGTCCGAGATTTTCGACGCCTGCATGGATTACGCGCTGCGGGCGCATCGCGCGCTGGGCTGCCGGGGCGTCAGCCGCACCGATTTCCGCTGGGACGAGGCGCGCGGGCTGGACGGTTTGATCCTGCTGGAAACCAACACCCAGCCGGGAATGACCGCCACGTCGCTCAGCCCCGAGCAGGCGCAGGTGGCGGGGATGAGCTTTGGCCAGTTCTGTGCCTGGATGGTGGAGGATGCCTCATGCGATCGCTGATCCGCCGTAAACCGAGGGAAGCGCCCCCCGATCCCGCGCCGTCGCGGTGGTCCTACCGGATGCAGCGGCTGATGCTGACGCCGGGGTTCCGGCTGTTTCTGCGCGCAGGTGTGCCGATGGCGCTGAGTTTCGCGGTCGGCACGGCCTACATGGCCGACGAGGGGCGGCGCGATGCGCTGAACCTGGCGATCGCCGATATCCGCAACCAGATCGAGACGCGTCCCGAATTCATGGTCAACGTGATGGCGATCGACGGCGCCAGCGCCAGCGTGGACGAGGACATCCGCGAAATCCTGCCGCTGGATTTTCCGGTCAGCTCGTTCGACCTCGACCTGGTGGCGCTGCATGACACCGTGCGCGAACTGCCCGCCGTCAAGGATGCCAGCGTACGCATCCGCACCGGCGGCGTGTTGCAGATCGACGTGACCGAACGCGTGCCCGTGGTGCTGTGGCGCACTGCCGACGGGCTGGAGTTGGTGGACGAGACCGGCATGGCCGTGCGTCCGGCGCTGTCGCGCGCCGATCATCCCGATCTTCCGGTGATCGCGGGTGATGGCGCGCCCGACCACGTCGCCGAGGCATTGCGGATAATCCGCGCGGCCGGGCCTATGGCCCCGCGTGTGCGTGGCCTTGTGCGGATGGGCGAACGGCGCTGGGACATGGTGCTGGATCGCGGGCAGCGCATCCTGCTGCCCGAAAGCCAGCCGGTTCAGGCGCTGGAGCGGGTGATCGCGCTGGATGACGCGCAGGAGATGCTGGAACGCGACCTGGCTGCCGTCGACATGCGGCTGGCCGGGCGTCCGACACTGAGAATGAATGCCAGCGCCGTAGAGCAGTGGTGGCGGGTGCAGAAGACGAGTTTGGGAGAATAACAAGAAATGATCGAACTCTACGAAACGCAAAGAGCGATGCGCAACATGCGCAAGGCGGCGATGCAGCGCAGGGTCGTTGCGATCCTGGATGTGGGCAGCTCCAAGATCGCCTGTCTCGTGCTGAGGTTCGACGGCGCAGACCGGCTGGACGCCGAGGGCATCGGCCCGATGGCGGGGCAGGCCGGGTTCCGGGTGATCGGGGCGGCGACCACACGGTCGCGCGGCGTGCGGTTCGGCGAAATCCACGCGATGCAGGAAACCGAACGCGCGATCCGCACCGCGCTTCAGGCGGCGCAGAAGATGGCCAATATCCGCGTCGATCACGTGATCGCGTGTTTTTCGGGGGCCGAGCCGCGCAGTTATGGCGTGGCGGGCGAGATGGACCTTCAGGGACATGTGGTGACCGAACAGGACGTGAGCCGTGTGCTGTCATCCTGCGACGTGCCCGATTTCGGGCCGGGCCGCGAGGTGCTGCATGCCCAGCCGGTGAATTTCGCGCTGGATCACCGCTCGGGCCTGGGCGATCCGCGCGGGCAGATGGGCCAGCGGCTGGCCTGCGACATGCACATGCTGACGGTCGAGGACGCCGCGATCCAGAACCTCGCACATTGCGTCAAGCGCTGCGATCTGGAGCTGGCGGGCATCGCCAGCTCGGCCTACGTGTCGGGCATATCGGCGCTGGTCGAGGACGAGCAGGAGTTGGGCGCCGCCTGTATCGATCTGGGCGGCGGCACGACGGGCGTGTCGATCTTCATGAAGAAACACATGATCTATGCCGACACCGTGCGCATGGGCGGCGATCATGTGACGGGCGACATCTCGATGGGGCTGTCGGTGCCTGCGAACGTCGCCGAGCGTATCAAGACATTCTATGGCGGCGTGGTCGCCACGGGCCGCGACGACAGCGAGATGATCGAAACCGGCGGCGAAACCGGCGATTGGGAACATGACCGGCGGTCGGTCAGCCGGGCCGAACTGATCGGCATAATGCGCCCGCGCGTCGAGGAAATCCTGGAAGAGGTGCGCGCGCGGCTCGATGCCGCGGGGTTCGAGCACCTGCCGAGCCAGCAGATCGTGCTGACGGGGGGCGCAAGCCAGATCCCCGGCCTGGACGGGTTGGCCAGCCGCATATTGGGCCAGCAGGTCCGCCTTGGCCGCCCGCTGCGCGTCCATGGCCTGCCTCAGGCCGCGACCGGGCCGGCATTCGCCAGCGCGGTGGGCCTGTGCCTGTTCGCGGCGCATCCGCAGGACGAGTGGTGGGATTTCGACCTGCCGGTCGACCGCTACCCGGCCCGCAGCCTGCGCCGCGCGGTCAAGTGGTTCAAGGATAACTGGTAGGGGCGCACCGCCCCCGCCGGGTCCGGCCCCTTGCGGGCGAATCTCCTCCAAGTGTCGCGGCTGCCGGGCCGGACACAATAGGGTTGCGCCCGATCGATACCGCAATATCTGGGCAAATCGGCAAAATCCCGCGCGTGAGCCCCCAAAACCGGCCATATTTTGTGGGTTTTCTGCGTTTTTTTGGTGACGATGCCATGACCAAACGTTAAGACTGACCCAGAAAATTTGAGAAAATGCCCGGTCAGGCGGGCGATAAGCACAGGCGGACAGACCATGACATTGAACCTTTCGGTGCCCGGACATGACGATCTGAAGCCCCGCATCACCGTTTTCGGTGTGGGCGGGGCCGGTGGCAACGCAGTCAACAACATGATCGAAAAGCAGCTGACCGGCTGTGATTTCGTGGTGGCGAACACCGATGCGCAGGCGCTGCAGCAATCGCACGCCGACAATCGCATCCAGATGGGCGTGAAGGTCACCGAGGGCCTGGGCGCGGGTGCCAAGGCCACGATCGGCGCTGCCGCGGCAGAGGAAAGCATCGAGCAGATCGTCGACCACCTTGCCGGCTCGCACATGTGCTTCATCACCGCCGGGATGGGCGGCGGCACCGGCACCGGGGCGGCCCCGATCATCGCGCAGGCCGCGCGTGAACTGGGCGTGCTGACCGTGGGCGTGGTCACCAAGCCGTTCCAGTTCGAGGGCGGCAAGCGCATGCGTCAGGCCGAAGAGGGCGTCGAGGCCCTGCAGAAGGTCGTCGATACGCTGATCATCATTCCGAACCAGAACCTGTTCCGCCTGGCCAACGAAAAGACGACCTTTACCGAGGCGTTCTCGATGGCCGACGACGTGCTGTACCAGGGTGTGAAGGGCGTGACCGACCTGATGGTGCGTCCGGGCCTTATCAACCTCGACTTCGCGGATGTCCGCGCCGTGATGGACGAGATGGGCAAGGCGATGATGGGCACCGGCGAGGCCGAGGGCGAAGATCGCGCCGTGCAGGCCGCCGAAAAGGCGATCGCCAACCCGCTGCTGGACGAGATCAGCCTGAAAGGCGCCAAGGGCGTTCTGATCAACATCACCGGCGGGCACGATCTGACCTTGTTCGAACTGGACGAAGCCGCCAACCGCATCCGCGAAGAGGTGGACCCGGACGCCAATATCATCGTCGGCTCGACGCTGGATACGGACATGGAAGGCACGATGCGCGTGTCGGTCGTGGCGACCGGCATCGACGCCACCGACGTGCATCACGACATCCCGGTTCCGCGCCGGTCGATGGCAGCCCCGCTGACCGCGACCGTCAGCACCGAGGAAAAGGCCCCCGAAGCGGCGGCCCCGGCTGCGCCGGAGCCCGTGATGGCAGCCCGCACCGAAGCCGCTGAAGAGCCCGGCCTGTTCGAAAACCTCGATGCGCAGCGCGCTGCCGCCGAAGAGCAGATGGAAGACATCTTCGACGAAGGTCCGGCCGCTGCCGACGATCTGCCGCCCCCGGCATACCGCCCGCAGGCTGCCGAGTTCCAGCCGCGTATCGAAGACGAGTACGAGGATGAGGTCGAGGCCTATGTCGCGCCCCGCGCGCCGGCCCCCGGCACCCCGTCGCCCGAGGCGATGGCCCGTCTGCGTGCCGCTGTCGGCCGCCGCCCGGAAGGCGGCGAGGCCCGGGCCGCAGCCCCGGCTGCCGAACCGCGTCACGCGACCGAGTCCGAGCGCCCGCGTTTCGGCATCAACTCTCTCATCAACCGGATGACCGGGCATGGCGAGGGCGCCCAGCAGGCCGCCGCTCAGCCGCGCCAGCAGCCGCCGGTGCGCGCTCAGCAAGTGCAGGAGGACGCCGATCCCGACCAGGAACGGATCGAAATTCCGGCCTTCCTGCGCCGTCAGGCAAACTGACGTAGCGTCACGATTTCGTCGGAAAAGACCGCCCTTGTGGCGGTCTTTTTCTTTTCCTGACAGTGGTTTATAGGGTCGGCTTCGCATCTGCGGCGAAAGGCTGCCGATCCTCGGCGCCCATGTTTCAGAACGTTACAAAGAGTGAGTTGAGCCTGGCACTGCCTTCGGAATAGTAAACGCGCAGTGAAGGCAGGGGATACCTTTGCGGAATTGAGGACTACGTGCAGACAACACTGATCAATCCTGTGGCCTTTAACGGCGTCGGCCTTCATACGGGCCAGCCCGCGCGCATGATCGTGCGTCCGGCACCGGTGGATCATGGCATCGTGTTTCGCCGCACCGACATCGACGCGGACGACGCGTTGATCCCCGCCCGTTGGGACGGCGTGAACCAGTCCCCGCTGTGCACGCGCCTGGAAAACACCGATGGCGTTTCGGTATCGACGGTCGAACATATCATGGCGGCGCTGATGGGCTGCGGCGTGCACAACGCGCTGATCGACATCGACGGCCCCGAGGTTCCCATCCTCGACGGCAGCGCGTCGCAATTCGTTCTCAGCATCCTGAACAATGGTCTGCGCAAGCAGGGCAAGCCCGTGCAGGCGATCGAGGTTCTGGCCCCGATCGAGGTGCGCCGTGGCGATGCCTGGGCCCGGCTGGAGCCTGCGGCCGCGCTGACGATAGATTTCCATATCGATTTCGAAGATCAGGCCATCGGCGTTCAGCACAAGACACTGAACATGGCCAATGGCAGCTTCGTGCGCGAGCTTTGCGACAGCCGGACATTCTGCCGCAAGGCCGATGTCGATGCGATGCGCGCGAATGGCCTGGCCCTTGGCGGCACGCTGGAAAACGCCGTGGTCGTGGACGGCGACGAAGTTCTGAGCCCCGGTGGCCTGCGCCACGAGGACGAGGCCGTGCGCCACAAGATGCTGGATGCGCTGGGCGATCTGGCACTGGCGGGTGCGCCTATTTTCGCGGCCTATACCGGGCATCGCGCCGGCCACGCATTGACCAACGATCTGCTGCGCGCGCTGTTCGCGCGCCCCGATGCCTGGCGTATGGTCACCTGTGACGCGGCCATGGCCGCACGCCTGCCAGGTGCGGGTGTGCACCTGGGCGAGCTGCGCCACGTTGCCTGACCCGTCGGTCACGTGTTTCCAGAATTTGTGCCAAAGGCGTTTTGCACCGAAATTTTCTGTGCTAGGACCAATCGCAAGGGCGGGATGTGACCGGCCCGCAAGGTCCGTTGAAGGAAGAGATCGAGCATGACAGGCGGCAAATCGGCGCGACGGCTTCTGGGGGGTGTTCTGGCCTTGGCCGTGCTGGCGGGATGCAGTGGTGCCAACCGCGTGGCGACGGGCCAGGTTCCGATGGAGACCTATACCGCGCAACAGATATTCGAGCGCGGCGAGTTCGAAGTCGAACGTGGTCGCCCGGATCGTGGCGCATTCTATTTCTCGGAAGTCGAACGGCTCTACCCTTATTCCGACTGGGCCAAGCGGTCGCTGATCATGCAGGCCTATGCCTATCACCGCGACCAGGATTACGAGAACAGCCGTTCGGCGGCGCAGCGCTATATCGATTTCTATCCGACCGACGAAGACGCGGCCTATGCGCAATACCTTCTGGCGCTGAGCTATTATGACCAGATCGACGAGGTCGGGCGGGACCAGGGGCTGACCTTCCAGGCGCTGCAATCGCTGCGCACGGTGATCGAACGCTATCCCGAAAGCGAATACGCGCGGTCCTCTGTGCTGAAGTTCGAATTGGCCTTCGATCATCTGGCTGCCAAGGAGATGGAGATCGGCCGCTATTACCTGCGCCGCGATCACTATACCGCGGCGATCAACCGGTTCCGTGTCGTCGTCGAGGATTTTCAGACCACAAGCCACACACCCGAGGCGCTGCACCGCCTGGTCGAGGCCTATCTGTCGCTGGGCCTGACCAACGAGGCGCAGACCGCCGGTGCGATCCTTGGCCACAACTTCCGCTCAACCGAATGGTACGAAGACAGCTACAAGCTGCTGACGGGCCGCGGGCTGGAATTGAAGGCGGCAGGGGATAGCTGGCTGGCGCAGATCTACCGCCAGACGATCCAGGGCAAGTGGCTTTAGGGGGTGCCGGGCCGGTGCCCGGGCAACATCTGAACCATGCTGCGCGCGCTTGAAATTCGCGACATTCTGATCATCGACAGGCTTGAGCTGGCCTTTCGCCCTGGCCTGAACGTGCTGACGGGTGAAACCGGGGCGGGCAAGTCGATCCTGCTGGATTCGCTTGGCTTCGTTCTGGGCTGGCGGGGCCGGGCCGAACTGGTGCGCCAGGGCGCCGAGCAGGGCGAGGTGGTGGCAGAGTTCGACCTGGCCGAGGGCCATCCCGCGCGCGCCATACTGCAGGATGCGGGTATCCCCGAGGACGACAGCCTGATCCTGCGCCGGGTGAACACCGCCGACGGGCGCAAGACCGCCTGGGTCAATGACCGGCGCTGTTCGGGCGAGGTGCTGCGGCGCCTGTCGGAAACGCTGGTAGAGCTGCACGGGCAGCATGACGACCGCGGGCTGCTCGATCCCAAGGGGCACCGGGCGTTGCTGGACGAATATGGCGGTCTGGGTGGGCTGGTCGCCGAAACGCGGCGCACATGGCGCGACCTGCGCGAGGCGCGCAAGGCCGAAACCGCCGCGCGGGCCGCGCTGGACGAGGTGCGCGCCGAAGAAGAGTTCCTGCGCCACGCCGTGGGCGAGTTGGACAAGCTGGCCCCGGAACCCGGCGAAGAAGAGGAACTGGACCGCCGCCGCCGCCTGATGCAGGCCGCCGCGAAGATCCGCGAGGATATCGCCCGCGCCCATGCCGCGCTGGGGCTGGACGGGGCCGAGGGCGCGATGGGCGACGCGCTGCGCTGGATGGAAGGCGTGGCGGGGCAGGCCGAGGGAACGCTGGATGCACCCCTGGATGCGGTGGGCCGTGCGCTGGGTGAGGTGTCAGATGCCGTCGCCGGGCTGGAGACCGCGCTGGAGCAGCTGGATTTCAATCCGCACGAGTTGGAAGAGGTCGAAGAACGCCTGTTCGCGATCCGCGGGCTGGCGCGCAAGCATGGCGTTCTGCCCGATGACCTGGCGGAATTCGCCGATGGCCTGCGCACGCGGCTGACGGCACTCGATCAGGGCGATGCCGATCTTGCGCAGCTGGCGCGGCAGGTGGCGGGTGCCGAAAAGACCTATGACGCCGCCGCGACCGCGCTGAGCGATGCACGGAGCGAGGCCGCAATTCGGCTGGACCGTGCCGTCACGACCGAGCTTGCCCCGCTCAAGATGGAGCGGGCGGTTTTCTCGACCCAGGTCACGCCCGCCGATCCCGGCCCCGAAGGCCGCGACATGGTGGCCTTTACCGTGGCCACCAATCCCGGCGCCCCTGCCGGGCCGCTGGGCAAGATCGCGTCGGGCGGCGAGCTGAGCCGCTTCATGCTGGCGCTCAAGGTCTGCCTGACGGGCGAGGATCGCGGCATGACTATGATCTTCGACGAAATCGACCGGGGTGTCGGCGGCGCCACCGCCGATGCGGTGGGGCGCAGACTGGCGTCGCTTGCGCAAGGCGGTCAGGTTCTGGTGGTGACGCATTCGCCGCAGGTGGCGGCGCTGGCCGCCCATCACTGGCGCGTGGAAAAACGCGTCAGCGGCGAACAGACCCTGTCGACCGTCGTGCCCCTGGCCGAGGCCGACCGCGTGGATGAAATCGCGCGCATGGTTTCGGGCGACACCATCACCGACGAGGCCCGCGCCGCCGCCCGCGCCCTGCTGGCCGGATAATCTGCCCTAAAGCGCACGGTCCAGTTTCGTGCTGAGATGGATCAGCGATTCCGACGAGCGCACGCCCTTGGCCTCGCCGATGCGATCCAGCGTTTCATCAAGGATTTCCGTGCTTTCCGCGCTGATCTGCACGATCAGGTCGAACCGGCCGCTTGTGGTGTGGACGCATTCGACCTGGGGCAGCGATTTCAGCCGCGCCAGCACCGCAGGGCCGGAACGCGGCTCGATCTGCAAGAGCGCCGTGGCGCGCAGGCGCGTCGGTGCGGCCTGGCCCAGTTGCACGCGGTAGCCTCGGATGACGCCAGCGCCTTCCATCCGGTCAAGCCGTGCCTGCACCGTGGTGCGCGCAAGCCCCAGCCGCTTGGCAAGCGCAGTCACCGGCATGCGGGCGTTTTCGGCCAGCAGGGTCAGGATCGCGCGGTCGGTTTCGTCGATTTGTGTCATTGACTGGCATTATGACGAAAAGATGAGTCACTTCCATCAAAAAGACGGACGATTCTGACAGCGCAGCCCGGCAAGCTGAAAAGAAAACCAGCAGTGAGGCCCATGATGCAGTCAACCTTTCCCTTTGCCGACCCTGTAACGTGGCTGGCGCGGCAGATGCCGGATGAACCGGTGATGTTCTTTGCCCCGCAACGGCTGCGCGATACGGCGGCGCGATTTTTCAACGGCTTTCCGGGGCTCGTGACCTATGCGGTCAAGGCCAATCCGCGCGAAGAGGTGCTGCAGAACCTTGTGGGGGCAGGGGTCAGGGCGTTCGATGTGGCCTCGCCCGTTGAAATGGCGGCGGTGCGCGCGGTCTGTCCGAAGGCGGTTCTGCATTACAACAATCCAGTGCGCAGCGGGGCCGAGGTGCAGGCGGCGCGCGAGCATGGCGTTGCCTCGTGGTCGGTGGACAGTCTGGACGAGCTGGAAAAGCTGCGCGGCCTGGGAGATGTGGAAATCAGTGTGCGGCTGGCGCTGCCGGTGGCCGGTGCCGCCTATGATTTCGGCGAGAAATTCGGCGCCGCGCCCGATCTTGCGGTCGCGTTGCTGCGCAGGGTGTCTGAAATGGGTGCGCGCCCGGCGATGACCTTTCATCCCGGCACGCAATGCGCCAATCCGGGGGCGTGGGCGGCCTATATCCGCGCCTGTGCCGATATCGCCGCGCGCGCCGGTGCGCGGCTGGAAAGGTTGAATGTCGGCGGCGGGTTCGCCGCGCATCGTGGCGGTCCGGCGCCCGACCTCGAGGCGATATTCGCGCGCATCCGCACCGAAACCACGCTTGTCTTTGGCGGGGACGCGCCCGCGCTGGTATGCGAGCCGGGCCGAGCCATGGTGGCCGAAGCCTACATGCTGGCGGCCCGCGTCAAGGCGCGGCGGGGCGCGCAGGCGGTGTTTCTGAACGACGGCATTTACGGGGCGTTGGCCGAATGGCGCGATATCGCGCCGGGGGACAGGGTGCAGGTCTTTGCACCGGACGGCACCCCGCGCCGGGGCGCGTCATGTCCACAGGTGATCTATGGCCCAACCTGCGACAGCATCGACCGTTTGCCCGATCCCCTGTCCTTACCCGCCGACATGGCCGAGGGCGATTTCGTGCTGTTTTCGGGCATGGGCGCGTACTCGCTGGCGCTGGCCACGCGGTTCAACGGATACGGGCCGTCACAGGTCGTGACGCTGGCCTGAGCCGGTCAGCCCTTGAGCGTTTCGAACATCTGCTTGTTCAGGCAGTAATCGGGCACCACGCCCTGCGGGCCATCGCGCAGGTGGCCCTGGCATTCGCCCACATGGCTGCAATGGGTGCACAGCATCACCGCGCCGCGCAGCGCCGAGGCGCCCAGATGCCCCGACAGGATTTCCTGGCCGATATCCACGCCCGCCTTGTCGGCCATGGCGTTGACCAGATCGGCATGCAGTTCGGTTTTCTTGAACATCCTCGCGTCCTTTCGATGGACCTGAATTTGATTGACCGTGTTCATTAAAGCATCCTTGTGCAGGGCTGCGCCTTGATTTGCATCAAGCGCCACTGGACAGCGTGGCGCCATAGGCTAGTGTCGCATCAAACGGGAAGCGCAAGGGGACGAAACGATGGAGAAATTCGGGAAAAGCCAGCCGGTCAAGCGGGTCGAGGATGTGCGTTTTCTGACCGGGCACGGGCAGTATGTGGACGACATCGCACCCGAGGGGGCGCTTTACGGCTTTGTCCTGCGGTCGTCGGTTGCCCATGGCACGATCACCGAACTGGACGTGTCCGACGCGCGCGAGGCGCCGGGCGTTCATCTGGTGCTGACGGCGGCCGATCTGGCCGAGGCCGGCGTGACCGAGGGCATGGTCGCCACGGTGGTCGACAATCGCGACGGCACCAAGGGCGCGGCCCCGCGCCGGCCCCTGCTGGCCGAAGGCAAGGTGCGTTTCGTGGGCGAGCCGGTGGCGATGATCTTTGCCGACAGCCTGGCCGAGGCGCGCGACGCGGCCGAGATGATCGTTCTGGATATCGACGACCTGCCGGCCAAGCTGGACCTGACGGCGGGCGGCACGGCGCTGCATGACGCGGCGCCCGACAACCGCGCCTTCGACTGGGGCCTTGGCGACGAGGGCGCCTGCCAGTCGGCGCTGGAGGGCGCGGCGCATGTCGTGCGCATGGAAGTCAAGGACAACCGCGTGATCGTCAACTCGATGGAGCCGCGCGGCTGCTTTGCCGAATGGGACGGCACCCGTCTACACCTGTCGGTCAACGGGCAGGGCGTCTGGGGGCCCAAGGGCCAGCTGGCCAAGATCCTGAAGCTGGACGAGGCCAATGTCCGTGTCACCAACCCCGATGTGGGGGGCGGGTTCGGCATGAAGGCGATGACCTATCCCGAATATTTCCTGTGCGCGCATGCGGCGATGAAACTGGGCCGTCCGGTGCGCTGGATGTCCGAGCGCACCGAGGCCATGCTGAGCGACAATGCCGGCCGCGATCTTGTGCACGAGGTCGCGCTGGGGTTCGACGAAAACCTGAAACTCGTCGCCTATCGCGTTGATACGAAATGCAATCTGGGCGCCTATAACAGCCAGTTCGGCCAGCCGATCCAGACCCAGCTTTTCAGCCGCGTGCTGACCGGTGTCTATGACGTGCAGGACGCGTATCTGCATGTCGAGGGGTATTACACCAACACCACGCAGGTCGATGCCTATCGCGGCGCGGGCCGCCCCGAAGCGATTTACCTGCTGGAACGTGCGATGGACATGGCCGCGCGCGAGCTGGGCATCGATGGCTGGGATCTGCGGCGTCGCAGCTTTATCAAGGCCGATCAGTTCCCTTATGCGACCACGGTGGGCGAAACCTATGACGTGGGCGATTTCCACCGGGTGCTGGATCACGCCGCCCGCACCGCGGACCTGGGTGGGTTCGCCGCGCGCTGCAAGGCGTCCGAGGCGCGGGGCAAGCTGCGTGGTATGGGGCTGTGTTACTATATCGAAAGTATTCTCGGCGATCCTTCCGAAGGCGCGAAGGTGGAATTCAACGAGGACGGCACCGTGTTCATCTATGTCGGCACGCAATCGAACGGGCAGGGGCATGAAACCGTCTATGCCAAGTTCCTGAGCGACCAGACCGGCATCCCCTTTGAAAAGATCACCGTGATCCAGGGCGACAGCGACCGCATCGAAAAGGGCGGCGGCACCGGTGGATCGCGGTCCGTCACGGTGCAGAACAACGCCACGCTTGCGACCGTCGACAAGATGATTGCCGCATTCACGCCTTATCTGGCTGACAAGATGGGCGTGAAGGAGGCGGATGTGAGCTTTGACGACGAAACCTTCCGTGCGCCGGGGTCGAACCTGACACCGACCATGCTGGAGGCCGCGGAAATGGCCCGTGCCGACGGGCGCGACGACCTGCTGGTGCACCAGGCGCGCGCCACGCTGGAGGCGCGCAGCTTTCCCAATGGTGCCCATGTCGCCGAGGTCGAGATCGACCCCGATACCGGCGTGGTGACGCTGGACCGCTATTCGGTGGTCGACGATTTCGGGAACCTGATCAACCCGATGCTGGCCGAAGGTCAGGTCCATGGCGGTGTCGCGCAGGGCGTGGGCCAGGCATTGACCGAAAGCGTGGTCTACGATGCCGACGGGCAACTGCTCACGGCAACGTTCATGGACTATGCGATGCCGCGGGCGGATGATCTGCCCATGATCGCGTTCGAGACCGAGCCGGTTCCGTCCACTGCCAACATCATGGGGATGAAGGGCTGCGGTGAGGCTGGCACCGTTGGCGCGATGGCGGCCACCGCGAACGCGGTTTTCGATGCGCTCTGGACGCGCGGTGTGCGCCGCGCGGACATGCCTTTCACCCCGCACCGGGTCTGGAAAATGCTGAACGATGCCATGGAGACAGCTGCATAAACGGATCCTTTCCTGGATCTGGCCGGGCCAGGAGGCCCGGCGCTCGGCGCCGATAAAGCGCGAGGGCGGGCTGATCCATGTCATTATCCTCGATGGCACGATGAGTTCGCTGGAGCCCGGCTATGAAAGCAATGCCGGGCTGGCCTGCCGTGTGTTGAGCCGCATCGGCGCCCCCGTCAGCGTCTATTATGAACCCGGTGTTCAATGGCTCGACTGGCGCAGCACGCCGGACGTGATGATGGGGCGCGGCATCAACCGCCAGATCCGCCGGGCCTATGGCTATCTCGCCAGCCGCTACCGGCCGGGCGACCGGATTTTCCTGCTGGGATATTCGCGCGGGGCCTATGCCGTGCGCAGCCTGGCGGGCGTGATCGACGGTGTGGGCCTTTTGCGGCCGGAATGCGCGACCGAGCGCAACGTGCAGACCGCCTATCGCCATTACCAGTCGATGCCCGGCAGCGACGTCGCCCGCGATTTCACCCGCGCCTATTGCCACCCGAAGGTCGAGATCGAGATGCTGGGCGTCTGGGACACGGTCAAGGCGCTTGGGCTTCGCCTGCCGTTGGTTTGGCAATGGTCCGAACAGAACCACGCCTTTCACAATCACCACCTCGTGCCGTCCGTGAAAAACGGGTTTCACGCGCTGGCGCTGGATGAAACCCGGCAGGTATTCGCCCCGGTCATGTGGGATTGCACGGGCGAAAGGGACGGGCGCGTCGAACAGGTCTGGTTCCGCGGCACCCATGGCGATGTGGGCGGGCAGCTGACCGGCTTCGAAGAGGCGCGGCCACTGGCGAATATCCCGCTGGTCTGGATGCTGGAACGGGCCGAGGCCTGCGGCATGCCGCTGCCGATCGACTGGCGCGACGAATTTCCCTGCGACGTCGGGGCGCCCTCGCAAGGCACATGGCGGGGCGTGGGCAAGCTGTTCCTGCTGCGCCGCCGCCGGGTGCCCTGCGTGGACACGTCCGAGCGGTTCCACGAAACGGTCGGGCAGCCCGGGTGCATCGTTCAGACCCCGCTTGTCGATCCGGTGGGCACCTGACGCTGCGGCGCGGTCAGCCCATCTTCATGATGATGCAGGTGGTCGATCCGGTGGCATAAAGCTTGTCGTCCTCGACCCCGCGGATTTCGCCATTGGCGATGCCCGTGGACCGGCCCGCATGCTGACACCAGCCCGTCGCGCGCACGGCGGTTCCAAGGCGGATCGGGCGCAGGATATTCACCTTGTATTCCAGCGTGGTATAGACCGATCCGCGCGGCACGCGCGTCATCACCGCGCAGGCCATGCAGCTATCCAGCAGCGTGCCGTACCAGCCGCCATGCACCGTGCCCATCGGGTTGGTGAATTGAAACTCCGGCACGCCTTCGAAGACGACGCGGCCTTCCTCGACCTCGGTGATCCAGTAGTTCAGCGCCTGTCCGATCGGCGGGCCGGGCAGGCGGCCGTCCAGCACCATCTGCATGGTCTCCAGCCCGGAACGGCTGGCGGTTTCTTCCATCGTGGGAAGGTCGGCGGGCGTTTTCGCGTAGCGGCGGTCTGTCATGGCGTGTCCCCGTTATTCGCGCCGAGCCTATCCCGGCGCGAAACGGGGGCAAGCGTTACGCCACGTTTTCCAGCTGCACGCGCGGCGTGACCCCCAGCGCATGACAGACATCGCGTGTCAGTTCGGGGCGGTTCAGCGTGTAGAAATGCAGCCGTTTGACGCCGCCTTCGATCAGCTCGCTGCACATTTCGGTGCAAAGCGCGGTGGCAAGCAGATCGGACCGGTCGTCGCGGATCGCCTTGTCGAACGCATCGTCCAGCCAGGCGGGGACCGAAGTGCCGCAGCTGAGGGCGAATTTGCGCGCGCCCTTCCAGTTCTCGATCGGCAGGATGCCCGGTGTGATCCGGTCGCCGTCGATCCCGGCCTTCTGGCAGGCGTCGCGGAAGCGGAAAAAGGTTTCCGATTCAAAAAAGAACTGGGTCAGCGCCTCGTCCGCTCCGGCGTCCAGCTTGCGCTTGAGCCACTCCACATCCGCCTGCGCGTCGGGCGATTCCGGGTGTTTCTCGGGATAGGCGCCCACGCGGATGTTGAATTTTCCGGTGTCGGCCAGCGCCTGGATCAGCTCGACCGAGTTGGCAAAACCTTCGGCGTGGGGGCGGAACCCGTCCGAACCCTTGGGCGGATCGCCACGCAGCGCCACGATTTCGCGCACGCCGGCCTCGGCAAAGCCGTTGGCGATTTCCAGCGTTTCGGCCTTCGACGCGTTTACGCAGGTCAGGTGGGCGGCCACGTTCAGCCCGCTGGTCTTGTGCAGCGTCGCAACGGCGTCGCGGGTCAGGTCGCGGGTCGTGCCGCCGGCGCCGTAGGTCACCGACACGAAACGCGGCGCGAGCGGCGCCAGCACGTTGACCGTGTCCCACAGGCGGAACGACGCCTCGAGCGTCTGGGGCGGGAAGAATTCGAAGGAAATGTCGGGCGTGCGCATCAGTGGCATCCTTTTCGTTTCGATCCTTGTCGCAGGTGCAGCATTGTGAGACAACTTCATAATATCGAACATCAACATGAGGCTGATGATAGGTGCATATCGAATTCCGTCATCTTCGCACAATCAAGGCGATCCACGAGGCAGGCGGGCTGGCCCGCGCCGCCGAACAGTTGAACATCACGCAATCGGCGCTGTCCCACCAGATCAAGGGGATCGAGGACCAGGCCGGGGTCGAACTGTTCGTGCGCCGGTCAAAACCGCTCAAGCTGTCTGCGGCGGGCCTGCGCCTGCTGCGTGCGGCCGAAAGGATCCTGCCCGAGATCGAGGCGCTGCAGGCCGAGTTTTCCGGCCTGCGCGAAGGCCATGCCGGGCGCATGCATATCGCCATCGAATGCCACGCCTGTTTCGAATGGCTGTTCCCGGTGCTGGAACAGTTCCGCAAGTCCTGGGGCGATGTGGATGTTGATATCCGCCCTGGCCTTGCCTTCGACGCGCTGCCCGCGCTGATGAAGGAAGAGGTCGATCTCGTCGTGTCCTCGGACCCCGAGGATCTGCCGGGCATCACCTTTACCCCGCTGTTCGACTACCAGCCCGTCTTTGTCGCCTCGTCCCATCACCCGCTGGCGCAAAAGAAATGGATCGACGCCGAGGATTTTCGCGGCGAAACGCTCATCACCTATCCGGTGGAGCGCTCGCGGCTGGATGTGTTCAGCCAGCTTCTGACGCCGGCCAAGGTCGAACCGGCCGCGATCCGGCAGGCGGAACTGACGGCCGTGATCCTGTTGCTGGTCGCATCGAACCGGGGCGTCAGCGTATTGCCCGACTGGGTGGTGCGCGAGGTGAAGTATTCCAGCGACTACGTCACCCGGCCGCTGACCGAACAGGGCATCACCCGCCGCCTCTATGCCGCGACACGCAGCGTCGACCTTGAAAAGCCCTATGTGCGCGACCTGATCAGGCTGGCCGGCGAAGAGGCGCACCGCATGCAGGCGGCATGATCGTCACTGAGCCGCGACCTGCACGCCGGGCGGGGTCAGGCCATTCTTGGTGGAACAGTCCGGCACGCCGCCGGTGCGTTGCAGGACCGTATCGAAGCTCACGTTCTTCCGGTCCATGGGGATCGCGCCGTGGCCCTCTTCGATCTGCAGCTTGATCGCGTCGAACGTCTTTTGGGCGAGATACCAGCTTACGGTGAAATTGACCTCGTGGGGGATGGTGCGGGCCACGCACATGACCACGTTCATCGGGATCGGAGCGTCCGGCGAAGGCGGCGCGTCCTGCGCGGGAAAGAACTGCATCACGCGCGTGGCCGTCAGGTCGCGCCGCGCGCGCCAGGCAGCCGTAAAGGCCGATAGCGGCGCGCCGAACGTGCCTTTGACCTGAGGCGGGGCGGCGGTTTCATCCGCGGTGAACTGGATGACCTCGACCCGGGTGCCATTCATGTCGTTCTTCAGCGCATGGAGCAGCTCGGTCACCGATTCGAGCCCGGAATTGTCGAAATACCCGCCATCGGCCAGTTGGATCACCTGCGGCCGGTCCGGTTGCCCCGGTGTGCGCACCCGCACCCGTGCGGGCGGCGTCACCACCGGAAACCGCGCCGAGATCACCATCGCGTTGCCTACGGTCAGGTCGCGGCCGCCCCAAAGTTCGAGCAGCCCCGGAACGCCGCCCCGGATCTGGCGCAGCGGGGACAGGATGTAGTGGTGCCCGTTGTCGACGCGCGTTGCGTTGAACACGAGAAGCGGCGCGCCTTTGTCGGGCGACCAGCTGGCTGTCAGGGCGCGGTCGAAATAGGCCGGCCGGCCCAGGCCCTGCGCCTCGGTCCAGTCTCCGAGAGCATCGGCAAGCGCAGCCTCCAGAACGGCGCCGCGGTCGATCGGTTCCTCGAACGCGGCCGAATAAGGGACCACGTTGTCGAGATTGTCGCGGAACAGCAGCCCCGCCAGCGCCGGGGTCAGGAAATCGCGGCGCAGGATCGCATCCACCGCCGCCCGGTGGCAGTCCGGGGCGGCATCCGCCCGGTCGCAAACGCCGCTTTGCCGGATCGCCCAATACACGCCACCGCCCACCGATCCGCCTGAAACACCGGAAATCGCGAACAGTGTCCGGGTGAAATCCGGGTCGGTATCTGTACGCGCCGCGAGATAGTAAGCGGTGTGATAGGCGGCATAAAGCCCGCCACCCTGGGCCGCGGCGATCCGCACGGGAGCACTGGCTGCCCGCGGCCAGTCCTGGAACGCGCGCTGGGCGGAATAGATCGGTTTCTCGGCTGGGGGCACGCCCTGCACATGGTTGCACCCGGACCATGTCTGGCAGGCCCCGTCCACAAGGTGGCTGCCCGAATAGACCAGCGCGATGCCAGTCAAAAGGAAAAGCGGCGTGCGCGACCGCGCACTTGCGCGCGTCAGAAGGATAAGCAGTATCAGTCCGACGACAACCGCTACGGCCACGACCGGGCTGACAAGCGCACCGGACAGCCCCAGCAGAACAAGAACCAGGGGAAAGTTCCCCGCGACGCGGTGCGACAGCACGGTCAGCGCGGCCAACAGCAGCGCCGCAGCCGCGGCAAAACCGGCGGCCATGCCCAGGGCGCCGATCTGCCCGGTGGTGCCCGGCGAAAAGAACCCTTTCCAGATCACGATCACCATGAACAGGGCCGCCAGCCCATGGATCACATAGCCCCGCAGCACCATCCACAGTGCGGGCATCGTGTCTTTGGAAATGATCGTGTCCAGCCAATCCAGCGCCTGGGTGTAGAGCTGTGCATTGCCCATGCGCGCGACAGCGGCAAGAAACTGCATCAGAACGAAAACCAGCGCCGCAAAGAGCCAGGCCAGCGTGTTCTGGTCAAGCGCGGGCGCCTCGGGGCTGCGCAGCGCACCGATCAGGGCCGTCGGATAGGCGATGATGAACATCAGGGGGATCAGCGCGATGATGAAGGGCGCGGCCGGTTCATTGTCCATGTCGCACAGCCGCAAGGCCTGCCGCGCCGACCACACGGTGAAGAACGGCAGCGCGATCAGCAGGACAACCGCCATCTGGAGCCGGCCGCTGCGATGTTCGTCCTGGGTGAAAAGGCCCGCCTGGTTTGCCGCTTCGGGTGCCTGGTAGATCTGAAAATCCGCAAGATGGCCCAGGATCACTTCCTGAGCGGGGTCGCTGGCGGCGAGGAAATAACAAAACAGCGCGCTGACGATCACGGGACCGTAGGTGTATTCCAGCACATTGATAACGGACCGGCGCATCCGGCCAACGGAATGTGACCGCAAGACATTCTCCAGAAAAAATAACTCAACCAATGCGCGTATGACAGCACAGCCTTGCCGGATCGCCAAACCCGGTTGCCAAATCGCGTCTTGGCATCCGCGCGCGTGACGCGTATAGGCGCGGTCTGAAAGACAGGAGCCGAACCATGCAGGGCAGCGCAAATCTCAACGTCATGATCAAGGCCGCACGCAAGGCGGGCCGGTCGCTGGTCAAGGATTTCCGCGAGGTCGAGAACCTGCAGGTTTCGATGAAGGGCGCGGGCGATTTCGTCACCAAGGCCGACATCGCCGCCGAAGCCATCCTGAAAGAGGAACTGCTGGCCGCACGCCCCAACTATGGCTGGTTGGCCGAAGAGGGCGGCGAAGTCGAAGGCACCGATCCCACCCGCCGCTGGATCGTCGATCCGCTGGACGGGACCACCAATTTCCTGCACGGTCTGCCGCATTGGGCGATCTCGATCGCGCTGGAACACAAGGGCCAGATCGTGGCGGGAGTCATCTATGACGCCGCCAAGGACGAGATGTTCTTTGCCGAAAAAGGGCAGGGCGCATGGCTGAACGACATGAAGCGCCTGCGCGTGTCGGGCCGTCACCGGATGGTCGAAAGCGTATTCGCCACCGGGGTGCCCTTTGCCGCGAAGCGCACGCTGCCGGCCACGCTGCAGGATCTTGCACGCCTGATGCCGGAATGCGCGGGCGTGCGGCGCTTTGGTTCGGCCGCGCTGGACCTCGCCTATGTGGCGGCGGGCCGTTATGACGGCTACTGGGAGCGCGAACTGAACATCTGGGACGTTGCCGCCGGGTCGCTTCTGGTGACCGAGGCAGGTGGCCTTGTCGAAGGTGTCCGCGAAGGGCAGAACCCGCTGGACGGCAACCTGATCGCAGCCAATGGCGCCATTTTCACCAGTTTCGCCAAGGTGATCCGCGACGCGTGACCATCAGCGGTCGCTGATGTGGTTCACGCCGTCGGTCCAGCGGATCGGCTCGTAGTCGCGTGGATTGACGCCTTCGATCGCGCCCAGGTTCACCGCGTATTGCGTCGGATCGGACCTGCGACGGTGATGGGTGTAGATGCCGCAGACCGAGCAGAAGTAATGCTTGGCCGTCCAGGTGCCCCATTCATACAGCGTCAGCATGTCCTCGCCCCGCACGATCTCGAGCTGGGCCAGAGGCACCATCACAGCCGCCGCACCGCGCCGCCGGCAAAAGCTGCAATCGCAGCGGCTTGCCTCGTTCAGCGGGTGGCCGGGTTCAAAGCGCAGTTCGACCGCGCCGCAATGGCAGGTAAGTTTCATCTCCGCCGCCTGACTGTTGGAACGTTGCTTTGCCGGAGCTTGTATTTCGCCTCGGGGTGGGGCGGAAGCCCGTCGTTCCGCCGCCAGAAGGCGGTGCCGCCAAGGCGCAGAAACAATGGCAGGGTCAGCACCAGCCCGATCACGAACCCGCCCGCATGCGCCCAATAGGCCACGCCGCCGCCATTCAGGTCGGCGCCCACGCCGTTGAAAAGCTGCAGCCCGAACCACAGACCCAGCATGACCCAGGCCGGAATCGGGAAGATGCGGATGAAAAAGACGATGATCACCAGAACGTCGACCCGCGCCCTTGGAAACAGCAACAGGTAGCCCCCCATGACGCCCGCGATCGCACCCGACGCGCCCACGGTGGGCACCGGTGAATAGGGCGAGGCCGCCACATGCGCCAGCGCCGCGCCGATGCCGCTGGCAAGATAGAAGGCAAGAAAGCCCAGGTGGCCCATCTCGTCTTCCATGTTGTCGCCGAATATCCACAGAAATAGCATGTTGCCGATCAAGTGCATCCATCCGCCATGCAGGAACATCGAGGTCACGACCGTGTGCCAGCCTTGCCCGTTCGTGACCTCGGCGGGGATCATCGCCCATGTGCCGAAAAACGCCGCCAGTTGCCGACCGTCCGTCATCACCGGGAAATAGCTCAGGAATATCGCGATGTTGATCGCCATCAACGCATAGGTGACGAAGGGCGTTCGGTTCGACGGGTTGTGATCGCGGATGGGAAACATGGGCCGAACGATTGGAGGTTTTGGCGCGCAGGTCAAGCGCGGGCTTGACCGGCTGCGTCGCCGGACCACAATTTATGATATGAGACAACTTGCCTGCCTTCTGATGCTCGCGTCCCCCGCATGGGCCGAAACCTGCCCGCCGCCGCCGGATCATTCCGCCGCGCTGGCGCGGCTCGTGGACGAAGTGCGCGCCGCTCCGACGGCACAAGCTGCGCGCCCGATCACCGACCGGATGTGGGAACTTTGGGCGGATGCCCCCGACGAAGCCGCCCAAGAGGTGCTGGATGCCGGCCTGCGCAAGCGCGCGTCCTATGATTTTCTCGGAGCGCTCAGGGATTTCGACAGGCTGGTGGAATACTGCCCCGACTATGCCGAAGGCTACAACCAGCGCGCATTCATCCATTTCATCCGTCAGGATTACGAGGCCGCGCTGGAACAGCTCGATATCGTGCTCGAGCTGAACCCTGCGCATATCCCCGCGCTTGCGGGCAAGGCACTGACGCTGATGGGGCTCGACCGCATGGACGAAGGGCAGGAGGTGCTGCGCCGTGCGCTGCAGCTGAACCCTTGGCTGCCGGAACGTGGCCTGCTGATCCCGCGTCCGGGCGAAAAGCTCTGACGTCCTTGCATCCTCTTGTTGAGCGCGCGCGCCCGCGCTAACAGTCAGGTCCGGCCTGGCCCGAGCGGGCGTGGTGGAATGGTAGACACATGGGACTTAAAATCCCTGGGGCGAAAGCCCATGCCGGTTCGAGTCCGGCCGCCCGTACCAGGCCGTTTTCCCCTTTCTGAGTCCGCAGCGCATCAGTTGTGTGCCCGGCCGCCCCTGCCATCTGGACGTGACCGGGGCTGCGCGCTAGCGTGCGCGAAAAAAGCAAAAGCGGTTTCGGGAAAGGGCAGACATGGCCGAAGAGCAGGACAAGAAACAGCGCCGCCGCGCGCGCTGGAAAGAGCAGCGCAAGCTGAAGAACGCGCGCTCGGAAGGGATGATGCTGGGCATCGTATCCATGCTCGAACCCGGCGACGTCGTGCTGGATTGCGGGGCGAATGTGGGTGCCGTCTGCGAACCGCTGGCCAGAACAGGCGCAATCGTGCACGCCTTCGAACCCGATCCTTACGCGTTCGGGCAATTGTCTGAGCGTGTGGGAAAGTATGACAACGTCACCCTGCACAATGTCGCGGTCGGCACGAAAAAGGGCACCGTCAAGCTGCAGCGCGCCGAAGGGTTCGACGACGACCCGGCAAGAAACTCGGTAAAGTCCACGATCCTCGAAGGCGGGCGTTCGACCGCCGAGGGCGATACCGTGGATGTCGAACTGATCGATTTTCCGAAATTCGTGAAGGCGCTGCTGAAGAAACACGGCAAGATCGCGTTTCTCAAGATGGATATCGAGGGTGCGGAACTTGAGTTGATGGAAAAGATGTTCGCCGCCGATATGTTCGAGAACATCAAGCTGACCGTGGTCGAAACCCACGAAAAGAAGTTCAAGGATCTGCGCCCGCGTTTTGCCAGGCTGCGCGAGGATGTGGGTGCGAAATACCCGGTCACCAAGATCAATCTCGACTGGATCTGAGCGTTCCCCCCAAAACCGAAACGGCCGCCCGATCCGGGCGGCCGCTGTCGTTTCAAGTGACGTTCGGGCGGGTCAGTCCCAGCAATTCACCAGCGTGGTGAAATTGCCTGCCTCGGTGGTCAGCGTTTCGGGGTCGACCTGGTTCACCGCGTCGGTGGTTTGTGCCTGGATGCCCAGTTTTTCCAGTTCGGCCAGGATCGCGCTGCCGTGCCGGGCGAAGTTCACGTCCTCCGGCAGGTTGCGCCCCGCGGTATCGTCGCTGCGCGGCAGCAGCATGCCCAGAACGGCACCGCCCGCGTCGACGACCGGGCCGCCGGCATCTCCGGGCAGGGTGGACAAGGCCAGACGTTTGAGCGTCTCCTCGCCCTGCAGCCCGTTCAGATCGGCCAGCGTGCCGAACGTCACCGTGGGCGCACCCAGCATCCCGCCATAGGAATACCCGGCAACGGCCACGTCCGATTGCAGGCGCGGCGTTGACCGCTGGAAGGTCGCGATGCCCAGTGGCGCCAGTCCGCTGCGCGGCAGCAGCACCGCAATACCCAGGGCGGGATCGTCCAGAAGGATATCGGCCTCGGTTCCGTCTTCGAGCGTGATACGCGCGCAGCCCTGCACCGCCTCGGATGTCGTAACGACCGTGCCCTGCCGGTCGATGTAAAAGCCCGAGCGCGACAGCTTCGGCTTGCGTATTTCCAGCCCCGACACAAGGTCGATGCTCTGCTCCTCGCTGATCTGGGCGGGGTTCAGGGTGCCGTCGATCCGGGCAAAGCTTTTCTGCATCTCGCCCAGCAGGCGGGTCCGGCGTTCCTCGTCGCCCGCGGGCCATATCAGGGTAAAGCCCTTGATGTCGCCGTCTTCCAGGCGGGCCTCGGTGTGGCTGACGAAATCGGGCCCCTGTCCGATCAGGAAAAAGCTGTCGTTTTCGCGGTTGCGCGGGCCTTCGGGCGGCACGATCTCGAGCGTCTGCATGATGTCATAGAGACCGAACAGCGTGTCCTGCCCGCCTTTCTGGCTGATCAGCAGCACGGTGGCAGGCAGATCGCCGGACGCGGTGTAATGCGCGAAGGGGTATTCGTATTTCTCGAACTCTACGATCTCGGTCGGCATCGCGATCTCGATCCCGGCAACGTCGTCGCGCACGACCCGCAGGCCAAGACCGTCCAGAACGGCGTTATACTGGCGCAAAAGCTCGGCCCGCTGCAGCGTGGTGAGAACGCCGGTTGTCTCGAACCCGTTGGCGGCCTGCCAGGCGGCCATGGAATTGCGCGTGCCACGGCCGAACGCGCCGTCGATCGCCGCATCGTAAAAGCCCGCCCATTTCAATGCGATCTGCAATGCTTCGCGGTCTTCACGGCTCAGCTGTGCCTCGCTGGCGCGGGCCTCGCGCGGGGTTTCGTCCGCCGGCTGAACTTCGGGCAAGGGCGTTGGCTCGGGCTCAGACGCGGCGGTCGCCGTGTCACTTTGCGGTGCGTTGGTCGCGGGCTGGTTCATCGCATTGGCGCCGACGGGCCAGAATTGCTGGCCGAAGTTCCGGCTAAAGGCGATGAAGCTGTCACGCGGAATCGACCCTTCGGCGCGATAGACCTGCAAGACCTGTTCCGCATCGTTGCGCGCATAGGGGCCAAGCGCGATCGCGTACCAGCCCCCGCCCAGCGAAAACCCGTTCACGTCGGGCAGGTCGGCTGCATAGGCGCGGGCGCGCGCCTCGGCCTCGGCCAAAGTGGGCTGCGCTTCGATTTGCACCCATACCACATCTTCCTGAGCCACTGCCGCGCGCAGGGCGATCAACACGAATAAAACCGTTGCGAGAATTCTTTGCATCATCTGCCGTCTGTCCAACCCAATAACTCAAGTTCCGCCTGTATCCGGAATCTTCTATCAAATCAGGCGCGCGACGCACCCCCAAATAATGCACGGGCACGCAATTGACCCCGCCGCGCCCGCCACGTAAGCAGAGCGCGCGATTTCACCCGGCAATCAGGCGATGGCGAGAATGGCACAGCAACAGTCGAAACCCCGCAGTTTCCAGGAAATCATCCTGCGGCTGCAAAACTACTGGGCCGCAAAGGGCTGCGCGGTGCTGCAACCCTATGACATGGAGGTGGGCGCGGGCACCTTTCACCCCGCCACGACCCTGCGGGCACTGGGCACCAAGGCGTGGGCCGCGGCCTATGTCCAGCCCTCGCGCCGCCCGACCGATGGCCGCTATGGCGAAAACCCCAACCGCCTGCAGCACTATTACCAGTACCAGGTGCTGATCAAACCCAGCCCGCCCGACCTGCAGGAGCTGTATCTCGGCAGCCTCGAGGCGATCGGCATCGACATGGACCTGCACGACATTCGTTTCGTCGAAGACGACTGGGAATCGCCCACCCTGGGCGCCTGGGGCCTAGGCTGGGAGGTGTGGTGCGACGGCATGGAAGTCAGCCAGTTCACCTATTTCCAGCAGGTCGGCGGCCATGATTGCCACCCCGTGTCGGGCGAACTGACCTATGGCTTGGAGCGTCTTGCGATGTACGTGCTGGGCATCGACCACGTTATGGACATGCCCTTCAACGATCCCGACGCGCCGATTGCGCTGAAATACGGGGACGTGTTCCGCCAGACCGAGCAGGAATACAGCCGCTGGAATTTCGACGTCGCCAATACCGAGGTGCTGCTGCGCCATTTCGAAGAGGCCGAGGCCGAATGCCAGGCGATCCTGTCGCGCGACGATACCGATCCCAAGACCGGCCAGCGCATCGTGATGGCGCACCCGGCCTATGACCAGTGCATCAAGGCCAGCCACATCTTCAACCTGCTCGATGCGCGCGGGGTGATCTCGGTCACCGAAAGGCAAAGCTATATCGGCCGCGTGCGCACGCTGGCCAAGATGTGCGCCGACGCCTTCGTGCGCACCGAAGCGGGGGGATACGCGGGCTGATGGGCAAGTTTCTGGCGGCGCTGATCGTGATCTGCTCTCTGGCGGCCGGCATCGGCATCTATTACCTGCAGATCTACGCCTTTTACGAACCCGTCACCGCGACGGGCACCGATGACGTGCAGATGACGCTGATGGCTACTGGCCAGCCCGAACCGATCCTGTACGAGGATTTCGAAGCCATCGACGCCGACAGCAGCCCGATCCGCTATCGTGCCTGCTTTACCACGACAATGAGCCAGGCGATGCTGACCGAAACCTATCAGCCCTATGAAAATCCCGTTCCGCTTGAGGCGCCGGGCTGGTTCGACTGCTTCGATGCCGACGAAATCGGCGCGGCGTTGTCGGACGGCAGCGCGCTGGCCTTCATGGGCACCGAGAACGTAACTTACGGTGTCGACCGGATCGTCGCCGTCATGCCAGACGGCCGCGGCTATGTCTGGCACCAGATCAATCATTGCGGCGAGGTCGTCTTTGACGGACAGCCCGCCCCCGAAGACTGCCCCGAACCGCCGGAGAGCAATTGAGATGCCCAACCTTCTGATCGAACTCTTCTCCGAGGAAATCCCCGCCCGCATGCAGGCGCGCGCGGCCGAGGATCTGAAAAAGCGCATGACCGACGGCCTTGTCGAGGCCGGTCTGACCTATGCCGGGGCCGCGGCCTTTTCGACGCCGCGCCGCCTGGCGCTGGCCGTCGATGGCCTGCTGGCCGAAAGCCCGACCACCCGCGAGGAACGCAAGGGTCCGCGCGTCGATGCGCCAGAAAAGGCCATCGAGGGCTTTCTGCGCGGCGCCGGCGTGGCCCGTGACCAGCTGGAAATCCGGGATGAGAAAAAGGGGCAGGTCTATTTCGCGACGATCACGCGGCCCGGCCGCCCGGCGGCTGCGATCGTGGCCGAGGTGCTCGAGGCGGTGATCCGCGATTTTCCCTGGCCCAAGTCGATGCGCTGGGGCAGCGGCAGCCTGCGCTGGGTGCGTCCGCTCCATTCCATCCTGTGCATCCTGACCGATGACGCGGGCGAGGCGCATGTCGTGCCGATGGATGTGGACGGCATCGCCGCCGGCAACACGACCGAAGGGCACCGTTTCATGGGCTCGGGCCGCTTTGCGGTGACCGGTTTCGACGACTACCAGACCAGGCTGAAACGCGACCGCGTGATCCTGGACGCCGCCGAACGCGCCGATCACATCTGGCAGGAGGCCACCAACCTGGCCTTCGCCCAGGGCCTTCAGGTGGTCGAGGATCGCGGCTTGCTTGCCGAGGTGGCGGGGCTTGTGGAGTGGCCGGTGGTTCTTATGGGCGAGATCGGCGATGCGTTCCTGGGCCTGCCGCCCGAGGTTTTGCAGACCTCGATGAAGGAACATCAAAAGTTCTTTTCGGTAAAGAACCCCAAGACCGGCCGGATCGAGAAATTCATCACCGTCGCCAACCGCGAAACCGCCGATCATGGCGCCACGATCCTTGCCGGCAACCAGAAGGTGCTGGCGGCGCGGCTGTCGGATGCCAAGTTCTTTTGGGAAAACGACCTGCGCATCGCGAAGGAACAGGGGCTCGAAGCCTGGACCGACCGTTTGTCCAACGTCACCTTCCAGCATCAGCTCGGCTCGCAGCGCGACCGGATCAACCGGATCGCGGCGCTGGCGCGCGAAATCGCGCCCATGGTCGGGGCGGATGCCGACATGGCCGCGCAGGCCGCACGGGTGGCGAAGGCCGATCTCAGCTCAGAGATGGTCTATGAATTCCCCGAGCTTCAGGGCCTGATGGGCCGCTACTATGCCGAAGCCGCGGGCCTGCCCACCGAAGTGGCCGCCGCCTGCGAAGACCATTACTCGCCGCTGGGCCCGTCCGACGAGGTGCCCGCCGCGCCGGTTTCGGTCGCCGTGGCGCTGGCAGACAAGCTGGACACCCTGACCGGCTTCTGGGCGATCGACGAAAAGCCCACCGGTTCGAAAGACCCTTACGCGCTGCGCCGTGCTGCACTGGGGATCATCCGCATCGTTCTGAACAACGGGCTGCGGCTGCATCTCGACCGTTTCGTCGATGGCCAGCTTGTGCGCCACAAGATCGCGCTGAACCGCGCCAAGGCCAGCCCGGACGAGATCGACACGCTAGAGGAAGTGCTGGACGAGATCGCCGATCATGGCGTGTTCGGTGCGGCCTTCCGCGCAGTGATGGACAAGCTGAACGAGGCCAAGGACGCACCCGACATCGGGGATGGATCGCTGCTCCGCACGGTCGGCCACCTGGTGCCCGACCTGTCGACCGATCTCTTGGCGTTCTTCCATGACCGCCTGAAGGTGCATCTGCGCGACCAGGGGCTGCGCCATGACGTCATTGACGCCTGCCTTGCGATGGATGGCGGGGACGACCTGACGCTTGTCGTCGCCCGCGCCGAGGCGCTGGGCGCCTTCCTGCAGACCGATGATGGCGAAAACCTGCTGCAGGGCTTCAAGCGCGCCAACAACATCCTGACCCAGGCCGAGGAAAAGGACGGGGTCGAATATTCCTTCGGTGCGGACGTGAAATACGCCGAAACCGACGAGGAAAAGGCGCTGTTCGCCGCGCTGGATGCGGCCGAGGCGCGTATCGGACCTGCGATGCAGGGCGAGAACTACGCCGAAGCGATGGGCGCAATGGCGGACATGCGCGCGCCGATCGACGCGTTCTTCGATGCCGTGCAGGTCAATGCGGATAATGCGGTGGTGCGCCGCAACCGGTTGAACCTGCTGGCGCGAATCCGCGGTATCTGCCTGCAGGTGGCCGACCTGACCCGGATCGAGGGCTGACAAGGCGGGGACGGGCGCGGGCGCATCCCCGCGCGACAGGCGCTGCCCCGTCCTTTTGGCCCAAGACTCCGCCATGGTTATTCCCGGCCCGAGGAAAAAACGGGACGTCCGGGGCAAAACAGCGCCCTTGCGTTAACGCGATCTGGGCGTATTCTGCGCGCATCTCAAAAGGACGCCGCAGTGCAGCATAGCGACCCTCACATCACCCTGATCACCCCCAGCGCACCGATGAGTGCCGCGACCCATGGGGGGCGGGCGAAATGCCTGCAGCGTCTTGTCCGTCTGGACATGCCGGTGCCGGTCACGGTTGCGCTGTCCTTTGATGCCGTGCATCGCATCGCGCAGGGCGAGTTGCCGGATATGGCCGCGCTGCTTGAGCCGTTCGGTCCGGCGCCGCTGCTGTGCGTGCGCCCCTCGTCGGAAGATCCCGATTGGGGCGGGCCGGGGGCGATCCTGAATATCGGCATGAACGACGCGCAATTCGTCGAGATGTCGGACCGGATCGGCAAGGATGCGGCCGCCGCGCTTTATATGCGGTTCGTGCAGGCCTATGCGATCCACGTCGCGCGGCTGGACCCGGATGCGTTCGAACATGTGGACCTGGAAGGCCAGGATGGCCTGTCCGAAGTGCTGCGCGCCTATGAGGAAGAAACCGAAGAGGCGTTTCCGCAGGATCCCGCGGTGCAACTGGCCGAGGTGCTGCGCTCGATGGCGCGGGCCTGGGAGGGGACGACCGCTCGGCTTTTGCGTCAGGCCAAAGGGGCCCCGGCGGATGCCGGGCTGGGCCTTGTGGTGCAGGAGATGGCGCTGGGGCTGGGGCAGGGCGAGGGCGAAAGCGGCTCGGGCGTGATCCAGCTGGTCAACAGCCAGACGGGCGAACCGCAGATCATCGGCCGCTACCTGCGTCAGAGCCAGGGCCGCGACGCACTGGACCGCCGCAACGAGGCGGCGTTCCTGGCCAGCGATCCGCGCGGGCCCAGCCTCCAAGACCTGGCGCCCGACGCCTTTGCCGAACTCAAGCGCATGACCGCGCTGATGCGGTCGCGCCTGCGCGAAGAGATGCAGGCCGAATTCACCATCGAAAACGGTGTCGTGCATATCCTTGATGGTGTGCGCGTCGCACGCAGCGCTCGCGCGGGTGTGCGCATCGCCGTGCAATTGGCCGAAGACGGCATCATTCCCCGCGAAGAGGCGATCTTGCGGGTCGAACCGCGCGCGCTGAACGAATTGCTGCACCGTCAGGTCGACCCCGGTGCAAAACGCGATGTGCTGGCGCGCGGTATCGCGGCCAGCCCCGGCGCGGCGGCGGGGCGGATCGTGTTTTCCGCGGCCGAGGCCCAGGCCAGCGCCGCGCGGGGCGAGCCTTGCGTATTGGTGCGGCGCGAAACCAGCCCCGAGGATATTCGCGGGATGCACGCCGCCGTGGCGGTCCTGACCGAACGGGGCGGAATGACCAGCCATGCCGCGGTGATCGGCCGGGGCATGGGGCTGCCTTGCGTGGTCGGGGCCAGCGAACTCGTGTTTCACACCCGCAGCCGCAAACTCGTGGCCCCGGATGGCCGCGAATTGCACCAGGGCGACATCATCACCGTGGATGGCACCAACGGCCAGGTTCTGGCCGGCGAACCCGCGATGATCGAAGCCGCCGAAGACGACGCGCTGATCACGCTCATGGGCTGGGCCGACGATGTGCGCGACATCGGCGTGCGCGCCAATGCCGACACGCCGACCGATGCGCAGACCGCACGGAACTTCAAGGCGCAGGGCATCGGTTTGTGCCGGACCGAACACATGTTCTTCGAGGCCGACCGCCTGACCGTCATGCGCGAGATGATCTTTGCCGACACCTCGCCCGACCGCGCCGCCGCGCTTGACCGGCTCTTGCCGATGCAGCGCGCCGATTTCATCGAACTGTTCCGCATCATGCAGGGCCAACCGGTCTGCATCCGCCTGTTCGACCCGCCTCTGCATGAATTCCTGCCCTCCGACCGCGCGGGCCACCGCGAACTGGCCGAGGCGCTGGACCTGCCGCTGTCCGACGTGACCCGGCGGGTCGAGGCCCTGGCAGAATACAACCCCATGCTGGGGATGCGGGGGGTCCGGCTGGGCATCACCGTGCCTGAAATCTACGACATGCAGGCCCGCGCCATCTTTGAAGCGACGATCGAGGCCAGCCGCGAAGGCGCGCCGGTCGTTCCCGAAATCATGATCCCGCTGGTTTCTGCCAAGCGCGAGGTCGAGCTGGTCAAGACGCGTGTCGATGCGGTGGCCGCCGCCGTGCGCACCGAAACCGGCAAGAACTTTGCCTACCGTCTGGGCGTGATGGTCGAAACGCCGCGTGCGGCGCTGCGCGCAGCCGAGATCGCTCCGCACAGCGCGTTTCTTTCCTTTGGCACGAACGACCTGACGCAGATGACTTACGGGCTGAGCCGCGACGATGCGGGGCGGTTCATGTCTGCCTATGTCAAGCAGAATGTCTTTCCCGAAGACCCGTTTCATACCCTCGATCAGGACGGTGTCGGCGAGTTGCTCAAAATCGCGGCAGAACGCGGTCGCGGCGCGCGTCCCGACCTTGTTCTGTCGATCTGCGGCGAGCATGGCGGCAGCCCCGAATCAATCGCTTTCTGCCGTGCGGCGGGCTTCGACTACGTATCCTGCTCGCCGTTTCGCGTTCCGGTAGCGCGGCTTGCCGCGGCCCAGCTTGCCGTTCGCGACAAGATCGGGTAGCCGAAAGGCCAATTTCCGCTAGATATGTGTTTTTCGCCGCAGCCATGCGTCTGGCGCAAGGCGGGTTTGGCCCTTGCGGGCTGGACCTGTGGCAAAAAATTGTCATAAAAGCCGGGTTTTCGCCATGTTGTGCGAGAGGGGGAAGTCATGTTGCGGGTCATTCTGAGCGCATTGATCATCCTGAGCGCGGGTGCCGCCGGGGCAGAGCCGTCGCTCGATCAGGTTATTCGTATGGAAAAGCAGGCGCTGGCGCGGCTGCCTTCTGACCGTATCGACGCGCTGCTCAGCCGTCCGCAGGCATCCGGTGGCATCAGCTACAGCCGCGACTGGCTGGAGAGCCTGCCCAAGGCAAAGGGCGGGTCCGAATGGCGTTGCCTTGCCGAGGCACTGTATTTCGAGGCGCGCGGCGAAAGCGTGAAGGGCCAGTTCGCCGTGGCCGAGGTCATCCTGAACCGGGTGGACAGCCCGAACTATCCCGACACGATCTGCGGGGTGGTCCATCAGGGTACGGGCCGCAAATATGCCTGCCAGTTCACCTATACCTGCGATGGCCACAAGGAAGTGATCAGCGAACCGCGCGCCTTTGAACAGGTTGGCAAGGTCGCCAAGCTGATGGTCAGCGGGGCGCCCCGCGAATTGACGCAAGGGGCAACCCATTACCACACGACGGCCGTCAGCCCGCGCTGGGCGCGCAAATTCGCGCGCACCGCCAAGATCGGCGTGCATCTGTTCTATCGCCATCCGCGTGAAGTCGTGCAGAATTGAACTCATGACGCAAACAGGCCGCCGGGTGCCGCCGGTGGCTGGCCAGCTTGTGGCTTCGGCGATAGGGTGCCCGCGATTGCAACAGGGCCGGGGGCTTTGCGCGCCATGACGAACGAAATCAAATGGGCCTTCGCCCACCCCGCGGAACGCGCTGCCGCAACGGCGGGCGACGGTCCGCTCGACCGGATTTCCCTGCGCGATCACATCGTCGAGGTCGAAATCGGCGCCTTCCAGGCCGAGCGCGGCACCACCCAGCGCATCTGCTTCAACGTGGTGGTCGAAGTCACGCCGCCCGAGAACATCCTCGATGACGACGTGGACACCATCCTGTCCTACGACAAGGTGACCGAAGCCATCGCGCACGAACTGGCCTCCGAGCGGTTGAACCTGCTGGAAACGCTGGCCGAGAAAGTGGCCGAGCGCATCCTTCTGGAGCCTCAGGCCGTTCGCGTGTTCATCCGCATCGAAAAGCTCGACCGCGGGCCGGGGGCGCTGGGCGTCGAAATCGTCCGCGCCCGCAAGGACACGCGCCCCCACCGCATCGCCGGGGACAAACCGCATCCGCAGGTCGTATATCTGTCGAACGCGGCTATCGCCTCCGAAAACCTCGGGGCGTGGATCGACCAGCTCGAGGCCGAACACCGCCCGACGATCATCTGTGTCGGTCCCGCCGACACCCCCGCGCCGCAGGCCGGGCACAAGCTGGCGCAGCGCCGGATCGACCTTTTGGCGATAGAACAGAATGCCTGGGTGCTGGCCGGGCGCGATCCGCGCTGCGTCGTCGTCAACTCCCGCACGGAACTGGACTGGTCGATGCGCCATGACCAGATCAGCGTATGGGCGCCGTCAAAGATCGTGCTGGACGCGGTCGACGGCCCATCGGCCAGCCCGCGCGACGCGCTGGCGCTGGTTCTGTGGTTCGCCCGCTTCATGGAGGCGGCCGACCTGCTCGTCATCGGCGAAGCGCTGCCAGACGCGCCCGACCTGCCGTTGCGCGCTGTTGCAACCGATGTCAGGGTGATATGACCCCTTGCAAAGCGGGCTTTGATCGGCGACCAGACGGGCATGAACGATTACTTCCGCCCCCTAGTGCAATCCGGGCCCGCCCGGCCCGAAGGCGCGCTGCCGCTGGCCGGCGGCCCGCTGTGGTTCACCCATGCCGAACATTTGCGCCACGATGCGCCGGGGCAGGTGGTGCCGGCCGCCGAATTGCCCGATGCCGTGCGAACGCGCCTGACCGCCCCGCGCGCAGCCGTGGCGGGACTGGCGATGGACGGGCCGCGCGTCATGGGCATCCTGAATGCCACGCCCGACAGTTTCTCGGATGGCGGGCTGTTCCACGACCCGCAAAAGGCGCTGGCCCATGGCACGCAGATGATCGCGGACGGTGCCGACATCATCGACGTGGGCGGAGAGTCGACCCGCCCCGGTGCCGAAACCGTAAACCCGGAAGAAGAGGTTGCCCGCGTGGCGCCCGTGATCGCCGCGCTGCGCGCGACCGGGCCGGTGCCGATCTCCATCGACACGCGCAAGGCGGCGGTTGCGCAAGCGGCGGTGGCGGCGGGCGCGACGCTCGTCAACGATGTGGCCGGTTTCACCTACGACCCCGAGCTTGCGCCGTTCTGCGCAACCCACGCCCTGCCGGTCTGCGTCATGCATGCGCAGGGCGATCCCGCGACGATGCAGAAAAACCCCAGCTACGACAATGTCTTGCTGGACGTTTATAACTTTCTGCACGAGCGGGTGGAAACGCTGACGGCGCTGGGCATCCCGCGCGGCCGGATCGTCGTCGATCCGGGGATCGGGTTCGGCAAGACGGCGGATCACAACCTTGCGCTTTTGAACGGGATCAGCCTGTTTCACGGCCTTGGCTGCCCGATCCTTCTCGGGGCGTCGCGCAAGCGGTTCATCGGCACGATCGGCCGCGCCCCCGAGGCGTCCGACCGCATGCCCGGATCTGTGGCCGTGGCGCTGTCCGGCGTGGCGCAGGGCGTGCAGATCGTCCGCGTGCATGACGTGCGCGAAACGGTGTCTGCGCTGGCCCTCTGGCAGGCGGTGCAGGGGGGCTCTGCCCCCCGCGCCTGACGGCGCCCCCCCCCCGAAGTATTTCGGGCAAGATGAAGAGCGGTCAGCCGCGCCCGAAAAGCCGCTTCAGCGCGCCATACTGGCTGAGGGCCACGCCACACAGGATCAGCCCCATCGCCAGCAGCAGGCCCGCACGCAGCGGTTCGCCCAGCAGCAACACACCCAGCAGCACCGACCACATCGGCACCTGGTAGTTCGTCAGGCTCATGAAGACCGGCCCGGCGGTGCGGATGACCGAGACCCGCAGCATGTTCGCGGCGGCGGTCGGGATGAGGCCGAGAAAGGCCAGCAGCCCCATGCCGTAAAGGCCGGGGTTGGCGGGCGCCCCTTCGACGGTGACGGCCATCGCCAGGACGAACACGGCGCCGATCAGCAGGGTGATGCCCGACAGGCCCACCGGGTCGATCGCGGGCAGGCGGCGCATCAGCACCGAAGACATTGCATAGCAACTTGCCGCGCCAAGGCAGGCCAGCCGGCCCCAGATCTCGCCCTCGGCGCCGGTCGAGCGGAAGGCGTCCGGCCCGATCAGCACCAGCACGCCGACGAATCCGATCACAAAGCCTGCAAGGCGGCGCAGGCTCATCCGTTCGCCGGGCACCATGAAATGCGCCAGCGGCAGCACGATCAGTGCCACGGCGGCCATGCTGACCCCGGCAAACCCGGCGGTCACGTATTGCTGACCCCAGGCCAGAAGCATGAAGGGCACCGCCGTCGACAACAGCCCGATCAGAACCAGGTTCGGCCAGTCGCGGCGTTCGTCCAGGAACAGTTTGCGGCCGCGCATCGCCCAGACCACCAGCGTCAGCGCGGCGGCAAAGCCGATCCTCGCGCTTGCGATCCAGAACGGGGTCATCACCTCAAGCGCAAGTTCCGTCACCAGGAAGGTGCCGCCCCAGACCAGGCCCAACGTGGCGACCATCACCCAGCTTGCGCCGGTGATCTCGGGAAGGGGCTGGCTGGTGGGGGCGGTTGCGGTCATGGTTTCCTGTATCGTCAAGGCGCGCCCCTGATTGGGGCAGGGGCGCGCCATATGCAACCGTGAACGTGTGGCGTCCCTTCAGCCGCTGACCAACCCGCCATCGACGATCAGGTTTTGCCCGGTCACCGCCCGCGCCCAGGGGCTGGCGAAAAACAGCACCGCATCGGCCAGTTCGTCCGGCGTGGTGACATGGCCCAGCGGGGTTTGCGCGGCGATCAGATCGAACACCGCATCGGGCGTTGCCGCGCTGGCATCGGTCACCCGCAGCAATCCGCCCGAAACCATGTTCACGGTCACGCCCAGCGGGCCGAGATCGCGCGCGGCGGTCCGTGTCAGCGCCAGAAGCGCGCCCTTGGCCGCCGTGTAATCGTGATAGGGCACCACCGGGTTCTGGAACAGGTTCGTGCCGATCGTGATCACCCGGCCGAAATTCTGCGCGGCGAAATGCGGGCGCAGGGCGCGGATCAGGTTCAGCGCACCGCCGACGGCGGTTTCGGCCTGCTGCGCGATATCGTCCCATTCCAGCGTGTCCAGCCCCTTGCGCGCATCGCCGTTGAAGGCGAAATCCGCCAGCGCGTTATGCACCAGCACATCCGGCGCGCCCAGGCTGGACGCGATCTCGTCCAGCATCGCGGCGACCGCATCGGGATCGGTCACATCGGCGCAAAAGGCCCGTGCGTTCGGCCCGATCTGGTCGCAGAGCGCCCGCGCAGCATCCGCGCTGGCGCGATAGTTCACCGCCACCCGCGCGCCTTCGCGGCCGAAGGCACGCGCAATCGCGGCGCCAAGCCCGCGCCCGGCGCCGGTCACAAGGACGGTCTGTTCCGACAATGGTTTCATGATGGTTTTCCTTTCGTTGCTGTTACCGGGTGCAACAGAAAGGCCCCGCGCCGCGCGCGGGAAAAGCGTGACTGATAACGCTGGTCGAAGGTTGCCATATCGCCCCTCCGCCGCGCGGAGAGAGGGACCGGCCCGCACCTGTCAGCGGGACCAATCGCAACTTCCTACGCCGGCATGATCCGGTTCAGGTTCCAAGGGTGCTTCTCAGCCCGCGGATGCGGACGCCCCTGTTGCACTGACCGTACGGTCGGGCAAAGCGGGGGCGGCGTCAATCCCTGCCGGCTGGTCGCGCAACGAAAAACGGGCACCCGTTTCGGGGTGCCCGTTCATTGACAGGGTGCTGGCGGGACCGCAGTCAGCAGCGTTTCTTGCGCCGCACCAGAGCCAGCCCGCCCAGCCCGGCCAGCAACAGCGGCAGCCCGGCGGGCAGCGGTATAGGCGCCGCGCCGAACCCGTTGGCATAAATGTCGCCGATATCCGACGCGCTGAGAGCACGGCCATAGACGAACACGTCGTCGACAAGGCCAATCCAGTCCTCGTTGAAGCCGGGATTCGTGCCGATATGCAGGTTGAAGACGGAATCGTTGGCCGCGCTTAAGTCGGTGAAACTGGCTGCGGCCGACCCGTTCAGATAAAGCGCGCTGGACGCTCCGCTATAGACGACGGCCAGGTGCACCCACGATCCTGTGGTCGCCGTGCCCGGTGCATCCGCGACATACGATCCCGTGAAGGCCGCGAACCCGACACCCGGATCATCGCCACGATAATCGACGCCCAGCGAACGGTCATAGCCGAAATCGTCATGCGACAGCACCTTGGGTATGCCCGTCAGGCTGGTCAGGTTCACCCATGCGCCCATCGTCATTTCGGCCAGGACGCCGCGATTGATGTCGATCCCGGTGTCGATGCCCGTGCGGCCTGCAAGTGCTGAAAACTGCGCCGCTGTGCCGCCATCATGCCCCGCGCCAGCCAACAGGCTGACACCACCCAGGTCCGTGCCGGTGTTGCCGTTGCCCGAGTCGTCGGTCACCAAGCCGTTTTCGAATGTATAGATGGCAAGCGGACTGATAGGGGCTGCCAGTGCCGGCGATACCGTGGCCGCGATGAATGCCAAGGTCAGCGAAATTCGTTTCATACCAGTAACTCCGATAATCGTTATTGTTCAACACTGTCCCTAAACGTGCGCCAAGGTCAAGCGCAACAACCCTTGGGGCCAATGAAAAAGGGCGCCCGTGATGGGCGCCCCTTGTTGACCGGTCCAAAAGGACAAACGGATCAGTTCTTTGCCTTGTCGACCATCTTGCCGGCCGAGATCCAGGGCATCATGGCGCGCAGCTTTTCGCCCACTTCCTCGATCTGGTGGGCGTCGTTCATGCGGCGGGTGCCCTTGAAGAACGGCTGACCGACCGCGTTTTCCTGCATGAAGTCGCGCACGAACTTGCCGGTCTGGATGTCGTGCAGGATGGCCTTCATCTCTTTCTTGGTCCGCTCATAGGGCAGAACCCGCGGGCCGCTGACATACTCGCCATACTCGGCCGTGTTCGAGATCGAGTAGTTCATGTTGGCAATGCCGCCTTCATAGATCAGGTCGACGATCAGCTTCACTTCGTGCAGGCACTCGAAATAGGCCATCTCGGGCGCATAGCCGGCCTCGACCAGCGTTTCAAAGCCCATGCGGATCAGCTCGACCAGGCCGCCGCACAGAACCGCCTGTTCGCCGAAGAGGTCGGTTTCGCACTCTTCCTTGAAGTTGGTTTCGATGATGCCCGAACGCCCGCCGCCGATGGCCGAGCAATAGGACAGGCCGATTTCCAGCGCCTTGCCGGTGGCGTCGTTGTTGACGGCCACAAGGCAGGGCACGCCGCCGCCCTTGGTGTATTCGCCGCGCACGGTGTGGCCGGGGCCCTTGGGCGCCATCATGATCACGTCGACGCCGGGCTTGGGCTCGATCAGGCCGAAATGCACGTTCAGGCCGTGGGCGAACGCGATGGCCGCGCCTTCGCGCAGGTTGTCGTGGACGTATTTCTTGTAGGTTTCGGCCTGCAGTTCATCGGGCATGGTGAACATGATCAGGTCGCACCATGCGGCCGCTTCGGCGATGCCCATCACCTGCAGACCTTCGGCTTCGGCCTTCTTGGCCGATGCGCTGCCTTCGCGCAGAGCGACGACAAGGTTCTTGGCGCCGCTGTCGCGCAGGTTCAGCGCATGGGCGTGGCCCTGGCTGCCATAGCCCAGGATCGCCACTTTCTTGTCCTTGATCAGGTTGATGTCGCAATCGCGGTCGTAATAAACGCGCATGATCTTTCCTCTTTCTTGCGGTTCGTTTGACGGGCACTTTAGGCAAAACCGGGTGATAGTGTTTGCGTTCTTCATGAATTTCTGCAAATCAGCGGTAAGTTAATTCGCGGAAAATGGAAAATGCGGGAAATCCATGCTTGACGATGCCGACCGCCGTATCCTGCGCCAGTTCCAGGCCGCGCCCGACCTGGCCGCGGCCGATCTGGCCGCGCGCGCGGGCGTCACGCCGTCGACGCTGACCCGCCGGCTTGACCGGATGCGCGCGGCCGGCGTGCTGCGCGCGGTGCGGGGGCAGGTCAACTGGGCCGCGTTGGGATATGAGGTCGAGGTCAGCCTGCGTGTCACGCTCGACAAGACCCAGCCGCGCGCCTTCGACGAATTCATGGCCGCCGCCCGCGAGGTGCCCGAGGTGATCGAAATCCAGACATTCCTCGGTGTGGTCGATGCCCGGCTGTCGGTCATCGCGCGCGACCTGGCGCATTACCAGCAGCTTTACCGCGACCGTATCCTGACCCTGCCGCATATCGCCGATATCGAGGCGCTGATGCATGTCGCGCTGTTGAAAAGCGACGAGGCGCTGCCGCTGTGATCGACCTCGACGATACCGACCGCGCGCTGATCCGCGCCCTGCTCGAAGATGCAGGGAAGTCGGCGGGCGCGCTTGGACGCCGCCTCGGCCTGTCGCAACCGGCCACGTGGCGGCGGCTCAAGCGCCTGCGCGAGGCGGGTGTTTTCCGCGCGCCGCGCCTCGATCTCGATCATGCGGCGGTGGGGTTCGGCGTGACGGTGTTCCTCGGGATCAAGCTGGTGACCAAGGGCCGCGTCAGCCTCGAGGATTTCGAACGCGCCGTGACCGCCATCCCCGAGGTGCAGACCGTCGAACATGTGCTGGGGATGTACGACTACCGCCTGCGAGTCGTCGCCCGCGACATCGCCGATTTCGAACGCGTCCTGCGACGCCGCATCATGACCCTGCCGGGCGTCGGCAATGTCGAGGCCAATGTCCTCTTGTCCGAGGAACGCCGCCCCGGCCCGGTATGATCGGTATGCGATGATAGGCTTTGCCATTCGCCATTCCGCGCGATACCAGATGGAAACCGCGCGATCTGACCCGGAGGAGACCCCATGACCGCCTTGCTCGATACCGTTGATCCCGATGGCCTGCTGGAATACTCGGTCGTCTTCACCGACCGGTCGCTGAACCACATGTCCGCCAGCTTTCAGCAGGTGATGCGCGACATCTCGGGTATGCTGAAAGAGGTCTACAACGCCGATGGCGTCGCGCTCGTGCCCGGCGGTGGCACCTTCGCGATGGAGGCCGTGGCCCGCCAGTTCGGCCATGACGCCCACGCCCTGATCGTGCGCAACGGCTGGTTCTCGTTCCGCTGGAGCCAGATTTTCGACGCGGGCCAGTTCACCCGCGAAACCACCGTGTTCAAGGCCCGCCAGACCGGCAACGGCGCGCAGGCGCCCTTTGCACCCGCGCCCATCGACGAGGTGACGGCCGCGATCCGCGAGGCACAGCCCGACGTCGTCTTCGCCCCGCATGTCGAAACCAGCGCGGGCCTGATCCTGCCCGACGACTATATCACCCGGCTTGCGCAGGCCGCGCATGACGTGGGTGCGCTGATGGTCCTGGATTGCATCGCCAGCGGCTGCGCCTGGGTCGACATGAAGGCCACGGGCGTCGACGTGCTGATCTCGGCCCCGCAAAAGGGCTGGTCTGCCTCGCCGTCTGCGGGTCTGGTGATGATGTCCGACCGCGCGCTGGCACGGCTGGCCGAAACCACGTCAGACAGTTTCGCCATCGACCTCAAAAAATGGCGCGCGATCATGGAAGCCTACGAAAACGGCGGCCATGCCTATCACGCGACGATGCCCACCGATGCGCTGCGCGCCTTCCGCGACACGATGCTGGAAACCCGCGACTACGGGTTCGAAAAGCTGCGCCAGGCCCAGTGGGATCTGGGCAACGGCGTGCGCGCGATGCTCAGGGAAAAGGGTGTGCAATCGGTGGCGGCCGACGGTTTCGGTGCGCCGGGCGTGGTCGTCAGCTATACCAGCGACCCCGAAATCCAGAACGGCAAAAAGTTCGCCGCATTGGGCATGCAGATCGCCGCCGGCGTGCCGCTGCAATGCGACGAACCCGAAGGTTTCATGACCTTCCGGCTGGGGCTTTTCGGGCTGGACAAGCTCTATGACGTGCCCGCCGCGCTGGACCGGCTGAAAAAGGTGGTGGATCAGGTTCTCTGATCCCCTTCATCTTGCCGGAAATACTCGGGGGTGAGGCCGCAGGCCGAGGGGGCAACGCCCCCTGCGCGTGTGCGCAGGCGCACGCCCGCGCGGCCGATCAGCCGCGCGCGCCAAGCCCCATCTGCATCATCGTGCGCCGCACCGCGGGCAACGAATAGATCGCGTTCAGCCCCATCATCCGCAGGTCGCGCAGCGGCTGCGCGGATACCATCGAGGCACGGTTCAGAACGTCGATGCCGGTGACCCGTGCCTGCACCTCGAGATGGCGGCGGCGGTGATAGGTCTCGAGCATTGTCCGGTCGCCCAGCCGGTCGGGCGCGGCCTCGGCCAGTTCCAGCAGCACGCGCATGTCCCCCAGGCTCATGTTCAGGCCCTGCGCCCCGATCGGCGGCACCACATGCGCGGCCTCGGCCACCAGCGCCACGCGTTCGGCATACATCCGTTCGGCGATCTGGCTGATGATCGGCCACACCGTGCGCCGTGATGCCAGCGTCAGGGGGCCATAGAGCATGCAGGAGCGTTCGTTCATCGCCGCTTCGAAATCGGGCACATCCAGGCGCGACAGGCGCATCGCCTTGGGGCCTTCCTCCATCCACACGATGGCGGAACTGGGCTTGCCTTCGTAATCGGGCAGGGGCACCAGCGTGAACGGCCCGCCCGAGCGGTGTATCTCGGTCGAGATGTTGTCATGCGGGATCGGATGGGTGACGGCAAAGGCCAGTGCCTTTTGTCCGTAGCGGATGGTTTTCACCGGCACGCCGACCGCCTCGCGCACGGGGCTGTTACGCCCGTCCGCCGCGATCACCAGCTTGCAGCGGACCTGGCTGCCATCGGTCAGGCCCACGCGCGCCTCGGCCTCGCGGGTGAATACTGTCTGGGTGCCAGTTCCGGCACGGAATTCGACATTCGGCAATTCGTGCAGCCGCGCCACCATTTCGCGCCTGAGCAGCCAGTTCGGCAGGTTCCACCCAAAGGGCCGGTCGGAAATGTCCGAGGCGTTGAAATCCTTGGTCAGCCGAGCGGCTGGTTCCGGGCCGCCGGCATCGACGATGCGCATGATCTGCAGGTCGGCGGCATGCGGGGCGAGCCGCTCCCACAGGCCGGCGCGATCCAGCAGCGCCTGCGCGGGCTGCAGAAAGGCCGTCGTGCGCAAATCGCTGCCCTCGGCATCGCGCTCGGTGACGGGCGGTGCGGGATCGACGCAGATCACCGAAAACCCCGCGCTGCCGAACACGGCCGCCGCGGTCAGCCCGGCGACGCCGCCGCCGGATACCAGAATATCGACTGTCTGATGGGTCATGGCCTGATGCCTCCTGTCAGGGGCAATCTAGGCCGGGACGGGACAGGTTTCCAAGCGGCATCCTGTCCCGTCTGCCATGTGGTGCGTCAGCCGCGGCTGATCAGGATCAGGATCACGTACATCACCGGCACCATGGCCAGCGCGGGGATGTAAAGACCGGGCACGCCCCACTTGGCAATCGCAAGGCCCCAGGCGATCACGGCCATGAGCACGGTCAGCAGAATCTTGCGGGCCAGCACGTTTTCATCCGTCGCGGATTTGGCGGCAGGGGCGTGGCTGGTCTGGGTATCTGCGAGGGTCATGGTCGTCCTTTCGAGTTGAAACACGACCGATTAGCTAACATTCACGAATGCGAATGGAAGGCGCGGATTGCCGCAGTGCGACACTGCGCCCCTCTGGATTTCAGACCAGTGCTGACAGGAAAGACGCAAGGTCGTCGGTATGGTGATGAATGTGGTCCGCGGTGTGGCGCTCGGGGGCCACATGCACCGTGCGCATGCCCAGTTCATGAGGCGCGGCCAGGTTTCGGGGATCGTCCTCGAACATCGCGGCGCGCTCCGGGGGCAGCCTGTCCTGGGCGAAAATCGTCTCGAATGCCTGCCGCTCGGGTTTTGGCCGGAACCCGGCATGTTCCACGCCATAGATCGCGTCGAAAAGCCCCGTCAGCCCGCGCGCGGCCAGCACCCGTTCGGCATAGGGCGCGCTGCCGTTGGTATAGACGATCCGCCGCCCCGGCAGGTTCGCGATGGCGGCCGCAAGCTCTGGGTCGGGCACAAGATGATCCATCGAAATGTCATGCACCTCGACAAGGTAGGGGCCCGGATCGATCCCGTGTTCGCGCATCAGCCCGGCCAGCGTTGTGCCGTAGGTGGCCCAGTAGTGCCGGCGCAGGTGATTTGCCTCGGCGTGATCCACCCCCAATTGATCCATCACGAATTGCGTCATGCGCACCTCGATCTGGTCGAACAGGCGCGCCTGGGGCGGATAAAGCGTGTTGTCGAGGTCAAAGACCCAGTGATCGACATGAACGAATTTTTCGCGTGGCATGGGCGCAGGCTACTGCGGCCCTGCGCCGCGCACAAGGCGGGGTGGCTTGATCGTTCGGGCCTGACAAGGCTAGGCTTGCGCGTCCGACAAGGGGAAACGCGAATGACCGATTTGAAATCCGTGCAAAAGGACGCCTACACGCTGATACTCGAGGCGATCGACAGCGGGATATACCGGCCCGGCGACCGGCTGGTGGAAAGCGAACTTGCCGACCGGTTCGGTGTGTCGCGTACACCCATCCGCGAGGCGCTGCAGCGGCTTGAAACCCAGTCGCTGCTGACGCGCGACGGCCGCTCGTTGATCGTGGCGTCGCTGGATCACAACCAACTGAGCGAGCTTTACGTCGTGCGCGCCGAACTCGAAGGGCTGGCCGCACGGTTGGCCGCGCGTCACGCCACCGAGGAAGAAATCCGGGTTCTGCGCGACATGGTCGACGAAGACCGCGCGCTGGTCGACAAGCCCAAGGCGCTCAGCCGCGCGAACCGCCGCTTTCACAAGCAGATCCACCTTGCCAGCCACAACCGCTACCTTGTGCAGCAACTCGATCTCGTGCACCGCTCGATGGCGCTGATGGCGACCACGTCGATCGCGGCCGAAGGGCGCGGGCAGGACACGATTGCCGAACATAACGCCATCGTCGACGCCATCGCCAACCGCGACGAAAAAACCGCCTACCAGACCCTCAAGGACCATATTTCAAAGGCTTTTGTGACCCGGCTCAAGCTCGACTCCGGGGCGATCAAGCGCATCGAGGAGTAGCCCGCGACGCCGCAGCGGCAGCGACACGCCATGGGCGGTCTTGTCCCAGTAGAACGGAGCGGCCACCAACTCCCAAAGCGCCTTGTAGGCGGCGATGCAGCCCAGCGGAAAATAGACATGCATCGCCGGCACCCATGGGATCAGATGCCGGTGGTCGCGTCCCCGCACCGCGATCAGCGCCGCACATAGCGTCAGGCCCTCGACCGCAAGAAACAGCTTGCCCATCGTCCACAGAACCTCGGACGGAAGGAACGCCTGCAAGGGATGCCACAGACCCAGCGGGATCAGCCAGAAAGACCACAACAGCGGCGCCAGCAGGAATTGCGACAGCGCGGTGATGAAATGGGTCTGCATCCCCAGGAATTTCCACGGGCCCATTTGCCGCCACAGCAGGACGGGGCGGCGCATATGCACCATCCAGGTGACCATGTAGCCCTTGAGCCAGCGTGATCTTTGCCGCACCCAGGGCCAGAGGCGGCAATTCGCCTCTTCGCCGGTGGTGGTGTCGATCATCTCGGTGCGATAGCCGTGCCGCGCAAGGCGGAACCCCAGATCGGCATCCTCGGTCACGTTATGAGCGTCCCAGCCGCCCAACCGTTCCAGCGCATCGCGCCGAAAGAATAGCGTGGTCCCGCCCAGGGGGATGGCAAAGCCCAGCCGCGCCATGCCGGGCATCATCACGCGGAACCACGTCGCGTATTCGATGGTGAAACAGCGCGCCAGCCAGGTCTGGCGCGGGTTGTAGTAATCCAGCACACCTTGCAGGCACACGACGTCGTCGGGCGCGGTCATGAAGCGCGCCGCGATGCGGTCGACCTGATCGGGGGCAGGGGCATCCTCGGCGTCCCAGATCCCGATGATATCGCCACGGCAGAAATCCAGCGCATGATTCATGGCCCGCGGTTTCGTGCGGGGGTGGCCGTCCGGCACCACGACGACCCGCATCCAGACAGGCAGGGTCGCATTCTCCAACGCCTCTTTTGTCAGGTCATCGGTTTCTTCCAGCACCAGAACAACATCCAGCAACGCCTTGGGATAGGTCAGCCGTGCCAGACGTTCGACCAGAACGGTCGCGACATCGCGTTCGCGGAAAAGCGGCACCAGCACCGAAACGCGCGGCAACTTTCCCTGCGGTTCGGCAGGCGGTTCCATGGTGCTGCGCGATGCGCGCAGAAATGCCAGCACCGCTGCCGTCTTGTGCAGCGCCGCCACGACAAGGGTAAAGCTGGCCCACAAGACGAGCGCCGCAAACACCTGCACGGGAAAGACCGCGGAAACCGCCACCAGGAAGGCGAGAGCCACCAGGGTCAGCCCGATCCGCCGCGCAGGCGCCTTGCCCCAGCTTCGGCAACTTTCGCTTTCCGGCACGCGGGCGGCTGCCAAATCCGTCAGCGCGCGCCGTGACGTTTCCGCGATCAGCGTTTGAACCTCGGCCTCGGTCCCGATGCAGATCGGCGCCCCATCCCAGGGGGCGGGCAAACGCGCCCTTGCGGCATCCAGACGCTCGGGCCGGGCGACGACAAGGCAGGGTCGGCCATTCGCCATATGCGCCGGCAGCAGCGCGTCGCGCAGGCATGTGGCCGGACCAAGCGCCGCCAGGGCCTCGGCGTCGGGGCGGTGGTTTTCGCGATCGAACAGCGGCACACCCAGGAAATCGGCCTGCGCGGCGGCCATCGTTCGTGCGGGAACCGCGCCGCTGCCTGTCAGCCACTCCGACAAGGTGGCATCCTGCCTGCGCAGCGCGCTTTGGGCGCGCAGCAGCACGGTTGACGGAACAATGCCGGCCCCGCGCAAGTGATCGGCCAGGCTGCGGGCGCGCAGGCGCCGGGGAGCGGGGCATTGCCCCGGATCTGAAAGAGGATTTGCCATCGCCACTCCTTCCCTTGCGGTCAGGGTGTGGCAAACCCGGTTAATGGCGGGTTAAGGCGCGCGGTTTCCAACCGAAACCGCGCGGGTGGTCAGCCCGCCTTGCGGGCGGCCATGGAGTCGGCAAAGCGCTCGAACAGGTAGAAGCTGTCCTGCGGGCCGGGGCTGGCCTCGGGGTGGTATTGCACCGAAAAGACCGGGCGGTCGGCCATGCGCAAGCCGCAGTTCGACCCGTCGAACAGCGACACATGGGTTTCCTTGACGCCCTCGGGCAGGGTCTGGCTGTCGACGGCAAACCCGTGGTTCATCGAGGTGATTTCCACCTTGCCGGTTTCCAGATCCTTCACCGGGTGGTTCGCCCCATGGTGCCCGTGGTTCATCTTGATCGTGCGCGCGCCCAATGCCAGGGCCAGCATCTGGTGGCCAAGGCAGATGCCGAAAACCGGCAGATCGGTCTTGTCCAGCACGTGGCGGATCATCGGCACGGCGTATTCGCCGGTCGCGGCGGGATCGCCCGGGCCGTTCGACAGGAACACCCCGTCCGGTTCATGGGCCAGCACATCGTCGGCCGTTGCGGTCGCGGGCAGCACGGTCACGTCGCATCCGGCGGAGGCCAGGCAGCGCAGGATATTGCGCTTGGCGCCGTAGTCGACGGCGACAACCTTGAATTTCGGCTCGGTCTGCGGGGCATAGCCTTCTGGCCAGGCCCAACGCATTTCGTTCCAGCGGTAGGATTGGGCGCAGGTCACGTCCTTGGCCAGATCCAGACCTTCGAGGCCGGAAAACGCGCGGGCACGCGCCACCAGCGCCTCGACATCGAACTTGCCGTCGGGATTGTGTTCCAGCGCCACATGCGGCGCACCCTGCTGGCGGATCGCTCGGGTCAGGCGGCGTGTGTCGACACCGCCGATGGCGATGCGCCCGCGCCGTGCCAGCCAGTCCGACAGCGGTTCTGCCGCGCGCCAGTTGCTGGGTTCGGTCGGATCCCACTTGACCACCATGCCGGCGGCGACCGGATCGGCGGTTTCGTCATCGTCGGGGTTCACGCCGACATTGCCGACATGCGGGAAGGTGAAGGTCACGATCTGCCCGGCATAGGACGGGTCGGTCATGATCTCCTGGTAGCCTGTCATCGCGGTGTTGAAGCACAACTCGGCCTGGGCCTGTCCGGTGGCCCCGAAACCGCGCCCGTAAAACAGCGTGCCATCTGCAAGCGCAAGGCAGGCGGTGGGTCGGGATGTCTGCGACATGGGGAATCCTCCGGGCGGCCAAATTGGCGGATACCTATGCCCGTGACCTGCGGGGGTCAAGGCCCAAGCGTGGTTGTCAGCGCGGTGATTTGCCCCTATCTAACATCGCTCAGGAGAACCCGAGGGGATGGGATCCGATATGGATATGCGAGACAGGATTGCCGCAGCGCTCAAGCAGGCAATGAAAGACAAGCAAGCTGAACGGCTGTCGACCTTGCGGCTGATCAACGCCGCGATCAAGGATCGTGACATTGCATCGCGCGGCACCGGCGAAGAAGGCGGTGTGGGCGACGCCGAGGTTCTGGCGATCCTTGGCAAGATGGCCAAGCAGCGCCAGGAAAGCGCGCGCGCCTATGAAGAGGGCGGGCGGCTTGACCTGGCCGAGCGTGAGCGCGCCGAGATCGGGGTGATCGAGGAATTCCTGCCCCGGCAGTTGAGCGACAAGGAGGTGGCCAAGGCCATCGACGGCGCCATCGCCGAAATCGGCGCGGATTCGATCCGCGACATGGGCAAGGTGATGGGCGTTCTCAAGTCGAAATATACCGGCCAGATGGATTTTGGATCCGTTGGCCCGATGGTCAAGGACCGGCTGAGCGCCTGATCCGCAGTAATTGAGTGAGACAGGCCCCGCCCGGCAGCGCCGCGGCGGGGTTTTTCGTTGCGGGCGGTGATCTGGATGTGCGCCTGCGGCGCGCGGGCCTGTCTCGGCGCCGGCCTGCGGCCTCTGCCTCGGGCTGGGCCCCGTGCTGCGGGTCGGGGTCCATGTCGGATGTGGCGCCGGTGGCGGGGGTGGGATGCCTTCGGCGAGAGTATTTTTGGCAAGATGAAGGGGAGGCGCGCGCCCGTCCGAGCTGGGTCAGCCCTGGGGATGGGTGTGGGCGCGCACCTCGGTCAGTGCGTTGGCAAGTTCGCCGTAAAGCGCGCGGCGTTCGTCCTCGGACAGGAAGGCGCCGATTTCGACGGTCCGGCCGTTGCCCTTGAGCGTGACGTAATACGGCACGGGCCCGCCTGTCTGGTGCATCTCGGCGCGCGCCCAATAGCTGTTGGCCTCCCATTCAAGCGGCTTTGCGCGCCTGGCCGTGCGGCTGAGATGGATGTGCCCCGGATCGAGTGTCAGAACTTCGAGTATCTCGCCGTCGCGATAGCTGCGTTCCAACGCCCACCAAAGGCCCGCCACCGCGATCAGAAGGAAAGGCAGCAAACCCCACAGCACGAACGTCCCCAGCAGAGGGTAGAGCGGGATCGTGATCAGGGTGAAGGTCGCCAGGATGAACGCGGCAAAACCGCGGCGCGGCAGCGACCGGTGCGGCCAGAGTTCCAGCCGTCTTTCGGTTTGGGATGTCTCTGTCCAGCGGTAAGGCATGGTGATCCGAAAAGAGCTGTCCGTTGAATGGAAAGGGCCCGGACACACAGTCCGGGCCCCGATCCGTTCGGTTCAGAGCGTGGCCCTCAGTGGGCGTGGCTCTTGTCCCAGTCTTCCTGCTTGGGCAGTTGCTCGAACGTGTGTTCGGGCGGCGGGCTGGGCAGGGTCCATTCCAGCGTGTCCGCGTATTCGTTCCACGGGTTCGCCTCGGTCACGCGGGCACCGCGATAGAGCGAGTAGAAGATCACGCCGAAGAAGAACACGAAGGACGCGAAGGAGATGAACGCACCGATCGACGACCAGTAGTTCCAGACCGCGAAGGCCTCGGGGTAGTCGATGTAGCGGCGCGGCATGCCCTGGCGGCCCAGGAAGTGCTGCGGGAAGAAGGTCAGGTTCGCACCGATGAACATCGCCCAGAAGTGCAGCTTGCCTGCCCATTCCGGGTACATGCGGCCGGTCATCTTGGGGAAGTAGAAATAGATCCCCGCGAAGATCGCGAACACGGCACCCAGGCTCATCACGTAGTGGAAGTGTGCCACCACGTAGTAGGTGTCGTGATAGGCGCGGTCGACGCCTGCCTGGCTGAGCACCACGCCGGTCACACCGCCGACGGTGAACAGGAACAGGAAGCCGAACGCCCAGAGCATCGGCGTCTTGAACTCGATCGAGCCGCCCCACATCGTTGCGATCCAGCTGAACACCTTCACGCCCGTGGGAACCGCGATCACCATCGTGGCCAGCATGAAATAGCTCTGCTGGGTCAGCGACATGCCCACGGTGTACATGTGGTGCGCCCACACGACGAAGCCGAGGAAACCGATCGCGATGATCGCCCAGACCATCGGCAGGTAGCCGAAGATCGGCTTGCGCGAGAAGGTCGAGATCACGTGGCTGATGATGCCGAAGCCCGGAAGGATGATGATGTACACCTCGGGGTGGCCAAAGAACCACAGGATGTGCTGGTACAGGATCGGGTCCCCGCCACCGGCCGGGTCGAAGAAGGTCGTCCCGAAGTTGCGGTCGGTCAGCAGCATGGTGATCGCGCCCGCCAGAACCGGCAGCGACAGCAGGATCAGCCACGATGTGACGAAGATCGACCACGAGAACAGCGGCACCTTGAACAGCGTCATGCCGGGGGCGCGCATATTCAGGAAGGTGGTGATCATGTTGATCGCACCCAGGATCGACGACGCGCCCGAAACGTGCACCGCGAAGATCGCGAGGTCCATCGACATCCCGCCTTCGTTGACGGAAAGCGGCGGATACAGCACCCAGCCCACGCCGGACCCGAGCTGGTCATTGCCGCCCGGCGCCAGCAGCGACGCCACGCCCAGCGACGTGCCAGCCACATAGAGCCAGAACGACAGGTTGTTCATCCGCGGGAACGCCATGTCCGGCGCGCCGATCTGCAGCGGCATGAAGTAGTTGCCGAAGCCGCCGAACAGCGCGGGAATGACCACGAAGAACATCATCAGGACGCCGTGATAGGTGATCATCACGTTCCAGAGATGGCCGTTGGGGGTACATTCGCCCGCGGCGGCCGCGGTGAAACGTGCGCCTTCGAGGCACATATACTGCACGCCGGGCTCCATGAGCTCCAGTCGCATGTAAACGGTGAAAAGCACCGAGATCAGGCCGACGACTGCCGACGTGATCAGGTACAGGATCCCGATATCCTTGTGGTTGGTCGACATGAACCAGCGGGTGAAGAAACCGCGCTGATCTTCATGGTCGTGGCCGTGAATGGCTGCGTCTGCCATTGGCTGCCTCCTGTTGTGTCCCTTGAAGGCGCAGGAATCCCCGCGCCTGGCTATCCATTCGCTTTTTAGAATGGCGTGGCGTGGGCGGCAATGGCGTAGTTTGATCTGGATCAATAAATATTGTCGCACCCCATACAACGGCATACGACTGAAAAATTCGGTTTAATACATTGATTGGAAAAGAAAAAAGCCGCACAGGCAGCCCTGCGCGGCTTTCCGAAAAAGATGTGGCGGCGGATCAGCTTTCGCCGGTCAGCGATGCCAGGTAGGCAGCGACGTCCTCGCCACCCTTGCGCAATTTGAAGGTCATCTTGGACTGCGCCTCGAAGCCCTGACCGCCAAGCCATGCCTTGGGATCGACGACGTATTCGGCGATCGCCTCGGGCGTCCAGACAAAACCGGCAGCCGCCGCATCTTCGAGACCCTTGCCATAGCGGAAGTCCTCGACCGAACCGGCGACGCGGCCCACGACGCCGTACAGGTTCGGGCCGGTGCGGCCGCCCTTGACGATTTCGGTGCCGTCATCCGCCACGATCATGTGGCAGGCCTTGCATTTCTTGAATTCGTTTTCGCCCTTGGCGGCATCGCCGTCGGCAAAGGCAGGTGCGGCAATCGCCACGAGGGCTGCGGCTGTCAGAAACTTGTTCATCTGGTCTTGTCTCCAGTGGTTGGTGCGCGCGTCTGGCACGCAGGGATACGCAGGCATTCCCGCGCTGCAATGTGATTTTTCCGCGCACCTTTTGTTGCGCCGCAGGGCAGGGAGCGTCAAGCCCCGTTCTGGAACACTTGCGTGAACGCGCGGCGCAGCGCCACGTCGAGATCGGCCATCGTCACCGGCAGGCCCAGATCGACAAGGCTGGTCACACCGTGTTCGGTGATGCCGCAGGGCACAATCCCGCCGAAGTGCCCGAGGTCGGGATCGACGTTGATCGAAATGCCGTGAAAGCTGACCCATTTGCGCAGGCGGATGCCGATTGCGGCGATCTTGTCCTCGGCCACGGCGCCGCTGGCGGTCAGGGGCTTGTCCGGCCGCGCGACCCAGACGCCGACACGGCCTTCGCGGATCTCGCCCGTCACGTTGAATTCGGCCAGGGTGGCGATGACCCATTCTTCGAGCTGCTGAACGAAGCGGCGGACGTCATGGCCACGCTGGCCGACATTCAGCATCACGTAGACCACGCGCTGTCCGGGGCCGTGATACGTATATTGCCCGCCGCGTTTCGTGGGATAGACGGGAAACCGGTCGGGATCGACAAGATCCTGCGGCTTGGCGCTGGTGCCGGCGGTGTAAAGCGGGGGATGTTCGAGCAGCCAGATCGCTTCGTCCGCGCGGCCCTCGGCGATCGCGGCGGCGCGCTCTTCCATTGCGCGGCAGGCCGTGTCGTAATCGGTCAGCCCGTCAGAGATGATCCATTCCACCATGGTCTGCGCTTTAGCCCGTTGCGTGCGGGTTGTGAAGGCGGCTCAGGCGGTCGGCTCGGACAACTGCGACAGGATTTGGGCATAGCCTTCGACGCCCTGCGCCCCGGTGTAGAGATAGCGCTGCCCGAACACCATGGCCGGCACCCCCGTCACGCCCTGCTGCTGCCAGAACGCCTGCTTGCGGCGCACGGGTTCGGCATGGGCGCCGGTTTCCAGCGCCGTTTGCGCCGCCGCGCGGTCCAGCCCGATGGTTTCGGCCAGTTCCGCCAGGACACCGATATCGTTCACATCGAGCCCGGCACTGAAATGCGCCGCGAAGAGCGCCAGTTTCATGCGGTGCTGCGCGCCCTGGGTTTCGGCCCAATCCACCAGTTGGTGCGCTCGAAACGAATTGCGCATGCGGGCATCCGGCCCGAATGCGAAGTCGATCCCGAGCGCGCGCCCGCGCTCCTGCAGGACCGCGCGGTTTTGCGCACTTTGCGCGCGGGTGATGCCATATTTTCCGGTGATGTGCTCGGTCAGATCCTGACCCTCGACCGGCATGTCCGGGTTCAGTTCGAACGGATGCCAGCGCAATCCAAGCGCCACACCGGTTTTCTGGGCCGCGGCCTCGAGCTCTTTGAAACCGATGATGCACCAGGGGCACATCACGTCCGACACGATATCGACACGGATCTGATTGGCCGTCATTTTCTGTCCTTCCCTCTGGGCAACAGACCCGCTTCGCGGATCGCGGGGACGTAGGTGCGGCTGACCGGGATGTCATCCCCTGATTTCATCCGCAAGACGGCCCGTTCGCCTTCGCGGCGCGCGCTTTCCACCTGGTCCAGGGCCACCCAGTGCGAGCGGTGCACCTGAAGCCCGGCAATGCCGGTCGTTTCGCGGATCGCATCGCCCAGCCGCATCAGAACAAGCTCGCGGCCACGCGCCGTCACCACTTCGACGTAGTGATCCTGCACCGAAAGTGAAACCAGCGGGCCGCGTTTTTCCAGGGGCAGACGATCCAGCAGCACCGGCGGCGCCGGTCGCTCGGGCTCTGGTTGCCGATGGGCCGTCCAGTAGTGCAAAGCAGCGGCGACCAGAACGGCGACCATCATGATGCGGGCAATGACCGTCCAGCCGACGGTCTGATCCGCGATTTCGTCGGAAAACGTCACAGCATTCAGCGCAACGACGATTGCGGTGGCAACAAGCCCTGCTGCGATCGTCGCCAGCAGCGCCGAGGCCACGCCGGGCAATGCCAGGGCCACGACCAACCTGTTGACCAGCACACCGGCTGAAAACGTCAGCACCGCCACGGAAGCCCAGTACACCAGCCGGGCCGGGGCGGGCAGCGCCTCGCCCGTTCCAAATGGTCCCGAGATTGCCAGAATCGCGATAACGGCAACGATGCCGGCCAGAACCTGCCAGCGGCTCAGGAACTCTCGTGTTTCACGAAGCGCGAGTTGCAGTTTGCCGTATTTCACGCAGCGCCTCCGTTTTCCGGCCCAGAGGGTTTTGCAACATTCCCGGGCATTTGAGAAGCCGAAGCAGTTGCTTTCGACCTATTCAAATTAAGGGAAACCGATATGACACTGGCACCGTTCCTGAACGCCCCTTTCGCAATCCAACTGCACATCATCGCCGCCCTCTTGGCGCTGACTCTCGGGCCGGTCGCCTTGCTGCGGCGCAGCCGGGATCGGGTGCACCGGCTTGCCGGTCGGGCATGGATCGTCGCCATGGCCGTCACGGCGCTGAGTTCGTTTTTCATCTACACGATCCGCTTGGTCGGCCCGTTCAGCCCCATCCACATTCTTTCGATCATCACGCTAGTCGCGCTTTGGGAGGGTCTGCGCCAGGTGCGTGCCGGCAGGATTGCGGATCACAAGCGCACGATGATGTCGCTCTACGTATTAGGCATGGGAATCCCGGGGCTTTTCACCTTGCTGCCGGGCCGTATCATGAATGCGATAGTGTTTCCCCAGGCGCCCTGGGTGGGATTTTGGACGGCGTTCGCGACGATGCTGATCGGCGGCCTGGCCTGGGCCTGGTCGCGCCCCGGCGACCTGCGGCAGTTGTTGCGGCGGGCGTGATGGCGGGGCAGGGTGGAAAATCGCGCCTCGCGCGGTTTTTTGCCCCTTCACATCGTCGGATGGCTGGTCTATACGCCCCGTCACCAAGCCAATGGCAGTGCGGTCGTGGCGGAATTGGTAGACGCGCAGCGTTGAGGTCGCTGTTCCTTAACCGGAGTGGAAGTTCGAGTCTTCTCGACCGCACCATTTACCCGATTTTCCCGTGAAAAGCCGTGTGACGCCCCGTCGCGCGGCTTGGTTCTTTTCATCCCCGCGCTGACGTGCTGATATGACTGCGAAATGATATTTCGCAGATTGGAACGGGTCTGAGGAGGAGCGGATCGATGGACATGAATTTCGGCATGCGCGAAGAGAATCGCAAGCTGCTGGCGCGGGTGGCGGAGATGATCCGCAACGAGGTCGCGCCGCTGGCCGAGGAATACGAGGAAGAGGTCGCCAAGGGCGATCGCTGGCAGTTCACCGAGCGCCAGACCGAGATACTGGAAAGCCTGAAAGCCAAGGCGAAGTCGCAGGGGCTGTGGAATTTCTGGCTGACCGACAGCGAACGCGGCTTTGGGCTGAGCACGGTCGAATACGCCTATTTCGCCGAAGAAATGGGGCGCACGCCGCTGGGGGCCGAAGTGTTCAACTGCTCGGCGCCGGACACCGGCAACATGGAAGTGTTCGAACGCTACGGCACCGACAAGATGAAGAAGCAATGGCTGGAGCCGCTTCTCGAAGGCAAGATCCGCTCGGCCTACCTGATGACCGAGCCGAATGTCGCCAGCTCGGACGCGACCAACATTTCCATGTCCTGCGTGCGTGACGGCGACGACTATGTCCTGAACGGCGAAAAATGGTGGGCTTCGGGGGCGGGCGACCCGCGCTGCAAGGTCTATATCGTGATGGTCAAGACCGGCGACGACGACGCGCCCAAGCATCAGCGTCATTCGATGATCGTGGTGCCTGCCGATACGCCCGGTATCGAAAAGCTGCGCGCGATGGAGGTCTACGGCCATGACGACGCGCCGCACGGCCACATGCACATGCGGTTCACCGACGTGCGCGTGCCGGCGGAAAACCTGCTGCTGGGCGAGGGGCGCGGGTTCGAGATCAGCCAGGGCCGGCTTGGGCCGGGCCGCATCCATCACTGCATGCGCGCCATCGGGCAGGCGGAATCGGCGCTTGAGCTGATGTGCAAACGCTCGCTCGAGCGCGAGGCCTTCGGCAAACCGCTGGCGCAGCTGGGTGCGAATTTCGACATCATCGCGGAATGCCGGATGGAGATCGAACAGGCGCGTCTGCTGTGTCTGAAAGCGGCCTGGTACATGGACCAGGGCGATGCGCGCGCGGCCGCGCCCTGGATTTCGATGATCAAGACCGTGGCGCCCCGCATGGCCCTGAAGGTGATCGACGAGGCGGTGCAGTTGCATGGCGGCCAGGGCATCAGCCAGGATACGCCGCTGGCCCACAAGTGGACGCAGGTGCGCACGCTGCGCCTGGCCGATGGGCCGGACGCCGTGCATCGCCGCCAGATCGCGCGGGCCGAGTTGAAGAAATACACCCAGATGAAGGTCTGAGCCGCACGGCAGCGACAAAACAAAAAGGGGCCTGCGCGGCCCCTTTTTTCGTGCCCGCCCATTCGGGGCGGGGCAGACCGGTATGCCTTATTCTGCCGGCTGGAACCCTTCGATCAGTTGCCGCAGGCCAAGCGCGGCCCCGGCGATGATCGAAAGGAAAACGACAGGCGCCGAAAAGGCCAGCATCGAAAACGCCGATATGCCCTGGCCGATGGTGCAGCCAAGTGCGATCACCGCGCCGGTACCCATCAGCGCCGCGCCAGCCAGTTGCCGGCGCAGTTCGCGCGGGTCTTCGCAGGCTTCCCAGCGAAAATGTCCCTTGATCAGAGAACCGATGAACGCGCCAATGGCCACACCGGCCACCGAGCCGACGGCGAAGGACGGCGCGCGTGCCGACCCCGTCATCGCATAAAGAAGCGTTTCGCCGACAGGGGCGGAAAAGCTGTGCGAGACAACCGGCATCGGGGTAAAGCTGCTGGCCGCGACCCAGTAACTGCCGGCCCAGCCGGTGACCACGGCGACGCCCACGACAACCGACCAGAAAACCGATTGCGGGCTGTCCAGCATGCTGCGCGAGGCCAGCGCGCCCACGGTAATCGCCGCGCCGATCGCCAGGCCGATCATTGGAACCGACAGGCCGGTCCAGTCATGCAGCAGATGCGCAAGGCCTGGCGGCATGTCGTTGACCACCGCCTCTTGCGGAAACACCCAGTCGCGCAAGATGGCAAGCGGCCCCGACAGCACCAGGTAGGCGGATACACCCATGATCACGACGATCACGAAGGCGCGGAAATCGCCGCCCCCGGCGCGGGCGATGGAGCCGAAGCCGCAATTGCCTGCAAGCGCCATGCCATAACCGAACATCAACCCGCCCAGGATTGCCGCGACGGGCATCCAGCGGATCGACAGATAATAGGAGGTTTCCAGTTCCAAAAGCCCCGCGGCGGCCAATCCGAACGTGCCCAGAACCGATACGCCGATCGCCAGTATCCACATGCGCATCCGCAGGTCGGAGCCGCCGTAAAGCATGTCTTCGATGGCACCCATGGTGCAGAAGCGGCCCAGCCGCGCAGCCAGCCCAAGCAGGATGCCGCCGCCCATGCCGATCAGGGCGACAAGCGCCTCGTCCGTGATCCAGTCAAACATTTGCGTCCTCCCGGCCCGTTCCTTGCGAATGATGGTCCCGCATCATTCGCAGAAGAGATCGTAGACCATCTCAAGTATACGTTTCGGCCGATCATCTGCCAATCGGTAATAGATCGCCTTGCCTTCGCGCCGTGGGATGACCAGCCCTTCGAGGCGCAGCCGCGACAATTGCTGGCTGACCGCGGCTTGCCGGGCGGAGAGGAGTTCTTCGAGTTCGGTGACTGATTTTTCGCCCGAGACGAGGTGGCACAGGATCATCAACCTGCCTTCGTGACTGACCGCCTTGAGGAAGTTCGACGCCGTGGTGGCGTTCTCGACCATGCGTTCCATCTCGTCCTCCGAGATGCCCTTGTCGAATACCGGCAACGTCACGTCACTATCCCTCCGATGGCCGCTCTGCTCGTATTTCCGGCGGCTTACGTTCTTTGGCGGCGGTTCCGGCCACGCAAGCGGCGGCCGCGGGCAATCAGCCGGGCCCGTCGTATTCTGTCTTGTCCTTCAGCAGCCTGTGGAGCAACCCCCAAAAGAAGTCTTCGCCCGGATGACCTTCGATGCGGCCAAGCTCCTGGCCGTCTTCAACCAGGACGAATGTCGGCGTAAAGAGGACGCGCGACGCGAATTCGATCCCCTCGGGCGGGGCGTCGGAAATGTCGATCATGCGCAGCGGGGCGAACTGCCCCATCGCTGTGTTCGGATAGGCGGGGCCGACCTGTTCCTTCCATGCGATGCAGTAACTGCAGCCGTCGCGTTCGACCATGATCAGTTCGACCGCAAGGGCAGGGGCCGCGGCCAGACCGAAGGCCAGGTACAAAATGAAGGATTTGATCGCGCCCATGAAACATCCGATTGACTACGATTGTATACACAACTTAATCTGAATATGTGAATTTCACAAGGGACCGTATCCCACATGGACGTTACATTCGCGGGCGCGGCACTGGCTGGCCTTATCGCATTCTTCACTCCCTGCATACTGCCCATGGTCCCCTTCTACCTGAGCTACATGGCGGGTCTTTCGATGTCGGAACTGCGCGGCGAGGGTGAAATCGCGCCTGGAGCGCAGCGCCGGCTATTCGTGTCTGCGGTGTTCTTTGCCCTCGGCGTGACAAGCATCTTCATGCTGATGGGGATGGGCGCGACCGCGCTGGGGCAGGTGTTCCGCGACTGGTTCGACGTTCTCCGATATGCGGCTGCGGCGCTGATCTTCGTGTTCGGGTTGCATTTCCTGGGGGTGATCAGGATCGGCATCCTCTATCGCGAGGCGCGCATGGAGTCCGAGATGGACCCAAGCTCGGTCGTTGGCGCCTACGTCATGGGGCTTGCCTTCGGGTTCGGTTGGAGCGCCTGCGTCGGCCCGGTTCTCGCGACCATCCTGATGATCGCGAGCGGCATGGGCGAGATCTGGCGCGGGGGGCTGCTGCTGGCGCTGTTCGGTATCGGTATGACCGCGCCTTTCGTTGTCGCAGCCCTGTTCGCGCGGCCTTTCCTGGGCTGGATTCAGCGCAATCGGAAATACCAGCCCTACGTCGAAAAGGTGCTGGGCGTTATGATGATCGCATTCGCGATTCTGATCGCGACGGGCACGATCAACGAAATCGCAAACTGGATGATCGAAACATTCCCCGTGTTCTCGCGAATCGGGTGATGGCATCATTGGGAGGATGGCATGAAGAAACTGATTCTGGGTCTTTGGGCCCTGCTGTTCGCGCTGCCGGTCATGGCCGCGCCGATCGGAGATGACGGGCTCCACAAGGAGCCGTGGATGCGCGATACGTTCAAGGACTTGCAGGAAGATCTGGCCGAGGCGAATGCCGAAGGCAAACGCCTTGTTCTCATGGTCGAGCAGCGCGGCTGCATCTACTGCAAGAAGATGCACGAAGAGATTTATCCGCGTGAAGAAATCTCGTCCTACATCAGCGAGAATTTCTTTGTCGTGCAGATCAACCTGCATGGCGACACCGAGATGGTCGACACCGATGGTGAGGCGATGAGCGAAAAGGACGCTGCCCGCAAATGGGGGATTCTTTTCACGCCCACGGTGATTTTCCTGCCCGAAGAGGTGGACGAGGATGCGTCGGTCAAGGATTCGGCTGTTGCGATCATGCCCGGAGCTTTCGGAGCCCAGACCACCTATGACATGTTCGTCTGGGTGAACGAGAAGCGGTACGAGCTTGATAACGGGGAAGATTTCCAGCGGTATCACGCAAGAAAAATTCAAGAACGCCAAGAGAAGGGCAACGATTGATCGCGATTGTTGAAAATCAATAATTCATAATCGTGAATTTGATGTTGCAAAGAGGTGGCTCGGTAAACTACGGTATACCGAGCCAACTCGGTCACAAGAGCTGAAGCCATGGGAGGAATCATGAAGTTTGCAACACTGACACTGGCGGCATCGCTAATCGCAGGCGCCGCAGCCGCCGATGTCGTCGCACCCGGCGATGTCAAAATGGACGAATACGGAGCCGTCGCGGAATCGCTGACGGGTCAGCCGGGCAATGCTGCCGAAGGTGAAAAGGTCATGACGACCCGCAGCCTTGGCAACTGCGTTGCGTGCCACCAGGTCACAGCGCTGGAATATGCGCCGTTCCATGGCAATGTCGGTCCGAGCCTGGATGGCGTGGGCGATCGCTGGAACGAGGCCGAACTGCGCGGCATCGTCGTGAACGCCAAGAAAACATACGACGGCACGGTCATGCCGTCCTATTACAGGGCGAATGTCGATGGTTACATCCGTCCGGGCAATGCCTACACCGGCAAGGCCGCAGACGATTCATTTGGTCCGCTGCTGACCGCGCAGCAGATCGAGGACGTTGTCGCGTTCCTGAGCACTCTGAAAGAGTGACGGGACGCAACAGATCTAACTGAGGAGTAGAGAAATGGACTTTACACGTCGCGATACGCTGGCCCTGGGTGCCGGTGCTGTTGCTCTGACCGTCCTGCCGTTCCGCGTGAACGCAGCCGGTGAGGACGCCATCGCCGCCTTTACCGGTGGCGCGGAAGTCGCCGAAGGTGGCGTGAACCTGGACGCACCCGAAATCGCCGAAAACGGTAACACCGTTCCGATCGGCGTTTCCGCAGAAGGGGCAACCGCTATCATGCTGCTGGCGATGGGCAACCCGACCCCCGGCGTCGCAACCTTCAACTATGGTGAACTGGCAGGCAGCACGATGGCCTCGACCCGTATTCGCCTGGCCGGCACGCAGGACGTCGTCGCAATCGCCAAGATGGCAGACGGTTCGTTCGCGAAAGCCACCAAGAACGTCAAAGTGACCATCGGCGGCTGCGGCGGCTGATCGGGATATCCAAGGAGACAAGACAATGGCAGACGGTGCAAAGCCCCGCGTGAAGGCCCCGAAAAGTGCTTCGGCCGGTGAGGTCGTCACGATCAAGACCCTGATCAGCCACAAGATGGAATCGGGTCAGCGCAAGAACAAGGATGGCTCGGTCATCCCGCGTTCGATCATCAACCGCTTCACCTGCGAGTTCAACGGCACGTCCGTGATCGACGTGAAGATGGAGCCGGCAATCTCGACCAACCCGTATTTCGAGTTCGAAGCCAAGATTCCCGAATCCGGTGACCTCAAGTTCACCTGGTACGACGATGACGGCTCGGTCTACGAAGACGTGAAAACGGTCCAGGTCGGCTAATAACAATAACAGGTGACCTGTCCCTGCGCGATGCAGGGGCAGGTTTCGCCAAAGGGAGGACGCTTTATGAATTTCAAGGCACTGACGGCCATCGCGGCCCTGATGGTAGCGGCACCGGCGCTGACGTTCGCGGATCCGGATAACGACACGCTGACCATCAATGGCGAAGAGATGGTGACCAAGGCGCCGCTGCCCGCGCATCTCGAAGACAGCATGCTGACCGAGATCATGTCGGGCTGGCATTTCCGCAACGACGATACCCAGGCCATGCAGATGGACGACTTTGACAACCCCGGCATGCTGGCGGTCGAAGATGCCGCAGCGGCGTGGGATACCGTCGAAGGCACTGCTGGCAAGTCCTGCGCTTCGTGCCACGAAAACGTCGAAGACAGCATGAAGGGCGTGCGCGCGGTTTATCCCAAGTGGAACGAGAAGGCTGGCGAAGTCCGTACTCTCGCCATGCAGATCAACAACTGCCGCACCGAGAACATGGGCGCCGAGCCGTACAAGTACGACAGCGGCCCGATGGCTGCGATGGAGGCCCTGATCACCGTGCAATCGCGCGGCATGCCTGTCGATGTGGCGATCGACGGCCCGGTGGCAGACACCTGGGAAAAGGGTAAGGAAATCTACTATACCCGTTTTGGCCAGCTCGAACTGTCCTGCGCATCCTGCCACGAGCAGAATTATGGCAACATGATCCGCGCAGACCACCTGAGCCAGGGTCAGATCAACGGTTTCCCGACCTACCGCCTGAAGAACGCCAAGCTGAACACCGTGCATGGCCGGTTCAAGGGTTGCGTGCGCGACACCCGCGCCGAAACCTTCAGCCCGGGCAGCCCGGAATTCGTGGCGCTGGAACTGTATGTCGCCTCGCGCGGCAACGGTCTGTCGGTCGAAGGACCGTCGGTTCGTAACTAAACCCTCGAACCCCGCGTCAGGCTGACAAGCTTGGCGCGGGGTTTGTCATTAACAACCCATTCACATATGCGCATGTGTCGAGTGTGCGCCCCGTGATAAAGAAAAGTGAGACACCACCATGATCTCCCGCCGCGATTTCCTCCAGGTTTCGATGGCCGCTTCGGCGCTCGTTGGCGCCTCGGGCTTTGGCAATTGGGCCCGATTGGCCGCACAGCAAAGCCTGACCCAGGACCAGCTGCTGCAGTTCGATACATTCGGCAATGTCTCGCTTATTCATGTCACCGACATTCACGCGCAGCTCAAGCCGATCTATTTCCGCGAGCCCGAAGTGAATATCGGTGTGGGTGAAAACAAGGGCGCCGTGCCGCATGTGACGGGCGCCGACTTCCGCAAGCTTTACGGCATCGACGATGGCAGCCCCAGCCACTACGCGTTGACATACAACGATTTTTCGTCGCTGGCACAGGCCTATGGCAAGGTTGGCGGGCTTGACCGCGTGGCCACTGTCGTGAACGCGATCCGCGCCGATCGCCCCGACGCGATCCTGCTGGATGGCGGCGACACATGGCATGGGTCCTACACCTGCTACCAGACCGCCGGGCAGGACATGGTCAACGTGATGAACGCGCTCAAACCCGATGCGATGACTTTCCACTGGGAATTCACGCTGGGATCGGATCGTGTGCGCGAAATCGTAGGCGACCTTCCCTTTGCCGCGCTTGGCCAGAACATCTTTGATGCCGAGTGGGACGAACCCGCCGAGGATTTCGCCCCCTACAAGTTCTTCGAGCGTGGCGGTGCAAAGATCGCCGTGATCGGTCAGGCCTTCCCCTATATGCCGATCGCGAACCCGCGCTGGATGTTCCCCGAATACAGCTTCGGTATCCGCGACGAACACATGCAGGAAGTGGTCGACCAGGTACGGTCCGAAGGGGCCGACCTCGTTGTCGTGCTCAGCCATAACGGCTTTGACGTGGACAAGAAGATGGCCGGCGTCGTGACCGGGATCGACGTGATCCTGTCGGGCCACACCCATGATGCACTGCCCGAACCCGTTCTGGTGGGCGAAACGATCATCGTCGCCTCGGGGTCGAACGGCAAGTTCGTCAGCCGCGTCGACCTGGACGTTCGCGACGGCCGCATGATGGGCTTCCGCCACAAGCTGATCCCCATCTTCTCGGACGTGATCGAACCCGACGCCGAGGTCGCGGCGCTGATCGACGAGCAGCGTGCGCCCTTCAAGGACCAGCTCGAAGAGGTGATCGGCCAGACCGACTCGCTGCTGTATCGCCGTGGCAACTTTAACGGCTCTTGGGACGACCTGATTTGCGACGCGCTGCTGAGCGAACGCGAGGCCGATATCGCGATGTCGCCCGGCGTCCGTTGGGGCCCGTCGCTGATCCCGGGCGACAATATCACCCGCGAAGACATCTGGAACGTCACCTCGATGACCTACGGCAAGGCGTATCGTTCGGAAATGACCGGCGAGTTCATCAAGGTGATCCTCGAAGATGTCGCCGACAACATCTTCAACCCTGATCCCTATTACCAGCAGGGTGGGGACATGGTCCGCATCGGCGGCATGGGGTATCGCATCGATATCTCGAAGCCGCAGGGCGAGCGCATCAGCGACATGACCCTTCTTAAGACCGGCGAGGCGATCGACCCGGCCAAGAACTATGTCGTCGCCGGCTGGGCCAGCGTCAACGAAGGCACCGAAGGCCCGCAGATCTGGGACGTGGTCGAAAGCCACATCCGCAAGATGGGCACCGTGACCGTTTCGGAAAACAACAGTGTCAAGGTCGAGGGGCTCTGAGCTCCCGCCAAACCCAACCCTTTGCCCGGCCGGTTCGCGTGCCGGAGTCTGAATCTTCAAAGGAGGCTAGAGAAAGATGACTGCCAGCTTCAAAGGCAAAACGCCCTCGCGGCGCGCCTTTCTGAAGGGCTCGATCGCGGCGGGTGGTGCCGTGTTCGGGGCCAGCGCGGCCAAGGCCGCGGAACCCGATCCGCTGATCACCGAGGTGCAGGACTGGGCCACAGGCCTGGGGGACGGCGTTGACGCAACGCCCTACGGCCTGCCGATCAAATACGAAAGCGATGTGATCCGCCGCAACGTGGAATGGCTGACCGCCGACACGATTTCGTCGATCAACTTCACCCCGATCCATGCGCTCGATGGCACGATCACGCCGCAGGGCTGCGCGTTCGAACGCCACCATTCGGGGGCAATCGAGCTGCGCAAGGAAGACTACCGCCTGATGATCAACGGGCTGGTGGATACGCCGCTGGTCTTCACCTATGAAGATCTGGAGCGGTTCCCGCGTGAAAACCATGTCTATTTCTGCGAATGCGCGGCCAACACCGGGATGGAATGGGCCGGCGCGCAGCTGAACGGCGCGCAGTTCACCCATGGCATGATCCACAACATGGAATACACCGGCGTGCCGCTGCGTACCCTGCTGAACGAGGCAGGCGTGCAGACCGAGGGCAAGTGGGTCTATGTCGAGGGTGCCGACGCATCGTCGAACGGCCGTTCGATCCCGCTGGAAAAGGCGCTGGACGACGTTCTGGTGGCGTTCAAGGCCAATGGCGAAGCGCTGCGCAAGGAACACGGCTATCCCGTGCGCCTGGTTGTTCCCGGCTGGGAAGGCAACATGTGGGTCAAGTGGCTGCGCCGCGTCGAAGTGACCACGCAGGCGATTCAGAGCCGCGAGGAAACCTCGAAATACACCGACACACTGGCCAATGGCACCAGCCGCAAATGGACCTGGGTCATGGACGCCAAATCGGTTGTCACCTCGCCCAGCCCGCAAAGCCCGATCAAGCACGGGCATGGCCCGCTGGTGATCACGGGCCTGGCATGGTCGGGCCGTGGCGCGATTACGGGTGTCGACGTGTCGCTTGACGGTGGCATCAACTGGCAGCCCGCGCGCCTGGCACAGCCCGGCACGGCCAAGGCGCTGACGCGTTTCTATCTCGATGTCGAGTGGAACGGCGAAGAGATGTTCCTGCAATCGCGTGCGCGCGACGAAACCGGATACGTTCAGCCCAGCAAGGCGCAACTGCGCGAAGTGCGCGGCGAGAACTCGATCTATCACAACAACTGCATCCAGACCTGGTGGGTGAAACCGAACGGGGAGGCCGAAAATGTCGAAGTCTCTTAATCTTTATGGCGGTGTCGGCGTCGGCCTCGTCGCGTTGCTGACCGGCGCGTACAACTTTGCCGACCGCAACGTGACGCCCATGCCATCCGACGCGCCGAAAATGGCTGCCGAAGCGGACACCGATTTCATGCTGATCGCGGCTGCACAGGCCAGCGATGCGGCCGCCGACGGCAAGTTCGGCCTTGGCCGTCCCGCGCTGCCCGAAGAGGTCGCCGCATGGAACCTGGATGTCGCGCCTGACGGCACCGGCCTTCCGGTTGGTTCGGGCTCGGTCGAGGACGGCGAGATGCTGTTTTCGGAAAACTGCGCCGTCTGCCATGGCGAATTCGCCGAAGGTGTCGGCAACTGGCCGAAACTGGCTGGCGGCGAAGGCACGCTGGCCGACAAGGATCCGCTGAAAACCGTCGGGTCGTACTGGCCCTACCTGTCGACCGTGTGGGACTATGTCCACCGCTCGATGCCGTTCGGCGCCGCGCAAACCCTGTCGAACGACGAGGTGTACGCGATCACGGCCTACATCCTGTTCTCGAACTACCTTGTGGACGACGATTTCGTTCTGTCGAACGAAAACTTCCTCGAGGTCGAGATGCCGAATGCCGACGGGTTCATCGTGGATGATCGCGAAGAAGCCGAAAAGCACTTCTGGACGGCCGAGCCCTGCATGGAAAACTGCAAGGACAGCGTGGAAATCACCATGCGCGCCGCCGTTCTGGACGTGACCCCGGAAGAAGAAGGGGCCGCGGACGAGGCGGCAGCAGAACCCACCGCAGCGACCGAGGAAACCCAGACGGCCACGGCTGAACCCGCACAAGAGGCCGCCGCCGAAGAGACACCTGCAGCCGAGGCAACCCCGGCCGCCGCGTCGATCGACACGGCGCTGGCGGAAGAGGGTGAAAACGTCTTCAAGAAGTGCAAGGCCTGCCACCAGGTAGGCGAAGGCGCGACCAACAAGACCGGCCCCGTCCTGAACGGTGTCATCGGGGCCAAACTGGCCCATGTCGAAGACTTCCGTTACAGCAAGACGATTGTTGAAATGGGCGAAAGCGGCATGGTCTGGGACGAAGCCAACCTGTCGGCCTTCCTGGCGAAGCCGCGCGATTTCATCAGCGGCACCAAGATGTCCTTTGCCGGACTTCGCAAAGAGGACGACATCAAGGCTGTCATCGAGTATCTCAAGACCTTCCCGTAAGCGGAAAGGCAGGTCAGGGCCGGCCAGACCGGCCCTGTCGACAAGGATAATACCGGTACCACGGTCCTGTTTCGGGCAGTGGACCGGGAAAGTTAAGGACGGGCGCCTCACAGGTTGAGGTGCCCGTTCTTTTTTCGCGTATTTCCAGAATAAAAGATTGAAAAAATAGGGGAACGCCCGCACCATATTTCAACAAGCGCCCCGAAAGAGAGCGCATGAAAATGGGAGGAAACGCCATGAAAATCGGCGTTCTGTCGGTGGCCGCCGGCTTTCTTTTGGCTGCGGCGCACTGGGTTGGATATGCGGCTGCCGACGAGATCGGCGATGCCGAAAGCGGCGAAAAGATCTTTCGCAAATGCGCCAGTTGCCACCAGGTCGGGAAGGGGGCCGAACACCGCATCGGCCCGCATCTCAACGGTATTTTCGGGCGCAAGGCGGGCACGGTGGACGGCTATGAGCGGTACTCCGAAGGGCTGGTCCGGGCAGGCAACGACGGCCTGGTCTGGTCGCTCGAAAAGCTGCATGCCTATCTGGAGAACCCGAAATACCTGGTGTCGGGCACACGGATGAATTTCGCCGGGCTCAAGGATCAGCAGGACCGGGCCGACGTCCTGGCCTATCTGCGCCGCTTTTCGGACAACCCCGCCAACATCCCCGAGGCGCAGCCGACCGCCGTTGCACCCGAGGTGGAGCTGTCGCCCGAGATACTCGCCCTCGTCGGTGATCCCGAATACGGCGAATACCTCGCTAGCGAATGCACCACCTGCCATCAGCGGGACGGCTCGGACCAGGGCATCCCGTCAATTACCGGGTGGCCCGAAGAGGATTTCGTGATCGCGCTGCACGCATACAAGCGCAAGATTCGCCCGCACCCTGTGATGCAGGCCTATGCCGGGCGGTTGACGGAAGAAGAGATTGCGGCGCTCGCCGCATATTTTGCAGGGCTCTGAGAGGCCTGCACCTTTCATGGGAGGATACGGTATGAAACTAAACAGACGCGCCTTTATAGGAACCGGTGCAGCGGCGGCGGCCGCGCTCCAGGCTCCGAACGTGTGGGGCGCCGCGCATGGGCGGCCCAAGGTTGTTGTCATCGGCGGTGGGGCAGGGGGCGCAACCGTGGCCCGCTATCTTGCCAAGGACAGCAAGGGCGAGATCGACGTGACCCTGGTCGAGCCCACGCGGCAGTACTACACCTGCTTTTTCTCGAACCTTTATATCGGCGGGTTCCGCGATCTGAGCTCGATTGCGCACAGCTATGGCACGCTGGCGTCGGAATACGGGATCAACGTGGTGCACGACTGGGCCACCGGCATCGACAGGGACGCCAAGACCGTCACGCTGGCGGGCGGCGCAGTGCTGCCCTATGACAAGCTGGTGCTGAGCCCGGGTATCGATTTCGTCGATGGCGCCGTGCCGGGGTGGGATCTGAACGCGCAGAACAAGATGCCCCACGCCTACAAGGCGGGCAGCCAGACCGAACTGCTGAAGGCGCAGCTTGAATCGATGCCCGAGGGTGGTCGTTTCGCGATGGTCGCGCCGCCGAACCCCTATCGCTGCCCGCCGGGGCCTTACGAAAGGGTCAGCATGGTCGCGCACCTGCTCAGCCAGATTAACCCGACCGCCAAGATCCTTGTCGTTGATCCGAAAGAGAAATTTTCCAAGCAGGCGCTGTTCGAAGAAGGCTGGAACAGGCACTATGCCGGCATGGTCGAACGGATCGGCCCGGATTTCGGCGGTGACAAGGTCGAGGTCGACCCCGGCGCGATGACCGTCACGGTCGACGGTGTCGTTGAAAAGGTCGACGTCTGCAACGTGATCCCGGCGCAAAAGGCTGGCCGGATCTGCGAAATCGCCGGCATCAACGACGGCAACTGGGCGCCTGTGGACGGTCACAGCATGGTCAGCCGAATGGATGCGAATATCCACGTCCTTGGCGATGCGACCAACCAGGGCGACATGCCGAAGTCCGGTTTCTCGGCCAACAGCCAGGCCAAGGTCGCCGCGATGGCGATCCGGGGTGAACTGACCGGCTCCAAGGTGTTCCCGGCCAAGTTCTCGAATACCTGCTGGTCGCTGATCGACACCGATGACGGGGTCAAGGTCGGGGCATCCTACCAGGCGACGGACGAAAAGATCGCCAAGGTGGACGGCTTCATCAGCCAGACCGGCGAGGATGCCGCGCTGCGCAAAGCGACCTACGAGGAAAGCCTGGGCTGGTATGCCGGTATCACGGCGGACATGTTCGGCTGAACCGCGACTTGCACCGGGGCCGCACAGGCCCTGGTGCCCTCAATCCCGGCGCATGGCCGCCGCGATCCAGAACGCCAAAAGGCCGAGCGAAAACAAAAGGTTCCAGTTCGCCATGGTCAGCCCCAGGAAAAACGGCTGCAGCTGATCGCATAGCACGAGTGCCGGCGTATCGGCCGCTGCACCCGGCAAAAGCGCACTGCCTGCGCCAAGGGACAAATCCCCGCCGCCGGTGCAACTGGCGGGGCCTTCCCACCATTTTCGTTCGACGCCCGTGTGATACAGCGCCAGACCCGAGGCCGCGACCATGCAAGCTGCGCCGGCCCACGCCCAGATGCGTCCACCGACCGTCAGGGCTATCGCCCCGATCGCGATCGCCACGGCATGAGGCCACCGCTGCCAAAGGCACAGCTTGCAGGGCGCCCAGCCGAGGAACTGGAATAGGAACGCCCCGGCCAGCAGCGCGGTGGAGCCGCCTGCCGCCAAAAGGATGAGCCGTTGTCGCGTCAGCCTCACAGGAACCTCACGATGTAGAACCCACCCAGCAGGATGACGATGAAAACAACGAACATCAATCCCAACCGGCGTTCGATGAAATCACGAATGGGCGCGCCGAATTTCCAAAGCAGTGCCGCAACGATGAAAAACCGCACGCCGCGCGCGACGATAGACGTGATCGTGAAAGTCACCAGCGGCAATCCGGTCCAGCCGGACATGATAGTGATCACCTTGTAGGGAAAAGGTGTCATGCCAGCGATCAGAACCGGCCAGAAACCGAAATCGTTGAAGCGTGCGTTGAACTCGTCCATCGCCGCGCCCTTGCCCATCGCTTCGAGGATCGGCTGCCCGACCTGTTCGTATGCCAGGGCGCCTATGGCGTAGCCAAGCAATCCACCCAACACGGACGATACAAGGGCGACCGCCGCGATCAGAAATGCCCGCGAGGGACGCGCCAGGATCATGGGGATCATCAGCACGTCCGGCGGGATCGGGAAAACCGAACTTTCGACAAAGGATACAAAGGCCAGAACCCACAGGGCCTTGGGGTGGTCGGCCTGCGACATCGTCCAGTCATACAAGCGTCGGATCATCGCGCGTCTCCGGGGCCTAGCGTGGCGTCACCGCCTGTTTAGCGACCACGCGCCTGACGGCAAGAACAAAGCGAATTGCATCTGGACGCCCGCGAAACTCCAAGTTAGACCAAGGGCCGGGCCCAAGTGGCGGAATGGTAGACGCAGGGGATTCAAAATCCCCCGGTAGCAATACCGTGAGAGTTCGAGTCTCTCCTTGGGCACCAAATTATTTTTCTAAAATACTGAATTATTGATATTTTCGATTTTAACTGGATTGAGACCCCCTTTGTGGTGGCGGTGCGGGGTTGTAGAAAATCCAACGTAAAGAACTGACACCACAGGACGCGATTCCACTAGTCAGCGGCGTAGTTCATTGAAATCATGAGAAAACGGAGCAGTCGGTTCTACTTTATCAGAAGGTCTGCTTCATGCTTTTTGAGCGACCGACGAGCGGATTGGTAAGCTTCAGCGCCCTTGTCGCTGGCTAGCTCGGGAAACAGATCGAAGATTTCATTTCGCTGTGCTTTGCCCATGCCCTTCAGGCTCATGTCGCCGGGTTGGAAGCTTTCGGTCCACGACCCGTTTGACAGCACCACCTCGTGGTGGTCGAACATGAAGTGAATATATGTGGTGCCCATCACATCGACTTCGTGGATGCCTTCCGCGCCCACCATGTGTTTGGCTGCCGCCAAAACCTCTCGGTTTTCAAAGTAAAGCGCTGTTTTGTCGTTGTTTACCAGAAGGCGGTGGTTCGGGCTGACAAGCATGTCCCGCTCGGGCAGGTCGTTGCCCAGCGCGCCTTTGCGGACGAGAACAGGTTTGAGGTGCGGGTCTTTCGCGAGTTCCAAGCCTGATACTCGTTTGGCCCCTATCCAGCGGATTTCCTGAATGCCGTTGTCACGGGTAATCACTCGGTCACCAACTTTGAGGTCTTCAACCAGCTTCTCGCCCTGCGGGGTTGCGATTGCAGTGCCAGGAGTGAAACAAGGTACAACATTCGTCTCGAGAAGGAAGTTTGTCCCGTTGAGCGGACCTTCCAGTTTTGGAAAATCTGGAAAGAAAATAAGTTGCTCTCCAGTTGCCAAACTAATCACCGCATAGTCAGGCGGATTGCTGCTAGAAAACTGCGGATATTGATTGAAGAAGTTGCTGTTTCGAGCCGCCGGTTCCAGAGTTCCTATTGAAACTATTGAAAAGCTTGTTTGGGAAAGGCCGCCGTCCAAGCTGACTTGGTCCGCCTTCCACCATTGGGCGTCATTGAACTGCAGCTCAACACCCGTGTCTCCAGCGCTGGTTCCATAGGGGCCAAGACCACTGCTCGGAGAAAAAAGTACGTTCGGCCCCGCAGTCTTGAAGGTTCCGTATGCTGCATTGAAGACGAGAATTTCAGACATTACGCTTCTTTGAATGCTTATGTTCAGCCAATGGTTCCCTTAAAATAATAATCGCGAAAAACTCCTAGCGGATAGTAGCAACATTTCGCGTGGAAGTTCGATGGATTTCATTCTCGCACTGGAAACAGACTGTTCTCCAGGGGCGGGAGCCAAGTTCTCCTGCCTCCGAAATCGCCAAGACTTTATCGGCAAAATTAGCTGGCAAAGTCATCAATTGCACATACCGAACAGGGTTAATGCAGTGCCAGCACAACCATCCATGAAATAAAGACAATGAGCGATATATCAGAAAAAAGTACTCAAATTCGATACAGTGATTGCTGAGAACTGGGTTGAGTTGCCCCGTTAGAAGAAAGCTTTATGGGGATTCCAGAAAATGTGGCAGAATTTGGGCACAAAAAATTTGTGTTGAGGTCACGCCGGGCAGTGCTGAGCCTCCCCAACTGAACTGGTCCACCACTATGTTTAGGAAACGGAGGACCGAGAATGGCAAACAGGCGACCCAAGCCCGAAGAGATTGTCTCG
>NZ_FNEB01000030.1 GCF_900100005.1 Lutimaribacter saemankumensis
CTGATCCAGTGATACCCGAGAAAGAACGGGGCTTCTTTTCAAGAATGTTCGGTGGATGAACCGAGAAACTATCGGGTATTCGAGATGTTCGGAGGGTGCTGTCAGACTAATTCGAACTCGTCTCTGCCAGGACAGTGACACTGTCCCTTATGCCGCGCAGAGACTACGCCACTCGGCAAGAGCAGCGGTTCTGTTCTGCTTGAAGTGATCTCGTTTGGAGAGGCTGCGATCCTGGTTGAAGTGGTTGAAGACGGAAGAGTGGACGGAAACGAATTTCTGCAAACTTCGCATTCTCCGGAAGCGCTGCATTGCTCGTTCTCGTCGTCGAAACGGCAGGTGCGAATTCTCAACGCGGTTGTTGAGCCAGCGACCACATTCCTGCAAATCACCGCACCCCAAGTCGCGAAGTGCAGCCTTGTATGAAGCAAACCGATCGGTGACCAAGACTTCCGGCTGACCATATCGCCGCATCAATTTCCTGAGCATTTTCAATGCAGCGCGCTTGTTACGCCGCTTGGTGACAACGCTTTCCAGCACTTCGCCTTCGTGGTCAACGGCTCGCCAGAGGTAGTGCCGCTCACCGTTGATCTTCACGAAGACCTCGTCCACGTGCCACTGCCATCGGGAAAAGGCTCGCAGCTGCTGAACACGTCGCCGGCGGATCTCAGACGCAAACATCGGCCCGAACCTGTTCCACCAGAACCGGATGGTTTCATGGCTGACGTCGATGCCTCGCTCGTGCAGCAGATCCTCGACATTGCGGAGTGACAACGGGAAACGCACATAGAGCATCACCGCCAGGCGGATGATCTCGGGACTGGTTTTGAAGTACTTGAATGGATCGCGTTTGGTCATGGCCGGAGGCTACGAAACCGCCCTGCCCGTCTCAAGCCATGTTCCTCTGACATGACCTTTTGGCGGGTTTCGTCCGTTGGTTCGATCCTGTGATCATGCGGATCATGGATGGGCTGATGGCCATTCCGACCATTCTTGTTGCAATCGGCCTGATCGCCGTTTTCGGGGCGAACCTCTGGACTGTAATCGTCGCGATTTCAAGCGCCGAACTGCCGCGGCTTGTGCGCGTTGTCCGTGCCTCGGTGCTCAGTCTTCGTGAGCAGCCCTATGTCGAATTCGCCCAGGCCATCGGGGCCAGCCGAACCCGGATAATCTGGCACCACCTTTTGCCCAATTCGGTGGCGCCGATCATTGTGCAGATCACCTACAAGATTGGCATCGCGATCCTGTTCGAGGCCGGGCTGAGTTTCCTCGGCGTCGGTCTTCCGCCCTCGATCCCGTCTTGGGGAAACATGATGGCCGAGGGGCGCGCTCTGTGGTTGGCCAAACCATACCTCGTGATGTTTCCCGCGCTGTTCCTGTCGATCACCATACTTTCCATCAACATGATCGGTGACGGGCTGCGCGACCTTCTCGATCCGCGTATGAAAGAAAGGTCCTGATATGCTGGCCGATACTCCTGCGGTTTTGGAAATCCGCGATCTTTCGGTGTGTTTTGCCGGCGCAAGCCGCAACGCGGTCGAGAATATCTCATTAACCGTCCGGCCGGGCGAAACCCTGGCAGTGGTAGGGGAATCCGGGTCGGGTAAATCGGTGACGGCGCTTGCGACCATGCGCTTGACCGATTTCGACAACGGCAAGATCACAGGGGGCAGCATCCGTTTGCGGCAACGCGATGGATCGATGCTGAATGTGCGCGATGCTGATCAAGCCACTATGCGCAAGGTGCGTGGCGCGGACGTGGCGATGATCTTTCAAGAGCCGATGACCTCGCTCAACCCGGTCATGCGGGTGGGTGACCAATTGACCGAAGCAATTTGTCTGCACCAGTCAAAATCTAGGAATGACGCCCGCGCAGAAGCGCTGCGCACGATGGAACTAGTGCGTATTCCCGGCGCTAGGGAAATGCTGACGCGCTATCCGCATGAGCTGTCAGGCGGCATGCGTCAGCGGGTCATGATCTCGATTGCGCTATCGTGTCGACCGGGACTTCTCATCGCGGATGAACCAACAACGGCACTGGATGTAACGATCCAGGCGCAGATATTGGAACTGATGCGCGAGATCCAGCGAGAGATGGGCATGGGCATTCTGTTTATCACCCATGATCTGGGCGTCGTGGCGGAACTGGCCGACAGGGTGCTGGTGATGCGTCAGGGACGGATGGTGGAAACCTCGGAGGTCGCACCGCTTTTCGCCCACCCGACACAGCCATACACTCGCGCGCTACTGTCAGCCATCCCGCGACTGGGCGCCACCAAAGGAACCGATGCGCCGATGCGCTTCGATCTGCTTGAGGGCGCAGAAAACCCACCCCCCACCGTGCAGCCCCGCCCGGCGAGAGCGGACCAGCCGGTATTGAGCGCCAGAGGACTAGAGGTCCGCTTTCCATTGCGTTCGGGACTGTTCGGCCGGGTCAAAAGGGAAGTACGTGCGGTCGAGAATGTGAGTTTTGAATTGCATGCAGGCGAGACCTTGTCGCTGGTTGGCGAATCCGGCTCAGGCAAGACAACGACAGGACGCAGCCTGCTGTCACTGGCTCCACGCAAGGGCGGGGAGATCCTGCTGAACGGTCATCGGATAACTGACCGCGCCGGGACGGCACTGCTGCGGCGCAAGATCCAGTTTATTTTTCAGGATCCTTACGCATCACTGGATCCGCGGATGACTGTCGGCAACAGCCTGATGGAACCGATGGAGGTGCATGCGCTGGCCAGTGGCGCGCAAGCCCGGGCAAAGGCCGGCGACCTGTTGGAGCGCGTGGGCCTGCAGCGAGATATGCTAGATCGGTTTCCGCATCAGTTCTCTGGCGGGCAGCGGCAGAGGATCTGCATAGCCCGCGCGCTTGCAGCGGAACCATCAATCATCATCGCGGATGAAAGCGTCTCTGCCCTAGATGTCAGCGTGCAGGCACAGGTGATCAATCTGCTTCTGGACCTGCAACGGGAAACCGGCATCGCGATGTTGTTCATCAGTCACGATATGGCCGTTGTCGAACGTGTCAGCCACCGCGTCGCGGTGATGTATATGGGTCAAATTGTCGAAACCGGCACGCGACGGCAAGTCTTCGAGAACCCGACCCATGCCTATACCCAACGACTGATGGCTGCAGTGCCGATCGCCGATCCAACTCGCCGGCGCCCCTTTGCGGCTATTAGCGGCGAGCCGATGAACGCCGTGTTCCCGGTGGGCGCTGCATCCGGTCAGGAACCCTTGCACGATATCGGTGACGGGCATCTCGTCGCGCGTCACCGCATCGGGCAATTCGCCTGACATTTCCCCGACCTTACAGCCCGAAATCTGAAAGAATCCCGATGAAGCTTTTTTGCGCCACCCTGTTCACCGAGTCGAATTGCTTTGTGAACCTGCCGACCAGTCTCGAGACGTTCAGGCGCGGACACATCTTGCCCGGCGCCTGCCCGACCGACACACCTCCTAGCGGTGCCGAGATGATGTATGCCGCCAAACGTCGCGCCGCGACGGGCGCGTTCGACCTGATCGAGGGCAGTTGCTTTCGCGCCGCCCCCGCAGGACAAACCAGCGCCGAGGCATATCGCGTCATGCGCGATCAGATCTGCGACGAGTTGCGCGCGGCCCTGCCGGTGGACGGGGTGATCCTGGGGATGCACGGCGGCATGATGGTCTATGGAACACCCGACGCCGAAGGCGACTTTCTGGATCATGTCCGTGCCGTTGTCGGCCCCGATGTGGTCATAGGGGTCGAGTTCGACCTGCATTCGATCGTCAACGCTCGGCGTCTGAAAAGTGCTGATGTGATCGTCCTGTACAAGGAATATCCCCATACCGATATGGTCGAACAGGCAGACAAGGTGATCGACATTGTCACCGATACGATCGGCGGCCGGCTTGCCCCTGTCGCATCGCTTTATGATTGCCGCCAGATCGACACCTATCCGACCTCGGCACCCGAAATGCGCCGGTTCGTCGAGCATATGATCGCCATCGAACAAAGCGACAGCAAGGTCGTTAGCATTTCGATGGTGCATGGGTTTGTCTATAATGACACTCAGGATCTGAGCACGCGCATCCTGGTCTATACCAATGGCGACAAGGCGCATGGTGATGCGCTGGCCCGAGACCTTGGCGAGATGGTGATATCGATGCGGGGCCGGACCGCGTCACCATTGCTGAGCATCGACGCCGCGATAGACGCCGCTCTTGCTGCGCCCCAAGGGCCGGTGGTCATTGCCGATCCAACGGACAATGCAGGGGGCGGTGCCCCGTCGGATAACACAGATATTCTGAAGCGTCTGATTGAGCGGGATGTCCGAAAGGTAGCGTTTGGACCGATATGGGACCCGATCGCGGTGCGGATTGCAATCGACTCAGGGTTGGGCGCTGAGATTGATCTGCGCATCGGCGGAAAAGTCGCGCGGACTTCGGGAACAGCGTTGGATTGCCGGGTTGTCGTGACGGGCATCCAGCGCAATGGCTGGCAGCTTTTCGGCTCCAGTCATGCCTCCACCGGCGAGAGTGTCGCATTGTCTTTGAACGGTCTGGATGTTGTTCTGACGAGTGAACGTACCCAGGCTTTTAGCCCGGATCTGTTCTCTCAGGTTGGAATCGATGTCACGGAGCGGCAGGCAGTTTTCCTGAAGTCGGTGAACCATTTCATGTCCGGCTTTGGGGCGTTGGCGAAACAGGTTCTTTACGTCGATGGGAACGGTCCTCTGAAGAGGGACTATTCCAAGCTAACTTACAGAAATGTTCGACATCCATATTGGCCAGCTGACGAAAAGTCATCCGGCGAAATGGTCTTTTAAGCCTTAGGAGAATTTGATCAAAGTGTTTGGTAGAGCCGAGGTGGTGGCGGGTTTGCTTTTGTCAGACTGTGTTAGAACTGGGAGGTCACTCCCTCAATTTTTTGCAGACGACCGAACATAATGTTTCATTGCCCCAGCCGCTTAGCCCTCTCGGCTATCCTGGCCGCCTGCGCGCTTGCCGTTGCCGTGGCGCTCCGCATGGTGGCAGGGGCCTGGACAGCCCCCCGGGAGAGCCCGACATTCGAACGTTTGACAGCCTTTTGATCCCGCTCAGGTGCTGTCAGACTAATTCGAACTCGTCTCTGCAAGGACAGTGACACTGTCCCTTATGCCGCGCAGAGACCACGCCACTCGGTAAGAGCGGCGGCGCGGTTCTGCTTGAAATGATCTCGGCTTGAGAGGCTGCGATCCTGG
>NZ_FNEB01000032.1 GCF_900100005.1 Lutimaribacter saemankumensis
TTGCCGGTTGATCCAGCTAGTTGCAGCCGCGGGGTTTCCCGCGGCTGCATTTCCTAAGGGACTGAGGCGGAAAACCTGACAGGGTCAAACTGAGATCAAGTTGGTAAGGCCGCTAATTCTCAATTGACCTTTGTTTGACATCTGTGCGCAGCTTTGCTCGTGTTCGGAATAGGTTAAATTCTACCCCCGCAACCGAATATCCAAAAATTATCAATCGCTTACAAGCCGTCCGCCAGGGCGGCTTTTGTATTCAAGCCTGCCGTGGAAGCACTGTGGAAGCAAACGGAGCGCCTTCAAGGGTGTGGCGGGCAGGCAACGTCGAGCCAGGCGGCAATCATAAGTCCTTTCGGTTATGTCGATTGACGAGAACGGCCCAATGCGGACATTCATACAACCTGCGGCGAATGATACCTTCGAGCCCGGAAGGGACCTGATTTCAGCTTGCCTTTGCTGAGATAACGGCGAACGGCACCGGTACATGGAACTTTGAACCGTAGCTGAACTTGTTGCTGACAGTCTCCGCAATAGACGCCGCTATCTTCTCAATTGTCTCGTCAGTCTGGCTTCTAATTAGCATTCCAGCGCCGACGGTTGCGTTAAGAAAAATATCAAACAACTCGGTAGGTTGTTCCAAAACCCATTCGCAATCGACTGTTTCGTGATTTAGTAATGCTAGCCTCGCAGCGGCCATAGTCGCTTCTGCGTAGTCACGACCTGCAAATGCGAACAAGTCTGGTTGTGCGGGTGCCGCAGAAAAATCAGCGTGAGTCTTTAAGGCCCCAAACACTGCTGCAAATGCTGGCGACGCGGCAGGCCCAATCCAAGTTGCCATGATGAATTCGCCATTTGGTTTCAATACACGCCTAATTTCCGAAAGCGTTTTTGGTTGATCCGGTATGTGCATCATGCCGAAATTGCAGACGACTTTATCGAATACGGCATCCTCAAAGGGCATCGCCATCGCATCCCCCTCGACAATTTCTGCAGACGGCGCTGCCCCGCGAGCCTTTGCAAGCATTTCGGGCGAAAAGTCTAAACCGGTAACGTTGGCCCCTTTCTCCGACATCACAGCCGTTAGCGTCCCTTGCCCACAACAAAGATCGAGAACTTTGTCTTGGGCGACAATGTGATTTTCAGCAATGTATTTGCCGACATGGTCCGTGACGGGAACGAAGTGTTTGATGTAGGCATCTACGATGGCACCGTTGGCCCACCCCTCTTTCTCACGTGCCCCGAACTCTGCGAAGTCGGACATGTTTGCCTCCCTCAATTCTTACAGCGAAGCTACCACGATTGAAGTGAAGCTCAAAACAAAGGCTGATGTTCCATCGGAATAGCAAGTCAGACGCAGCGACTTCTTCATTCCGATGAATTCTTTTTTGTCCCGCAAACCAGAAATTTGCTCGACTCAATAAAATCAAACTATCAATTCCAGATAGAGACCGTCTTTGTTGAGTTGTAGATGGTCACGCAATGCGTGCCGCGGCGCCACACCACCTTATCGGGGGAACAAGCCTTCACGTCTCGCTCGAAACCGATGTCCGAAAGCATGTGCGGTGCACTAAAGGCAAGGCGCTCCAGGTCAGCTCTGAGATGCGTGTTCAGCTCTTTGTCTCGACGCCTAGGGATGGCTTTTTTCAACACCTCAAGGAAGGTTGCCGATTTCCTGATCGACGGATCGTGCTCAAGTTCACTTGCCAACATCGAATTTTCCTCAGATATATTAACTAAAGCTAGCGATAGCGCATGCCGCGAACTCTGGGCAAACCAAGATTTCGCACCCAATGGATGAAAAAAAATGACCCTAGGATATGTCAAGACTGCCGCCGCTTAATGCCCTCAAGGCCTTTGAGGCTGCGGCCCGCCACGGTGGTTTCGTTGGCGCGAGCGAAGAACTCCATGTGACACGCGGCGCTGTCAGTCGACACGTCAAACTGCTCGAGGACCACTTGGGCGTTCAGCTCTTTGTGCGGCAGGCGCAGGGCGTCCGATTGACGTCCGCAGGCGCCGGGTTTCTGCCGGTCGTTTCAGAAGCGTTCGGAATGATCGGACGAGCAGCGGAAGAAGTCTCCTCGGATGCCGCCGAACTGCGCATCCTCTGCCCGCCAGGAACCTCGATCCGATGGCTGTTGCCTAAGCTGGAGGATTTCAGGCAGGCACATCCGCAGTTTAATGTGCGACTGACAACAGACTTTTTTCCCGACAGTGGCTTTGATCCAATCGACGCTGATATTGGCTTCTCAGTAGCTAACTGGCCGAACCGCTCACGGGATTTGGAAATACAGACGCTCTTTCCTGTCCTACTTACCCCGGCTTGCACGCCAGACTATTTTCGCGACAAAGCGCTGAAAGTGCCCGAGGCGCTTGCTACTTGCGAGTTGCTACACGAAACACGAAATCACACCGACTGGAGAGCGTGGATAGACGTTTTCCGCCCCGCAGGAGTCGACCCGACCACCGGTCAGGATTTCCCCAACATCGACATCGCCACGAAAGCAGCCGTGATGGGCCTCGGCGTTGTGATGGCAGACCTCGTTCTATGCCGTGACGAATTGCAAGCCGGAACTTTGGTAGCCCCCTTCTTAGACATGGTCTGCAAATCTCCTGATGGTGGCATCTGCCTAATCGGCGGGCGTGACAAATGGCAGACCCCCAAGGTAGAGGCATTTCGATCATGGGCCTATGACGTCGCCGAAGCCGACCGCGCTTCAGTCAATCATCTTGTAGGTGGCTAGCGTCGAGGCGGACAGAAAGCATCCACTAAAGAGCTGGAACCAAACGACGGAAAAGTCCGCATAGCGGTCGTGGGTTAAGCACGCAATCAATGACCGCTCTTCGCCCGTCAAATCCACCGATACCGCGCTGCCGCCTTTCCCATCTGCTCATCCAAGGGCACTGGATGTTCGTCAGACGCCCGAAACAAAGTTCTCACAGGTCTTGTCAGAGGGACTTGGCTTGAGGCGGGAAGGGGGCTTCCGTCATCACTCAGAGACGTCGAAGATCTGCTGCACGAGCCCGGCATCGACGTCAGCCATGAAACGATCCGGTTCTGGTGGCAAAGGTTTGGTACGATGTTGGCTGTCGAGATCCGCCGGCAACGTGCTCAGCAACTGCGCGCCTTCACGTGTGTTGCCGTGCCTGCTCTGGAAGTCGCGCAGCTCAACCCATTGGTGACGTGCTTTTTTTGTCCTGAGCTATACGGTTCGTGATACAGTGTAAGAGGATCTACGCAACGGACGATAGAGCCGTTTGGGAGGGACCAATGACCGTTTCACGCAATTTCATGCTTGTGGGTACGTGTTTTCTCGTGGTCGGTATCGCATTCGGCATCCATATGGGAGCGAGCGGCCGACATGATTTCGCGCCTCTTCACGCGCATCTCAATTTACTGGGCTTCGTTCTTCCCATGGTGTTTGCCTTGGCTTACCGGACTTTTCCGGACATGGGGCAAAGCAAACTCGCAAGAATTCATTTTTGGCTGCACATCGTTCCGACTGCTGCGCTCTTGCTCATGCTGTTCCTGCTACTCAGCGGTAGGATTACAGAGGCTGGTATGGCGCC
>NZ_FNEB01000040.1 GCF_900100005.1 Lutimaribacter saemankumensis
GGGTTGGCGATTTCTCGTGATATCGCAGAGAAACACGGCGGATCTATTTCTGTATCAAGTACAGTCGGCATGGGTTCAACATTCCGGGTGACGCTGCCGAGCATTTGTGATCAGGGCACTGCCAAGACAAGCAGCACAGAGTTGCGCGAAATCCTGCAATGAGCGGTAATGCGGGTAGGCCAGTGACGTGACGTGCCTTGAGAGTTTTCGAACCTGCTCGCCACAGTGCTGGACGCGGCTGGACAAAAAACTGCCTTGATTGCCACATTTTGGCCGCATTTGACACATAAAAAACATGATTGGGTGAGGGCTTCATTTGATGACGAAGCCCAATGATTTGTGAGAGAAAACAATTTGATCCGGCGGATAGGTTCGCAAGTGTCGACGAACTATCGGACGAGATTTTCCAGAAAGTTGTCCCTTTTCCGGGGGGGGAACAGCACTCATCACGCAGAAATGAAAGCAAGCGAACCAGATGGTCTGTCCACAGGTTCAATGCTTGATAAGCTCGTGAAGAGTTTGTTTCAGGCGGGGGCAACAACGCTTTCAATCTCGGAAGACAATCCCACAGGGCCCCCAAGGGTTATTCTCGTCGCGATCGACGAAAGTCACCCCTCCGCCATCGACAATAGCCCAAAGCACCAAGAACCTTCGAAAGATGAAGTTAAATCTTCGCGCTCACCATTGAAGACTTATCACGGCCTGCCTGAGCATGTTGAGATCTTGGAGAGCCAACCTCAGTTTCTTGATGATGAAGCGACGATGGCAGCGATCCGCAAGATACTCGTAGACGAAAAGCGCGAGCGCAGTCGTCTGGTTTTTCCTGAGCTGGAACCTTTGGATCGTGCAGATGCCGATACCCGTTCTGGCTATGGCGATGTCTCTGACCAAGAATTCGAGAAAAAGGTCGAACTACGTAAGCCCTTCAGTTTGGCGGGCAGAATGTTTGCTAATATGAGCAGTGCTCTAAAAGGTCTGGTCGCTGGCCGAGAGGTTGTTTTCCTGCGTTCGCGCCGGCGTTGAGTAAGTGAAGTCGCTTAGGAGACCCCCCGTCTGTTTCCGAAAGCCGTCATTCGACCATCGTGCAGCTTGTGTCAAAGTGGGCTCTAAACGGCCGTTCGCTACAGTTAGATCGAATGGCCGCTCTGCGGGACTTTTCGGATCTTCAGCATTGCGACGTTTCCTTATGATATCATCCGACTGCTGCAGTTGGCCATGCCTTTCCACCCCTGCGTCACTGCCCGTATCTCCAAATTTTCACTGCAAATGAAAAATCATTAGCCATTTGAAAGCCTGCAGCGCGGAGAGCCGCCCCAGGTCGTATAGCCCCGCCCTATTTGCGCCACATTTCCGCCTTAATGT
>NZ_FNEB01000034.1 GCF_900100005.1 Lutimaribacter saemankumensis
TGACCAAGCTGTCGCGCGTGCCGACATCCCAATTCGGGCAAGCTGCCTGTGCCGGGCCAAAGCTGCCTGAAAATTGGACGAAGGCGTCCCTAGCCGTCATACCTAGGTCCGCTTTGGGCTCAGAGCAGGAGTTCGCGGCGGATGGAATAAATGACCGCTCCGCGGACGGAGCTGACCTTCAGATCGCGCGTATGTCTCGCCGAACCTCGCCTACCTGTCGCGTGATCTCACCTATATGTCGACCATCGGTTCCGCAGCATCCGCCCCAGACGTTGATATGCGGGAACCTTAGTGCCAGTTCGGCCATCTGACCACCCAATTCCTCAGGGTCTCCGTCTTCAAGGTGGCCAAGTTTGCACAGATCCAATGTCTCCATCGCGACCGCGTTCGGCATGAAGCCACCCAAGCGCTGGGTCCAGTTGCCTCCGGTCAGCGCCGGGGTGAACTCGGTCGGGTGTGTGCAGTTGATCATGTAATAGGAGGGCGCATGGTTGGTTGCGGCATCGACCATAGAAATTGCTTGCTCGAGGTTTTCGCCACCTTTCAGCCTTCCCCCCTTTGCGACGAAAAAGGAAATGACGACGGGCATACCCTGTGACTTGGCAGCCCGCGCCAGGCCGATGGCCTCGTCGACGCTGGAAAAGGTCAACGCGCTGATAAGATCGGCGCCAGCCTTCCGGAAGGTTTCAATTTGCTCGGAGTGGTAATCCTCCGCTTCAGCCGCATCCGGTGTCCGGCCGACGTTGTAAGCATCCCCACGTGGGCCAATAACACCGCCGACGAGCATCGGCGTTTCTGGACTGTCGTATTCCTTGGCAAGGTCTCTGTAAAATTCGATGCCACGGATGTTGATTTCTTCCAGGCCCTCTCGGGAAAATCCGATCAACTCACCCCAGTCTCGGCTGGCACGATAATGCAGTCCCTCGTTGATGACGCCGAACCCATTTGCGACTGCTGCCTCGATCAGCTTGCGCTGATAGTCGGTAAGGCAAGCCAGACCACGTTCATCGTTGATCAGTTCGAAAGCACAGAAGTGCCTGAGTTCGAAGCCATCCACATATTGGAGCCAGGTCTCGAAGCCGCCTCCGCAGGTCATGTTCCGACCATTCATCTGTGGAAGGTTTTCTGTTTGTAACATGTGATTATCCTTCGCGGTCATTTGGGAAATCCGCTTGCGTGTGGCTGCGAGGGTGGATGGCCGAACGCGGGCTTTAGCTGGGGACCTTATCATGAAGCGGGTGATCGCGCGACCTAGCGGCAACTGGTGATATAAAGACCCGTGGCAACATCGGCCCCACTGGTCACTTGTTTCGTAGGGAGAGGGCTGCCGCGCTTTGTAGACCTCAACCATGCTGAAAGCCCCCCACGGAAGCGGGCTGCAAGTTCAGCGAAGAGTGTCCTCGGGTCCGACGCCTTGGTGGTGTGCGCTAGATTTATTTGAACATATGCCATGTGGACCTCGCTTTGCCTTGATTTCGAAGAATGAAGTCGATGACCCAATCATGACGTATGGCTAGCCCCTGGCCGTAGTGCAGGGATTGGAGCGAACCCGATACAATTTCTGTACTGGACGCTTTCCGCATCCAATCCTTAGCATCGGGGGCAAGGAGGATGCTGTCGTGAAACAGAAACCCTATGGTCTGATTTGCCCCATTACGCGTGCTTGCGAGTTGCTCGAACCGCGCTGGACAATAGCGATCCTCGTTGGGCTCTGGTCGGGGGCCAGCAAATTTAATGAACTGCGACGGGAGGTTGGAAGCATCTCACCAACGTTGCTGTCGCGGCGCCTGAAAGAGCTTGAAGAACTGGGCCTGGTGGAGCGCGTCAAAGATCCTGCGACCGGGGCCGTCGACTACATCAGAACCGAGACGGCAATTGCGTTGGAGCCCGCGTTGAAAGCCCTCGGGGAGTGGGCGCAATGCCATGTCGATGCACAGACAGCGATGGAGTCGGCCAGCGCGGCCAGCCTTATGTGGGACATGCGGAAGTACTTCGTCGTCGATGAGCTACCAAGACGGCGAGTGGTGCTGCAGTTTCGGTTTTCCGATGAGCCTTCGGAATATGATCGCTATTGGGTCGTTATCCAACCAGGTGCCCCGGTCGAGATCTGCACTTCGATCCCAGGCTACGATGTCGATCTGTACGTGGAAGCCAACGTGATATCGTTACTCGGTATCTTCATGGGGCGTTCGACCTTCGAACGCGAGGAAGAATTGGGGGAGCTGTACTACAGCGGTGACGCGCTTTTGTCGCGGACAATCAGCCGATGGCTGCGCCCGCACAATTATGCATCGTTCGAAGGCATCAGGCAGTTGCCGGAGGACAGGCGACGCGAGAAACGGGCTGCGGGGTGAGTATTTCCTCGCTCAATTTCTGCGTTGGACTCGAAAGTATCATTCGCCGCAGGTTGTATGAATGTCCGCATTGGGCCGTTCTCTTCAATCGACATAACCGAAAGGACTTATGATTGCGGCCTGGCTCGACGTTGCCTGCCCGCCACACCCTTGAAGGCTCTCCGTTTGCTTCCACAGTGCTTCCACGGCGGGCTTGAACACAAAAGCCGCCCTTGGGGGCGGCTTGTAAGCGTTTGATAATTTTGGAATATTTGGTCACGGGGGTAGGATTTTACCTATTCCGAACACGAGCAAAGCTGCGCACAGATGTCAAACAAAGGTCAATTGAGAATTAGCGGCCTTACCAACTTGATCTCAGTTTGACCCTGTCAGGTTTCCACCTCAGTCCCTTAGGAAATGCAGCCACGGGAAACCCCGCGGCTGCAACTAGCTGGATCAACTGGCAA
>NZ_FNEB01000038.1 GCF_900100005.1 Lutimaribacter saemankumensis
CTTTCGCCTTCGAAAAGGCACATGCAGCGGCCGTCTTCGGGTGCGAAAGTCGAGCGGATATAGCTGATTTTTTCGCCCGCGCCCGACATCTTTTCGGCGGTTGCAATCGCTGCTTTTTGTGCGCCTGCCAGGTCATCCATGCTGATGCCTTTCAAGTCGCGTTCAACCATGAATACCGACATTTCCAATCTCCCTTTGCTGTTTTTGCCCTTTCATGAAAACGCAAAAACTGTGTCTTGAGAAAACGCAATGCGCTATTGTTCAATAACCCACGGTTTGAATGTTCTACGGTATATTGGACGGAGTTGCGCGCTTTTGGACAGGGGGGTGTTCAATGGAGATGTCCCAGATACGTTACGTTCTCGCGGCCGCCAAACATCTGAATTTCACCAAGGCCGCGTCTGATTGCAATGTCACCCAGCCCGCCTTGACCAAAGGCGTGAAGGCTCTTGAGGTGGAGCTTGGAGCGCCTGTCTTTCACCGGGAAGGTCGGCGTATCCTGCTCAGCGATTTTGGTCGGTCCATGCTGCCGCACTTGCAGCAAATCGTTAGCGAGGCCGATGCAGCCCAGTTGCTGGCCCAAAATTTCCGTCTGCTCGAAAAGGTGCCGATCAGGTTGGGCGTTATGTCGACGATTGGACATATCAGACTGGCTCGATTCCTCGCCCAGTTCGAAAAAACCAATTCTGGCGTGGAATTGTCCGTCAGCGAACGCTCGACCACGGAACTTAAGGACAAGCTATCGAACGGCGAACTGGACGCCGCGGTCATGACGCTGACGGAAGAGCTGCAAGAAAACTTTCGCACTCATCCTCTCTATGCAGAAAGATATGTTGTGGTCTTCCCGCCCGAACATCGTCTCGGGCAATTGAATGTTGTCAGTCTGCAGGAGCTGTCGGGAGAAAATTACGTGGATCGGCTATCTTGCGAAATGCGCGAGATGGTGATGCAGGTTTGCGCGTCAAAAGGTGTCGAACTTTATGCGCGCTTCCGGTCTGAAAGAGAAGGCTGGGTGCAGGCAATGGTTCTTGCAGGTATCGGTTTTGCCTTCATGCCGGAATACTCTGTTACCTTGCCAGGTTTGATCCAACGTCCGCTGATAGATCCGACAGTTGAACGAAAGATTGCGCTGGTGACCATGCCGGGCCGAAAGTTTTCACCGGCAATGGAGGCGCTGATGCGCTCGGTGAAAAATTTTAGCTGGCCTGGATAGTTGCAAAGGCTTTTCGCTCGTCCGCTGGCGGTGACCGTCTGCGATCCGGAGAGGGACACATCAGAACAGCTTGGCCTCAGGCGCGCAGAGGGCTTTCGTCGCCTTTGAAGATGATCAAACGCTTAGGTGCGCAATCATGGACGGCTAGGTTTGCAAAGCGGGCGGATTCTGGCTTTTGTTCGGAATAGGTTAAATCCTACCCCCGCAACCAAATATCCC
>NZ_FNEB01000041.1 GCF_900100005.1 Lutimaribacter saemankumensis
GTCAGATTAACTTAGCTTGAGGCGGGCAGGGGGCTTTCGTAGCCCCTCAAGATGTCCAAACGCTCGCCTTTCAAGTATTTCAAAACCAGCCCCGAAATCATCCGCCTGGCGGTGATGCTCTATGTCCGGTTCCCGCTATCGCCCCTCATCTCAGTGCGCGGCTGTACTCACTGGGTGTGAAACACTGAAGACGGGAGTGACGGCTCTGTCCGCTCAAATGATTGCAAGCGCCGAAGGCGGGCTTGGTCCAAACTTCGACTATCTGGCCTCTCTCGTCCGGCATCGCGACGAACTTGGAATCGATGATGACGCGATACGCCAGCTTCATACACGTGCAAAGGCGTATCGCTCCAGGCTTGAATGAACAGCGTTGAGTGACATCCCAAAAACCCACCTACCGGAAAAAGGCGGCACGAGCCTTTGGGCCGCATCCGACCACTATTCTTCAAATCCCAGAAAACGTGCGACATTTTCTACGGGACGCCGGCGCGACACGACAGAATTGGCTTCGAATTCCTCGTCTGGCCACCCAAGGGCGACACAGGTCAGAATGACCTGATCATCTGGGATATTGGCCACCTCACGTACAACAGGGCTTTGCATGATGCCCTGACCGTTTATGACAGCCCCCAGACCTTTGCTCCATGCGGCCAGAACCAAGCCATAGGTCATCGCACCGGTGTCAAAATGCGCGATGGTGTTGTCGAGAAGCGCCCGATCGAAGCAAACAACGATTGAAACGGGTGCATCAAACTGTCGAAAGCCGCGCATGACCCAATCCTGTCGTCGTTCCGCGTCGTGACGCTCGATTCCCATGGCTTCAAAAAGCTGCACGGCGATTTCGATCTGGCGCTTGCGATGCTCACCTTCATAGGCGGCATAGTCCTCGATTTCGCGGCTTGGAGGAACGCCTGCCAGCATGCGTTCCGTATTGCCATTGCGCACCTTCTCAAGAGGAGCCCCCGTTAAGACGTGCAGATGCCATGGTTGAGTGTTCATTGAGGAAGGCGCGCGATTTCCCAGTGCAATCACTTCCTCCAGAAGGGGTCTCGGAACGGGTTGGTCCTTGAAGCCCCGTATGGAGCGTCGTTCTTGCATCGCTTGTTCGACGTTCATCTTTCACCTTAACTATTCGTTTCCAAAGCACCACACTTGGCGCTGAGCAGCCCGATCTGATTGGTCCAAGGTAATTGTTAGTGCATGATTGGGCTGGTTTCCATTGGGATGATGGTTTCGGGAGCCGGCGGCCGATAGCCCAATGCACTGTGTGGTCTCTTGGTGTTGTAGTGTTTCCTCCATTG
>NZ_FNEB01000039.1 GCF_900100005.1 Lutimaribacter saemankumensis
AGCGTCACCCGGAATGTTGAACCCATGCCGACTGTACTTGATACAGAAATAGATCCGCCGTGTTTCTCTGCGATATCACGAGAAATCGCCAACCCCAAACCGGAGCCACCATAGCGCCTTTTCAATCCGCTATCGAGCTGGGTAAATGACTGGAATACCATTTCGAAACAGTCTTCCGGGATACCACACCCCGTGTCTTTAACTTCGATAACCGCGGTTTCTCCGCACAACTGGGTAGAAACATGCACTTGCCCTGCATCCGTAAACTTGAGCGCATTTCCGACCAGGTTCAGGACAAGCTGTTTCAAACGAACTTCACTTCCGAACACGAAAGCAGAGTTCGCCTCAACAATGAGATCGACTCCTTTTTCAGCCGCTATTGCATATAACTGATCTGCTGCGCTTTTCGTGACAGCACCGATCTCCACGCGGGTGAACGAGGCCTCTTCTTCAATCACCTCGGCTCTGTTCCAATAAAGAATATCGTTGATCACACTTAGAAGGTGCTTCCCGTTGGCATCGATCCGCCGCGAGTATTTCACGACAAGCGCCTCCAAGTCTTGGAAAGCAAGCTTCCGGGTGTCGACGTTGGAGTTTTCATCTTCGATCACTGCGATGAAGCGCGTGTACTCGGGCATGATGTTGAGGTTTTGGATCATGGAAGAAAACCCAATTATGGCCGACAGCGGCGTACGGATCTCGTGGCTGACCGTGTTCAGAAACTCACTTTTCGCTTGGTTGGCGGCTTCAGCTGCCTGCTGCGCCAACTTGAGCTCCGTCACATCGACCCGGAAACCAACCGTGCTGCCATCAGACATCTTTGCCTCTGAGACCTTCAGCCAGCGTCCGTCGTCCAGTAGTTGCTCTACGGGGCCTGCAGGATTGTTGTGACTTGCCAACCTGTCCGCAATCCACTCCTCTTCGCGTCCAATCGCATCCTTGTATTGACCGTTTTCAACGCCTCCACGAATGATCTGCTCGAATGTCCTCCCTGTTTGAATCAGGTCCGAGGAAGCATCGTAGTAGGACTTGTAGCGTGAGTTGAATGCCACAAGACGATCGTCGCCGTCATACAACGCAAACCCATCGTCAATCGCTTCGATGGCCTCCGACAATTGTTCCCATGAACTCCTTTTTGCCAGGAAGAGATTTCGGGCGATCAACGCAAAAACTGCAAGTACCAGTGTCGCAGCCAGTGTTAGGAAAAATGCGGCAGTCGATGCGGATGTGTTTGTAATCCACCCGTTAGAAGGCGCTACGCTCACTTGCCACCTTGCTCCCCCTACATCGAATGCATGTATGGCAGGCGCATTTGCCAGGACCTGTCGGTCTCCCCATAGAACCTGGTCGCCGCCACTGTCAGTTTTTGTCACCACCGTTCCCAATTCGGGATCCAGGTCGTTTATAGCCTGGGCAATAAGCGC
>NZ_FNEB01000018.1 GCF_900100005.1 Lutimaribacter saemankumensis
AAAAAAACCATACCGCCGCGGGGTGGAGCAGCCCGGTAGCTCGTCAGGCTCATAACCTGAAGGTCGTAGGTTCAAATCCTACCCCCGCAACCAGTGATACAGAACGGTCCGTCGATCCCTCGATCCGGACCGTTTTTTGTTGTCCACCTCCCTGCTCGCCAAGCGCCAACAGCCCGGCCAACGCGCCGACCAGTTCGATCTCAAGATTGCCGTCCACCGGGATCAGTGTGATGCTCTCGATCAACTCGCGGAGATGCATGCGCGCTTCCGTTTGAACGGCAGGATCGTTCAGGCTGTCGGTGAGAGCCCGAACTTTTGCACGATACATCTCGGACAGGGCTGGGTGCAGGAGGTCTGGTGCATCCTGAGGCGCGGACAGAATGTCCGCCAGTTCCGTCTTGCGCGCTTCCAGGGCATCTAACTTCTCACGCATGCTTGGATGAAACATACCTTCAGCAATCGCATCCACGAGCCGGGCAATCTGGGTGTTGACGGTTTGCAGCTCTTGTTCAGCGTCTGACTTCGATGTCGCGGCTTCGCGTGAGAGACGATTGTACTCTTCCGTGTAGGCAGAGACGAAGGCCGCAATCAGATCGGGATGCAGCAAGTGGTGTTGAAGACCATGCAGGATGCGCGCCTCCAGAGCGCTGCGCTTGATGGTCACCCGGTTGTCGCAGGTGCCCTTGTTGCGCGCGTTCGCACATCCATAGAGATCCTTGCCGACAATCGTGTATCCACCTCCGCAGACACCGCATGTCAGCATCCCTGAAAACAGGTGCTTTGGCCGCCGTGCATTCTCGGGGCGGAGCCTCTCGCAAATCACAGCGTTCCGTGTCGCCTCCTGCCGCTCCTTCACGGCCTGCCAAAGATCGTCATCGACGATGCGAAGGTCTTCTACCTCTTCGATGACCCATTCTTCCTGCGGGTTCAGGCGGGCCTGCCGTTTGCCAGTGCTGGGGTCCTTGATGAACCGTTGCCGATTCCAGACGAGGCGGCCAATATAGAGTTCGTTGTTGAGAATGCCGGTTCCCCGGCGCCAATTGCCGTAGATCGTCGACATGCCCCATCCCTTGCCGCGAGGCCCGGGGATACTTTCCGCATTGAGCCGTGCGGCGATGCTGCGTGGGCTATGGCCCTGGCTGTACTCCGTGAAGATGCGCCGGACGATCGTCGCCTCGTCTTCATTGATCGTCCGCTCACCGGTCGTGAAGCTGCCATCGTCGTTAAGATCGCGGACGACTGTGTAGCCGTACACGATCCCGCCGGCAGACTTTCCATTCCGTATCCGGCCTTCCAGACCACGGCGGGTCTTCTGGGCCAGGTCTTTGAGAAACAGACTGCTCATCGTGCCCTTCAGGCCGATATGCAACTCGGAGACCTCGCCTTCTGCCGCTGTCAGGATCGGGATACCGAGAAACTGCATCTGCTTGAAAAACGCCGCGATGTGTTCCTGATCTCGGCTTATCCGGTCCAAGCCTTCGGCAACGACCACGTCGAACTTTCCGTCACGCGCATCGCAGAGAAGGCTTTGGTAAGCTGGGCGGAGGTGAGACGAACCGGAGAGTCCCCGATCCGCGTATGTTTGGACCTCCACCCATTGGTTCGAGGCAATCAGTTTGCGACACAGCCGTTGCTGGTCTTCGATAGACGCATCGCGTTGGAGATCAGTCGAGTAACGAGCGTAAATGGCTGCACGCATTCCGAGGCCTTTCTGATGATAGAGTTACCGTTAGGCCCTACCCATTTTAGGCACGTTCTTGCGGATGTCTTCCACAATCGATTGCAACGCGTTGCAACTGCTGATGCCGCTTGCCCGATTGTAGTGCTTCTCCGACATGTCGAGCGTGGCATGGCCTAGTATGTCCCGGATGATGTTGACGTGTTCCGGGTCGAGCTCGGCGATACTCGTCGCGGCAATGTGCCGGAAGCTGTGCGGCCGCAATGCCAGTCCCAAGTAGCGCTCCGTCACCTTTGGAAGTTCACGTGAGAGCCCGTCCGGTGTCATCGGTTCCCCATACTGCGAGATCCAAAGCGCGGAGGATCTCTTTCCTTGCAACAGGATCACGCGATGCTGCTTGAGGTATTGGCTCATTGGGTCAACGAGCAGGGATGGCAAAGGAAAACTGCGCGCTTTACCGTCCTTCATCTCGCAGGCTCGCAAGCTCACATGGAATCCATCCGGTGTCTTCGTAAGGTGCCGGTCGGTGTCCATGGCAAGCAGCGAGCGACGGCGAAGCGGTCGGGAGATCAGGAAGCCGATCATCAAGGCCTGACGGAACCAAATGGCCTTCCTAAGATCGAGAATGTCCTCTTGCGCCTGCAGATCGGCCATGCGCCCGACACTCCACGCGAATATCTCCCCGGCGGTAATTTGATGTGCCGCGGGCAAAGACCGCGTGTTTGCTCGTTGCAGAAGGCGCTGGCTCGCTGTCGCGAGCCAGGTCCAATCTGTGTCCTGTGATATGTGCGTCGCTATCACGTACAGGTCGGATATAAGCCCGGAAGTCGAACGGGGCTTCAGACGTGATACACACTCTTCGATATAGGCACGAACGGCACTCTGCGTAATCCGCTCGACTGGTGAACGCACCAGCGCGTCGGGATTTGTACGCTGCAGGAAAGAAAGCCACTGCCCGTACCCTTGGCGCCGCTTTTGGCGCGAGCCTTCGGACCAATGTTCACACGGCCCGGTGCCATCAAAGATGTCTCCGGTCGAGAACAGCGCGTCCCACATCGATTTGTCCGCGCTCGGCCATGCGTCATACTTGAGAACCAGAGGGATGCGATTGATCATCACGCGTCCCCCCATTTGGTCAGGACCGCCTTGTCATAGTGCTCGTGTGCCCATTCGCTGGAAATCTTTGCATAGAAGTCCATGGTCGTTTGCAGCCGCCGATGCTTGAGCAAACGCCGAACGGTCTCGAAATCACCAGGCTGCTCACGCAAGTAGAGATAGGCTGCGATGTGACGGAACAGGTGCGTGTTCACCGTCAGCCCTGTCGCATCGTAGATATGCGTCTTGATGCTTTCCGCGAGATTGTTGGGGCTGCGCGGCGCTCCGTTGGACGCCTTCGGAAAAAGTGCCGAACTCCGTGCCGCCGAAATCCGAGGACGATACATCGTGATGTAATTGTGAAGCAGGCGCGAGTTCCGGCTGTTCATTTGGAACTCGATGGGTTCGCCATTCTTCACGTCCCCGCCATCGATCCGGATGGAGTAAATGGTATGGTTGCCGTTGCGGTGGGCGAACACATTGCGATCCAAGTCGAGGCTCGCAAGATTTTTTGTCCGCATCGGGCAAGACAACAGGATGGCGATGGCTGCGGCGTGCATGGCAAGCAACGCATTCAGCCTGGATTCCGGGTTCAAGCGCGCCTGGGTCATCAGAAGTTCCGGCAGGCTGATCAGGCGGACGATATTCTCCCAGTTGTTGAACTGTTCGAGACGGTTGCTGTTCTTCTCGCTCATACCCTTGGGATCATACGCAACACGCTTCTTCACGTTGAGTAAGCCGGTGAGTTCTGATTCATCCCACTTCAAGTGATAGCGTGCGATCGCGGTGAGCGTTGCCGCGATGTTGTGCAGCCCTATCGGCGGCTTCTTGGTGCCACGCCGTGCCATGATCGCTTTGAACGCGGTTTTGACCTTCTCTGTAGTGATGGCAGAGGAAAGGTCGACAAGCGCCGCCGGGTCTTCACCTGCTGAAACGAGAGCATCCAGATACTGCCGCACGTTGGCTTTGACGTTCCGCAATGACAAGGGACGCAGCGCTTTGTTCGGTCCGTCCTCAAGAAAGATATCCTTATGCGCGAGGCGATCCACGTAGGCCTGAATATCGCTCTGCAGGCTCTCGGGATACTCGCTCAGCGGAAGGCACCGGTGGTACCCGCCTTTTTGATAGCTCAACGTCGAAAGGCAGAGGCCGTGCCGGGAGACAATTCCGTTCCAGGTCTGTGCCATCGTTCTGCAAAGATCTTCGGGCTCACGCGTCAGCAGCCGCGCGTCCAGATACGTACGAAACTCGGAAACGACGTTATCATCGACATCTTCCGGTTCGATGCCCCGGTTGCAGCAGTAGTTGATCAGGCGCGACAGGCTCCATGCCTGTTCTTTGACGCTCACCCGCCCGAGGAACACTTCCCAGCTTTGGCTCCGGTCGACTTTAGGGTCGTCAGCAGGAATGCAGCCCGCCGCCCGCAAGGCGTCGGCGAGCGCGGCTTTGATATTGGCCAGGCTCTTGGCCGTGATTTTATGGTGAACATGGTGGATGGTCTTGAGATATGCCCGCAGTTCGGGCGGGTCACAGGGCAGGTCGGCGGGCGCACGGCTCAACATGGTCGCGACGCGGTTGATCGCAGATATGCGGTCCCGGGTGCGACTGCATGTGGCTTTGCTTTTGTCGAGACGCTGCAAGGCATCGGCAAGCGTCAGGTCTTTTGAATTATGGGGAGTCATGATTTTGGTCTTTCATTTGTTGAGTGCTTTTTGATTCAGGATGCTTTGGGGACAGCTGCGGACATGGCGGGCCACGCGCGGACATTCGGGAAACTGCGGCTGTGAATTTGAAACCGAAGTTGCACGCACCCTCGTCCCGAAACCCTGAAAAGATGAGACTTTTGAGGACATTAGGGGACATGGTCCAACGTGCCGTTTCCACGTGCCGCAAGCAGGGCCTTCAAATCGGACTTGGCGATACGCCAGTCGTGCCCGGGCTTGGTCGCGGGCAACTTGCCGGACGTGATCCACCGGCGAATGGTCTTGGTGTTCATGCCCAGAAACACCGCGCACTCTTTGACGCTGATGTACGAAGCGGATTTTGAGAAAGGCAGCTCATGCATGTGCCTGGCCCTCCTCGTCGGTGTTGCAACGCGTTGCAAACTCCGAGCGCGCGGCCTCACGCGCCAAAAGGCGCGCAAGACCGACCAGAGAGTTGGGCAAAGATGGGGAGAGTTGGGAGCTCACGGGAGCAGAGGACGCATGCGTCATCGGTCAGTTCCTTACATGGAACCGCTCGTGACAATGATCGCGATGCTCTGGTTAAGGAGCGCACTCCAGACAGCAGAACACTGATCTCAAGCGAGATCAGGATCATTGCCATCGAGTGCTCCATGGGCGCGAACCGCCCAAAATGCTCCCTGCGGCCCAGCCTTCAAGGCTGGTGGGTTAGAATGTCTTAAGAGTGATCGCGAAAACCGAGTGTGTCAAGAAACTAACAAGCAACTAAGTAGTTACTATTGTTGCCAAAAAGTAAGCAGGAGGCCGAATGAAACTTAGGCTTAAAAATTCGATGATTGCTTGCCCTGCTTCTGAAAACGCCACATGACACCTGAGTCCAACCCGGACTCGCTTGCGCGAAAAACTCGAGAGAGGGCGGGGAGCAGACATTCTCTGCTTTGTGCATCAAGGTCAGCTATGCGGACAAACCGGACATTGAGAATGCCTTAGGCTGGGCACCTAAATTCATTTCTGCACTCGTTTTGAAGGAAGTGTCAGCCAATAACGATTACCAAAACTTTACGCTCTGCGTTCTACCAGCCAAATAAAATCTCAGCTGAAAGATCGGTGAGACGAAAATCAAAAATGCTTGGGGAAAACGGACTTCAAGTAGGCAAAGACCTGGCGAGAAGCACCTTCGCGATCGAATTTTGCTGGATACATCAGGATGTTCAGCCAAAAGCCATCAAAGAGTGCCTCAAGAGACGAGGCGACGTCTTCTGCCTCTACGCCTGTATATCCTCCATCCGAAATAATCAGATGACATAGATCGGTGCTTGCTTCGAGACGTTCTAAGTCGACATGTGCTGAACTTTGTCGATATGCCTTTCTGTGTGTTTTTTCACCGAAAAATGCAAACCATACGGCCAGCTTTTTTCGGTTGCAAATGCTAGGATGAAATTGCGCATCCACGATCGCACATAGCTTGGCAACAGGTGACAGATCTTCCCTGTCATGGGCCTTCATCCACAATGCCCTGTGTTCTTGGGCAAGAGCATTCAGGGTTTCGTTCAGCAGGGTTTCCTTGTTCTTGAAATGAAAGTTGGCGAGTCCGAGCGATAGCCCCGCTTCCTTTGTGACGGCAGTAAGTGTTGTTCCTGAAATGCCGAGTTTGCTTACGCATGTCACCGTTGCATCGATCAGCTGCTTGCGGCGCACTTCTGGTGGTGCGGTGCGGGCTCCCTTTTTGACTTCGGCCTCCGGCAAATTTATCTCCATTGAATGAGCATTCAATCATTGGATTGATTGTTGCGCGTAGTCAATCTTATGGTGACGCCAACCGACGATTCTTCGAGAGAGGACTGCTCAGATGACCAACGCACTTCCGACCCACGCGCAGGCAGTGATCATTGGAGGAGGGTCTATCGGGTGCAATCTCGCCTACCACCTGACCAAGCTCGGAATGACCGATGTCGTGGTTTTGGAGCGTGACAAGTTAACGTCCGGGACAACCTGGCACGCGGCGGGCGAAATTGTGCCCGCTGTTTTGGGCAGCGAATGGGAATGTGAACTTTATGTTTATGGCCGAAATCTGATTGCAGGGCTCGAAGCCGAGACCGGTCATGCAACTGGGTTCCATCAACCGGGCTACATTCAACCCGCGGATACTTTGGAGCGGCTAGAAGAGATGCGACGCGGAGCGGCCTTTATGAACCGCTTCGGGATCGAGGTGCATGAAATTTCACCTGCAGAGGCCGCAGAAAAGTTCCCCGTTGGTGATTTTTCTAGAACGATTGCTGCGTTTTGGTATCCCTTGGAAGGGCGCACCAATCCCGTGGACACGACAATGGCTCTTGCACGTGGCGCTCGGAAGCAGGGCGCGCGCATCCTCGAAAATACGCATGTTCAGGAAATCCTCACGAAAGAAGGTCGTGCGGTCGGAGTGCGAACTGATAAAGGTGATATCTCTGCCGAGCATGTTGTGATTGCTGCCGGAATGTGGTCGCGCCAGCTGGGCGCGAAAGCAGGGATAAACCTGCCGCTCCAGGCGGCAGAGCACTACTACCTGATCACTGCGGCAATGGAAGGCGTTACCCGTGATCTGCCCTTGCTCGAAGATCCGCACAGCTATGCCTATTTCCGGGAAGAAACGGGCGGACTACTGATCGGGCTCTTCGAACACGACGCTGCACCCTGGAATATTGCAGCGATCCCGGACGATTTTTCGTTTGGCGAAATCGATCCGGATTGGGATCGTGTGACTCCGCATCTGCAGGAAGCATTCAAACGCGTTCCCAAGGCGGAAAACGCTGGATTACGCAAGCTCTTCTGCGGACCAGAAAGTTTTACTCCTGACCTTGCGCCTCTTGTAGGCGAGGCTCCTGGCTTGCGGAATTGCTGGGTGGCGGCTGGGCTGAATTCGCTTGGCATTCTGAACGGGCCTGGCATGGGTATGGCTCTCGCACATTGGATTGTGGATGGCCATTGTCCGGTCGATCACACCAGCTTCAACGTCGATCGTTTTGCGGATGGTGGCCTGAACACGCCTGCATTTCGACGCGCGCGGACGCCGGAACTTCTTGCCAAGAGTTTTGGAGCGCATTTCCCGAACGAAAGCTTTCAGACTGCACGCGGATACAAACGATCCGCTCTATATGACCGCCTGAAATCGGCCGGCGCATACTTTAGTGAAAGCCATGGCTGGGAGCTGCCGGATTGGTTCGCGCCCACTCTGGACCAAGCCAGGATCGAGGAATACAGCTGGGGTCGTCAGAATTGGTGGCACTGGCACGCCGAGGAGCATAGGGCTGCGCGCGAGGACGTTATCCTCATGGACATGTCGTCAATGTCGAAATTCATTGTCGAGGGCCCCGATGCCTGCGCCCTGTTGAACCGGGTGAGTTGTAACGAAGTCGACGTTGCTACGGGTCGGGTCGTCTACACTGCATGGGTGAATGAAATCGGTGGGTTCGAAGCCGATTTGACGGTAACTCGGATTTCAGAAAGTAAGTTCCTGGTGGTGGTTGGCGAAAACAGCCACGGTCACACAGAGACCTGGATGCGCCGTCATGTCCGTGCGGACGAGTTTGTTGTGGTAACTGACGCCACACATGGAATTACGCAGATAAACGTTCATGGCCCCAAAGCCCGAATGTTGCTCGAGAAAGTGAGCACGGCGGACCTCTCCAATGCGGCCTTTCCGTTCATGACTGCCCAAGAAATTGATGTTGGTTTTTTCAAAGTTCTGGCGCTTCGTGTGACTTACGTGGGTGAGCTTGGTTGGGAACTGCATGTGCCTGCCCTGCATGCGGTGCAAGTATATGACCTCCTGCTCGAGGCTGGTTCTGAACTGGGCGTTCGAAATGCGGGCATGCAAACACTCAGTTCACTGCGCCTGGAGAAGGCATATCGTGACTTTGGTATAGACGTGGACAATACGGACAACCCGATTGAGGCCGGGCTAGGGTTTGCAGTGAAACTGGACAAGCCCAATGGCTTTATCGGACGTGATGCACTTGCCGAAATCAAGAAGAGAGGCACACCCAGAAACCGTATGCTGCAGTTTCAGTTGCGCGTTCCGAAGCCTCTGCTCTATGGCAACGAGCTTATCATTTTGAATGGCAAAGAAGTCGGCCATATCCAAGTCGGAGCATATGGGCACACGCTTGGTGGCGCTGTTGGGATAGGATTTGTAGAGCATGAGGAGCCGCTGACTACAGACGTGGTCGAAAGCGGCTCCTGGGAAATCCTTGTTGCCGGAACGCGCGTTCCTGCGATCGCTTCACTGAAGCCACTGTTTGATCCACGCATGGAGCGCGTCCGAATTTAACCGGTGCTGCGCACAGTTTTCCCTGACGCGCGTTCCCGCTACTACACGGGACTCGAACACTGAGCACTTGCGTTCGAATTGGTGGCAGCGAGCATCACTCCAGTGATCAAAACGCTCGTTCCCAATTCTAACAATCTCCGGCGCAGCTTTGGGCTCCAAGCTGCCGTTCGCTGCGGTATGTGCCAACGTCTTCTTCGCGGACAAAGCGGTCATTGGGCTTGGAGCAACCTGTACCAACTCCTCCAAAACGCGAGCTTAGGTCGAAAGACCTGCAGCGATCTACGCCCTGCGGACTGCAGTTGCTGCTATGGCGGGCATTGGCACGTGGTATTCGTCTCCATCCAGGAAGTCCTCCAACTGGGTTTCCCAAGAGGTGTAGATTTCTTTCAGGACGTCTTCATTCTGGTTGTCGAGTATGACTGCTGCTCTTGCAGCGAAATTTCGGAAGTGCTTGGCAAACTGCCCTTTTGGAGCTTTGAAGACGAGCGGCACTCGGGTGCTTGAAAACTCTGCGAAACCAGCCGCTTCCAGTGCCTCTCGCATGGCATTGTCTGAAGACAGAGCAAATGGGGGCGGTGACGGAGGGACGACGGACATGTCCGCAAGGCGCTGCATCGTGCCGAAGACGATCCGGAATAAAGGTGACTCTGGCGGGCCAATCCAATGACTGAGTGCCACTCGCCCACCAGGTTTCAGAACGCGCGCAATTTCGTTGAACATGGTTTCTGGGCTACCCACGTGCATGACCCCAAACGAGCAAATCACGGCATCGAAAACGGCGTCGTTTTTCGGTATCGCCTCTGCATCCCCCGTTGCAAAGCTCGCCGTAGGGAAAGCGGTTTTCGCCGCCTTCACCATCGCTGCAGACACATCAATGCCCTCTGCGTCAGCGCCAAGTGCGCCCGCTGCGCCCGCAGCTCTTCCGGTGCCGCAGCATAGATCCAAGATCCGTTTTCCCGGGGCCAATTCGGCCATCGCCAGAAGCGTCGGGATCGCGCCGGTCGTAACCCGCCCGGTGAAATCGTCATAAGCGGCAGCGCGGGCATCCCATCCTTCTTTTTCTGCAAACTTGAATGCTTCGTAGGTCATAATTTTTCTCGCGTGGTTTCGTAGTTTGCTTCAGACTGGCGTACGAAAAGCGTCTGCGTGAGGGTCGAACTGGCCAAAAGAGGGCCAAATCGGCCATCGGTTTGGGAGAGGAGAGTTTGCAAAATGACGACCAGGGATTTCACCGCTGACCCTCTGCGTATCGACATTGTGGCTGCCGAGAGTTGCAGGGGCGCCATTCTCTACGGCATCTATGATCTGCTAACTTCGGTAGGGTCGGCGTGGTCCTACCTCACCGAGGGCGCGTCGACCCCACCAATGACACGTGTAAGAATTGTCGCCAGAACCAAAAAACCGTTCCGCTGCATCAGCGGCGTACCAGTGATGCCTGACGCGACGCTTGAAGAAGCTAACGATGCAGAGATCATTTGCCTGCCAAACTTCAGGATCGGTATGATGACCCCGCCGAGGGAGGTCTTGGGACCGGAGATCGACTGGGTCGTGAAGCGGCACGAGGCTGGCGTTCGCTTGGCAACGGCCTGCTCTGGCTCGGCGCTCTTGGCAGACGCAGGACTACTAGACGGCGAAGAGGCGACCGCACACTGGTCTATGGCTGAGGTTTTCGAAAAGCGTTACCCGCGCGTGGCGTTCTGTCCGGACCGTACACTTACTTTTGCCGGTGAAGGAGACTCCATCGTTATGTCGGGAGGTATGGCATCCTGGCAGGACCTCGCGCTTTACCTGATTGCACGTTACATCGGACCGGAGCACGCAGCGAAATCAGCGCGGTTCTACTGTGTTGATCCAAAACCCGACGGGCAAAGACACTATGCGGCCCCAATGAGACGGTTGCAGAGCGACGACGCCGTGATCCAGGAGTGCCAGGCGTGGCTTGCGGACGCCTACGGACAGAGAGACGCCGTGACGCGCATGATCTCCCGCTCTGGACTCCCGCGGCGTACGTTCGATCGACGCTTCCGCGCAGCTACGGGGTATAGCGCGAAAGACTATTTACAGTCGCTGAGGGTCGAGGAAGCCAAGCAGTTTTTGGAGATGGACGGCCAGAGCGTTGACGCGATTTCTGAGGCGGTTGGGTATACGGACGTGCGAGCGTTCCGACGGCAGTTCAAGAAGATGACTGGCCTAAGTCCGGCAGAATACCGACGGCGCTTTTCCAGCAAGGGCTTTTTGGCGGCTCGTTGAGGCCCCCTTTGGACCGTCGGCTTTGGGCTCGAAGGTATCATTCGCCGCAGGTTGTATGAATGTCCGCAAAGGGCCGGAAGGGTCACTAGAAACGGCCTCGCCGGCAAAGTTGTTGCCGCACCGCCGCAAGTCGGCTTAGAGCCCAAAGCGGACGTTGTCCTTAGACTGCCGCAATGGCAACAAATTGCATGGGAAGGAATTCCAGAATACACTGAAGTCTGGTTTAGAAGGTAAGCAATTGATCAAGCTTTTTCGCACGCCATTGGCGTTGGCACTCTCCATCCTGTTTGCAAGCACCGTTGCAGCAACGGCGGCGGGCATTCTAGATGGCCGTGCATTCACAGGTATGATTGGTCCGGCTGAAAACCCGGACCTTGACGACAGCCTTCACTTCAACGACGGGCATTTCTGGTCTGACATATGCACCCGCTGCGGCTTCGTTCCCGGTACCTATGATGCGGAAGAGACCCCAGATGGGGTCCGTTTTACAGGCACACTTGAAAGCGACAGCCGTGGTCGCTTCGACTACGACGGCCTCGTCAAAAAGGACGGCTCGATCCAGGTGAAGATCACATGGGAGCGCCGTCGTTGGTACTGGACGTCGCGGCGTGAAATCAGCTTTGTCGGCGATGAGCTGCGGAGTGTCGAAACCACCTCTCTTTCGCAGATGCTTCAGTCCATGCGGTCACTGAACCCGCACGGGAACCCGATGTGCGCGCGGTTCTAAAGGGCCTTTGGGCGAAACGTCGAGCGGTTGCCATTTACGGCCTGCTTCTTCTCGGGGGCTGGTTTCTCGGCGGGTACCTGAAAGACCTGACCGTGCCCGAAATGCGCCCGATGAACGAACCGATGATACACAGGATCGTTATGACCGCCTTCGTCGCCTTCGTTGTCCTGGCGGCAATCCCCTTCGTGCCCGGTGCCGAGATTGGATTTGCGTTATTGCTTCTTTTTGGCGGGCAAGTGGCTCCCCTAGTCTATCTCGGAATGGTCGGCGCTTTGGTTGTTTCATTCTTGTGCGCGCGGTTTTTCCCGGCGCCTCTCCTGGCTCGTGGGCTACGGCGGCTCGGGCTCACGAAGGCCGCGGCGTTCATTGTCGAACTGGATAGCGCGCCCCCACATGAGCGTGCAGATAAGCTATCGCTCATCCTTCCTCCGGCACTTGGCCGAAGGCTGCACCGCTACCGACATCTCCTGCTAGCGATCGCGCTCAACACACCGGGAAACTCTCTGCTTGGAGGTGGAGGCGGGCTGGCCTTTATGGCCGGTGCGTCGCGGCTTTACGGGTTCGGAACATACCTCGCAACCATCGTCTGCGCCGTCGCACCTGTGCCGTTGGTGTTCTTCTTCGCCTAGTTGACTGGCGTCGGCATAGTCCGCAGTGCCGCCACTAGCCATCTGAAAATGCTGCGCGATGCACGAATGACCGGTTTGATGAAGCTGCAGCGCGGCGCCAGCGACGAGCGTAGATGTCGGCTTAGGGCCGAAGAAGACGCCGGGTGCTTTTTTGAAGAATGTCCGGTCAGCGGACAGAACTGACCTTGCTGCTCCACGAGGCATGAAGGTGCGGCAATTGGCCGGAGCATGTTCTCCTGCTATTCTCGGGGAAACTGCAGAGGGGCTGAAAATGCGACTGCTACTATCAACACTTTTTACTGCGATGTTGGTGTCGTCGGCCGCTGCCGCGCAGGAAGCGGTTTATGTTATTCGCCATGCTGAGAAGGAACTAATCGGAGAAGACCCCTCGATTACCGACGATGGCAGAGTGAGGGCCGCTGCGTGGGCAGAAATGCTCCAGCATACTGAGCTTGACGTTGTGTTTACTTCAGATGCGAAACGCACCCGGGAGACGGGGAATATCATTGCCAATAGTTTGGAATTGCCTACTCACGAGGTTGATCGGGCGGACACGGCTGGTCTGATCGACCTGCTCAGCTTTGATCATGAACAGGACATGGTTCTTGTCGTCGGTCACGCCGAAACTATCCCAGGCATTCTCGAGGGCCTTGGAGTATTCACGAACATTGACATCAGCCAGACCGATTTCGCCAATCTATTCATCGTGCTCCAACCCGGCGCGGACGATACACGGTTAATTAGAATTCGCATGCCGTAGGCACCGAATGTAGGCCTAAGACAACTCTACCATGCTGTAAGCCGGGCTTTCATTTCGTTCTGACGACTGCTTCGGGCTCGGAGCGATTGTACGCGACGCTTTCGGCGAACGTCCGCTGGCGGGACTATGCAGAATTTCAGCCGGCCACCTCAACTCCGAGCGATGGCCATCGCCTCAATCGAGAGCAGAAGACCCATGGGAAGGTCAACGATTGGAGTGGATCGCGCCGGCGGCTGGTTTGGGAAGAACTCGCCAAACATATCGTTGAGGGCTGCCCGTTCCTCAGCGTCGCCCAGCCAAGTGATGACCTTCACCACATCCCCCAAGGAAGAACCGGAGCACTCGAGGCATTTCCGAAGGTTCTCAAAAGCTTGTCTTGCCTGAGTTTCGAAGTCTTCGCCTGCTTTGGCTCCCGTTTCAGGCACGACGCCAGCTTGACCGGATATAAAAACAAAATCCCCCGCTCGGACAGCGGTGGAATACGCGCCGTAAGGCGCTGGCATATCGGGGTGATTGATGATTTGCTTATCCAAGGCGGACCCTCCCTTATGGTTTAGAAGAAAGCCTACCTCGAGCAGCGCTCCCGATCAAATTGAGTGCCTTATCTTACTTTCTGCCTTGGGCTCTTCGTGGATGTTCGCTGCAATTGGATCTAATGACTGGTGTGCGGGACAAAACCGTCGTTCAGCGTTGACCCGCCGATCAGAACGACTAACGGCTAGAAATGCTGAAAAGGTGGCTTCAGCGGTGCACCATGTAGTTTTCGCCAAAAACGAGTTGCTAAAGGACAGCTCGGCGTTGCTCGACCTGCGCGCTTTTCGCAACCTCAGCAAAACTGCTTCGCATTAGCCACTTGGTCAGAGTCCTTTCCATCAGGTCATGACCTGTCAGGGAAATGCGCCCACTGTCGATTTCCCTTTCGAAGGTCGAGTGGCCCATCCACGCGGACGTTAGCGCGCGCAGTTCGCAGACGACGAAAAGATCGACGTCGAATTTCGGATCGGTGTAGCAAAGGTCGGTTTCTTCGCCGGGCTTGGCCACCAGCCAGTAATTGGCGGTTTCGTTCGGCGGATCGTTGAGAATGAACTGGATCACGCATTTCGGCTTAGGCAATTGAAGCCGGTCGATCTTTCCACGGATTTTCCACATCAGCAAACGCGCGTCCAAGGCTTGCAGCGACACTTC
>NZ_FNEB01000044.1 GCF_900100005.1 Lutimaribacter saemankumensis
ACGCCGGTCGAACGGGACGAGATTGTGACGCTTTTCCCTGAGCTTGAAGGGAAAGATTGCGGCTATGGCCTTGCGCGTTACACGCTGAAACGGTTCGAGGCGCAGGTATTGCGCTTGAACGCCTAACCAATAGGTCCGGATACTGGCGGTGAATGTCCAATTTTTCTTCCCTGACACGAACCTTTCGCGATTGTAGCGAAAGACTGGAGTCCGCCATTCGCGACTGATGCAGCGCGGTCGCGCAAAGACGGGATGGCTTGCCCATCCTCTTGCTGGACATCCCTGGCGGGAGAGTGCATGAAGCCCTCTTGATATCCAAAGCCATGAAAACTCGGCCGTTTCATACCGTGATTCCGGACGGTGCCAGTTGTGCATCCGCGTGCGCATCAATTGTGTTCATTGCTGGGAAATATCGCACCATGGAGTCCTTCGGTCGTTTCGGGCAACATTCATGTTCGGTTTCGGGCGTGCCAGACCCCGAATGCAATGAAGTGTTGAGCCAGCACGCTGTCTCCAATGGAGTGTCACATGGCTCTGTTGCGGCCTTTGTCACTTATACTGATCCTAGCGACATGATCTGGTTCAGTCGGGAAGACATCGATGGCTGGGGAATTTCACACTATCCCGGCTCGGAAGCGTCGGGTTTCGAAAAGAGCGAACCTCGTGTCTGGCGGGCACTAACCGGCAAGGTTCCACCAGCACAATCTGCGTGGCGTCTTGATCTCTGGAAAAATGGTTGGCGGGCTTTCAACAGGCCCAGTTCGGACGCGGAAAGAGAACTTCAGCTGAACCAGTTCTGTGTCGAACACATTCCTGGAACCCTGTTCCTTGCGATTGAAATCCACGGTCCATCGGAAGTGATTGCAGACGTAGCTCTAAGAGTCGTGTTGCTCACGGATGCATTCAGCCTCGAAACAAGTGATCCAATGATTTGGCAAGAAGATGAACTGGTGACGATGGTGGCAATACCTATCCCCAACCAGAAAGTACTGTCGTGGCTGACCGAAGTTTCCCAGTATGAATTTCGGATTGATACCAAGGCGCCCTATGATCCGATCGGCGCCACGGGATACCTTTCTGGAAGCCGTGAAAATCTAATCTTTGCAGCGAACAACTGCGATTATCGCCGTGATAATTGAGCGCAAGCCTGCTGCCACTCTGAGCAGCCCGATCTGATTGGTCCAAGGTAATTGTTAGTGCATGATCGGGCTGGTTTCCATTGGGATGATGGTTTCGGGAGCCGGCGGCCGATA
>NZ_FNEB01000026.1 GCF_900100005.1 Lutimaribacter saemankumensis
CGTATAACCACTTTTGGCTGAGATTGGTTTAGCCGACCGTTCTGCAGACCAATCGGTCGGTAGAACCAAGTGCAGCGAACGGCGGCTTTGAGCCCTTTCCGGAAGTGCACCTGCTCCGACGTTCGCAGCTGCAGAAACCCTATGCACTGAATCCATAGCCGCGCCGCAGAAAGAAAAGCAGACGTTCGGTATAAACGCGGTGGATTTTCTTGCCCCAATGTCCGAGTTGCGGACGAAGCGGCCTTACGCCGCGTCGCGGAGGGCAAGAACGGTATGAACAACGGTTGCGCGACCAAAACTGGAGTTTCCGGCAACGTTTTTCATTTCAGCCATGAAACTCAGTATGCGCGGCAGGAGATTTGGCATTGACGGCTCGTCGGCGCAGCGCCTGATTTTCTGTCGCTTCTTGGAGACTTCATGCAGGTTTAGGCACCTCTTTCGAATGTTCACCAAGCAGGGGCGCTTGAAAATTTTCGTTTTTGAGAGCGCCTTCGCTGCGAAAGCCGGGCATGAGAGCCGTTGGTTCTTCCGGAACGTTCAAGCCGGGGGTTTTGTTGTACAACTCGGTCAGAAACTCGTGAAGATCGCGAACACGCGCCGCTGGAACGCCTCCTGCGATGAGAGCTTTTTCGAACTCGGCTGCTTCCAGTTTTCGAATTTCTGCTGACAATTCGGAGCCAAGTTCGGGGCTGGCAAGGTTGAACAGAAAATCGTTGTCGGACAAATCGCCTGGCAGGTATGGCGGCAATGCCAAGTCCGGTCGGCCTACTATGGAGCACAATATTCGAAACTGACCCATTGTATTGGCGGCAATCGACACATGACCATCAGCGGTTTCGAAGGTGCTCGCGCCTGGACTGCCAACAAATCCTCGATTGCCCACGCGGGGAGGCGCAGCGTCTGCAGCGATTGTCTGAGCATAGGCGGTTGCCATCAGGAGCATCGCGCTGTCGACCATGGAGACATCAATTTCGATGTCCGATGTGTCGCCTTTTGCGCGGCGCAACAGAGCTGCCAGAATGGCAGTGGTTGCCGACATGCCAGTCGCCGTATCGACGACTGGGAAGCCGACTTTGACCGGTGGGCCCTCTGAGCCCTGCATCGCCATCATCCCCGTGGCGGCTTGTATGACATGATCGTAGGCTGGTAGCGGAGACAGTTCTCCGGTTTGCCCCCAGCCAGAGATGGAGCAGTATATCACGTCAGGACGAACGCGCCGGATGTCTGTTGCAGATACGCCAAGGCGCTTGGCGACACCGGGTCTGAAGTTTTCGACGAACACTTGGCACGACTTGGCTAACGTGAGCAGATGATCTCGATCTTTTGCAACCTTCAGGTCCAATTCGACAGATTTCTTTCCCGCGTTCAGGGCACGGAACGCTGGTGGTACTCCGTTTTGGTCTGGTTGTGTGCGGAGCGCACGCATGCCGTCACCTTCCCCCCGGCGTTCGACTTTGATCACCTCGGCCCCCATCATGCACAATTGATGAGTTGCTAACGGACCAGCGATGACGTGGGTCAGATCAAGCACTCTCACGCCTTCAAGTGGCAAGTGCGAAACGGGGGTAGGTGTGCTCGTCATTCAATGAACCTCTGTAAGTCCTCATCGATTTCATCCATGCGCTTGTCCAGTTTGGCCAGCAATGCGCGTAACGTGTCCCGCTCCTCTTGGCTGAGAGCGTCATGAACGGCGACGCGGCGGCGATGCATGCTTGGTCGCATCCGCTCATAAAGAGCGCTTCCCTCCTGGCTAAGTGACAGCTTGCTGGCTCTGCGATCCTTAGGGTCGGGAGTGCTTTGCAAAAGGCCCTTGCTCAACATCGTTTTTACTGTTCGGCTGATCAAAGAGTCGTCGGTTTGCAGATACCTTGTGATTTCGGCGGCCGTGCCGGGTCCATAGGTCGCCAGCAGCATTAAGACCCTCCACTCCGATAGCGGTGGACCCGACAATTCCCGCAGAACCCTCGAAGCCTGAGATGCATGTCTCTGACTGAGCCGGGATATTTTGAACGTCACAGACTCCTGAAGGGGCTCAGTCGTGTCGAACGGTTTTGGGTTCTTTTGCTCCATAGGTGATCCTTCGCTTCAGAGTTCAATACGAGCCTTTACTGGACATGTCCAGTAAAAGGTTGACATGTCCGGTTTATTGCTGTTACCGCTCCAAAATGGAGATTTTGGGAGGAACTACCATGAAAAAATTTCTCGCTCTTGGGGCAATCGCGCTTGGCTATTCCATAGCAGCAACGGCGAGCCAGGCTGAAGACTGGACTCCACCGGGGCCAATCACGATGCACATCGCGTTCCCTCCCGGGGGAGGCTCAGACAGCCAGGCACGATTGATCGCGGAAGAGCTGGAAACACGCTACGGATGGACGATCACGCCGCAGAACACGCCCGGGAAAGCGGGACTTATCATGGCAAAGGAAATGCAGGGTGCACCTACAGATGGCACCGTTTTTGGTATGGGTATTTCAGAAGCACTTGACTACGGCATGGCAGACGGCACCGCCGGCATGACACCGGATGATGTTACACCGATTGTCACCACGACGCTGGCTGAAGTTGCGTTCGTCGTGCCCGCCTCGAAAGGGTGGAAAAACTTCGATGATTTTGTTGCGGCTGCCAAGGCCGGCGAGCCTTTGAGAGTTGGCGCTATTACCCCAAAAATCGCTGATGTGACATATCTGATGGGTAAAGCAGCTGGCATCGAAATGAATATTACGATGGTTCAGGGCGGACGCGGGATGATGAATGCGCTTTATGCTGGCGATCTTGACGCCGGATTTGTCGCCGGGGCTCATTCAAAGGGTGTCAAAGCTGGCGAATTGGTAGAGCTTGTTTCGGGCATGTCACGCCCGCTGAACCTGACACCGGACGCACCGCTATTGGTCGATCTGGGCGTGCCGTACAATCTTGATATCTATTTCATGTACTTCGGGCCAAAGGACATGGATGGCGCAGCTCAGGCCAAATTGGCTCAATCGATTTCGGAAATCGTGTTGGACGATACCACGAAGGCGGGGGCGCTGCTTAAAGCGAATTTTGGAGGAGGGGAGGCCATTTCGGGTGAGGCGCTCCAAGCCTTTATCGACAGCAGCTTTGTATCCGCCAAGGAACTGATGCAGGCGGCTTCCGAGTAGTTTTTGCCTCTGGGTCGTGCCAACTCGCGTTGGCGCGGCCAACAGCCTTGTGAGGAAGGCCAGATGTACCGATTGAACATCTATATCGGGAGTGGCGCGGTGCTTTTGGCGCTTGTCGGTTTGTTCCTCTGGATTCCTCAGGACACAGGCACCGGCCTGATCGTTCGCGTCCGTCGCCAAGTCAGCATCGGAGACGCACTTGCGCCGACTATCGCCTTCACCCTGATGGCGATTGGCGGTGCGCTTCTGCTGGTCGAGCGGCGAAAGCATACTTCCGCCGAAGTATCGATAGCGCCGTTTTTGCATACAGGCGCACTTGTCGCCGTCATCGCCCTTGGTCTTTTGTTGATGCGGCATGCAGGTCCGGGCATTCTGCTCATCGCCGAAGGGTTCGGCGCTACGGACACAGAGTACCGCCTGTTGCGAGAAACCTTCCCATGGAAATACATCGGTTATTTCCTTGGAGGTGTCACAATTATTGGTGGAATGGCTTCCTTGTCCGCTGGACGCTTGCAGGCCCGGACGGTCCTGATTGCTGGCGTAGTGACAATAGGCTTGGTTGCGCTCGTCGATGTGCCATTTGATGATCTTTTGCTGCCGCCTAACGGTGATTATTGATGCAGCCGCTGGACTACATCGCAGCCGGGATACAGGCTGTCATTTTTGGCCCGGCCGCTTTCGAACTGCTCGGTGTTCCAATCCCACTGACGCTGGTGATGGTCTTTGCTGGCGTGGTCACAGGCATCTTGGTTGGCGCAACGCCTGGTCTGGCCGGGCCGATGGCGATGGCGATCTCCCTTCCGATCCTGATTTCGTTCTTTGGATACAACGTCGAAGCCTTGCTGCCAGTTTTGGGGTTTCTGATCGGCATCATGAAGGGTGCGACGCTCGGAGGGGCGGTTCCAGCCATTCTGTTCAACACCCCCGGGACACCGGATGCCTATATGACCACATTGGATGGCTACCCTCTGACGAAGCAGGGCCAGTCCCGCAAGGCATTGAAGGTCGCACATCTGTCCTCTGTGTCTGGTGACACGTTTTCCGACATTGCGCTTTTCGTGTGCGCGCCATTCGTTGCCTTGATGGTTGAGCGGCATCTGGATTTTCCCGAGAAGACCGCGCTTCTGATCCTGTCGCTCAGTTTTATTGCGGCAGTTATCGGCGGCTCTCCAGGCAAAGGGCTGATTTCGGTCGCATTGGGATTGATTGCTGTTTTCATCGGCGGTGGCGAAGACTTTTACCCACGCCTGTCTTTGGGAACCGACGCTTTGGCAGGCGGGTTTTCAATTATGACGGCAATTCTGGGGATCCTGATCGTCGGCGCGGTTCTGAAAGAATACGAAGACCTTTGGCACAGAAGCAATCTGTCTGGAGCACTTGAACGGATTGTCGATCACGGGGACCAGCGCTTAACCCGCGCGGAAATCCTGCGCATCGCTCCCTACATTGGCCAGTCGTCAATCGTGGGCACGATTATTGGTGCACTCCCTGGAATTGGAACGACGCTGGCAGCAGCGCTTGGATACCAGCTGGGGCGCGCACGACATGAACGCCGTCGATCAGAAGGTGCGCCGGCATTCGGTGAAGGCGTAATCGAAGGAGTGGCAGCGACTGAAGCCGCCAACAGTTCGGTTTCCGGATCAAATCTGATTCCAGTCCTCGGTCTGGGCATTCCTGGAAACGCCGCGGCAGTCTTTATTATCCTCGCAACCGATTCCATCGGAGGGTTTACACCAGGACCTTCGGTGTTTCGCTTCAGCGAAAGCGTTGTGAACACCGAGCTCGTCTTGGTATTCGGATTGTTCACTGCGATGCTGTTTGCCAACCTCGTCAACTGGACCTTTGGTGGGGCGTTCATGCGGGCCGCGACGGTCATGGTAAGGGTGCCAAAACGAACCTTGCTGCCTGTCGTGTTGCTTCTAACCTTGACTGCTGTCTATGCCCAGGAACCAAGCATGGAGTCGCTTTGGTTCACCTTGGGCTTTGGAATTTTGGGGTATTTGATGCGCAAGGTCGATATGTCCCCTCTGCCTTTTGTGATTGCTTTCGTTTTGGGGGGAAGCCTTGAGAACAGCGCGCGACAGGCCTTCTCGGCCACGGGCGGAGATCCTTATTTCCTGTTTTCCAGCTGGATCTCGATCTTTTTTCTGGCAGGGTCCGTTGTGACTGTTGTGCTCGCACTGCGGCAGAAACGGACCGACAGCACGCAGGCATAACCATAGATACCTATGCTGGGCCCGAAAAGGCAGGCGCTTTCAAATCCGCCAACACTAAACATGCCGCTCAAAAGGTTGCCCCGAACGAGTCCAAAGAGACCGCGAGGACTCTTCGCCAGCGTTAAAGAAAATTCGCACAGATGCCTTGTCCGCAACTGAGACCTCTGTAGTTGGCGCCGCGAACGACTGGTTTGGGATTGGGCAAACTTGGCAGGTCTCAATGACTGCCTTCGGGAAATCGTGCTGCAGTGCCGCGTCCTGATCCGTGATTTTTTGGTGGACGCGCGGCCGCGAAGTTCGCTGCGCCAGCATCAGGCGGCTTTGTCCGCAAAGCAGACTTTCGCCGCGGTCTGGGCAGACGACCGCTATGCGGACAAAACTGCCATCAGGGAAGCTCCGTTGGTCCGACATTTGATTCAAAGCAACGCACGGCGCTGCCTGTCGTGATAGAGTTATAAGCTCTACAAAGCTATCCCTCCCATTTTTTGGGGATTTTTCGAAGGACGCCAAAATGCATATCGAAGTCAGTACAGATAACAGCATCAAGGGGAGTGAAGCCATCACGGCCCAAATTACGGGATTGGTACAGCACGATCTGGCCTACCTTGCAGAACATATAACCAGAATCGAGGTCCATCTCAGTGATGCCAACGCCGACAAGTCCGGCCCAGATGATATAAAATGCGTTCTGGAGGCACGGCTCAAAGGCCAGCAGCCTATGGCAGTCACGGATTCGGCTTCGACTTTAGAACAGGCGACGAGGGGCGCAGCCGGCAAGATGAAAAGCGCGCTAGAAAGCACTCTCGGGAAACTAACGGACCGTCGCTAACATATCCGGCGGTCTTGTCAGATTAACTTGGCTTGAGGCGAGCAGGGGACTTTCGTAGCCTCTCGAGATGACCAAACGCTCGCCTTTCAAGTATTTCAAAACCAGCCCCGAAATCATCCGCCTGGCGGTGATGCTCTATGTCCGGTTTCCGCTATCGCTGAGAAACGTCGAAGATCTGCTCCACGAACGCGGCATCGACGTCAGCCATGAAACCATCCGGTTCTGGTGGAACCGGTTTGGCCCGATGTTGGCATCTGAAAACCGTCGGCGGCGTGTGCAGCAGCTGCGTGCATTCTCGCCATGGCAATGGCATGTCGACGAGGTTTTCGTGAAGATCAACGGTGGGTATTGTCAGAGGAACTTGTCTTGAGGCGGGCAGGGGGCTTTCGTAGCCTTTGAAGATGACCAAGCGTTCGCCTTTCAAGTATTTCAAAACCAGCCCCGAGATCATCCGCCTGGCGGTGATGCTCTATGTCCGGTTTCCGCTGTCACTCAGAAATGTCGAAGACCTGCTCCACGAACGCGGCATCGACGTCAGCCATGAAACCATCCGGTTCTGGTGGAACAGGTTCGGGCCGATGTTTGCGTCGGAGATCCGCCGGCGGCGTGTTCAGCAGCTGCGAGCCTTTTC
>NZ_FNEB01000046.1 GCF_900100005.1 Lutimaribacter saemankumensis
ATGGCAAAGGAAAAGTTTGAACGCAGCAAACCGCACGTGAACATCGGCACGATTGGTCACGTTGACCACGGCAAGACGACGCTGACGGCGGCGATCACGAAGTATTTCGGCGATTTCAAGGCGTATGACCAGATTGACGGCGCGCCGGAAGAGAAGGCCCGCGGGATCACGATCTCGACGGCGCACGTTGAATACGAGACGGACGCGCGCCACTACGCGCATGTGGACTGCCCCGGCCACGCCGACTACGTGAAGAACATGATCACGGGTGCGGCGCAGATGGACGGCGCGATCCTGGTTGTGAACGCGGCTGACGGCCCGATGCCGCAGACCCGCGAGCACATCCTGCTGGCGCGCCAGGTTGGCGTTCCGGCGCTGGTGGTGTTCCTGAACAAGGTCGACCAGGTGGACGACGAGGAACTGCTGGAGCTGGTGGAAATGGAAGTGCGCGAGCTGCTGAGCTCGTACGACTTCCCGGGCGACGACATTCCGATCGTTGCAGGCTCGGCGCTGGCGGCGATGGAAGGGCGTGACCCGGAAATCGGCGAAGAGAAGATCAAGGAGCTGATGGCGGCCGTGGACGAGTACATCCCGACGCCGGAGCGTGCGGTTGACCAGCCGTTCCTGATGCCGATCGAAGACGTGTTCTCGATCTCGGGCCGCGGCACGGTTGTGACCGGCCGTGTCGAGCGTGGCGTGATCAACGTTGGCGACGAGATCGAAATCGTCGGCATCAAGGACACGCAGAAGACGACCTGCACGGGTGTCGAGATGTTCCGCAAGCTGCTGGACCGCGGCGAAGCGGGCGACAACATCGGCGCGCTGCTGCGTGGTGTGGACCGTGACCAGGTTGAGCGTGGCCAGGTGCTGTGCAAGCCGGGTTCGGTGACGCCGCACACGAAGTTCGAAGCCGAAGCCTACATCCTGACGAAGGAAGAGGGTGGCCGTCACACGCCGTTCTTCGCGAACTACCGTCCGCAGTTCTACTTCCGCACGACGGACGTGACCGGGACGGTGACGCTGAAGGAAGGCACCGAGATGGTCATGCCGGGCGACAACGTGGCCTTCACCGTGGAACTGATCGCTCCGATCGCCATGGAAGACGGTCTGCGCTTCGCCATCCGCGAAGGCGGCCGCACCGTCGGCGCCGGCGTCGTCTCGAAAATCATCGAGTAA